>NZ_JBCLVI010000007.1:0-1204 GCF_048537885.1 Gordonia sp. CPCC 205333 | reverse complement strand
AGTGTCGCGATCTGCTGCGCCAACGGCGTGAGGTTGAGTTTGTCGGGGTCCTTCTTAGGCTTGTTGTCCCACGGCTGCCGATAGGCGGGATTAGCCAGGGCGGCCCGCTCAGCACTGCGCACCCCGGTCGGACTGCCCTGCGGCACACTGCATCTGGCATTCATGTTGAACGGAAAATCGTCGTAGTTGATGTCGAAACGCGGGTTGGTGCGTTTCATCTTGGCGATAATCGCCTCGGTGCCCTCATACCCCCGCGTACACGCCGCCGGATTGTTGGTCTCCAACACGATGCCGAAATGAATCTGACCATCACCACGCGGCGGACCATGACTCCCAGCCGACAGTTGTGACAGCAGTGCGAGTGCGTAGTTCGTCGCCCAGCCGGCGGGTTCGATCGTCTTGACCGTCGTACCCAGGTCGTGCACGACTTTGGTGATATCGGCACCCTGCTTTTGCAACAACCCCGACAACTGCGTCGCAGTCGCCGTACCGGTGGTCAGCAACCGCCGCACATCAGGATCAGCCGCCGCCAACGTCGCAGTCACCAAATCCAGATTGCGTGCCCACCCGATGATCGCATCAGACTGCTCAGCCTGCGTCGCCAACGCCACATTCGAATTCTGTAGCAACGCAACAGTATCGGGCAAACTCTCCACACCAGCCTTAGAAAGATTGCCCAACGAGGTCACCAACCGGGTCAGATTCTCCCCCTGCCCGTTGAACGCCTTACCCAACTCAACGATGACCGTATGCAAATCCTGCACCGGTACCGACTCGGCGAAACCGATCGCACTATTGACCACCTCATCAAGTGGTGGCGGTACCGACCCCTTGGTGATCCGCGACCCCTCCACCAGAAACGGCCCCGCCGACGACGTCGGCTGCAAATCCACAAACTGCTCACCAATAGCCGACCGATTAGCAACTACCGCAACAGCACTCGCCGGAATCTGACCCTCATCACCATCAAGAGTCAACACCACATCGACACCATCGGAAACTAGCCGCACATCTTTCACCCGCCCCGCCGGCACCCCCTGATAAGTCACCTCAGCATTAGTGAAAATGCCACCCGAATCAGGCAAATGCGCCGTCACACTATAAGAATTCGCCCCGAGCATTCGATCGAAGTGCACATACCGCACACCCGCGAACACCGTCGCCGCAACACCCAACACGATCAGCAGAACTATCTGCACACGCT
>NZ_JBCLVI010000006.1:0-5586 GCF_048537885.1 Gordonia sp. CPCC 205333 | reverse complement strand
GTGGGTGTGTGTTCTTTGAGAACTCGATAGTGTGTGATGGATTGTTTGATGCCAATTTTTTTTTGGGTGTCTGCTGTTTTTTGGTGGGTGCTCGATTTTTTGGTGTCTGTTTGAGTCTTTTTTTGAAGATTTTTTGATGGATGCTTGTTTTTGGATTTGGTTGGGGTTTTTTCTCTTCTGAATGTTTTTTTGAAATCCTTTTGGGTTTTGATGTTTTTTCATGGAGAGTTTGATCCTGGCTCAGGACGAACGCTGGCGGCGTGCTTAACACATGCAAGTCGAACGGAAAGGCCCCTTTGGGGGTACTCGAGTGGCGAACGGGTGAGTAACACGTGGGTGATCTGCCCTGAACTTCGGGATAAGCCTGGGAAACTGGGTCTAATACCGGATATGACCATGCCATGCATGTGGTGTGGTGGAAAGCCTTGTGCGGTTTGGGATGGGCCCGCGGCCTATCAGCTTGTTGGTGGGGTAATGGCCTACCAAGGCGACGACGGGTAGCCGACCTGAGAGGGTGATCGGCCACACTGGGACTGAGACACGGCCCAGACTCCTACGGGAGGCAGCAGTGGGGAATATTGCACAATGGGCGCAAGCCTGATGCAGCGACGCCGCGTGAGGGATGACGGCCTTCGGGTTGTAAACCTCTTTCGCCAGGGACGAAGCTTTTGTGACGGTACCTGGAGAAGAAGCACCGGCCAACTACGTGCCAGCAGCCGCGGTAATACGTAGGGTGCGAGCGTTGTCCGGAATTACTGGGCGTAAAGAGCTCGTAGGCGGTTTGTCACGTCGTCTGTGAAATTCTGCAGCTTAACTGTAGGCGTGCAGGCGATACGGGCAGACTTGAGTACTACAGGGGAGACTGGAATTCCTGGTGTAGCGGTGAAATGCGCAGATATCAGGAGGAACACCGGTGGCGAAGGCGGGTCTCTGGGTAGTAACTGACGCTGAGGAGCGAAAGCGTGGGTAGCGAACAGGATTAGATACCCTGGTAGTCCACGCCGTAAACGGTGGGTACTAGGTGTGGGTTCCTTTTCACGGGATCCGTGCCGTAGCTAACGCATTAAGTACCCCGCCTGGGGAGTACGGCCGCAAGGCTAAAACTCAAAGGAATTGACGGGGGCCCGCACAAGCGGCGGAGCATGTGGATTAATTCGATGCAACGCGAAGAACCTTACCTGGGTTTGACATACACTAGAAAGCTGTAGAGATATAGCCCCCCTTGTGGTTGGTGTACAGGTGGTGCATGGCTGTCGTCAGCTCGTGTCGTGAGATGTTGGGTTAAGTCCCGCAACGAGCGCAACCCTTGTCCTGTATTGCCAGCGGGTTATGCCGGGGACTTGCAGGAGACTGCCGGGGTCAACTCGGAGGAAGGTGGGGACGACGTCAAGTCATCATGCCCCTTATGTCCAGGGCTTCACACATGCTACAATGGCGCGTACAGAGGGCTGCGAGACCGTGAGGTGGAGCGAATCCCTTAAAGCGCGTCTCAGTTCGGATTGGGGTCTGCAACTCGACCCCATGAAGTCGGAGTCGCTAGTAATCGCAGATCAGCAACGCTGCGGTGAATACGTTCCCGGGCCTTGTACACACCGCCCGTCACGTCATGAAAGTCGGTAACACCCGAAGCCGGTGGCCTAACCCCTTGTGGGAGGGAGCTGTCGAAGGTGGGATCGGCGATTGGGACGAAGTCGTAACAAGGTAGCCGTACCGGAAGGTGCGGCTGGATCACCTCCTTTCTAAGGAGCACACAACACTCCCAGGTGCAACTCGAATGTGGTTGTGGTGGGTGTGTGTTCATGGGTGAAACATCAAACATGTCACTGATATCTGCCGGCCTCTAGTGTTGGTGGGTGGGTGGTTGTTCTCTGCTGTGAGGTGGGGATGCTATTGCACACTATCGGGGTTCTGAGGGAACACGCGAAACTGTTGTTTTGTGGTGTTGTTTCAGTGTATGCCCAGTGATTTCCGCCTGGTTGCCATGTGTTGTGGTGGGTGTTGGGGTTGGTGGGTGTGTGTTGTTTGAGAATTGTATAGTGGATGCGAGCATCTTTATTTGTTTGTAAGTGTTATATTTTTTTTTGTTTGTGCATGCTTGGTGATGTTTACATTCGATTCTGTCTGTCTTTGTGGTGGGCGGGGTTGTTTGTAGGTGTTGGGTAAGTGTGTAAGGGCGTTCGGTGGATGCCTTGGTACCAGGAGCCGATGAAGGACGTTGGAGGCTGCGATAAGCCTCGGGGAGCTGTCAACCGAGCTGTGATCCGAGGGTGTCCGAATGGGGAAACCCAGCACCAGTGATGTGGTGTTACCACTGGGTGAATGTATAGCCTGTGTGGAGGGAACGTGGGGAAGTGAAACATCTCAGTACCCATAGGAAGAGAAAACAATTGTGATTCCGTGAGTAGTGGCGAGCGAAAGCGGAGGATGGCTAAACCATGCGCATGTGAGACTCGGCAGGGGTTGTGTGTGTGGGGTTGTGGGGTCATGCTTTTCAGTGCTGCCGTGCTGGAGGTGAGTGAGAAAATCATGCGCTAGGTGAAGTGGCCTGGGATGGTCTGCCGTAGACGGTGAGAGTCCGGTAGCTGAAAGTGTGTGATCTTGCCTGTGTGATGCCCAAGTAGCAGCGGGCTCGTGGAATCTGCTGTGAATCTGCCGGGACCACCCGGTAAGCCTGAATACTTCCTGGTGACCGATAGCGGACTAGTACCGTGAGGGAAAGGTGAAAAGTACCCCGGGAGGGGAGTGAAATAGTACCTGAAACCGGACGCTTACAATCCGTCAGAGCCTGTGCATCCTTTAGTGGATGGTGGGTGATGGCGTGCCTTTTGAAGAATGAGCCTGCGAGTCAGTGCTCAGTGGCAAGGTTAACCCGTGTGGGGTAGCCGTAGCGAAAGCGAGTCTGAATAGGGCGTGTAGTCGCTGGGTCTGGACCCGAAGCGGAGTGATCTACCCATGGCCAGGGTGAAGCGACGGTAAGACGTCGTGGAGGCCCGAACCCACTTCAGTTGAAAATGGAGGGGATGAGTTGTGGGTAGGGGTGAAAGGCCAATCAAACTCCGTGATAGCTGGTTCTCCCCGAAATGCATTTAGGTGCAGCGTCACATGTTTCACTCTGGAGGTAGAGCTACTGGATGGCCGATGGGCCCTACTAGGTTACTGACGTCAGCTAAACTCCGAATGCCAGGGTGTGAGAGTGTGGCAGTGAGACTGCGGGCGATAAGGTTCGTAGTCGAGAGGGAAACAGCCCAGATCGCCGGCTAAGGCCCCTAAGCGTGTACTAAGTGGAAAAGGATGTGGGATTACAGAGACAACCAGGAGGTTGGCTTAGAAGCAGCCACCCTTGAAAGAGTGCGTAATAGCTCACTGGTCAAGTGATCCTGCGCCGACAATGTAGCGGGGCTCAAGTACACCGCCGAAGCCGCGGCACTCACATATTAAGCTTGTCTTCTGTTTGCGGATGGTTGACTAGGTGTGTGGGTGGGTAGGGGAGCGTCCTGCATCCAGGGAAGCATCGGCGTGAGCTAGGTGTGGAGGGTGTGGGAGTGAGAATGCAGGCATGAGTAGCGAAAGACAAGTGAGAAACTTGTCCGCCGAATGACCAAGGGTTCCTGGGCCAGGTTAATCCGCCCAGGGTGAGTCGGGACCTAAGGCGAGGCCGACAGGCGTAGTCGATGGACAACGGGTTGATATTCCCGTACCCGTGTATCCGCGCCAAATGCTGAATCAACTGTACTAACTGCCCAAATCTGATCTGATCTCCTTCGGGAGGCGTGATTGGTGCTGCGTGGGACCTTGGTTGTAGTAGGTAAGCGATGGGGTGACGCAGGAAGGTAGTGGGGCCAGTCAGTGGTTGTACTGGTGTAAGCCTGTAGGGAGTGTGATAGGTAAATCCGTTGCACATATATCCTGAGAGGTGATGCGTAACCGTAGTGGTGAATTCCATGATCCTATGCTGCCGAGAAAAGCCTCTAGTGAGTTGGTACACGGCCCGTACCCCAAACCGACACAGGTGGTCAGGTAGAGAATACTAAGGCGATCGAGAGAACTGTGGTTAAGGAACTCGGCAAAATGCCCCCGTAACTTCGGGAGAAGGGGGACCATTTCTGGTGATGATCTTTTCGGTCTGAGCTGGGGGTGGTCGCAGAGACCAGAGAGAAGCGACTGTTTACTAAAAACACAGGTCCGTGCGAAGTCGTAAGACGATGTATACGGACTGACGCCTGCCCGGTGCTGGAAGGTTAAGAGGACCGGTTAATCAACATTGTTGGTGAAGCTGAGAATTTAAGCCCCAGTAAACGGCGGTGGTAACTATAACCATCCTAAGGTAGCGAAATTCCTTGTCGGGTAAGTTCCGACCTGCACGAATGGCGTAACGACTTCTCTGCTGTCTCAACCACAGACTCGGCGAAATTGCAGTACGAGTAAAGATGCTCGTTACGCGCGGCAGGACGAAAAGACCCCGGGACCTTCACTATAGCTTGGTATTGGTGTTCGGTTCGGTTTGTGTAGGATAGGTGGGAGACTGTGATGCATGCACGCTAGTGTGTGTGGAGTCGTTGTTGAAATACCACTCTGATCGTATTGGACTTCTAACCTCGGACCATGATCTGGTTCAGGGACAGTGCCTGGTGGGTAGTTTAACTGGGGCGGTTGCCTCCCAAAATGTAACGGAGGCGCCCAAAGGTTCCCTCAGCCTGGTTGGCAATCAGGTGTTGAGTGTAAGTGCACAAGGGAGCTTGACTGTGAGACGTACATGTCGAGCAGGGACGAAAGTCGGGACTAGTGATCCGGCACCGGCAAGTGGAAGCGGTGTCGCTCAACGGATAAAAGGTACCCCGGGGATAACAGGCTGATCTTCCCCAAGAGTCCATATCGACGGGATGGTTTGGCACCTCGATGTCGGCTCGTCGCATCCTGGGGCTGGAGTAGGTCCCAAGGGTTGGGCTGTTCGCCCATTAAAGCGGCACGCGAGCTGGGTTTAGAACGTCGTGAGACAGTTCGGTCTCTATCCGCCGCGCGCGTAAGAAACTTGAGGAAACCTGTCCCTAGTACGAGAGGACCGGGACGGACGAACCTCTGGTGTGCCAGTTGTACCACCAGGTGCACTGCTGGTTAGCTACGTTCGGAAGGGATAACCGCTGAAAGCATCTAAGCGGGAAGCCTGTTCCAAGATGAGGTTTCTCACCCCCCTTTTGCGGGGTTAAGGCCCCCCACAGACCATGGGGTTGATAGGCCAGAACTGTACGCACCGTAAGGTGTTTAGGTGACTGGTACTAATCGGCCGAGGACTTACCAACACCCCAACCTTCATGGCGGGTGTCACACACAAATATTTTTTTGGTGAGCACAACAATATAAACGATAACCAAACAAATACTTTTGGTTCGCATCCACTATGCAACTCTGAAACAACACACAACACCCCAAACACAGCATGTGTGTGGGGTGGTGGACAGTTTCATAATGTTTCGGCGGCTATAGCGGAGGGGAAACGCCCGGCCCCATTCCGAACCCGGAAGCTAAGCCCTCCAGCGCCAATGGTACTGCACCCTAACCAGTGTGGGAGAGTAGGACACCGCCGAACTA
>NZ_JBCLVI010000005.1:0-688323 GCF_048537885.1 Gordonia sp. CPCC 205333 | reverse complement strand
CAAGCCTAAGAAGGACCCCGACAAACTCAACCTCACGCCGTTGGCGCAGCAGATCGCGACACTGATGGGCGTACACCCAAAATGATCGTTCCCGCTGGTCAGGCGGTGGCTAGGTGTGACTCTCGTCACCGGAACGGTGCCGATCAGGGAGTTTGCCGAAACCGATTTGCACTCGGTGTCAGGGCACCTGTAACTTGGTGTTTACCGACGCGGGGTGGAGCAGCTCGGTAGCTCGCTGGGCTCATAACCCAGAGGTCGCAGGTTCAAATCCTGTCCCCGCTACAAAAGAAGTAAGAAAGAACCACGGTCCCCAAGGACCGTGGTTCTTTTCTTTCTAGGTATCGCGCCGTCGTGATAATCGCCGTGGTGCCTTAAAAGGGTGAGTAGGTGCCGCTGTTCCCATAGTGGCGCAGCGGCCGGTGGTCGCGCCCCTGCGTCGATACCAGCTCGGCAACAATTACAGCATCCAGGCACATCGCTCGTCGCGCGTCACGCATTCTCCTTACTTTCCCCCAACTCCATCAACTTGCTGCGCAACACTTTTCCACTCGGATTTCGCGGAATGGCGTCGATTGTGACAAATTGTTTGGGGACCTTGTAGCGCTCAAGGGACGCACGTAGGTGGAGTTTAAGAGATTCTGGATCGACCGCCTCGTTGTCAGTGGTGACTACAAAAGCCTTGAGAACTTGTCCGAATCTTTCATCGCTGACGCCAACAACTATGGCATCTTTGATCGAAGGGTAGCGGACGATAATATCCTCGACTTCAGCGGGAAAGACATTTTCGCCGCCAGAGACAATCATGTCGTCCGATCTGCCAGCCAGAAAGAGCAGCCCCTGTGAATTGATGTAGCCGACGTCGCCGGTGTCGACGAAACCATCGATCACCACTTTGGTCGGGGTGGGAGACCGGGTGTCACGTGTATAGCCGGCGTACTCCAGTGGTCCACGAACGAAGATTCGTCCCGATTCGCCAGGTGGCGCCATATCGCCTGCCTCATCAATGATCCGGATTGAAACGCCGAGGGCTGCTTTGCCGACGGTTGACGGAAAGCGACAGAGGTCGTCGGGTGTTGCGGTGGTCACCACACCTGCTTCGGTGGATCCGTAACCATTGACCAGCACGTTCCCAAAGCGGTTCTGAAATCGCCGCACCGTGACACTTGTTACCGGGGCGGCACCCGTTACTGCCCGCCGCAGGTTAATAGATCTCTCGGACGCGGACGGCTCGGCATCGAGAATGTGTTGAAGCATCGTCGGAACGGCGAAAAGTACCGTTGCGCGATGGCGGGCCATATCGTCGAGCACAGTAGCGGCATCGAATCGACTCCGGCACACCACTGTGCCACCTGCGCTAATGACGCCGATGGCTGCGAGCAAACCGAACCCGTGGAAGAACGGCGGGCCGACGACGACCACATCGCGCGAGCGCAACGGCACTGTCGCAGTCCCCGACACCGCTAGCTGAACCACCCCCCAAAGCCGTACAGATCTCGGTACGCCCTTGGCTAGGCCGGTAGTCCCGGAGGTAAGGAGGGTGTATTTGCCAGAGCGCCAGACGCGGTGCCGATATCGGCTCGGTGACTTGGTGGTCGACAATAGCGTCGGCACCGTCGATTCTCGGGCGGAGGTGCCAACAATGACCTGAGTTCCGCCAAAACTGCCGGCCGCGATCGCATCGGCGAATTCCTCGTCGTAGATGAGGGCGTCGGGAGCGTGCCGGGTGAGCAATGTTGCCAGTTGTATGGCGGGAAGCTCCGTGTTGATAGCAATGGTTTCAGCGCCAGTCATCGCCGTGGCAGCCAACGCCTCGAAAAAGCCGCGATGATTGCGACATATTATCGCCACTGATTTTGGACGTCTCTTAGCGCAGAGGTGGGACGCCAAGGCTCCGGCATCGCGGTAAAGCTCCGCATAAGAAATAGCGCCGGCGTCGTCGATTACTGCCGAGCGGTCCGGGTAGCGGGCCGCTGCGATGCCGAATAGTGTCGCGGCGGTGTTTCCATGCTGCCAATAGCGGTTGACGATTCGTGCGAGTACCAATGGACTTGGCGGGGCCAACATTCCTGATCGGATAAGGGCGACCGCGGCGGTCAGCCATTGTCGACGACTTCCCCGAGTGGAAATGTCTTGCGCCGACGTATTGCTTTGGTTCATGAGCCAGTGCCAATCGGGTGGGTATCGGCGAATTCTTTGGCCATCGCTCGCACATACGCTGCCTCCGACGCTGTGGTCTCCCCGCCGCGGCTGTCCAGGTAAGAGATCACATGTCCGAGGGGGGCCTCAAAGATCACCCCGAGTACACGTACGACGGACAAACTTCGCGGAGCCATCGCTCTCGGCCGCCGAGAGGCAGCATAGGCGAGTATGTGCGCGGCCTGCTCGGGTGTGTGGCCGGGCGTCCGGCTCACCCATCGGGTAGCGACCATGCGACTTTTGATGTGACCCGCGTAGATGGTCGTGACGTCGATTCCGTCGCCGCGTACCTCGAGCGCGATGGACCGCAACCATGTGTCGAACCCCGCTTTACAGGCGATGTAGAACGACCACCGCGGAGCTACGGGCGCCATCCAAAGACCAGCGGTGGCGATGTTGATGATGTGTGCGCCGCGGCTCACCTTCATACTCGGCAGCAACGCGAGGGTGAGGCGCATTGGGCCTGTGAAGTTGACTCCGACCATCGCGTCCATATCGCGCAGGCGTTCAGCGCTGCGATACACACTGCGGCGCAGCGATTTGCCGGCATTGTGCACCAGAATATCGACGCCACCGTGCTCCTGTAAGACTTGCCTGGCGAACGCGTCCACGGCGTCGACATCGATGAGATCGACTGAATAGCTGAACGCGGATCCGCCGACGGCGGTGATTTCTGCGGCGATTTCGTCGAGTCGTGCTTTGGTACGAGCTGCCAAGAGCACGGTCGCCCCGGCAGCGGCGAATAGCCGCGCGGTCGCCTCACCCTGGCCGAATGACGCCCCGGTGATGAGTACGATGCGACCCTCGACAGAGCGGCGCAACCGTTCGAGATCGTTCTCCATCGGTGGACCCATTGCCCGCAGCACAGCTCCGGTTGCCAATTCCTTGAGCGCCAAGATGTACTCCTTAGATAACGGCATTATTTCTAATAACGATAGTATCTGAAATGGAACGGCGCAAGGCCGGTGCGTGGCGGCCGTGACCGCAGACCTGATGACTGGGACCTCAAGCTGCTGAAATGAGGGCGATAGGATGGAGCGCGTGGCAAACTCCAGGACCATCGCGCAAGCTGAGACCAAGCGTCAGCTGGTGGCGAGTGCGCGGGAACTTATGCTTACCGAGGGATACGGTGCAGCCTCGGTGTCTGCGATCACGCAGCGAGCTGGGTTCACCACTGGTGCCTTTTACTCCAACTTCGATAGCAAAGCTGACGTCGCCCTGGTCGTACTGGCCAGCTTGCAGGGTGAAGCCCGTGAGCACCTCAGCGATCTTGTCGGTGCGAATGCCGATCTCGCGAAGGTGGTCGAGAACATTCGTGGATGGATAACCCACACTCTCGATTCGGGTTGGCCGCGCCTGGAGCTGGAATTCGCTCTGGCCAACCGTGCGGATTCATCGATCGTGGCGACCGAAGGTGCGCGGAACCGCTCTGCCGTGGACAATATCGCCGAAGTACTAACCAAGCTATTGCCGTCGGCGATCCTGGAGATGGTCCCGGCGCGCCGGATCGCCGAGTTGATTCTGGACCTGTCCTTCGGCCTGGCGGTACGTAAAATCGTCGATCCCAGCGTGACGCCCGATCACGTACTCGACCTCGTCGACGAATTGCTGTCCGCAGTCACTTCGGTGTGAGACTACGACGCTTCGGGCACACGGCGAGGTCTGTGGTTCGGGGTGACGAGGTGGCTGTCGAGGAAGGGGTATGCGCGCCGGGCGAAAGTCAGTCCGCCGGTGATGTGCTCGCGTCGTGGAAACAGATCCATAGTGACCTGTGCGCCGGCAGCGGCCCAGCGCGCATTGAGTTCGACGGTCTGGCGGTACGGGATGGCCTGATCCCACCTGCCAGTGGCGATGAAGACAGGTGCCGACGGAGGGCTGTCGCCGAGGCGGTTCAGCTCGAGATGGGCTCGCACATCTGTGTCATCGAGGGGGTGCTCGTCGACGCATGACTCGACGCGGAATGGGGGAAGGAGCCAGCCGATAAACCCGAGGATCACCGCAGCGACAATATGCGTGCGGCGGAAGATGCGAATCAGCAGTCTGCCCCGCCTATTCAGGTGACGTGTCGCGTGCAGGTTTGGATACGCGGCATCAAGACCGATCAGCCCATAGATGAGCAGGAAAGCATACGGGCTGCGCTGGTGGCGTTCGTAGCAGTCGAGGAGATCTGCGGGCGCTGCACCCACCGCCCCGGCCACCACTGGCAATTCGGGTGCGTAGGTCGGGTGCAGCTGTAGTGCCCAACCAGCGGCGCACCCGCCTTCGGAGTAGCCGGTGATCGCGATCGGCAGATCCGCGAGATGCTCGTGCGCGATCTGTCGTGCGGCGCGCAACAAGTCCAGCACCGCTGGACCGAGGGCATGGCCGACGACGTACGGATGCGTAGCGCCTGTGCCGAGGCCCGGATAGTCGGGGACCGCGAGCGCCCAGCCGCGCCGCAATCCGGCAGCGAGGAATCCGGCTTCGTACTCCAGCCCGTAGGCAAGTTGTGCCGACGTCGCCGACGCCCGCGGCGCGAGCCCCTGTGTGCCGACCGCGTACCCAATCAATGCGTGCGGAGCCCGGCTTGTCGGAACGAGAACGGTTCCGGTCGCTTCGATGATGCCGCCGGTTGCAGCGGTGGTGGTGTAGCGGACTGCCCAGGCGCGGGCACGCATTCTGATTCCGGGAAACAGTCGGGCGCGTGTCGGCTCGCACGAAATGAGCACGCCCGCAGCTTTGGGTGCTTGATTGGTCATTCGGCCCATCTTCGTGTTGGTAGCAATCTCAGATCGCGCTGATATTTGAGATTACGGTAGTATCTGACACGAATTTTCGCAAGGGTCGGAAGGTCGGTGAGTGGCTTGCGTCGGCCCTCCCTACGACTTCGCCGGCCACCAACTCTTGGATCCGAGAACAGTAGCGATGGCTGGCACAATGAGCGTTCGCACGATGAATGTGTCGATGAGTATGCCCGCGCCGATGATGAATCCCATCTGATACATCATCGAGATGCTGCCGGCCATCATCCCGAACATGGCGGCGGCGAAGATCATCCCCGCCGAGGTAATCACTGAACCGGTGTAACCGACCGACCGAAGGACGCCGATCCGGAATCCCTTCTGGGACTCCTCCCGCAAACGCGACATATACAGCATGTTGTAGTCCGCACCGACGGCGACGACGAGCACGAATGTCATCGCCGGAACCGCCCAATATAATTGTTTGCCAAGTATCACCTGGAATAGCAGAACCCCGGCGCCCAAAGCGGCCAGATAAGTCAGAATCACCGTCGCGAGAAGGTATACCGGCGCGACGATCGACCGCAGCAGAAGACACATCACTGCGAGAATTATCAGCAGGGTGACGACGATGATCTCGACGAAGTCTCGTTTGAACACTTCGCGAAGATCGCCGAGAATAGCCGAGAGACCGCCGACCGCGACCTCGGCGCCCGCCAGGCTGGTGTTGGGTGTCGCCTCCCGTGCGGTCGAGGCGATCAATCGGGTCAGTTCCATCGCTCGCGGACTGTAGGGATCAACCGAAGTCTGCAACATATAGCGAGCCATCTTGCCGTCCGGTGAGATGAAAAGTGCTGCAGCCGAACCGAAGTCGCCGGTCGACAGTATTCCGTCGGGAAGATAGAAGCCGGACGCCGACGGCGACTTCGCACTCGTCCCGACGGTCTGCAGATACGCGGCGAGTTCGGTGAGTCCGCCCATCGCCTCTTCAGTCTGGCGGCGCATCTCGCGCACCCGGTCGCCCATCTGCTCTGCATCTTCGTTGCTCAGGCCAAGCAACTGGACCCGGCGGAGTACATCATTCGCACGGTCATATCGTGCTTTAAATTCGCCGATTCGACGAATATACGACTGTGCGGTCGCGAGCTGCCCCTTCATATCGCTGATCAACTTCGACGGTGGTGTGCCACTTTGAGCCATCGCGTCGATGGCTGTGCTCACCGATCCGAGCGCGGCCAATGCGCCGCTGTTCTTGGACTCGATCAACACCGCCAGTTGGTTGCGAAGTTGGACGCATTGAGGAAGATCGGTGCAAACTCGCGATCCTTTCATCGACGAGTAGATCGGCTCGATGAGGGCGATTGCCGAAGTCAACGTCATTGCCGTGGTCTTCAATGTCGGTGCGAGACCGGCCAATTGGTCGAGCTGTGGACCGGATTTGCTGAGCCGATCGAGCAGAGAAGAGTATCGGTTTAACTGTCCAGTTGCGCTGCCTGCTTGGGAAAAAGCCTGAGTCATCAGCGAATTGATACGGGAGAGCTCGTTGGCGTCGAACTCCTGCGCCAACTGCGAGACGAGGTCGGCGATCTGTTGGACCCGATCAAGTTGAGGCACATAATTCTTCGCGCTGTCTTTGGCGCGTGCGAGTTGTTTGCCCATCGTGCCGATCTGCCAGGCCAAGGTGGCCTGCGTGATTTTCGACCCGTCGGGTCGCGTAATCCCGACTATCCGCGTCACGCCGGGAAGTTGGGATACGCGCTGGGCCATCTGTTCCAGATCGGCCAACCCTTCCGGCGTGCGAAGATCCTTGGGCGAGTTGATGATCAGGTATTGCGGCAGCATCGAGTCGGAGGGGAAATGCGCGTTGAGCATCGCGTAGCCCTCTGAACTATCCGTCCCCTTGGGCTGCGCGGCGCGATCGTCGTAACTGAATCTCATTGACGGGGCGAATGCGGCCAAACCTCCGAGCGTGAGTAACGCCACGAGGAGTGTCACGACAGGATTCCGGACGACGTAAACACCGATCCGACGCCAGAGTTGTTCAGTAAGTGCGGCTTTGGGGAATCCGATCCCTCGCTTAGCCGCCAGATGAAGGATCGCCGGCAGCATCGTGACGGTGACGAGAAAGCCAATGGTGATGGCGACTGCCACCGCCGGGCCCGAAGCCGCGAGCGCCTGCAGTTTGGCGGTGACCTGCGCCAGATTGGCGATGGCCACCGTGGCGGCAGTCGCGAGAATGACGCGGGTCATCGAACCGCTGGTGCGAGCGATGGCTTCGTCGGGCCGGAGGCCCAGCCTCAGGTTTTCGTGATACCGACTGATGTAGAAGACCGTGTAGTTGACACACGCGCCGGCCACGATCGCCACCATGAGGGCCGACGATGTACTCGAGATGGGCATGCCCAACAAACTGAGTCCGGCCACCGTCCCGCGAGCTACGACGACACTCATTCCCATGACGATCAGCGGCAATGACGCGGTGAAAACCGAACGGTAGATCACTAGCAGAAGCACGGTGATAACCGCGAATGTGATCGCACCAACGAGCCGCGTGTCGGAAATCGCCTGAACCGCGACGTCGCCCATGGTGGCGGCGTTACCCGTCACGCGGGCCGTGACCGTACTGCCGTCGAAAGTCCGCGCCACGGTGTTTTTGATCGATTTCAGCGACTGCATTGCCTCGGGCGACCCGAGATCCCCGCGCACGCCCACAAGTAGGTACCACGCCGTTCCGTCGGCGCTCAGGACCTGCTTTCGTAGAGTCGGATTCGACTGCGCGTCAGCGGCGCCGAGTAAGTCCTGCACAAAAGTGGTGGCACCGCCTTCGTTCAGGCGTTGGACGAGCGCACTGTAATGCGCGCGAGCGCCGAGGTTGTATCCGCCGGGATTCGTCATCGCGACGATGGCTACGTTGTCAGCACCCTTCTGGTTGAACTTTTCCGCCATCTCGTGCATGGCGGAAATAGACGGTGCGTCGCTCGGGAACGGTGCAACCGACCGCTCATTGGCAACCGTCTCCAGTTGCGGCCACGCCAAATTGGTCCCGACAGCTATCAAGATCCATACCAAGATGACCAGGGCCGAATGTCGGGTGATGCCACGCCCGACCCGTTCGAATGCCGGACTGTATTGGTGGGCCACTGGATCTGTTGTCCTTCGGGGTGAATAGCGGAACGAGCGCGCTGTTAGGGCAGCGGCGGCAGCGACATCTGCGGAAGCTGGGGTATTCCAGGGAGATTCGAAATGGGCGAAAGCCGGTAAACAATCGTCATGCCGTATCCGATGTCATCGTCGGTGACGGTGATCAAATACTTCGGCCCAACAAATGTGCTCTGGCCGAGGACGCTTTCGCGGGAATAGCCGGCTTTCTCAAGTAGCGTCCGCGCGCGGTTGACCTCTGCCTTTTGCACGGCGGTGACGCTCAGCACGATCGAATCGGATTGGTGCGTCAGCCGATATCGACCGTCGATTATTGGTACCTCTGCCGGAAAACCAGCAGGAATCTTCCACGAACCTAATGGAGGTGGTTGCGGTGTGGTCACCGGGGGATAGCTTGTTGTATTCGCCGCGCCGCCGGTGAGGGAATCGACACTGCACGACGTAATGCCAAGAGCGGAGAGTACAACAACGACCGCTAAGGCGAAGGTCAGTCGCGGTGACGTCATGATAATTCTGGCCCCTCGTCAATGTCCGACGACGTATTGCGATTTCAGGGCAATCTACCGCACCCTCGATGGGGGCTGTAATTCGTTTGACTTAGTCCTAGCAGGAAAAAACCAAGGCGTCGAGGGCGATATGCCCTCGACGCCTTGATCGTTTCTTAGTTCAGCTTCTACCGCAGATAACCTGGAACCCGCGAAACCGGCGCGAATGTCGAGGCGGAGTTTCCGTTGCTGGTCGACATAATGCCGATCACCGCACCGGAGCTATTGCGGATGGGACCGCCGCTGTCGCCGGGGGCGGCGCGCAAGCTGGCGGAGATGCTAAAGGTGTCCTGAAGTTTCAGGAACGGAGGTGCGAGGCTAAAGCCGTGTGCCCCACGGAGTTTCGCCTTCGGGTTGGTGATCACTCCACGGCCCCGGCCAGTCGTCACGCCGAACTTGGTGACCGGCTGGCCCTTCGCGAAGCGTCCCGACCAATCGACAGCGTCGACTCGAGCACTGGTGCCGCGCGCCAGAGTGATGACAGCGATGTCGAGGTGTCGGGTATTGCCCAAGTTAGCGGTGATGCGGCCGATCCGCTTGCCCTTGGTGTTGTAGACGGCTTTACCGACATCGCCGCAGTGGCCGGCCGTATAGGCGCGGGACGGGGAGATGACGACACCGAGGGTGCACTTCGCAGCGGTGAAGGGAGTCTCGGGAAGGTTGATCTCCATCCCGGAGCGAACCGGCGTCGTGGGAGCCGCTTGCGCAACGGCTGTCGGCGTGGTCACCGCTATCGCGGTGGCGAGTATCGCCGAAGCGACATACTTGGCCCTCATCTAAAACTTCCTCCCAAATGGCAAAGATTCAATTAAGAATTAATAACGTAGCATGCCCCTCGCCGATCCGCGCAGTCGCCGTACCGATTACTCAGACGACACCGTCGACGTCGGCTGTCCGGCGACCAGGTCTTCGAGGGACAATCCCCAGCGGCCAAACCGCTGATCGAAGTTAGTTGCCCGACGTTGCGCGTGCGCCAGTTTGTCCGCCGAGTAGAAGCGTCGGGCCCACCTAGACTTCGGCCGCGCCAGGCGCAGCGCGCCGATTAACGCCACCAGCGGGACCAGCGTCCCCAGCAACGACGTCGAGTACTTACCTTTCATCACGCACACCACGACTGCCGCGAGCCGGACCGGCAGCCCGACAGTCATGACGAGATGGGCCGGAAGCCAACCGGAATCGTCGCCGAAGGGCATATACCCGAGAAGCATCAGTCCGAGGACGGCAACGGTCAGCGTCACCACCTGAACCGACAGTTGTCCTTCTTGAGTCCAGTAAACATCGCGCAGGTGCAGGATCATCGCGAACTCGTCGAGGACCAGGGATGTGCCGATGCCGATCGCGACGGCGGCGATCTCGCTGGCAGGTGACGCACCGTCAACGGCGATGGACATGATGCCGCCCACTGCCATCAGCACGATTCCGGGCACTGCGTGGTGGATATGCAGGCCGCCGCGGACGTTGTCGCGGAACGGCCCGCGGCCCGCCCGGATCATGCGGGTAATCACCCGGGTTACGACGAAAGTGGTCAAGAAGGCCACAAATAGCAGGAATAGGGGGAACTGTCCGCTGTGGACGAGCTCGGACAGCTTCGCCGGCATCTGATCAGCGTAGGGCTATCGGCGCGGTAGGTCCTCCCGAACGAGCAAGACCCCGGTATCCGCTGGGGATACCGGGGTCTGGCGTATGCGTTATTACAGGTTGGCGCCGCAGACCGGCCATGCGCCGGCGCCCTGGGTGGACAGGACGTTCTCAGCGACGCGGATCTGCTCTTCGCGACTAGCATTCGCCGCGCTGCCGCTGCCGCCATTGGCTTCCCAGGTGGACTGGCTGAACTGCAGGCCACCGTAGTAGCCGTTGCCGGTGTTGGTCGACCAGTTGCCGCCACTCTCGCACTGGGCGACAGCGTCCCAGTTGTGACCGTCGGCCGACGCGGTACCGGCCAGCATGGTCAGCGGGGCAATGGCGAGCGCACCAGTGACACCGGCGCGAACTGCAAGCTTCTTGAGGCTCATATGAATGAGTCACCTTCCGTATCTGTCATCGCCGGTAGTTGAGTAGTGGCGATGAACTTTTGGACCGGAATGGACCCTACAAAATCAATTGATAAACGTCATGTCGCGTTTGTGATTACTGAGGCGTTGCATCACGAAACGATAACTATCGATTATTCAATGTATTCGCAGCGCATAGCGCATAAATACCTGTGAATTTCCTGCATGGTGTTTACCAGCCAAAAGTGGCGCATAACACAGCTATTTTGTGTCGGCGATCACAGCAAATAGTGCTTAGCGGGCGCCGACGGGCAATCCGAGCATCGAGGTCAGCGCTCCGCCGACGATGGGGCCCAGACCGCGAAATGACTCCGACGTCAGTAATGAACTGGGCAGCGTCGCCACATCGCAACCCGATGGCGTTGCCGCACCGGGCGTCAAGCGAGTATCGATCCAGTCGAACGCAGCACCAGCGCCCGTCATCAACACGATGCCGTGTGTCGAGGAGATCTGCGGAATCGGATTGGGTGGAAGCTGCTCGCGGCGGTAAGTAACCGCTGCACCACTCTTGCAATAACTCCGTACCAGTTTGTCAGTGCCGGAAATGGGGGCAACCTCTTCGGTGATGCCGTTGTAGATATACGTCGGGACCTTGGGTGCGCGACCCGTGATTCCGCGCGCGGCGATGGCACGTTTGATCACCGGGTCGGCCAGCACGACGTCGACCGGCTTGGTCAGGTACCGCCGATAGTCGAACCACAGGTTGGCGACAATGTTCTGGGCGACGCAGTGACCAGCGGTTGCTGCCACCGCCTGTCGGCCCTGCGGCGTCAGGTATCGGTTGAGCGCGACGCGGAATGCCGATGAGTCTTTGCCGATGGCGCCTAATGCGATTGGGATTAGTCCGCCGAGCGGGGTGAAGTTCACCGACTTGAGCGATGCCGCGAGGTCACGCTCTGGCGCGCCAAACGCGGCTCCCTTGATATTGAGTTCAGGAGCGTAGGTCGGCTGCTCTTCGACGGCCCAACTGCTGGCGATGGCACCGCCCGAATATCCCCACAACGCGGTTGGAGTCTTCTGGGGTAGTTGTTCGGGCTTGAAGTTCTGTACCGCGCGGATGCCGTCGAGGACGGCGTAGCCGGGCTGATGTGGTGTGAGGAACCGATCGTTGATGCCACCGTGGTCTGGCATGGCGACAGCCCAGCCTTTGGTGAGTCCTGCTGAGGCAAGCAGCGATTCGGCCGCTGGGTTGGTCAAGGTGATCGGACCGATCGGCTTCGAGAAGTCGATGGGTGCGCCGTGGGTCAGGCTGTACGACGGTCCGCACTCGCGCAGCGTCGCGTCGGTCGCGGCCTGGAAGGACAGTAGTGGACGCTTCTTCGCGGCACCTTCGGGGATCATCAAGGTGGTCACCGCGACGTCGGGCTTTCCGTCGGCGTCGGCGGTGCGATAGAGCAACTGCCATGCCTGAACGCGAACCGGAAACAGTTGCAGCGCACGGATATTGACCCGACGACTGCGCAAGACCGCACCGGGAGCGGCGGCCGCGACCTTCGTCGGGACGTCGTAGAAGGCGTCTCGGGGAGGTGCGGGTTGCGCGGATGCGCTACCCGCCGTCGCGGTGAGGACCGACGACGCGGCGGCAGTGATTACCGCAGTGACGACTAGACGCCTCGATAGTTGACTGACACGGCTCAAGTTGGACAGACGACCCATAGTGATAGAACTTACATCGACGGGGCTTCTGTGTGCGGGACATCTGAAACTTCAGTGTTTCACTAGCCGAGGATCCCGGGACGCAACAGTGTTTGCATAGTGTCGAGCAACTCCACGCGGGTGATCGACGGATCATTCGCGCGCTCGACAATCGCGGCGTTAACAGCGCCGAGATATGCGACCCACCCGAGCCGCCCGGTATGGGATACCGGTAGACCGTGCGCCTCGGCATCGAGGAGTACGCCCCGCAACTGCTCGGTCCACTGCTGACGCCGCTCGTGGCGGTGAGCTTCGAGCGCTGGCGAAACGCCGACCACTTCGATGAACGCGACTCGAGTCATCCGTGCGTCCTCCTCGTAGACCGATACGAATGCCTCGACGGCGGCGCGCAATACCGCCTCCAAGTTGGCATCGGCGCGCAGAGCGATGGCTACCGCATTGGCGACCGCGGTCATGGACCGGTCCTGGATCGAGTCGTAGAGATCTCGCAGCAAGTGTTCGCGGTCTGAGAAGTCCTGATAGAACTGTCGCGTCGACAAACCCGCTGCCTTGCAGATCGCCGGTACCGGCGTCGCGGCGTAGCCGTTGGCGCCGAACAATTCCAGTGCGGCGTCCCGGAACCGTACGCGACGAGAGCGTCGACGTTCATCGACGCTCTCGCCCCCGTATATGCGTGAGTCGGCTACCACCGTCACCACGGTAGTCGTCGGCTACTTCCCGCGCCCGATCGCAGCGCCGAACAGTCCGGCGAGATCGGTTCCGATAACATTCGAGAAGGTCGGCCACCACTTGGTGTTAGTCGCCATGCTGAGTTCATCGCTTGTGCGACAACCCTTTTGGGCGGGCTTTCCGGCGAGCCGGTCGCGTAGCCAGAGGAGCGCGAGCGGTGCGCCGGATACCTCGGCGATGATGTGCTCGGACAGATGATCCCGTGTGTAGGTGACCTGTGCCTTCGGATCTCGGCAGTATTTGGCGACCAAGGTGTTGACCTGCCCGACCGGAATGATCTCGTCGAGGGCTGAGTTCCACATGTACATCGGCATCGACGGGGTCGACTTGCCCATTCGGGTGTCGTTGAACACCTTCTTCACGGCTGGAGCGTTGAGCGGGTCGCCAGGCCAGTTGAGGAAGCCGCTGATGTTCAGGAAAGGTAGGAGCGAGCTGGTGTACTGCACGCACAGCGGCTCTTTGACCGCCATCAGAGCCTTGCCTACCGGATTCATCTGGCGATCGAGAAAGCGCTTGAAGTCCGGGTATTCCTTACTCAGGCCGAGCACCGCGCCCATCACCAAGCCGCTGGTGACGTTATTCTGAGCGGCTTTCAAGACCACCTTGAGATCAGCGGGAATGCCCCCCTCTGCGGCGCCGACGATATTAAGTTCTGGCGCGTAGGAGGACTTGAGTTCGGCCGCGTGACCCGTGACGATCGCTCCGCCGGAGTATCCGTACATCCCTATCGGCGACGAATCGGTGATGCCGATGGGTGCGAAGTTCTTGGCGGCGCGCAGACCGTCGAGGGTGATGCGGGCGCCCAGCGGGCCGGCGGCGTAGGCGTTATTCGGGCCCTGGTGGTCCGGTATGGAGAGCGCCCAGCCTTGAGCGAGCATGCCCTGCGCGATAAGCATTTCGGCTGGCACCACTATCTGTCCGGCGAAGGAGCTGACCGACCACTGTTGCACGGTGTACGACGGTGAGCAGTACCCAGCGGTGGAGTCCTCGGCCAACTGCACCGAAACCACCTTGCGTGGTCCCTTGGTGCCGCCGCGCGGTTTGAGGAGTGTGGTGACCGCGGCGATCGGGTTGTCGCGGCTGTCGGTCGAGCGGTAGGACACCTGCCAGCCGTCGACGTTGAGCGGGATCACGCCGAATGTCGCCACATTGATTCGCCGCGCGGCCAGGATCTGACCGGGCTGTGCGGCGGCCACCTTTGCCGCCGGTGGGCGATAGAAGGCCGGGTCGAGTTCCGGGGGTAGTGGAACGGCAGGCGCGGGCGTGACACGTACAGCGGGCGACGTTGGTGATGACGTCGAGGTCGGTGCGGCGACCACGGGTGCGGCACCCAGGCAGCAGGCGGCGACCAGCGAGGCGCTGACGACGGCGAAAATACGGGCTCTCAAAGCTTTCCCCAACTCTAAGTGTGAAACACGGCTGTTTCACTTTGAAGAATCTAACGTAATGTGTCACGCAACACAACAGCCCCGCCGATGTGATTCGGCGGGGCTGTATGACAGATTGCGGAAGGGGTTACTTCAGCTCGGCGCTGCTCTTATTCAGCACGCGTCGCGCGATCACCAGATTCTGGATCTGCTGGGTGCCTTCGAAGATGTCGAGGATCTTCGAGTCGCGCGCCCACTTTTCCAGGAGGAGCCGTTCGGAGTAACCGAGGGTGCCGACCAACTCGACCGTCTTATTGGTGATGTCGGTGACGGTCCGCCCGGCCTTGGCCTTCGACATCGAAGCCTCGGTGGAGTTCGGCTGCTTGTTGTCAGCCATCCAGGCGGCCCGCATCGTATGCAGATACGAAGCCTCCCAATCACTTTCGAGGCGAATGAACTCGGCGGCCGCCGCGTGCTGATCGGCCGCAGGGCGGTCGTAGTCGATCTCGATGCCCTCGTCCTCCAGGATGCGCCGCAGTTCTTCGAGGGCGGCGCGTGCCACGCCGACCGCCATACCGGCCACCATCGGGCGGGTGTTGTCGAAGGTCTGCATGACCCCGCCGAAACCCTTTTTGGTGTCGACTTCCGGCGAGCCGAGCAGGTGCGACTTCGGGATGCGGCAGTCTTCGAAGCGGATCACCGCGGTGTCCGAGACGCGGATGCCCAGCTTGTGTTCCAGGCGCACGATGGTGACTCCGGGGTGCTCGCGCGGCACCACGAAGCTCTTAATCGCCGCACGACCGGCACTCTTGTCGACGCTGGCCCATACGACGATGTGGGTCGCCCGCGAACCCGCGGTGACGAAGATCTTCTCGCCGTTGATGACGTAATCGTCGCCGTCGAGAGTCGCGGTGGCAGTCACCGCGGCCGAGTCGGAACCGAAGCTCGGCTCAGTGATGGCCATCGCGGCCCACACCTTGCCGAAGTCTTTGAGCTGGTCGTCGGTTGCCACGGCTGCGATCGCCGCATTGCCCAGTCCCTGGTAGGGAATGGTGAGCATCAGGCCGACATCACCCCACGAGGTCTCCAGAGCGTTGAGCACCGACTGCATATTGCCGCCGTTTTGTACCGTGCCCTCGGCCTTGGCTGGCTGCTTCTTCTCCTGGCTGCGTCCACCGTCGGCGCCAGCGCCAGCGGCACCAGCTGCCGAGAGTCCGTCATAAAGACTCGCGAGGGTGTCCAGCTCGATCGGGTACGCGTGCTCACGCAGGTCGTATTTCCGCGAGATGGGTCGGAAGATCTGTGCCGCAGCCTGATGAGCTTGATCGATCGTGGTATCGAGTTTGCGGGGCAG
Organism: Gordonia sp. CPCC 205333; assembly: GCF_048537885.1. Taxonomy (NCBI): domain Bacteria; kingdom Bacillati; phylum Actinomycetota; class Actinomycetes; order Mycobacteriales; family Gordoniaceae; genus Gordonia; species Gordonia sp. CPCC 205333. The sequence goes on along the minus strand of NZ_JBCLVI010000005.1, from coordinate 672,546 downwards.
TTCGAGGTTGATTGCCATAATTATGTTGTCTCCCAAGTACTTTCGTGTGCCCTTAAAGGACCACGATGCCTTCGCCGATGCCGGCACCGCGCAGATCGCGATACCAGCGCTCAACCGGATGCTCCTTGGTGAAGCCATGTCCGCCGAGCAGTTGGACACCGTCGAGACCGATCTGCAGGCCCTTGTCGATGGTGAGCTTGCGGGCCAGAGCTGCTTCGCGAGCGAAGGACAGGCCCTGTTCGGCGCGGGCGGCGCCACGCAGGGTCACCAGGCGGATCGAATCGACCTCGGTCGCGATATTGGCGACCATGAAAGCAACCGCCTGGCGGTTGGCGATCGGTTCACCGAATGCCTCGCGTTCGTTGACATAAGGAATCACGTAGTCGAGCACAGCGCGGGCGGTGCCCATCGCCAGTGCCGACCAGCCCAGGCGAGACAACCGCACGACATCGCGGTATGCCGCGAACGCCTCGTTGCCTTCTTGTTCACCCAGTAGTGCACCGGCCGGAACCGCGACGTCTTGCAGCAGCAGACGGCCCATGCCGGCGGCGCGCACGCCCATGCCGGGATCGGCTTCGACGATCAGACCCTTGGTATCGGATTCGACGATGAACAGTGCCGGACGACCGTCGAGTTGTGCGCCGACGATAAACAGCTCAGCCGAACCGGCGGCCGGAACAAAGGACTTGACGCCGTTGAGGCGGTAGCCACTTGGCACCCGAGTCGCCTTGGTGGACAAGGTGAACGCATCGAAGAGTGGCTTGGGCTCGGCGATCACCACGGCCGACTGCGGTACATTCTCGCCCGCGAAGTCCGGCAGGTAGGTGCGCTGTTGGGCGTCGGAGCCGAAGTTGGTCAGCGTGGTGGCGACGCCACTGGGGGCGAGTAGCGGAAGTGCCAGACCCATGTCGCCGTATGCCATTGCCTCGGCGACGAGCGCATTGGTAATCACGCCACGTTCGCTGGCCGCGCCCTCGAACTCCTCCGGCACGTTGATCATGGTGATACCGAGCTCGGCCGAACGCTTCAAGATGTCGTCGGGAGCGGTTGCCGCGGTGTCGGCGTCGTAGGCGACCGGCCGCAAGATCTCGGTGCTGAACTCCTTGACGGTTTCAGCGATCATCTGCTGCTCGTCGTCGGGGGTCAGGTTGAAGTAGTCCTTGGGGGTGGTCGGCAGGCGCTTGGCCTTGCCATCGCCACCTTGCGCCGCCTTGAACGCGCGGTTTGCGGCGCCGAGCGTCTGGAATCCAGTCTTGGTGCCTTCGTAGGCGATGCGGTTGATCGGCTCGCGCAGCTTGTACTTCTCGGCGAAATCCGATCCGGTCACGCTGGTCAGCACGCGCATGGCGGTGCCGATCGCGGAGCGCTTGCGCGGATTCTTGCCGACCGCTGAGGTGTCGTTGGGCTCGGTCGAGGTTGTCATTGTCACCAGCTGCTTCTCGAGGGGGTGGGTGGGTGTTGCTGGTCGTTAGGCCAGCGAAGACGGGTTCTTACTCCCTAGTAAGTACCAACCTTACTACTGAGTAAGGAAGATGTCACGTGTAGCCCGATACATTGGTCACATGTATCCCGGCCAGCCTCCGATCGTCCCGACGCAGCGTTCCGCGTGGGTCTCGGCGCTTCCGGCGGTTGCGGTATTCGCCACCGGAGCGGCGGTTTTTGGCATCGCGGGTGCGTGGTCACCCGCGAGTGTGACGTCTGGTCCGAGTCTATGTCCATTCCGGGAGATGACCGGCTGGCCGTGTCCGGCGTGTGGTTTGACCCGCAGCTTTGTGCTGTTTGCCCACGGCGACATTCCGCGGGCGTTCTCCTTCAACCTCTTCGGCCCGATCTTCTTCGTTGTCGGATTGGTGGCGGTGGTGATCGCCGGCTGGTCGCTTGTCGCCCGCCGCCCGGCCGTTCTGAGCAAACTCGGGTCATGGCTGACAAAGCCAGCGGCGATGATGATCTTGGGTGTGTGGATGCTCTACGGAGGTGTGCGAATCATCGACACGATCCGCGGCACCGGATGGTTCCCGACGATCACTTAGGCGCGAGTGCTGCCAGTTCTTCCTGGGCAGCCGCGAGTTCGCGACTCAGCTCGTCGACTCGGCGCCGAGCTTCATCGCGCGCCGCGTTGAGTACCGCTGACGCCGCGTCCCGCGCCGGAGAGTCATCGAGTTCGCCTATCGCCGCTTCGGCGCAATCCGGTGTGACACTTCGTGATCGGGTGGGCTTACGTCCACCGCGAGTGACCGACACCGACCACGTATTATCCGGCGATCCGTAGATCGTCACGGTGACCGATGCCGGTGGCTTCTTGGCGCCGGTACGGCGAGCGGGTTTCGCGGGTGCCGCGGTCTTTGCCGGTGCAGCCGGTTTCTCCGCCGTCGCCGAACTGTTCGCCTTGCCCTTCTTTGCCTTGTCAGGTTGTGGTGTATCGGTTTTGGTCAGCCGGAGTTCGTCAGCCTCGAAGGGGAGTTCGTCATCGACACCGCGCGGCTTGACGGTCACCGTCTGCCCCGACACCGCCAGCACACGCGCGGATGCGCCAGGTGTCAGACCGAGGCTCGGGGTGCCTTCGCGGAGGTACACCGTTGGCTGCTTCCCGTCGGCAACGGCGGTCGCGAGTGCGGCGAGATCGTCAGGTGTCAGCGACGCGGATGCGGACCGGCGCGGTGGCATGAGTTGGCCTTTCTCGGATGGGTGCTCGATGTTTCAGATGAACCGATATCTTCGCACGGGTGTGCGAACAAATTTACCCTACAGCTGGACTGGCTACGCGACAATAATTGTCGCCAAACCCCGACTAGCCGGTGGCAATCCTTCCCACGACGCCTTGTCGGCTGCGATGATCTAGTTATGCGTCTCACTCACTTCGGACATTCCTGCCTTCTCGCCGAATTCGATGACACCAGAATCCTTTTCGATCCGGGTACGCTCTCGGCGGGCTTCGAGGAGCTGACCGGGTTAGCTGCCATTCTCATCACTCACCAACACCCCGATCACGCCGACGTCGACCGATTGCCCGCTCTGGTCGGGGCGAATCCGGATGCGGTTCGCTACGCGGACCCGCAGACGACCGCGCAGTTGAACGAGTCAGGTACGGCGGGCGAGTGGACGGCCGCGCACTCGGGTGACACCTTCGATGTCGGGGTGGTGACGGTACGCGTGACCGGCGGGCGGCACGCGGTGATTCATCCGGCGATCCCCGTCGTCGACAATGCTGCCTACATCATCGACGCCGAGTCGACCTCCGGCGCGCTGCTGCATCCGGGCGACTCCTTCTACATCCCGTTCGAGAAGATCGACGTCCTCGCGTTGCCCGCCGCTGCGCCGTGGATGAAACTCAGTGAATCGGTCGACTACCTGCAAGGTGTCGCGCCGAGGGTTGCGGTTCCCATTCATCAGGCGGTGTTGTCAGCGGCGGGAATTGCGGTGCACAACGCGCGACTTGATGAAATGAAAGACGCCGCAACACAATTCGTGGTTCTCGAAGAGCGGGTCGCGGCGGAGGTCTAGCGGCCCCGGGTGGTCGAGTGCCGTCGACCGAGCTTGCGAGGTCGCCGGTGTATCGAGACTCGGTGAGATGACTGCCGGCCGCTAGCACGTCGGCACTCAGTCGCGCCGATAGGCCCGAAGCAGCTCTGCGGCCTCGGATTGGTAGGCGTGCTCGGCCCAGTCGAGGGGCGTTGTGCCGTAACGCATATCGCAGATGGTTGGGTCCGCGCCAGCCTCGAGAAGCCGGCGGATTAACGGAAGATCGCCAGCCCATGCCGCTTGATGTAGTGGGGTTGCTCCTTCGTTATCCAATGCGTTCGGGTCCAACGGGAAGGTGGATATCGTCAGATCGGCGCCTGAGGTATCGATTCCGTGCTGGCTGAGTAGATCCAACCGAGCGGAGTACCCACGCTCACCCGCCCAGTCGATTTGCCGTTTCCACATTTGTTCGCGGGTCTCCATAGCCTCGCCGAGGCGGCGTTCCCACGGGCTCGGGTCAGCGTCAGCAAGCCCGTGAGTGAATAGGAGTTCCAGATGCGAATTGTCGGGCCGGAACATCCTGTTGTAGAGGGCTTGCTGGTCAACCGGGTGCGCGCCTCGTTCCAGCAGGAGCGTAGCCAGCGCATCGGCGAACGGGTGTTGAGGCTGACGGCCCGCGCCTTGCTCGCCTTCGCCGAATACTCCGGTGAGTGCGGTGAATGGCGTGGATAGTCCACACCACAGGTATCCAGCATTGGGGTCGGCGCCGGCGTCGAGGAGAAGCGTTGTGGCGGAAAGAGTTTCATCCCGAGTGCGACCGAGCGGCACGCGACTGTAAGTGAGGTACATCAATGGAGTCCAACGATACGGCCCACCCTTCGACATTGCGAGCGAGGGCTGCGCCGTCAACTGCCGCGCGAGTGCGACCGGGTCGGCGGCCGACGCGGCAACCCAAATATTCCGGTCAACCAAGTCGGGATCGGCGACCAGGAGATCGGCCGCCATCTGCCAACGCGGCGGCTCGTCAGTGCCGTCGTAGCGCAGTGAGGCGAGCGAGCAAAAATGGTCGGCCGGTTCGAGCTCGCTCTCGTCCAGCGCCGCCGGATCGGTGCCGAGACCGGCGGCAACTCGCAAATACCGGACAAGTGCCGCCCACCCGCTGAAGCCGTACCGTCGCGCCATCGTCAGCTGGGCGCCGTGAAGCGCGAATTGCTCACTCGCCAAAGCGATTTCGGCATGCGGATGGTGTTGCCGCACCGTTGTAACCGCTTCGGGATCACCTTGTCGCACCGCTCGCTGAAGCCGACGCGCTTCGTGTCGGAGCCACTCGAGTGACGGGTTATCGGGAAGTGTGCTGGCCATGACGGCCTCCTCTCGTAAGCCCGATGTCCGCGAGACCAGGCAGAGAAGAGGTCGGATAACTCAAAGTCAAGCAGGGAGGCTGAGCCTCTTCGGGCGGACACCGGGCGTTCCTGCACGCCCGGCCCTACGCTACCCGAATCGCGCGTCAGTCCGCTCCGAGTGCGGTGAGAACCTCGTCGTGCAGCAAACCATTGGTGGCGACCGCGCTCCCGCCGTGCGGACCGGCCACGCCTTCCAGCGAGGTGAATTGGCCTCCGGCCTCGCGAATGAGAATGTCGAGCGCGGCCAGATCCCACAGGGAGACTTCGGGTTCGGCTGTGGCATCCACGGCGCCCTCGGCGACGAAACAGTAGTTGAGAAAATCGCCATAGCCGCGGACCCGCCATACGGTGTCGGTGAGGTCGATGAATTTGTCGCGTAGCCCGCGGTCCTTCCAGCCGGATAGGCTGGAGAAGGCCAGACTGGTGTCTGCCAGAGTGCTGACCCCCGACGTCGAAATACGTTGGGGCGCAGCGTTGTCGAAGCTCGCGAATGCGCCAACTCCAGTTGCTGCCCACCAACGGCGTTTCAAGGCCGGCGCGGATACCACCCCGACGATCGGTACGCCGTCGTCGAGTAGAGCGATCAGGGTCGCCCAGACCGGAACGCCCCGGACGAAATTCTTGGTGCCGTCGATCGGATCGACGATCCATTGCCTACCCTGAAACGACGCGGTGCCGCCAAACTCCTCGCCGAGGACGGCGTCGTCGGATCGATGTTGCGAAAGTAGTTCGCGCACAAGGGTTTCAGCTGCCAGGTCGGCGTCGGAGACCGGAGTCAGATCCGGCTTGGTGTCCACGCGCAAGTCGATCGACCCGAACCTGGCGAGTGTCAGCGCGTCGGCGGCATCGGCGATCGACAGTGCGACGGCGAGGTCGTCGGCGACGTCGGAGTAGGTGGCAGAGTCGGACATGACGACTAGGGTAGCGAGCATGTGGATTCAGATCGCGTTCGCCGTCATCCTCGCAGCCGGCGCCGTGGCGCTTATTCTCCAGTTGCAACGCGGTCGGCGTCCGCGACAACTCTCACCTCAACAGGCCGCGCAGTTCGAGGCTGGCACGCTGACCGTGACCGGAGTGAGCGATCGACCGGCCGAAGCCGACTCGAAAGGCGAGGTCTACGCGACTATTTCCGGCACCATCGTCGGGCCGACCACCGCGCCGACCGACGTGTACACCACAACCGTGCTCAACCTGGAACGTGACCCGTGGCCTCGCCCGGGCGACGACCTCCCGGTGTTCTACAAGCCCGGCAAAGTGGACTCCAGCTGGCGGATCGGATCGTTGCCACCCGCGTAGGCGCGGTGAGTGGCCGGTATCCTGGTTAATCGTGCATCCCGACGTAATCGCAGATCTCGAATCCCTGGACACCACCTTGACCACTGTGGAGAAGGTGCTCGATCTGGAGGAGTTGGGCCGTCGGATCGACGAGCTCGAGATGCAGGCATCCGATCCCGAGCTGTGGAATGACCAGGATCACGCGCAGAAGGTGACCAGCGAGTTGTCCCACGCGCAGAGTGAACTGCGCAAAGTCAGTGAACTCCGCCAACGCCTGGACGATCTGCCGGTCCACTACGAGCTCGCCGACGCCGAGGAAGGCGACGACCGCGTTGCCGCCATCGCCGACGCCGATTCCGAACGCGCATCCCTGCGCACCGACATCGAGGCGATGGAAGTCAAGACGATGCTCGCGGGCGAATACGACCCGCGTGATGCGCTGGTCAACATCCGTTCCGGTGCCGGTGGTATCGACGCCGCGGATTGGGCGCAGATGTTGATGCGGATGTATATCCGCTGGGCTGAGCAGCACGGTTACGGCGTCGAGGTCTACGACACCTCCTACGCCGAAGAAGCGGGTATCAAGAGTGCGACCTTCACCGTGAAAGCTCCGTATATGTACGGCACGCTGTCGGTGGAACAAGGCACCCATCGGCTGGTCAGGATCAGTCCATTCGACAACCAGGGACGGCGGCAGACGTCATTCGCCGAGGTCGAGGTGCTGCCGGTGGTGGAAACCACCGACCATATCGACATCAGCGAGAACGATTTGCGGGTCGATGTCTATCGATCGTCAGGTCCGGGTGGACAGTCGGTCAACACAACCGACTCGGCGGTTCGACTCACCCACATCCCGACCGGCATCGTCGTGACCTGTCAGAACGAGAAGAGCCAGTTGCAGAACAAGGCGGCGGCGATGCGGGTGTTGCAGGCCAAACTGCTCGAACGCAAGCGTCTGGAAGAGCGGGCCGAGATGGATGCGCTCAAGGGCGATGGTGGGTCGAGCTGGGGCAATCAGATGCGCTCGTATGTCCTGCATCCCTATCAGATGGTGAAGGACCTACGGACCAACGTCGAGGACAACAACCCAACCAACGTGCTCGACGGCTCGTTGGACAAGTTCATCGAAGCCGGCATCCGCTGGCGGATGGCCAATGCCGATGGGTAGCGGCGCATTGTTCGCCGCACACGATGTATTGGCGAACGTCACCGCACCGGCCGGCACCAGCAGACTGATTCGCTGGTTCGCAACCAACGGGGTGGAGATAGCGCTGTGGGTGTTGGCCGCCGCCATTATCATTCGCTTCGTCAACTGGGCGTTGGCCCGCTACGAGAAGAAGATCGACCGCGAATTCGACGGTAGCGATCTCATCGTGCGTACCGAATCAACCAAACATCGTCGGGCCCTGCTGCAGGTGCTGGCCTGGTCGACGATCGGCATCGTGGTTCTGGTCGCGGGTTTGCAGATTCTGATGTGTTTCGGCCTTCCGGTCACCAGCCTCGTCGGCCCCGGTGCGGTCGTCGGTGCGGCCCTCGGTTTCGGCGCGCAGCGAGTGGTGCAGGACCTACTCGCGGGCTTCTTCATCGTCACCGAGAAGCAATACGGCTACGGCGACGTAGTGGAACTCGCCTTGACCGGCGGCAGCCTGGCTGAGGGGACTGTCGAAGACGTCAACCTGCGAGTCACCAAACTGCGTACGAGCGATGGCGAAGTGGTGACCGTACCCAACGGGCAGATCGTGAAATCGACGAATCTGTCGAAGGATTGGGCTCGAGCGGTCGTCGACATCCCGATTCCCGCCGAGGCCGACATCGGCCAGGTCAACGAGATTCTCGCGCGAGTCGGAACCGACTTCTTCAATGACCGCCAGATGCACAAACTCTTGCTCGACGCTCCCGCACCGCTCGGCGTCACCAATCTCGAACTCGATTCGATGACGGTGCGGATGGTCGCGAGAACCCTGCCGGGTAAGCAATTTGAAATCAGCCGGGCGTTGCGCGCACGAATTATCCGGGCACTTGCCCGCGCGGGCATCACGATCGCGCCGGGACGCGACGTGGTATCGGCTTCGACGCCGCCGACCGGGCTCGACGTGGACCAAGGACGTGACGATGAGTGACGAACCGACGAGTACACAGGGCGCGTCGCCGACGCCGCGGCGTCGCGACTATCGCCATATCTACCGCACTCGGATCCGCACTACGACGGTCGCCATGGTGCTCGCGTTCGTCGGACTGCTCGTGTTGTACGGATCCGCGCTGTCCTATTACGAGACTCAGGATGCGGAAAACGCGACCAATCAGGTGCGTCGTCCCGTGGCGACGAGTGTGACGCCAGAGCCCTCCGAAACTCGCACTTCGACGACATCGACGACGGAGTCCTCGGAACGGCCGAGTGCGTCATCGACTCGCTCGACGGTCCAGCGGACGCCCGACGGTAGTGCCCAGACGTCGACTACGCCGACGGTGCCGGGCGTCCCCGGTATCCCATTGCCGACTCAGCTGATCCCGCAGACGCAGACAACGCCCCAATCGCCTCAGTCACAAGTGCCTCAGCGGTAACACGCCCAGGAAGTCGAAGCCTGAGGAGAGTTCTCAGTCGCCATCGCTACACTGACATCTCGTGATCAAGCTGTCGGACGTCACGATGAAGTACAAAGCCTCGGCCCGCCCTGCGCTGTCGAATTTGACTCTTGAATTGGACAAGGGGGAGTTCGCGTTTTTGATCGGGCCGTCCGGGTCGGGTAAGTCGACCTTCTTCCGGGTGTTACTCAAAGAGGACAAGCCGTCATCGGGTGATGTTTACGTTGGGGACTTCCACGTCAACGCGATGAAGGCACGCATGGTGCCCAAGTTGCGCCAGTCGATTGGCTGCGTCTTTCAGGACTTTCGGCTGTTGCAGCAGAAGTCCGTCGCCGAGAACGTGGCCTTCGCGCTTGAGGTGATCGGCAAATCGCCCGCCACCATCGCGAAGGCTGTTCCGGAGGTGCTCGAGTATGTCGGTTTGGAAGGCAAACTCAATCGGATGCCCTATGAGCTGTCCGGTGGTGAGATGCAACGCGTCGCGATCGCCCGGGCCATCGTGAACCGCCCGCTGCTGCTGCTCGCCGACGAACCAACCGGCAACCTCGACCCTGACACCAGCCAAGAGATCGTCGACGTGCTCGACCGCGTCAATCGTCGCGGTACCACCGTCGTGATGGCCACGCACGACCGACAGATCGTCGACGCGATGCGACGCCGAGTCATCGAATTCGACGCAGGGCAACTGGTCCGCAACGACGTCCAGGGCATCTACGGCATCGGCTGACAGTCGCCAAAGTCGAAGCCCAACCACTGGAATCTGAGGAGAGCATGCGAGCGAATTTCATCATCAGTGAGGTCCTGAACGGACTGCGTCGCAACGTCACCATGACGATCGCGATGATCCTGACGACCGCTATCACACTGGGGATGTTCGGCGCTGGACTGCTGGTTATCCAGATGGCGGACAAGAGTCAGAAGATCTTCCTCGATCGTGTCGAGATGCAGTTCTGGATCAACGACGATGTCGCCGATCGTGATCCCGGCTGCACCGCCGACCCCTGCTCGACCCTGCGAACCCAGCTCCAGAACGAGCCGGGAGTGGCCAAGGTTACGTTCATCGATCGTGCTGAGGCGTTCAAAATCGCCAAGAACACGTTCAAAGACACCCCCGACATCGTCGATGAGACGACCCTGCCCGCATCGCTGAAAGTCCGGATGAGTGATCCGGGCCGCTTCGGTGACGTGCTCGACAAGTATCAGAAGGCCCCTGGCGTCGACGGTGTGCTCGACCAGCGCGATCTCGTCAAGCGGATCTTCAGCGTGCTCGATGGCGTGCGAAACGCGGCGTTCGTCATCGCCGTGGTGCTGGCGATTTCAGCAATCATGTTGATTATCAACATGGTTCAGATCGCTGCGTACACCAGACGCACCGAGGTATCGATCATGCGGTTGGTCGGCGCGACGCGCTGGTATACCCAGCTGCCGTTCCTGTTGGAAGCAGTGTTCGCCGCATTGATCGGTTCGCTGCTGGCGATCGGCGGACTATTCGCGGCCAAGGTGCTGTTCTTCGAGAACGCGCTGCACGATCTGTACGGCGTAAATATCCTTGCGCGCATTACCAATTCGGACGTATTGTTCGTGTCCCCATGGCTGGTCCTCGGCGGCATCGCGTTGTCCGGCGTCACGTCGTATGTCACGTTGCGCTGGTACGTTCGCGAGTGATCTAGCGGTGGGCGCTCGCAGCGTGCGGGCACACCCGGACAAGGAACGGCTACGACAGTGGTGAAGGAAACAGGTCGCAAAGTGATCGCGACCAATCGTAAGGCGCGACACAACTACGCGATTATCGATACCTACGAGGCGGGTATCGCGCTGCTCGGTACCGAGGTGAAGAGCCTGCGCGAAGGTAAGGCCTCGTTGGTCGATGCCTTCGCCACCGTCGACGACGGCGAAATCTGGTTACGCGCTTTGCATATCGCCGAGTACGGGAACGGCTCGTGGACGAATCATGCGCCGCGACGCAATCGCAAGTTGCTGATGCATCGCCGGGAAATCGACATTCTGATCGGCAAGATCCGGGACGGCAACCTCACTCTGGTGCCACTGTCGATGTACTTCAGTGACGGTAAGGTCAAAGTGGAGCTGGCACTTGCTCGCGGTAAGCAGGCACACGACAAACGACACGATATCGCCCAGCGCACGGCCCGACGCGAGGTCGAGCGCGAAGTGGGACGCCGCGTAAAAGGTATGTAGGAGAACCCTTTTCAGTGCGACGACGGTTAATCCGCCTGAGCCTAGCGCTGACAGCTTTGCTGTCGGCGGTCATCGTCACCGCTTGCGTGGCAGATCCGCCCGGCCGGGTTGGTGGTGACGGCGTCGCATTGCCAGGGGTCGCCGCGACGCCGCCGATGGGGTGGAACAGTTGGCAGCCATTCGGCTGTTCGGTGACCGAGGCGCAGGTCCGGGCACAAGTCGATGCGCTGGTTTCGTCGGGACTTCGCGACGCGGGATACCGCTATGTCGTCGTCGATGATTGCTGGAATGCCTCGGATCGAGCCGAAGACGGTGCGCTGCAAGCGGATCCAACGCGTTTCCCAAGTGGGATGGCAGCATTGGGCCAGTATGTGCACGCGCGCGGGCTGAAGTTTGGACTGTATGTCGGCGCGAGCGATAAGACCTGTACGCAATACCAAGGCGTCTACCCCGGCGCGACCGGCAGCCGGGGCGTTGAAACACGCGACGCCGCCACACTGGCGTCGTGGGGTGCTGACTTCGTCAAATCCGATTGGTGTTCGAGTAACGGCCGGCATGAGGATCAAGTCGAGGCATTCACCGCCTGGCGCAACGCGTTGCGCACAGTCGGGCGACCAATGGTGCTGAGTATTAACCCCAACAGTGGAGTGGCCGGCACACCACCCGGACAGGCCTTCGACTGGGGCGGGGTGGCAACGATGACGCGGGTTACCAATGACATCGCGCCGAACTTTCAGAGCGTGTCGACTATCGCCGACGCGGTCGGGCTGGTGGCGCCGCGTACCCGTGTTGACGCCTTCAACGATCCCGACATGCTGGTCGTCGGTCAGGGATTGAGTGCGTCGCATGCGCGTACGCAGATGTCGTTATGGGCGATGTTGGCCGCACCGCTGATGCTCGGTACCGATCTGACACGTCTGTCCTCGGAGAATGTTGCCACTGTCGCGAACAGGGCGATGATCGCGTTGGATCAAGATGCGCGTGCGGTCTCCGGTGCACCGGTGGCCGGTGATGCCGAGGTGTGGTCACGAGCGATCGGGCAGAAGGGCCTTGCGGTGTCGATGACCAACCGGACGTCGAAGCCAAAGCTGATCTCGGTATCGCTGGCGTCGTTAGGATTGACCGGCGACACCGTCGCGGGCGTCGATGTGTGGACGTCGAAGAGGTATCAGGCGCGCGACGGCGCCCTGGCGGTTCGGGTCGCACCTGGCGACACCGCGTTGTTGGAGATCGTCTGACTTTCAAGTCTCGTTCTCGCCTGCCGTCGGGGCCGTAGCGCGGAGAAGTTTCCGCAGGTGGAGCCCTGCGGAGGCAAATGGGATGAAGTTGGCGGTCAGTGTTGTTAGTATTAATAGTCCGCCACACCAGTGGTGGATCCCTCTCGGGGCTGAACGGTTTCGACTGCGTGCGTCGAGATGGGGGAAGCGTGTCGGTGCAGGCTGGAGACCACCGTATGAGCGTCGCAGCAACCAATTAAGCGCCGATAAGAATCAGCGCGACTACGCCCTCGCTGCCTAAGCAGCCAGGCTAGTCTGTCGGCCCGGACGTGCTCTCAGCCCGGTCCCCGGCATCATTTTCGGGAGCTCACCGTCCTCGCCGGTCGCGGGGGAGGACGGGACAACCAACAGCGACTGGGATCGTCATCTCGGCTTGTTCGCGTGACTGAGAGATCCGAGTAGAGGCGCAGCGGACTGCACACGGAGAAGCCCCATCAACACGACGAAGGACCCGGGTTCGATTCCCGGCAGCTCCACGAAAGCGCCCTACCTGTTTACGCAGGTAGGGCGTTTTTTTGGTCGCTCGATACAGCCGCGACAGCATCTTTGGCCCGTTTTTGGCCCGTTTCTATCTTGGTGGCGTGTGGCCGGTCCAGGGCCACGGCGACCGAATCGAGGTCATCATCGAACAGATGGCCGTAGTTATCGAGGGTCATGGTGGCGAACTTATGGCCCAATTGGCGTTGAACGGTCTTGACGTTCGCGCCGGTCGCGATCATCAGGGATGCTGCGGTATGTCGGAGGTCGTGCACACTGAGGATTGGAAAGTCGGTCGTTGGGATCAATCGGCCGTCTTCGTCTCTTAGGTACTCGCCGGTTTTGGGATGCTTCATGGGTTTTGCGAGACGATGGACGGCCTTGCCGAACCAGTGGGTTGTCGTCGGCGGGCGTAGTGGCGTGCTGTCTCGGCGCTGCCATATCAGCGCGTTTTGGTTCGCAGTCTCGCTTACCAGGGGAGCGACCATATCCACCACAAAGCCGGGCACCGCGACTGAACGCCGTTCCCAGGTTTTAGTCGGACCGATAACGGATGCGCTGTTGACCTTCGACGCTGAACGGGTGATGTGCAGTCGACGGCGTTCAAGGTCGATGTCGCGAGGGCGCAGCGCTGCAAACTCACCCCATCGAAGGCCTGTGAACGCAAGCAGGAAAACGACTTCGGCGTTTCGGCTGACCTCAAAGGCAAGCGCGTCTACCTGGTCGGCTGTGAGGTAGTCGTGGTCGACATCGGTGGACGGTGCCGGAGCTGACACGGGTAAGGCGGTTTCGACGGGCACGACAGGCGACCTGCTGGTTCCGGCATCGACCAATGTCACCCATTATGGTATTTGGAATGGTGCGACGTTCTTACGTGGGGAACTGCTCGACGGCAGTATCACTGTGAACGGCACGCCCGTGTTGGTGGGTATCACGCCGAAAACGAAATACAGCTAAGACGAACCAGCGCCCCGGATGCGTAGATCAATTCCGGGGCGCTCGAACGTGTGGTGACGGTCAGCTTCTATCGACTGGGATTCCGATTGTATTGCCGTAACAACCAGTCTTCGCCTTGATATGTAGTTGACGATCTTCGTAAACATACTTCCTGAGTTTGGATAACTCGTCGGATCTAACTTGCCCGGGATTGGCGACCTCGAATACTAGTGAGCCAGAGTATTTTTCGTCTTGAATCTTTGATTCGTAGCACACTGCGGTGACTATCACAGGCTTGTTGAAGTCAACCGTGTCGTCTTGGCCGATTAACTGAGGTGGGCCATCTATCAGATTGTTCCCCGGATATCCGAGACTACTCTCTGCCTTCGCAGGGGAGAGGCCTATTAAGTCGATGAAATTTACGGTATGCGGTTTCACCGGTGACGTGTTGGCGGAAATATTGGGTAATTCCACTCTGTCGCTAGGGCGAAAAAGGAAGAATGCCAAAATTCCTGCAATTACTAGCACAACAGCGGCGGCCGGAATGAGAATTCGCTTTTTCATTACTTATAGCCTCTCGACCTTGGTAGTCATTCCCTCGATCGGCACCTTGACTATATAAGTTTCGGTACCCTCGACCTGCTTTGTCTGAGTATTGTATTTGTCTGCAGTAACACGGTAGATGTTGTACGCCGGGTACGCCATCAACGTCTCACCAGGCTTCAACTCACCTGTGTCGAAGGAGTAGGCATTACCGTATTCTACTGTCTTAGTGGTGCTTATTCCGTACTTTGCAGTGACCGAGGCATTGACAGAAGCTGCCGCTGCCGAACCTGCTGTTCCACCTAACTGGCCGCCAACTTCCTCGGTGGTAGTGGTGGTTGACGCAGTCTTTTCCGTCTTGTCGCATTTCAACTTGTATCCACAAATGTAGATTGGAGTCTCTCCGATTACGTGGTCCACGTACTCGGTGCTCGTAACATTGTAGTCGTAGTCAGGATAACATGGGCCAAAGCCCAGTCCGTAGTTGTTGCGATGGTATCCATCCTCGCAGCGGTCGCCAAATGGTTCGACCTTTGTGTGACCGTCATTAGCATCGTGCCACAAACTATGGTCTACATTGCTCAGAGGTTTTCTGACAAGGGCGGTAGGTACTGGTTCCGGCGTTTGACGGTCAGGTGCGGCAGTCGTGGAGGCTGATGTTCGCTGACGCGGTTTGACTCTCTCGGTGTTCGGAGACTCGCTTGTTGTGTTTCTTGGTGCCCGCACGATGGGCGTTTTGCCAGGAGCAGGTATGTCGGTGGGCGCGTGGACACCCATGTTGGGGCCTGGCCCTGGTGTTGCTGTTGTGGTTCCTGGCAATGTTGCTGGTGGTGCGGTGCTGGGTGTGGTGGGGGTGGTGGTGTTTGGGTTTTGGCAGGTGTATGGGACGGGTGGTGCGGGTGCGTCGGAGATGGTTTTGCCGGGGTGGGTGGCGACCCAGGATTGTTTCCACGCAGTGTTGTAGGTGTTGGTTTCGCGGGCGCAGCGTTCGGCGGGTGTTTCTGCTGAGGCGGTCGGGATGGCGAGGACGGCGATCGCCAGTGCGACGGCGAGTGCCAGGACTGCGGTGATGCGGGCAAGTAGACCCGTGATCGGTGCCCGTGTGCGGGCTGGTGTGGTCTTCATGGTTAGTTGCTTCCCCCTGGTTGTTAGAGCCACATGCGGGCTGAGTAGACGGTGGTGGTGTCGTCAGAAGTCTTGGTAGACACCGAGAAACGAGCCAGTAACCTGACCGTGGTCGGTCCTACACATCCATCTACTGAGACTCGGATTTTTTTGGCTCTGATGGAGGCGTGATCGGTTTGCAGGGTTTTTTTGCCGAGGCTGAATTCGCTGATTTTGCCGGGGGCGAGTTTGGAACTGATGCTTGGTGCGACTGAGGCGCTGCCGCCGATGCTGGCGCTGGGGACGCCGCTGATGTTGACGCTGGCGTTCGGCCCAATCGACGTCGCGAGGCCGAGGGTGGCGCCATCGGAGACATCGACTTGGCAGCCGATGATCAACACTTGTTCCAAGATGGCTGATTGGACGTCTTCGCGTCCGGCACCGGTAATGGTGCCCTTCACTCGCGAGGACACCCATCCTTCGCGGGAGGCAAAACTGTTCGCCACATTCGACATGGGGTTGACGACCAACTCCGAGGCCCGTAGGTCAATGTTCCAGCCGTCATCGGTGACGAGGTGATCGTGTTTTGACGCTAGCGGTGTGGGCGTAGCGTTCGCCGTCCCGGCTAGTCCTGCTGTTGTGAGAAGTGCGGCTGCACAGGTGGCAGCGATCACCCCGACCCGACGAAACGTTCGTGTACCCCTTGTGTGCTGCGTTACAACCAGATGTGGTTGTCAAACTGTGAAATGAATATGATCGATGACTATCGAAGATGCGCAACTGTCATTTTCGGGGCGACTGCATTCGTGCGGGTTAGCGGCCCTAAATTGTTTTCCGGACCGGAAACAGACAGCATGAACAGGAGTCTTGACGTGGCACTATGCCTGCCGTCACCAATCAGAGCGACACACTGGTTTAGGCCAAAGAGATTGCGTTGCGGACCCACCTGGTGGGGCCAATCGGAGTGGGTGACAGTCAAGTGCGCAGCGGCGTCGCGGCCACGCCTTCGTTTGGCACTCCGTGGAAGCACTCGCTAGCAGCGTTCGATGTCGATGTCGCCTACTTCACTGCCGACTTCACCACCGCGTTGCGCACGCAACGATGACAGAACGGGTGTGGCGCGCCCGCGCGGACCGCACCAACCATTACCTTCTGCTCGCTCAGGCGATGGTCGATCTTCCCCGGGACGAGAATTCAACGGCGCTTGCACCGTTGCGCTACTGAGGCTCTTGGCTGGGTTGGTGACTAGACCTCGTATCGGGTATCGAATTTCTATGGGATTAACGAAACATGAGCTATTCTGTCTGGGACAGTCGAGAATCGCGAGGGGTGTTTCTCGAAATCTGTCTAAGAATAGGTGACATCTTGCTGCGGCAGAGCATGGTGGCCGAAGCGTGGCTGTGCGCCAAATGCTTCCCGCATGAGCGCTGCGAGTACACAGCTGAGAAGGAGGGTCAAGGGAGCGAAATTCCTTCGCGCCGTGGGTTATTCAGCCGCGGCGGACGCTGCAAGACATATCCCGCGCGGACGGTGCTAATCGGTCGTGCCACGTCAACGGCATATCGAATCGGACATGTACGCGACTATCGATATCCAACAACGAGGCTCGGATCGATACCCGTGCCGGCATCGCGCCGACGAACAGTACAACGCTGCTCGTCGGCGCGACGTTGCCATCGCAGGCAAGGCCCACGCGATCGGAATGACAAGCGGAGAAATTAGATACCGCGCAGCATCCGCGCGGCCAGTCCCAACGCGGCAACCATCAGGACCGCACCGATTGTCGCGGTCATGCCCACGCCAGCCGCGAATGCGTCATTCGCGTTCTGTACCAAGGTGATTGCCTGATCTGCGGGCAACTTGGCTGCCGTCTCGTGGGCGCCTCCCAAGGTGTCCAGCGCGTCGGTGCCCGGCGTCTGAGCTAGATGGGATCGATAGATCGCGTTGAGAACACTGCCCAGAACCGCGGTGCCCAGAACCGCGCCGAACTCGTAGGCGGTCTCTGAAATCGCTGATGCCGCACCGGATTTCTCAGCGGGAACCGCTGAGATGATGAGGTCGTTGGAGACAGTCTCCGTCGCGCCGATGCCGATCGCCAACACCACGAACGCGCCAACCAGCATCACCAGACTGCCTGTGCCACCGGCGATCAGGCCGTACCCGACCGCCGACAGACCCAGGCCGAAGCACACTATGACCACCGGACGCCAGCGGTTCACCGCGGGTACTGACAGCAGGCCGGCCGCGACCATGCCGATGAGGCCGGGAACCAAGACCAGCCCGGCCGTCATCGGGCTAAGGCCATGGACCAGCTGCAATTCCTGAGAAGCGAAATACAGGAAGCCGACCAGCGCGAATACCGACAGCAAGTTCACGAGCACCGCGCCGCTGAACGCACCGCGCAGAAAAAGCGACATGTCCAGCATGGGCGTCGGCAGGCGCAACTGACGTCGAACGAACAGCGCTCCCATCGCCACGCCGAATGCGATGATCGCTAGGCCGGCGGCTGTGACTCCGCCGGAGGCTAATTCTTTGATGCCATATACCAGCGATCCCATCGCTGCGAAAACCATTGTGATGGAAAGGAAATCGATCGGGCCTGGTGTCTCGTTGCGCGACTCGGGTAGGAAGATCGGACCGAGCACCAGGAGCGGTATCAGAACCGGAACAGCAAGCAGGAAGACCGAACCCCACCAGAAATGCTCCAGAAGGAATCCGCCGACGATCGGGCCAAGCGCTGCGCCCGCGGCAAAACCTGCCGCCCAGATCGCGATCGCGATCCGTCGTTCGTTGCGGTCGGTGAAAATATTGCGTACCAGCGACAGCGTCGACGGCATGAGCATCGCACCGAAGACGCCCATCGCGGCTCGGGACGCGACCAATGCCGCAGCGGTTGGTGCGAATGCGGCGACGATCGAGACCGCCGCGAACCCAGCGCCGCCCAGTAGCAGCATCCGGCGCCGACCGAACCGGTCCGCGAAGGATCCCATCGGAACTAATAGAGCTGCGAGGACCAGTGGATAGATATCGATGATCCATAGCAGTTCGGTTCCAGACGGCGCCAGCGTCGTAGAGATCTGGGGGAGTGCGAAACTCAGCACGGTGTTGTCGATCGACACCAGCAAGACCGGCAAGAGAAGTACCGCCATGGCCAGCCAGCGTCGGCGCGATGAGTCTCTGGTGGAATTGCCCGACGCACCGCCATTCGATCGGCTCGTGCCGGTATTCCGCAGCGCGGAAGTCATGCCCACTCTCCTGATAGTCGGTTGTCAGCCTCTTGACCACCGAAACTATACCGTCTAGACGGTATTCATACAAAATGACTTCAATTAAGTAGGGTTGACGCCGTGCCGCCACCACCAGCCGCCCGAATCAAGGTCCTCTACGCGTACGCCGAGATCCTTGCCGACGGTGGTGAGCGACTCGCGACGCTCGACGCGGTGGCCAAACGTGCCAAGGTGTCCAAGGGTGGGCTGCTGTACCACTTCGCATCCAAGTCGGCACTGGCCGACGGCTTAGCTGAGTTCCTGGACGAACTAGTCGCCGACGATGTCCTCGCGATGCGTGCTGACATCGACGGTCCGGTCGCCTATCTGCTGCGCACCTCGCATCACCTCGATGAACGATTCGAGTTGATCTACCAGGCCGTCGCACGTCTCGCGATGGGTTCGCATGACCGGGCCAAGGCGTCGATCGAATCGGCCTATGCCCGTTGGCAACAGGAACTCATCGATGCCGGCGCCGATCGTGCCGTGGCCGCGACAATTCTGCTGATCGCCGACGGGCTTTCCTTGCGCAGTGCGACATTCGGGTCCGACCGCGCAGAAAGCCTGGGCGGCATAGGGATTGACGACATCGTTAACATTGCGCGCACGATCGAGGGCATCGGTCGCTGACGAGGTTCGTCGCAGATTCGGAGTCAGGCGCCGACTTTGGCAACGGCCCTGGCGAAGTATTTCTCGAATTCGGCGACGTTCGCTTCGGTACTACCTGACGTGTCCGCGGCGGGAAGGAAGATCAGAAACAAGCTGACGGTCACATCGCGACGATTCGCATAGCCGACAAGTGTGCTCGGCACCGTCGAACCGTCGTCGCGTGTGATCACTGTCTGTCGCAGGACATAGCTATGCGGAATGGAGTTAGGGACGTGGTTGAAGGTCATCTCCACGGGGATTCCCGGTGTCGTCACGGTTTGCTTCGCGCACCGTCCGACGACTGACCGCGCAACCGCGGCAAGGTCGTATTGGGGTTTCACGACAAGTGCTGACAACAGTATCCCCTGCCTGGGGACGGCGTTGATGCCATCGATATCAGTGGCGGAAGCGTTCGCCTCCGTCAGTCGTGTGGTGCACCCCGGATCATCTGAGGTGGCAGTCGAATTGTTGGCGGTCGCCTTACGCAGTTCACCCTGATTTGGGTGCTGAAATTTGGCGCCCGCCGGAAAATCTTCAGCGGTGAGGAGGTATTGCTGCAGCGAACTTGGCTGTGCACTCGACTGCTCATCAACCGACTCGTTCTTGGAGGTTGCGCATCCGGCGAGCAGCGCAATGGCGAGCAGGCGATGGCGAGCATCGATGTTGCCGCGGTGATTCGAAGTCTCACGCCGACACAGTATCGGTGTCTGAGTCAGTCTTGGCGGCATCGTGGGCCAGCATTCGATTGGACTACGACGCGCGGCATCCTCGACGTTGTGACGAACCGCTGTGCCACCAGTTCGACGCTCAGTTCATCTGTCGCAGAAGGTCTTTGACGAACCGGATTGGCGCCGACTGCCACAGCGGTATGTGGTCGAGCATCGCGTGGCCGCCGCCGGGCACCTCGACATAGCTTGCGTCCACTCCGCGCGCGGTGAGTTCGGCGATGCCCTTGCGGGTGCGGTGTGCGTAGGTGGTGGTGTCCGAGCTACCATGAATCGCCAAAACCTTTGCGCCACCGTGGATCTGACGCCAGTCGGCGAATTGCCACCACGGCGCCAGTGCGACAACTCCGATGACCCGGCGGTCGCTGCCGAGCTGTGCTGCGATCCGTCCACCCATTGAATGACCGACGACGACGATAGGCGCGCCCGGATTGTCGGCGGCCAGCGCGTCGAGCGCGGCGCGCGCATGCCACATCGGGCTGGCCTGCTGGCCGTTCCAGCCGTATACGCGATAGCGGGCCTGGTCGACGCGCACTCGCGGGCCGAACCGTGCGCGCAGTGCCCAGGTGAATGGGTACATCCGTAGCGCGGACGGCTGCAACGGCGAGAACGGCTGATAGCTGAAATCGGTGCCACCGGGAAGTACGAGGATCGACAGTGCCGGGCGTCGGATGGGGAACAATCGATTGTCCTTTGGTCGAGGCATCTTCGTTGGGGTGATCTCGCCGTCACCCTATGTGAGGCCCGCGCCGACACTCCAGCTGTTGTTTAGCTCGGCGGGGGTCGTGAGCACGATGTCCTGGCACAATAGCGTTCATGACAGCGCATCCACGAGCGGGTACGCCCGCCCGCCCAGAGGATCTCATCGATGTCTCCGCAGTGGAGCGCGCCTACTATGAACTTGAGCCAGATCCCCTAAATCCGTTGCAGCAGGTGGTATTTGGCACCTCAGGGCATCGTGGTTCGAGCCTGGACGGCGCTTTTAACGAGGCACATATCCTGGCCACCACCCAGGCCATCGTCGAGTACCGTGCGACGGCGTCGATCAACGGCCCGCTATTCATCGGCTTCGACACGCATGCCCTGTCGATTCCCGCGTGGCGCAGCGCTATCGAAGTGCTGGTCGCCAACGGTGTTGAAGTGCTGACCGCGGACAACGACAAATTCACGCCGACCCCGGCGGTCAGCCACGCCATTCTGCGTTTCAATCAGGAACATCCGGGCACACTCGCCGACGGCATCGTGGTGACGCCGTCGCATAACCCGCCGCGTGATGGTGGATTCAAGTACAACCCGCCGTCCGGCGGTCCGGCTGATACCGCGATAACTTCGGTCGTCGCCGCTCGCGCCAACCAATTGCTGGCGAACCGGCTCGACGGGGTCGCACGGGTACCGTTCGAGAAGGCGCGACATTCGCGGCTGGTGGTGGAGTATCCGTTCTGCACCGAATATGTGGATCACCTGGGTGAAGTTGTCGATATGGCGGTCATCCGCGATGCCGGTGTTCATATCGGTGCCGATCCGCTCGGCGGCGCGTCGGTCGGCTATTGGGCCGAGATCGGTTTCCGATACAACTTGGAGAATCTGTCGGTGGTCAATCCGACCGTCGACCCTCGGTTCGCCTTCATGACTTTGGACACCGATGGCAAGATCCGGATGGACTGCTCGTCACCTAACGCGATGGCCTCGCTGGTGGCCAACCGGAGCCAGTACGACATCGCCACCGGAAATGACGCTGACTCCGACCGGCACGGCATTGTGACACCCGACGCCGGGCTGATGAATCCCAATCATTATCTCGCGGTCGCGATCGAGTATCTGTTCACACATCGGGCCGATTGGACCGCAGACGCCGCTGTCGGGAAGACCCTCGTGTCATCCTCGCTGATCGATCGAGTGGTCGGCGGTATCGGCAAAAAGCTGCTTGAGGTGCCGGTCGGTTTCAAATGGTTTGTCGACGGTCTGCTCGACGGTTCCATCGCTTTCGGCGGCGAGGAGAGTGCCGGTGCGTCGTTCCTGAAATTCGATGGTTCGCCGTGGTCGACCGACAAAGACGGCATCATCATGGCGCTGCTGGCTTCGGAGATCCAGGCTGTTACCGGCGATAGCCCGAGCCAGCGTTACGCCGCGTTGGCACAAAAATACGGTGAGTCGGCATACGCGCGGATCGACGCCCCGGCATCGCGCGAGCAGAAGGCTGTGCTGGCCAAATTGTCCGCCGACCAAGTCTCGGCAACCGAGTTGGCGGGTGAGCCGATCACGGCCGTCCTGACCGAAGCTCCGGGCAATGGTGCCCCGATCGGCGGGCTAAAAGTGACCACCGAGAACGCGTGGTTCGCCGCGCGGCCGTCGGGAACCGAAGACGTCTACAAGATCTACGCGGAGTCATTTAACGGTGCTGATCACCTCACGCAAGTGCAGCAGCAGGCACAGGAATTGGTCGATGGGGTACTTGGATAACGACGAGCGTGTTTTGCCGCACAGATAATGCCTGCTCAGGGTCTTCTTAGCTGGCGCGCACTATTGTCGGAGTGGTGAAACGTTGGGTGCCGTGGCTGAGTCTGGTCGCGCGTTTTGGGTTAGCCGCGGTTCTGATCAGTTCCGGTGGACTCAAAGCGATGGACCCGGATCAATCAGAGATAGCGGTACGGGCGTACCACATCCTGCCGGAGTCGCTGATCTACCCGACCTCGCTGGTGCTCCCGATGTTCGAGATCGCCCTTGGCCTGCTGATCCTGATTGGTCTGGCGGTCCGGCCGACAGCCGTCGTGTCGGCGTTGCTCTTCGTAGTGCTGATCGGCGTGATCGCGTCGGTGTGGGCGCGCGGTTACAAGATCGACTGCGGATGTTTCGGTGGCGGCGGCGAAGATGCGTCAGTCACCTGGCGGCACTATCTGACCGAAATCTTGCGCGATGTCGGCTTCCTGGTACTCGCGTTGTGGCTCAGCGTATATCCGCGTACCCGTTGGGCGCTCGGTCTTGGATCGAGGCTGCGGGCGCCCACGGACGACCGCAGCAATAATGTCACCGATGAGAAGAAGGAACTGGTGTGAGTAAGCAGCCTGGATCAATTCCGAAGGCCAACAACGGATATCAGCCGTCGTCGACGTCGAGCACGGTAACCTATGTGCTTGCCGGCCTGGCGGTCGTCGTGATCGCCGGTTTGGTAATCGGCGGGGTGATCTGGAACAGCCAGCGAAACAAGGGCGGCGTTGATGACAAAGTTCTTGCCGACAACGCATCACTGATCGTCGGGTCCGCCGAAGCCGGCCACACCATTGATGTCTTCGAGGACTTCATGTGCCCGGCCTGCGGCGCATTCGAGAAGCAGTCGGGTGAGTCAATCGTGAAGGCCGTCGAAGACGGCAAGCTCCGCGTACGATTCCACATGCTCAACTTCCTGGATTCGAACTCGTCGTCGGGGAATTACTCGTCGCGGTCCGCGGGTGCCGCGCAATGTGTCGCTGGCGGTGAGAAGCCCGAGGTGTTCCTGAAGTTCCACTCGGCCTTGTTCGCTCAGCAGCCGCAGGAAGGTGGCAGTAGCGACCTGTCCAACGCGGATCTCGCGAGGATCGCCGGGGAGCAGGGCGCGAGCGCCACGACGCAGAAGTGCATCTCCGACGGCGCGAAGATTGATCAGGCAAAGAAGGCTGCTGACGCCTCGCAGACCCAGCTTGCCAAGGCGTCGGGCGGACGGGTTGGCACGCCGACCGTCCTCAGCGCTGGTGCGCCGCTCGGCATCTCTGATCCGAACTGGTTGCAGAATCTTCTGAACGCCAAGGCGGAGTAGCGTGGGGCCGCGAGAGTCCGGCGGATTTGGGCTCTCGCGACCGTCTTAGCTGTCCAGGCGATTTGGATGCGGTTGCGCAGATGGTGTAGTTTTTGCTCTTGCACCGCGAGCAAGATCGCGTGGCGAAAAATTGAACACGGGGCTATGGCGCAGCTGGTAGCGCACCACACTGGCAGTGTGGGGGTCAGGGGTTCGAGTCCCCTTAGCTCCACAGACAAGAAGCCCGTTCCGACCTGCGTCGGAACGGGTTTCGTCGTTGGATGCTGAGCTGCGATACGCTTCGAACCCGCGCGCACTCGAAAGATTGCGATCTCGCATTGAAAGTGCCAGATCGTATGATCGATGGAATGATGTCAGGCGGCGACGTTGATTCCCCTCGACGGTGGTTCAGTTCAGGCGATAGCCGAAGACCACGACTACTGCTGAGAAATCTCGCCATCCCGTTCAGCGCGACTGTCGCGACCGCCCTCGCCGCGGTCATGATTTTGGCGAGCTATTGGGAGACCTGCGATATCAATGACAATGTCGCCGGAATCTTGATACTTGTGGTGTACGGCCCGTCAATCGTTGTGATTTCCGGTGTCCTTTTCTATCTCTGCGCCATAGCGCTGTGGAGTTCCGGCGGATTGATATTCTATCTGGCCACCGCGGCGGTTGCGCTGCTCTGGCTTTGGGGGTTCGTCAACTATGCATTCGCCGAGAACCAAGACTACGTTCGTGACGAATTTCAGTGTAGCGGCGGAGTCCCGCCGTGGTGGCCATCGTCGATCCCGCTGCCTGCGCTGTCCTGACCGGCCACCGATCTCGCCCCTTGCGGATATCGTCCCCTTCATGGAGGTCAAAGGGCATATTGCCCTTCCATGCGCCGCACGGGGATGAAATTTTGCCGGATGGGTCCATTCTGGCGAGAATCTGAAGAAGTCGACCGCTTCCAGCGAGCAGTAGGTTCGCCGCCGCGATCGCGGGCCGCTCACAACCTCCGATGACGGTAAACGTCCCGGACGTTCAAACTGAAGTATCGGCCGACGCTGTTGGCACCGAGGAGTGCGAGGTGCGTGGATGCGGGCACATCGAAGTATTGGTAGACCGAGCCGCTGTTGAACTCGACCTCCAACGTTTTGGCCTTCTCGTCGTAGCCCACTGAGGTGAGACTCGAACTGGATACCGGAGTGCGGTGCATCACCCGTCAGTCTACTTGCGGTGATAGTTCACGCCTGTCACCGAGCGTCAGGATCGATGAACGTCGTCCATGCGGTCTCGACGGCCGGTGCTTCGGCGCTGGACGGGAATTGGGCGGGTGGAGTGAGATTACTGTCAATCTCAAAGCCGCTGGCATCGACGATCATCGCGCTCGGCGGGGGCTGCCGCCAGAAACGGATGGCTTTGTCGAAGTCACGCAGTTGCGAATGCGGGAGGCCGATATGCTTGCGCCACAATCGTGTCCGCAGTTCAACTGCGTAGCTTTTCCCCAGGAAGACATCCAGAGTGTTGGCGTCGGAGAAGCCGACTACGCACTCGGTGTCGAGGGTGTAGCCCCGGTTGTCACAGTTGGCCGAGCCGACGATCACATATCCGTCGTCGAATATCCATGTCTTGCTGTGTAGGTATGTGCCACACACCTTTTGCCGCTCGGGGTCACCAGAATCCTTTAGAACGTACATACCCCAGCGCTTCCGCTGAGGATCGATCTTCAACAGGTCACGCCGGAATTCATTGCGTTGTGTGACAAGGAACTTGAAGTCCGAGGCAGCCGCACCCGAGCCGTTCATCACCATCAGCAAGTATTCGAACGAGGGGTCCGCGAGCTTGGCCAGCAACGCTTTTCGTGCCATGCGGCTTACCAGGTACTGATCCTCCAGATAGATCCAACGCTGAGCCCTCGCAATGCCGTGTTCGATCATTTCCCATGCCGAATAGTCGCCGGCCGATGCGAATGTGTATGTGCCACCGGCTTTGTTGCTCGCGAAGGTCCTTCCGATTGTGGCGTAGGCGTCTATCGACCGTGATTTCGTCGCACCCGGAAGCCAGGTGGTCGACGGCAGACTTCCGCGATCGAGTCGGGCCGGGTCGGGAAAAGCGATCTTTCGCCTGGCGTCGGTTGTGAGAATCGTTGTTCCAGAAAGCCGTTCGTCTCGCGTCGCCGCCGTCGGGTGATCCATCCAGCGGTCCTCGAATATCTGGCGCACGTCCAACGCCGCCGGACCGGTGATACGCACCTGCACGTCATGCCACGGCTCGCCCGCCGCGGGGTTGACGGTGACTCGTGACGGCGCGAGATCCATGCCGCCGAGAAACGCCACCAGTCCGAATATCCCTTGTACCACAAGGGCTTTCTGGTGGTGTATCCCCAGCGGGGGCAGGCGGCCGTCGATCACCGCCGCACCATTGGGCAAGTTGTTGATCATGTCGGCGATCCACTTGTTCTCGACGCCGGTATTGATACTTACCAACGGGGACACCGCGATCCGTCCGTCGTAGAACAAGCCACGAATCTGCGCCCGTGAGTTCTTCAGATGGTCCTCGAGTGTGCCGCCGGCGCCGGGTACCAACTGCACGCCCTTGTCGACCGACCAACCGATGAGGTAGATCCGGTGTTCGGGGAGAAACGCCGTCTTCAATGCCTCGGACATGTCGGCGAAAGCGCATTTCCCATTCACGTACGGGATGATCTCGTTGCCCGCGGTCACCTTTCGTGTGGTGGGGAACCAGTCTTTGGACCGCACCACTCCACGTTTGCGGTAGGCGGGATCTTCGACGTTGCGCGCCGGAACCTTCGCCAGCGCTTCGTCGTCGCTCTTGCAGTTGCCGAATGCCAGTGTGGGTGTAGCGGGTGCGGCTGGCGCTGCCGGCACTTTGATCGGTGCTATCGCGGGCGGCGGGTCAGCCATCGCACCTCACAGTCCTTTCAAACTGTATTCGGTGGCGACAACCTGCTCGGTCGGCAGAATCTCGGTCCACTGGCTGAATACTTTGAACGGCTCCTTGCCGAACGAGATGCCGCCGGCGAGCGGGTCGAAGCCGTGGGCGAATACGGTCTCGGTTGGCAGCGCCAAATCTGAATTGGGATCACCTGGTCGCACGGGGACAGGTGTCAACGACTCCTGTTGTTCCTCAGCGATTTTCGCTGCGATCATGAGTAACACGTCCCGAAGTGACTTGTCTTGATATTCGGCCGGATCCTCGGCGGCGTTGAAGGGGTAGGGCTCGTCGAGCCCTTCGGTTCCGGCTACCTCTGGCCGACTCAGGAATGTCATCGCGTCCTTTTCCCGTCCGGGCCGGATCGGCAGTACCGCTTTGACCCACGGGGAATTGAGGAATGCGTTGCGATTGGCGTCGCCGTCGAGTTGGAGGAACCAGCCAAGCGAGGCGCCCAGAGGCGCGGGTTCAGACTCGTCGGTGAACAGGTATCGGTCGCCGTGCACTAGCGTGGTCGACTGCAGGTTTCCCGCGGAATCCATCGGGAAGCCTTGGTGAGCTCGCGGCTTCCACCATTCTGGCGCAACGAAATACAGCATCGCCTCGATGTCGAAGAAGTAGCGAATGAGTTCGGATGCGACGTGATAATCGTCGTTCTCCCAACCCGCTGTCTTGCCGTATAGACGTGAGACTATCGCGCGGTAGATGATGCTGCGTTCCTCCTCGCGGAGGTCTTCGGGTCGCCGAGACTGTACCTTGCTGGCGAGCTTGATGCGCTTGCGCAGCGTTTGATAGAAGAGTCGTTCCTTTTCCGCGGCAACGAGATCCGTGTAGTCCTTGCTTGCCGCCGCGTTCTTCGCGTCGATTGCATCCGTGGTCGCCTTGCTGGCTTTGTAGACCATTGTCGCCTCGAATGGAATGGCGTTCTTCCCGCCGAAGTTGGCCTTGAGCAGTCGGATCCTAAACTTGTTGGCGGCCTTGGCTGGGTTGGGCTTGAGGTCTTCTTCGGTGATCGTGAACTGTACGGGCTCATTCTTGAAGTCGATATTCCCGATGGTGTCGAGTTCGAAGCCTTCTGGAGCTGGTGGCAGGTCGATGTCGAATTTGAACTGGATAATATTGTTGGCGCCCGCGTCGGTTTCGTAGATGCCGTGGTCGCGATTATCACTGGACACGAAGTAGGTCAGGTCGTTGTCATCATCCCCGCCGTTGTGCTGCAAGAACGGGATCGCGAACGGGTAGGTCACCGGCTTATTCGGGGGATGCGGAATGACATCTGGCCGTTTAATGTCAGGGCTGAGCGCCTCTGCCTTTTCGTGGACGAATTCCCCTGTGTCCAAGGTGCTTCCAGGGTTGTCAACGTACAGTTGCCAGCACAACTGCTGGCCCTGATCCTGCACCTGAACCGCGACCTTACGCATCTTGCGGCTCAGTTCGTAGCTGACGAGCCGGTCGGTGGTGTTCTGCAGGACATAGCGTCTGCTCGAGGTATCGGTGGTCTCGGTGACGGTGCGGAAGGTGGTCTTGAAATTCTGCTTTACCTCGCTGGAGAGTTTCGATGTCTGTTCGCGCATCCGCTTGTGGGTCTGCTCCTGCGCCTGTTTGCGGGAGGAATCCAGATTGAACGAGGAACTGCCGCTGGCCTGGAATATCGCACCAAAACCTCCGCTGGCCGATGTTGTGACACCAAGTTTCATGTCAGTGGCGTTCTCTGTCTTCACGGCGTCGGCGATTTCGTCACGGACACTTGATGATTGCTCGGATCTCTCGATGGTCTCGACGGACTGTTCCATCGTCCGCTCGATAAGCGTGCGCCGAGTGTTGACCTCGACCAATTCGACTGTGCCGCCCGGACTGATCCACACGTGGCCGACGGGCGGGCCGAGGAAGGTGCCCAACTCGAAGAAGTACTCCCGGAAACGGTGCAGGATCCCGATCGGTGACAGGAACATCTCCTTCGACGGATGTCGTTGTGCCAGTAGCTTTACCGCCGCTAGCGCACGTTCCCAGGGCTGGACTTCGTGGGCGAACAGTTGCGGGACGATAGTCGCGTCGGTGTTCTGCAAGTCCTGTAATAGTCGAGCGGTTGCCATCTCTCGGGCGGGGGCGGCACCGTCGGCATTGGCGGCAAGCGCTGGCGCGTTCAACGTGGCCATCATCGTCATGATGGGAGAGTCGGGGGTATCGGCGAGCAAGGTTTGCCACAGGTCCGGGTCGGCCATGTCGGCGGCTCGTGCGCGCACGGCGAGTTCGCGGCCGATGGAGGTGCCGGTGAAGTCGGTGATACGCGGCGCGGCCAAATGTGGTCCGGGCGCGGGTGCCTGTTCCAGATCTGCGAGACGTACCGCCTGGGCGAACCTGTTGGCCATTCCCATGTGGACGCGTTCACCTTGCAACTTGCTTCGCCATCCGATCAGGGGCTGGTACACCCCGAAAGGCTCGCTCGCATACGGCATGATTCCGTTCGGAAGTGATTGCGGCGCTACGACATCGGGCGGTCTCTCAACCGGGTTCACCGGACGCGGCGGCGCTGGCACATCTGGTATCGAAAGCACCCACCCGACCTCGATATGGTCGGGGTTGCGAATCGCGTTGGCAGCGGCGATGATTCCAAACTTTCCGGGGTCGCCGTAGAAGCGCTGGGCGATCGCGGAAAGCGTGTCGCCCGCGACTACCGAATGCACCCGGCCGAGGTCGGGCAGTGTCAGTACCTGGCCGACGTTGATCATATTCGGATTGGCGATGCGATTCGCCGCCGCGATGAATCCGAACAGGCCAGCTTGGCCGTAGAAGCGCTGGGCGATCGCGCTGAGTGTGTCGCCGGGGGCGACCGTATGTGTACGTGGCATCGGATGCTCCTTGCGCTCGATATCTTCCGACTTCGAACATAGGAAGAACGAGCGTGTGGCACACGAGTAGTGCTCTACCCCATCTGAGCGAGGTGAGCACTCAGCGACGGGCTACTTCAGCGCAACGCCTCGATGATCAGCTGCTGCACGTTGGGATCCCGCGGGAGAGTTAGGTGGTCGACGCGGTCATCGGGAAAACGGTCCTGTACTACGACGTTGTGCACCGACGGGCCGGTGAGCAGACCCGACCGGGCCGGAGTGACGACTTGATCGAAACGGGTGATGATCGCCGTGTAACTGATTCCGGCAACTGTGTCGCCGGTTCGGTTGGTCTCGGTCAGAAAGGCGGATCCGGACAGTTGGTCCAGTGCTGCGGGCCCGAGTATCTGTGGAGCATTGTCCCGCAGTCCCCGTGTCTGTCGGGGCAATGTGCCTTGTGCGCCGACGAGTGTGCTCAGTCCATGAAATGTGGTGCCGTGGTGAGGAGAACCGAGAGTGACCACCGTGTGCACCGCCGCGCCACCCTCGTCGAGCAGATAACGCCGGGCGACCAGGCCTCCTTGCGAATGCCCCACCAGGTCGACTTTTGCGGCTCCGGTGCGCTCGCGGACGAGCCGGACGAAACTACCCAATTGCCGCGCGGACGCCGCTATCGGTCCGGTCCCGTAGAGCCCAGGCACCGAGCCGGTGACTGACCGGTCGTCCTGCCCGTAATTGAAGGTGAATACCGCGAAGCCGGCGTGATTCAGCCGATTGACCAGGGGAGCCAGTCGGTGCGCCGACGCCCAGGTGCCGTGGACGAGGATGACCGGTTGTCGGTGCGCTCGTGGGAGCACTCGGTCGAAATGATTGGCCTGCAAGGGGATACCCGCGAATGCGTAGGACGGTAGCGCTGACCGCGACGCCAGGGAGCCGGGGGCGCCGTAGGCCGGTGACCCAATGAAACTCAACACGACACCGAGGAGAATCGTGAGTGCGCCGATCACGGCTCGAATTCTCATGACGGCCCGAGTGATCCGACCGATTCCGCTTCGGCCGCCACTTGCGCCTCGACCAACGGCCGCACTCCTTCGGCGAACCAGTACGCCTCTTCGACATGGGGCTGACCGGACAGGATGAAGTGGTCGATGCCGAGTGCGCGGTACTGGTTGATGAGGTCCGCTACTTCGGCGTGGCTTCCGACCAACGCGGTTCCCGCTCCCGGCCGTACTAGCCCATACCCCGCCCAGAGACCCGGATGAACTTCCAGATTGTCAAGATCACCGTTGAGTTGGAGTTGTCGACGCTGTCCCTCCGACTCTGACTGCAGCAGCCTATCTCGCGCCAGCGCAATGAGATTCGGGTCCATTCGGTCGAGCAACTTATGTGCCTCGGCCCACGCCTCTTCACGAGTGTCCCGCGAAATGACATGTGCGCGAATACCATAGGTGAGTTCACGTCCGTATTTTGCTGCTCGCGATCGCACATCGTCGATCAACGCGCCGACCTTCGCGGGTGGCTCCGTCCAGGTGAGGTAGGTGTCGACGGTCTCGGCCGCCACTTCACGCGCCGCCTCACTCGCCCCACCGAAGAACACCGGCGGGGTCGGCGTGGGTGGGCGTGACACCACCGCACCGGTGACATCGTAGTAGTCGCCAGAGAAATCCTGCGGAACACCTGACCAGGCGCCCCGGACGATCTTTACGAACTCCGCGGTACGTGCGTAGCGTTCCTGTTTGGTCAGTCGATCGCCGAACCGCTCTTGTTCCTCGCGATCTCCGCCGGTGACTATGTTGAGCGCCAATCGATTTCCGGATAGGTTCGCGAAAGTAGCGGCTTGCTGCGCGGCCAGGGTCGGGGTGATCAGACCCGGGCGAAAAGCTACCAGGAACTTGAGTCGGCTCGTTTCTGGAATGAGCGCCGCGGTAGTCACCCAGGCATCGAGGCACCAGGTTCCGGTTGGTGTGAGTACTGACTCGAAATCGAGTCGTTCGGCAGTCTTAGCGACGAGGGTCAGGTAGTCGAGATCGGGCGGACGATGTACCGAAGCGGTGCCCAGAAAACCGGACGACTGCAGTGCGCCGACCACCTCCCGGCCGTCGCCAGACGTCGGTAGAAACCAGTGAAAGTGTGGGCTGCTCAACGCATTCTCCTATTCTCGAGGTCGACGTTTGCCGACGCCGAGGTAGCCGAGCACCGTCTCGCGCAATTCGACCAGGCGCAGGTCATCACGTTCGCGGGGCCGATCGACATCAACTGACACCTGGTGAGCGATGACCCCGCCGTCGAGCACCAGGACTCGATCGGCAAGTATCACCGCTTCCTCGACGTCGTGGGTGACCAGGAGGGCGGCGAAGCGGTGGTGTTGCCAGAGCCGAATCAAGAGGTCATGTGCGCTCAACCGAGTCAGGGCGTCGAGCGCGCCGAAGGGCTCGTCAAGCAGAAGGAGATCGGGGTTGCGAACCAGTGCCCGTGCCAACGATGCGCGTTGCGCTTCACCGCCGGATAGCGTGAGCGGCCAGGCATCGACCCGATGTTCGAGCCCGACTTCGGTAAGTGCTTGCACCGCAGAATTTCTCGGGTCTTGGTGCTTCAGGTTGAGCGCGACGTTCTTGCTCACAGTGCGCCACGGCAGTAGGCGCGGCTCCTGAAACGCGATAGCTGACGATCCGGTCACCGTGAGGTGTCCGCCGTGACCATCATCGAGGCCAGCGATGACCCGCAGCAGTGTCGATTTCCCGGACCCGGACCGACCGACCAACGCGACTATCTCGCCACGGCGCAGGGTGAGGTCGATTCCGCCGAGCACCGCGACGCTGCCGAATTCTCTGGTAATCCGTTGTGCGTCTACGACGGTCGTCGCAGGAGCCGTGGCAGTCATCGTTGGGTCCTCCAGCGGAGCAAATAGGCTTCCAGGCCTCGCACAATCGAATCGCTGACGAGTCCTAAGATCGCGTAGATGACTAGGCCGAGAACGATGATGTCGTTGCGGAAGAACGTGCGGGCGTTCATCACCAGGTAGCCCAGTCCGGCATCGGCGTTGATTTGTTCGGCGACGATCAGCGATAGCCACGCGACGCCGAGCGACAACCGAAAGCCGGTGAGGGTGCTGGGCATCGCCCCAGGCAGAATCACCGTGCGTGCCAACCCGATTCGGCCCAGGCCCACGGACCGGCCAGCCTCGATGAATTTGGGATCGACGCCTTTGATCCCCGACACCAGGTTCAGATAGAGCGGAAAGAGCACGCCGAGAGCGACCATCAGGATCTTCGGCTGTTCACCGATGCCGAACCAGACCACGAAAAGCGGAATCAGGCCGAGGAACGGGACCGTCCGCAACATTTGCAAGGGTGGGTCGATCGCAAGGTCTGCTACGCGAAAGAAGCCCACAAGCAGACCGAGGATCAGCGCGACGCCGACGCCGAGAACCAGGCCTAGACCGACCCGTTGCAGCGAGACTTCCAGGGCTGACTGCAGGCTGCCGTCCGACCACAACTCCTTCGCCGCGGCCCACACTTGTGTCGGCGGCGCCAGTTTGCTCTCGGGGATCACCCCGCTGCTCGACAGTATCTGCCACAAAAGCAGGAGTATCAGCGGTGAAATAAGTCGCAGGAGAGGCGATTTAGCAGCTCGTGCCCAAAATGAGGAGCGATTTCGCCTCGCCGTGGGTGGCGCCACGGTGCCGGCGGATGCCGTCGCCGATCGCTCGATGAGACCGGTCATTTCCCGGTGCCGGCGGAGCTGATCGCGTCATTGAATCCGGTATCGAAGAACTCCTTGGCAGTCACCTTGCCGGGAATGACTTTCGCCTCGGCGAAGAGGTCGATGAGGTTCTGTTGTTTGGCAATGACTGCGTCGGTGGTCGGCACGAGCGGCCCGGACCCAGTGTCGAAGGTAGCGCGTGCCACGGGCTCGGGCAGGGTGGTGAGCTTGCTGTAGATCGGAATCCATTGGCTCGCATGGGTAGTCGCCCACAAGTTGGCACGGGCGATTCGAGCCAGCAGATCAGCGATGGCGGCTTTCTTGGCCGCGTCGGCGATCGCCTTGTCGGAGGCCAGGAAGTACACCTGCTGGGTGGTCAGGCCCGCGCCGTCGGATATCACCTTCGCGTGAGCCTGCGCGATACCCACCGTGGCGAATGGGTTCCAGACGGCCCATGCGTCGACCTGGCCCGCGGTGAATGCGGACAGTGCTTCCGGCGGACTGAGGTATGTCGCCGTAATATCCTTCGGTGACAGACCCGCCTTCTTCAGCAGAGCCAAGACCAATCCATGTGAACTTGAGCCCT
This sequence comes from Gordonia sp. CPCC 205333, assembly GCF_048537885.1. NCBI lineage: Bacteria > Bacillati > Actinomycetota > Actinomycetes > Mycobacteriales > Gordoniaceae > Gordonia > Gordonia sp. CPCC 205333. The sequence continues at coordinate 638,832 of NZ_JBCLVI010000005.1, read as the reverse complement.
GGGTGAAAGCGATCTTCTTACCCTTCAGGTCTGCGATCGACTTCGCGCCGGATCCCGTTGGCACCAATAGGAAGTCGTTGGGTTTGGTTCGCGCCTGTGTGCCGACGATCTTGAGTGGCGCACGCGACGCTTGCGCGAAGACCGGTGGCACGTCGCCGGTTCCACCGAAGTCGACTTTGCCCGCGGCGGCCGCTTCGAGCAGGGGAGGTCCAGCCTCGAATGCCGCCCATTCGATCTTGTACGGCAGGTCCTTGAGTTCGCCCGAGGCATCGAGCAGCGACTCGTTCACCTTGACCTGGTCGCCGACGGTAAGAGTGACTGTGCTCAAGTCGGCTGTACCAGTTCGGTTTTCGCCAGAACTGGTACCGGAGCCGGAATCCGAAGACGAGCACGCGGCGACTGCCAACCCCACCACAGCGGCCAGAGCTACCAGCGACGCGCCTAATCTCTTCCTAGTCAAGGCTTCTCCTCAAGATAGCGGTGAGGGCCCGACCGCTCAGGTGGGAAGTCTCATAATTCCGCGCGGGGGGCATACACCGTGGACGGTCGTCGTGACCGCCAACGGAGATGATTCGCGGGCCGGAAGTTTTGGAGAAGGGTTCGATTCAGTGAGAAGGAAAGTCGCGTCTCAGTCGTTGAAGGTTTCGACCGCCGCGCGCTGGTGAAGGCGTTGAAGGGTCTCGGTCTGCCGTACGGCCTGCCGGTCATACTCGGCGAGCCGCTCGTGAAAGTCATCGCCGGGGCCGTGCAGCGACAGGCCCAATTCCCACATCGCCTTCTTGGCAAGGACCAGCGAACGCATGACTTCAAGGGAGATAGTGCGGCGTAACGATCCGCGAAGTGGCCGCAAAGCGCCAAGTGCGACTTTCATCGCGGCGGTCAAACCAAATATTGGCGCCGTCCATATCTCGGGCAATCGACTGTGATGTGAGGCCAACTGCGTGGCGAATGCAGCTTCGTCGCCGAGTTCGCCGGGTAGCTCATCGAGCTCGCCACCCATCCACGGATCCGTCGCGAGCAATTCGGCGAGCCGTAGCCCACCGCTCGCGCCGACGAGATGGATCCTGATGTACATGGCCAATGCTTGTTGGCGAGTGGTTTCACTCATGGCTGGCGTCTCCTACATTTCGCCCGGACCGTGTCGTCGCGCCGCCGCCAGCTCCGACGATGTGACTGCGCGTCCCATCATGATTGCCACAATCGAGTAGTTCTAAACCTCACGGATTCTCACTGTGTGGCCCACGACAGTAGCCGGTCGGCGGGCCAGGTCGTCACGATGCGATCCGGGTCAACCCCATGTGCGGCCGCGCGCTGTGCACCGAGGATCACGAACTCGAGTTGTCCTGGGGCGTGTGCGTCAGAATCGATCGCGAATAGGCAGCCGGATTCCAGTGCGATGTCGATCAATTCGTCTGGTGGGTCGACCCGTTCCGGGCGTGAGTTGATTTCCACTGCTGTGTTGTGCTCGGCACACGCGGCGAAAACCTTCGCGGCGTCGAAGGTTGATGGCGGTCGATGCCCACGACCGCTGAGCACGCGACGACCGGTGCAGTGGCCGAGAACGTTGACTCGTGGATCACTCACCGCGTTGACTAACCGCGCGGTCATCGCGTCATGGTCCATCCTCAGCTTCGAATGTACCGAGGCGGTGACGATGTCGAGTTGCCCGAGCATCGAATCGGTCTGGTCCAGCGAGCCTTCGTCGAGGATGTCGATCTCGATTCCCTTAAGGAGTCGAATCGATGATGTGTCGCGGTTCCAGCCATCTATCTGCCCGATCTGATCGGTCAGGCGTTCGGCGGAGAGTCCGTTCGCGACGGTCAGTCGGGGTGAGTGGTCGGTGATGGCCAACCATTCGTAGCCCAGAGCTGTTGCCGCGCATGCCATTTCTTCGATCGGAGCTCCGCCGTCGCTCCAGTCGGTGTGTGCGTGCAGGTCGCCGCGTGACGCACCCACCAGGTCTTCGGCGCCGTCGACCGGGAATGGCTCAGGCATCTGCTGCAGTCGGTCGAGGTATTGGGGTACTTCGTCGCGACTCCGCGACGATTCGGGCAGTGGTTTTGCCAATGTGCGCGACCTCGGTGAGAGTATCTGCCGCGACGCGCTTGGCCAGTTCATCGGCGTCAAGAGCGGTGACAGCATGGCCTGCCTTGCGGAATGCTTCGACCCGATAGGTGCGTTCGCGTTGGCGCTCCAGTAACCAGGCGATGCGCTGTAGTGCCTGGACCGGGGCGATTGGCGCGGTCAGAGGTTGCAGCGGCCTCATCGCTGAGGGCTCTGAATTCTACGTTGGTCGCCCATCTAGTCAGGATATTGCCAGCGGTCATCATGTTCCATCCGTCGATACCCATCTCTGGCTCGAGCGACCGGTTGTGATCGGCGCCGCGGTTCGGGTGCGACGATAGACTCCATGACCGCAACTCTCGTCGCCAAGGACATCTCCGGCGGCTATGCGCACCGCGTGCTGTTCGACCATCTCGATCTCACTGTCACTCCCGGCGACGTGGTCGGTGTCGTCGGAGCCAACGGGGCCGGCAAATCGACATTGCTCGCGATCCTCGCCGGTGAGTTGCCGCCGCTGGCCGGCTCAGTGTCACGTGCGCCGGCCGATGCATTTGTCGGATGGCTGCCGCAGGAACATGAGCGGGTCGCCGGCGAGACAGTGGGGAAGTACATCGGGCGACGGACCGGCTGCGCTCACGCCACCGAGGCGATGGAGACTGCTGCCGCCGCCCTTGCCGACGAAGGCGAGTCCAGCGAGTGCGCCGATCGCTATGCGGCGGCGCTCGATCATTGGCTCGCCACCGGTGCCGCCGACCTCGACGAGCGCATTCCTGCCGTTCTTGCCGATTTGGGACTCGACGCCGGAGTGGTTGAGCCCGGATCGGCACTGATGAGTGGCCTGTCCGGTGGACAGGCCGCGCGGGTGGGGTTGGCTGCGTTGCTATGTTCGCGATTCGACGTCGTGCTGCTCGACGAGCCGACCAACGACCTCGATCTTGACGGGCTGGCGCGGCTGGAGGAAGTCATCGCCGGCATGCGCGGTGGCGTCGTATTGGTCAGTCACGATCGAGAGTTCTTGGCGCGCAGTGTTACTCGGGTCATCGAACTAGACTTGGCGCAACACACCAACACTGTGTACGGCGGCGGCTACGAGAGCTATCTGGAAGAACGCGAGGTCGCGCGGCGGCATCGGCGCGAAGAGTACGAGGAGTTCGCAGACCGAAAGGCCGACCTGGTCGCGCGCGCCAGAACACAGCGCGAGTGGTCGAGCCAGGGCGTTCGCAACGCGATGCGCAAGGCCCCGGATAACGATAAGAATCGACGTCGGGCGGCGACCGAGTCGAGTGAGAAGCAGGCGCAGAAGGTTCGCCAGATGGAAAGCCGTATCGCGCGTCTCGAGGAGGTGGCTGAACCTCGCAAGGAGTGGGTCCTCGAATTCACTATCGGATCCGCGCCACGCTCCAGCTCGGTAGTCGCGACGCTCAGTAATGTCGTTGTGCGACAAGGTGATTTCACACTCGGCCCGGTGTCGGTACAGGTGAACGCAGGTGAGCGGATAGGTATCGTCGGCCCCAATGGCGCAGGCAAGTCGACCCTACTTGGGGTGCTACTCGGCCAGATCGCGTCCGACGGCGGGGCCGCGAGCCTCGGCGCGAATGTCGCGATCGGCGAAATCGACCAGGCGCGTGGACAATTCGCGGGAGAAAAGCTGCTCGCTGAGCGATTCGAAGAACTCGTTCCCGACTACTCGACCGCCGACGTCCGCACCCTGCTCGCGAAGTTCGGGCTGCGCGCCGACCACGTCGAACGGCCGGTCGCGGATCTGTCGCCAGGGGAGCGTACCCGGGCCGCACTGGCGTTGCTGCAGGTCAAGGGGACTAACGTATTGGTGCTCGACGAGCCGACCAACCACCTCGACTTACCCGCGATCGAACAACTCGAATCGGCGCTCGATTCGTACGACGGTGCGCTGCTGTTGGTCACCCACGATCGTCGGATGTTGGAGAATGTCCGGATCGATCGTACGTGGCGGGTCCAGGACGGACGGGTCACGGAGAACTGAGCGGTCATTACTGCTGAACTCAGTAGGTCAGGTGTGTCCCAGGAAGAATTTCCCTCCAGCAGCTTGTGAACGCAGATTTGCGCAGTTATGACTGCGTGGTCGCCGCTCCTCGATACCCTTATCCTGTGCGTCCGCTGCGGTATTCGATCAACATCACCCTTGATGGTTGCTGCGATCACCGCGAGGGGGTGCCCGACGAACAGACACATCTGCATGCCGCGCAGACGATTGCCGAAGCCGACGCGATTCTTCTCGGCCGGACCACATTCGAGATCATGCGTGACGCGTGGCGAGGGCCGGAGTTGGATCCAGGAATGCCCGAATGGACTAAGCCGTTCGCCGAGGCGATAAATTCGGTGAAGAAGTATGTCGTGTCGAGCACGCTGGCCGACGTTGACTGGAACGCGGAATTGCTGCGCGGCGACCTACGGCAAGCAGTCATCGACCTCAAGAGTCGGCGGGGCTACGGAATATTTGTCGGCGGAGTTCAACTGCCGCTCGCGTTGGCGGAATGGGGGTTGATCGATGAGTGCGAGTTGGTCGTGCACCCCACGGTCGCCGGGCATGGCCCGTGGCTCTTCGAGGGACTGTCTCACCCGCTCGGCCTGAAACCATTGAGCCGTAAAGAGTTTCGATCGGGTGTGGTGGCAACGCGCTATGAGGTCCGCAAGTAGACTCCCGAACCGGGTTAGTGAGGTGTCCGAATTCTCGCTAGGGTGACTCATATGGCGGAGGATTCAGACGGCGGCCTGCGGGTTGGCCACTCGGAACGTGAGCAAGCCATCGGATTGATTAACGATGCGTTCACCCAGGGATACCTCGACGTCGTCGAGTTCGAGGAGCGCTCCGGCCTGGTCTATGGAGCCCGCACGCGTGCGGATTTGCGACGCGCTGTGGCAGAACTGCCTACCGCCGGACAACTCTTCGGTGATGCCGTCGGCGATGTGGCCACGACGCCGGCGGGAGCGTTCGATTCGCCTGTTGAGATCCTCGACGCCGACTGGTCGACGATCCGCCGCAAAGGCAAATGGAATGTCCCACAACGGCTGAGACTCACCGGTTCGATGGGGACGTTCGATCTCAATCTGAGCAAAGCAACATTGCCGAGTTCGGTCGTCGACGTCGAAATACAGGTGTCGGCGACGACGGTGAAGATCAGGCTCGGGGCGGACCATGAGATTCGCTATTCAGATCTGATGAGAAGCGGTTGGTCGACTATCAAAGACAAGTCCGGCTCGCCTGCTCGCCCAGCCGGCCCGGTGATCAACATACGCGGATCGATCTCGGCGATGACCAGCGTGGTGATTACCCGCGGGTGACGGGTGAGGCCGCAGCGTGGTGGCCGGATTCCGGCAGATGACTCCCCGAGTAGTGAAGTTGCTGGAGATGGACAAGGCCGGCGGCGCCTGTAAACGCCCCGGCCTCTGGTTCAACAAGCGAATTACAGCCTCGCGTGAACTTGCTGAATACCCTATCAGTCGAAACGTCAGTAGTGAAATCGTGATCAGTCTCGAATCTGGTGGCCTGTCATCGGGCCGCCCCCAATTCAACCAGTAGTACCCCGGCCGCGATCATCGCGATTCCGGCGATCATCCGCCGAGTCAGGGCCTCTCCGAACAGGATTCGGGACGCGAGTGCGGTCAGCGCTACGCCGGCCGCCGCCCAGATGCCGTAGGCGATACCGAGCGGCATGCCGTGCCGCAGTGATGCGAGTAACGCCGCGAACGCGGAGACGTACCCAACGCCGACAACGACATAGAAGCCGTATCGGCCAGTTGCCGCCGTGCGAAGGGACAGTGTGGCGATCACCTCGGCCACGATCGCACACGCTAGGAACAGGTAGGCCATATCAATGCTCCGAACTTGGCTGTGGGGCAACATCTTCGGCTTCAGAGATGGCGGAATCGGCTACGTGTGAACCATTTTCGACCAGAAGAACTCCGCCGATGATCAGTATCAGGCCGACGCCCATTAATCCGGTGAAGGCCTCGTCGAAGATCAGCGCCGAAGCCACCGCGGTCAACGCGACTCCCGACGCACCCCACACCCCGTAGGCCACGCCCAATGCCATGCCGCGTTGGAGGACCAGAGTTAGCAATACGAAGGCGGCTATATATCCCGCGACGACTACGGCGTAGAGCGTCGGCATTGTCGCCGATCCTTTCAGTGACAGAGACGCCGCGACTTCGCTGAGTACCGCTGCGCCGAGCAAAGTCCACTTCACGACGCGTCCTCCTCGAGTAGCGCAAGTCCGAGTTCGAGCACCTGCTGCCGATCGGCACCGGACAGGGGAAAGGTCTCGGTGGTATCGGCGAGCCACGAACCGTCGGCGATCAATCGGGCCGAGTGCAGCCGCGCGCGCTGGAGGGGGGACATGTCGGCGGGTAACGCGACCCAACTGTCGAATCGCTCGGTCCACCGTTGCGTGAGTCGACTCATCAGACGGGGGTCACTGAACATCACCAATTCACAGCGGCGATGTGGGCAGTCCAATGCCCATTCGAGATACGCACGATGTCGCTGCGCCGCAGTTGTCCGGTCGGCAGGTACCGGGAGTCGGCGCAGCAGTTCGGACTCGAGCGAATCGACCACGTGATCGACAAGGGCGTCCATCAATGCGGCTTTGGTGCCGAAGTGATACATCAAACCGGGCTTGGTGAGTCCTGCGGCGTTGGCGACCGATTCGATCGATATCGTTCCGCCGCCGTCGAGAAGATCGAGCGCCGCGTCGAGTATCGCGTTCGCTGATGAGGGACGTCCCCTCATGGGCCCGGGCATACCAATTACTTTACCAGCCGGAAGTTAAAGTTAGGTCTTACCTGTATCTAGTCTCACCGCATATAGGGCAAACACAGGCCAGGTGACTGGTACAACCAGTTGACCACTGGTGAATTTGCTGTCAGAATCGACGACCATGGATATTCAGCCGGTCGAGCGCACAGCGGTCTCTGACGAGGTGCTCGGCAAATTGGTCGCCGAAATCCTCTCCGGCCGCCTCGCCCCAGGCGATCCACTGCCCGCCGAGCGTGAGCTGGCTCTGCGCTTCGGTGTTAACCGCCACGCGATCCGGGAAGCCCTTAAAGGGATTCGGCAAGCGGGCCTAGTCCGAATCGCCCAGGGCGGCAAGACTCGTGTCCTCGATTGGCGGCGTCATGCGGGGCTTGACGTCTTGTCCGCCCTGGCCGCAACCGGGGCGGTGCCGCCCGTGGAGTTGTTGCGCGACATCGTGGAGATGCGGCGCAGTGTGGCGACCGACGCCGCGCGACTCTGCGCCGAACGGGCGACCGAGGCGCAATGCGCGGCGATACTTGAGGCTGCCCGCGGATATCCGGTCGCGGACGCCACCATCGCCATAACCGTCGCGGCCGATGAAGTGTTCTGGACGGCTGTTATCGAGGGTTCGCGCAATCTGGCCTACCGGCTCGGGCTCAACACCCTGCTGGCGGGCTTCGACGCGATTGGCATTGGAGCCCTGGCCGACCTTGGGCTGATGGCCGAATTTGTCGACCGCGATGCCCACCTCGAACTCGCCGAACGTATCGCCGCGCGCGACGCCGACGGTGCCACTCGACTCGCCGACGAACTACTCGGTCGAATCGTCACCCTGCTTGCCGGCGCCGCCGAGCACTGACTCGCGAAAGAACCGCTATGTTCGATCTCATCCTGCATGCCATCCCGATCTTCGCACTCTGCCTGATCCTGGAAGCGGTGTCGTTCTACCTATTGCCCGACGACGACGAGCGTGGCTACGAGTTCCGTGACACAGCAACGAGTTTGACGATGGGGATGGGCAATGTCATCGTCAATATCGGCTGGAAGCTGGTGGTTCTCGCCGTACTCGCCGGCGCGTTCTGGATCACGCCGTTGCATCTGCCAGCCGACAATCCACTGACCTGGGTAGCCCTCTTCATCGCCGACGACCTGGCGTACTACTGGTATCACCGAACCCACCACACGATCCGGCTACTGTGGGCCAGCCATGTGGTTCATCACTCGAGTCAGCAGTACAACTTGTCGACCGCCCTGCGGCAGCCGTGGACACCGTTCACCTCGCTCCCGTATTGGATCCCGTTGGCATTGGTTGGATTTGAGCCGTGGATGATTCTGTTGCAACAATCGATCAGCTTGTTGTACCAGTTCTTCATCCACACCGAACGGGTCGGAAAACTTTGGCGGCCAATAGAGTTGGTGATGAATACGCCGTCGCACCATCGCGTCCACCACGGTTCCAACCAGGAGTATCTTGACCGCAACTACGGCGGGATCTTGATCGTCTGGGATCGACTTTTCGGTACCTTCGCCGCTGAAGAAGCGCAGGTGCGTTACGGCCTGACGAAGAATATCGAGACCTTCAATCCGATGCGGGTCGCGACCCACGAATTCGCGTCGATCTGGCGCGACGTGCGCGCCGCCGGCACCTGGCGCGATCGCGTGAGCCACCTGGCGAAGGGGCCTGGCTGGGCGCCGGAATAGCCCCGAGCCTAGCGCCGGGGAATCGGCCGCGGCCCCGACTGAGTTGTCGCTTGTTCTCGGGCAGAAGCGAATTCGGCGACCAGCCCCTCGGCGCTGCGGGCCGCGGCGTTACAGACCCGGCGGCTGAAGGCATCGTTCAACGGATGCCGCGCGCGTTGGCGCCACCGCTGCACGGCACCGAGCGCGACCGTCGCCCCCGACGTCATCGTCTCGAAAGGATCAAGCCCGAGGCGATCGTCGGGCGATGTTCCGTAGCCGCCGATCAGTCGGGTTATCTCCACCACCTCTGATTCCGATAGCGTGGTGGTCCGTGATCGCAGCAGCCCGATGAGTCGCAGTTCCTCGAAGCCGTGGACGTCGGAAAGCATTTCGTCAACCGAGCGGAGCAGCGGTCGCGTCGCGGCAGCCGGGTAGTCGTCGAGGATGCGGCGCAGGCCGCTCAGTGCGGAGTGGACTTTCAGTTGGTCAGCGCGTTGGCCGAACTGTACGTTGAGTATCTCCTGCAATTCGGTCAACCCACTACGGCGCAGCAATTCCGTTGCCAGCGAAGAGGAATCGACGACGCCGGTCTGGAGCAGCGTCACCGAGATCCGTAGGCCGAATAGTCCGAAGCGGCGGACCAGTCGAGCCCGAACCTCGGCTGGCAGGGGCAGTGGCGAATTCTCGCGTGCGAAGCGATCGGCTGACAGCAGGGAGACTTGAAGGTCATTGGCAGGCACGGCGGCCAGGGTCTGCAGGGCTGCGAACTCACTTTGCCGCAACGTACGCGCGGTGAGTGCCAGCAATCCGGCGACGGGCACTACGGATTGGCATAACCCGGTAGCGGCGAGTTCGGTGGCGTAACCCGCCGCCACCTCCTTGGCCGACAACATGGCGTCGAGTCGCCCGACGCCGATCTCGTCGGCCCGGGACACCACTCCGATCACCCCGAGCGGTCCGGCGCGCCCGCCGACCTGCCTGCTCAATTCGCTCAATACGTTTACATCGCTCGCGCCGGCGCTTCGCATCAGGTAGACCACGGCGTCGGCGCCCGAGACTCCATTGTCCGGAGCGAGTAAACGCATTGTGCGGGCCGATATTTCAGCGTTGAGCGATGCGGTGCCGGGAGTATCGATGACGGTGGTGCGGTTGAGCTCATTCGATGGCCAGGTCACCTCTAGGCGGTCGACCGCAGCTGGGTCCAGGCCGTCGAGGTCGAAATTCAGGTGCCCTTCTGGCCGATCCACCGGCACTGGCGCGCTCATCCCGTTCAGATGCCATGCGCGTACCGAGGGTGCGTTGCCGTGCCGAAACCAGGTCACGATGCGAGTGCATTCGGTCGCGTTACTCGGAGCCAATTCCTCGCCGATCAGCGCGTTGAGCAGCGTCGACTTTCCCGCCTTTAAAGTGCCGGCCAACGCGATGCGCAGCGGCTCGGCGAATCGTGCGGAGCACTCGGCGACCAATGCGGCGGCCGGCTGACGTGCGAACGCCGGATCGTCGCGGTAGATCTGTTCGGCGTCGGAAAGCAAGGTCGCGACGCGGTCGTGTGCGTTCATTCGGTAGCTCCTTCTCGTGCCCAGTTGCCAGCTTCGGTGAGGAAGGTGAGTTGCTGTTTCACCTCGCGGCATCGGGTATCACGCTCGGACACTTTGGCTTTCGCCGCCTTCTCGGTAGCGGCGATCGATTCGGTCAACGATCTGGTGGTTTCGTCGGCGATGGCGCGGAAATGATCGCGTAGGACTCGCTGGATCAGCCGCAACCGGTCGCGGGACTCACGGCCCGCCTCGAATTGCACATCGTCGACGAGGCGTCGGATCGCCATCTTTGCCTCGCTCCGACGTCGTTGCAGCCGCATATCCCGATCTTCCTGATATGACTTGCGGCCCAAGGCAACTCCGGCGAGCACCGAGAACGGATTGATCATCGACATACCTACCAGCGTCGAGATCATTCCGAACATCATCATCCCGCCATAGGAGCCGCGCATCCCGGTGATCATCTTGTGTCCAAAACCCGAAGGGGCCTGTTCCAGTCCGACCAGAGGATCGACCGGCTCGAGTTCACCGCCGACCGAGGCGAGTGCCATCTCCGGTATTTCGACGGCGCCGTCTCGAGCGAACGATTCGGCCACTGCCGAGGCCACGTCGATAGATTTGCGATGAATCCAGATGAAATTGTCACCGACCGCTTCGCTGACTCGATGTTCGAGTCGGTCGGTCAGGTCCGCCCAGATCATCGACGGATCGGTTTCGTCCACTTCATGTTCGAAATCCTTGAGGATGCTGCGGAACCGTCCGCGGAGATCATAGTCGGCGTCGGCCGACAGGTCCGAGATTCCATCGCCGAGGGTTTGCTGCCATAGCGCGGTCCGACTGGTCAACTCTTTGGCCTCACGTCGTGCGGCATCGAGTTCGGCAACGATACGTTCGCGTTCGGCAGGGTCCGATAGCACGGTGAGTTCACTGGAGAGCGTTAGCGAAAGGTGTTGTGCGGCAGCCGCAATCTCGACACGGACCCCGCTCCGCATATCTTGTTGCGCGTGAGCCAGGACCTCACCGGACAAGAATCGGAGCAGGTCGGGATAGCCGGATTCCTCATTGAGTTCCTTGTCCTCCAATGCGATCGCGTGGGAACGCAATGTCGAGGACAACGGTTTGGGTACCAGTGGGATGCCCGCGCGCGTGAGGTGTGCGGTATCGGCCGCCACGACTTCGCGCCAGTACGGGTAGAGATCGACCTTGGTAGCCGCGCAGAAAGCCTTGGGACACAACTCGTTAGCTTGCCGGATGAAAGTCATCTCGGGAGCCGTGAACTCTTGGCTGACATCGCTGCAGATGATCAGAGCGTTGGCGCCGGGGAGCAGGCCAAGGGCCGCGGCCGCATGCACCGAGCCGACACCGCCGGTACCAGGGGTGTCGACGAGGACCAATCCCTGCTTGAGCAGTGGGCTGGGCAGACTGATTTCCAACCGCATCACCTCGGCACCACCCGCTTCGGGTGCGTGTGCGAAGTCTCGGTGCACGTCATCGATCGGGATAGCTATCTGACGGGTGATATCGCCCTCGGCCACGACGATCCGCGCGGTGGGTTCGTCGCCGAAATTGACGATGGTGATGAGTTCGGTCGTCTCACCATCGCCCACCCGACAAGCCGGCACATTCAACAGCGCGTTGATGAGCTGGCTCTTGCCCTGGCTCAACCGGCCGACGACCACAACCCGGGCCCGTGGGTCGGCAATGCGGTCCTTCGTCATCGCCAGCCGCTGGGCCAGATCCGCCCGGCCCGAATCGACTGCCATATCCGTAAGCCGCTCAACGATTTTGAGGACCTTTGCCGCGCCGCTATCCATGTCTGTGCCTTCCGTGTAAGGGTTGTCACCACGTGGCCGATGGCCCCCGCCCGCTGGGCTGAGGCCACCGATTCAGTTCGACGATCAGAAGATGTCGTCGAGCGCGTCGCCAATACCGTCGATCACGCCGCCCGCCGCATCGCCGAGGCCGCCGGCGATACCGCCGGTCACGCCGCCGAGCACGCCGCCGACCGCGGTGATCGCGTCGGTCGGGTCGGGCAGATGCAGGCCGCTGCTGTCCTCCGAGTTATACGAATCATTCACGTCATGCGAATCATGTTGAGAATTGTCGTTGAAGGAGTCGTTCACCGAGTTGTCGGTGTTGAACGAGTCATCGATATGAGTCTCGGTGTAGTCGTTGTCGTTCACCGTCGTCGGACCGGTGTGATGGGTACCGAGATCGATATCGCTGAGCGAGACGCTGCCGCCGTTGCCGCCATCGCCGCCATCGTCTCCCCAGCCGAGGAAGCCGCCGTGGCCGTTTCCGCCGTTTCCGCCGTCGCCTGCATCGACGTTGACCTGCGCGTGGTTGTCGTTCGTGCTGTTGTCGACATTGGTTGTCGTCGTGGTGTTGCCGCTGTTGTTGCCGTGGATCGAGTTATCGATATCCACGTCCGTGTTGGTAACGGTGTTGCCGACGGAGTTGCCGTCGCCGGTCACGCCACCGCCAGTGGAAACGTTTCCGGAATTGTTGCCGCCGACTGCCACCGAGCCGGCTCCGCCGGAGGAGGTCACGTCGTTGTCGACGCCACTGACGTTGCTGCCCTGGGTCCACTGTGAGTTCGTCATTTTGGTTACCTTCTGTCTTGTCGAGATGTTGGGTGTGATGCGGGAGCCTTCATTTCCCGGTGAAACTGAATCTACGAGGTACCGCGAACTGTCAAAACGGGGTGAATCCCCGCACTGGCCCAGGGGGATTGGAGGGGTGGCACGCTAGGGGTAGGCCGGCGTTCGGGGGATATTGGGGGATTGGGGACACGATGGGGCGAAAACGCGAACGCGGACCCGATGGAAGTTCCATCGGGCCCGCGCGGGCGTTACAGCGGCTGCGGGGCGTCAGTAGTAGACGCCGTCGGGGATGTCATGACCAGCCTCGGGAGCCACGATCCCTTGTGGCGCAGACGCATCCGTTCCGGTATCGGGCGAGTAGGTGTCCGCGACCGGCATCGGCAGATCTGTCGGCGTGTCGGGTATGGCGGTGGCAATGTCGGCGGCCTCGTGTGCCGCTGGATCGAGGCCACCCGAGTGGTAGCCGTCGTCGGCGAAGTCGTAGCTGGGGACCGGCGAACCTGAGCCGTCCGGAATCGTGACGTCGCTTTCGGGCTCTGGGCTGGCCGCGCTGGGATCCACTGGGGTCGAATTGTCTTCGGACAGAAGGGGTATACCCGAAGTGTCGGCACCGAACAGCTGGGGTGTGATACCCGGTCCGGTCGGATCGTCGGCAGCGACAACGGTGGTGAGCATCGCCGAGTCGAGTGGTGTCGACGCGGACAGTGAGGTCGTCGCGGAGAGCGGCGGGGTCGTCGCGGCGATTGGCGAAATGCCTGTCGCCGCTGGGGATGTCACCGCGCTCGACGGCATCGTCGCCGCCATCGGATGCAGACCTTGCGGCTCGATCGGCTGCTTCGTGCCGCCATCCCCGCCGGTCACATTTGTTGCCGCATGATTGTCCGTCGTGCTGCTGTCGGTGTTCGCGGTTGAGGCAGCATTGCCGCTGTTGTTCCCGTGAACCGAGTTGTCCACATTCTTGGTCTGCGACGTAGACGTGTTGCCGACGTCGTTGCCATCTCCGGTGACGCCGCCGCCGGTACTGATATTGCCGTCGTTGTCACCGCCGACAGCAACCGATCCCGGACCATTGGCCTGCACGACCGTGTTGTTATCCCCGATCACGGTTGTGTAGTAGTTATTGATCACCTGCGTGATGATGTCGGCCGGACTGCCACCCGGCGGCATCGGCGGGCACCATTCGCCGCCGCCGTACGAAACCTGTTCGACGACAGTGGGTATCGCTTCGGCGACTTCGGTTGGAGTGACGTCGTGTAGGCCGGAATCGGCCATACATTTGCCAGGATTGTCGGCGAACTGCTGCGCCTTGTCGGAGTTGCCCAGCAACTCCATGATGAAATCGACGATTGATTGGTTGACAGACATTGCCTTCTCCTCGGGACGGATTGTCGAATGCGGTCCTCCGTGGCGAGGAGCATCTGTCAACAAACGCTATGAGGAACGTGGCGGTCAGATAATGGGGACGATCCCCGCCATCGCGACTCCCCATTGGGGGAGCGGATATCCCCATTGGGGGATTGCCGAGGCATGTTCAGAGATCGTCGAACCCCGCATGCTCGCTCGCCGTCGAATGTTCGTGGCCGTCGAATCCGAAGCCGTCCGACGACGACTGCTCGGGCCAGATTGGATCGGCCGGGGCGTCGGGCAACTCGATGAAGCCGGTCTGCTCGAGCGGGGTGCCGTCGTAGGAGATCTGGGCCGAGGCGGTGTCGTCCGGCACTGCGGCGTCGGCTGAAGCGGAGTCGACGTCGGGAACGGCGAACGGGTCGAACGGTGAATCATTCGCTCCGACAGCATGATCGACAACCACGGATGCCTGGGTGTTGATCGGTGGGTCAAACGCGCTCCCGGCGGCGTCGAAGGAATGTGCGGCATTGCTCGCCGACCAGATCGAGCCCGATGTTGTCCCGACATTGGACGACTCCGCGACGACAGGGATCAGATGATCGACGTCGGCGGTGGTTACATCATGCAGGTTGGCCGCGCTCAGCGCGCTCTGCGGGTCGGCGCGATATGCCGCCGCGGCATCGGGGTCGTGGACGAGCGTCGTGATGAAGTCCAGCAATGAACTTGGGGCCATGTGGCACACGATACTGCGAAACGGTAACTATCGAATATGGGATTTCCCCCCAACGCGATGGGTCGGATTAGGGGATGTAGCTACCGGTGGGACGGGGTCTACGGGGTAAAGGCCCGCATATTGTCGTTACTTCTTTCGCTGCCCCCGGCAGGAGGGGATCATTACATGCGAACATCGAAACACGATGGACGGAGTTCGCCATGGCAACACTTTGCCTGGGGGTTGCAATCGGTGCGGGAAACTTGATCGCCGCGGCCCATCACGGCGAGGCGACACGATGGACGACCCAGTTGACGGTTGCTCCGCACGTAGCGCCGGAGGCCGGGCTGCCCGAGGAGAATCCGAGGGTTCGGCCGGACGGGGTGATTGTCACCGGATTCGTTGAGCGCGTGGGTGATCCGGTTCCCATTGCCGGGCCGGGCGGGCAGAGCTACGCGGCCGAACAACTGACCATCGACGCCGTGAAGAGCCTCATCCGGTCGCAGCTGAGCGGTATCGAGACCCCGCCGACGCTCGTCGTCGCCTGCCCAGCCTACTGGTCGGATGCCGCGCGGGACCAATTCGCGTCGGCGGCATCGGCGGCCCGACTTCCGCAGCCGTTTCGGATCGAGACTGACCTGTCGATGGCCTTCGCGCGGTTGCGCCAACTACCTGATGCGCCGCGAGCCGGTCTGATGGCGCTGGCCGACCTCGGTGCGACCGGAACCACGGTAGCGATCGGTGATGCCGCAACCGGTCAGATTGTCTCCGACCGGATTCGGCTCGATGAAGCGAACGGCACCGATCTCGATCACGCGGTCCTCCAACACATTCTCGGGCAGGTTGCCGACCCCGCCGATCTCACCGCATCAGATCCCAATCTCCTTGCGGCCCTGGAGAAAATGCGGATCGCGGCGCGAGCGGCCAAGGAGCGGTTATCGGCCGACCCGGTGACGTCAGTCGCGGTTGATCTGCCAACTTATCGAGGTGACATACGAGTCACCAGAGCCGAACTCGACGATCTCGCGCACGAGCAGATCGCGGGAATCGTAGTTGGCCTGCGGGAGTTGATCGACCGGGGTGGCGCCGACGATCGCGACGTGGCAGCGGTCGCCCTCTGCGGTGGCGGGGCGGCCATGCCAATTGTCACACAACGACTTTCCGCGGAGTTCCACACGGCAGTCCTCGTCGATGCGGAACCGTACGCTACCGCGGCGCGGGGCGCTGCCGGGGTCGCGTCTACGCTGACTCCGCACCGCACACGGACCGTCGTGCCGCCGCTGGCGGATACGCCGCCGCAATTCGCAGCCGTGATCCCCGATCCGCGAAGTGGATCGCCGAGCCAGACGCCGCCTGCCGGAGTGCCGCCGGCGGGCGCTGCCGCGACGTCGAGATGGCAAGTGCCGGCCAAGAAGGTGGGATCCGACGATGACCGCCCCGCGGGTACATCCGAACACGGAGCGGATGCGGTGACCTTCGGCCCGCGTGCGGAACCGCAGGCCGATCAGCCGCCGAGCCGAGTGCGTCTATTCGCCCTGTTGGCGGCCGGTGCGGTGGCGCTGTTGGTAGCTGCGGGGGGTGTCGCGTACGCGTTGACCGGTGACAATCGCACCGAAGCGCCCGCTCCGGGAACCTCGGTAACGCAGTTCTCCACTACCGAATCGACACCGACCGTCGAAGAGACCACGCAAGACACTCCCACCCAGCAGGAAGTACCCGATCAGGGTGGAAATACCCCCGAGGAGACCGCGCCGACCGAACCGTCGGTGACCGAGCCCAGCGTGACGCCATCGGGAACGCCTGAACCGTCGCCGCCGCCGGTCGACGGTGGTGGCCCGGTCGTCACCCCGCCCCCCGCGAGCTGACCGTAGCGATGATCCGGGTTGTGACACCCGCGGCGGCCGAGCTGGTCGCAGATATCGCGGCGCGTCCGGCGCGTCGACGGGTGCAGTTGATCATCGGGTCCGCTGGCTCGGGAAAGACATTGGTACTTCAGGAGATTCGACGTATCTACCGCGAGGCCGGCGAGTCACTTGCGCAGAATCTCATGCCGAGTTCGGACGAGAAGATCCTTATTGTCGACAATGGCCACCGGCTGCCCGATGCTGATCTGGTCGAAGTGTCGAAACTGGCCCGCGCCGGGACTCACACCATCGTCTTCGCGACCGAATCGCGACCACGGCAAAGTGCGTGGTCGGCGGCGATCGAATCGCTTACCTGGGACACACCGCCGGTGATTCTAACGACGCTCTCGTGCGACGATGTCGGCGCCATCGCCGCCGAAGCTAGTCTAGAACTCCCGAATTCGACTGTTGCGCAACGGGTTGCGCTGATATCCGGCGGGCTCTTGGATTTGGTACTGGTCGCGTTGGCCGCCGGCCCGCAGCCGGAAGCGATGACTGCGGCGGTGGCGGATGCGGTGCGGGAGAGAATGTTTCGACTCGGCGGTCAAGTCCTCTCGACCGTGGCGATGTTGTCGTTGACCGCTCCGATCGGTTCCGCAGAAGTGGCCGCCGCCCTCGAAGTGACGATCGATCGGGCCGATCAACTAGTGGACATCGCTCGGGGTACCGGCCTGGTCACCGGCCCACCCGAATTGAATTCGCTTGTGCAGCAGGGAGCGCTGACGGCCCTTGGGGAGTCACGGAGGCGCGAACTCGGACGCGCCGTCCTTGATGCGCTGTGGTCGGCCGGATCGATTTCCGGTGAGCTGGCCGCTGAACTCGCCTCCCATGGAGTGCTGGACGAACGTCTCGTCGAACCTATTCTGGGCCTTGCGCTCAGCCCGTCAAATCGATCAGATGGATTGTACGAGTTGGCAATTCATTCTGGAGCAGACCCGTTGACGACGCATGTGCGGGCCGCTGAAGTCAAGGCGATCACCGGTGATCTACGCGCGGCGGGCGCTGACGTCGACCGCCTGTGGGCAGATTTCGACTCCGGCGAAAGCGTGGACCGGGATATGCGGCTCCGCGCGGTACGAATCAGCGCATGTTCGGCCGTCGCCTCGGGGTCGGCGGCGCGGGCCGCCGAACTCTACGACTGGTTGGCCTACACCGACGGCGGCATCCCCCAGGGATGGGGCATCGATGCTCCGTTGGCCGGCCTCATTCACCTCGCGGTCGGCGATGCGAATGCGGCGCGCCGGGTGCTCGCACAGGACGCCGAACCGGAGGTGAACTCACCCTTCGCGGGCACCGCCGTCGATCGGTTGTTGTTACGCGGTCTGGTCCAGTCGTTGGAGGCCGACAGTTCGGCCGCCCTCGTTACGTTGTCACGCGCCGTCGGGCTCGCCGGCACGGCGACCGCCCCGTTGACTCCGGATATTCCTGCCGCACTGGCGGCGATCGCGGCCTTGCAGGTGGGACAGGTGGCCCGCGCGCGTTCATTGTTGACGCGGGTGCCCGCTGACCAGTGGCCGCCCGCGCATCGAGTCCGATTGTCGTTGCTGACCGCCTGGGTTCTGATGGCTGAAGGCGACGAACAATCGGTACACGCGTGTCTCGACGCGCTGGGGCCGGTTGACCAGGTCCGGGACCAGATGACTCTCGCTACCCTGCATATCGCGATGGCGCGCCGCGCCGGCGATCTGGGCCGGCTCCACCAGGCATGGGATGACGCGGCCGGTCCGCTCGGCGAGTACACGGTTGACCTATTCGGTCTGATGTTCGTCGGCGAGGTGTGGGTGGCCGCGGCCCGGCTGGGGGTTGTGCACGACGTCGCGCCGATGATCGAAGATGCGACGACTCTGCTTGCCGCGCTGGGCAATCCGATCCACTGGTTGACCACCTTGCATTGGTATGGCGTGCATGCGGCGATAGCTGGCGATTCTCCGAAAGAGCTGATTCCACATGCTCAGGCACTGGCGGAGGCGGCGCGGCACAGCTCCTATGCGGCGGCGCTGGCGAGCGCGGGCCGCACGTGGATCAGGGTGCTCGGCGGAACCGTTGACGCCGCCGAGGTGGATGCGGCGTGCCGGGGCCTCGACGATGCCGGTCACAACTGGGATGCGACGCGTCTGGCTGGGCAGGCCGCATTGAACGCCGACGATCAACGTGTCACCGCCATCATGCTGCAGTTGGCACGGTCTCTGCGCACCCATCACATCGCGCAGTCGGAGCCGGACCCGCAACCGAGTGAGCCGTCGATCCGATCGGCGATGTCAGTACTCAGCGAGCGTGAACGCGAGGTCGTCGAATTGTTGCTCATCGGGCTGACCTATCGGGCCATCGGTGAGCGACTTTTCATTTCGGCGAAGACCGTTGAGCACCATGTCGCGCGGATTCGGCGGCGTATCGGCGCGCAAACCCGCTCGGAGATGCTGTCCATGCTGCGGTCGATGAGCGGGGAGTGACCGTGAAAGCCATAAGGTTGCGACATCGTGGTCAGCGTCGTCGATGAATACCGAAACACGCAGTTGGCCGTGTTCGCCGAGCGATTCGAGATCGAGGCGGAATGTGAGTATTGCATCGCGTTCGATCTCGGTGCGCGTCGTCCGGCAGATCGAGGTTGGCCCGGCCTCACTGATCACCGATACCTCCCCGGTGATACCGGTGATGGGGAAAGTGCTTCGTAGATGCACCGAAAGTGACAGGGCTCCATCGGGATTGATCGGAATCGGCGCGGCGGTGACTGGGGCGATCAGTATTCGCCCTGCTTGTATGACATCGATATCGGTAATCCATACCCGCGCAAAAAGTAGATCGATGTCATGCGAATCGGACTTATGGGCCCACTCGGTTAGCGAAGTGCGATGCATGTGGCGAGCGTATTCACGGTCATGACCGTCGGCATGAGTAGCGCACTACTCGAATAGCTCATCAACTGCCACGTCAACGACACCAAACGGGCCGCCCGGCGACTGCCGGACGGCCCGATAGGGGGTAAGGGAGGCGACTAGTGCGCGGCCTCGTAAGCTTCGACGATCTGCAACGGGATACGACCGCGGTCGCTGACCGCGTGTCCGTTCTCGTTCGCCCATTCGCGAATGGCCTGCGTCTGAGCCTTGCTACGGTTTCCGCCGGTGGCTACGCGACGGGAGGTGCGTGCGACGGGACGGGATACGTCGAGGTACTTCTGCAGCGACGTCCGGAAATCATCGGCGTGCTTAGCGGAGGTGTCGAATTCGTAGGTGCGACCGTCTACCGAAAAGCGGACGGTTTCGTACTCTTCGAGCACCTTGCCGTCGATGTCATCGATAACCTCAACGACCTCACGTTTTGCCATGGACTGCACTCCTTCGGGTAGGACACTGAAATTGCGACTGACTATTCAAGTGGGCGGATGAAATCATAACTGGCGCATCCGCAACCGAATAATACCGCTCTAGACTAACTCAATGAGGTTAAGCCTGGGCTGAGAAGGGCAATAGACGCCCCGATTCTCAGGAAGTTGGCGGCATACCCGTGGATGAAGTCTCATCGTCAGCGGTAGATGTTGTAGTCCCGGCGATTCCCAAGAGCGCTGATGGAGCGGCGTCGGATGCATTGATTTCTCGATAGCCGTCCGAGGTGACAGAGAATCCATTACCGGATTGGACTTGCAGACAGTAGAGGCCGCTGATGTGACTCAGACAGGTGAAACGGCTTATCGAAATACTCTGGGCGAAATTGACTATGGTTCCCCGGTGCATCACCGGATACAGATTGGCACACGCTCCATGCGTTGGGCCGGAGCTATTCAAAATGATCACATCCGGTGCCCACTGACAGGTTGACGGAGTATTCGACGGCGGATTCTGCGCACCTTCCAGGCCAGTCGCTTCACATGCCAGAGTGTCGCGGCCATTGGTGCCGGTAGAACAACTGACCGAGCGACTTGGTGTAGTGAAATGGAAGCCCGAGGTGTCGACCAATGGCGAATCGGCGGTCACCGCCCCCTTGTGGTAGCGGCTATTGTCAACCCGCGGAGCCGCGGTTACGGTGCGTCCGATAGTCCATTTCGGCAGATTGGTTTCGCGTGTCGACGACTGCCGGGTGGCTGAGGCGCTGGTCGTGGTTGGTGCCTCGGTTTCGGTGGACAGTTGGTCGGTCGGCGGCACGACGATCTCGCCGGGATCGGTGCTCCCGGCAATTCCACACGCGGGCGCGCTCAACAGGATTGCCCCTGCGGCGGCGTACGCGAGTACACGGTGGAACCGGCGAGGCGGTGCAGTGTCGCGGCGCCGCTGGAATCCGTACCCTGGCATCTTGTGTCGACTCCCAAGATCGTCTTGTTCTATGTGTTTGTGCCGCTGGCCGACCCCGAGGCTATTCGCTTGTGGCAACTGTCGGTATGCGAGTCGCTGGGACTGCGCGGTCGGATCATTATCTCAGCTGACGGCATCAATGCGACGGTGGGCGGCGATCTGGTGCAAGTCAAACGCTACGTGAGAATTACCCGTACGTATGCACCGTTCGCTGATGTTGATGTGAAGTGGTCGATGGGGACCGGCGCGGATTTCCCCCGATTGAGCGTCAAAGTGCGTCCCGAGATCGTCAGTTTCGGTGCGCCGGGGCGGCTGCGAGTCGACGCGGATGGCGTCGTGGGAGGCGGTAAACGGCTCTCGCCGGCAGCTGTCAATGAATTGGTGCGGCAACGCGGCGACGACGTCGTTTTCTTCGACGGCCGCAACAAACTCGAAGCTCAGATTGGGAAATTCTCCGGAGCGGTTGTCCCCGACGTTGCCACCACCCGCGACTTCATCCCACTGATCGATGCCGGCGAGTTCGATCATTTGAAGGATCGCCCGGTGGTGACGTACTGCACTGGCGGAGTTCGATGCGAGGTACTAAGCGCACTATTGCGCGAGCGTGGTTTCAACGATGTCTATCAACTCGATGGCGGTATTGTCCGCTATGGCGAAGAATACGGCGACGATAGTCTGTGGGAAGGGTCACTCTACGTATTCGACGAGCGTATGAGTGTGGATTTCTCCGACCATGCCAAGATACTCGGCACCTGTTCGCAATGCGGTACTCCGACCAAGAACATAAGCAACTATCCCGACCCAGCCGGACGCGAATTGGTGGTCATCTGCCCGGATTGTCTTGATGCCGCCTCAGCTGCCGGGCCTCGATGAGCCCGGCATCGCGTCAAGTCCCCGTCATCCTCGTGGCGGGGTTTCTCGGTACCGGTAAGAGCACTCTGCTCAACCATCTGCTCAGAAGTAGCGGTGCGACGCGAATCGGCTTGATTATCAACGACTTCGGCGCGATCAATATCGATGCGCTATTGGTTGCGGGTCAGGTCGACGGTGTGGTGGGGCTCGGAAACGGATGTATGTGTTGCACGGTCGACGACGATTCGCCGGACGGACTGGCCGCAGTAGTACGTCGATTGCTTGCGCCGTCGGCGGGAATCGATGCGATTGTGATTGAGGCGTCGGGACTTGCCGAGCCGCGCACGCTGATCAGAATGGTCGCGTCGCTGACTGATCCGCGGATCGTCTACGGTGGATTGGTATACTTGATCGACGCCGGAGGATTTCTCGTGAGCCGGCGCGCGCATCCGGAATTGGACGCACACGTACGTGTCGCTGACATGTTGGTCGTCAATAAGGCCGATCTATTGTCCGATCATCCGCAAGCAGATCCCGATGTTGATCGGGATGCGGTTCTGGGGATCATCGCCGGACTCAACTCCACGGCGCCGACGCTTCTTACCACTGAATCCGTCGTCGATCCGGCGATGCTGTTCGATCCGGCACCGGCGCGGGACGACGGCGGGCCCCGACAGCTTTCCCTCGACGAAATACTCCGCGAACAAGAGCACGATCATCGAGACTGTGCGAACCACCATCATCTGCACGACGACTACCAGTCGGTGTCGTTCCAGTCGGCGGAACCGATGAATCCGCGTCGTCTGGCGGCATTCCTGGAGCGCCCGCCGGCAGGCACTTATCGGATCAAGGGCTGGGCACATTTCGATCTGCCCGGCCATCGCGGACGATTCGTGCTGCACGCGGTTGGTGGTCGGATCCGCGTTGAGGCATCGTCGTGGGCGGGTGAGGTGCCGTCGACGTCGATCGTCGTGATCGGTGCTGGCCTCGATGAACAGGCGGTCCACGTTGGGCTGACAGCCGCGGTTGGGGCTGACAGCGATGATGAATTCGGAATCCTGAGCATTACGCGCTTTTCAGCCGCCATCTAGCGCCACGTCGACCTTGCTCGTAGGGCTCGGTGAGGTCACAGCTGTCTAACGATAACCGTCGTTGCTGGTCGCGAATTCGTCAAAACTCTCGAGCCCTGCTTCACTGTTATCAAAGGTGCCAGTGTGTCTACTGTGACTGATGTTGCGTATGGAGGGCCGATTTGTGTTTGCGTTGAAGAAGACTGTCGTGGCGGCTGCCGCGGCGGCGGCAGCTGTGGTGGTTGCCGGTACGAGCGCGCCTGTCGTTAATGCGGCGCCGCTGCCAGCGCCGGTGCCGGTCGCCGGAAAGACGCTTGCGGGCAAGACCGTCTTCCTTGACCCGGGGCATCAGGGCGGATCGGCCGGACACAGTCTCACCAAGCAGGTCCCCGATGGCCGCGGCGGCATGAAGGACTGCCAGACGTCGGGTGCGACCGGAGTCAACGGAGTTCCCGAGCACAAGATCAACTGGGAGGTCGCGCAGCTGGTCAAGGCCGGTCTGGAAAGCCAGGGCGCGCGCGTTGTGCTCAGCAGGCCGAACGACACCGGCTGGGGTGGTTGTGTCGATGAACGAGCGGCGGCAGCCAGCAAATCGGGTGCCGCGGTCGCGGTGAGCCTGCATGCTGACTCGACGAGCGGCGGTGCGGATACCTCCAAAAAGGGTTTCCACATGATCGTGCCGACGCTGCCGTTGTCGAATAGTCAAGCGCAACAAGCGCAATCAGGCGGCGGACGCAAGGCGTCGACGCTGATGCGCGACGCCTTCAAGAAGGCCGGGTTTGCGCCGGCCAACTACGCCGGCGTGGCGGACGGCATCCAGACCCGGTCCGATATCGCCGGGGTCAACCTGACCACGGTCCCCGCCGTCTTCATCGAAATGGGCAACCTGTCCAATCCGACCGAGGCATCGGCGCTGTCGGATAAGGCAGGTCAGCTCAAGTACGCGACAGCCATCACCGATGGCATTCTCGGCTACGCCGCTGGCGCTGGGGTCTCAACGACATCCCTGCCGTCGACCGGCTCGCTGGGGTCGACTCCGTCTGATGCGCCGACGTCAACCCCCAACGCCGACATCGATGCCGACGGACTGGCTGGCGTCTTCCCGCTGATTCAGCAACTATTGGCCACGCGCGATCCGCAGGCGCTCATGGCGCTGATCGCCGGCCCAGGGCAGGACGTCGGGTCCCAGGTCCTCAAGGCGATGCTGTCAGTCGTCTACTCGCTATTCGGCGGCAAACTGCCGGTTGGCTGACCGAGGCCGGGCCGCTGGCTGAACTACAGTCTGTGGCATGAGTCTCAAAGAACTGTTCGTCATGAAGACGCCGGTGCCGTCGCTACACGGCCGCCGGGTCCTGATCACCGGTGCCGCGAGCGGTATCGGGCGTGCCACCGCCGAAGAGGCGGCCCGGCAGGGGGCCGAACTGGTCCTCACCGATCTGAATCTCGCGCCGCTGAACGATGCGGTCGCTGCGATAACCGCTGACGGCGGCACCGTGTTGTATCACCAGGCCGGTGACGTCTCCGACTACGACTGGGTGAAATCATTCGCCACACAGGTCGACGCCGAAGTCGGGGTGATGGATGTGGTGATGAACATCGCAGGCATATCTACATGGGGCACCGTCGAAAATCTTGAGCACCGGCATTGGAAGTCGGTGATCGACGTCAACTTGATGGGGCCGATCCACATCATCGAATCCTTTGTGCCGCAAATGGTTCGACGCGGCGAGGGTGGGCAGTTGGTTAATGTATCGTCGGCGGCCGGGCTGCTTGCTCTCCCTTGGCACGCGGCGTATAGCGCGAGCAAATTCGGAATCCGGGGCGTCTCGGAAGTATTGCGATATGACCTGCGCCAGCACAATATCGGGGTGTCACTCGTGTGTCCGGGTGGCGTCAAGACGCCGCTGGTCAATACCGTCCAAATAGTCGGAGTCGACCGCGACAATCCGAAGGTACGCAAGGCGATTGACGGTTTTCACAAGGTTGCGATCTCGCCGGAGAAGGCCGCCCGCGCCATCATCAAAGGCGTACGCAAGAACCACTACCTCGTGTACACCTCCTTCGACATTCGGTTCGGCTACTGGTGGGCGCGCAAATTTGCGCTCCCGTACGAGGTCGTGATGCGAATCGCGAATGACCGATTCAGTCAACTCGCGAGGATCGCGCCCAGTGTGGCAGCCGCTTCGGTGCCTGCCCCATCGTCGCTCGACGAATTGCCCAACGGCCGTGACTGAACGCGACGTCGCGGGCACTCTCGTGGTGTCCGCGACCCGCGCGGAAGCCAATTATGTGCCGCCGGGTACTCGCTTGCTTATCACCGGCATCGGAAAGGTCCGCGCGGCAACGGTATTGACGCGTGAGCTCGTCGCAGCGCAGACAGGTGCGGCGGAGCCGGTCACCGAGGTGATCAACATCGGGACGGCTGGCGCTCTGCATGACCATCATTCGGGTCTGTTCGTTCCGTCGACCGTGATTGAACACGACATTTCCAGCGATGCACTGCGAGCGATGGGTTACGACATCGTGGATACTCACCAATTCGACGGTGATGGTTCGGTCCTGGCTACCGGTGACACATTCATCGCCGACCCAGTGGCACGCGCGGAATTGAGCCGCCGCGCGGACCTGGTGGACATGGAGGGTGCCGCCATCGCGTATGTATGCGCGAGTTTCGGCGTCGACCTCACTGTGGTGAAAGCGGTCAGCGACGGTGCCGACGAACAAGCAACGGACTGGCCGTCGCTCGTCGACGCTGCTGCACTGGACCTGGGGCGGTGGCTCGCCGCACGCTGACCGGAAAGTCGGTCAGTGCACCGGGGGGGCCGGCGGGCGTCGCCGGGGAGCGGGATCGTCTACGAAGTCCGCGGTGAGATCGACGCCCGCGGCCCGTGCTGCGGCGCCGGCGGTGCGACGGGTCGGAGCTGCCTGCTGGGGTTGCCGGGGGCGAGGTGCGCGAGCTGGGTCGCGGGCAGGCTCGCCCTGCGGGCGTGGGCGCGGCGCAGAGGCCCGCTGCGTGCGCTGCTCGGGCCGTGGGGCTCCAACCGGGGCATCGCCGCGATCGGCGCGGCGTCGCCCGCCTTGAGCCGGAACTTCGGCGCTACGCCTACGCGTGGGTTGGGTACGGCGCTCGTCCTCGGCTGTGACGCGACGTCGGGTGGGGGTGCGTTCCGACGATTCCGCAGTGCGTCCGCGTGCAGCCGACTTCGTAGTTGTTGCCGCGCTGGGCTTCGCTGGCGCCTTCGCCGTCTTCTTCGACGGTGTCCGGGGCTTGGACGGCACCGAGGGGGGCGTATCGCGTGTGATGTACCAACGCGCGGCGACGACGGCGAGGGTCAATACGAACGTGACTGCCATCGACGGAAAACTGCTCGCAATCGGCAGTGCGAGTTTGAACACCAACGATCTCAGTGACATCTCGATGTCGGAGTTGACCGTGTACAGCGTGACGATACTCACTGCGAAGGCGACCAACGGCGGCTGCGCAGCGGCGGTGAACAGGGCGCGGCGGCGCACTGCCAGAGCTGCCCCGACACAACCAATCAGGTACAGAACCTGGTAACTGGTACCGAGTGCACCATGCATCGCCGCATCGATCGAGGCACCGATAGCGGTCAGGACCGTGGCGAGCAGTATTGCCCCCCACCAGGGCAGACCCCGATATCTAGGCAGCACTGACTGCTCGTTCAGGGGCACGTTGCTTGCCGCGAATTGGCCGGATAACACATTAAGACGGTACCGGTTGGAGCTGAGAAAATCGGTACCCGGTGTATCGCGGTGTCGCACACGTCGATCTCAGTCGGGCGTTTTGCGCTCTGCGTCTCCTATCGCGCTGCGAACCAGATCATCGATCACTTCGGGCGCGGGAAGGGGAGAAGTCTGATTTGTGAAGGCATCCAAGTCGGCGAGTTTGCGTGCGGTCACCCCCAACCGTGAATCGATCGCACCAACGGTCAGGTTGTACGCCTCGACCGCCCGGCGCAAGGATCCGCCCATCTTGTCGACATGTCCGAGAACGGTCGACAGGCGACGGTAAAGCTCGTAGCCGAGGTCATGAATGACCTTCGCGTCCTCGGTCAGTGCATATTGCCGCCATCCCAGCGCGACGGTACGAAGGAGCGCGACGAGCGTGGTCGGTGTGGCCAGCACAACCTTCTTGGTGAACGCGTATTCGATCAGGTCGGAATCGACTCGGGCCGCCGATTCGAGAATCGGATCGCTCGGAATGAACAGAACCACCATCTCGGGTGTGTTTGTGAATGCCGTCCAATACGCCTTCGACGACAACGCGCTGACATGTGCGCGTAGTGCTCGGGCATGGGCGATGAGTGCTTGCTCTTCGTGTGCCGGATCGTCGGTGTTGACGGCCTCGAGATATGCGTGCAATGGCACCTTCGCGTCGACGATGATTTGCCGACCACCGGCGAGATGGACAACCATGTCTGGCCGGACCCCGGTGCCGGACTCGTTCGAGGCTGTACCGCTGACCTGGGTATCGAAATCGCAGTGCCGGGTCATTCCGGCCAATTCGACCACGCGTTCCAACTGAAACTCACCCCATCGGCCACGAATATGCGGGGTGTGCAGGGCATTGGCCAGTGCTCGCGTTTGCGAATTCAGTTGGGCGGACAGGTGTCGCATTCCGTGCACCTGCTCGGACAAACCGGCGTATGCGCTGATCCGGTCGGTCTCGGTACGCCGAAGTTCGTCGGAGAGTCGGCCGAGCGTGTCGCGCAGCGGCCCCACGATGTGGTGAACTTCGGCGCCGATCGCCGCGGACTGACGTCGCGCGGCGTCCTCGCTCGCCGCGCTCAGTGACTGCGCGGCCATCGCTTCGGAGCGCTGATATACCCGCGCGTCTGCTTGGGCGCTGGCGAGCTGTGTCCCGCTGCGCGCGACCTGAGCCAGCCATCCCAGACTGAAGCCGAGAATCAGGCCGATGGCGAGGGCGATGACGGTGGCGGTGGACATGGCAGAAGAATGTCAAAGGGGTACGACAGTCTCACATGCCGCGACTGAAATCTGCGTCGAGGATTCTGGCGGGGGAGTCTCGCCCTCTCCAACATCAGGCCCGCAGATTATGCCGCTTCTCGATCAAGCAGAGACCTCTTGATATCGACGCCGTACCGGAATCCGGTCAGCTTTCCCGACTTACCCACCACTCGATGGCACGGCACAAAAAGCGCTGCCGCGTTTCGGGCACATGCCGACGCCGCCGCGCGGATCGCGGGAGCATTGCCGGCCCGCTGCGCGAATTCGCTGTAGGTAACTATGTCGCCGGCATCGACTGCACGTAAGACATCCCACGCGTGCATCAGGAAGTCGCCCGATTGCTGGCGTACCGGCACTTTTGTGACGATGTCGTGGTCCCCGGCGTAGTAGGCCTCGACGGCACCGGTTAGCTCGGACAATGGCGCCGGTCGGACCGTCTGCGGCTGAATCCGCGGATGAATCAGAGCGGCAAGGTAATCGGGGTCGTCGACCCAGCCGGAGGCGAGAATCTGATCGGCTTCGTCGGCGATGAGCGTGAACGGTCCATCGGGTGTGTTCACGGTGGCCCAGCGTGCGGTGTCGGACATGATGCGATTCCTTTCGATGCCGGCAGCGGCGCTGCCGGGAAATGGTCTACCGAGTCTCCGATGTGGTCGGCAGGATCTTCGCGCGCCACAGATGCATGGACGCGTATGAGCGCCACGGTGCCCACGTGGTGGTCTTGGTCAGGTCGATATCAAGCTCTTCTGCCGCGCGAGCGACGACGAGGTCGGTGCTCAATAAAACGTCGGGATCCGAGGCCGCCCGCATCGACACATAATTCGCGGTCCAGTCGCCGACCCCGGGAAGGGAGCGCAACAGGCCGCGCATATCTGACGCAGCCAGACCGGTATGCAGTTCCACCGCGCCGTCGGCGATTCTCTCCGCCGCACCGACGATGGCGTCGATACGACGTCGCGGACCCCGTAACACGTCACGTCCGTGTTCGGCGATCCTCGCTGGCGTCGGGAACAGCAGCGACGGCCCGCCAGCCCGGTCCCAGGGCGCGGACTCGCCTAGGGCGGCCACCAGATTGCCCAGATGGGTCTGCGCGGCACGCACGCTGATCTGTTGACCGATCATCGTCGTGAACAATGTTTCAACGGTGTCGAGGGTGCCCGGCACCCGGATTCCAGGCGCGGCGTCTACCAGTGGTCGCAGGTGTGGATCAGTTGCTAACAACTGATCGGCTGCTTGTGCGTCGGCATCAAGGTCCAGGAGGCGTCGCACCCTATTCACCGCGACGCCCAGGTCGCGCATATCGAGGTGGCGAAGCCGCAGAACGACGCTGTGCTGTCCCGGGTCGGCGTCGATGTTGATTCCGATCAGCGCCGGACCGTGCGGAAGTGATGTGGTGCAGATGAATTCCCCGTCGACCATCGCCGAGACGCCCGCGATAGCGTGCGCCGACAGAAACCACCGCAGCCATGCGGCGTCGAGCGGGCGGCGGTAGGGCAGCCGCAGGGTGATCGCACCTGCGGTCGGGGCGAGCGCGGTGCCGTGGGCCCGCGATGCGCGCAGTTCACGCAGTTGTGTCGGGGATAGGGCGAAGACTTCCCGAATCGTGTCGTTGAACTGCCTGATGCTGGCGAATCCGGCGGCGAAGGCGACGTCGGTCATCGGCATTGTCGTGCACTGGATTAGGACCCGTGCGTTGGTGGCTCGATGTGCCCTGGCCAGTGCCAACGGTCCGGCGCCGAGTTCCGCGGTCAGCACGCGGCCCAATTGTCGGGTCGAATAGCCCAGCTGGCGGGCCAGTCCGTCGACGCCGTCACGTTCGACCACGCCGTCGGAGATCAACCGCATGGCTCTCGACGCCAGGTCGGCCGAGGTGTTCCAGCGTGGTGACCCGGGGACGGCGTCGGGGGCGCATCGTCGGCAGGCGCGGAAACCGCCGTGTTGAGCGGCCGCGGCGGTGAGCACGAACCCCACATTTCGGGCCAGCGGTGTTTGCGCGGGACATGAAGGGCGACAATAGATCCCGGTGGATGACACGGTGACGAAAAACTGGCCGTCGAATCGTGAATCGCGGGCCGAGAGGGTGCGATAGCAGCGATCGAAGTCGAGGCCGGGGCTTGTCATCGAGGCGGGCATGCCTTCACTGTGCCAGCGTTCCGATGTCGAGGCTAGCGGGAATCGGCCATTGCGTTTCGTGCCAATTTCGGGGGTTTGTCGCCAACGGCGTCGGGTGATGGTGTAATCCTGATCACATGAGTTGGATGAGTGACCGGCGTCACAACTGCCGATTGTCGGACCTGCCCCCGTGGGGCCTGGAGATCATGATGGGCCTGTACGGTCCGGATACGATCGTGTCTGCGCTGGATTCTGAACGCGAAGCCTCAGTGGCGAGTGACCCCTCCTTCGCACTATCGGCGATCGGTTTCGTGCCGGTGAGCGTGCCGTCGCAGTCGGTGTCGGCTCAATCGTCGAATCCGTCGCCCGAACAGGCGATGACAGTCGGCGAATTCGGAACCGCACGGGTCAGTCCGTCGATGGCGGAATTCGCCGCTATTGACGCCCTCGGGCGGAAGATCGCTCACTTGTTCCGCCGACACTGACTTTCGGGCGACGCAGCTCCTGCACAATCTGGTGCGGGTATGTGAGGATTTACCGGTGAGCGATACCGCGGAAAAACCGGCGTACCCGACACGCGGACAGGTCTTTCTGTCCGGGTTGCGGTCCACCTCAATTATCGGACTGCAATTCGTCCTGATCGCAGTCGCACTCTGGGTCCTGTTCTGGGTGCTGGCAAAATTCTGGATCGTTCTGCTCCCGGTGCTTTTCGCGATCATCATCTGCACGGTGCTGTGGCCGCCGGTTCGGTGGATGCGTGATCGGGGCGTACCGGGCGCGGCTGCCTCGGCGGTGATGATGCTGCTGGGCATCGGTGTGCTGGCCGGGATTCTCACCTGGATTGTGCCTTCGATAGTGAAGCAGGCGCCCGAACTCGCCGCGAAGGGCACCGAAGGTGTTCAGCGCCTTCAGGATTGGATTCAGGGGCCGCCGATCAATCTGCGCGACGAACAGCTCGACCGGATCGTCCACGCGATCACTGAGAAGCTCCAATCGAGTGCATCGTCAATTGCATCAGGCGTGTTCAGCGGGGTTGGTGCGGCGACATCGGTCGTGATCACGTTGTTCACCGCGGTGATCTTGGTGTTCTTCTTCCTCAAAGACGGCCCTAAATTCCTGCCCTGGCTCAATCGCACACTCGGTCATCCGTCTGGCACCCATGCCAGCGAAGTGTTGTCGCGGGTGTGGGGGAGTCTTGGCGGCTTTATCCGGACTCAAGCGATCGTCAGTTTCGTCGACGCCGCACTCATCGGCGCCGGGCTGTTCATCGTGCAGGTGCCGCTTGCCTCCGTGCTGGTGGTCATCACATTCTTGGGCGGCTTCATCCCGATCGTCGGCGCGTTCGTCGCGGGGGCGCTCGCGGTGTTGATCGCACTGGTCTCCAACGGTTTGACGCAGGCGCTGATCATTCTTGCGATCATCCTGCTGGTTCAGCAGTTGGAGGGCAATGTCCTGCAGCCCTGGCTGCAGTCGAAGTCGATGGATCTGCACGCGGTAATCGTGTTGCTGGCGGTCACGGTGGGCGGCAGCCTGTTCGGCATCACCGGTGCATTCCTCGCGGTGCCCGCCGCGGCCGCGTTGGCGGTGGTATTCCGATATGTCAACGAACAGATAGCCGAGCGTGCCGGCGAGAATCTGCCGGAAGTCTCCGATGATGTCGGCGACCCGCCATCCGTCGGTGCCGACCCACCAGCTGACCCGACACCCGCGACCTAACTAGTCGACGACCGAATCACCTTGGTGCACAGCGGTAATCGCAGGTCCCATGACCTTCGCGAGGTCGTCGGCGACATCCCGATCACCCTCGGGCGGCATAGCGACATAACTCAATGCCATTCGGGTGATAGCGCGCGCGATCCGCATCGCATCCGAATCCGACAAGCCAAGCCACGACGACCTGAATGACGCGGCGAGTATGTCGCTGGCCGCGGTGATCAGCGGCGCGGCATCGGTGGTGAGTAATTTGAGCAAGTCACTGTTGGCGTCGCCGGCAAGCAGTGACCGGATCATCGGGTCCTGTGCACTCAACGTGAAGAAATCGTTGAATCCGGCATGCAGAGCGGCGTGAATATCGTTGACATTGGCCTCGATCGCGACGCCGACGTGTGCCGCGAATGCGCCCGCGATACGCAGCGCATAGGCCTGCGCCAGGCCATAGCGCGAACCGAATTCGTTGTAGACGGTTTGCCTGCTCACTCCTGCGGTCGCGGCGACATGGGTCATCGTTATCGCTGACCAGTCTCGATCGTTGAGTAGATCGTGTAAGGCGTCCAGCAGCGAGTTCT
Organism: Gordonia sp. CPCC 205333; assembly: GCF_048537885.1. NCBI lineage: Bacteria > Bacillati > Actinomycetota > Actinomycetes > Mycobacteriales > Gordoniaceae > Gordonia > Gordonia sp. CPCC 205333. The sequence continues at coordinate 606,619 of NZ_JBCLVI010000005.1, read as the reverse complement.
TCAGTAGTGCCTTACTCGCTTCGGCATAGGTTGGTCGTTGGCCGGTCACCCGGCCAAGCTTATCGCCGACGCCTCGCGTGAGTCGGGCGCCGGTGCCGCCTATGCGACTGCGGCCGACTGCTGCGGTGGCAGACATGAGGTGATCTCCTCACGGGTTTTACGGCCGCTGGCCGGACGGCCGACACTGACCGCGCCAACTAATCGTTCACCGTCGAAGACGCGAATGGTCGCGTCGAAGTCCTCGGGCGACCCGTCGACTGTGATCCGGTCGCCGTCGCCGGGCCAGCCGGCGATCTGGATGTTGATCCCGTACTGGATGGTCCAGGCCAGCGGCACCGGAGTGATTGAGACTTGGGTACCCATGCCGAGGTCGGCGAGGACCGTTGCCGCGACGACCTTGCCTTGGTCGCCCGCGGTCAACCAGTGTTCGGACCGATGATGCAGACCTGTCAGGGGATGGGGATACTCCGCGACGTCGCCTGCGGCGTATACCCCGGCAGTGTTGGTGCGTAGATTGGCATCGACCTTAATCCCGCTGGTGCCCAACGGGATTCCCGCAGAAGTCGCAAGGTCGGTGGTTGGCTGGGACCCGAGTGCCGCGACCACGAATGAGTCGGGGGGAGTGTCGAATCCGTGAGCTGCCACGTGGTTGATCCCGGCCGCGGTCACGACGGCGTTGGTATGAATATCGACGCCATGAGAACGATGTTGCGTGGCGATCAGGTCGGAGACCACCGGGGGCAGCACTCGTCCCATTGGGCGGTCGGTCGCCTCCAATACGCTGACGTGTGTTCCGCTCGTGGCTGCCGACGCCGCCAATTCAAGACCAATGAGACCGCCGCCGACGATGACCAGCGGTTTCGCTTGTGACAGATTACTTTTCACCGCGATGGCGTCGGCCCGGGTACGTAGGGAGGCGACGTCGGGTGCCAGCCAGTCGAACCGTCGGGAGACGGCTCCGGTTGCCAACACCAGTGCGGTGTAGGTGATTTCGCTGCCGTCGGCAAGTGTCACGGTGCGGCCCGAAGTGTCAATCGAGATAACCGTCGAGTCGGTGCGGATATCGATCTGCCGTTCGGTCCAGAACTCCGGCTTACGCAGCGTGATCTTGGCCGGTGACAGGTCGGCGGAAACGATATCTTTGGATAGTGCCGTTCGCCGGTAGGGCAGGTCGGGCTCGTCGCCGATTACGGTCACCGCGCCGTCGAAGCCATTGGCGCGTAACGCTTCCGCGGTCGTGATTCCCGCGATGCCGGTGCCGACGATCACCACGCTCGTGGTGGCCGGGGTGGTCATGGCCGGGCTACCTCGACCATCTCGAAGTCAGCCTTGGCCGCACCGCAGTCGGGACAACTCCAGTCGTCGGGGATGTCGTCCCAGCGGGTGCCGGGTTCGATGCCATCCTCGGGCCAGCCGAGTTCTTCGTCGTACTCGAATCCGCATTGCTCGCAGCGAAATAGCTTGAAATTCATACCGAAACTCCTTCGAAGTCGATCTTCTCGCGGACGCCGCAATCAGGGCAGGTCCAGTCGTCGGGGATGTCAGACCAGCTGGTGCCGGCCGAGAAACCTTCGCGCGGTGCGCCTTTGACCTCGTCGTAGATGTAGTCGCAAACGGGGCACTGGTAGGTAGCCATCGTGAATCTCCTTATGCCTGAGCGCTTGCGCCGTAGCGGGCGAGGATCTTCTCCCGCCGATTCGGCTGAATATTGACCTTGGTGATGTCGCCGTCGTAGTGGTCGAGGACGCGGTGGTCCATCACCTTGCGCCAGATCGGTGGGAAGTAGGCGAGCGTGATCATGCTGGCGTATCCGCTCGGCAGGTTCGGTGCGCCGTCGAAGCTACGCAGGGTTTGGTAGCGGCGCGTCGGGTTGGCATGGTGATCGCTGTGGCGCTGCAGGTGATAGAGGAAGATGTTGGTGCAGATGTGGTCGGAATTCCAGCTGTGCTGAGGACTGCAGCGTTCGTAGCGACCGCTCGCGGTGGTCTGCCGCATCAGGCCGTAGTGCTCCAGGAAGTTGACGGTTTCCAGCAGGGAGAAGCCGTAGATTGCCTGAATCACCATGTAGGGCAAGATTTCCCAGCCGAAGATGGCGGTGAGTGCACCCCAGAGCACGATCGACATCGCCCAGGCGTTGAGGACGTCGTTGCTCGGATGCCAGAACGACTTTCCCGCGCGGTCGAGCCGCTTGCGCTCCAACTCGATCGACGACCGCAGGCTGCCCCACACGCTGCGCGGCAGGAAGCGCCAGAAGGTCTCGCCGAATCGTGAGCTTGCCGGGTCTTCGGGGGTCGCGACGCGGACATGGTGGCCACGATTGTGCTCGATGTAGAAATGTCCGTAAAAGGTCTGTGCGAGTGTGACTTTCGACAGCCAGCGCTCCAGATCGTCCTTTTTGTGCCCCAATTCGTGTGCGGTGTTGATGCCGATGCCGCCCATCACCGCGATCGACAGAGCTAAGCCGATCTTGGACAAGATTGATAATCCGCCGTCGATGCCAAGCCAGGACAGGTTGTCGGCCGTCCACAGGTAGCAGGCGTAGATCAGGCTGGCCATCTGAAACGGGATGAAGACGTAGGTGCAGTAGCGGTAGTACTTGTCATTCTCCAACTGCTCCATCAGTTCTTCGGGCGGATTCTCGCCGTCGGGACCGAAGAACACGTCGAGTGCGGGAAGCAGGATGAACAACAGGAACGGTCCGATCCACCACCATGCCGGCGATACGTACTGAAGGCCGTGGCCGATCGCGTTCATCGCCGCGACGAATCCGGACGCGAGAAAAACTGCGGTGGGTGGGATCAATCCGAGCAACCAGAGATGGCGCTTCTTGTCGCGCCATTCGGTCGCGGGTAGGGCCGACTGGGCGTCGATTGGGGTGCTCATCGGTACCTCCTAGGGGCTGGTGTTGCGTACGTCACTAGACACTAGATGACGATTCGTCGGAAGTCTATACAAATAGATGATTTTGTAAAATCGAGTAGGCGAGACGTGCCTACCAGCGGTTGGCCGTCAGGAGGCGTTGCCGGGCGCTTTTGTAGGATGGGCGCCAGTCGTCGGCGAGGGAGTGGATGTGGGTCTGGCAGATCGAATCGCGGGTCGTGAAGATGGGTTGTTGCTGTTCAGCATCACCCCGCCGCGTCGTTCGACGTCGCCCGAGGAGGCCCAGCGGATCGCTGACGTCACTATCGAGCGGTTGCACACCGTCGACGTCGACGGGCTGATTCTCTACGACATCGACGATGAGAGCGATCGAAATCCCACCGAGCGACCCTTCCCTTATCTGCCGACAAAAGACCCGGCGGCGTTCTACGAACAACATCTCGGCGGCTGGGACAAGCCCGTTGTCGTATACCGGTGTGTCGGTAAATACGACGAAGCCGAGTTGACCGACTGGCTGTCGGCGCAGGACCCGGCCAAGGTGCTCACGACCTTCGTCGGAGCCTCGACCGGTGGGAAAGAATGCCGCACCGATCTGCCCAGTGCGCAGAAGCTGTGGCATGAGGTCGCGCCGGAGATGCGGATGGGTGGCGTCGCGATTCCCGAGCGGCATTCCCGCAGTGGCAGCGAGCATTCGCGGCTGGTTCGCAAGCAGCAGGCCGGCTCGTCGTTCTTCGTGACGCAGGTGGTCTACGACACCTCAGCCGCGAAGAGCATGGTGTCGGACTACTTCTACGCGTGCGAGGACGCCGGCCTGAAACCGGTTCCGGTGATCTTCACACTGTCGGTGGTCGGATCGATGAAGACGGTTGAATTTCTCGAATGGCTCGGCGTCGATGTTCCACGTTGGGTCCGCAACGACCTGTCGCATACCCCCGATCCCTTGGCGACGTCGTATGACCAGTGCATTCTCGCCGCGCGGGAGTTGACGTCGTTCTGTGAGCAATTGGGTATGCCGCACGGGTTCAACGTCGAGAGCGTGTCGATTCGCAAAGCGGAGATCGAGGCGTCGGTGCGATTGGCGAGTCATCTGCGTACGCGTCGGCTGCGCTGAGCGCGGGGCCGATAGACTGGCTCTCCGTGAGTCTTACCCTCGGAATCGTCGGGCTGCCCAATGTCGGCAAGTCCACCCTGTTCAATGCCCTGACCCGTAACGACGTGCTCGCCGCGAACTACCCGTTCGCGACCATCGAGCCCAACGTCGGCGTGGTCGAGTTGCCCGACAAACGCCTCGATCGGCTCGCCGAGATCTTCAACAGTGAACGCATCCTGCCGGCCACGGTGTCCTTCGTCGACATCGCGGGCATCGTGAAGGGCGCCTCGGAAGGGGAGGGAATGGGCAACCAGTTCCTCGCCAACATTCGGGAAGCTGACGCCATCTGTCAGGTGGTGCGGGTCTTCGCCGACGGCGACGTCGTGCACGTCGACGGCCGAGTCGACCCCCTGGCCGACATTGCGGTCATCGAGACCGAGCTGATCCTCGCGGACCTGCAGACGTTGGAGAAGGCAATTCCACGCCTGGAGAAGGATTCCCGCAAGAACAAGGATCTGGTCGCGTCGCTGGCCGCCGCACAGCAGGCGTCCGAGCTGCTGAATGAGGGCAAAACCCTGTTCTCCCAAAAGGATTCGTTCGATCTCGGTGCGGTGCGCGACCTGCACCTGATGACCGCCAAGCCGTTCCTCTATGTGTTCAACGCCGACGAATCGGTGCTTACCGACGATGCGCGGAAGAAGGAATTGCTCGACACCATCGCGCCGGCCGACGCCGTATTCCTCGATGCCAAGGTCGAGAGCGAACTCCTGGAACTGGACGAGGAGGACGCGCAGGAACTGCTCGACTCAATCGGTCAGGATGAGCCGGGCCTGCGTTCGCTGGCACGTGCCGGTTTCCACACTCTCGGATTGCAGACCTATCTCACCGCGGGGCCAAAAGAGGCGCGCGCGTGGACAATTCACCGCGGCGACACGGCCCCCAAAGCTGCCGGCGTGATCCACACCGACTTCGAAAAGGGTTTCATCAAGGCCGAGATCGTGAGCTTTGAAGACCTCGACACGCACGGCTCGATGCAGGCGGCCAAGGCGGCCGGCAAGGTGCGGATGGAAGGCAAGGACTACGTGATGGCCGATGGGGACGTGGTGGAGTTCCGGTTCAACGTATAGCGGCTCCCCTCGTTCTCCCGCGGGGGAGAGAACTAGCTCACTGCCAGATGACCTATTGTTCGGGCGGCTGGAACAACTCCGAAGCTTCGATCCATACCCCGCCCACCGCGCGCCCCGGCTACTGTGTCACCGTGAAGATACTTCGCGATATTGCGACGGCGGTTATGCTCCCGTTCCTACTTCTGAACGCGGCATACGAATGGGTGATGGGTAAGTTATTCGGTCCGCTGATCGAACGGGTCTTTCGGCTGTTGACTCCGGTTCTCATGCCGCCTCTCAACGCATTGGGCCGATTTCTGACCTGGTTCACGACGCCGACCGTCCGCGATGACGACGATGACAGCTGAAACTGTCCCCGTGACACGAGCAGGCGCTATATCGCCATCTGCTCTCGCTATGGGGACAGTCTTAGCGGGATCGGCCTCTTGCCACATCCAGTAGGGCGACAGCACTGATATTGCGCGCCCGTCTCGACGCCGCGATCCGCTCGTTTCCGGCGGGCACCAGCAGTCGTAGGCCGCGCGGATGGCTGCGGAAGTGTAGCGGCGCGGGCAAATCAAGAGCCTCACCGTCGACACCCGCGAGTGCGCGCCCACTTTGCGTGGTCACGCTGAATGACTGTGCCGCGAACTCATGCCAGAACGGACTCGAGCGGCGCAGCCCCACCGCAGAACGAGTCATCAGGCGAGCGGCTTGGGCACCGGTCGACGTCGACACCGCGACAACCCCGAGCGTGCCGGTATCCATCTCACTGCGAGTCCCGGCATCGAGGGTTGCAGTCGACGTGTACGGGTTGTTGGAAACCAGAATGACGAAAGCGCCATCGACGTGATCGCCAGTGGGAGTGTCGAATTGGAGGTCGAAGGGTTCGGCGAGGGGGCCGAGGAGGTTGGGGAGGACCTCAGCTGCGGTATGGATCTTCTCCGACCGATACGAATCGTGTTGCACCACAGTCGCATACACACCCAGCGAGACATTGTTGACGAAGAGGCGGCCGTTGACCGTCGCATAGTCGACGCGACGTTCCACCGCATCGACGAATGCGCGCAGAGTCGTACCGGGATCGCTGCGATCGAGTCCGAGATCGAGGGCGAAATGATTGCGGGTGCCGGCACTGATGCATACGAACGGGATATCGTGCTCAACCGCGACGGCGGCGACCAGCGCTTGCGAACCGTCGCCGCCGGCCATTCCGAGACAGTCGGCTCCGCCGGCCACCGCGTCGCGGGCGAGCTTTTCCAGGTCGTCGTCAGCGCCGAGCACCACCGTCCGCACGCCCAATTGTTGTGCTGCGTCGACGATTCCGAATCGCTCGACCTTCCCGTCGCCCGACTTTGGGTTGCACAGCAGGACTGGCAGTGTCGGCGGTTTAGGTAGGCGTGACCGATCGAGACTGTGTAAATCGCGGACCAACGCGAACCGCGCGCATCCAATGAACAACATCAGCAGCGCCGCCGCCCCGGCCAGGCGCGGCACCACCCAATCGACACCGACCAGTGCGAATCCGATGATCGCGAGACCGCCGAGCACCGCCGCCGCGCCGACTGCCCGGCGCGGAATTCGTTCGGTGACCACCCACCAGGCGCCAGCGACCCCGACCGCCACGCCCACGAGCGCCGTGACTACCGCGAGCCCACTTCGGAAGAGGAAAATCACCAGCATCGATGCCAGCACAGCTCCGCTGCTCAACGCCAGAACCGCACTGACACGGCGCAAGCCGGATACCGACTCGGTGGCCGATCCGGTGCGATCGTCGGGCATAGGTCTATCTTCGCAGCCCAATTCGCGTCGCGGGTGGCGTCGGCGTAAACCATTCACAACTCCTGCGGCCGCTATCCGATGCAGTTTCCATCGAGCCGGCTAAACACCCAAATACCAAGTGGGGCAACAGTCCAAGAATATTCCGGGCAACTTGCCGCGCTAGCCAAATCAACTGCGTAGTGTTGTCGTGATGGGACATTGGCGAGTCCTCATCATCTTGTGCGCGGCACAATTCATCATGGTGCTTGACACCACCGTGATGAATGTGTCGGTGTCGAGCGTCGTCCAGGACCTCGATACGACGATTACACAAGTCCAGTTGGCCATCACTTTGTACACGTTGGTGATGGGTTCATTCATGCTCTTCGGCGGACGACTCGGCGACATGTTCGGGCGTCGCCGCGTGTTTTCAATCGGGCTCGTCGTGTACGGCACCGGATCACTCATCACCGCCCTTAGCCCCAATTTCGCGGTACTTCTCGTCGGCTGGTCTTTCGTCGAAGGTGCCGGAGCAGTACTGGTGATGCCAGCAATCATCTCCCTCACCGCCAGCAATTACGACGGAAAGGATCGCGCCACTGCCTACAGTGCCCTCGGCGGGATCGCCGCAGCGGGCGCGGCCGCGGGGCCACTCATCGGCGGCTGGGTGACCGAAGTACTGACCTGGCGGGTGGTATTCGGCTCGGAAACGATTGTCTGCCTCGCCGTGATCGCAGGAGTGCGCGTGATCGCAGACACTGGTCGGTCTGGATCGCGGCATATGGATTGGGGCGGAACGGTACTGTCCGCTGCCGGTCTGGGACTTATCGTCCTGGCCTTCCTGCAGGCCGGCAGTTGGGGTTTCATCAGACCATCCGGCGCGCTCACCATCGCGGGCGAACAGGTCACTCCATTCGGACTTTCGGTGGTGCCGTTCATGATTGCCGCGGGAGTCTTCGTGTTGATCGGCTTCTTCCGTTGGGAGAATCATGTGATCGCCCAAGGTCGGGTCCCGCTCATGCATCCCGAGTTACTGCGAAAACTGCAGTTGCGCAACGGTCTTGTGATGATGGTCGCGCAGCAGACGATCATCGGCGGCATGTTCTTCGTCATCCCGATCTATCTGCAATATGTTCTGATGAAAGACGCGTTCGAGACCGGGCTCAAGCTCGCGCCGATGTCGCTGGCAATGCTCATCGCGGCGTTCATGAGTCCGAAACTTGCTGCGACACAATCACCTCGACGAATGGTGCGGATTGGGCTGATCTTGGTGATCGTCGGCTCGGGGCTGCTGGTCACCACCATCGAGCCGCAGCTTGAGAACGTGATGTTCGCTGTCGGGATGGCAATCTTCGGCGCTGGATTCGGTTTCATCGCGGCACAATTGGGCAATGTGATCATGTCGTCGATCAGCGACCGGGACCGGGGCGAGGCCGGTGGGCTGCAAGGCACCGCCCAGAACATCGGTACGTCAGTCGGCGTCGCATTGCTCGGTGCACTGCTCATCGCGTCATTGAGTGCGGGCTTCAACAAGTCCGTCCAGAGCGACCCGAGCCTTGCCCAGAATGTGAAGACGCAGATTGCTCAACTCTCCGACAACGGCATCGAGATCGTGAGCAAAGATCAGCTCAACTCAGCGAAAGTGCCCAGCGGAGTGACGCCGGCGGAATGGGCCGGTCTCATCGATCATTACGAGCAGGCGCAGATCCAGTCGATCAAGGATTCAATCCTGCTCGCAATCTTCCTGGCATTGCTCGGATTGGTTATCGCCCAACGTCTTCCGAAGCGACCAGCCGCAGAACTAGGGACAGTATCAGTCGCCGACGACGGGTGAGGTCACCCATTGCGTTCAACATCGTCGCGCAGGATTGACGGCCACCGTCCGACGTCGGCGGGGGTGCGCGCAACGCGCAGTGTCGAATTGTGTAGCAAGGTGACCAGCGAGACCGCTGTCGATACCGGGTGCGCCGGATCGTCGATCCACGCCAATATCGTTGTCGGGATGTCGATCTGGACAATCTCCTGTGGTGTGGGTAGGTCGCTGAGTGCCGCTCCTCGGAACAGTGAAGGCAAGATAGTCGCGACCACGTCGGGTGCGGTCACGTGTGGGACCGCGGCCGGCGGTCGCGGCACGTCTCGTCCGGCCTCGACGAAGGCCTCGACGCCTCGCTCCTCGACAATCGTTGCGGCGCGGCGGTATTCATCAGATTTCGCGATCCGGGTCTCCCATGCCGTCGCGGGCACCATCAGCGTCAAGCCGCTAAACCGCTCCGGCCGCTTGCACGCGGCGTGCAGCAGGGTTGCTGTGCCCATCGACGGCCCGACGCCGTGAACCTGCTCGCCGGGAAAATAGTGATCGAGGAGAAGGAGAAGATCGTCGGCCAGGTTGGACCATCGATAGTCTTCGGGAATATCGCGTCCGGTCGAGTGGCCGTGACCGCGGGCGTCGTAGCGCAATAGGCGAGTGCCGCTCAGCCCTCGGCCCAGGTCGAGATCCAACACACGATCACGCGACCTGCTCGATGTCAGCCCGTGTAGCTGAACGACCGGAGGCCCGCCTTCGTCACTCAACTCCACGTCGAGAACGGCGCCGGGGACGTCGAATGTCGGCATGTCAGCTCCTCAAAGTGGGTGGGTGCGACCGTGAGCGGTTAGGGTACCGCCATGCGGCTCACCAACGTTGGACACCTACGCCTGCCGTTCGGGCGGTTGTGGGGTTATGACGTGACGGTATCCCAACTAGGTGGGGATCTGCCGGTTTCGTTCGATCAGCGTCGTCACGTCGGTGCCGGCGAGCGTCCCGGATCGTGGATGGCGTTGTCTTTCCGGCTACGGGAGCCGGTGTCGCGAGATGCGCTGGCCACCGCGTGGCTCGCGGTGATTTCAAGGCACGGGACACTGCGAACGGCCTTCACACAGAGTGCGGACGGCAATCCGGAACTACACCAGATCGACGTGCGGCCGGGGAAGTGGACCGAGCACGACATCGCCCCCGGACAGGCAGTCAACGATGCGTTGCGCGACGTTCTCGACGTCGCCTGCTCGCCGTACAGCCGACCGTCGCACCGGCTCTGCGTCCTAGAAACCGCTGCGGGACCTACCGTCGTCGTTGCGGCTGATCACTCGCATGTCGACATGTGGTCGATGTTGGTGATCGCGCGCGACCTCCTTGCGGCACTTGCCGATGTCCATGCGGGCCGGGAGCCGTCGCTGACTCCCGCTCCGCCGTTCGTCGAACACACCCGCGCGCTGCTCGACCGTCCGACCGCGCCGGATGATGTGCGTCGGCGATGGGCTGAGATCCTCACCGACAGCGGCTCAGTTATGCCCAAATTCCCGCTGCCGCTGGGCAATCCCGAACTCCAGCCTGAGCGGGTGGAGGTACGCGACGTCTTCGACGTCGACGACAGCGCAGCCTTCTCGGCGCAGGCCCGAGAGGACGGCGTCTCGACGCTCACGCTCGCGGTATCGGCGATGACCGCGGTCACCCGGGAGCTGGCCGGAACTCCACTGCGCGCGGTCTTTCCGGTGCACAGTCGATATGAGGCGAAATGGCACGACTCGGTTGGCTGGTTCATTACCAATTCGGTGCTCGAATCAGCTGACCCGGCCCCGGCGGCCTCCGCAGCGGCGGTGAAAGAAGCTGTGCGACTTGGTTCGTGGCCGCTGAAGGATGTGTTGGCACCGTGGAACGGTGAGATGCCCGAAGTCCCGGGGATGTTCGCCATATCCTGGCTGGATTTGCGTCGGTTGCCGGTACGGGTGGATGCGACGAGTCTGGAAGCTCAATACGTGAGCGCCGCGATCCAGACCGACGGAGTGATGCTGTGGTTCATCCTCGATGAGTCGGGTCTACACCTTCGATGTCGCTATCCCGACACCCCCGAGGCGAGGCGCAACGTCGGAGCGTGGCTGGACACACTCGTGGCGCGGCTCCAAGCCGGTGCGCGGGCGTCTGTCGGCGGGCTGTTGCGACTGGGAGATCGTACTTTCCGTGTTCAGCGCGCGGCGCGCGCCGACGTGCCCGAGGTGGTCGGGCTGCTGTCCGATGACGAGATCGGTCGCGGCCGAGAAGGTGGTGTCGACACCGCATACGAAGCGGCGTTCGACGTGGTCGCGCGAGACGCATCGCATTACTTAGCGGTCGTACGCAATGAGGCGGACCACATTGTCGCGACGATGCAGCTGACAGTCATCCCGGGGTTGTCGCGGGGTGGTGCGACGCGATTGCAGATCGAGGGCCTGCGCGTGGCGGCCTCAGAGCGGTCGGCCGGATTGGGTACCGCAATGCTGGAGTGGGCGCACCACCATGGTCGGGCACATGGGGCGACGCTAGTCCAGGTGACCACCGACGAGGTGCGCGACCGCGCCCGGGCGTTCTACACGCGGCTGGGATACGAGACTAATCATGTCGGATTGAAGCGCGCTCTGTGAGTCGGGTATTTCCATCCCCGAGAACATGATCGAAGGGCATATTGCCCTTCGGCCAACTTCACGGGGATGAGAATTCAACTTCCAGCTCGCGCCTAATCACGACATGGCGCTCCAGGAACTTTCGTTCGTCTAATTTCTTGCGTCGCATCCAGGTGGTCAACTCGCTGTTGCATTTGCTCGCGTTACAGGATCCGCACGCCGGGACCACATTGGTCAGGGTGTACCGACCCCCACGTGAGATTGGCAGCATGCAATCCTTTTGTAGCGCAGTATCTTTCGAACCGCAGTAGGCGCAGCCATTCCAGTGGGTCTTCAAAGCCGACCAGTGGGCATCGGTGAGGTCGTGCTCTTGGGCGGCCATCCGCTTCTTTCGGCGACGGGCGTATCGCGCGGCGCGAGTGGGACTCTTGGACGGCATCGACCGAGCGTATCGTGCGTCGATACCCGAAACGGGGAGCAACGCACCCGCATCGGTGCCCGCGCGGCACCAGGCCGTGGCCATACACTGAACCGATGATTGTTGAGGTCGGCGATCCGGTAGTACTCGGGGTTCCGGAGGGGGAGGCGACCCTGCGATTCGGCGCGGAGCCGTCGAAAGTCGGACAGTATCTCGGACGTCGTCTGCTCTTCCTGGACGGCGAGGCTGCCTTTGAACTCAGTTTCTGGTGCGGCACTTGCCAGTTCGTGTTTCAGCGGCTGTTGGGGGCGAATAGAACTCTCTCCGAGAGCGAACTTCGTGAGCGTCTTGCCGAGCAGTCCAGCGCAATCGATCCGACCGTGGTTCACACGTATGGCGAATTGTTGGGGAAGGGAAGATATCTGCCCCTCCTGTTGAGGATCGAACCGAAACTCGTCATGCCATTGGGCGCCGACGATTACTTCAGCATCGATCAGGTGGCCACCTGGGGAGTTAGAAACTTCTGGGGTCTTCCGGAGTATCCCGCTACGCCCTACTACCGGACTTTCCAGACTGTCGTCGACGAGGACGCACATTTGTATGAGTTCGTCGTGCCGATGGTGCCGCCAGCGTGGAACGAATCGGCGCGAGTGGAAGAGTACGTGGAGTTGCTGGCGAAGGGGGTGGTGCCGACCGCGGTGGCGGTAGCGATATTGGATGTCTGCGCACCTGCCACGAGCACAATGGCGACCGACTACCACCGCCACTGGGCGCTCACCCATTTCCTGCTTGACGGCCATCACAAAATGGAAGCCGCGGCGCGCTCTGGCCAACCCATTCAATTACTGACGTTGGTGGCACTCGACGACTGCCTTGCGACCGAAGAGGAGCGCGAGCGGCTCGTCGACATCCGGCGATCCCCGTTGCGAACGCGTCAGTGAATGCACGAGTCTGCGCGACTGAAGACTCCCGGCAATACTTAATCCGCGCGGCCAAATATGCTGCCGGCCAACGAGTTCAACCGATTCTGGTCTCGATGCGGGGCGTCTCGTTCATCGTCGGGGCCCCACTCGACCAGCCATAGGGAAGACCTGAGTACCCGAGAAGGACAGGACCTTTGGCACTGCTGGGCCGGACCTCGTCGTGGAAACGTTCTTGTGAAACGCAAGTTGTGTTCTGTGGGAAGGATGTTCGGTGGTCGCAAGCAGCCCAGCGGAGAGTGGTGCAAAAGAATGGCTGGTCGCGAGTCGTCCGTATCCGGCGCGCGCCGGCCTGAAAGGCACATTGCTCTACCGGCTCATTACGACCACCGATCACAAGTTGATCGGCGTCATGTACATAGTCTCCGCCTTCGTCTTCTTTGTGATCGGTGGATTATTGGCGTTGCTGATGCGAGCCGAACTCGCGCATCCGGGACTGCAGTTCTTGTCCACCGAGCAATTCAATCAAGCATTCACCATTCACGGGAGCATCATGCTCCTGCTCTATGCGATGCCATTGGCATTCGGTCTGGCCAATTACCTGTTGCCGATTCAAATCGGCGCGCCGGATGTCGCGTTCCCACGCCTTAACGCGTTGGGATTCTGGCTGTTCCTATTCGGCGGATTGGTGGTCGCTGCCGGGTTCGCGACACCCGGCGGTGCAGCCGACTTTGGCTGGACCGCTTACACGCCGCTATCGGATGCGGTTCATTCTCCCGGTGTGGGCGGCGATCTGTGGTTCATGGGAGTGGCCGTCGGCGGCCTGGGAAGTATTCTCGCCTCGGTCAACTTCATCACGACGGTCTTTTGTCTGCGCGCTCCGGGAATGACGATGTTCCGTATGCCGATCTTCACGTGGAATATCGTCATCACCAGCATCTTGGTGCTGCTGATCTTCCCGCTTCTCTCCGCTGCGGTAATCGGCATGGAGGTGGATCGCCGCTTCGGTGCGCACTTGTTCGACCCGGCGAACGGTGGAGCGATGCTGTGGCAACACCTGTTCTGGTTCTTCGGTCATCCCGAGGTATACGTGCTGGCATTGCCGTTCTTCGGGATCGTCTCGGAAATATTTCCGGTATTCAGTCGCAAACCTATCTTCGGCTATTCAGGTCTCGTCTACGCGACGGTGTCGATCGCTGCCCTGTCAGTGGCTGTGTGGGCCCATCATATGTATGTAACTGGCGCCGTTCTATTGCCCTTCTTCTCTTTCATGACTTTCCTGATCGCGGTACCGACCGGCGTGAAATTCTTCAACTGGATCGGCACGATGTGGAAAGGGCATATGACCTTCGAGACTCCTATGCTGTTTTCAGTCGGGTTCATCGTGACCTTCCTGTTCGGTGGTCTGACCGGCGTTCTTCTCGCAAGCCCTCCGTTGGACTTTCATCTGTCCGATTCGTATTTCGTTGTCGCGCATTTTCACTACACCCTGTTCGGAGCGATCGTCTTCGCCGCGTATGGTGGCATCTACTTCTGGTTTCCCAAGATGACCGGACGGATGTTAGATGAGCGACTCGGAAAGATTCATTTCTGGCTCACGTTCATAGGCTTCCACGCGACGTTCCTCGTCCAACATTGGCTGGGAAACGAGGGGATGCCGCGTCGCTATGCGGACTATCTTCCGTCTGACGGTTTCACGGTGCTGAATATGATTTCAACAGCTGGTTCGGCGATTCTCGGGGTGTCCACGCTGTTCTTCTTCTGGAATGTCGTTCGCAGCTATCGGTTCGGCGAAGTAGTCACCGTCGATGACCCGTGGGGGTTTGGAAACTCACTAGAGTGGGCGACCAGTTGTCCGCCGCCGCGTCACAACTTCACCGAACTGCCGCGGATCCGGTCCGAACGCCCCGCATTCGAATTGCACTACCCGCACATGGTGGAACGTATGCGTGCCGAGGCACATGTCGGCTCGGACCACACGCCATGACCGACATTTGCCGAGAGCGGAACCTTTCCACATCCGTGACGGCGAAGTCGATTGGGTTGTTGGGTCGCCTGGTTGAGGTGATGGCGGTCGCTGTCCTTATCGTCTGGATGACGTCGTCTGGTTGACGGTGGATTTGCCTGCCTGGCAGCTAGTTGCCGCGACGCGCGCGTCCATGGTGGGCGACGTGATGGCCGTGTGCTGTCACGTGCGGCGCGCGAGACCCCGCTCATTAGGGTTTAAGAATCGACGCGCCTACCGGATCAAGGACGACACCGCGCTGTTCACCACTGCGTCGAGATTGTTGCCGAGGTGTCCAGTCAGCCATTGTTGAGCGAGTTCGGCCATCGCGCCGGTGAACATTGCCGCGCGAACCCGATTGCCGATCGGGTCGGCATCACCGCGGTCCTCGGCGAGGGTCAACTCCAGCAACAGGTCTTGGGCTGCGGCGCGTCGAGCTATCAGGACCGGATTCGCGCGCGCGTCGGTGAATAGCACTCGGCCCCGCTTGGGGTCGGCGGAGCCAAAGCCCAGCACGGCGCGAATCCCGGCGCGGGCGCGGGCTGCGACCGAATCGTCGGCGACGGTCAACTCCGCCTCGATGGCGGCGGACATGTCGAGGGCGACCTGGTCGTAGATCGCACCAAGCAACTCGTTGGTGTCCGCGAAGCTCTCGTAGAAGTAGCGCGTATTGAAATCACAAGCGCGACAGACCGATCGGACTGACAACCCCGCTTCGCCCTGAGTGCCGAAGATCTCGAATCCGGCTGTGACCAGCTGTGATTTTCGTTCGGCGCGACGGTCCGCAAGCGGAACGCCCGCCCATCGCGTGGGGCTGGACATCACACCAGCATACGTCGCGTGAAGGAAAAAATAGGCAAAGTCTGGTCACGTGCGTACCCAGAATGTATTCTGGGTACAACCGTTACCAAATTAATTGGGGAGGAAGGCCGATGCTGGTGTCTCTGCCGTCTGTGAAATTGCCGGATGTGCCGCGATTGAGTGCGGTCAACCGGTTGCCGATCACTTTGCCGCATCAGTACATCGGCAAATGGCTCAACGATCGCTTCGACGAGAACGTCAAAGCGAAATTCTTTCGTGGGATGGACTTCGAAGAGCCCGACGGGGATCCGGGGTGGTTCGGTCCGGGCAGCCGCACCTGGCATGTGCATTCGCACACTCCGGCCCTCATCTTCGGCCTGCAGTGTGCGGCTTATCTCGAACGCCTCGATCCGAGTATCTACTGGATGGGGATGCATCACTCCCGCCTGGTCAAGCCGTCCGGCAAAGGGCTCACGGCTCGGATTGATCCCGAGGGAGCGAATATTCGTCTTGGTCATTCCCTGGCGTTCTTCATCGGTACCGCCTACGGATCAACCGAGACCGCCGAACGACTCGCACGTACTGTGCGCGCGATGCACCACACCATCAAAGGCGTTCGGCCGGACGGACTTCCCTACGATGCTGACGATCCCGACTGGTTGCGCTGGAACTATGCGACCGTCGTATGGGGAATCGCGACCGCTCACGAGATCTACCATCCGAATCCGTTGCGCGGCAATGAGCTTGACGAATATTACGCGGAATTCGTCAGAGTGGGGCAGGCATTGGGTGGGACCGATCTGCCCGCGACCAAAGCCGATACCTTGACCTGCCTGCAGGAGTACCTGCCGAAACTCGGACTCACCTATGGCAGTGCGATGGCGACCGGCGCCAATGTGACCAATCCAGCTCAGGCGGCGGTGGATTGGGCGATCCGCGACACGATGCCGTCCTGGGCCGCGCAGTTGGTGATGCACAAGGCGCCCAATCTCATCGAGCGCCGTGCGCGGCGTGGCGCGGTGTGGTCGGCGATCAACGGACTGCACCTCAGCATGGGGGAGGCACCCGAGTTCGCCGCTGCTCGACGCCGGGTCGCGGGTGGCACGACGGTCCCGCATACCGAACCGACCTACGTTCTCGGCACCGATCCGGCGCTCGGTCGTGACGAGGTAGAAGCGGCATTCTCCTAGTTGT
Source organism: Gordonia sp. CPCC 205333 (assembly GCF_048537885.1). Taxonomy (NCBI): domain Bacteria; kingdom Bacillati; phylum Actinomycetota; class Actinomycetes; order Mycobacteriales; family Gordoniaceae; genus Gordonia; species Gordonia sp. CPCC 205333. The sequence continues at coordinate 590,031 of NZ_JBCLVI010000005.1, read as the reverse complement.
CCAGATAATTTTCGATGCCGAAGGTCAGCTATTCGCTCGGTCCCCGTGGCCGAGATTCCACTCGGGTAGTGCCTGGTCGCGCACCAGTCGCTTGAGAGCTGCGGCATCAGGAAAGCCGCCGTCGCGCTTGCGTTCCCATATCCGTTGACCATCGACCTCGATGAAGAACACACCCCCGGTACCTGGCACCAGGATGACCGATCCGAGTTCTGTGCCGAATGTGCTGAGCAATTCCGATGCCATCCACGTCGCGCGCAGGAGCCAATTGCATTGTGTGCAGTAGGTAATTGAGATCTGCGGACCGCTCATCGGGATAACCCTGCCAGACGTGGGCGATTCCGGCACCTCGACGTGCGACGATGGAGACATGCATCGGCCGGCGGTCCTCTCCACGCAATCGCCACGGCTCGCCGTCGTGGCGTCTGGCGTCGACCCCGATGGTCGCTGTCCGACGTGTCCGGATTGGACTGCCGCCGACTCGCGGCCGCTCTGGACGTGGTGGCTCGCCAACCCGACTGTAGACTTCGGCGATTCGCCTGACGCTGTCGAATCGTTGAGATCGGTTGTTGGGCAGGAGATATAAGTGGGCAGCGCAGTCTCGGTGTGGTTGCGGTCGACGTCGGGACCCGCTGAATATCCGGCGTTGGTTCGCATCTGGCGCAGCGCAGTCGACGCGACACACCAGTTCGTAAACGCCGAACACCTCGATCAGATCGAGGCCAAGTTGCCCACCGACTACCTGCCCAACGTCGAGCTAACGGTCGCCGAAGTTGAGGGCGCTGTGGCCGGATTCTCCGGAGTTGGCGATGACGGCCTGGAAATGTTGTTTGTCGACAATGATTTTCGCGGTCGTGGCGTCGGAACTATCCTCCTCGAAGCCGCGTTGGCACACTCGCCCGCGCTAACCCTCGATGTCAACGAGCAGAATGACGCCGCAGTCCAGTTCTATCAATCGAAGGGGTTTATCCGCGTTGGACGCAGTCGAGTCGATGCCGATGGGCTTCCGTATCCGTTGCTGCATATGAAATTCGGAGGTTCTGGTGCACAACAATAAGGATGGTCCGCGGCGCTCGGTGCAGAGCCAATCTATGCCCGCAACAACGAAAGGCGTGAAATGTCAGTGGATTTCGATGTAATCGTGTTGGGTGGTGGCGCGCCGGGCGAGCACTGCGTCGGCGAATTGGTCGACGCGGGACTGAAGATCGCGGTGGTCGAAAAGCGGCTCGTCGGCGGCGAATGCTCCTATTACGCATGCATTCCGTCCAAGACGTTGCTGCGTCCGGGAGAAGCTGTGCACGAGGCGCGCGAGGCGTTGGCGACCGCGGATCTCGACGTCGATGCAGCATTCGCCTGGCGCGATTACATGGTGTCCGACCATAACGATGCGGGCGCGGCGCAATGGCTCACCGACAAGGGAGTCGCACTGCTGCGCGGCCACGGCCGGCTCGACGGTCCGGGGGCGATCGCCGTCGACGGAAAGCGTTACACGGCAACCGATATCGTCATCGCTACCGGTTCGGATCCACTGATCCCGCCGGTGGACGGACTGGCCGGTCTCGACGGTGTATGGACCAACCGGGAGGCCACCTCGATGACAGCGGTGCCCGACCACCTCCTCGTGCTCGGCGGCGGCGCGGTGGGCGTCGAAATGGCTCAGGCTGTTCATCGACTCGGTGGATCGGTCACCATCGTCGGCTCCGGTGATCATCTGCTCCCACGGGAGCCCGAATCGGTCGGCCGCGCGCTAGGTGAGGCATTGTCCCGCGACGGAATCGAGCTGGTATTCGGTGCCCGCGCGACGGCCGCTCACCGCGACGGCGACAACTTTGTTCTTGTCCTCGACGACGGTCGGGAACTGCACGGCGACAAACTCCTGGTCGCGACCGGCCGACGGTTGCGTGTCGACGACATTGGCCTGGCGAGTGTTGGTATCGACGCCGACCGTCGAGGGATCGCCACAGACGCCCGGGGCAACGTTGCCGATGGCCTGTGGGCGGTCGGAGATGTCACTGGGCAGTGGCTGCTGACTCACGTCGGTAAATATCAGGGAGAAGTGGTGGCGTCGAATATCCTTGGGCGCCAACGCGAAGCCGACTATAGCGCCGTGCCGCGGGTGGTCTACACCGATCCGCAGGCAGCGGCCGTCGGTGCAACACAGGCGGAATTTGCGGCGACCGTGCCGATCAATTCGGTCGCCAAGATGGCAACGTATACCCGCAACTACGCCGACGCCGTCGGCTTCCTGACCTTGCTCAGTGATGGTGAGAAGTTGGTCGGCGCCTATGCCGTCGGGCCCGAAGCCGGCGAGTGGCTGCAGCAGGCGACCGTTGCCGTTCGGGCGCGTATCCCGCTCGACATTTTGACCGACACTATCCAGCCGTTCCCGACATTCGCGGAGATCTTCGTCGGGGCGCTCAAGGCGTTGCGCCAGCAGGTTGACGCGGGGAAGTGACGAAGGCTGGTGGCTAACCTGGCCCATGCGGTGGACACTGGTAACCAGTGGATTTAGATACTGCAAAGGAGCAGGTCATGGCAGATAGTGATAAACCGTTCGGCTTCGGCCCCGGTGAATTCGACGAGTTCGCCCGCGAGGCTGGGGAGAATCTGCGTGCGATGCTGGGCAAATTTGTGGTCAGCCAGGGTGGGCGTGATGCGTGGATGTCGATGTTCGACGACGCCAAACGCCGTCCCCGGCCAACGCCGCAACCCGAGACGACCGGTGAAACTGGGTCCGGCGTGTGGGCGGTCTTCGTCATCGACAACGACGGAGGCGCTCGCGTGGAACAGGTGTTCGCCTCGGAACTCGACGCACTGCGCGCTCATCAGCACAACACCGACACCGGCCGGAAAGTGCGGTTCCTTCCTTACGGCATCGCGGTGAGCGCGCTCGAGTCCTAGGTCCGGCGAGTCCGCGCCCACTGTCGAACGTGGTCTCGAAACCTATTCGTCGACAATGACATTGATCGATTCCGCGCCCAGATAAGACCAACTTCGCGAGTGTTCTGCGGGTCATCAAGCGGAATCATGGTCATACCGGCCGGCAATTGTGGAGTGTCTTCGATCGGCATGACCGCCACCCCGAGGCCAGCCGCGACGAGGCCGGCAACGGTCCACAATTCGGTGGACTCGAAGGTGATATGCGGACGGATATCGGCTGCGGCACACAATTCGTCGAGAATCCTTCGCATCCCGAATCCAGGCTCCATCGCTATGAACGACTCGTTGGCAGCGTCGGCGAGCGAGACTCGGTCTCGGACGGTCAGCGCGTGTGAATCGGGGACTGCCAGGGCCAGATGCTGGCGAAGTATGAGGGTGAAGGCGATCTCGTCGGATCGCGGTCGGGGAGAAGTGATCGCGAAGTCGGCGTCGCCGGTCCGCACTTGGTCCGCGATGGCCTCCGCCGGTCCCTGACTCAAAGTGAAGTCGATCGGCCCGTATTGGCGTCGGTAGTCGCGGATCAGGGTGGGCACCAGCCATACGCCGAAAGAGTGCAGAAAGGCGAGGCGGATGGGTTCTCGGTTGGCATCGGTCAGGTCGGCGATTTGATTGCGGGCGATCGTAATCTCGGCTACCGCACGACGTAGGTGATCGAGGTAGATGGTGCCTGCGGTATTGAGGGCGAGCCGCTTTCCGAGGCGATCGAATAGCGGCGCCCCGACCTCGCGTTCGAGTCGGGTGAGCATCCTGGACAACGTCGGCTGGGCGATATGCAGGCGTCGAGCGGTCTCCGACATATTCTGCGTTTCGGCCAGCGTGACGAACCAGTCATCGGTCATCGTGGCAACTTTCTTATGCGTGACAGTTATAAGCAAGTCTAAAACGATTCATTTCCTTGTGAACGATCCCGCTGGCAATGTAGTCGGCGATGTCCCAGATGATCTCCCTCGACAAGCCTGGTCTAACCGAAGCGGCCACCTACCGGCGAGCCTCGCTGGCTCTATTCGCCGCTGGCCTGGCCACCTTCGCCACCCTCTACTACGTCCAGGGTCTACTGCCGATCTTCTCGTCGCATTTTGGAGTGTCGCCGGCGTCGTCGGCCCTGGCGGTTTCGGTGACGACGGCGCTGCTCGCCATCGCGATCGTGCCGGCGAGTGTGGCGTCCGAACGATACGGTCGGGTGCGCGTCATGTGTGTTTCAGTGCTCGCGGCGACCTTGTTGGGGCTGGTCCTGCCGTGGAGTCCCACTTTCGAAGTGTTGCTCGCCGGGCGGGCTCTGCAAGGGCTGCTATGCGCTGGTGTGCCAGCGGTTGCGATGGCTTACCTGGCCGAGGAACTGTCGGGAAATCAATTGGGTAACGCGATGGGGCTCTATGTCGCGGGAACAACTCTCGGCGGCTTACTCGGTCGTATCGTGCCGGCGGTCGTCGTTGATCTGACTACCTGGCAATGGGCGTTGGAGGCTGCGGCAGTTGTCGCGCTGGGCTGCGCGGTTGTTTTCACCCGGACCATTCCGGAGTCGAAACACTTTGTCCCTAAAGCTGTTTCGCCGATTGCGACGGTCCGGCAGATGCGCGGGCTGTTGGCGGATCGGGTATTGGTGGCGTTAGTTGGGCTCGCGTTCGTGTTGATGGGTGGGTTTGTCACCGTCTACAACTTCCTCGGTTACCGGCTACTCGCAGCGCCTTTCGGGTGGCCGTCGGCACTGGTGGGTCTGGTCTTCCTGCTGTATCTGGCGGGGACCGTCTCGTCGGCCCTCTCGGGGCGACTGACCGAGCGATTCGGGCGCCCGCGGGTATTGTGGGCGTGTCTGATCTTGATGGGCGCCGGATTGTTGATCGGCCTGCCCGACAAGGTGGCGGCCATCATCGTCGGCACGATGGTGTTCACTGCGGCCTTCTTCGGCGCGCATTCGGTCGCCAGCAGTTGGGTCGGAGCGCGAGTCGACAAGCACCGGGCGCAGGCGTCGTCGTTGTACCTGCTGGGCTACTACCTGGGGTCGTCGATCGTCGGTGCGTGCGGCGGATGGGCGTACGCGGGAGCTGGTTGGGCGGGCATCGTCGGCTACGTCGGCGCATTGCTGATCATTGCCGCGATGCTGGCGGCAGTGCTGACCCGCAGTACTGGTTCGCATTCGATGAAGTCGCACAGCAACTTCCCAGACTCGTGGCACGGGGTATCCAGCGGGCGCTGACACTGTTTACGCCATGACCACTTTGATGACGCGATCCGCGCAGCCGACCGCTGGCCGCCACGCCGCCGCCCCGTCGGAGCCCAGTCTCCGGCCTAGGCGATGGCGTCCGCATCCGCGGCACTGGGCCCTGTTCGCCCTCCTGACCGCTACCGCGGTGCTGTATTGCTGGAACCTGTCTCGTAACGGTTGGGGCAACGACTTCTACGCTGCTGCGTCTCAGTCGGGTGGGGTGAGTTGGAAGGCGCTGCTCTTCGGCTCGCTCGATCCGGCCAACTCGATCACCGTCGACAAGCCGCCGGCGGCGACCTGGATTTCGGGCCTCTCGGTGCGGATCTTTGGATTGTCGTCCTGGTCGGTGCTGGTTCCGCAGGCGATCATGGGTGTTCTGTCGGTCGCGCTGGTGTACGGAGCCGTGCGTCGCGTCCTGCTCCGGTCGGGTACGGCCCAGACCGCGACCGCGGGCGCATTGATCGCCGGCGCGGTGCTCGCACTGACGCCGGCCGCCGTGCTGATCTTCCGATTCAACAACCCCGACGCGCTCCTGGTCTTGTTGATGACCGCGGCGGCGTACTGCGTTGTTCGAGCCTGCCAGGCGTCGTCGTGGCGCTGGCTGGCATTATGTGGTGTCGCGTTGGGTTTCGCCTTCCTCACCAAGATGTTGCAGGGATTGCTGGTACTGCCGGGCTTTGGGTTGGCATATTTGCTTTTCGCGCAGACGAGCTGGTTGCGACGTATTCGGGATCTGGCGATAGCGACTGTGTCCCTTGTGGTTTCGGCCGGCTGGTATGTGCTGCTCGTCGAGTTGTGGCCGGCTGCCTCGCGGCCCTATATCGGCGGATCGACGGATAACTCCTTCATGGATCTGGTACTCGGTTACAACGGTATGGCCCGAATCCTCGGCCGGTCCGGGTCAGGCGGCGGAGGCGGTCAGGGTGGCCCCGGCGGGAGCGGTGCGGCCGGTTCGTCATTCGGCGGAAGCACCGGACTGGACCGTTTGTTCAGCAATGAGATGGGCAATGAGATCTCCTGGTTGCTGCCTGCGGCCCTATTGGTGCTCGTGGTTGGGATCGCCCTCGCGGTCCGGCGGCGGCTCGATCGGGATATCGCCTTGGGACTCACCGTCTTTGGCACGTGGCTGGTGATCACCGGTGTCGTATTCGCGTACATGAGCGGAACCGTGCACCCGTATTACACCGTGGCACTGGCGCCGGCGATCGCCGCAGTTGTCGGAATCGGAGCGATCGTCGGATGGCGAAGTCGCCAATCCTGGTATGGCACAGTCTTTCTCGCCGCTCTAGTGATTGCCGCCGCCGGTTGGGGTGCGATCCGCGCCTACCGTGCCGGGTTCGGTTGGCCGGTGCTCGGGTGGGTCCTGGGCGCCCTCGTGGTGATCGCGATCGGTTTGCTGGTCGTCGGAAGACGTTGGAGCGGTAAGCAGGCCGCGGCTCTGGCGGCGGCGCTATTGATCGCCGGTGGTGCTGCGACCGCGGCCTTCGGCGTCGCGACGGCCAATACGACACATACCGGTTCGATTCCGACCGCAGTGGTCACGTCGAAGGGCTCGGCCGGCTTTGGTGGCGGTCAGGGTGGTCCTGGTGGACAGGGCGTCCCCGGTGGTCAAGGTGGAAGCCAAGGCGCGCCGTCGGGCGTCCCCACGGGTGGCAACCAGGCGGGGCAGGGCGGACCCGGTGGACAGCGTGGACAGTCAGGTACACAGGGAAGTACGTCCGATGACTCGACGCGGACCTCGACCCGCGGCACCCGCGGCGGCACGGGCGGACCCGGTGGAGGATCGAGTAACGCTGCCGTCGTGTCGCTACTGAAGTCGACGGGTACCACCTGGGCGGCGGCGACCGAGGGCGCTCAATCGGCGGCGCCACTGCAACTGAATTCGGGTAAGGCCGTGATGGCGATCGGCGGCTTCACCGGAGATCCATCGCCCACCCTGACCCAGTTCAAACAGCTTGTCGCACAGGGGAAGATCTCGTACTACATCGCAGGTGGGGGCGGCGGTCCGCAGCGATCCAGCGAGATCTCCGCCTGGGTGCAGCAGAATTTCACCGCGACCACTGTCGGTGGGACCACGGTGTACAAGTTGACCGCCAGCTAGGCGTCGGTGCCCAATGAACGGCCCGGGAGTGCTTGCTCCCGGGCCGTTTGTGCTCGAAACTGTTCGTCCAGGGTCAGTGGGGGAATATGGCCCTCGACCAACCTGCTGGTGCAGAATTGAGCTGCGAGGTCGGCTACGTGAGCGGAACTGCCCGTAGCAATTGAGTAGCACTACGCAGCCGCTCGCACCGGCCGCGAGCGATGCTGATGCACATGGATACCCGAACGATCCCCCAGTCCACCACGGCCGCCTTCTTCATTCAGTCGGTGATCGCATTCGGCGCGAGTCTGGCCGCAGCGATCGTCGGAATGCTCTACCTCCCGATGGACCCTTGGCAACGAGGCTTCATCGGAATCACAATCCTGTTCCTGACATCAAGCACATTCACCTTGTCCAAGGTGGTTCGCGACCGCCAGGAACAAGCGCAAGTGATGGCGCGGATCGACGAAGCGAGAGTCGAACGACTGATCGCCGATCACGACCCCTACGTTCCGAACAAAACCAACGCCGCCTAGTCGGCTCCGAATAGCAACCGCCCCGGGATACTTAATCCGGGGCGGTTGTTTGGCGTGGTGCGGGGGTTGGATTCATCGGGAGTGCAACTGTGGTCGCACCTGCCCGTGCGCGAAACACTGATCGGCGATCAAGTCCCCGTGACGAAAGCAGAGTTTCGATGACCACCTCGACCGCCACCTACACCGACGTCCAGCTCGATGAGATCTTCGATCCGATCTACGCGCGCATCGCTGAGGGCGCGGTAGCGCGCGAGGTCGATCGTCGACTCGCTTATGACGAGGTCGGCTGGTTGCGAGAAGCGAAGTTCGGGGCGTTGCGGGTGCCGGTGGAATTCGGTGGATATGGTGCGAGCGTCCGTCAGTTGTTCCGACAATTGGTCAAGCTCGCGACTGCGGAATCCAATCTGCCGCAGGCACTTCGGGTTCACTGGTCGTTTGTGGAGGATCAACTGCTCGCCGAGGATTCGCCTGCCCGCACCCGGTGGTTGACCGAGGTTGCAGAGGGCAAGTTGGTCGGCAACGCGATCACTGAGCCGGGAGTCGGTGCCGTCGACCGCTATCGCACGACAGTCACCGGACCCGACGACAAGCTTGTCGTCAACGGCACCAAGTACTACAGCACCGGCAGTTTGTACTCCGACTACATCTTGATCGCGGGCGACCGCGACGGGGAGCGTGTCGGCGTCCTGGTCGACGCGGACGCCGAAGGTGTCGCCCAGCATGACGATTGGGACGGCTTCGGGCAACGCCTTACCGCAAGTGGCACAACTGAATTCGCCAACGTCGCAGTCTCGGGTGACCGGCTACTCGGCCCTGGCTACGGTGGAGCCGGACGTACCTACGGCACTTCCTACCTGCAACTGGTCCAGTTGGCGGTGCTCGCCGGTATTGCCCAACGGGCCACCGATGACACCGCCGCGTGGGTACGTGATCGCACGCGCACCTACACCCACGCGGTCGCCGACCTGCCTCGCGAAGATCCGTTGGTACAGCAGGTGATTGGTCGGCTGTCGTCGGCCGCATTCAGTGCTCGCGCCGCGGTCTTCGACGTCGCCGACACCCTCGATGCCGTCCTGGATCAAGGGGCGACCGATGCGGACTTGCTCGATGCCGCCGAGTTCGACGTCGCCCGCGCACAAGCCGCGGTGATTCCGACAGTCCTCGATGCGACCACTGGTCTGTTCGAAGTCGGCGGGGCGTCGATCACCTCCGAGCGGCTGCGTCTGGATCGACACTGGCGTAACGCTCGCACCATCTCGGTGCATAATCCGCTGATCTACAAACTGCAGTCGGTCGGAAACCGAATCCTCAACGGCGCGGATCTGCCCTATGCCTGGAGTGCGGGGGCGCGACCGGCAGCCGACTGACACCAGTCGCGGCGTCGGCGACCGGCGCGGTTAAGGTGGCGTCGTGGTCCGCATGATGCCCGACGACGCGCAAGCCTACTGGCTGGCGCGCAAGACACGCAGTGATCAATTCCTGCTGTTCGTCTTCGACCCCATCGGCGTCGACGTCGATGATGTGGTTTCCGAGCTCTTACTGCGGGCCGATCGCATCGACGACCTTAATCTCGTTGTGCGCGAGACCTTTGCCGACTTCGACTACCCGTACTGGGATCGTGCTCGCGCACGTCGTGACCAGTTCGGCAGGCGAGAGCAGCGGCTGAATTGGCGTCAGTGCCTTGATGACGTCGCTGGACTGATCGGTGACCAGCTCGATCCGCGGCAGGCGGCGTGGCGCGTACACCTCTACCCCGACGTTGACGGTGCACCCGACGGTCGAGGGCCGGGTTCGGTTGCCGTACTGCAGATTTCGCACGCGTTGGCTGACGGCACGAGGTCTACGGCGCTGGCGCGGCAGCTGTTCGGCGTCGCCGAGTTGCCGCCGTCGAGTAGTACTGACCGAGAGCGCCCGATCGGCATCGTGTCCGCACCGGTCGGTGGATTGTTGCGGCTCCCCTCGCAACTCGCGGACCTGGTGACCGGCGGACGTCGTGCATACGAGCTAAGCAAGCGCGAGCCCGCTGGCAGTCCGTCGTCCGAGGCCGGTCCGCTCAACGCGTCGCCGGGAAATGACCGCCAGTTGCACGTCATCGTGACCACCGCGCGGGCGCTGCGAATCGGAACGCACAGTATTACCGTCGGCGCGATTATCGCGATGTCGCGAGCGCTGGTAGACGCGGAAATACTCGGTGCGGAACAGCCGTTCTCAGTTGAGTTGACGATCGCCCGCGACGGTCCGAGCTTGGCGCGTAACAATTTTTACAACGCCGCGGTCGACGCCCATCCGAGTATCACCGATCTGAACCGGCGAGCAGCGGCCGTCGCCGCGAGTATCGACGACGCGCGTCGGCGCGACCGGAGTCCCGCCAAGGTAGCTTCTCGGGCAGCCGCTGCGTCGACTCCGGCGCTGTTGATGCACTGGGGCGCAAGAGCTTTCGATCCGACGGTCAGATCGCCCACGGTCACCGGCAATACCGTGGTGTCGTCGGTGAACCGAGGTGATGCCGATTTGCGGCTCGGCGATGGCGCAGTTCGCTTCACCACCGGGTTCCCGGCGATATCGACGATGCAAGGACTGACGCACGGGGTGCACGGGATAGGTGGTGCGGTGGCGATTTCGGTGACGACGAGCCGGATAGTGCTGCCCGACGTCGAAGGCTACCTCCGGAAGCTCGAATCACATTGTGGCGGTGAGGCGTTTGATGCCTGACTCTGGTCAGCGTGGCGTCGCTGAACTCTGTGGCGTGGCGTCGTGCGGGGTGATGTTCCCTGGCCGGCGCTCAGCGCGCAGGTTTCATCCGGGCTGAACTCTGTCGCCTGGCGTCGTGCGAGGGGCATGTTCCCTCGGCTCGCCTCAGCGCGCGGGTTTCATCCGGGCTGAACTCTGTCGCCTGGCGTCGTGCGAGGGGCATGTTCCCTCGGCTCGCCTCAGCGCGCGGGTTTCATCCGGGCTGAACTCTGTCGCCTGGCGTCGTGCGAGGGGCATGTTCCCTCGGCTCGCCTCAGCGCGCGGGTTTCATCCGGGCTGAACTCTGTCGCCTGGCGTCGTGCGAGGGGCATGTTCCCTCGGCTCGCCTCAGCGCGCACGTATCGGCGCTGACGTCAGTTGAGCCAGTCGCGGCTGTAAACGTCTTGCCAGCGCACGTGGATATTCATCCGGGCGGCGGCCGAGCGGTACTCACCCAGCGCCGAGGCCAACACATCTTCGACGGCGTCGCGGACCTGTTCGGAGAGTTCGGGTAGATCGTCGCGATAGCGGGCCACCAGGCCGACGCGAACTCCGGTCACGTCATCGTCGGAGCCGACGAGAACCTGCGCGTAGACCACCAGACGGCCAATCTTCGACCGAATCCTGGTCGCGAGTAGAGCTTTGACCACTCGATCAGAGATCAGCACTCCCTCGGCGTCGGTTGCCAGTGTCTGCGCGGGTCGGATCACATTGGTAACCGTGGTGGTGATCGACGAGATGAGCCGCTCGACCTCGCCGATCGGCGGGTCGAGTTCACGCGCCGCGGCGATCAGCCAGCCGTCGGTGGCGTCGGCGTCTTCGATATCAAGATTACTCATCGTGGTTCACCTCCCGATGTCTGATTTTGCGGGTCGGTCTGATGGGATTGTGGCACATATCCCGGTCGCCACACGTCCAGTCGTTCGGCGAGCTGTTTTCGGCTGCGCTGCAAATGCCCTCGGACAGAACCCGGCGTGACGCGCAGAACGCTCGCTATTTCGTCCAGGGAAAGTCCCTCGACCTCGCGTAGCCACCAACAGGCCCGGGCCGCTGGACTCAGTTGGGACAACTCAAAGGTCAGCGCCTCGCGCAGCGAGGAATGTTCGACCGATTCCGCCGGTTCCGGAGCCGGTGATGGCATCGCGGCGAAGTCGTCGGTTTCGGTCGGTACGTCGCGGCGACGTCGGTAGTAGTCGACCGCCTTGCGGTGGCCGATGGAGAACATCCAGGTGCGGAACGAACTGCGAAACGCGAAGTCCGGCAATCCTTTCCATGTGTGGAGCAAAGTCTCCTGGGCAAGATCCTCGGCCACATGCTGGTCGGAAACCATCCGGCGCAGGTAGCGCAACAAGACGGGCGTCAGCCGCGTGACCAGTGCTGCGAAAGCGGCCCGATCGCCCACCGCCGCCGCGCCGGCCAACTCGTCGTCGGACAGGTCCGCGAAGGTGAATCCGCCGGTGTGAGCGGGATCACCCGAATTTGGTCGTGCTGTTTCGTGCTCCACTGCGACTGACCTTATAGCACCTCGATACGGAGTGCAGGCGGCATCGAAGCCGCCGCCCGAGACCAAGGAGAGCACCATGTCGCAGACCGCTGAAATTACCTCCGACGACAAGACGCGCACTGATTCGTCACTCGTCGGTGACCGCGGACGTACCTCGATCGCCGACGTTGTCGTTGCCAAGATCGCTGGAATCGCGACGCGTGAGATCGACGGAGTCCATGACCTCGGCGGCAGTGCGGAACGAGTAGTCGGCAAGGTTCGCGAGGTATTGCCTGGCACCGCCACGAGCACAGCCCAGGGCATCAGCGTCGAAGTCGGCGAACTGGAGGCGATCGTTGAGGTCGCCATCGTCGCCGACTACGGCGTCGCACTGCATCAACTCGCCGCTGCGATCCGCCGCAACGTGATCTCGGCTATCGAGCAGATGACCGGTTTGCAGGTCACCGAGGTCAACGTCACCGTTCACGACATCAACTTCGGCGATGACGATGATGCCGCCGACGAAGCCCCGCGAGTTCGGTAGTGAACGCCACCGAAACCGATACCGATACCGGCTCGGCCGACCGCGCCGAACGTATCGCACATGCGGTGCTGTCGGTTCTCGGTGTGGCCGGCCTCGACGGCGGACGGTTCGGGGAGGTCGCCACCTACCTGCCCGGCCGCCGGGTAACCGGCGTTTCGCTCGATGATGAGAAGGGCGAGGTGCATATCGTGGTCGCCTGGCCAGCCGAAGACGACCTCGCCCGCAGTCTGGACCTGCTGGCCACCGCCGAGAATGTTCGGGCCGTGGCGCAGGAGATTGCCGGAGTGCCGATCACTGTGACAGTCGAAGACATCGTCGCCACCGGACGCGACGGAACGGAGCACTGATGATGAACAACGCAGCATTGGGATTGTTCGCCGGCCTACTGATCGCGATCGCAACCGCGGCAGGAGGTTTCGGTGGTTTCGTCCTGGCTCTCCTACTCGGGGGCATCGGCTTGGTGATCGGCCTCAGTCGCGACGGGGTCATCGACCTTGGAGCGCTGTTGCGGAGCCGGAACCGTGGCTGACGAACAGGGAAGCCTGGTAGTCCGACGGCGGGTGTACGAGAAGCTGGCCGAGCGAGCGGCACTTTCGGTCGACGACGTTCTTGCGCAATCGACCGGAATCACCGCGGCATTCGATGATCAGGCATCCAACAGCGCCGCGTTGTATCGCAGTTTGCCCAGGGCGGTTGCGCACGACGATGGGTCGGCGATCTCGTTGTCGATCGCTGTTCGATGGCCCGCACGTGTCAACGAAGTGTGTCGCACGGTCAGCGATCAAGTTGTCGAAGATCTCTTCCGCTTCACCGGCGAGCGGCCGGTACGAGTGGATGTGGATGTGGCACAACTTGTTTCGGCCGACACTGATAGTGCTGGTGCGACGTCGGGTACGCGGGGCAAGCCGCAGCGTCGTCGCAGGTCTGGTTTCATCGACCTGCCGTCGGCCAGCGAATCGGTTGATCTGAAGAAGGCGGCCAGCTCATGAGTTCCACGAATTCGACGCAGACCGTCGATGAGCGTGCGCCGGCGGCGAACCCGGCGGCCATCCTGGTCGGTGCCCTCACCGGGTTAGGGTTCCTCGCATTGGCGGGCGTCGCCGTACACGACTTGATCATTCGCGCCGGCTGGGTTGCCGGAACCGAATGGTTGGGTGCCGCGACTGGATGGGTTGATCGGCTCACCTGGCAATCATGGATGTGGCCGGCCGCGATCGGACTGATCATCGTCGGCCTCGGCCTGTTATGGCTTTCAATCCGCCCGCGCCGTAAGGAATACTCGGCAATCTCCGGAGGTCGGGGGCTGTGGACTCGCCGATCCGACATCGCCCGACGTTGCAGTAGCGTCGCCGCCCAGAAGTCAGGTTCGGCCAGTGCATCGACGGTTGTCGGTCGCCGGAAGGTGACAGTGACACTCGGTGCGCGCGGGCCGGTGGATACCGTTGCGGTTCAGGAGGCGGTTGCGGCCGAGTTAGCCGAAATCGGTGCGCGCCAGCGGGTTTCGATCAAAGTGACTCGTCGGGCGCTGCCGACCCCACCCAACGATGACGAACAGGAGGAAATCGCGTGAATCGACTACCCGCGGCCGTGCATCGCCTTGTGGTGTTCGTGCTTGCCGCCTGCGCGATCGTTGTCGGCGGGGGAGTGCTCGCCTGGCGACTGGACCTATCGCCGGTCAAAGGCTGGATCGAACGGACCGACACCGGTGCGGTGGTGCGGTTCACCGATGGATCGTGGTGGACCGCGGTACTTTTCGGTATCGTGGCAGTCGCGGTCATCGTCGCACTGATACTCCTGGTGACGGTGGTCCGGCCGATGAAGGCGCAGCGATTGGTTCTGCCCGCCAGCTCCGCGACGGGTGATTTGACCGTCGAACCAGGACTCATCGCCAGCGCTGCCGCCAACGATCTGGCCAGCAAGCCGATCATCCTCGCGGCTAAGGGCCGAGCGATCAATGATCGCGGTCGGTTGGTTATTCGGCTTACCGTTCACGCGTATTCCACGCGATCGTTCGGCGAGTTGGCGAAGGTCTGTTCGGATGCGACGGACGCGATAACAAATGCTTTGGACGGTGCCCCGGTGCAAACCCAGGTACTGCTCCAATTAGAACATCCGGATCCGCAAAAGCCTGCTGTCGCAGCGTAATTGGCGGATACGGAGATAAGGGCCGGAAATCCGGCCATCACAAGAAAGGGATGTGTTCATGGGACTCGATGACAAAATCTCGAATAAGGCCGAAGATCTCGGCGGCAAGGCCAAAGAGGCTGCCGGCAACGTCACCGGCGATGACCAGCTGAAGGGCGAGGGCAAAGGCGATCAGATCTCGTCCGCGGTCAAGGACGGCGTGGAGAGCGTCAAGGACGCGGCGAACAAGGTCAAGGACAAGCTGACCGGCAACTGATTTCGTCACCAGCCCTGCTGAGATGAATAGCGAGCGGCGGATGTCCCCGGAAACGGGAACATCCGCCGCTCGCTTGCCGCTGTCGTCGAATTACTCGATTACTCGTAGGTCGAATATTCGGCTGAACCAGCAGCGCCCGACCCCCCGGCGTTGAGGGTGCGGCCGCCGCTGTTGCTGCCGCGAGTCAAACGTTTGGGTAGTCGATCGGCGAGGTTGCCCAGCGGCGCGACCGAAGCGGTGAGCAGGTCGACCGTTTCGCGCAGGTCTTTCACCGTGTCCTGCATGGCGATCAGGCTGGGCGCGAGCAGGCTGATGGTCTCGGTCAACTCGGTGACGCGGTCGAGCGGCCCGCCCGGCGCGATCGCACGTTCAACCGCGCCGTTTTCGCCGACCAACTGATCGAGCAAGCCGCCATCGTCGGCCATCCGGTCGATGATGCCGCCAGGTTCGGCGATTTTCTCCAGTACACCGTCGGGCGCGGTCAGTTTGTCGACGATGCCGTTCTCCGAAGTCAGGCGCTCGAGAATGCCCTCGCTCTCGGTGAACTGATCTACTACGCCGCCGGTACGCGTCAGCCGGTCGAGTGGGCCACCCTTGGCGGTCAGTCGCACCAGGATGCCGCCGTCCTCGGTCATCTGATCGAGGAGGCCGCCAGGTTCGGTGAGCTTTTCCAGGATCCCGTCGTCGGCGGTCAGGCGATCGACGACGCCATTCGGTGTCAGCAGCCGGTCCACCGGGCCGTTTGAGGCGAGTACTCGGCCGAAGGGGCGATCGGGTCCGAGCAATTCAGAAAGCTGGGAGAGTAGCGCCAGTGGGGTACGGGCCGCGGCCAGGTTGTCTTCCTCGACACCCAGCAGGTCGTTGAGCTCGTGTTGCACGCCTTCGGCGGTGACGCGCGCGATCGACACAGCTGATTCGACGGCAGTCAGGGCGACGCCGGTGACGGCGAATCCCAGGCGGAAAGGGAGCCCGACGAGGGTCCGGGCGTCTACCTTCGGGTTATCCATGGCTAGAACCTTAAGGCACCACGCTAGTGGTGTCAGCCGCCGGCCGATTCTGCCTTGGCCCGCGCCTTGGCGGCCTTCTTGAAGTCCCGAACCTGCTGTAGTGAATCGCCGTCGACGACGTCGGCGACCGATCGGAAGCCCTTCTTGCTGTAGTCGCCGGCGACTTTCGTCCAGCCCGCGGGTTTGACGTCGAGTTGCTTGGCGAGCAGCGCGACGAAGATCTTCGCTTTCTGATCGCCGAAGCCGGGCAGAGCACGCAGTCGCGCGAATAGATCGTCGCCCGACTTCGCACCGGTCCACAGACTCGCGGTATCTCCGTCATAGTCGTCGACAATGGCCTGCGCGAGTTGCTGAACTCGCCCAGCCATCGACCGGCCATAGCGGTGGATCGCAGGCGGAGTGGAGCAGAGGTCCGCGAATGCCTCGGGATCAGTCGCGGCGATGGCCGCCGGCTCCATCGTCCCGAACCGATCGCGAATCTTGACCGGTCCGGCAAAGGCGCGTTCCATCGGGAACTGTTGGTCTAGAAGCATCCCGGTCAATAGTGCGAAGGGGTCGCTCGACAGCAATTCGTCGGCCGAGGGTTCTTGAGCTATCTGCAACTTCGCCATTCGATCAGTGTAGTAGCCATTACCATTGCCCCATGCGCTTGCGGTTGAAGGTAATGACAGCTGGGTTGATAGCTCTCGGTATGGGAGCCAGCGGTGTGGGCGCCGCGTCAGCGGTGCCGCGCAGCGTCGAGCCGAATCTCGTCAGAACTCTCCGATGCGATGTTCCCGATCCGTGGCCGGGTCCGCCGTTACGCACCCACGTTGATGTGTTCAATCAGGTGGCCTACCCATCTGATGGACTGCCGGGTCCGGTGATCACTCTGATCGCCACCAACCCTCGGTTGCAGGGCGGCACTGCGGGGTTCCTCGAGTACACCTCGGAAACGACGGTCACCTGGCGCAATCTGACGACGGGTCGCAGTGGTCGGATCGTGGTGCCGACGCGGGCGCGGGCGAATACCTGGGAGGTGAACATCCATTCCGGCAAGGGCCGGGTGGCCTTCACCATCGGCCAGAAGATCGGCGCGATGGCGTTCGTGCCGATGGTCAATCCGCAGTTTTCGACCTGCCGGGGTACCGCCTCGGCGGTGTGATCACTCGCGCCGCGCCAACCGCCAAATCCCGCATACCGCTATGGAATTCAGCGTAGTGTGACCATACTTGCGGCGAACTCAGTGCGGCGAAGGGACAATGATGTCAGAGGCTCATCAGGCCGAGGTGTCCGAACAGCATGTAGGTAAGGTCATCGGCGTCACCGTCGCGGCGGCGGTCGGTGGTTTCCTCTTCGGATTCGACTCGTCAGTCGTGAACGGTGCGGTTAATTCGATCCAGGACAATTTCGGGCTCGGTGATCTCTTCACCGGTTTCGCGGTGGCGATAGCTCTGCTCGGCTGTGCCGCCGGCGCGGCCTTCGCCGGCCGGCTGGCCGATATCTGGGGTCGCAAAAGAGTCATGCTCATCGGATCGGTTCTCTTCGTCATTTCGGCGATCGGCACCGCCTATACCCAAACAATCGGCGATCTGCTGCTGTGGCGCGTACTCGGTGGTCTGGGTATCGGTATCGCCTCGGTAATCGCCCCAGCCTATATTTCTGAGATCGCCCCGGCACGGTTCCGCGGCGCATTGGCGTCGATGCAGCAATTGGCCATCACCCTGGGTATCTTCGCCGCCTTGCTTTCCGATGCACTGTTGCGCGACGCGGCCGATGGCGCATCGAATGACCTGTGGTGGGGGTTGGAAGCCTGGCGCTGGATGTTCCTGGTCGGGGTGATCCCGGCAGTCGTGTATGGCGTTCTCGCGCTGCTGATTCCGGAGTCGCCGCGGTATCTCGTCGGCCGAAATCGCGACGAGGAAGCCGCCCGGATTCTGCAGGAGGTCACTGGCGAGACCGATCCGCTCAACCGTGTGAAGGAAATCAAGCTCACGGTGAAGCGGGAATCGGCGTCATCGATCCGCGATATCACCGGACCGACATTCGGATTGCATCCGCTGGTGTGGGTTGGTATCTGGCTCGCGGTCTTCCAGCAGTTCGTCGGAATCAACGCGATCTTCTACTATTCGACGACGCTGTGGCAGTCGGTCGGATTCACCGAGAGTCAGTCCTTCACCACGTCGGTGATCACCGCGGTGATCAATGTGGCGATGACCTTCGTCGCCATTCTGTTCGTGGATCGTGTCGGGCGTCGAAAGCTATTGCTGCTCGGCTCAGTCGGCATGTTCGTCGGACTGCTGATGGCGTGTATCGCCTTTACCCAGCAGCAAGGTTCGGGTGACGATGTCACGCTGCCGGACGGTTGGGGCGTCGTTGCCTTAATCGGCGCGAATCTGTTCGTCGTGGCATTCGCGGCGACGTGGGGTCCGATTATGTGGGTGATGCTGGGGGAGATGTTCCCCAACCGCATCCGCGGCGTCGCACTCGGTGTGTGTACAGCGGTGAACTGGATCGCCAACTTCACTATCTCGATGCTCTTCCCGCAGATGACGAAAGTCGTTGGGCTGGCATGGATTTACGGGTTCTTCGCGTTCTGCGCGGCGGCGTCGTACTTATATGTCACCCGCTATGTCCGGGAGACCAAGGGGCTAGAACTCGAGGAAATGGACGGTGTTGCGGCCGAGCGATTGTCCGAGGTTAAGACCAAACACTGACCCTCGCACGGGCTCGCCCGATCGATGAGAGCATGCGGCACAATGAGATCTGTGACGATATTCTCCCGACTTTCCGAAGACCGTAAGCTCCGACATCGCTTCTGGTGGAGCGCATATGGCGCGGCTTCGGCAGCGGCCACGGTGACTGGCGCCCTTGGTCTGCGCGGTGCGGCCGGTGCGACCAAGCCGATTCCGTTGGTTCTGCTAGGTATTCGAGTCGTCGGAAGTGATGAGCTTAGTAAGTTTGACCGCGCTCTGGTCGGCGGCGCGTTAGCCGCCTCGGCGATCGGCGACGTGTGGATGTATCAAGAAGAATTTGCGGCCGACGATGCCGACAAAGACCAGAATCTACGGTTTGGTGCTGCCACTTTCGGTGTGGCCCAAGGACTTTACTCGGCAGCGTTGTATCGACGCGGCGCGCGATTCTCGGTGCGTGCGCTCGCTCCGCGCCTCGCGGTGATGGGTGAGCCGGCCGCAGTCCTGGCCAAATTCCGCCCCGGGGTACTGCCGGTGCTGGGGCCATACGGTTGGGCGTTGGCGTCAATGTCGATGTTCGCGTCGACGTCGGGCACTCGTCGGGCAGCCCTCGGGGGCATAGTTTTCCAGGCCTCCGACCTGGCGATCATCAATCGGCGACATCTTCTTGCCGCCGACGATGCGCGAATCGGCTTGGCGCGCAAGGTGGTCGAAGGGTGGGTGCTGGGCAGCTACTTCACCGCTCAGGCCCTCCTGGTCGACGGACTAGTCAAGCGGGCGTAGATGTGCCGCTACACGATTCCGACGGCGGGTAGGAAGTAGCACGAGCGGTTCCCGACCTGCGCGGTGCCGTAGACCGCGGATAGGACGGTGCCCTTACCGGTATCGACCGGCGCGAGCCGCAGACCTGCCGCACCGGGGACCAATGCCAGTAGTGGGTTGTTCTTTGCGACGGAGTCCAGGTCGGCGAAGCCACCCTGCAAGGTCGTGGTGTTGAACCACGCGACCTGCATCTTGCCGTTTGCTCCGCTCTCTGTTGAGGCCGGAACGAATGCATACGCGGTGGAGCCGTCTTTGACGATATTCGGGTCGATCTTGGCGGTTGGGAGGTTCAGCGGCAGTGCCGGCGTCGCGACTTTGAGCGGCCACGGGCCTTTGACCGCGCCGGCCCCAGCGGTCACCAGGCCGAACGGGTTGTCGGCTGTCGGGGTAGCGCACAGCGGAGCAACCGACGGCGACAGTGGTGTGATGCCGAGCGCCTTGAGTACGGCGAGGGGGTCTGTCACCGTCGCGGTGGGGGTGGCTACGGCCTGACTCACCGACAGTTGACCGACGGTGCCCAGGACGGCTTTGGCGGCCTCGATGGCGATCTTGTCGATTCCGGCTTGCTTGATCATCCGAAGGGCTGCGGCGAGTTCGGCGTCAAATGGAATCTCGCCGAGCGGGATGGTATTGGGCAACGCTGATGGGGCGGCGGGAGCCGGTGCAGGTGCCGGTGCGGCGTTGGCGACGCCGGACACTCCCAAGGTGAGAGCCGAGACAGCAGCGACGCTGACGAGACCGGTGCTGAGACGACGGGTACTGGTGCCGAACATGACGCCTCCTGTGGGAAGTCTGGGTTACCCGTCACGCACACGGTGCTGTGACAGATGTGACTGATGGTGCTTGTGTTAAAGAACAACATGCGTGTGAGTACGAATGCAAGCCGCGAGTCCGAGCCGTGACATAGGCGCGATGCCGACGTTATGGGCAGCGAATCTGCTGACGTCGATCGCGGGGTTCGCCGAGATGGATGGCGCTCAGCCTGCTAAGGCGCAGAACGCAAAATACGGCGTCGACTCGCGCCGTATTCTGCGAGTCGCGCCGTATTTCGTGTCAATGGCCCCGAGGGGATTTGGTGCTAGATAACAGCCAGGCCGACGGTGGGGATGATCGTGCAGGTGTAGACCTTTTTCTTGTTGGTGGTACTGCGCGTGGTCACGTCGCCGTAGATGGTCGACAGCACACGGCCACGGCCGGTGGTGGCGATGCCGGTGAAGGTGCCGGGGCCATCGGTGGCGTTGATCTTGGCGTTGCGCTTGAGCGAGAACTGCCCGGTGCGGCCATTATCGATGTTGATCCAGCTGACCTGCAGTGGGCGACCGGTGTTGTTGAGCGCCGGCCCAGTACCGAGGCTGGTGTAGACGTAGCCGGCCTGGCCGCGTTTGGGGCCGGGGGCCGGGGCCTTCTGTGGCCCGGCACTCACCAGAGCGCGGCCCATCGAGTTGCCGCCGTTGGGGGAGCCGTTTCCGGCCATGCAGCCGAAGCCGAGTGTCGGGTAGAGAAATTCCTGGATACGCGGCTTACTCGGTCCCTTGGGGATGGTTGGGTCGCCGGGCTTTGCCGCCTCGGATCGCAGCATCTGGGTGACCTGACGTTCGCCGGGTTCGCCGAGGAAGGCGATCACCTTGTCCCACATGGCTTTCACTTCGGTCGGCACACCAGGAGCGGCGGCCATCGTGCGAGCCTGCTTGAGAAGGTCGCCATTCACCTTGCCGTGCGCGTCCGGGGTGGCCGCCGAGCCGATGATCGCCGGCGCGAAAGCGCCGAGTGACCTGAGCGCGTGCTCGTTGACTGTCGGCTTGGCCGGAGCGGGCGCAGCTGTCGCGATACCTCCCACGGTCAACGAAGCCGCGGCGGCAATGGCGCTGGCTGCGATTATCCGTCGGCCAATGCCGGCCGGGGATGAGTTCGGCACTCGTGTGAGACGCACTGTCACGGTGTCCTTACGGTTGTCGGTGAAATCGGGCCCCGGGGCCCGAGTCAGTCTAAGGTGCTGAGCGCACGCCGCGCTGCGCGGCATCGCATCTGGGAGCGAGCCTAACGGACCGAACCAATATCCTGTGTGTCTGGTGATGCAATTGTTACTCATGTGATTCTTGGGATTCATCTTCGCGGTGTTCCGATCGAGGTGACTCGACGGTGAACCGCTACCGGCTCTTATCATTAGGGGCGCCGATCGCCGATCGGCCGGCCGGAGCAGGCCGCATACCAGAACCTGAACAGGCGGACATGGTCAAACGCGCTGGCAATGACAGCAAACGGTTGGGTCGCGCCACGGTCGCGATAGTCGCGGTGACGGCGTCCATGCTCGGGCTCGCCTCCTGCGGCTCAGACGACTCTGGATCCCAAGTGGTGCTGCTGACCCATGATTCGTTCGCGCTACCCGACGACGTCCTAGCGAAATTCAAGACCGAAACCGGACTTGACCTCAAGATCGTCACGTCGGGCGATGCCGGACAGTTGGCATCGTCGGTATCGCTGACCCCTGGGTCACCCAAGGGCGATGCGGTCTTCGGCATCGACAACACCTTCGCTTCCCGGCCGGTACGGGCCGGTGCCCTCGCGCCCTATACGTCGCCCGAGGCGGTGAACGGTGCCGACGAGTACGCCCTGCCCGACGCAAAGGGGTTGCTGACGGCGGTCGATCGCGGCGACGTCTGCCTCAATGTCGACGACAAGTGGTACGACAGCAAGGGCCAGCAACCGCCGACATCGCTGGCGGATCTGACCAAACCCGAATATGCCGGTCAAGCGGTGGTATTGGATCCGGGGACGTCGTCACCCGGAATCTCCTTCCTGCTCACCACGATTGGCGTCTATCCGCGCACCTGGCAGGACTACTGGCGCACGCTCAAGAACAACGGGGTCACCGTCGTATCGGGGTGGGAGACCGCCTACAACCAACTCTTCAGCGCCGGGACTGGCAAGGGGGATAAGCCAATCGTGGTGTCCTATGCGTCGTCGCCGGCCGCCACACCGGGGACCTCGGCGCTGTTGAAGAGTTGCTTCCGGCAGGTGGAATACGTCGGAGTCCTCAAGGGCGCGGCGAATGAGGAGGGGGCTCGCAAGGCCGTCGACTTCCTGCTGAGTCCGACTGTGCAGAAGGCGCTTCCATCGTCGATGTACGTCTACCCGGTGCGCAAGGACACGCCGCTGCCCGACGGCTGGCAGGCCCGCGCGCCGATCCCGGAGTGGACAGTCAACATGCCACCTGCCTATATCTCTGACAACCGGGAGCAGTGGCTGACGCAGTGGCGCACCGTGATGGGTCGGTAGATCCGTTGCGCCTACGGCTCAGTGCTCTCGCGGTTGTCCCGACGCTCTTCTTGGGCATCTTTTTTCTCTGGCCGATCGCAGCGCTGATCAACCGGGCACGAAACGATGCCGCCGGAGTTCCGATCAGCGAATCACTGACCCGCACTCATGCGTGGAGTCTGCTTGGCTTCACCCTCGGCCAGGCCGCGGCATCGACCCTACTGACGGTTATCGTTGCGGCCCCGATCATTTGGCTGGTCGCCCGGGTGGATTTCGCAGGATCGCGGCTACTCATGGTGGTTGTCACGGTGCCCTTCGTGCTGCCAACGGTTGTCGTCGGCGTGGCCTTCCGGACGGTTTTTGACGGCCCATTGGAGTTTTTGGGCGTGTCGTCGGGGCTGTGGCCGATCCTGGCGGCGCATATCTTTCTGAATGTCGCGGTGGTCGTGCGGGTCGTCGCGGCCGCCTGGCAGGGCATCGACGGTCGGGCCGAGGAGGCCGCTCGCACACTGGGGGCCACGCGATGGCGGGCATTTCGCACGGTGACGCTGCCGAGGTTGCTGCCGGCCTTCGCCGGATCCGCAGCTCTGGTATTTCTGTTCTGTTCCACCAGTTTCGGGGTCATCATCGTGTTGGGAAACGGTGAGTTGCAGACGCTGGAAACCGAAATTTACACCCGGGCGATCGGCTACTTCCAGATCTCTGACGCGGTGATCCTGTCCATGTTGCAGATCGTCGTGGTGCTGGCCGCTCTTGGACTGGTAAGAGTCTGCGGCGCAAGCGGATCCGGTGCGGCGGACGGCGCGATGGCTGCTCAGCGCGCGGGCCGACGCCGTCGTCCGGTCGGCGCGGTGTGGATGGTCGTGGTCGCTGTCTGCGGATGGACGGCATTGTGGCTCGTCGCGCCGCTGGCAGTGCTAGCGCTGTGGTCAGTCCGGCCACAGGCCGGTGGCCCGTGGACTCTCGACGGCTATCGCGCCCTTGTTACTCCGGTCAATGGAGTGACGCCGCTGGAGACGTTGGGGTACAGCGTGTTCAGCGCAGCCGTTGCGGCGGTGGCGGCGCTGCTCATCGGAACACTTGGAGCGTTGGTGATCTCACGCGGTGGCCGAATCGCCGGTGGAGTCGGCAACTTCGTGGCGACGCTGCCGCTGGGAATTAGCGCGGTCACTCTGGGCTTCGGCTACTTGATCGTCCTTGCCGCCCTGCCACGTGATATCCGGACGTCGCCGCTGATCATCCCGGCGGTCCAGTCGCTGATCGCGATCCCGGTCGTCATCCGAATCGTGGCACCCGCGCTCGACGCCGTTCCGCTGCGGTCCCGCCAGGCCGCGTCGACGCTTGGTGCATCACCGGCTCGTGTGCTGGCGACGATAGAGTTGCCGATGGTAGGTCGATCTATTGGCGCCGCAGCTGGTTTCGCGTTCGTGATGGCGCTCGGCGAGTTCGGGGCGACAGGGTTCCTCGCATTGCCGAACACCACGACCCTGCCAGTCCTGATCGGATCGGCGTTGAATAAGCCCGGTGCGGACCAAGTGGCGACCGCGATGGCCTGTTCGGTGTTGTTGGTGGTGGCGACGACGCTTGCGGTTCTCGTCATCGAACTGCTGGGTCGACGTCGACCCGCGAAACTGAGGCAATAGATGCTGGAGATCTCGAAACTTGTTGTCGCATATGGCAATGACAAGGTCATCGACGGCTTGGACTGGGCGGCCGGCGACGTTGACCGGTTGGTCACCGTCGCGCTCGGTCCGTCGGGATGCGGCAAATCGACGTTGCTGCGAGCTATCGCGGGTCTCGAACCCGTTGTGTCCGGTGCGATTTCATTCGACGGCGTAGACCTCGCGCACACCCCGCCGCACCGCCGCGACTTCGGTGTGGTCTTTCAGGACGGGCAGTTGTTCACCGGCCGCAGCGTCGAGTCAAACGTCGCTTACGGCCTCCGAATGCGTGGCTACTCCCGCGCCGACGCGCACGAGCGGGTTGCCGAACTGCTCGACTTGGTGAAACTGTCTGGCTACCAGAAGGTTTCGGTCGACGAACTGTCCGGCGGCCAGGCGCAGCGGATCGCCCTCGCGCGGGCACTCGCTCCCCGGCCGAGGCTATTACTACTCGACGAACCGCTCGCCGCGTTGGATCGACTCTTGCGTGAACAACTCGTCGGCGAGATCTCCGACATCATCCGCGCCACCGGCACTCCGACGATTATGGTTACCCACGACCACACCGAAGCCGCTGTTCTCGGTGACCAGATTTCGGTTATCTCCGGCGGTGTCGTCGCGCAGACCGCCACGCCGCAGGACCTCTGGCGTTATCCGGTCGACGAACAGACCGCGATTTTCCTGGGTGCCACCGCGATAGTGCCGGCGACCGCCAACGGCGCGGCAGTGTCCACCGCCCTCGGCGAATTCATCGTTGACCACCGTCTGCCGAATTCCGTCGAATCGCTGAGTATCGGCCTGCGGCCGGACGCCACGACCGCGTGTGCCCCATCGAATTCCGCCGTGACCGGCATCGTCACCCGGGTTACACCGCTACCCGCAGGAGTGCGGTTGCGAGTATCGGCCGCCGGGCTGGAAGTCGACGCCGACGCTGATCACGACCTGGCCGACGTCGCCGTCGGCGACGACGTCGGGTTGAGATTGATCGGAGATCGCGTGGCGATCATCGGGGCGCGGTGACGGTGGCGACAACGGTGGTCGCCGCCGCGATCGTCCGCGCTGGTCAACTGCTGCTGGCGCAGCGTAGCTATCCCGCCGACGTCGCCGGATTGTGGGAATTGCCCGGTGGAAAGGTCGAAGAAGGAGAGTCGGTCAGTTCTGCGCTGGAACGCGAGATAGCCGAGGAGTTGCGGGTTCAGATCACTGTCGGGCGCGGTATCGGAGGGCCGGTTACGTTGCGCGACAACCTCATTCTCGTCGCGCGACATGCGTGGCTGCTTGACGGCGAGCCGGTGGCCGTCGAGCATACCGCCGTCAAATGGGTGACCGCGACCGACCTGCGCGAGATGGTTCGCGCGAACGAAGTAGTCCCCGCTGATGCGGTGTGGGTCGACGATCTGGTGGGGTTGTTGGGCGAGGGATCCCGCTAAGCCGCCCGCGCCTTCTTGAGCGCTTTCGCGAACTGTTTAGCTGACATGTCCTCGGCATGCTCCTTGCGCAGTCGATGCAACACCACGGGGCATTTGGTGCATCGCTTAGACGAGCGGCAGCATTTCTTCTTCGGCTTCACGCTGCGGATCTTCGCCGGCGACATCTTGCTCACCTAGGCAAATTAGCACAGCCTAAGTGGGCTGTGATGGGCGTCTCAACGGGTGGGCGGATACCCTGTGAGGGTTGACCGCCATACGAAAGAGAGCCAGTGAGCGTAGCTCCTAACTTCCGCAACGTCGCGATTGTCGCGCACGTCGACCACGGCAAGACCACTTTGGTCGATGCCATGCTGCGCCAGTCAGGCGCGTTCGCTGAGCGCGCGGAACTGGTCGACCGAGTCATGGACTCCGGTGACCTCGAACGCGAGAAGGGAATCACCATTCTCGCCAAGAACACCGCGGTCCACCGCACACAACCTGACGGTACCGAAGTCGTCATCAACGTTATCGACACCCCCGGCCACGCCGACTTCGGTGGTGAGGTCGAACGTGGCCTGTCCATGGTCGACGGTGTCGTGCTGCTCGTCGACGCGTCGGAGGGGCCGCTACCGCAGACCCGCTTTGTGATGCGTAAGGCGCTGTCGGCGTCGTTGCCGGTGATTCTGGTGGTGAACAAGACTGACCGCCCCGACGCTCGCATCGATGAGGTGGTCACCGAGAGTCAGGACCTGCTCCTCGACCTCGCCTCCGACCTCGACGACGCCGAAGCCGCCGCTGCCGCTGAGCTGGCCTTGGACTTGCCGGTCCTCTACGCCTCGGGCCGCGCCGGCGTCGCCAGCACCGTCAAGCCGGAAAATGGCACCGTGCCCGAGGGCGAAAACCTCGACGCATTCTTCGACGTGCTCCTGGAGTACGTGCCCGCCCCCAAGGGGGAGGTCGAAGCTCCGCTGCAGGCACATGTCACCAACCTCGACGCGTCAGCCTTCCTCGGCCGTCTCGCGCTCGTCCGCATCCACAACGGCACGCTGCGCAAGGGCCAGCAAGTGGCATGGTTGCGCGAGGTCGACGGTGAGCCCGTCGTCGAGAAAGCCAAGATCACCGAATTGCTCGCAACCGTCGGCGTCGAGCGTCAGCCGGCCGAATCTGCCGTCGCGGGCGACATCGTCGCGGTGGCGGGCATGCCCGAGATCATGATCGGTGACACCCTCGCCGACGTCGAGAATCCGCAGGCGCTGCCGCGAATCACCGTCGACGAGCCAGCCATCTCGGTGACCATCGGCACCAACTCGTCGCCGCTGGCCGGCCGCGAAAAGGGCAATAAACTGACTGCCCGGATGGTCAAGACCCGACTCGATACCGAACTCATCGGCAACGTCTCGCTGCGCGTGCTCGACATCGGTCGCCCCGACGCTTGGGAGGTGCAGGGCCGTGGTGAATTGGCGCTGGCCATCCTCGTCGAGCAGATGCGTCGCGAGGGTTTCGAGTTGACCGTTGGCAAACCTCAGGTAGTTACTCGTCAGGTCGACGGCAAGACTCACGAGCCGTTCGAACACTTGACCATCGACGTACCCGAGGAACACCTCGGCGCGGTGACTCAGCTGCTCGCCGCCCGCAAGGGCCGGATGGACCAGATGAACAACCACGGTCACGGTTGGGTCCGGATGGAATTCGTCGTGCCCTCGCGTGGCCTGATCGGTTTCCGCACCGATTTCCTCACCGAGACCCGCGGCACCGGCATCGCCAACGCCGTATTCGACGGTTACGCGCCGTGGGCCGGCGAAATCCGCGCCCGGCACACCGGTTCGCTAGTCAGCGATCGCCAGGGCACCGTGACACCGTTCGCGATGATCCAGCTCGCCGACCGGGGCACCTTCTTCGTGAATCCGGGCGATGACAGTTACGAGGGCCACGTGGTTGGTATCAACCCCCGCCAGGAAGACCTCGACATCAATGTGACCCGTGAGAAGAAGCTGACCAATATGCGTCAGTCGTCGGCCGACGTGATGGAGACCCTTGCCAAGCCGATGCAACTCGATCTCGAAGGTGCGATGGAGTTCTGCGCCGCGGACGAATGCGTCGAGGTGACCCCGTCGGTCGTGCGGGTGCGTAAGGTGCATCTCGATGCATCGACGCGAGCACGTGAACGGTCCCGGGCCAAGTCCCGCGATCAGAGCGCAGGTTAATAGAGGCGGGGGTTCGGACGTGAGGGCAGCAGTCAGCCCGCGCGCCAGGTTCGGCGTACTCGGCAAGCGCTGGTCGGCAGCACTCATTGTGGCCCTTTGCGCCGTGGTAACGAGTGCCTGCATGGCTTCTCCGCCGGCCGCGGTGCAACCCACCGCGGCCGCACCACCGCAGGCCGAGTACCCGACGGAGAAAACGGTCTTCATCGCGACCAATTCGATCGGAGCGGGATTCAACCCGCATATCGGTGCCGATCAGTCGCCGATCACCACCGCGATCGCTGCGATGACCTTGCCGAGCGCGTTCGACCCGAGCCTTGGTGCCGGCGGCGTGGTGTGGCGGCGGTCGGCGGCGTTGCTGACCTCAGCCGAAGTGACCAATCAGAAGCCGTTCACGGTCACCTACCGCATTCACAACGACGCCCAGTGGTCCGACGGCCTGCCCATCACCGGCGACGACTTCGCCTACCTCTGGCAGCAGATGTCGCGGCAACCCAACGCCGTTGCCCCGGCCGGCTATCGACTCATCGACGACGTGGCGACCAGCGGGGGCGGCAAGACTGTCGCGGTCACTTTCGCCCGGCCGTATCCGGCCTGGCGTGAGTTGTTCCGTTTCCTGCTGCCCAGTCACGTGCTCAAAGGTGCACCAGCCGGATTCCAGACCGGTATGGACTCCGGAAAACCGGTGTCGGGCGGACCGTTCGCCCTCGTCGGTATCGACCAGACTCGCGACGAGGTGCGTCTGGCGCGCAACGATCGCTACTGGGTGACGCCGCCGCTGCTCGACCAAATCGTGCTGCGGCGGGCGGGTACCGCGCCGCAGATGGTCGAGTCGGTACGGTCGGGCGACTCGGCGATCACCGCACTCAGTACCGCACCGGGGGTGACCTCCGAATTGGCCACCGTGCCCGGTATGACCGCACAGCGCAACTTGACCTCGCGTGCGCTGACTCTCAACGTGAACACCCGGTCACCGGCGATGAGATCGGAATCCCTGCGGGCCGCATTGCTCGGCATGATCGACGGCGGCCTGGTCACGTTCGCGAGCGCGGGCGATGACATCGTGACCCCGTACGCCAATACCGTGTACGCGCCATCGGATCCGAATTACTTCCCGGCGCAACGATCACGTCCGACATCGGCCACGGTTGCCCAGTTGATGGCAACCGCCGGGTATCAGCGTGGCGAACCGGGTACGGCGGCACCGGCATCGCCGGACCCGACGTCGGGTGCGCCATCTCCGACGGCATCGCCATCATCGAGTGCGCCGCCGTCAACATCGCCGTCATCGAGTTCACGTACGTCGTCCACGCCGAGTACCACGACGCCATCGACCTCTGATCCGTCCGAGCCGAGTGACGAGGAACTGGCCGACGTCGCCGACGTTCCGGCAGGTGTCGCGCCGTGGTTGTCGACCGATGGCACACCGCTCGTCGTGCGCGTCGGGGCGGTGGCCAGCGATCCCAAGTCGACGTCGGCCGCCGCGAGTATCGTTGACCAGCTCCGACGCGGTGGCGTGCGCGCGAAGGTCGTGGCGCTACCCAATAGCGAGCTTTACGGTGTGGCACTGACCAATTCGCGCGTCGAATTGGTAGTTGGCTGGACCGGACTTGGCGTTCCGCCGGCGACCTCTCTCGCCTCGCAGGTCGACTGTGATCAGCCTAAGGCCCGCACCGCGCCGTCGCTGTCCACTCCGCCGACGCCGACCAGCATCGCGCCCGGGCAGTCGTCGGAGGACGGCGCCTCGAATTTCGCGTCCAATGTTTCCGGCCTATGCGACAGCGCGTTGATCGACCTTGCGCGCCGCGCCCTCAGTTCGGTTGAGCCGGGACCGCTATTGTCACAAGCCGAAGGGCTGCTCGCCCAAAAGGCCGTCTATCTGCCCTTCTATCAGGACTCGATGCTGGCCGGCGTCACACCGTCGGTATTCGGTGTGCCGCTGACCGGACCGGTGCAAGTCGGCATCTTCGGTGACTCGGTCCGGTGGGGGCTGGTCAAGTGACGTTGAGTCGACGACTGCTGTTGTTACACGCCCATCCCGACGACGAATCGCTGATGACCGGTGGGACGATCGCGCGGTATCTGGCCGAGGGCGTTGACGTTCGAGTCCTCACCTTCACGCTCGGTGAGGAGGGTGAAGTCATCGGCGATCAGTGGGCGCAGTTGGTTGCCGCCGGCGGTGCCGATCAACTGGGCGGTTTGCGAATCGGTGAACTCGCCGCGGCACTGTCCGAACTCACCCCCGAGGGTCGCGAGCCACTGGCACCGCGGTTTCTTGGCGGTGCCGGACACTGGCGTGACTCGGGGATGGCCGGTGCGCCATCGGCCGCACATCCGCGAGCGTTGGCCGGAGCGGACTTCGACGACGTCGTAGCGGCCCTGGTCGGCGAACTGGTGGAATTCGCGCCACAAGTTGTCGTCACCTACGACCCGGCCGGAACCTACGGTCACCCCGATCACCAGACTGTGCACGCCGTCTCGGCCGCAGCCATTCCGGTGGCAGTGAAAACCCTTGACGCACAACTGAAAGTCTATGAGTCGGTGACCCAGTCCTCGGCCCTGCTCGAAGGGCTGGGCGCAGTCGGGGCGATACCCGACGGCTGGCGGATGCCGACGGCGGGAGAGTTGCCGAGTTATCCCGACGATCGCATTACCGCGGAAATCGATGTCGAAGCCGTCTACCGCCGTAAGGTGGCCGCGCTGCGGGCCCATGCCACGCAGGTGACAGTGGCGCCGTCGGGGACCGAATACGCGTTGTCCAACAACATCCTGCAACCGATCGGCCGTCGCGAACACTTCATCCGTACCGGTTGGTACGGCGCCGATGACGTGTCGAAAACCGTTGAGAACGACTTATTCGCCGGACTGTCATGATCACACCGGGATCGTCGCGGACGGGATTGTCACGGACGGGATTTTCTCCGGCAGGATTGTCGAGATTCACCGACGCTGCGTTGCTCGTCTTCCTCATCGCCGACGGTTTCATCGTCGGAGTCTTGTCGGTGTCGTTGACCTATCTCCGCGTCGGGGATACCGCGGTGCCGATCGGAATCGCGATCGCTGTCGTCGGCAATAGCATGCTGGTGTGGTTGGCGTCCCGGTTCACCGATTCGCCGCTGCGCTGGGGGCCACTGCTGGCGTGGGTGGTGGTACTGCTGGTCAGCGGCGTCACCGGCCCCGGCGGTGACGTTTTGCTGATCACCAATTGGCGCGCGATGGCGCTGCTTGTCGGCGGTGTGGTGGGGCCGGCGTTCCTCGGCTGGCGTGGTTTGCTCAACGCCAACTGAAATCTCGGACCCCGGCACCGGAATTTCTGACGTAGGTCGCGAGGTTACTATCGGAATGGTGAGTAGTACACCGCTGCCCGAGCCTTCGATGCCAGCGCACGAACAGGTACCACCCAACGCAACCGACACGGGGGTAGCAAAAATGGGGGAAGTGACTTCGCCGACCCAGGCGCGGCCGACACCGGCCGCGATGCGCCGGGCGTTGCGTCGCGCTCGTGACGGAGCCACCATCAATGTCGACGAAGCGGCGGTTCTGCTGGCCGCTACGGGTGCGGACCTCGACGACCTGTCGTCGAGCGCGGCCAGGGTTCGCGATGCGGGTCTGGCCGCCGTCGGGCGTGATCGTCAGATCACCTACTCGCGGAAGGTCTTCATTCCACTGACCCATCTGTGCCGCGATCGTTGTCACTACTGCACCTTCGTCACTGTTCCCGGCAAACTCGCGCGGGAGGGCAAGGGAGCGTTCCTGGAGATCGACGAGGTGCTCGACATCGCTCGGCGCGGCGCCGAATTGGGTTGTAAGGAAGCGTTATTCACCCTCGGTGACCGCCCTGAGGAGCGTTGGCCAGAAGCCGCCCGGTGGCTTGACGAACGTGGTTATGATTCGACTTTGCAGTATGTGCGTGCCGCGTCGATCCGAGTGTTGGAAGAGACCGGCTTACTGCCGCATCTGAACCCCGGAGTGATGAGCTGGGAGGAGATCTCAAGGCTCAAACCGGTCGCGCCGTCGATGGGCATGATGCTGGAGACCACCTCGACCCGCCTGTTCACTGAGAAGGGGCAACCGCATTACGGCAGTCCCGACAAAGATCCCGAGATTCGTAAGCGGGTTCTCGTGGACGCGGGCCGCTTGTCGGTGCCGTTCACTACCGGAATCCTCGTCGGAATCGGCGAGACTCTCGACGAGCGCGCCGACTCGTTGATGGAGATCCGCAAGACGCACAAGGCTTTCGGGCATATCCAGGAAGTGATCGTGCAGAACTTCCGGGCCAAGCCGGATACCGCGATGAGGGCCGAGCCCGACGCCGGTCTGGACGAATATCGTGCCGCGATCGCGGTGGCGCGGCTGCTGCTGGGGCCGTCGATGCGTATTCAGGCGCCGCCTAATCTGGTGTCGGCAGAGGAATGCCGGATGCTGATCGAGGCGGGGATCGACGATTGGGGCGGGGTGTCGCCGTTGACGCCCGACCACGTCAACCCTGAGCGTCCGTGGCCGAATCTCGATGTGCTGAAAGAGATTACGGCTTCGGGTGGCTATGTGCTCACTGAGCGATTGACGGCTCAGCCGCAGTATATCCAGGCTGGATCACCGTGGATTGACCCCCGCGTCAGCACACATGTGCGTGCACTCGCCGACCCGGACTCCGGGTTGGCCGCCGACGTCACGCCTGTCGGATTGCCATGGCAAGAACCTGACGAGGACTGGCAGTCAGCAGGCCGCGTCGACCTGAACACCGCGATCGATACCGAAGGTCGTAACACCGATACGCGCAGTGACCTGTCGAGCGCGTTCGGTGACTGGGAGACGGTCCGCGAACAGGTATTGGAGATCGCGTCGCACTCCGCGCCAGCTCGAGTCGACTCAGATGTGTTGAGCGCGCTGCGCCGGGCCGAGGCGGACCCGGCCGGTCTGTCCGACGACGACTACCTGGCACTGGCGACTGCCGAGGGCGACGGTCTGGAAGCCTTTGTGGCGCTGGCGAATTCGTTGCGCCGAGACGTCGTCGGCGACGATGTCACCTATGTGGTGAACCGTAATATCAACTTCACCAACATTTGCTACACCGGCTGCCGATTCTGTGCCTTCGCCCAACGTAAAGGCGACGCGGACGCGTTCACCCTGTCGACCTCGGAGGTCGCCGACCGCGCGTGGGAAGCCCATGTCGCGGGCGCTACCGAGGTCTGCATGCAGGGCGGAATCGATCCGGAACTGCCGGTCAGCGGGTATGCCGACTTGGTACGCGCGGTGAAAGCGCGAGTGCCGTCGATGCACGTTCACGCGTTCAGCCCGATGGAAATCGTCAACGGAGCATCACGCGGTGGGGAGTCCATCCGCGATTGGCTCACCGCGCTCAAAGAGGCTGGCCTGGACACCATTCCCGGCACCGCCGCGGAAATCCTCGACGATGAGGTGCGCTGGGTGCTGACCAAGGGCAAACTGCCGACCGCGATGTGGATCGAAGTCATCTCGACCGCCCACGAGGTTGGGCTGCCGTCGAGTTCGACGATGATGTACGGCCACGTCGACACCCCGCGACATTGGGTCGGGCATTTGAACACCTTGCGCGGAATCCAGGACCGCACAGGAGGTTTCACCGAATTCGTCCTGCTGCCCTTTGTGCATCAGTCCTCTCCGCTGTATCTCGCGGGGGCATCGCGGCCGGGGCCGACACATCGCGACAACCGTGCGGCGCACGCGCTGGCACGGGTGATGCTGCACGGTCGCATCCACAACATCCAGACGAGTTGGGTAAAACTGGGCATCGAAGGAACGCAGGTGATGCTCAACGGCGGCGCCAACGATCTGGGTGGCACGTTGATGGAGGAGACCATCTCCCGGATGGCGGGTTCGATGCACGGTTCGGAGAAGACTATCGCCGAACTGCGCGAGATGGCCGAAGGCATCGGCCGTCCCGCGCGTGAACGCACCACTACCTACGGTCGGATTCCGAGCCGGACCGAATTGCCGATCGCGACCTAGGCTCGCTGGTTGAGTGGTCCTGTGCGAGAGGTTCTTGGGTGGGTCTCGATACACCCGGCTCGGCTGGCGCCTCGCCGGGCACTCGACCAGCGGCGTCACCGCTTGGCTGGTGACGTAGCCACTCGGTTAGCGGCGTAACCGCTTGGCTGGCGCCTCGCCGGGCACTCGATCAGCGGCGGATCGGTCAGTGGCTCAGTACGCGGGGACTGGACTCTGCACCGCGATCAGTGCCTCATAGCCGCCAACCACATCGGTCGCACGACGTAATCCCAACTCTTGCAACGATGCCGCAGCCAGGCTGGACGTGTATCCCTGCTGGCACAAGATGATCCAGCGCACGTCGTGGTCGACGGCTTCGGCGATACGTGCGTCGCTGGCCGGGTCGGTACGCCATTCCAATACATTGCGCTCGATGACCAGCGCGCCGGGATAGTCGCCTTCGGCGTCGCGTTGTGCCTGAGGTCGAATATCAACGAGAACCGCGCCCGCTGAGAGTTCGGCGGTGACATCGGACGCGTTGACGCGCCGCAGTCGGCGCCGAGCACGGGCCAGGATGTCGTCGATGGTTGGCATATTCACTCCGGCTGATCGGTCAACGTGGTTCGAGTACGGCGCAATGTGCGGTGAGGCGTGACCTCGTAATACGACATCGCGGTCAGCGGCGGTGAGTACGCGTGCACACTCAACGACACCGGCGCGGCCTGTGCCGTTACGGTACGTGCTGACGGGCCGGAGGACGAGATCGTCGTCGGTGCGACAGCATCCGGATTGGCGACGACGTCGTGTACCCAGCCCAGCGGGAACGATGCCTGGTCGCCGGCGTCCAGGGTCCGTCGCCGCAAACCCGCACCGTTCCAGCGGTATTCGACCAGCGACCCGGAGAGAACGGTTAGCGCACCGAGTGAGCCGGCGTGATCGTGCAATTCAGTGTGTTCGTTGGGAGTCCAGCTGATCAGCCAGACGTCGAGGTCGTCGTCGGCCTGCAGGCGAGTGGCCCAGCGGTTGACGGTGTCCCACTGGGCGGGGAGCAGGTGGTCGTACCGGCCGTCGAGAACGTCGGCCGCACCCTGATCGGTGATACGGAGTAGATCGGCGGGCCGCAGCCGGGTTGGCAGGTGGGCGGCCGAGCCCGTGGAAGCAGACGAGGATAGGGGGCGGTCCAAGATCGAAGTCATGGTTACGGCTTTCGGTGATCGAAGTGGATATCGATGAGCAGGAATGGCGCTGTTGTGGGCGACGCGAGGTGGTTCAGTCAGCGACAACAGCGCAGATACATCTGCGGCGACATCGAGTCAGGGATCACGCGATCCATCCTCGCCGTCGGCCAGCACGGCGTCGAGGTTTTACGCTGCGGTGATTTAAACCTGAGGTGTCTGACGACCTGGGAATAGGTGTGACCGGCCACATGATCAGTGGGACCTGGGTTTAGAGGCACTACCGTGGTGGCGGATACTCTTGATCGAAGTCTGTGGTGTGGGACAGCCCCCCGCGCCAGTAGGGCCGACATCGTGAGTCCGAGTCCGGCCTATCGGTTGCAGCGAAGGAGATTGTGGTGACGTACATCATCGCCGAGCCTTGCGTCGACGTGTTGGACAAAGCATGCGTCGAGGAGTGTCCGGTCGATTGCATCTATGAGGGTGATCGGATGCTCTACATCCAGCCCGACGAATGTGTCGACTGTGGCGCGTGCGAGCCGGTGTGCCCCGTCGAGGCCATCTTCTACGAAGATGATGTGCCCGACGAGTGGGAACCATACGTCAGCGCGAATGCCGACTTCTTCGACGATCTCGGATCGCCCGGCGGGGCGAGCAAGGTCGGCAAGGTCGACGCCGATGCGCCGTTCATTAAGGGACTGCCCCCGATGAACACCGAAGAAGACTGAACGAGTGCGACGCGTCAGCACCGCGCTGCCCGATTTCCCCTGGGACACGATCGCAGATGTGAAAGCGACGGCAGCGGGGCATCCTGAGGGCATAGTTGATCTTTCGGTCGGCACTCCCGTTGACCCGGTCGACCCGGTGATCCGGCAGGCGTTGGCCGACGCGTCGGTGTTTCCCGGCTACCCGACGACGGTGGGGACGCCCGTACTACGACGATCCGCAGCAGCCGCCTTGGCTAGACGCTATGGCAGCTCGGAGTTGAGCGAGTCGGCGATCCTGCCGGTGATCGGTACCAAAGAGGCGATCGCCGGGCTTGTTTCGACGCTGGGTATTGGTGCGGGCGAGAATGTCGTGATCCCCGAGGTCGCCTATCCCACCTACGAAGTGAGCGCGATTCTGGCCGGTGCGACACCGGTACGCGCCGATGCGACCGGTACCGCCGACGTCGGCGACGTCGCGTTGGTTTTTGTGAATTCACCGTCGAATCCGACAGGTGCGGTGATGGATGTCGATACGCTGCGTCGTGTCGTCGCGTGGGCGCGCGAGCGGAACGCGGTGGTGGTATCCGACGAGTGCTATCTCGGCTTGGCCTGGGACGCCGAGCCGGTCTCAATCCTTGATCCCAGAGTGTCTGACGGCGACCACACGGGTTTGATCGCGGTGCACTCATTGTCGAAGGTGTCGAATCTGGCGTCGTATCGTGCGGGCTTCTTCGCCGGTGATGTCGAACTGATCGCCGAATTGCTCGCTGTCCGAAAGCACTCGGGCCTGATCGTGCCATTCCCGATTCAGGGCGCGATGATCGCGGCACTCGACGACGACCGGCATGTCATCGAACAGGCTGCCCGCTACCGCGCTCGCCGAGACTTCCTCATGCCCGCTGTGGAGGCCGCCGGATTTACCGTCGATCATTCGGAGGCTGGTCTCTACCTGTGGTCGACTCGCGACGAACCTGGACGGGTTAGCGTCGCGTGGCTAGCCGAGCGGGGCATCCTCGCGGCACCCGGCGACTTCTATGGACCGGTGGGCGCCAACCATGTGCGAATCGCACTCACCGCGACCGATGAGCGCATCGCGGCGGCAGTCAAGCGGCTGGCCTGACCGAGTCGAGTCGGGATCGGGATTTAGTCGGAACGTCGTATTCTGTTGATTGCGACAGAGTGATACATCAGTGTGGGTAATTGCCAGTGGCCCGCTCACGAACATTCCGCCCCGCGGGATCGTCAGAATGGTGCGCGAAGTTGGCTGATGCGATACCAGCCGGAAAGCGGTGTGACGTTGAACGACGGGCCTGATGCTCAAGACCGGGCAGTGCCGGGGCGGATTCGTCGGGGGAGCAAGATCGGTGGTGTCGCTGCGAGGCACGCTTTCAGATCGGCGGCGGGCGCCGCGAAGGCTCCGTTCCGCACGCCAACTGAAGTCGACGTCGCTCGAGAGGAAGTGATTCTCAAACTCGCCGACGACATCGTGTCGGTGGCCGCGGGTATGCGCGGTGCCGCCCATAAGCTCGGGCAATTGTTGGGGGTATTGGATCTGGGGTTGGCGACTCCTACGACTCGAGTCGCATTCAACGAGCGGCTGGCACCGCTCTTCGCATCGGCGCCGCGCTGGGATGATCGCCGCATGCGCCGCGTGCTCGAGCGCTCACTCGGTCCCCGGTCAGCGCAGATCGCGCATCTGGGCGAGCCGATCGCGGCTGCCTCGATAGGTCAGGTCTACCGAGGCGAATTGCGTGACGGCAGGGAAGTGGCGATCAAGATCAAGTATCCGCATATCGACGACATGGTCCGTGCCGACCTGAAGAATCTCAGTCTCCTAGTCCGGGTGCTGGGAGCGTATGCGCCCGCAGTCAACGTCCAGCAGATAGTTTCCGAAGTGGTCCACCAGATCAGCGGTGAACTCGACTTCGCGCGCGAGTTGTCCAACGGTCAGGAATTCGCCGATCGGTTCGCCGGTCATCCTGTCTTTCGGGTGCCTAGGCCGGTACCTGAACTATGCGGCTCGGACGTGATGGTCACCGAGTTTCTGGACGGCCAGTCGTTCAGCGACGCGTGCACGCTCGATCGCGAACGCCGGGATGTCATCGGCGAGGCGATTTACCGATTCTATTTAGGCGAGATGTATCGAATTGGCCGGTTCTCCGCAGATCCTCATCCGGGAAACGTGCTGATACTGCCTGACGGCAAGGTCGGCTTCCTCGACTTCGGGTTGTGTGTGTCGCTCACGCCGGATCAACTCGATACCGAACGTCAGGTGTTCAGCGCGTTGCTGACGAACGATATCGACGGTGCCTATCGAAAGGCGATCGACGCAGGTTTCATCGTCAACCCCGACCAAGTTGGGCCGCAGCGGCTAGGTGAGTATGTCTCGGCGGTCGTCGGCTGGCACTTGAATCCAGGCGAGTCAATGATCACTAGCGAGGTCGCCGCCGCCGCCGCTGCCGCCGCGGTGCTGCCAACCGGCGGGCATGTCGGAGCGATGAGTGGCCAGCAGTTGGTTGAGGCGCATGCCTTTGGCCGGCGGAATGAACTATCGACCTGCGCACTCTTGGGGCGGCTCGAAGCTACGGCGCCGTGGTCCCGCATTGCTGCCGAGGTGCTCGGTCTCGCGCCACCGGCAACGCCGATGGGTGACCTCATCGCGGAATGGTCGGCGCGGGGCTGAAACGCTCGCCGAAAACCTTTGAAAATCAATTCCCGTAAAGCTGCGCGAGTTAGGTGACTGGTGTGTCAGTCTGGTATAAATCTGAGGATCCGAATGTGAGGTAGATCCCATGGCAAATGTTGAGGCGTTCCGTGTACTGCAGACCTGGACATACGACCGCACCAGTCTGCGCGCACGGTCGGCGACCCGCGCATCGCGAATATTCGTCAAGCCCGTGCTCAAAATGTGGGCCAGCAATCCGCGATTGCCATGGCCCTACGGGGTGCTGGAGTTCCTGGCATCACTGCTGCCTGCGGTACGTGGGGTCACACGCACCAGAATCGTCCTGCGGAACTGCGCGGCCGAGCGAATCCGGCCCGCGGATTTCGTGCCCGGCGACCGGGAGCCTCAGGCGATCCTCTACCTCCACGGCGGAGCTTTCATAGTCGGCGGCGTGCGCAGTCATCGTCGGCTTGTATCGCGGATCGTACGAGCGACTGGCGTGCCCTCCCTCGCGGTGGACTACCGTCAACTCCCGAAGTCGTCGGTGAGCACGTCGTTGAGCGACTGTCTTGACGGCTTGCGCTATCTAATCGATTCGGGCGTCAAGCCGCACAATATTGCTATCGCGGGCGATTCAGCCGGGGGATACCTCGCGTTGCGAGTGGCTCTGGAGTCCCAGCGTCGGGGTATCGGGCGCCTCGGCGCGGTGGCGTGTATATCGCCGATCATCGACCTTGAGCCCTCAGCGAAGCTCGCCGGACCCGATGCCGATCGTGACCCGCTTTTTCCGGCTTCGGCCCTCGACGCGATGTGGACACTGATCTCCGCCGCCGAGGAAGACGAGGCTGCTCGAGAAGACCTGCGACATCCGGCAACGGCATCGCCGGCTGAACTCGCCGCGTTGCCCCCGCTGCTCATTCAAGTGGGTGGTGAGGAGATCTTGCGCCCCGACTCAGATGCTCTAGTTGGATTGAGCGCTGTTGCCGGCGGTGCGGTCCGCCTCGACGTCTTTCCCGGCCAGATCCACGTGTTCCAAGCAGGCGCCGATTTCATTCCAGAGGGTAAGTTGGCCCTCGATCGCCTGACCACGCATATCCTGGCGAGCCTCGCCGTCGCACGGACCGACAAAGCTGCATGACCCCGGCTGCAGATCTGCTCGATCGGGCCGATCACTATGTGCGACGAACAATGGTCGGGTCGATCGCAACCTTTGGACGGGCGATACAACTAGCGGCCGCGGCGAGCCTGTTCGGCGCGATAGATATGATTCGTGGTCGCTTTCCAATTCGTGATTTCGTCACGCTGACGTGGTTCGTCATCACAGTTACCGCGCCACCAA
Organism: Gordonia sp. CPCC 205333; assembly: GCF_048537885.1. Classification (NCBI taxonomy): domain Bacteria; kingdom Bacillati; phylum Actinomycetota; class Actinomycetes; order Mycobacteriales; family Gordoniaceae; genus Gordonia; species Gordonia sp. CPCC 205333. The sequence continues at coordinate 550,237 of NZ_JBCLVI010000005.1, read as the reverse complement.
CCGTGTTGGTGTCAATTCCGTTCGGTGTGATTGTCTCGGTCCAGGCGGGGAGTCTGACTCAGCAGGTCGGCGCGACATCGATCTCCGGCGCAGCAGGTGGTCTGGGTGTGATCCAGCAAGGCGCCCCGATGGTCGCCGCGCTCCTACTCGGCGGGGCGGCCGGGGCGGCCGTCGCGTCAGATCTCGGCGCGCGAGTGATGCGGGAAGAGGTTGACGCGTTGCGCACGATGGGCATCGACCCCATCTCTCGTTTGGTCGCGCCGCGGATCGCTGCGATGGTCGTCGTGGCACCCCTCATCTGCTTTTTGACCATAATCATGGGTTTGTCTACTGGATACGTAATTGCCGTCGCGTTCCAGGATGTCGCCCCGGGCTCCTATGTGTCGTCTTTCGCATCATTCGCATCATTCACGGATATAGCCATCGCGGTCGTTAAGTCGATACTGTTCGCCTTCGTTGTCGCGGTCGTCGCGTGTCAGCGCGGTCTGGAGACCAAACACGGCGCGAAGGCAGTCGCAGACTCGGTTAACGCAGCGGTCGTGATTGGTGTCGTGGCGGCGTTCGCGCTCAATTTGGTGATCACTCAGCTGACTACCATGTTCTTTCCGCAGCGGATTCTGTGATGGCGTCGCGATATACCCCGGTCGGATTCGGGGTCATTGTCCGCAGCGGCCGAGCGGTGGCCGGTAAGCCAGTGACGGCGGCGGCGCTCATTGGGCATCAGGCCTATTTTGTGTTCAATGTGCTGCGCGCGGTCCCGCTGGCGGTGACCAAATACCGCCGCGAGGTACTGGCACACGTGGGCAGCATTACTTTCGGCAATGGCTCGGTGATCGTTGGCGGTGGCATGCTCGGAGTCCTGCTGTTTCTCGGGGTAGCGGTCGGTGGCACAGTGGGAATTCAAGGATTCTCACTGCTCAACATGGTCAACATGGGGCCACTGACCGGATTCGTATCCGGTTATGCGACGACGCGCGAACTTGGGCCGCTAATCGCAGCTGTGGGATTCGCAGCCCAGGTCGGCTGCCGAATCACTGCGGAGGCCGGTGCCATGCGTATTTCTGAAGAGATTGATGCGTTGGAGGCGACGGCGATCAGGCCGATTCCCTATGTCGTATCCGCTCGGGTCGTCGCAGGTGTAATCACTATTGTTCCGCTGTATCTAATGACCTTGGTTGCCGCATATATCGCGTGTGAAGTGCTGGTCTCGGTAGTACACGGCCAGTCGATCGGCACCTATTTGCACTATTTCACGACCTTCGTCTCAGCCGGTGACATTGGCTATTCGATCGTCAAGGTCATCGTATTCGCCGTCGCTATCGTGCTCATTCACTCGTATCAGGGCTACTACGCGATGGGTGGACCGGAAGGTGTTGGGGTTGCCGCTGGCCGGGCAATCAGGGCGAGTCTCGTCATAGTTGTGACCATGGATATGTTGTTGACCTTGCTTTTGTGGGGCTTCGACTCCGGTGTGAGAGTGTCGGGTTGATCTTATGCCGCTGTGGGTAGATCCATCGGGGCGCGAACCGCGCCCAGCCGTACTGAGCGCGGTCGGCGTTGTTGTCGTCGTGGTCATGGTGATCTCTGGAATTGTGTTAACGACCTGGTCGCGTGGTGGATTCGCGGAGAAGTTCACTATCACTGTGGTGTCCACCCAGATCGGGGATGGACTCGCGGAAGGAGCCGACGTCAAGTACCGCGGTTACACGATCGGGAAGGTATCGAGTCTGACGGTTGGCAGCGATGGTTCACAACGTGTCCAACTGAGCATTGACGATGGCCAAACCGCTGGGCTGACCACCGATGTTGTGCCGGTATATCGGGCGACCAATATGTTCGCGGCGACCGGTGTCGAGTTGGTGCCGGCAGAGCGACGCGGTTCCGCTCTGCGCAGCGGCGCAATTCTGACCGTTCGCTCCGCCAGCACCGCATTGGGCACAATGACCAGTGTCCTGAGCCGGCTGGGAAAGTTGACTACGCCGCTCAGCGACGCCGAAACGCTCAGGTCACTCGACAGTGTGCTGACTGACGCAGATCCTTACATCAAGCTCGTCCGCAATTTGTTGCCACTGCTGTCCGGCCTGGCCACCGACCAGCGGATCTCGATCGGGCAGGCTTTGCGCGATACGCAAAAGGTGCTTGATGTCATCAGGCCCGCCGTCGCGCCGATCTTCAGCGTAATAGATCAATCGCTCAACGCGTCGTCATATTTGGACCAGCCCACTGGACTGAACCGGACTACTACCGGAATCGATGGCTTGATCAACGGTCTGGTGAAGCCCTTGGGTCGCATCATCGGTGGGCGAAATGCCGAACCCCTCAAATCCTTGATTGGCGTCGCACTCGATTTCGGAGTCCCGATCGTAGTTTCGGTCGGCACAGTTCCCAACGCCTACCACCGACTCAACACACTCATCCGCTCGACCGGTGATGCGTTCGCGCTGCAGCCCGACGGCAAAGTGCGATTGCTCATCGAAGTTTTGTTGACAAAGGCGCCTCAGATCGCGGCGCCGTTGCTCTACAAGGAAGTTCGTGGGGGAGAACGGTGAAATCTGTACGGTCTTCGCTAATTCTGGTGTTGGTTTTCACCGCGCTCATCGGAGGTGCGATGGCGTTCATAGGCCGCACAATGATCGGTCCGGTCGCCGGCGACAAGGTCCACTATTCGGCCGCGTTCTCCGATGTCGCGGGACTCTACGATGGTGACTCTGTTCGCATCGCGGGCGTTGCGGTCGGCAAGGTGCGAAGCGTGCGCCTTGAGTCGTCGACATCGACGGCCCTGGTTGAGTTCGACGTTCAGCAAGCCCATCGTCTTGACGACAATTCACAGGTCGCGGTGCGGTACCAGAACTTGGTGGGGCAGCGGTATTTGGAAGTGATTCGGCAGGATGGATCGGGCGGCCCACAGGATCCGAATACCACTATTTCGGTTAGTCGGACCATCCCGTCATTCGATGTCACCGCTTTGTTCAACGGGGTCGCTCCGCTGATTGGTGAGATCGATCCCACCGAGGTGAATAAATTCGCTCAGAATGCGGCGTTGCTATTGCAGGGTGACGGCAGGGGAATGGCGCCCGCACTAGCTGCTATCGATCGCATCACCGCGCTGGTAAGACGTAAAGATCTGGTGTTGATCACCATGGTCGACAATCTGAATCGACTGGCCAAGCAGATCGGTGGCCGATCCCAGCGTGTGGCGAAACTGGTCAGCAGTCTTAACCAGTCGATCATGCAATTCACGACCCGGATTGAGGTGGTCAAAGAGTCGTTGGACTACGGGGATCGTGTGCTCGTCCCATTCGTCGACCTCTTGCGGACTCTCCAAGGTAGCTACGACTCGAACTATGGACCGCTCGATGCCCTACTCAACCGGGTCATTCCCTTCACCCCGGATCTCGTCCGGCTGCTAGAGGCCATTCCCGGCCTATTGTCCTCGGTCAACGACGCGGGCAAAGCGAGTGCGAGCGCCGACTTCACTTGTACGAGAGGAAGACTGAATTTGCCGGTAGTCACCAAAGTCCTCGTGGGAGGCCGCGACGTGGTGGTGTGTCGCCCATGAGTCGTCGCCAGGTCTTCGACGCTGTCAAAGACGTGATGGGTGTTGGGCGGGTGCCATCTGAGGACCGCGCCCGACGTCACCAGTTGCTGGTCGGGCTCCTCGCCACGGTCGTGGTTGGAATCGTCGCCGCGGCGTTGGGGCTGGTATACCTTCGGCCCCTTGGCTATGCCGACTACACGGCTCAATTCGCCAACGCGTCGGGGGTGCGGTCGGGGGATCAGGTGCGGATCGCGGGAATCTTGGTCGGCGAGGTGAAAGCGCTCACTGTCGACGGCGACCATGTGCGAGTGGAGTTCTCCGTCAAGAAGGATCTACATATCGGATCGGATACGTCGATCGACATTCGGCTGCTTACTCCGGTCGGCGGCCGCTATCTACAACTGATCCCCAAGGGGCGGTCGCCGCTCGGCGTTCGGCCTGTCCCGGCAGAACGGGTCACTGGGACATATGACCTCACCGCGCTCCTCGAAGAAGTGACGCCGAAAGCGGCGGCACTCGACGGAGCGAAATTGCGCGAATTGATCACCACCGTCGAAAGCGGTCTTGTTGGACAACCGGACGCAGTAGCCCGAATCCTCGACACGACGTCATCGTTGACTGAACAATTCGCCCGACGTTCGACTGAACTCAGTGGTGCACTGAAAGTATCCGACGAGTACGCACGCGCCACGGCCGCTGATCGTCAGATCCTCTTCACCCTGATCCGCAATATCGGTGAGATCGGACTCGAGTTGGGTACCCGTCACGAACAGGTGCATCGTGTATTCGCCCTGCTCACCAAGCTGTTCCAGTTCTTCGAGCGACCGCTGGTCGCCTACGCCGACAAGATAGAGCGCCCGGTGAACGACCTGGCCGATATTTTGGAACGCCTCGAACCGAGCGTGCGGAAAGTGGACTCGGCCGTTAGTGCGGTCGAGAATGCACTCGCTCGGGTGAAAGGGCTTGTCGGAGGCGACGGCGGTGGTCTGACCATCGACGACTCGGATGCCACGGTCTCCGGAGTGTCGCTCTGTGTTCCGTCTGCTTCGAGGAAGTGCTGATCAAATGACTGAACTGACGCCTGAGCGCAGACCGCGGAAAAGTCTGCGCTTGCTGACCGTCGTCATCGTAGCCGCGGTGCTGGTCGGCGGCGGTGCCGTTATCGCTTTCGCGCCGCGACTAACTGCGGAGTTGAAGACGCGCACGGTATGCGTCGACTTCGTCGATGCTGTCGGGGTGTACCAAGGCAATGCCGTGTCCATGATGGGGCTGCAGGTAGGGAAGATCGACAAGATCGAGCCTCGGACCGGTGGGGTGCGAATGACACTGTCGGTACGGCAGGATCTCCAACTTGCTGCCGATGTGGGAGCAGTTGTCATTGATTCGTCGATCGTCGCTGACCGCCGTGTCGAGTTCTCCGGCCCATACCGTGGCGGAGCGACCCTGTCACCTGGCTCATGTATTTCGGTGGACCGCACTAAGACGCCCCGGGGGGTAAGCCAGGCCTATCAGGCCTTGGATAATCTGCTCGCCGACGTGTTGGGACCCGATGGTGAACTACGGGCTGACGCAGCCGGTACTGACTTGGCCCGCCTGCTTGATATGGCCGATCGGAACTTCGCGGGCCGCGGCCCGCAGTTGGTCCAGGTTTTGCGCAATTTCGTTAGGCTGCAAGGGAATCCGACTCAAACCGATGCCGCTTTGCGGGGGATCCTCGACAATTCCAACACCCTCGCCAAGGGCACGGTCGAACATTGGCCAGAGATCGAGAAACTCGTACGCACGGTCAACGACGCAGGCATCGCTTTCGTGGGGTTCTCCGAAGAATTCGCCGAAGGGCTCAAGTCGGCAATTGTGTTGGTGCCCGTGCTTGGCCGAATCACTGGACGCTTCGGTGACCGTATTCTCTCGATCGTCGAATTCGTGACGCCGTGGGTGCAGGTATTGGCACCCTTCGCGACTCGAATCGCGCAACTGGTTGCTCAATTGCCGGGGTTGGCCAGTGTCACCGACCAAATCTTCGACAAGCGCACCGGAGCTTTGCGCGTGACCTGGGCGCCGCCCGCGGTATCCATCAAGCGTTCGGATTTATCCGCTTTGTGTTCGTTGTTGAACAAGCCGGCCGGTTGTGCCAAGCAGGATGCTGCGAAGTCGGGCCTTATTCAGATGATCCTGGGCGGTGACCGATGAATACTCCTGCAGCCCACCGATCGATCCTGCGGTTCACCATGGCGCTCATCGTCGCCTGTATTGGGCTCGTCGGGTGTGGCAGTACCGCTACTGTCAAACTCCCCGGTCAGCTCGGCGGCCCGACGTATGAAATCGAGATCGAATTCGCGAACGTTCTGAATATTCCAGACGGGGCGAAGGTGCTGCTCAACGGAAATCGCGTGGGAGAACTCAAGTCGGTCCGCCTGGGAGTCAAGACGGCGATCACACGGGTCGCGATATCCGACGGCGTCAGGCTGCCGGTGGCAATCGGAGCGGAATTGCGCCAGACCACTCTGCTGGGGGATCTGTACATCGCACTGATTCCGCCGGATGGTCGCGTTGATCAATTGTTGCCCGTCGGGGGCCGAATCCCGGTGAATCGTACTGTGCCGCCGGACAATGTCGAAACAGTGATGACTGGCTTGGCACAGTTTATTAACGGAGGCATTGTCGGGCGATCGCAGGATGTGATCCGCAAACTCAACCGCGCGCTTCCCGCTGACCCCAATGAATTGCGGACTCTCACCGAGAAGTCGGCTCGGCAGATGGTGGAATTGGGTGCCTCGACAGACACGCTGGACTCGATGTTGGCCGATGGAGGCCGGATCGTCGATGATTTGGCCAAGAATCGCGAGTCGATCGAGCGAGCATTGGTCATCGGGCCGGATCGATTCGGCCGATTGCAGCGGCTGTTCCTGACGGTGGTACAGCTGATCGCCGATCTGCGCATGCTAACCAAACCAGGCGGCGACTTGCTGGTACAACCCACATACTCGGATCTGAAGAAGATCCTGGCGGTTGCGGACCCGATGCTGATGACCATCGCCGACGGCGACCGCTCGTTGGGGCGAAATGCCCTGGCGGTGCGTGATCTGCTCGCTCAGAAGATCGCGCCGTTTCTCACCGGTCGTGGCGAGATCGACGTGCTCCGCGTCAACGACTCGAATGGCGCCTCAACACGGGTCGCCGATGTTCTACGGGCAATCGGGGTGGTGTGAATGAAGCTGCGCAAAGGCTTGCTCTCCTGCGGATGTCTCGGCTTGATCTTGGCTATTTCGTTGGCCTATTTGGCATTTCGAGTACTCGACATAAATCCGGGCCGGCAGAATGTCGAGATCGTCGTCACCATGGGCGATACGGGTGGTCTGATGGACACGTCCGCCGTCGCGATGCATGGTTTGACGATCGGGCGAGTGCGCTCAATTGTGGCCGGTCGTGACGGCGTCGACGTCACGGTGAGTATTGACGCGAAGTATGCGGTGCCGGCGTCGTCGAAGGTAATCGTGCAAAACCTGTCGCCGGTGGGCGAGCAGTATCTGGACTTCCGTCCGGACTCGCCGGCCGGACCCTATTTGGCCGATGGCGCACGCGTTGGTCGAGAACAAGTGGTCGACTCAGCGTCCGTTGGGTCGGTTCTCGGTCGTATCGACCGGCTCGGTGAACTCATCGATCCAGCCGTCATTGATCGAATGGGAGTCGTGCTCAAGTCGGTTACCGCAGACAAGGCCGCATTGAGCAGTATGAAATTGGTCGCTGAACTGATGGCGTCGACGATCGCGGACAAGAGTTCTGTGATCCGCGAACTCTTCGTCGCCGCTCAGACATTGGATATGCGACTGATGAGTGTCGACGGTCCAGGGCGTCTGCGGCCAGTAGCTGGAACGCTGCAGAACCTCGCGGCACCACTCGCTGATGTAATTCGGCAACTGAACAGATTCGGGGCGATGTCGGCTAAAGGCGATACCTGGAATAGCCAGATAGGCCCGTTTATGACCCGCCTGCTCAAGGACGTGAGCGTCCTGCTGCCCGAATTCGGTGGCATCACTGCCGCGCTCGCCCCGGTGACTGCGCAACTTCGTGGTATTCGCGTCAACGTCGGTGCATTCACTGACCTGTGGGCGCGGGCATTTCCGTCGGGTGGCCCTATGCGTGTGCAACTGACTGTCAAGTGACCCGAAGCGATTCACGACAAGAAAGGTTAGGTGATATCTAATGGCAGACGAGTCACCGCCCACTACCGAATTGGCCGATTCGGTTGAGGTGCCCGACCACGACACATCACCCACATCTGACGATGTGGAGGTGAATCGGTCTGGCAAGGATGCGGAAAAGAAGCGGACGAAGGTTCGTGTGAAGGACCGGCTCAAATCTGACCTTGCGGCGTCGGAGCAGCGCACACGCCGACTCATCCGAATGGTGGTTGGTGTCGGCGCGATCGCAGTGTTATTGCTCTGTACGACGATCGGCTTCGCGGTCGCGCGTCAGTCGGCTGCGAGCGACCTGTCGCAGCAGCGAGAATCGGTTCAGAGCCGGGCCGCCTTAGTCGAGCAGGCGCGGCAGGCCGCGGAGGGCTACGCCACGCGAGCCCTGACGATCGACTATCGCAATGCGACCAAATTCGTGAAGGGACTGTCGTCGGGTACCACCGATGCGTTCGGCAAGACATTCAGCCTCGAACCGAACGGGGCGGGTGCGCTTACCAAGGAACTTCTGGAGCAGTTGCGCATGGTGTCAGAAGGCGAAGTGGTTTACGCCTTCCTCGACGGAGATGTCACTGCTGACCGCAAATCCGGGGACCCCTGGAACTTCGTCGTGCTCGCTCGTCAGACGTCGACGACGACTCAGCAACCGGAACGCACCACGACGGCGGTAATTCTCCGGGTGGTCGTCGTGCGACTGGACGGCAAGTGGAAGGTGGCGAACTTTGCGCCTGATCCGAAGGTTCAAGGCGGCGACAACGGCGTGATACCTGGCGCGAAATAGCGTCGGAACGCCGCTTGGCGGGTTGGGAATTGAATTAATAGTAATGATGTGTCAGTATCGTTGCAGGAGGATGTGACATGACAACACCAGACCATTCGGTAGCGATCATCGGAGCCGGACCGGGCGGAATCTGCGCGGCGGTACTGCTGAAGAAGAAGGGGATCGACGACTTCGTCATCCTCGATCGCGCCGATGACTTCGGCGGCAGCTGGCGCGACAACCATTACCCGGGTCTAGGCGTGGACGTGCCCGGATTCACCTATCAATACTCTTTCGCGCGAAACCCGGAATGGACTCGACTCTTTCCGAAAGGGGGTGAGGTGTTCGAGTATCACCGGTCAGTCGCGCGGACTTTCGACCTCTACGACAAAGCGCGGTGGGGCGTCAATATCGAGCGGGAAGTGTGGGACCACGACGCCGGTCTGTGGCGTCTCACCGCCGCCGACGGCTCGGAGATCACCGCCCGCTATGTCATCTCAGCGATCGGGGCATACATTCGTGCCAAAGAAGATCCGGGCATTCCCGGATATCTCGACTTCGCGGGCAAGATCTTGCGTCCCAACTCGTGGGATCACGACTACAACCTGACCGGCAAACGAGTCGCGATTATTGGCACGGGCGCGAGCTCGGTACAGATCACGCCGTCGATCGCGCCGCAGGTCGACGCATTGGAAGTGTTTCAGCGCACGCCGGTGTGGGCATTGCCGAAACCGGATTTCCCGATGCCGGCGCCAGCTCGTCGAGTTGTCGGGGCGCCGGGGATCGGCCCGTTATTGAGCGGGATCGCGAATGTTGTCGTCGAGGCGGCACTGCGACTGGTCTATCAGACACCCCGACCGTTATTCCGCGCACTGGCGCCGCGATTCGACGACGTTGCACGACGACTTTACTCGGTGTATCTCTCTGTCGTGGTCGCAGATCCTTCGACCCGTAAGCGGCTGATGCCGGGATACGGTCCGCTGGGCAAGCGGCCGACGCTATCGAATTCATTTCTGCAGGCATTCAACCGGCCGAATGTGACACTCGTGGACGAGGCGATCGAGAAGATCGTCCCGGAGGGAATCATCACCCGCGATGGTGCGCTGCGCAGATTCGACGCAATCGTCCTCGCGACGGGTTATCACCTGTTCTCCGATCCAGAGAGCTACGTGGAGGGTACGGTGGTCGGCCGCGACGGCTTCGATCTGGGCAAGTTCTACAACGAGGAACGACTCCAGGCATACCAGTCGGTTTCGGTTCCCAAACTGCCCAACCGCTGGATGCTGGTCGGACCGTATTCGTGGATCGGCACGGGGTGGCACGAACTAGTCGAAATCTCATCGACCCACGCCACGAATATCATCGCCGAGGCTCGCCGACGTGGCGAGGAGATCGCCGAAGTGCGCGAGCAGGCTCATCGCGACTATCACTCAATGATCCGTCGCAACGACGAAAACATCGACTATTACTTCAACACTGTCAACCGCGGTCTCCGCACGTACTACGTCAACTCCGTGGGTGACATGCCATATATCCGGCCGACGAGCCTATTCGAGGCCAGGCGCGACAGTCGGACCCCGGACCTGAATGCCTATCAGTTCCACGCACCTGCCGTTGCCGACGTGGCGGGCCAAAACCATACCGACACGGAGATCAGCGCATGAAATTTCAGAGTTTCGAGACGGCGGGCGCCGTAGCGCTGGTCACCGGCGGAGCGCGCGGCATTGGCTTGGCGACGGCGCGGAAGCTGGCCGCCAAGGGAGCGCGGGTGGTGATCGCAGACCTCGAAGAAGCCGTGGCGATCAGCTCGGCAGACCGGATCGGCGGGGGTGCGATTGGACTGGGGCTCGACGTTGGCGATGCCGAGAAATACGCGCGCACAGTGGATTTGGTCGAGTCCACGGTTGGCCCGATCGACATCGTGGTGAATAACGCGGGCATCATGCCGGTGGGGCCACTGCTGTCAGAGTCCGTCGGAGTCGCGAACGCGACGATGCGGGTGAACTTCTGGGGTCACTACCATTCATTCCAGACCCTGGCGCCGAAGATGATCGAGCGCGGTCGCGGTCACTTCATCAACATCACCTCGGCGGCGGGCGCTATCCATTCGCCGGGCCTCGCGACCTATGTCTCCAGCAAACATGCCGCAACCGGATTCGGGCGCAGTGCACGTGAGGAACTGCAAGGCACCGGCGTGACCTTGTCCGTTGTCATGCCATCGGCAGTGCGGACCCAGCTCGTCGATGGCATACCGTTCAAATGGTGGGAACGCATCGGGATCATCTCACCGGAGATGGTCGCGCGTCGCGCGGTCGGCACGTTGCGTCGGCGTCCAGCCGTCGTCGGCGCACCGATCGGGACGGTGGTGGGACTGCGACTCTATCCGCTGGTCCCCGAAGCGTTGTGGCTTGCCGGACGCCGAGTGGTTGGAGCCGATCGCACGCTGGAACCGTACGACCTGGAAAAACGCGCGGAATATGACGGCAGAATTACGCGACAAGCGCAGGACGGGTAGGTAACCCGATGGCACAGAAACGTAAGCGCGCCCACGATGGTGCGACGTCGGCGAAGTCGGCGGAACGCCCCGATCACCTGGTGGCCATAGTCGGTGCGGGATTCGGCGGACTGGGCATGGCAATCGCCTGCAAGCAGGCAGGCATCGACGACTTTGTGGTCCTCGAACGCGCGGACGGCGTTGGGGGAACGTGGTACGCCAATACGTATCCCGATGTGGCGGTTGATGTTCCGGGCATTGTGTACCAATTCTCGTTCGCCAAGAATCCCAACTGGTCGCGTACCTTTCCCAAAGGGGCGGAGGTCAGGCAGTACATCGAAGGACTGGTGACCGACTATCGCCTAGATCGACATCTGCGGTTCGATCATGATGTGGTGAGCCGCCAGTGGGACGAAGACCGACAATTCTGGCGACTCGGTCTCGGTGATCACCGCGAAATCACGGCTAAGTACGTGGTCACCGCTCTTGGTGCCTTCGTCGAACCGAAGGTTCCCGATATCGCGGGTCTGGAGGATTTCACCGGGAAGGTGATTCAGACGCAGGTGTGGGACCACGATTACGACCTCACGGGTAAGCGGGTTGCGGTTATCGGAACCGGGGCGACCTCGGTTCAGTTGGTGCCTCAACTGGCAACGATGGCGGAACACTTGACTGTTTTCCAGCGTCGAGCGATCTGGGTGTTCGCGAAGCCGGACTTCCGTATTCCGCGAATCGTCGCGACCGCGTTTCGGCGTGTTCCCGCGTTGCAGAGCGTGATTCGAGGAATCGTCGCGGGCCTCGTAGAACTGGGCCTGGTCGGAATCACGGTCTATGGAAAGCAGATCGCGCCGCTGACGCTGGTCCCCAATTGGGCCTGTCGGGCCTTCCTGTTCACTCAGGTGCGGGATCGTCGACTGCGCGAAAAGCTCACTCCGACATACGGATTCGGATGCAAAAGGCCCAGCGTCTCCAACCTGTACTACAAGACCTATACCCGCGATAACGTCGAACTGATCACCGAGTCCATCGAGCGAATCACGGCCAACGGTGTTCTGACCCGCGATGGACGAGAGCATCGTATCGACGCTCTCGTCCTGGCAACCGGGTTCGAGATGTCGCAGAGTCCCGAGCCATATCGCCGCAGGCCTGTTCGCGGTCGGAACGGATTTGATCTCGCAGATTTCTACGAGCACAACCGAGCGAAGGCTTATGAGGGCGTATGTATGCCGCAACTGCCCAACCACTTCATGGTTTTCGGGCCGTTCGCCTGGAGCGGTAGCAGTTGGCATGTGATGGTGGAGAACGCGATGCGGATCACGACAAAGGTCATCGCCGAGGCGGAAAAACGCGGGGCAACGTCGGTCGCGGTAACCGACGAAGCGAATGACAGGTTCTTCGACTTCATCTCCGAGCGCGGGAAGGAGACGTTGATGCACGGCAAGGCTTGTATCAATGCGAACTCGTATTACATCGACAAGCACGGCGACTTTGGCTTCCTGCGGCCGACAACCGCTTATCAGTCAACGAGGGCCAGCAAGAACCTCCGGTTCGATGACTTCGACTTCCGACGCGGGTCGGTTGCCGAAAGTACGCCCGCGCAGACCGTGACCTTAGCGGGATTGGACTGAAGGTCCGAACCATCGAGCCGAGGTAGCGACTACGGGCTCATGCGCGTCGATTCGAGTGTTGTCCCTTGAGCTGGATAGACTTGGCTCCCATGGCCATAGGCACTCCCGAGACCTCGGGATCTGAGACGCCGCGGCGTCGTCGGGGCCGACCGCAATCGGTCGGACTCGGCGACAAACGTCGGCAGGAATTGACTGTCGCGGCATTCAAGGTGTTTTCAGAAACCAGTTACGAGGACGCAGCGGTAAGTTCCATTGCCAAAGAGGCGGGCTTCGGTCAGGGCACTCTCTATCGATATGTCGATGGAAAGCGGGAGCTGCTCGACATGGTGGTCGACTGGTGTATCGAAAAGTTGATGGATGTGATCGATGCCGATGAATTGCTCGCACTGGCCGAACAGAAACCATCTGGGGAGATGGTTCGGGACGAGATCAGACGACTGGGCGAGCGACTATATGCGTTGGTGGACGAATATCCCGGAATACTGAAAATCCTGACCGTTCAGGTCGGCACGGTCGACCGTGAGGTCAAGTACCGGCTGACCGGCCTGTATGCGACTTTGGACAGCCTGGTGAACACATTGCTCGAACGGATCTCACCGGGTGCGGGAGTAGATCCGGTCAGTGAGGTGCGCAGACGCACGGCCGGCCGGGCCATCCCTGCGCTCGCGCTGCCGGGGCTGATTCAAGTCCTTACCGGCGAAGGGGATTCGCCGGAGAGGCGAGCGGCTTATCTGCGTGCTGCGGGAAGTCTGGAACGCTACGGTGTACTGCGACGTGGGGAGCGGTAATGGATCGTGCTGACCAATTGCTCGATTCCGCGCTAGAAGAGTTCGTCGATGTGGGTTACGCGACGGTTGGGGTCAAAGAGATAACAACTCATGCGGGTGTGAGTCACGGAACCTTCTACAACTATTTCGACAGCAAACGGCACTTGTTGACCGTGCTCGTCGAGCGTGAGATGGCCGACTTTTTCGCGATGTTTGACCAGGTGAGTGCTAGTTTGCCGAGGCCGTGCGACGAGCAATCGTTCCGCGCGTCGGTCCGCGCGCTGAATGAGGGCCTGCTTCAACTGATGGTTGACCACGCCGAGGTGTTGTCCTTTATCTTGATCGACGTACCTGGGGTCGACCAAGAAGCCCTCGACGGTCACATCACGATGTTCCGCGCCGCCGCTCGGCGTGCGACGGAGATGTTGCAGGCCGCGGTTGATGACGGGATCGCAGACCCGGAATTGCACGTGGACTTCGCTGGCCAGGCCTGGATGTCCTACCTGCTCGGAATCGGCGGGCCGGTGATCGCCGACGGCAGCGACATCGGTGAGGTCGCCACCGTCGCAGACGTGTTGACTGTGCTGTTGCTCGACGGCCTGCCAGCCGTCGAATCGCTTATCTAGACGACGCGCTCGGTGCCGTCGATACCGGTGCCGACCTCGCGAACCAGCCCGCGCAGACCGAAGCGGAAGACGCGACTCATCACGGGTGTAAGCCAGCGCATCGGAAGCCATCCGATGAAGCGGGGTTTCACTCCCATTGTCCAGGTCAGCTGTGAGCCCCCTGAGGGGAGCGGTTCGACGACGTATTGTTCGCACCAGGTACCGAAGAATGGCAGCGTCGCATCTGTAGCGGTGTAGACCAGTCGGCTCCCTGGCTCCCAGACCAGAATCTTCTCGCGTTGTGCGTAGATCAGCCAGTGGTGGACGAACATCTGAAAATCGCGCACCGTCCCAGGTGCGACCTCTTCGCCGACTGGATAGCGGCAACCCCATACGCTGGGCAGCCATGACCACATCCGGTCAGATGAGACGACCTGCCAAAGGTCGTCGGCCGAAATACGCGGGTAGTCGTAGACGATATGTGTTCGAAACGGTGACGAATTGAGGAAGGACTCTATGCCCTCGTCGTACACGGGGTCAGTTGCGCGGAAACGGAATCGTGCGAATGGTTGCATCAGATGACTGCCTTCGATTTCGGCGTTGCCGGGGCAGGCGGGTTCGCAGCTATCCGGTCAAAGTTATAGTCGGCCCGCGAAAAGGAGACACTGCGGTTGCGTGACTGATAAATCGTCCACGGGCGTACATAGACAGCATCGCCGTGAGAGTTCACGAAGTATGTATTTGATCCCGCACAGTTGACCGTGAAATAGCGAGCGAGATTGGCGCCTTTGGAAACCATGTCGGCGTGAAACTCATTCTGTGCCTCGATGCTGACCTCGACACGCGTGCAACCACGGGAACGAGCTTCATCGAGGACGGCGATGATGTGGCGGGTCGCGTTTTCCAGGATGTAGTGGAATGCGGTACCGGTCCAGGAGTACGGGCCAACCAGTAGAAACCGATTTGGGAGGCCCGCGACGGCGGTGCTGTGATACGCGCGGAGTCCGTGGGTGTTGTAGAAGCGCCCCAGATCGAATCCGTCGTAGCCGATCACCGTGCCTTCGCGATATGTCTCGGGGTCGGAGAACATTTCATATCCCGTGGCGAGCACCAGGGCGTCGATCTTGTGCTCGACTCCGTCGGCGGTGACGATCGCGTCAGCGGTGATGTGGTCGATCGACGTCGTGTGTAGATCGACATTGTCGCGGTTGAAGACTGACAGGTAACCGCCGCCGAGAGTGCCGCGCGTACAAGCGGCGCCGAAGGCAGGGCGCAGTTTGTCGCGATCGGATTTGTTGCGCACACATAGCCACAGCCATAGGTTGTATAGCCGGTCACCGGCCCAATCGAATACTGTCGACCCGGCGTTGAATAGTGGCCGGGGCGTATAGATCAATACGCGCAGACCGACTTCCAGTACGGCGAGTACCGCCTCGTGGAGAAGTCCCGCGATTTTCGGTAAACCTAGGAGTCGCTGCATCCATCGCGGCGTTCGAAAATCTGGTTTGGGGAAATAGCGTTGCGGTGTGCGCTGGTAGATGTCGAGATGTTCCACGTCGGCGGCCAGAGCCGGTGCGATCTGCACCGAACTCGAACCCACCCCGATGATCGCGGCCCGCTTGTGTCGAAAGTCGTAGTCGTGATTCCACCGCGAGGGAATCAACACCTCGCCAGCGAAGTCGTCGAGGCCGGGTATCGCAGGCTTGTCTTTGGGGTTGATGTAAGCGCCGACCGCGCTGAGGACGAAACGGGCAGTGATCGTCGACCCGTCTGCGATGTGCAGTCGCCATTGATGGCCAGTCTCGTCCCATTCTTCCTTGACGACCTCCGTGTTGAGTTTCGTCTTGTGATGCAACCCAGCGTCGATCGCCAGTCCGACGTGATAGTCCTGTATCTGCTGTCCCTTCGCGAAGAAGTGATCCCAGTCGGCCTTCGGTGCGAACGAGAACTGGTAGGCGAGAAAGGGGAGGTCAGCGCCGACGTTGGGGTAGGTGTTGGCGAGCCACGTGCCACCCATGCCCGAATCACGTTCAATCAGTACGAAGTTGTCGATGCCCAGCTCCTGCAATTTGATGCCGGCGCAGATGCCGCCCGCGCCGGCGCCAATTATCGCGACGTCGAAGTTGGGTTCGACGGTTGGCGTGCTCGATGATTCGGTCATATAGGTCTCCTGATTCGCCCGACGCTCTTCTAGAATGCTGACGATAGCAGATGCACTGACGTATCAGTACTATTAATTGATTGACTGGTCAGAGGCGGTGAGTGCGGTACTTGTTTTTGTAGAACTGACATGCCAGTCTGATTAGTAGTCGAAGCGTACGGACGTCAGTGGCTTGCTGGCGGCCGTCGAAATTATGAAGAGGAGACGATGGTGCTACTGGGACGGCTCGGTGAGGCAATTGCCCGATCACGCGTGGTGGATCGCGGATTCAAGGTCGGCGGTGTGGGGTTGGCGACCTCGGGGTTCGCACATTTCGTGGCACCCGGCCCGTTCGTGGCGATCTCCCGATTTGTGTTCCCGGAGGACACCGACAATTGGGTCAAAGTGAACGGTGCGTCGGAGGCCGCGATCGGGCTCGCGTTGCTCGATTCGCGGACCAGGACAGCTGGCGTGATCGGCCTGTTGGTCTACTGCGCCTATCTCGGTGACCGTGCTGCCACTGCGATCACCGGCCAACTTCGGGCCGGCGGCCAGGTGTCCGAGCCGACCTTCGCGGACTAGCTGCACGATGCCCACAAGTGAGTCGGTCAACGCACTGGTTCTCCTGGGATTTGACCCGTACCGAACTCGTGGAGCTGGCATCCGGAGTCGTACTCGCGGGTATTACCTCGCGGCCTCCACGAAGCGCACGCTGGCGAGTCACGCCCTATCACACATGTGAACAGCCGAAAGCGAAGGCGACTGAACGATGGAATTGACCTCAAGCTCCACTAAACGGGCAGCTCAACTGGCAAGACTGCCGATCGGCCTTGCCGGTCGGTCGATGGTCGGGTTCGGTCGACGACTCGCCGGAGCCGACAATGCGACCGTCACTGCTGAATTGCAGGCGAAAACCGCGGAGCAGATCTTCAGCATCGTCAGCGAGCTGAAGGGTGGAGCCATGAAGGTCGGACAAGCACTTAGCGTGATGGAGTCCGCGGTTCCGCCGGCATATGCGGCACCTTATCGGGAGGCATTGGCGAAGCTTCAGAACGAGGCCTCGCCGATGCCGGCCGCGACCGTCACGCAGGTCCTCGACCAGCAGCTGGGCACCCGATGGCGTGAGCGTTTCCTTGAGTTCGATGAGGTGGCGGCAGCGTCCGCGAGCATAGGTCAGGTACATCGCGGGGTCTGGTCTGACGGACGTCCGGTCGCGGTGAAAATCCAGTATCCCGGTGCTGATGAAGCGCTCGTCGCCGACCTTAAAACGCTTCGGCGGATTGGCGGTCTTCTGTCCGCATTCGCAGGTGGCACCGACGTCAAGGCGATCATCAACGAATTGTCCGAGCGCACGCTCGGCGAGCTCGACTATCGCGCTGAAGCCGACAACCAACGCCGATTCGCGCAGGTGTTCGCCGACGACGAGAACGTTCGGATTCCGGCTGTGGTCGCGAGCGCACCCAAGGTGGTCGTCAGCGAATGGGTGGATGGCGTCGGCCTGCGCCGGGTCATCGAATCGGGCAGCCGGGCGGAACAGGACAGGGCCGCACGACTGCTCATCGAGTTCGAACTCAGCTCGCCCCGCCGGGTAGGCCTACTGCATGGCGACCCCCATCCGGGAAACTTTATGATTGCCGAGGATGGGCGGCTGGTCGTTCTGGATTTCGGAGCCGTCGCGGAACTACCTGACGGTTTTCCGGCCGCTGTCGGACGTATTCTGCGACTAGCACGCGATCGGCGTCACGACGACCTGCTGATAGAACTCGCCGCCGCAGGATTCGTGCCCAAGGGGGCAAAAGTCACTGCCGACGAAGTCACGGCGTTTCTGGCGCCCTTCGTCGACCCGCTATACACCGACGAGTTCACATTTACTCGACGATGGTTGCAGCGGGCGGCGGGGAAGGCGACCGACATTACTAGTGCGGAATACCGGACCAGTCATCGATTGTCAGCTCCACCCGAGTACACGATGCTATTTCGAGTATTGCTCGGCTTCATCGGAATAAGTGCGCAAATGGAGGCATCTGCACCATTTCGCCGATTGGTCGAGAAATGGACGGACCCCGAACCCGACGACCGCGGCTAGTTCTTGTGCAGCGCGTCGTTCAGTGCGATGCCGTCGCCCTTCCACGGCACAACTTCGACGGCGCCGGTCGAGGAATTGCGGCGGAACAGGATATTCGACTGCCCCGCGAGGTCGCGGGCCTTGACCACGGTGCCGTCGGGGCCGGTGACCTTGGTTCCTGCGGTGACATAGAGACCCGCTTCGATGACGCAGTCGTCGCCGAGGGGGATACCGCACCCGGAGTTGGCGCCAAGTAGACAGCGCTTACCGAGGCTGATGATCTCCTTGCCACCGCCCGAGAGGGTGCCCATCGTGGACGCGCCGCCGCCGATGTCGGAGCCGTCGCCCACGACGACACCGGCCGAGATTCGCCCCTCGACCATCGATGCGCCCAGCGTGCCGGCGTTGAAGTTGACGAAACCTTCGTGCATCACGGTGGTGCCGGGTGCGAGGTGTGCTCCGAGGCGAACTCGGTCGGCATCGCCGATGCGTACGCCGCCGGGTGCCACATAGTCGACCATCCGCGGGAACTTGTCGATATGCGAGACGGTCACCGGCCCGCGGGCGGCACGCAGACGGGCTCTAACCTGCTCGAATCCTTCGACCGCGCACGGGCCGTGATTGGTCCACACGACGTTGGCGAGCAATCCGAACTGTCCATCAAGGTTGGCACCGTGTGGTGCTACCAAGCGATGCGACAGCAGGTGCAGGCGCAGATAGACGTCGTAGGCATCAGTCGGGGCTTCGGTGATATCGGCGATATTGGTGCGGATGGCGACAGTCTTGACGCCGCGTACGTCATCGACGCCGACTAGTTCGCGAAGGTAGTCCGGAGTGTCCGCCTCATCGAGTACGACGGTCCCGGTGATGTCGATGGTGGCCAGCTCGGGCTCGGGGAACCAGGCGTCGAGCACCGTGTGGGTGTCGGCACCGGTGCCGTTGGTCAGGGTGGCGATTCCGATCGCGGATGCTCCATGCGTAGTCACGAGCGCCGAGTTTACCGGGGGGAGTCAGGCGACGGCGAAGTGTCCTGGGGTAGCGCCGCATACAGTTCGACACCGTTGCCGTCCGGATCGGTAACACTGGCGTAGCGCTGCCCCCAGAACGCGTCGAACGGCTCCAGATAGGTGTGCGCGCCGGCCGCGACGAGTACACCAAAGACCCGGTCGACATCGGCGGGGGAGCCACAGTCGAAGGCAAGGGAGACACCTTCATTCGGGCTCGACGGAGGAGTCCAATTCGGCTGGAACGATTTGGCCACAGCGTGGGTGTCGAACATGAGCCGGAACTCGCCGATATATGCCTCCACATGCATCGCCTTCTCAATGCCGTCGGGGAACTGATCGTCTGAGAATGTCAGGCCGCAGTGCCGGTAGAACTCGACGCTGGCGGACATATCGGCGACGAGTACGGAGATGGCGTTGAATCGCGGAGTCGGCGTCATGTGGGTAACGGTAACCGCACACACCGACAACACGGGAAAACTTGTGGGGTACCGGCGCACGGTCCGGGAGCGTCGACCCACGGTAGCGTCTAGCTATGCCTCTCGATTTGTCCGCCGATCCGGCGCACCTGACCGCGGCCCTGATCGACATCGCAAGCGAATCCCGTGACGAAGCGGCTATCGCCGATGCCGTTGAAGATGCATTACGTACGCAGACAAGGGGTTTCGAGATCCTCCGGAGCGGAAATCGCGTCCTCGCGCGAACCGATCTAGGTCGCGAGAGTCGAGTAGTCTTGGCCGGCCATCTAGACACGGTGCCGATCGCCGGAAATGTGCCGCACCGCCGCGAGACGTCTGTCGATGAGGGCGATGTGATTCACGGCTGCGGCAGCGTCGACATGAAATCCGGTGACGCGGTCTTCCTTCATCTGGCCGCGACACTGGATAACCCGCGCCATGACCTGACACTGATCTTCTACGACTGCGAAGAAATCGCCGCGGAGTACAACGGACTGGGCGTCATCGAGCGTGAGTTGCCGGACTGGTTGGCCGGCGATGTCGCGATCCTCGGCGAACCGACCGGCGGTCTCATCGAGGCGGGGTGTCAGGGGACGTTGAGAGTCGCCGTGTCGGCGTCGGGCCAGCGTTCCCATTCAGCGCGGGCATGGATGGGGGACAACGCGATTCACAAACTGGGCGGTCTGCTGACAACGTTGTCGGAGTATCAGCCCCGCCGCGTGGACATCGACGGCTGCGAATACCGAGAAGGGCTGTCGGCGGTCGGGATCACCGGCGGCGTCGCGGGCAATGTCATCCCCGATGAATCGTCGGTGACCGTCAACTTCCGGTTCGCACCCGACCGCAGCGTCGAGCAGGCGACCGAACATGTGCGTGACGTCGTGTCATCGGCTCCGGGCGGCGAGCAACTCACCGTGACGGTGACTGACTCAGCGGCCGGTGCGCTGCCCGGACTGGCCAATCCGGCAGCGGCCGAACTCGTCGCTGCCGCCGACGGCAACTTCCGCGCGAAATACGGCTGGACGGACGTCTCACGATTCTCCGCGCTGGGTATTCCAGCGGTGAATTACGGGCCGGGCGACCCCAACCTCGCCCATCGCGTTGATGAGCGGGTACCAGTCGCCCAGATCGACACCGTTCATCGAGTGCTGCGGAACTACCTGCGATAACTCCCGTCACGCCGAGGTCCTTCGTCGCGGCGTGGGGAGGTGCCGTCGTAGGTCCGGTTCCGACTACGCTTGCGGCCATGCCCATTGGACAATCGCCCGATTCAGAAGCGATCGACGAATCGTCGCCCGACGAAGGCTGCTATGTAGGCCCGATGCGGGTGCGCCGCACCGCCGACCAACTGGCGATGACAACCGATCGTCGGCTACTCGACGCCAGCCAGCGCACCGCCGATGCGAGAGCCCAACGCGCACAGAAGGATCCGTGGCGCGTGCTGCGGATCCAATCGGAGTTCGTAGCCGGATTCGACGCCTTGCGCGATATCGGTGAGGCGGTGACCGTTTTCGGCTCGGCCCGAATTCAGCCCGGAACCGAGCTCTATCAGCTCGGCGTCGACGTCGGCGAAGCGCTGGGTCGCGCCGGATTTTCGGTGATCACCGGCGGTGGTCCTGGTGCAATGGAGTCGGCCAACAAGGGGGCGTATCAGGCTGGTGCTCAATCAATCGGCCTCGGCATCGAGTTGCCATTCGAGCAGCGCCTTAACGAATGGGTCGACGTCGGACTGAACTTCCGCTATTTCTTCGCCCGCAAGACGATGTTCGTCAAATACGCCCAGGGTTTCGTCTGCTTGCCAGGCGGATTCGGCACGCTAGACGAACTGTTCGAGGCATTGACCCTGGTGCAGACCAACAAGATCACCAGGTTTCCGATTGTGCTTGTCGGACAAGAGTTTTGGTCGGGACTGATTGACTGGATCAGGAATGTTCTGGTCGCCGAGAAGATGATCGGCGCCGACGACATCGACCTATTGCATGTCGTGGACACACCCGATGAGGTAGTCGAGGCGATCGCCCGGACGCGTCGGGAATTGGACCGACAGGCAGCGGAGCAGTGAGCGCAATCTGTGTCTACTGTGCGTCTGGTCCGGTAGGCGAGCAGTATCTGGCTCTCGCGGGCGAATTAGGAACCGCACTCGGCGGTGCCGGGCACTCGCTGGTTTCCGGTGGCGGCAACGTCTCGATGATGGGAGCGGTCGCGCGTGCCACCCGCGCCGCCGGCGGCCGAACTATCGGCATCATTCCGCAGGCGTTGGTCGACCGGGAGGTCGCCGACACCGCCGCCGACGAACTCGTCATCACCGACACGATGCGTCAGCGCAAGGCGATGATGGACGACCGGGCCGATGGATTCATTACGTTGCCTGGCGGCATCGGCACGCTGGAGGAGCTATTCGAGACGTGGACCGGCGGCTATCTCGGTATGCATGACAAGCCGGTGGTGCTGCTGGACATCGATGATTTCTACGCACCGCTGCTGGATTGGCTGGAGAACCTGCGCGGACGGGGGTTCGTCCAGGAACGCGCGCTGAATCGACTGCTCATCGCGAAAACGGTGACCGAGGCGATCACACTTGCTACTGCTCGGTAAGATTGCCCACATCATCGCGTCCACCTGTAGACACGTACGGAGCACTCATTGACCACCACTGCGTCAGCCAACAAGGTCGGCATTGCCGATATCGCCAAAGGTCTAGTCGATATGGCACCGTCGGTGCCGCTGATCCTGCGCCATGCGCCAGGCCTGATCCATCGCCCGGCCGATGCCAAACGGACTATCGGCCAGGTCTTTCAGAAACACGCCGCCGCCCATCCCGACCGCCCGTTCGTACGCTTCGAGGGCAACTCGACCACCTACGGTCAGGCCAATCGGACCGTGAACCGCTATGCGTCGACACTGAGCGGACTCGGCGTCGGTGAAGGCGACGTAGTCGCGATCCTCGCGAAGAACTCCACAACGAGCCTGCTCCTGATGCTCGCGTCGGTGAAACTTGGTGCGGTGGCCGGCATGCTCAATTACAACCAGCGCGGCAAGGTGATCGAGCACAGCATGTCCCTACTCGGGGCCAAGGTGCTCGTCTGGGACCCGGAAACGTCCGAAGCATTGGACTCGATCCCCAAATCGGTTCTGCCGGAACACGTTTTCGACTTCGCCGCTTTCGACGAGGCATCGCAGGGGCAGTCCGAGGTCAACCCCGCGATCACCGAATCCCTCCCCGCGTCGACCAAGGCGTTCTACATCTTCACCTCGGGCACAACGGGTTTGCCCAAGGCCAGTGTGATGAGCCATAACCGCTGGCTGGCCAGCATGGCCGGGATCGGTGGGATGGCCGTGCGTCTGCGGCATAGCGACACCCTTTACGTTCCGCTGCCGCTTTATCACAACAATGCACTGTCGGTGTCGCTGTCGTCGGTGTTGGCAGCGGGCGCATGTATCGCCATCGGTAAGCAGTTCTCGGCGTCGAAATTCTGGGATGACGTAATTCTCAACCGCGCCACCGCGTTTTGCTACATCGGCGAATTGTGCCGCTACCTGCTGGCGCAGCCTCCGAAGAAGACCGACCGCCTGCATTCGGTGCGCCTCATCGTCGGCAACGGAATGCGACCGGAGATCTGGGATGAATTCGCCCAGCGATTCGGCATCGAGCGGATCGTCGAATTCTACGGTGCAAGTGAACTGAATCTCGCTTTTGTCAACGCTTTTGGGGTCAAACGCACAGCAGGTTTCTGTCCGCTGCCCTACAAGGTCGTGCAATACGACGACGAGACCGGTGAACCGAAGCGCAACGGGTCGGGCCGTCTGGTTGAAAGTCCTAAGGGCACACCAGGTTTGCTGATCGCAGAAATCAGCGATCGAGTTCCGGTCGACGGCTATACCGATTCGGCTGCCACTGAGAAGAAGATCATCCGGGACGCCTTCTCCACTGGCGACTCGTGGTTCAACTCCGGTGATCTGGTGCGCGAGCAGGGGTTCAAGCACATCGCGTTCGTTGATCGACTCGGCGATACCTTCCGATGGAAGGGCGAGAATGTCGCGACAACGGAGGTCGAGGGGGCCGTCGACGGCCACGAGTGTGTCGAACAATCGGTGGTCTACGGTGTCGCAATTCCCGATTCGGACGGTAAGGCGGGGATGGCCGCAGTCAAGCTGCGCGACGGTGCGCAGTTCGATCCGGCCAGCATTGCCGAGCATCTGTACAAGACGTTGCCGGCCTATGCGTTACCGCTGTTCATTCGGCTCGTCGACGAACTCGAGGCCACCTCGACTTTCAAGAGTCGCAAGGTTGAACTTCGCGAGGATGGCTATTCGGGAACCGGCGACGACCCGGTGTATGTGCTCGCCGGCCGCAAGGACGGCTACGTCGAGATTTACGACGACTACCCGGCCGACGTCGCCAACGCCCGCGCTCCGCGCGGGTAGGACGGCGTCGGCGCGCCGGTCGGACGGTCGTATGCTTGCACTACCCTCGGGCGTATGACGACTTCGACGACGCAGACACTATGCGGTCGGCCGGTGGCATCGGATCGGGCGCTGGTGATGGCGATCGTCAATCGAACCCCGGACTCGTTTTACGACGCTGGGGCGAGTTTTGCCGACGACGCCGCCCAGGCCCGGATCGCGGAGGCGGTTTCGGCTGGCGCTGACATCGTCGACATCGGTGGAGTCAAAGCAGGACCGGGAGTCGAGGTCGACGCGGCAGCCGAAGCCGCCCGCGTCGTCCCGTTCATCGGATGGGTGAGGGAGAACTTCCCGGATCTGCTGATCAGCGTCGACACCTGGCGTGCCGAGGTCGCCGACGCCGCGTGTTCCGTCGGTGCGGATCTCATCAATGACACCTGGGCGGGCGCAGATCCGGACTTGGTGAAAGTGGCTGCGGCACATCAGGTCGGCATCGTTTGTTCACATACCGGCGGCGCCGCGCCGCGTACGCGCCCCCATCGTGTTCGCTATCCCGACGTGGTCGGCGAGGTGGTCGCCGAACTCACCGCTGCCGCTGACCGTGCCGAAGCGGCCGGGATACCGGCGGATTCGATCCTGATCGACCCGACACACGACTTCGGCAAAAACACCCATCACGGGTTGGCGCTTTTGCGCCACGTTGACGCCCTGGTTGCGACCGGTCGTCCGGTGCTGATGGCGTTGAGCAACAAGGATTTTGTCGGCGAAACACTGGGTGTCGACCTGCGCGAGCGGGTTGCCGGGACTCTCGCCGCGACTGCCCTGGCCGCCGAACACGGCGCCCGGATATTTCGGGTGCACGAGGTCGCGCAGACGCGTCGTGTGGTGGATATGGTGGCGGCCATTGCCGGGCAGCGACCGCCGATGCGGGCAGTGCGGGGCCTCGCGTGAGCGTTACCCGACCGCGGCGCATCGATTGGTCGGCGGTCGAGGATCTGGTGGCCGCCAAGGACGGTCGTACCGTTTCGGTGGTTCTGCCCGCTCTCAACGAAGAGGCAACCGTTGGTGAGGTGGTCGCGTCGATCCGACCACTGCTCGGCGGTCTCGTCGACGATCTGGTGGTGATGGATTCGGGCTCGACTGATGCGACCGCGCAGCGTGCCGCCGCAGCTGGAGCGCGCGTGGTGACGCGGGAGGAAGCGGTACCGTCGATCGCTCCGGTCCCCGGCAAAGGCGAGGTGCTCTGGCGCTCGATAGCCGCGACGACCGGCGACTTGATCGTCTTCGTCGACTCCGATCTCATCGATCCCGATCCGATGTTTGTGCCCAGGCTCGTCGGCCCGCTGCTGGCCGATCGGTCGGTGCAGTTGGTCAAGGCCTACTACCGCCGTCCGCTGCGCATCGGCGAGAACCGCGACGAGGGTGGCGGCGGCCGAGTCACTGAACTTGTTGCGCGCCCCCTGCTTTCATCGCTGAAGCCAGAACTGGGCACCATCATCCAGCCGCTCGGTGGTGAATACGGCGGTACTCGTGAACTGTTGAGCTCGGTGTCATTCGCGCCGGGTTACGGCGTGGAAATCGGCCTACTGATCGACGCATACGATCGTTGCGGCATCGATGCCATCGCGCAGGTCAACCTCGGCGTGCGCAAACATCGCAATCGGAAGCTCACCGAGTTGGGTGTCATGAGTCGCCAGATCGTCGGTGTACTGCTGCGCCGATGCGGAGTAACCGATTCGGGTGCCGCGCTGACTCAATTCGTCGAGGTCGACAGTGAAGCGGACAGCGCGGGGGACCAGGGAACGGGTCGGTCCGGCGATATCCCGCAATTCATGCGATCCGATACTGAAGTGAACTTGACCGACCGGCCACCGATGGCGACAGTGGTGCCGGCGTCGGCCGGTCGCGCCGGGCGAGAGTCGATCCACGTGACACCATAGAAGTTATGACGACGCTCCTGCTGTACCTGCTCATCATGGCGGTCGTGGTGTCGGCGCTGTTCGTGGTGGTGTGGTTTGTCTTCGGTCGCGCTGAAGATCTTCCGCCGCTGGAACCGGGCACCACGCTCACCCGATTGCCCCGCGATTCCATCACCGGCGATGACGTGCGGGCAGTGCGTTTTCGCCTGGTTCTGCGTGGATATCGGCAGACCGAGGTGGATTGGACGCTGGAGAAGTTGGCCCGCGAACTCGATGAACTGCGCGCTCTGACCCAGACGCTTCAGGCTCGTGACGGTGTTGATGCCACACTGGCGCGGGCGCCGGGGGCGCCGTCGACGCGGGCCGAAGACGACCGGAACTGACTACCGAGTATGATTGTGGGGGTGTGCTGCGGGTTTGCCCGTAAGTCACTACCGAAGATCACATGGCCGCCCCATCGCGGTCAGAGGAGGGAGTTCGGCAAATGGCGGCGATGAAGCCACGTACCGGTGACGGCCCGATGGAAGCGGCCAAGGAAGGACGCGGCATTGTCGTCCGGATTCCCATCGAGGGAGGCGGGCGCCTGGTAGTCGAGCTGACTCCCGACGAGGCGGCAGCGCTCGGTGAAGAGCTGCGTGGAGTCACCGGCTGAGTGATCCGCTCACGCGGGTCACGCGATTTCTGACCTGCCCGGTGTGTACGGGGGAACTAAGTGTCGTGGCCCTTCGCGGCGATGCTGCTCCGGGTGTGTTGGGTTGTGGGATTGGTCATCGCTTCGACGTCGCGCGGCAGGGATATGTCTCACTGCTGTCCGGGGCGCACCGCGGACTGGCATCCGATACCACTGAAATGGTCGCGGCGCGTACAAGAGTCCTGAGCGACGACGGCCCGTTCGCGCGGCTCAGAGCGCGTATCGCGGACACGGTCGCCGAGGTAACGGTCGGCGGTGCCACTGACGAACAGGGGCCGGCGGTACTCGACGTTGGGTCGGGGACCGGGCAATACGTCGCGACATGTCTGGACCGGCTGCCGATGTCGGCGGGTATCGGAATCGATCTGTCCAAAGCCTGTACACGTTCGACGGCCCGCGCGCATCCGCGATTGGCCGGCGTTGTGGCCGATGCTTGGTCCCGATTGCCAGTGGCCGATTCATCGGTGCGCACGGTGTTGTCGGTTTTCGCGCCACGTAACGTTGCGGATTTCGCGCGTGTGCTGCGCGGCGACGGGCACCTCGTGGTCGCGGCGCCGGAGGCGAACCATCTTGGCGAATTGATTGAGCCGATGGGCATGTTGCGTGTCGGCGAGGATAAATACGACGGGTTGTTGGCGGCGACTCAGGGTCGCTTCGTCGCGGTCTCGTCGGAGGTCGTCGGCTATCGGCCCCAAGTGTCATCCGCACAGGTTGTCGACTTGGTTGCTATGGGCCCCAGCGCATTTCACAGATCGGTCGACGAAATTACCTCTCGTGCAACCGCATTCGCCGGATCGGCCGGGGTATCGGTGACTATCGCCGTGCGCCTGACGGTCCTACGTCCGGTGTGACCGGGTAGGCGTCAAGTACAGATCGATAGACTGCGAGAGTCTGTTCGGCGATCCTCTCCCAGGAGAACTCGTCGCGTGCCCGGATCCGTCCGCGTTCACCCATCGTCGCGGCTACCGCTGGCGCCGCCACCACCGCATTGACCGCGTCGGCGAAGGCGTATTCGAAGCCGGTGGGGTCGGCGGGGTGGTACGGCACGAGCGTCCCGGTCACTCCGTCGTCGACGACTTCGGGGATGCCGCCCACTGCTGAGGCGACGACAGCGGTGCCACAGGCCATCGCTTCAAGGTTGACGATGCCCAACGGCTCGTAGACCGATGGGCATACGAATACTGTTGCCGCACTAAGTATTTCACGAATGCTGGCGCCTGGAAGCATCTCCTGGATCCAGAAGACGCCCGATCGCAGCGCGTCGAGTTTCGCTACCTCCGCTGTCACCTCGGCTTCCAGTTCCACCGTATCCGGCGCGCCGGCGCAGAGCACGAGTTGGATCTCGGGGGCGAATCGGGCCGCGGCCCGAACCAGGTGTGCGACACCCTTCTGTCGGGTGATTCGTCCTACGAACGCGACGATCGGTCGTGTCGGGTCAACGCGGTGGGTGGACAATACCGACCCGGGAGTGAACGGGTCGTCAACGCGAAACCAGCGTGAGGTATCAATACCGTTGCGCACCACATGAACTCGCTCCGGCGCGATCCGCGGATAAGTGGCGCATACCTCGTCGCGCATTCCTGCGCTGACCGCGATCACCGCCGCGGCGTACTCCATCGCATTGCGTTCGGACCAGCTCGAGACCTGATAGCCGCCACCAAGCTGCTCGGCTTTCCACGGGCGGGAAGGTTCCAGTGAATGTGCGGTCACCACATGCGGGATCGAATAGAGCAGGCTCGACAGATGTCCGGCCAGCCCGGTGTACCAGGTATGCGAATGCACCAGATCGGCGTCGGCGAGCGCGGAGGTCATACGCAAGTCTGCTGAGAGAGTCGCGATCGCGGTGTTGGCGTCGGTCAGTGCCGCGTCGGGCTGATAGGTGAAAGCGGTGTCGCGCGGGACGCCCATCGCGTGTACGTCCACCTCGGTGAGGCTGCGGAGGTTGCGAACGAGCTCAGTGACGTGAACTCCAGCACCGCCATAGACCTCCGGCGGGTATTCGCGAGTGAGCACAGCGACTTTCGGGGAGCGGCCGGCGGGGAAAGTCATGCCTACGACGCTATCTCTCCGCATCGCGATGCGCGCGACAGTTGGCCGGACCGTGTCGGTGGTACGAGAAATACTCGGGCAGTTTCGGCCGCGCGGTGGCCGGTAGGACGGTGTACGGATAAGTTGAACGAGTGAGTTCTGGACCGAATGTGCTCGGAATCGTCCTGGCCGGTGGCGAAGGCAAGCGGCTCTACCCGCTGACCGCCGATCGCGCCAAACCGGCTGTGCCGTTTGGGGGTGCGTATCGACTCATCGACTTCGTACTTTCCAACCTGGTGAACGCGGGTTACGAGCGGATCTGCGTGCTCACCCAGTACAAGTCTCATTCACTCGACCGACATATCTCGCAGACATGGTGGTCGTCTGGTTTCCACGGTGAATACATCACTTCGGTCCCGGCGCAGCAACGCCTCGGGCCGCGCTGGTACACAGGCAGTGCCGACGCGATCCTCCAATCGCTGAACCTCGTCTACGACGAGGAGCCGGAGTACATCGTCGTATTCGGCGCCGATCACGTTTACCGCATGGACCCCTCACAAATGGTCAATGCGCATATCGCCTCCGGTGCCGGGGTGACCGTCGCCGGGATTCGGGTACCAAGGTCGGAGGCATTCGCATTCGGCTGCATCGACGCCGACGACAGCGGCCGCATCACCCAATTTCTGGAGAAGCCGAGTGACCCGCCCGGCACTCCGGATGATCCCGACGCCACCTTCGCGTCGATGGGGAATTACGTCTTCACCACCGAAGCACTTATCGACGCTATCAGGGCAGATGCCGCCGATCCGGACTCCGACCACGATATGGGCGGCGACATCATTCCCGCCTTCGTCGCGCGCGGAGAGGCGAATGTCTACGACTTCAAGGACAACGAAGTGCCGGGAGCGACCGAACGCGACAAAGGATACTGGCGGGACGTCGGGACCCTTGACGCGTTCTACGACGCGCATATGGATTTGGTGTCAATCCATCCCGTCTTCAACCTCTACAACCGTCGGTGGCCGATTCGCGGCGAGACACATAACTTGCCGCCGGCGAAGTTCGTGCGCGGCGGACTCGCGCAGGACTCTGTCGTCGGAGCGGGGTCGATCGTGTCCGCGGCGACGGTGAGTAACTCCGTTCTGAGCTCCAATATCACCGTCGGCGACGGGGCAGTAGTACAGGGAAGTGTGCTTATGCCGGGTGTGCGAATCGGCGCGGGAGCCGTCGTGCGCAACGCGATCCTGGACAAGAATGTGGTGATCGCAGACGGAGCCCAGCTAGGAGTGAATCTCGAACATGATCGTCAGCACTATGCAGTTAGCCCGGGTGGCATCGTGACGGTGGGTAAGGGTGTTCGGATCGAGTAGCGCGACCCGGCTGGGGGTGGCTCTGGGGGTGTTCGCGGCGCTGTGGTCAACGTCGGCGTGTACGACCGAGGGCACCGCACATCGGGTGCCAGGCACACTCGTCAGCACGGTCGTCGGATCGTGGACCGGCAGTTACACCTGCGCGCAGGGATCAACGAAACTGACCCTCACCGTCGAAGCGGCCGCTGATAACGGGACCAACCGAGCGGTCTTCACCTTTGGCCCCGGCGGCACCGATACGGCGTCGAGCGGTAGTTTCGCGATGACGGCGGCCGACGACCAGGTCGGCGGAATCGCTTTTACCGCAACGGAATGGATCGTTGCCCCGCGCAACTACGTGATGGTCAACGCACAGGCGGACAAAGTGTCGTCGACGCAGATGAGTGGCACAATCAGCGGCGAGGGATGCACGACGTTCTCGGTGACCAAGTCGACCGGGGTCTGACGCGACGTCGGGCGGGCCGGAGACTGGAATCTGCGCGGCGAGGTTGTGCAAGGGAACTGTTCCCTAGCCGACGTTGACTCGGCAGACTTCAGCCGGACAGGAATCTGCGCCCCGACGTCTGCTACCCGTTCACCAGAGCCAACCCGGCCGCGATAAGCGGCGTCAGGGTTATGTCGTCGGCATCGGTTGGCAGGTCGTCGACCGGCCACCACGCCAGGTCGACCGATTCGTCGCTGCGCGTGGGCTCAGGCAGCTCGCCCGACGAATCCCGTTGTGTTACAGCACAGAACTGCACGTCGAGATGGCGGGTGGGAACACCGAGCGAGCAGGTGATCGGATGGGTGTGCAGCCGCGCGATCGACGGCCGGCCGCTCGGCGATCGGGCTAGCCGCAGTCCCGGCAATCCCGACTCCTCGGTCGCCTCGCGTAATGCCGCCGCGTCGACCGACGGATCCTCGGGTTCCATATGTCCGCCCAACTGCACCCACCGCCCGATCCGCGGATGCAACGTCAGCAACGTGTGCGTGCCGCGATCGTCCAGGACAAGCGCCGACGCCGTCAAGTGTCCCGACGCCGAACGACGAAGGCAGGCATCGGGATTCGCGGCAAGAAATGCGAGATAGGTGTGTCGAAGCGAGTCCTGCCCGATGTCCCCAGTGGTCCACTCCGACAGCAATTCGACGGCGGAGCGCGCCAATACCCGGCCCGACGAGTCAGTCACCGGCGCACTACCCACTCATCGATCGGCGCGGGCGGACGCGGTGTCAGCGCGTCGTCGGGATAGCCGATCGCTATGGCCCCCAAAGGTTCCCAGTCGGCATCGAGCGCGAGCGTCGACCGCACCGCAGCCGGCGCGAAGATTGTCGACCCGACCCAGCAGCTGCCGACGCCGCGTACCGACAGGGCGACGAGCAGTCCCTGCACCGCAGCGCCCGCCGCGACGGTGAACATTGTGTGTTCGGCCGCCCGACGCCGCTCGTCCGGGTAGTCGTGCGCGCCATCGGGAACCAGGCACGGAACGACGAGTTCGGGTGCGTCATAAAGGATCTGACCGCGGCGCAGACGCTTCTCGATGGATTCTGGTGTCTTCGCGTCGTCGGTAAGATCGGCGCGCCAGGTCTGCGTCATCGCGTCAAGCATCGCGCGCCGCCGTTTACCGTCACGGACCCACACGAAGCGGACCGGGTGTGTGTGGTGCGGGGCGGGAGCGGTCAAGGCATCGGCGAAAGCGGCGTTCATCACTTCCTCGTCGACATTGCCTTCGACGAACCGACGCACTGAACGGCGAGTCAGTAGCGCTTCGCCCCGGCCCTGTAGGAGTGCCTCATCGGTCCCCAGCCGGAACAGATCCTCCTCGCCGGACCGGACCAGCGCCCGCGCGGTCGAACCGTCGTCGCGGGGCTTCAGGCCGCGAATCACCGCGACCGGCACGCCGGCGAGCTTCCCTTTCACGAGATCGGCTGCCGCGGCGATCTCGTCGGCCACCGCGATGTCGGTGACTATCAACGGATTTCCGTAGTCGTCGACGCCGCCTTCGTACGGATGGCTTACCGCGATACCCGATGCGCCGATGGCGACGTCTGTCTGACCGTTGCGCCAGGCGCGACCCATGGTGTCCGTCACGACGACGGCCACGTCGACTCCGTGCTCCTGCCGCAACGCGCTACGGGTGCGGGCCGCGCTGGCGTCGGGATCGACTGGCAGCAGAGCCAATTGGTCCGACGGCACATTCGATCCGTCGACGCCTGCTGCCGCTTGGACGAGTCCGTATGCGTTCTCGGTGATCAGCGTGCGGTTCTTGCGCGCCAACACCCGGACGGACTCTTGTTCGACAAGCTTGCGACGCAAGGCATCTCGCTCGTCGGGATCGGTCGGCGCTGACACCATTCGCCCCTCCGTCTTGGAGAAGATCTTGCTGGTGATCACCACGACGTCGCCATCGGCGAGCCAGGGGGCCGCCGCGGCGATCTCGGCCGCGACATGTGAACCCGGTCCGAATTCGCCCAGTCCGGTCACCGGCAGGATTCGCAGTTCGCCGCTCGCGCGATGATCGGAGATGGCCGCTGCCTTGTCACCGGTCACCGGTCCGCCTCCGGCATTGTGACGCCGACGAGTTCTGCCGCTGCGACAACCATTTTCGCCGTGGTCACCGGATCGGTCATCAGCAGCGGTGCGGTACCGATGGCGATCCCGTCGACCTGCGCGGAGTCGCCGTCGGCGATCAGCCAGCCGTCGATGAGTCCATTGCCGCTGCGCGCTCCGTAGTGTTCGGCGATCGCCT
Source organism: Gordonia sp. CPCC 205333 (assembly GCF_048537885.1). NCBI lineage: Bacteria > Bacillati > Actinomycetota > Actinomycetes > Mycobacteriales > Gordoniaceae > Gordonia > Gordonia sp. CPCC 205333. The sequence continues at coordinate 517,447 of NZ_JBCLVI010000005.1, read as the reverse complement.
GCGCCGTGGTTTCCACCCCGATCACGGTCAGGCATTCATCGGCCATGCCCCGCAGGGGTTTGTTATCGATGACCGGGGAGATGCCGACCACCGGTGCGGTTGTATTACGCAGGGCCGCACGTAGTCCCGGCACGCTCATGATCGCACCGATCGACACGACTGGATTACTCGGCGCGAAGAGCACCAGATCGGCATCGGCGATGGCATCGACCACGCCGGGCCCGGGTTTTGCTTCCGACCCCACCTGGGCGAAGCCGAAAGTTGGGATCGCCGCACGATGTCGGACCCACCATTCCTGGAAGTGGATGGCCACCCGCTCACCGTCCTGGCCGCCCGGCTTGGACACCACGACATGCGTTTCGTGACGGTCCTCGGTGGCGGGCAGGAGTCGGACGCCGGGTTGCCACCGCTTGGATAGGGCTGCGGTCACATCGGCGAGCCGATAGCCGGCCTCAAGCATCTGGGTGCGGATCAAATGGGTCGCCAAGTCGCGGTCGCCCAATCCGAACCAATCTGGGTCGGCGCCATAGGCCGCGAGTTCTTCTTTCGCATGCCATGTCTCGTTCTGGCGTCCCCATGCGCGCTCGGTGTCGATGCCGCCACCGAGTGTGTACATACAGGTGTCGAGGTCCGGGCAGATGCGTACGCCGTGCATCCACGCATCGTCGCCGACATTTACGATTGCCGTGATTTCATGGGCCGCTGCTTGATGGTCGGAGTCGGTCGGGGGGAATGGCGTTACGCCGAGTAGTTCTCGAACTCCGAGCAGGAATCGAGCCCCACCAACGCCGCCGACGAGCACAGTCACCTTCACGAGGGTTCACTGTAGTGTGGGTCGTTCGTGGCGGCGCTGCCCGCTCCGTCGCCACCTGACCTCAGGTACGTGTCGAGCCCGGTTTTTACCGAAAGTCGGTGGTATAAAGCAAATTTTCCACTTTGGCTTGACCTGGGTACCCTTACGAGTATCTAATAACAACAGTGTCATTCCGGTTTTCGATATCGAGAATGTTGTGTGAGACTTCGCTGTCTAACAACATATTCGACAATTTGTTCGAAGTATCGGATGTTGGGTTTACACCCAGACGCTAGCGTGCGAGTGGAGAAGTTGTACTAGTGCGAGAAAATGCCCCCGGATGGGCGTCAGAAGTGACCAGTGATTGACGAAAACGATACTTCCAAGGAGGCGCCGGCGATGGCTTTTGAAAACCGCATCGGCAATGCCCTTGAACCGCACTGCAATACCCATGAGTTCAACACTCCGCTTCATCCCGCCGACCCGGGCGTGGACGCGGCGGGGGCTCGTAAGCATTTGTCGTTGGTACCCAACGACTTTGATCAACTGTTTGATGCGGTCGAGGAGCAGTGGCAAGAGCGCGCGTTGTGTGCGCAGACAGACCCAGAAGCATTCTTCCCTGAGAAGGGCGGATCAACCCGCGAGGCTAAACGCATCTGCCAAGGGTGTGAGGTCAAACCGGAATGCCTTGAGTTCGCGTTGCATAACGATGAGCGCTTCGGCATCTGGGGCGGACTCTCCGAGCGGGAGCGTCGTCGGCTCAAGCGCGGCATTATCTAGAACCACGTCGGCCCCGGCCGGCTCAGTTTCAAGGTTCGTCGTGCCAGGCGACGCTGTTCGACGATCCCAACAGGATCATTCCTCGGGACCTCGGTCGACAGTTTCCTCGTCGACGCCCAGATAGGTTGCGATCTGTTGCACAAGAACTTCGTGGACCAGGTCGAGTAAGTCGTCGCCACGTTTCGCGCGGCTCTCCAGAGGGCGCCGAAACAGGATGATGTGTGCCCGCGTTGGGCTGCCTTGGATGTCGATTCCCGCGTGGATGAGGCGTGCCAGCGGCACATTTCCGTCCGCGGTGACTTCTTCGGGCCATTCGACACGTTCGGTGTCGCGGGGAAGCATGCGCGGGATGTCGTCAACTGCCACGTCGAGGCCCGTCAGGCGCTCTCGCCAGCGGATATCTATATCGGCGAAAGCTTCCAAGGCGACCGCGTCGAATACGTCGGCTCGCGATCGCCAGGCTGGCACCTGTTGGGGTAACAGAGGGCTCCTGAGCCCCCGGCCGCGCCGGTCACGTCGCCGTCTCGGCGTTTGCCGGGCCGACGGCCGCGCGAGGGGTTGTGCGCGGGAACTGCGTCGGCTGGACATGGATATGGAGTCTAGATCCACTCGGGTAAATCGGTGAGGTTCGCCCGTTCGACGGTGTGTCAGCGACTGTCATCGGGGTTGTACGGGATAACCTCTACGAGTGAGTTCTCCTCGTCAGTGCCGCCGCCCGGGCTGCTCGCGTGCCGCCGTGGCGACACTGACCTTTGTCTACGCCGAGTCGACCGCGGTGATCGGGCCCTTGTCCACCAATCCGGAGCCGCATGCGTGGGACTTGTGTGTTGAGCACGCGGAAACCATAACGGTGCCGCGTGGCTGGGAAATGTTACGTAGCGAACGCACTTTCAGCGCACCACCCGAAGATCTGGAATTGACCGCGTTGGCGGAGGCAGTTCGCGAATCCGGTAAGGCAGTGGGCAGTGTGCCGCTCGATGGCCTCGATGACTTACCGCTGCATCGTTCCGCATCATCGAGTGCCAATGCTCGCTTCGACCGGATGGCACCCGCTGAAGGTGGGCGCCACCGTGCGCCGGTCAAGCCGCGTCCGGGTCGTCGCGGACATCTACGGGTACTTCCCGATCCCGTCGACTAGATCGGTGGTTGAGTCGATACGCTGAGACGTATGCGCTCTGACACCGCTGACCTCGACGACGTCGAGGAATTATTGTCCGCCGACCGGGACGGACTATTACAAGTCGTGGCACTCGCTGGCGCCCAGGTTCGGGCAATCGCCGAGGCCCGCCGTGAAGGTGTACTCGATGCCCTCGCTGATCTGCGTCCGCGGAGTCTGGTCATCGTTACCGGCGCGTCCACCGTCGGCGCCGATGCGGTGAGTTTCGTGGTCGCGGCGATGGGCGCGCGCGTCGACGTTCCGATTGTTGTTATTCCGACGATGCCAGGCTGGATCGGCCCGCTCGACGTCGTGGTGCTGGCCGGTGACGACGCGGGCGACCCCGCGCTCATCGACGCGGGTGCGCGGGGCGCGCGGCGTCGAGCCGAAGTGGTCAGCCTCGTTCCGTTGGAAGGACCCCTGCGCGATGCGGTGGCCGGACGAGTCATCGATCTGTCACCTCGGATACACGTTGCCGCGGAATTCCGGTTCTGTGGGTTGGTGGCCGGATTACTCGCCGTGTGCGCCGCGCTTATCCAGGTGCGAACCACCGGGGCGGTCATCGACTTCGACGACTTGGCGGCCGCACTCGACGCCGAGGCAGCAGCCAATCATCCCGATCGGGAAGGGTTCCGTAACCAGGCGAAGCTATTGGCGTCGAAAGTCCAAGGGCGCGAGACCATTTGGGCCGGTGATGACGCTCCGACCGATGTCGTGGCCCGTCGGGCCAGTGTCATCTTCGCAACCATCGCAGCGATACCGGGAGCAGCTCTTACTCTCACCGCTGCGCTGAGTGCGGTCCTGGTGCGATCGGATAGTACCGAATCCGGAGCCGATTCGATCTTCTACGATCCGCAGTTCGACGATCCGGTCGGTCGCCCGCCGCAACTGCTCGTGATCAGTTCGGCCGGCCGGCACTGGCAGACCCGGCAACGAGTCGGCGACTTGGCCGCCGATATCCTCGTCGATACCCTCGACACTGGAGATTCGGGGAGCACTGCGGTGGCCGGGCGCGACGAGACGATGGGCTACCTTGTGGTGACACTGCGAACCGAGATGGCAGCGGTATATCTACGACTGTTGGGAGCTGGACGGGCATGAGACTGCTCGAAGGTGTGGTCCGTCCGTACGCCTGGGGGTCCCGGACAGCGATCGCATCCATTCGCGGTTTACCCACGCCATCGCCACATCCGGAGGCCGAACTGTGGTTCGGCGCGCATCCGGCCGGACCGTCGTCATGTGTCGACGGCGGCGGCGAGCCCTCGACGTTGCTGGCCGAAATTGACGCACACCCAACCGAAGCCCTTGGGTCTGGTGCGGTGGCCGAATTCGGCCCGCGACTGCCGTTTTTGCTGAAGGTCCTTGCCGCCGATGAACCCCTGTCGTTGCAGGCTCATCCGAGCGCGGAGCAGGCCGCCGAGGGATTCGCCCGAGAGAACGCGCAGGGGCTCGCGCCGGATGCGCCGGAGCGCAACTACCGCGACGGGTGGCATAAGCCCGAGGTGATCGTCGCGATCACCGAATTCGATGCGCTGGCCGGCTTCCGGGATCCCGCGCAGACCGTAGATCTCTTGCGCGAGTTGCAAGTTGCCGAACTTGATTCGTACCTGGGCATGCTCGCCGGGCAACCCGACTCGAATGGCTTGCGTGCCCTGTTCACCACCTGGATCACCCTGCCCGAGGCGGTGATCGCCACGCTGGTCCCAGCGGTACTCGACGCCGCAGTCGCCCTGTTGGCGCACGGAGAGACTCGATTCCGCGCCGAGTTGCAAACATTGCTCGAACTTGGGGAGTCCTATTCCCGCGATCCGGGAGTCCTGGCGGCGTTGTTGCTCAATCGGATCCATCTCAAACCCGGTGAGGCGCTTTTTCTTTCGGCCGGAAATCTGCACGCATATCTGCAGGGTACCGGCGTGGAAATCATGGCAAATTCCGATAATGTGCTGCGCGGCGGTCTAACCCCAAAACATATCGACGTGCCCGAACTGTTGCGCGTTCTGGACTTCAGTCCGGTGACACCGGAAGATCTGGCGCCGCGGATCCGAACTATTAACGCCGAACGTATCTATCTGACCGAAGCTCGCGAGTTCCGTTTGTCGAGAGTGGAACTGGACGGCACCGGCCTGCGGCACGCGTCATCAATCTCATTCGACATGCCAGGCCCCCAGATACTCGCGGTGCTACGCGGAACGATTGAAGTGCGGTCGATGACCGGCGGGACTACGACTGTTCATGCGGGACAGGCTATTTGGATCGCCGATAATGATCCGGACGTTATCGTGCGGGCCGCAGCAGCAAAGGCGACGTTCTTTCGGGCATTGGTTCCCGTTGCGCCACTTTCTGGTCGACCGGCAAACTAGAAGAATCCGCCGGCATCGTCTGCGCGGCGGCCAGGACGCCGAGCACCCGCCATTCGTCTGGAGTTGTCACGAGTGAAACCCGATGTCGGCGTCCGCCTACTTCGAGATCGAGGTAGCCTGGCGCTTCGACGTCTTGGATCAACTGGATTCCGGCGTCATGCGCCGAGCGTGTCGCCTGGGCGATGTGATCGAAGATATGGAGTCGGGTACTGGTCTCGCACGCGTTGCCATCGGTGGATTGCGCTGGCACCCAACGATTGTCGTCGATTATCTGCAGCTGCACCGGTGATCGCCTCGGGTGATCACCGAAGGATAGCGCGTTGTGATCGGCCACGGTCGCGATTAACGGCTCCCAATAGGCACGACGGCGGGTGACGATGGACGTGCTTACGCCGGTCGCAACAGCGCGCGCGACCAGCTGCCATACCCACTCTTGTCGACCGACTGCCACGACAGAGTCGACCGCGGTCAGCATTACCGCGACGCCGCGGCCGGCGCAGTCGGCTCCCAGGAGCTGGCCGCAACCACCCAGCGGCAGCGGGTGGAGGTGAGCGAGCGGCGCCCATGCCAGGCCGCGGTCCAGCCAGGTGGACCTGCCGACGGGCAGCGTCTCACATAGGGCTTCGAACTGATGGCCGTGCAGTGGTCGAAGCCCTGAGATATCTCTGCTCAGAATGTGATTCGACGACGGACTTTCAGTTATCCGCAGCAGACCCGCACATGAGTCAGGTTGCACGCCAGGGCGAAGGCGCAGACTCAGCGTTGTCGACAGTGCACCGTGTGACCACCCGGACGAGGTGGCGATCACGGGCAGATCGCCGGGAGTGATCGCGAAGGTGCGGGTGCGGGTGGCGCCGTGGGTCAGCTGCGACCATGTCTCACGTATGTCTGCCAGGGGGATTCCGTCGGTGAGAAATACTGTCGCATCGGTGATTTGACGTGCGGTCAGTATCGAGGATGCAATCCCGGCATTCTGTAGTGCTGCGGCGATCCGTCGGGTGGTGACAACCGCGGCACGAAGCGCACCGAGCGATCCGCCGCCCCGGCGCGCGATGGCGGCAGCGAAATCCGCCGGGCGTAGTCGGATAACGAGGAAGGTGACGCGATCGGCGACGGCGGGCAGGGGGCCGAGCGTGGCGTCGTAAACCCTCGCGATATGGCCGGGCCCAGCGGTTCGTCGACCGTGGCTGATGAGATCCACCGAGTCGACGGGGATATCAAAAGTGTTGAGACAGTTGGTGAGAACAGACATCGTCAGCGTCTGTCCGGAGCGGCCGGCGACGACGCCGTCGCGAGTGATGTGCGTAAGCCCCGGCTCGGGATCGTGGACACCCAGCATCGTGATCAGTGTGTCGCCGATCCACCGGGCGCCTAGCTGGGGGGTGATGCCACCGGCCCGCCGAGAGGTATCTGGAAAGGGAATGTCGAAAGCGGGGGAGAGCACGTCGCGCGGATCGCGTCGAGCCCGGCGCAGCGCGAATTGTGTTTGGCGCCAACGATTCGTGAATCGACTGCGGATCGGGCGCAGGCTCGCTAACAAGCCGACTGTCAAGGCTCCGAGCAATGCGTAGCCACCTCGAGCATCGCCGATCGCGCTCCACAACAGCAGCCCGATCGCGGCGATCGCTTCGATCGCGAGTGCCCAGTTAGTCATCGCGGCACACCGCGAGGATCGGATAGATACTTCCATTTAGTGGCCCCCTTGCCGCCCCGTGTCCCCATCGCGGCGATCACCCGGACCTTGTCAAAAGTCCGGCACCGGGCGGCGACGTGGCTTACGGTAATCCACGTCGAGGATGGATATGCCGGAATGGGCATATCGCCGACGGGGAACGATGTGGAGTCTTCAGGGGAGGGCGGATCATGGTGCGTCAACTGACGACCAAAGCGCAGGTCAACGGATACCGGTTTCTATTGAGGCGCCAAGAGCATGCGTTGGTGCGCAGGGATGTTCGGATGCTGCACGATCCGATGCGTTCGGAGCGCACCGCCCTGTTCGCGGGGTTGCTCATCGCCACGCTGGTACTCGGCGGGTGCGGCGTCTACGGGTTGGTGCGGCCACAGGGAAACGTCGGCGACGCGACGATTCTGCTGAGTAAGAGCAGCGGTGCGATGTATGTCCGGCTCGATGATCGTCTGCATCCGGTGCTCAACCTGGCGTCGGCGCGGCTCATCGTCGGGACGGCGGCCTCGCCCAAATCGGTTGGCGACTCAGTGCTTGCGAGATATCCGCGTGGGCCGCTCCTCGGAATACCAGGTGCCCCAAGCTCTTTGCCGACGCCGTCGGGCGGATCATCGGACTGGGCAGTATGTGATAGCGACGGCGGGCGCGGTGCCGACGTCAACGTGCGAACAACAACGCTGATTATCGGTCCACCCGCGCCGGGGTCGATCACCGCGACGCGCGACGCCGCATTGCTTACCGCGTCCGACGGAATATATCTCGTCTATCAGGTACCTGCCGGCGATCGAGCTCGTCCGGTTCGGGCCCGCATCGATACCGCGAGTGTGCCGGTGCGCAGGGCACTCGGAGCGGAAAACGCCGTTGCGCGTCCGGCGAGCCCGGGGCTGCTCAACAGTCTGCCGAGGATGCCCGACCTGGTGGTACCGGCTGTGGCTGGCGTAGGTCGGGCAAGTGTTCTCGGCGCCGATATCTCAGTTGGATCGGTTGTGAAGACTGTCGACGCGGCCGGCCGGCAATCCCATTTCGCAGTGCTTTCCGATGGGGTGCAACGTATTTCGAGCGTGGTCGCCGACATTTTGGTACTCGGCGGATGGGGAGGGGCCGCCGAAGTCGAAGGCACCGTCAGGGCGATCAATCCGGCAACTCTCGTCGGCGTGCCAGTCAGCGATGTTTTGGCGGTCGCCCACTATCCCTCTGTAACACCGCGTCTCGTCGACATCGCGGCTGCACCGGTGCTCTGCCATGAGTGGCATGGTGGCTCGGATGGGTCGTCGTATACGCGGCTACGCTTCGCCACGCAGGTCCCGACCGGCGCCGACCAGCGGGTCGCGGTGCCGGTTGGCGCGGACGGCGGGGGACCGGGGCTAGATGAGGTAGCGGTGCCTCCAGGCCAAGGGCTATATATACGACTTACCGGCATTGAACCGGACAGCCCTCGACGCGAGAGCAGATATTTGGTGTCCGACAACGGGATTCGGTATGGCGTCGGTGGCATCGAAGAGGGCGCGATGCTCGGCTTGGGGGAGGACGCCGACTTGCTCGCGCCGTGGCCGATGCTCGCACTCCTCACCGCGGGTCCGGCGCTCGCGCGTGCCGACGCTCTGGTCGCGCACGCGGGAATGTCGCCGGACACCGCCGCTGTGCCCATCTCGGTTGAGGGGCCCGGCTGAGCCCGGGCCTGCCCGTCCTACGCGCTTAGGCGTTGACTTTGACCTCGTCGGCGAGGCGGGACACGGCGACAAGAACCTGCGCCACCACGTCGGCGTGGCCGACGCCTTCGTCGGTGAGATCGGCGGTGGTGATGCCGACCTCGACCTCTTCGATTACTCGTCCGCCGGCGATACCAACTGATTTGCGGGTGTCCTCACGGGACCACTTACCACCGAATCGGCCGAGCGCCGCGCCGATTACGCCGACCGGCTTGTCCTTGACGGCGCCGGTGCCGTACGGACGGGAAAGCCAGTCGATGGCATTTTTCAGGACGGCCGGGATGGTGCCGTTGTACTCGGGGGTGACCAATAGCACCGCGTCGGCTGCGCCGACTGCGGCACGGACAGCGACGACGGATTCGGCCAGAGTCGCACCTTGGCCATCGGGCGTCGCGGGGTCGTTGTCCTCGTTGTAAAAGGGCAGTGCCTGCAGGTCGACGATGTTAACTGTGACGCCGTCAGGGGCGTTGTCTCGTGCCACTTCGGCGAGTTGGCGATTGATCGATGCCTTGCGCAGGCTGCCTACTAGTACGGCGATCTCGACGGTGTTGTCAGTGCTCATTGTCTAGCCCCTATGCCTTGTGGTTGTCGCGCCGACCGACTCTGAATTCGGCTGCGCGTGATTGTCGCTACAGTGGAAGTAACCGGACCACAGTCCGACCAATTCCCGTTCCCGTCAACAGTTACGCTCATCACATGCAAGATCTCGGCAGCACTCTGCCCATGTCCAGCGAATGCGAGCGCGCGGATGCCGCGCGGAATCGTCGTTTGCTGTTGCAGGCTGCCGCGACCCTCATCGAGCGGCACGGCGCCGCCGGGGTGACGATGGATGCGCTGGCCCGCGAAGCTGGCGTCGGTAAGGGCACCGTCTTCCGGCGGTTCGGCAACCGAACCGGCTTGATGCGCGCCCTGCTTAATCATTCGGAGACCGAACTGCAGCAGGCGTTTATTTCCGGGCCGCCTCCGCTCGGTCCCGGAGCTCCGCCGCTCGACCGATTGCTCGCCTACGGTCGGGCGCGACTGCAAATGCATGCCGATCATCTCGACCTCTTGTTGGAGGCCGACGAATCCGGCGTCGAACGCTTTCGACATCCTGTCTGGGCGGCGTCGAGCGCTCACGTGACGATGTTGCTGCGGCAGTTGGGTTTCGAGGACACCACGGTGCTCGCGGTCGCCATTCAGGCGCCGTTCGAGGCTGCGTCCGTGGCTCATATGACTGCCGGACTCGGACTGGATCTGCTTGATGTGATCGCACAGTGGGAAACGATGGTGCGTGCTCTAGTCGCTGGCGCAATCTCTTGATTCGGCGGTGGCGCGTGCTGGCTGCCCAGCGGTGTGGGTCGAACTCTGCGTCGTGAGTGTCGGCGAGGTCATATCTCCCTCGACTGCTCCCACTCTGCAGTTTCTAGCCGCGCCCGAGCTGAAGTGGGCGTCGTACCCCCGGTGTAGAGCTGAAAACATGAGAAAACTGACCGCCGACGGCAGCGCTCGGTGTCTGAATCCAGGACACCAGACTCGACACGCCGAAATGCGCTGCGACACGCCGAAGTTTAAGATTCTGCACCCTCGCGACCTGCGACTTTCACGAATGTTATTCACAAGCTCTTGTGTTGGTTCCAAAGACCGACCACTAGGTGTAGTGTCTGAGGGACCGGAACGGCAGACGGCACCATCCCCATCAGGACGTGCTCACGCTAGTGGGAGTCGGGAGCGAAAGTTCACGATTCACCACCCGGGAGATCCTTGAATCCTCTGATCCCATCTGCTGTGAGGAGCACCTGAGAAATGGCAATCACCGTCTACACCAAGCCGGCCTGCGTTCAGTGCAATGCGACCTACAAGGCGCTCGACAAGCAGGGTCTGTCCTACGACGTCGTGGACATCAGCGAGAACCCAGAAGCTCGCGATTATGTAATGGCATTGGGTTACCTGCAGGCACCGGTCGTTGTCGTCGATGGTGAGCACTGGTCGGGTTTCCGGCCAGACCGCATCAAAGCGGCGGCAGCCAACGCGGCCTGATCGTCACTGGAGTGATCGATCCGACGGGGAAGCCGGATCGACGCGACGACGTAAGCCGAGCAGGACAACACGTAACCAACATCGACGTCGGACACCACGTGGAGGTAGACATGGCGGATCCATCGCCATTGATTGTCTACTTCTCGTCGGTATCGGAGAACACCCACCGGTTCGTCAAGAAGCTGGGAATGCGTGCCGTGCGTATTCCGGTTAGCGGATCTGCAAGTGCCACAGGAGCTTTCACGGTCGATGAGCCTTACATCTTGATCACCCCGACATATGGTGGCGGCAAGATCGGATCATCGACAGGTGGCGGGTATGTACCCAAGCAGGTCATCAGATTCCTTAACGTCCACCACAATCGATCCCTCATCCGAGCGGTGATCGCCGCGGGCAATACGAATTTCGGTGAGGAGTTCTGCATGGCGGGCAATGTGGTCTCCGCCAAATGCGCCGTCCCGTACCTCTACCGATTCGAACTCATGGGAACCGAGTACGACGTGCAGCGCGTTCAGGCCGGGCTCGCTGAATTTGCCAACACCACGCGTTTCGCGCAACCCACGCTTACCCCGAGCGCCTGACGGCGTTCGGGCTTGTCAATCGCAGTTCCGCATATACTTTTCACTATCTTCAGGAGTCGTCGTGTCGCCAACCCTCACCTCTGCAGACGCCCCGTCGGCCAGTAAGTCCGGCGCCCACGCCGGACCAGGCGGCCACGAGCCCGGTGACCTCGACTTTCACGCGCTCAACGCGATGCTCAACCTGTACGACGCCGACGGGCGGATCCAGTTCGAAAAGGATCGTGAAGCGGCCAATCAGTACTTCCTGCAGCATGTCAACCAGAACACCGTCTTCTTCCACGACCTTGAAGAGAAGCTCGACTATCTGGTTGAGGAAAATTACTACGAGCCCGAGGTGCTGGGCCGCTACAACCCCGAGTTCATCAAGGAACTGTTCAGGCACGCCTACAAGAAGAAGTTCCGCTTCCCGACTTTCCTCGGTGCGTTCAAGTACTACACGAGCTACACCCTCAAGACCTTCGACGGCAAGCGTTACCTCGAACGATTCGAGGACCGGGTCTGCATGGTGGCATTGACCCTCGCCGACGGCGACGAGACGCTGGCCCGCAACCTCGTCGACGAGATCATCGACGGTCGGTTCCAGCCGGCCACCCCGACCTTCCTCAACTCGGGAAAGAAGCAGCGGGGCGAACCGGTCAGTTGCTTCCTGCTTCGCATCGAAGACAATATGGAATCCATCGGCCGCTCCATCAACTCCGCACTGCAGCTGTCTAAGCGCGGCGGTGGAGTTGCGTTGCTGCTCAGCAACATTCGCGAGCACGGTGCGCCGATCAAGAAGATCGAGAACCAGTCGTCGGGCGTCATCCCGATTATGAAACTGCTGGAAGATTCGTTCTCCTACGCCAACCAGCTCGGTGCACGTCAGGGTGCCGGTGCGGTATATCTGCATGCCCATCATCCCGATATCTATCGCTTCCTCGACACCAAGCGGGAAAACGCAGATGAGAAGATCCGGATCAAGACACTGAGTCTCGGCGTCGTCATCCCTGACGTCACCTTCGAACTGGCCAAGAACAACGACGACATGTACTTGTTCAGCCCGTACGACGTCGAGCGTATTTACGGCGTGCCGTTCGCCGATATCAACGTCACCGAGAAGTACGACGAGATGGTGGAGGACAAGCGAATCCGCAAGTCCAAGATCAAAGCTCGTGAGTTTTTCCAGACACTCGCCGAGTTGCAGTTCGAGTCGGGTTACCCGTACATCATGTTCGAAGACACGGTGAACCGGGCCAATCCGGTCGAGGGCAAGATCACCCACTCCAACCTATGCTCGGAGATCTTGCAGGTGTCGACGCCGTCGACATTTAACGACGACCTGTCCTACAAAGAGGTCGGCCGCGACATCTCCTGCAACCTGGGTTCGCTGAATATCGCCAAGGCGATGGACTCCCCGGATATCGCGCAGACCATCGAGACCGCGATTCGTGGTCTGACTGCTGTTGCAGACCAGACCGCGATCGATTCTGTTCCGTCGATCAAGAAGGCCAACGATCACGGCCACGCGATCGGGCTGGGCCAGATGAATCTGCACGGCTACCTCGCCCGTGAACGAGTGTTCTACGGCAGCGAAGAGGGGATCGACTTCACCAATATCTACTTCTACGTGGTGCTCTATCACGCACTGCGGGCGTCGAACCGTATCGCTAAAGAGCGTGGCAATGCTTTCGCTGGTTTCGAGAAGAGTAAATACGCCAGCGGCGAGTTCTTCGACAAGTACACCGACAAGACGTGGGAGCCCGCCACCCAGAAGGTGCGAGATCTGTTCGGCCAGGCCGGAATCACAATCCCGACCCAGCAGGATTGGCGTGAGCTGAAAGCCTCGGTGGCCGAGCACGGTATCTACAACCAGAACCTGCAGGCGGTGCCGCCGACCGGGTCGATCAGCTACATCAATCACTCGACCAGTTCTATCCACCCGGTTGCCGCGAAGATCGAGATCCGCAAGGAAGGCAAGATCGGTCGCGTCTACTATCCGGCGCCCTATATGGACAACGACAACCTGGAGTACTACCAGGATGCCTATGAAATCGGCTACGAGAAGATCATCGACACCTATGCGGCGGCGACGCAGCATGTGGATCAGGGCTTGAGCCTGACGCTGTTCTTCAAGGACACCGCGACCACTCGCGATGTGAACCGGGCTCAGATCTACGCCTGGCGTAAGGGAATCAAAACGCTCTACTACATCCGCCTGCGTCAGATGGCGTTGGAGGGAACCGAAGTCGAGGGCTGCGTGTCCTGCATGTTGTGAGGCACCCCCGGCAAGCAGGGTTGCGGGTATTGCAGTCACCTCAACTGAAACTGCAGAGCGGACCGAGCGTCGTCGATCGCCTCCATTAGGATCTTTGCTCGGCTGATCGGATCGGCGGCGCATAGCGCGCGCTGCCGGTCGGCCTGGGTGATCGGCATGAAATGTGCTGTGGCATAGGTGTATTCAGTTGCCGGTTGGTCCGCGTGGGCAAGTGTGGGAATCGGCAAATTCTGGTTAGCCTCTTCGGCGATGGCGCTGAGAAAATTGATCAGCCCGGACGCCTTCCCTTTGAGTTCCTGCAGCCAGATATTCCATGCTTCGTCGCTTACTGCACCATCTGGCCAGGTCGACATCCGAGCACGTGGATAGGGAGCGTCGTCGAGCCATTCATCGATCCGAATCCGCTCGATGCCGCGGCACAGGAGCGCCCAGGTGCCATTTCGGGCGCGTTGATGTTCGACCACTTCGGCGATGGTTCCGACGTCAGCGCGCGTATCACCGCCGCCAACTTCGCTGCCGCGTTCGATCAGCACGACGCCGAAACGCATCTCGCCGGAGTCGATGCAATCTTGCAGCATCTCCCGGTAGCGCGGTTCGAAGATCCGCAGCGGCAGGTGCTCGCCCGGCATGAGGGCAGATCCCAGCGGGAACATCGGCATCTCGGTCATCGCTACAGCATTGCGCATTCGTCCGAGATCGTGCGCCGAAGTGGGATAGACAGGCCGCAAGTGGTCAGTATCGGCCACCGAGTTGCCTCCCCGGTGACGCCACTCGTGCGGTTTCGGAGCACGATCAGCCATGACTGAAGTGAGCGGCCCCGGCCATCACGGCGGCGAATGCAGCCCCTTCACATCGACGGTCGTTGTCGCAGTTGATATTTCGCGACTGCGAGCCAAGACTCGAAGTCGCGTGGACTTCCCGATAGGCGACGAGTGCGCTACGGTGACCACAATGCCGAATATCGAAAGGGGCGCTGAGCCTCACCGCATCTGATGGCCCGCGTCCGCGTCCGCACGCCGGACGAGTTGAGAGATTCGCGTCGCCGTCGCAGTCATTCCTGTTGGGACCACCTAATTTTCGCGCCGCTGTGGGCGCAGCATGGTGCGAATCTCGGCACCCTGCTACGCACATGTGATGCTATCGGCGCCTGCATGGCTGTGCCGCCACATGATTGGGTCCCCGAAGCGTTGCGGCGCGGAAACACTGTCCCCGGCCGGTCCTGTATCCATCGGACCGGAAATCCGATCGGCTGGCTTGATCGGGAACGGCAGCGTGGGACTTATATCGTCGGCGTCGAGTTGGCCGAAGGTGCGACGCGACTGGCCGACGTCGGCGCGGCTCGGCAACGAACGGTCATCGTGCTCGGTCACGAACGTTCCGGCATTCCCGGCGAAGCGCTCGATCTGCTCGACGAGGTAGTCGAGATCCCGATGATCGGGCGCGGCGCGAGCCTGAATGTAGCGGTTGCCGGATCATTGGTTGGGTACAAGCTCGCCGGTCTGGCGTGAGTGGAAGACGAGAGTATCCGACACGCCCGGCGATGGATATTCGTTCGACACGCCGCCACCTGCGGAACATAAATCACACACCATCTAGTGCGTCGGAGCGCCTCCATCCACTACCCGTTGTTGCGAGTAGTCTCAGATACGCAATCGCAAATTCTTGTCTGTGAGATCGAGGGACCATGACTGAAACCGCCCACAGTCCAGCCGACGGCGCACCTATCAAGCTCGTGAGCAGGGTGTCGGCGATCAACTGGAATCGCGTCCCCGACGAGAAGGACGCGGAGGTCTGGGATCGTCTGACCGGGAACTTCTGGTTGCCGGAGAAGGTGCCCGTTTCCAACGACATCCCGTCGTGGAACACACTCACCGAGCATGAGAAGCAGCTCACGATGCGTGTCTTCACCGGCCTGACGCTGCTCGATACGATTCAGGGGACCGTCGGCGCGGTGTCGCTGATTCCAGATGCCACCACTCCGCATGAGGAAGCGGTGCTCACCAACATCGCGTTCATGGAGTCGGTGCATGCCAAGAGCTACAGCTCGATTTTCTCGACGCTGTGCTCCACCAAAGAGATCGACGAGGCATTCCGCTGGTCCGAGGAGAGCGAGCATCTGCAGCGCAAGGCTCGCATCGTCATGGACTATTACCGTGGCGAGGATCCGCTCAAACGTAAGGTCGCTTCGACCCTACTGGAATCATTCTTGTTCTACTCCGGCTTCTACCTGCCGATGTACTGGAGCAGTCGCGCAAAGCTCACCAACACCGCCGACCTGATCCGCTTGATCATCCGCGACGAGGCGGTACACGGGTACTACATCGGCTACAAGTACCAGCGGGCACTTGAGACGCTGAGCCCGGAGCGTCGAAATGAGTTGAAGGACTACACCTTTGAGTTGCTCTTCGACCTCTACGACAATGAGACCGACTATACCGAGGCACTCTACGACGAAGTCGGACTCACCGAAGACGTCAAGAAGTTCCTGCGCTACAACGCCAACAAGGCGCTGATGAACCTCGGCTACGAAGCGATGTTCCCGCGCGATGAGACCGACGTTAACCCGGCGATCCTTTCAGCGCTCTCACCCAACGCGGACGAGAATCACGACTTCTTCTCCGGCTCGGGCAGTTCGTATGTAATCGGCAAAGCCGTCAATACCGAGGACGAAGACTGGGCCTTCTGAGCGACCCCCACAAGAACCGGGGTTCGCGACAATAGTTGTCGCGAACCCCGGTTTTTGTGTCGGTTAGTTTCCGCAGGGGGATAATGACCGAATGAATTTGTGGCAGGGTGAGACCGCGTTTCCGGCGCGTCCCAACAAGATCGTTTCGGTCGACGGCGCGGCGCAGCGCAAGGTGGTGGGACGTCGCGCCTTGGGGCAATGGGATTCGACGAAGCGCGGACACGATGCGTTACAAACCATCCTGGCGCAGAACAATATTCGTGATCAGGGTCTACTCCCGCTGCGTCATGGCCGGATGGCCGCGTCGGCGTGGACCTACTATCGAGGGGCCGCGGCCGTGATGGCCGCCGACCTGGCGTCGGCGCCGAACACCGGCATCGCGGTGCAACTCTGCGGCGACGCGCACGTGCTGAACTTCGGACTATGGAATACCCCGGAACGTAACCTTGCCTTCGATCTCCGCGATTTCGATGAGACCCTGCCCGGTCCGTTCGAGTGGGATGTCAAGCGATTCTTGACGAGTCTGGTGATTCTGGCACGATCGAATGGCGTCCCCGACGTCGCCCGGGCCGCCGTCGCCGCGGGTTTCGCCGGTTACCGAGACTGGATCGGCACGTACTCGACCTGGCCCGAACTGGATATCTGGTACGACAGTGTCAGTACCGAACAACTCGTCGGATACACCACCGATGACGATGATCACCGTCTCGACCAGATCATCGAAAAGCGCGCGGCCAAGCGATCGAATCGAGGGGCTTTCAAGAAACTCACCGCTGTCGTCGATGGTGGACGTCGGATCACCGAGGAACCGCCGTACCGAACGCACGCATTACGTGATCACTACGATGAGCTGGAAGCGATTATCGCGGCGTACCAAAAATCCATTCCCGATCACATCTCGTCGCTGTGGTCACGCTATGACTTGGTCGATGCGGTGCAGCAGGTCGTCGGTGTGGGAAGTGTTGGCATGCGGGTGTTCCTGACGCTCAGCGAAGAACGCCGTACCGGCGATCCGATCTTTCTGCAGGTGAAGCAAGCCGGTCCGTCGGTATATGAGCAGTTCCTCGGCGCTAGTCAGTATGACAATCATGGATCGCGAGTCATTCACGGACAGCGCATGATTCAGAGTGCCACTGACATGTTCGTCGGCTGGACGTCGATCAAGGGGCCCGACTCAGCAGACGCCCTGGACTTCTACGTGCGCCAGTTCCGTGACGGAAAGGTTATCCCCAAGGGAGACATGATCGCTTCGCGCCTGGCGCAGTTCGCGACCGCGTGTGGTCATGTCCTGGCCCGCGCGCATGCGAGGAGCGGCGATGTCCAAGCGATCAACGACTATCTCGGCACGTCGAATAAGGCAGCGGAAGCGTTCTCGGCCTTCGCCTTCGCATATGCCGAACAGAATAACCGTGACCACGCGCAGTTGGCGAAGGCTATCGAAGACGGCGAAGTGCCCGCAGTCGAGGGGTGGCCGTGACGCCGCAATCTGTCGCCGACTGAAATCTGCTGGCACCCCAGGCGGGGGGGAGTGATGCCCCGGCGACGCCGCATCGAGCTGAGTTCAGCCGTCCCGCGTGACGTGATCGTATAACTCGGCCAGTTCGTCGGTTGCCTCGGCAACATCGAGGGCTCCAACGCCGCACGCGCGCAAGGCCGCGCGCAAGGCGCTGGCGTCGAGTTCGGTGAACACCCGAAACGGTGGCGGAGCCGGCAGATTGGGTAGCGTCCGCGAGTCGCCGAAGTAGTCGGTGACGTCCAGCGGATTGCTCGAGTTGTCTTCGGCGGGCTCGATGTCGTCGGACTGACGAGCCAGCAGGTCGGCCAGATCTGCTCCCATCACGGTAAGCAAAGTCGTTGAGCGGCGGTCGATTTCGGCAGCGACTTCGAAGGCGACTGCGAGCACGTGAATGCACGTGTCGTCGATCGGGCACGTGCACGCGGCGACGACGTCGGCAGGTTCGGTGGGTGCGATCAATTCGCGCAGAACCACTGGCTGTTCACCGCGCGCGACTGCCATTAGGTCATCGAGAGCGTTGCGTTGACGCAGCAGGTCGACGACAGTCGCCGCGTCGACGGCGCGAGTGCGCAGCGTGGTTTCGAACGGCTCGAGTTGACTGCCGTCGACGGTGGCCGTGATCAGCCCCTTTCCGATGCTCAGTCGATGGACATGTCGCTCACGAAAGTAGCTGCGTGCCTTAGTCACTCGTCGAGGTTGGGATTGATCGATCACCGAGAGGAATGCTTGGGACCAGACGGTGACTCCGTATGCCCGGACTGGTGGCTGTCGCTTAGCGGCCATTGCGGCCACTCCAGCCGGTCATTCGCTTACCGCTTCGTCGCGTAACCGGAACAGTTCGAAGAGTTCGTCGTCGCCGACGTCACCAAGCCAGTGTTCGCCGGCGTTGACGGTAAGTCCGGCCAATTCCTTCTTGGCGGTGATCATCTCATCGATCCGCTCTTCCAGGGTCCCGACACAGACGAACTTGCGAACCTGTACCGAGCGCTGCTGACCGATCCGGTACGCACGGTCGGTGGCTTGTTCCTCGACGGCGGGATTCCACCAACGATCTACGTGCACAACCTGATTCGCTGACGTCAGGGTAAGGCCGGTGCCGCCGGCTTTGAGAGTTGCCAGTAGTGCGGGCGGTCCGTCGCCGGATTGGAAGTCGGCGACCAGGTCGTCTCGGGCGGATCGGGACAAACCGCCGTGCAGTATCGGGATCTCGACGCCGAGCTGTTCGGTGAGCCACGGCGCCAATAGTTCAGCGAAGGCAGCGAACTGGGTGAAGACCAGAGTCCGATCACCCTCTGCCGTCGCCGTGGTGAGAATGTCGGTCAGCAGTTCTACTTTTCCGGAGCGATGTACGTTGCGCCGTAACACCTTTGACCCATCGGCCAGATAGTGCGCCGGATGATTGCAGACCTGTTTGAGTCTGGTCAGCGCGGCCAGTACCGTGCGTCGGCGCAGTGCCCGTTGCTGTGCGTCACTCAGTGCTTCCATTAGGTCGTCGATGATCGCTCGGTACAGAGCAGCCTGCTCGACCGTCAGGTTGGTGCGAACGGTCAACTCGGTTTTCGTCGGTAGGTCCACCTCGATGGTCGGATCGGTCTTCTCACGCCGCAGGATGAACGGGCGGGTTATCGAGTTGAGCCGCCGCAGTGCGCCGCTATCGCGTTCACGCTCAATCGGATCGGCGAAGCGCGCGCGGAATACCGACGGGCTGCCCAGTAGACCGGGATTGACCAGGTCGACTACGGCGCGCAAGTCCTCCAATCGATTCTCCACCGGTGTGCCGGTCAGCGCGATGCGATGACGGGTCGGCAACAGGCGCAACGCCTTTGCCTGTCGGGTTGCGACATTCTTCACGTGTTGCGCCTCGTCCACTATTACTCGGCGCCAGTGGAAGCGGGTCAGAAGTTCGCTATCGCGGGCCGCGAGCGCGAAGGTGGTGATCACGACGTCGGCGTGGGCGACAGCTTTCGCGAAATCGTCGCCGATGGTTCGCCCCGAGCCGTGATGAACCACGGTGCGAACAGTCGGCGCGAAGCGCGCGAATTCCCGTTCCCAGTTGCCAACCAACGACATCGGGCACACCACCAGTGCTGCGGGGGGTTTGGCGATGTCGTCAGTCGAGCCGACCGCTGCGGCCGATGCCAGCTCGTGACAAGTCAGCGCGATCACTTGAATGGTCTTACCCAAGCCCATGTCGTCGGCGAGTACGCCACCGATGCCGTGTTGCGCCAGGTATGCCAGCCACTCGAATCCGCGTTGCTGATATGGGCGCAGGGTGGCAGTCAGCGTCTCAGGTGTAGAAAGGTCTTGCGGGATAAGAGATCCGGTGATGGCATCATCGAGCCACGACAAACCCCGTACCGAACTGACTGGCACCGGCAATGTGTCACTGGTGACGAGACCGAATAGTTCACCGTAGTCCGCCGGGTGGTCGGAGGTGGATTGAAGTCGTTGCGCGGCGATGAATTTCGCGGCGCGAGTGAGGGTCTCGTTCTCGGCGGTGACCCATTGGCCTCGGATACGGACGAGGCTTCCGTGCTGGCGTGCCAGTTCGTCGAGGTCAGATTGACTGAGCAGAGCGGCGTCCGGTGAATCACCAAGGGCGAGCCGCCATTCGAAGTCTCGCACATCGTCGAGCCCGACTATGGTGTTGACCGCCGAGCTGAGTCCGACGGGTAGCGCGCGAACCGCCAGGGTGGGCCGGACGGTCGCGATGGTGCGCGGCAACAAGACTTGGACGCCGTTCTCGGCCAGCGTGGTCGCGCCGGTAGCCAAGAATGCTTCGGTGAGCGATGTTGGTAGCAAGAAGTCGAGGTTGTGCGGATCGTGGTCCGCCTCGGCGAGTTGCGGCCACGCGGTCACAACCCGAGCGAGATCGGTTGTGAGGGAATCTAATTCGACGGATTCTAAGCGATGGGGGAGCACCGATTCGACCGCGCCGTCGACAAGCCGGCGGCATACCGCCAGGCGCCATCGTTCCGGTGTCTCAACCGGTTCGAAGTCGGGATCGTCGAATGTCAACTCATCGGTCGGCGACTGCGGTTCGAACAGACGCAACAAGAGCGTTGATTCGCTTGCCGCCACGCTGCCCGACCAGGCAGACCACGCCGATGCGGCCTTGCCCGGCGGAAATGGCAGGTCGTCGGCAGCGTTGGGGAGCAGCGCCCGCAACGCGGGGGTGGAGATCGAGTCGATGGTGATCTCACGGCATCGCCGCCGACATTCGTGGTCGACGAACTCCGCCGCTAGATCTGCGATGGTCACCGATCCGCCGTTCGCATCGAGAGCGGGAGATGACGCGTGGTTGAGTGCGGCGAACCAGCCACGCCAGATCGGCGTCGCGATGATCTGCCACCGCAGCAGCGGCTCGTCGGCCACCGTGACGACTGCTGGTGCCACCGAGCCAGAGGTGACGAATGCGCGAATGCCCGCGAGCATATTTCGGTAGTAACGCAGGTCGCCGGACAGCTCTTCGTCGGCAACCTCGTTGAATGAGTCGAGTAAATCAACAGTACCGGTGATGCCGACGATCGCTGACGTCACGAATATGCGCTTGCCGTGTGCGTCGATGAATGGTGTCTTGTGGCGAAACTTCTTCGAGCGCAATGGTTCTGGCATCGGCGGCTGCTGGTCGGTGTCGTACCACAAAGCCATACCCGCGCCCGGACGCCACAATGCATGCAGATCCAGAGTGGCTACTTCTTTCCGAAGTAGGTCGCGGTGAGGTTAAGGATCACCCGATCGGCCGAGTCCGGCGGTGGTGTCTGTTCGGCATTGCCGTAACGCTTGCCGAGCGTGACGTACATCGAGCCGGTGGGGTCGGGCTCGACGGATCCGTACTCGCCACGGACCTCGAGATAGCGGTACGGATTGTCCGGGTCGGTGATGGTGAATGAGAAGTTCGGGTTGGCCTGCAAGTTTTTGATCTTCTTGCGAGCGTTGGTGTGGGTGAATCGCAACTGCGCGCTCGCGCCGTCCCACAGGAACCACATTGGCGTCGAGTTAGGCACGCCGTCTGTCGAGACGGTGGTCAGTACACCGACGATGGGCCGTTCCAGTAGGTCTTCGTATCCGCTGGGGACTGTGTTTGCCATGGCTACCAGCTTACGTGCGCAGTATGACAGCGCGGTTGCCTACGCTTGGCGTATGAGCATCGAGCCGGATGAGAAGGATTGGACCTGGGTAATCGAGCGGTCCTGCGACGAATGCGGGTTTGACGCATCGGTGATCGATGTCGCGGCCGTACCGCGGATGCTCTGCGATATCTCCGAAAGTTTCGCGCAATTTCTGTCCGGTGGTCGGCACCTTGCGCGGCGACCGGCCCCGGACACCTGGTCGGCGCTCGAATATGGCTGCCACGTGCGGGACTGCATGCGGATCTTCGACGAGCGACTGCAGTTAATGCTGACTCGGAACGATCCAATGTTTCCCAATTGGGACCAAGACGACGCGGCGGTTCAAGGGCGCTACGGGGAGCAGGATTCGAGTATCGTTGCCGGTGAATTACTCTCGGCGGCAACGGATTTGGCTAATCGATTCAGTGCAGTCAGTGGGCCGCAGTGGGAGCGAACGGGCCGGCGGAGCAACGGATCACTCTTCACCACCGACACTCTTGCCCGGTATTTCATCCACGACCCGGTGCATCACTGGTGGGATGTGACCGGTGAACGCGCTTGCTAGGTGAGGTTCAGTCTCGGCGGCGCGAGATACCCCTCAGCATTCTGAGGGTTCACGACAATTATTGACCTGTACCATGCTCTGGCCGTGGGCTAAGTCGGGGACTAGAACTGGGCCGAATTTCCGTCCAGCGACCCCTTGATGTCGTTAAGCACCAGCCAACCCGCCGCCAATCCCGATGAGCGGTACCACACATCGTCGTTCACGATCATCACGCGTTTCCACGTCGGTGCGCCCATATCCAGCCAGCGGTCGGACAGTAATACCTCTTTGCCATGCGCGAGGCCGGCGTCGCCCTGGAAGCTCACCAGTATCAGATCACCGTCGGCGTCGTTGAATGTCTTATCCGACAACGTGGTCTGTTGACCGTGACGCTGAGGGCCGGGCCGCTGCACGCCGACGAGCGACAGGATCTGGCCGCCGAATGAGTCGGTGCCCGCGATCATCTCCGAGTTCGCGCCGAATCGAACCAGCGAAACCTCGTTGTGCGCGGCGTCCATCCGCCGACCTGTTTTCGTGGCTTCGGTCGTGAATTCGTCGAGCAGTTCTTCGCCGGCCTGCGAGCGACCCAGAGCCGATGCGACAGATTGGAATCGCTCCTGCCAACTGCCGGGTGCGATGGTTTCGACTTTCGCTGTTCGGAACGCCTTCGCCGACGCCGCTGTTTCCGGGGTGGTGAGCACGACGTCGGGTTTCGCCGATGCGACCGCGGCGGCGTCGGGGGAGGTGCCGACGGCCGGCACGCCGGTGAGTTGTGGTCCGAGATAAGCCGGGACCGAACCCGCCGCCGCCGTGACGGCTACGACTTTCGGCCCTATTCCCAGGCCGCAGATCGCGTCGAGCAGTGCGGGATCGGTTACGACGATGCGCGCGACATCGGATTTACCGGCGTCGGGAGCAGTGGGTGCCAGGCAGGTACGTGCGAAGTCGCGGTCGGCCGATACGACGTTGACGTCGGCGATTCTCGTCGTCGACGTCGAGATGAGTTTGCCCTCGGGCGTTGTCAACGGCGGTTCTTCACCGCAGCCGCTGAGCACCCCGACCGCGACGGCGCCGGCGAGTCCGACCTGCAGCGCGATCCGGCCAGTGCGACGAGAGTGGGCCGACCGAATACGACGAGGGAGGGTGCGCAACACCCGATCACGCTAGCACTGTGGGTCTGGCACACCGGGTTTCGCGCGACTGAGCGCACCGCCCGCGGATCCGAGGCCCAACTCGGAATCGGCGCGGCGCGCCGCGGTCGGGCGAGCTATCGGCTGCGACCGGGCAAAACGGCCCTCCGCGCAATCAAATACGACAGTTCGTAGGACCCACTCCGCTTTGTCCACGTGAAGGGTTTAGGATCAACCCATCGGGTGTGGCCTGTCCGTGTGCGAGTTGCGTCCATCATTGATCGACGAAACGCGTGCGGCTTGCTACGCCAGCAAGTTCGATACTGGGATTTGTGAACTTCAGGAGGATCTGTTGACTGCGGTAGACCAGCCCACCCCCAAGGTGGCAGTGGAGCGCCCGTTCCCGGAGCGCTACCAGCCGAAGGGGTCGTTCCTCTACAAGCTGTTGACCACGACCGATCACAAGCTGATCGGCATGATGTACATCGTCGCGTGTTTCGCGTTCTTCCTGATCGGCGGCCTGATGGCCCTGCTGATGCGCGGCGAACTGGCGCATCCGGGTCTTCAGTTCTTGTCGACCGAGCAGTTCAACCAGCTCTTCACCATGCATGGCACCGTCATGCTGCTGATGTACGCGACACCGATCGTCATCGGGTTCGCGAACTTCGTGCTTCCGCTGCAGATCGGTTCGCCCGACGTCGCGTTCCCACGTCTGAACGCCTTCGGCTTCTGGCTGTTCGTGTTCGGTTCGAGCGTGGCGGTTTCCGGCTTCTTGACCCCCGGTGGTGCGGCTGACTTCGGCTGGACCGCCTACACCCCGCTGACCGATGCGATTCACTCGCCGGGCGTTGGCGGTGACCTCTGGATCATGGGTCTCGGCGTCTCCGGTCTGGGCACGATCCTTGGTGCCGTCAACATGGTCACCACGGTGATCTGTTTGCGCGCACCCGGCATGACGATGTTCCGCATGCCGATCTTCACCTGGAACATCCTGATCACGTCGATTCTGATCTTGCTCGCGTTCCCGCTGCTCACCGCGGCCCTGATGGGTCTGGAGGTCGACCGTCAGTTCGGTGCCCACCTCTACGATCCGGCGAACGGCGGCGTCCTGCTCTGGCAGCACCTGTTCTGGTTCTTCGGTCACCCCGAGGTGTACATCATCGCGCTACCGTTCTTCGGCATCGTGTCCGAGGTATTCCCGGTGTTCAGTCGCAAGCCGATCTTCGGTTACAACGGCCTGGTCTACGCGACTATCTCGATCGCGGCCCTGTCGGTAGCCGTGTGGGCGCACCACATGTACGTCACCGGTGCCGTTCTATTGCCGTTCTTCTCATTCATGACATTCCTCATCGCGGTGCCGACCGGTGTGAAGTTCTTCAACTGGATAGGCACGATGTGGAAGGGGCACTTAACGTTCGAAACGCCGATGCTATTCGCGGTCGGCTTCATCGTTACCTTCCTCTTCGGTGGACTTACCGGTGTGCTCCTGGCCAGCCCGCCGCTGGACTTCCACCTGTCTGACTCGTATTTCGTTGTCGCGCACTTCCACTATGTGCTCTTCGGCACGATTGTGTTCGCGACTTACTCGGGTATCTACTTCTGGTTCCCGAAGATGACCGGACGCATGCTCGACGAGAAGCTGGGCAAGATCCACTTCTGGCTCACCTTCGTCGGCTTCCACCTCACCTTCCTGGTGCAGCACTGGCTGGGCAACGAAGGCATGCCGCGTCGTTACGCCGACTACCTGCCGTCAGATGGCTTCACGACGCTGAACATGGTGTCGACGACGGGCGCATTCATTCTGGGTCTGTCGACGCTGCCGTTCCTGTGGAATGTTTTCCGAAGCTACCGCTACGGCGAAGTTGTGACCGTCGACGACCCGTGGGGTTTCGGTAACTCGCTCGAATGGGCAACCAGTTGCCCGCCGCCGCGGCACAACTTCACCGAGCTGCCCCGTATCCGTTCGGAGCGTCCAGCGTTTGAGCTGCACTATCCGCACATGATCGAGCGAATGCGAGCCGAGGCGCATACCGGACCCGGTGGCGGACACTAGTCCACACAACTCACCGAACAGTGGTGGCTAACTCAAGTACAGCTCCGTCGAACGTCCTCATCACCGTCAGCGGCCCCGACAAACCGGGCGTCACATCGGCGCTGATGGGGGCGTTGGCGGCGGCGCAGGTTGAATTACTCGACGTCGAACAGGTCGTGATTCGGGGACGTCTGATTCTCGGGGTGCTCGTCACCGGAGCCGACGATCCCGAAGAACTCCAAGATTCGGTCGAGCAGGCGATGGCTGCGGGCGGGCATGTCAGCGCGGGGATCACCGTGCATGTGGAGGTCGGGCATGATCCGGGCAGCGGCACCCGGTCCTCGCACGCCGTGGTTGTACTCGGTAGCCCGGTCACCGCTCGCGCCTTTCGCGCGTTGGCGTCGGAGTTGGCAAGTCAGGGCGGCAATATCGATGCGATCCGAGGTATCGCGGACTACCCGGTGACCGGACTGGAGTTGCTCGTCAGTGTCGTTTCGGACGATGCCGAGGGCGACGTGGCGCTGCGCAAAGGGCTGTCCGCGGTCGCCGTCAAACACGGCGTCGACGTAGCTGTGGAGCGGGCCGGACTGTCGCGTCGCGCCAAACGCCTGATCGTCTTCGACGTCGATTCCACGCTGATCCAAGGTGAAGTCATCGAGATGTTGGCCGCGAAGGCCGGCAAAGAAGCCGAAGTCGCGGCGGTGACCGAAGCGGCGATGCGCGGCGAACTCGACTTTGAGCAGTCATTGCATCAACGCGTGAAAGCCCTTGCCGGACTTGATGAATCGGTAGTCGACGAAGTGGCGTCGGCATTGCAGCTCACGCCGGGCGCCCGGACTACCATCCGTACTCTGCACCGCCTCGGTTACCACTGTGGAGTGGTCAGCGGGGGCTTCCGTCAAGTCATCGACGGGCTGGCCCATGAACTTGAGCTGGACTTCGTCCGGGCCAACACCCTGGAGATCGTGGACGGCAAATTGACCGGCCGGGTGGTGGGTGAGGTTATCGATCGCGCTGCCAAGGCACGTTCGCTGCGAGCCTTCGCCGACCAGGTCGGTGTACCACTGGAGCAGACGATCGCCGTCGGCGACGGTGCCAACGACATCGATATGCTGACCGCCGCCGGTCTGGGTATCGCATTCAATGCGAAACCCGCACTACGCGAGATCGCCGACACGGCGCTCAGCTATCCGTTCCTCGACGCGGTGCTCTTCATCCTCGGCGTGACCCGCCACGAGATTGAGGCCGCCGATGCCGTCGACGGCACGTTGCGACGCGTTCCGCTAATGTAATCCGCTATGTCACAACCTGGACCACCCAACTGGGATCCGCAGCAGCAGTCGAACCCACCGCAGCAGGGCTATCAGCCGCAGCCGAGTTATCCGTCACAGCAGGGCTACTCGTCACCGGTAGATCCGAATCAGGGATATCAACCGCAGCAAGGCTATTCGCCGCCGGGCGGCCCACAGTGGGGAAATCAGCCGTCCGGTGCGCCGTACGGGTACGCACCGCCGCCACCGAATCCGGCGTCACAGACCACCAATGGGCTGGCGATCGCAGCGTTGGTCACCGGCCTGATTCCGATCATCTGCGCTGGCCTGCTCGGCGTGATCTTCGGCATCGTCGCGCTGAATCAGATCAAAACCAGAGGGCAGAAGGGTCGCGGTCTGGCAATTGCCGGAATCGTTTGCGGTGCACTGTGGTTCGTGGGTTTGCTTGTGCTTGGGGCCGTCACGGATGTGCTCGACGACGATGACCGAGCGAGCGGCTCCGATTCGTCGAAGTTTGCCATCCCGTCGTTCACAGTCCCGGTCGTTCCGTCGACCGGGATCGATGTCAGCGTGGGCGACTGCCTATCGGAGTTGGATCTGTCGAAGAAGAACTCCGCAGGTGAGTCGAAGGTTACTGACCTCGACGTCGTGTCCTGCACAACTTCGCACCGGGCCGAGGTGTTCTATGAGATCACGTTGACCGGGACGAGTGCGCCGACGGCGACCGAGGCCGAACAAAAGGCCCAGCAGTGTGTCGATCAGCTGTCGGTCTATGCACCTACGGCCGCAACCGAATCGGATGTCGAAGTCAGTTACGTGTATCCGATGGCGTCGTCGTGGGCGCGGGGCGACCGGGACTTCAGTTGCGTTGCTACCTTCACCACCCCGCGTACCTCGTCGATCAAAGGTCGGTAGGTTGGGGCAGTTCGACGACGCGTACCAACGACTGCGTGATTACGTCGGCGGTGCCGATGACTACGACGACCCGGCCAAAGTTCTCGCGATGGCGATGGTGTTGCGGATCGAGAAGACTGACCCGCCGGGTCGGGCCGAACTGCTGATCGCAGCCGCGCGCGCCGTGGTGTTGTTGTGTCTTGACGAGCGCAGCGGCGGTGACGGGCCGTGGGCGGCGGAGCTGGACGCGTGGTGCGCTGCGCGCATCCGCAAGATCGCCCGACGCGCACGCACTTCGCATTGGCAAGCCGCACAGCAAGTTTGGGGCATCACGGCGTCGCACGGTACGGCGCAGGCCCGCGCCTTCGTGCCCGGCCGAGTCGGCGACGTCGACCCCCGGATCAAGCGATTGCAGATCGGCGGAACCGAGGTTGACGGTGAACTGCCTTCGACACCTGACGGCAGTGTCGGCACGTTGGTGCTGTGGATCAACCCGGCATTGGAGATGACCGTCGGCAAGTTGGCGGCCCAGGTGGGCCACGGCGCGATGCTCGGCGTGAAGTTGATGTCGCTTGAGCAGGCTCGGGCGTGGCATCAGGGTGGCTGCCCGATCGAAGTGTGTGCCCCGGAACAGGCCATCTGGGCGCGGTTGCTCGACGCCGAAAGTCGAGGGACGATGGTCGCCGTGCGAGACGCCGGATTCACCGAGATCGCACCGGGATCGGTGACGGTGATCGCCCAGTGGCCGTCGGAACCTGATTCGGTGCCCTCACCACTACCGTCGAGGCCCCTCGCCTCGGGAAAATCGTCCGAATAGTTGGCTCACTAGGGCAATATGCCCTCGCCGAGCAACTATTCGGACGATTTTCGCGAACGACGGGAGAACCGGGTTACGACGCCGCAGTTTCCCGGTGGAGGCCCGAAGCTGACACCTCGGGTGCCGACGGTGCCAGCGCCGTCACGGTGTTATGCCAAATCGCTCGATCAAGTGCCGTCGGCGCGATGATCAATTCGTCGGCGTTTGTATATGCGGCGAAATCTTCGATGGCCGCGCGTGCGACGTCGGGGGTTCCGACGGCGCTGTATCGCATCATGTCGGCGATCGACGCGCCGCCCGGAGTCGACAGGAGTGCGTCGATCTCCTCGTCGCTGTAGACGCGGTCGGCAGGCAATTGCCGACGAACCCGACTGTGGACGACTTTTTGCCGTTGGTCCTCGGCGACGTCGGGATCGTCGGCGACGATCGCGGTCATCCCCGCGATCAGATACGGTTCGGCGAGTGCGTCCGAGGGGCGGAACTCGTTGCGGTAGATGGTAATCGCCTGATCGAGTGCCTGCGGTGCGAAATGTGAGGCGAATGCATACGGCAGACCCAGTTGGGCGGCGAGCTGTGCGCCGAATAACGACGACCCGAGGATGTACAACTCGACGTCGGTCGGCTGACCGGTCAGCGACGACACCCCCGCAATACGGGACTCGCCGCGGAGGTATGCCTGCAACTCGACGACATCGCTGGGGAATCGTTCGGCCGATGCGACGTTGCGACGCAACGCGGCGAAGGTCTGCTGGTCGGTTCCTGGTGCCCGGCCCAGGCCGAGGTCGATGCGGCCGGGATGGGCGGCGGCCAGCGTGGTGAACTGCTCGGCGATGGTGAGCGGCGCGTGATTGGGCAGCATCACACCGCCCGCGCCCAATCGAATGGTGGACGTCTGCGCCGCGATGATTCCGGTGAGCACCGCTGGAGCGGCTGACGCGATGGTCGGCATGTTGTGGTGTTCGGCGTACCAGATGCGTTCGTAGCCACCGGCTTCCGCGTTCTGGGCCATCGTCACGCTATGTTTGATGCTGTCCGCGAGCGTTTCGCCCGCGGTGAGATTGACTGGCGCGAGATCGAGTAGTGAGAGAGGAACAGCCACGTCGAATCTCAACGATGAGCGACGTCGATTATTCCCGAACCACGCGACACACCTTCGCCCGACGCGGTAAGTGAGCGCCTTGGCGGACCGGCTCAATAGTATGGGTGAGGTGACTACGGCCGACTCCTCCCAGTCCAATCCAGACCTCTTGATCGACCTGCGCGATGTCTCGGTGGTACGCGATGGCCGTGCCCTGGTGGGACCACTGTCGTGGCAGGTCGAACTGGATGAGCGCTGGGTGATTCTCGGTCCCAATGGCGCGGGCAAGACGACGCTTCTTTCCATCGCGGCGGGTCGGCTGCACCCGACGTCGGGGACCGTGCGGCTGCTCGACGAACGCCTGGGCAGCGCCGAATTGCGTGAATTGTCATTGCGGATCGGTGTGTCCAGTCCCGCTCTGGCGGCCCGGATTCCTGATGACGAAGTGGTCAGCGACGTGGTGATCTCAGCCGGTTACGCGGTGATCGGACGGTGGCGGGAGCGTTACGACGATATCGACCGCGGGCAGGCCATCGACACCCTGGAGTCGATGGGCGCCGAACATCTCGCGGGCCGACGTTTCGGCACATTGTCGGAAGGGGAGCGTAAACGCGTCCTCATAGCGCGGGCATTGATGACCGACCCCGAATTATTGTTATTCGACGAACCCGCCGCAGGACTCGACCTCGGCGGACGAGAAGAGTTAGTTGAGCGGCTCGGGCGCCTGGCTCAAGATCCCGACGCACCGGCTACCGTGCTGATCACCCACCACGTGGAGGAGATCCCGGAGGGTTTCACCCACGCGATGCTCCTCGCCGAGGGGACAGTTGTCGCGCAGGGCCTGCTCGATGACGTGCTGACCGCACAGAACTTGTCGACAGCGTTCAGCCAGCGCATCGCACTCGACCGCATTGACGGTCGCTTCTTCGCTCGACGTCAGCGGTCGGCGGGCGGACATCGTCGCGGGTAGAACAGTGCAGTGGGCACCCGAGCGTTCGCTAGGCCGACGCGTTAAGTAGCGTGCCTCACAGTGAGTGAAAGTGAGGCACAGATGTCTGAGGGTTCCGAGTCGACGGTCGCGCCGCTAAAAGATGCTTCGACAGTGGTCTTGGTCCGAGACGGTGAGCAGGGCATCGAGGTGTTCCTGCAACATCGCGTCAAGCAGATGGCGTTCGCCGGCGGTATGACGGTGTTTCCCGGTGGCGGGGTAGATCCTCGCGATGGCGGCGCCGATATTACTTGGCGGGGACCTGGAATCGACTGGTGGGCAACACAATTCGATACCGATAACGAGGTGGCCCAAAAGCTGGTCTGCGCGGCGGTTCGGGAGACCTACGAGGAATGCGGTGTCCTTCTGGTCGGCACCGTGGATGGCTCGACACTTGACGTGGGGGCGCTGGCGCCACAACGCGCACTCCTGGAGGATCGAACTCTGTCGCTCGCCGAGTTCCTGGCGAATAACGGACTCGCTCTGCGCGCGGATTACCTTGTGCCACTAGCACATTGGATTACGCCGAAGAATGAGAAGCGTCGCTACGATACGCATTTCTTTCTTGCCGCACTACCGGCCGGCCAGGTTGCCGACGATCGGACAACCGAGGTCGAAGAGGCGTATTGGCGCTCAGCGGCCGGGGCATTGGACGATTGGGCGGCCGGCACATGTTTTCTACTGCCGCCGACATGGACCCAGCTCAAGGAGATCGCGCGGTACGAGACGGTGGCGGATCTGCTTGCCGTGCAACGAATTATCGAGCCGATAGAGCCTGCGGTTCCGTCCGACGGTAATTTCGCCGGGCTCGCGTTCGAGAACTCCACGGAGTATTTCGCGACTATGTCCGCGCAGAACAAGGACGGCCTGAAATTCTAAGTACGTGACGACGGCCGCCGTCGGCGGTGTCGCATCGACGTCATTCCAATTCGGAGTTGTCGTCCTCGGGCAGGTCGTCCCGGTCGGCCCAATCGAGCAGAGTGTCGATGCGATAGGCGACGTCGTCGATCTCCGCGTGTAAGTCACCGAGTTCGGCGAAGCGAGCTGGCATCGTCGCGATGGTGAAATCGTCGGGGGTGATGTTGTCGATCTCGTTCCAGCGCAACGGAGCTGAGACTGTCGCACGCGGATTGCCGCGTACCGAATACGCCGATGCCATCGTGTGATCCCTGGTGTTCTGGTTGTAGTCGACGAACACGGCCGTGGGATCGCGGTCTTTACGCCACCACATCGTCGTGACTTCGGACGGTGCCCGACGTTCGACCTCATGCGCGAACGCAAGCGCTGCTCGCCGAACCTGCGGAAAACCCCATTCGGGAGCAATGCGCACGTAGATGTGCAGGCCCCGACCGCCCGATGTCTTCGGAAAACCGCGCATACCCAATTCATCGAGGATCTCCTCGACGACATGCGCCACCCGCTGAATACGGTCAAACGGGCAGTCCGGCATTGGATCGAGGTCGATCCGCCATTCGTCGGGAACTTCGGGGTCGAATCGCCGCGAGTTCCACGGATGAAACTCGACAGTCGACATCTGTACCGCCCAGATGACGCTGCCCAACTCGGTCACACACAGCTCATCGGCGGTGCGGCCGTAGCGCGGGAAGAAGATCTCGCAGGTCTCGATCCAGTCCGGAGCGCCCGCCGGCAGTCGCTTCTGATGCACCTTCTTCTCGGTGACACCTTTGGGAAAACGGTGCAACATACAGGGTCGGTCGCGTAGGGCGCGCACAATTCCATCGCCCACCGACAGGTAGTAGTTGACCAGGTCTAGTTTGGTCTCGCCACGTTCGGGGAAATACACCCGATCGGGACTGGAGATACGGACCGTCTTGCCTTCGACGTCGAGTTGGATTGGCTCGCCCTGTGCGCCCACGTGAGTGAGCATAACTGCCGTGGCAGGTCAGCGGCGGTACACCGCGCTACAGCTCGTCGTAGCGGGCGAGTGCTTCGATGCGCTCGGCCGCATGATCGACGATCGGCGGCCGATAGCCACCGATGTCGGTCGAGTCCGAAACCTTCCACGGCTGATGCACGGCTTTGCCGTCGATGCCGCGCAGTTCGGGCACCCACCGGCGGACGTAATCGCCTGCGGGATCGAAGCGTTCGCCCTGGCCGGTCGGGTTGAAAACTCGGAAGTAGGGCGCCGCGTCGGTGCCGCAGCCCGCGGTCCATTGCCATCCGTGCTGATTCGACGCCAAGTCGCCGTCGACGAGATATGTCATGAAATGCCTTGCGCCCCACCACCACGGGAGATGCAAATCTTTGGTGAGGAAGGACGCGACGATCATGCGGACCCGGTTGTGCATCCAGCCCTCGGCGAGCAACTGCCGCATCCCGGCGTCGACGATCGGGTAGCCGGTTTGGCCGGTGCACCAGGCATGGAACGCGGCATCGGCCTGCGGACCGGAGTTGTATCGAAGGCCGTCGAATTTCGTGTTGTAGTTCTGCCGTGCGGTGTCGGGGCGGCGGTACAGAACGTCGGCGTAGAAGTCGCGCCAGGCCAGTTCACTGCGTAGCGTCCGCGCGTTTTCATCACTGCGGGAACGCATTTCGTGCAGGATAGTGCGCGGATGAATACACCCGAATTTCAGATAGGCCGACAGCCGCGTCGTTGTGTCGAGATCGGGTCGGTCGCGCTCGGCGGAGTACGTGTCCAGATCTTCGTGCAGGTAGGTACGCCAACGTTTCAGTGCTGCTCGTTCGCCGACCGCGGGGAGTTGGGGGCCGTCGCCACCGATGTCACCGAAGACGGATTCGAGCGGCACATGTGCTCTCAGATCGGCCGGGTCACGCCAGCGCAGAGTGTCCGGTCCAGTGCGAGCGGGTGTATGCCAACCGTGGTCGAGCCAGGCTCGACGGAACGGTGTGAACACCTGATAGGGCTTACCCGTCTTGTTGAGGATGCGGCCGGGCGAAACCGCATACGGCGAGCCGGTCGCGATCAGGGGTACGCCGTCGCCGATCTCGTCGAGGGCGGTACGTACCTCGGTATCGCGTGCGACGCCATAGGGGCCGAAGTCGGCGCTGATGTGCACCGAGTCGGCCTCGACGTCGCGAACGAGGGCCGGAATGGCGGTGGCCGGTGGGCCACGCAGGATGTGCAGCCGGCCGCCAAGGTCATCGTTGAGTGCGTTCAGGCAGCCGACGAGAAATGTTGTCCGCGGGGTACCGGAAGTGCTCAGCAGCGCATCGTCGAGGACGAATACCGCAAGAGCCTCCTCGGTGCGATCGGCCGCCGCGAGGAGCGGTGGGAGATCTATGAAGCGCAGGTCACGCCGAAACCACATGATCGCGGGACCGGTCATCGCCCGGTTCCCTTCGCCGGCACAGACGGCCTAGCCATTCAAGGGCACCGATACGACGACCTTCGTCGGCGTCGGCGAGCCACCAGGTGGTTCGACACTGACCGAAATCGCCGACGTCGCTTCGATATTCGGTACCGAGACCCGAGTCGACGGGGTAATCGACGCGGCGTCCATCACGCCGAGGGATTTCGGCGCTCCGGCACCGGGTACCTTCCACATCTGGTAGGCGGTCTGGGCCGTCGGTGCCGGGACATCGTTGAGAACCACGACGGCGGAATTCGCGCTACGCGAGTAGAGCACGGTCATCGTGCCGCCGCCGGGGACCGCCGCCGACGATGTTCGAAGATCGCGAGCCGACATCAGCTGTTCGGCGGCCGATGGTGGCGGCGTGGGGGACTGGCCGAGTCGGGATGCGATGCCGATGCCGCCGAGTGCGACCACGATGACCGCAGCAGCGGCGGCGAGTGCCACGACCAGACGCCGACGTCGTGATGTCAGATCGGTAACCGTAGCGCCCGACGCCGGGGCTACTTCGGCCATGAGTGAATCGTAGGCCCGGGCGGGCGGTGCGAGAGCGAAGGTCGCCGAGTGTGCGGCCAATGTCTCTCGAACCTCGACCACCACCGATTCGAATCGCCTGCGCACATCGGGAGCTGCTGCCGCGAGCGCGAGTGAGATATCGCGTCGTTCGGCGTCGTCGAGCGCGTCGAGTGCGAAGACCTCGGCCAGGTCGAGCAGTTCTTCGGAAGACAATTCAGGCATCGGTGTTCACCCCCGACACGCATTCGCGCAGCCGGCGCAGGCCGTCCCGAATACGCGCCTTGACCGCTGAGAGCCCAAGGCCGAGATCGGTGGCGACCTCGCGGTAGGTGCGGCTGTTGTAGTACGCCGATTCGACCGCTAGTCGTTGCGCGTCGCTTAGCGTGTCCAGGCAGTCGATAACCGTCGCCGACTCGGAGCCGTGCACTACCGCGTCGGCGACGTCGTCGCGCGGCGGTGTGTACGTAGCCGCCGAGTATTTGGCGTCGCGCGTACTCGCGGCCTGTTCGGCCCGCACCCGGTCGACCGAGCGGCGATGCGCGATGGTCAGCAGCCAGGCCATCACCGAGCCGGTGGAGGAGTCGAAGGATCGGGCTGAGCGCCAGACGTTGAGATAGACCTCTTGCAGTACTTCTTCGCTGTAACCCGGATCGCGCAGCACCCGCAGGATGAGACCATAGGTCCGCGCGGACGTGCGGTGATAGAAGTCGCTGAATGCGGCGGTGTCGCCATCCCCGACGCGGACGAGCAGCGCGTCCAAGGTCGTGGCTTCGGCAGACGCCCGCTGATCCATACGTGTCCTTCCGGTCGCTTCCCGACGGTCTCGTATATCCCGCCGATCGTCCACCTCGATTAGGTCCATCCTGCCAGCGCTGGTCGCCATCATCTCAGACCTTGGGTGGCCGTGGGATGAAAAAGCTTGTGCGGCGCTGGTATTCGGCGAATCCAGGACGATTGGCCATATGTTGTTCCAGTAGCCGAGCGCCGGTCGCGAAGACCAGGAAATATGTCATCAGGACCGGCGACACGATCGTCAGCACACCCGGCCAGGCAGCGGCCGATATGCCGAAGATACCCCACCACACGCAAGCGTCCCCGAAATAGTTGGGGTGACGTGTCCACGCCCACAGTCCGCGATCCATCACGACTCCGCGATTGCGCGGATCCGATTTGAAGCGACGCAACTGCCAGTCGCCGGTTGCTTCGAAACCGATCCCGGCGACTGATAGGGCGATCCCCGCGACGGCCAACAACCACCAACCATCATTGACGGGACCGCTCACCGCGGCCACCTGGACCGGCAGTGAGATGACCCATTGAGCGAGCGCCTGGGTGACGAAGATCCGGGTGATGACCGTGATGGTTCGCGCGCCGCCGTGACGTTCCAGGAGGGCGACATAGCGTGGATCCTCACCCGCGCCCGCGCTTTTGCGCCACATATGCCAGGACAGCCGCACACCCCAGACGGTCACGATCGCCGCGAGCGCGATCCGCCGAGTCAGGTCGCCGTCGCCGACGATCAGAGCGACGATCGCGACGGCGACCAGACCGACGCCCCACGCGACATCGACCACGTTGTACCGACCGATCCGGCGCCCGATGACATAGGCGATGGCTTGCACCAGGAACAGTGCGACCGTCGAGTAGAGGGTCACGAGGGCGAAGTCAGACATGATGTCCCTCGCCGTCGTCGACGCTGAAGGTGAACTGTTCGACGTCGAGATAATTCGATCGGAAACCCGCTTCGGAATACGTCAGATAGAAGTGCCACATCCGCACGAAGACGTCATCGCCGCCGGGTGGCAATGACGCCACGCCAACGGTGTCGAATCGATGCCGCCACAACTTCAGCGTCTGTGCGTAATGGGGTGCCATACTCAGGCGGTCGGTGACGCGCAGACCCACCGCCGCCGCGTTGTCGACGACGGCCTGGGTGGATGGGAGCAGGCCGCCGGGGAAGATGTACTTCTGAATCCAGGTATGGGTGTTGCGGCTGGCCAGCATTCGGTCGTGCGGCATCGTGATTGCTTGCAGCGCAATCCTTCCGCCCGGCGTCACGAGGCTTCGAAGGGTTGCGAAATAGGTCGGCCAATAGGCGTAACCGACCGCTTCGATCATCTCGACGGACACCACGGCGTCATACTTCCCGGTCAGGTCGCGATAGTCGGTCAGGGTGATGTCAACGCGATCAGCGAGTCCCGCCGCATTCACCTTGGCCCGCGCTGCTTCGAGTTGTTCACTCGAAAGCGTGACCGAATGAACTCGCGCGCCGCGAGCGGCAGCACGTACGGCCAATTCGCCCCAACCGGTGCCGATTTCGAGTAGTCGTGTTCCCCTCGTCACGCCCGCCTGATCCAGCAAGCGGTCGATCTTTTGTCGTTGTGCCTGCGCGAGACTATCCCAGCGTGCGGCGTCGGGATCATGGAATAGGGCGGCGGAGTAGGTCATGGTCTCGTCGAGAAAGCCGGCGAAGAATTCGTTGGAGAGGTCGTAGTGTCGAGCGATGTTGTTGCGTGAGTTGGTTTTCGCCGGGTCGTCGGAGGCCGGTGGTGAAGTCAGATGGAGGGCCCGTAGGCGTTGTAACCATCGGGGAACCGAGGTGGCGATGATCCCGGCCAGCCGGGTCAGGACGTCGACCAGATCGGGTGAATCCCATTCGCCCGCCATATATGACTCGCCAAGTCCGATCAGTCCGTTGGTCCCGACCCGGCGTGCGAAGGCGTCGGGGTCGGCGATCATCATCGTCGGTGCGTCGATATGCGATGGTGTGCCGGAAGCGATTTCGACGCAGATTCCCGCGCGGTCGGCTGCTCGGCGCAACAGTGACAAGGTGATCGGCGCGGCGACGCGGGCACGTACGCCGGCCGGTACGGACGCCACATCGGGCCACGAGCGGGTGTCTACAACTGGTGGTCGCAGGTGGAATTCCATCGTCATGAGTGTCTCCTCACTCGGGTAGCTGAACGGGGGATGATTCGAAGGCCTTTGCGCCACAGGGCAATTCCTTGAATCCGAATACGTGCCGATACGACGATCGGCGTAAGCGGGGCGCGTAGCTGTGCGGCAACGACGGCGCGGTTGGTTACCGGTACCCTGGTGCCCCGAACCGCAGCATGAAAGGGTTGGCCGCTCGGCGGATACCAAGTGATGTCGATTGCCAGCGCGTCAGCGGGTTCGGGTACGCGCATCGAGTAATGGCCGCCGACGACGTTGAACGGCGACACGTAGAATTCTTTGTCGACACGTGCTCGCGCTTGCTCGTCGGGGACCACTGCGTAACAATGCCTTCCACCGTAAGTGTTATGTACTTCGGCGAGAACGGCATACAGCTGGCCGTCGTCGCGGTGACACCAGTACAGGGTGAGTGGATCGAAGACATAACCCAGTGCGCGAGCGTTGAGCAACGCGGTCACCTTGCCCGCGTGCGGCGTGATGCCGTGGCGTTCGAGTTCGGCGTCGACTCGCCCGCGCAAGGTGTCGAGACCATGCGTCGGCGGAGTCAAATGATCTTGCGCGCGGAAGCTGACGAATGGCCGCAGCCAGCGGGTGATCGGGGTGACGTCGTCGATATCGATGAACCACGACAGGCTCCGGTATCGGAACTGGTGGGCGACCGGCGAGGTGCGTCGGTGGGTGATATCGGTGCGGTACATCGCGCGGGTATGAGTCATCGGCCGACCAGTGCTACCGGGGTCGTCGACTCTTCGGTCCAGCGACCACCGAGTCGCTGCGCCGCGCGAAGGCCGGACAGGGCACCGTCCTCGTGAAAACCCCAGCCACGATAGGCGCCAGCGAAAGCCATTGTGTCCGAGTCAATTTCGTCGAGCCGCGCGGCGGCGCTGACTGCGGAAGTGGTGAAAAGGGGATGCTCGTAGGCCATTTCGTCGATGACCGTGGCCGGGTCGATGAACTCGGAGCCGTTGAGGGTCACCAGCATGCGCGGGCCATCCGACGGCAACCGCATCAGGCGAGTCACGTCATAGGTGACGACGACACCGGAGGTCGCTTTAGCTGACTGCGGCACAAGATAATTCCACGATGCGCGAGCGTTCGCGGTACGCGGCAACACTGATTCGTCGGTATGCAGCAGCGCTCGGTTGGGTGAATAGGTGATGGCGCCCAATAGGTCTCGCTCACGGACAGTGGGATTGGCCAACATTCGCAGCGCCTGATGCGGATGGGTTGCGACAACCGCGGCGTCGAATTCCTCAGATGCTCCGGCCTCGGTGGTCACCGTGACGCCGCCGGACCGGCGCGTCAGTGTGGATACCGCTGTGCCCAGCCTGACGTCGGGCAGACCGTCGGCGATTCGCTCCACATAGCGTGCCGAGCCGCCGACGACGGTGCGCCACGTCGGCGATCCAGAGATCGACAGCATGCCGTGATGATCGAGGAAGGTGAATAGGTGACGGGCGGGATAGTCCAATGCGTCGGCGGGATCACATGACCAGACCGCGGAGACCAGTGGTGTGATGAAGAAATCGCGAAAATCCACGTCGAAGCCGATGTCGTCGAGGAATGCGCGCAATGAGATCGGAGTGGACTCGGTTTCGGTGAGCAGATCGCGCGCGGCGCGGTGAAACTTCGGCACCTGCGTGAGCACCCGCAAATACCGGCGATTGCGCAACGACCTCGCGGTTGGGATCAGGCCCCGGATACCCTTGCCGCCCGCGTATTCCAGACCGACGCCGGGGATAGTGACCGACATCGACATATCTGATTCACGAGTCTGGACCCCGAGTTCGTCGAATAGCCGAATCAGGGTGGGGTAGGTCCGCCGGTTATGCACGATGAAGCCGGTATCGACATGGATGCTCCGGCCGTCGGGTATGGGCACCTCGTGGGTGTGGGCGTGCCCACCGAGGCGGTCATCGGCTTCGAATAGAGTCACGTGGTCGTTGCGAGCCAGCACATGCGCGGCCATCAAGCCGGAGATCCCGGAACCGATGACGGCGAAACGTCGGCGGGTGTCGGAGGACGTCGTCATATTGGGTATTCGGAGCCGCGTCGAGGCCGGATAGGTAGTGGCCTTAGGGTTGTAGGCATGCCTGAGTTCGTCACCCTCGAAACCCACAAAGATCACCCCGGCGTCGGCACCATCGCGCTCAACCGGCCGCCGATGAACGCGCTGAACCGCCAGGTACAGACGGAATTGCAGGCGGCAGCCGAGGAAGCCTCGATCCGCGACGACATCAAAGCCGTTGTCATCTACGGCGGGCCAAAGGTGCTCGCCGCGGGCGCCGACATCAAAGAGATGACCGACATGTCCTACGCGGATATGGCGAAGGTCGCAGGCCGGTTGCAGAGCGCGCTGGGTTCGATTGCCGATATCCCCAAGCCGACCGTCGCTGCGATCACCGGATATGCCCTCGGTGGTGGGCTCGAGGTGGCGCTCGGCGCCGACCGCCGGATCGCCGGCGACAACGCAAAACTGGGTGTCCCCGAAATTCTTCTCGGCGTGATTCCGGGTGGCGGTGGCACACAGCGGCTCGCCCGGCTGATCGGACCGTCGAAGGCCAAGGATTTGGTGTTCACCGGTCGTTTCGTCGGGGCCGACGAAGCGCTGGCGATCGGGTTGGTCGACGAAGTCGTCGCCCCCGATGATGTGTACGACGCCGCTGTCAAGTGGGCCGCGCAGTTCGAGAACGGTGCATCGGTGGCTTTGCGGGCCGCGAAGGCAGCGATCGACCAGGGAATCGAGGTCGACCTGGCTTCCGGCCTCGCCATCGAGGAGCACGTCTTCGCCGGGTTGTTCGCCACCGAAGACCGCAAGATCGGAATGGATTCGTTCATCGAGAATGGTCCAGGTAAGGCTCGATTTACCGGCAAGTAAGATTGCTACACGTTCTACAACCGGAAGCGAAAACCATGACTGCGAATCTCACGCCATCCTCTGATCCGAAGCCGAATCCCCACGCGACTGAGGAAGAGGTGGCCGCCGCCCTCAAGGACACCAAACTCGCCCAGGTGCTCTACCACGACTGGGAAGCGGAGACCTACGACGAGAAGTGGTCGATCTCCTATGACCAGCGTTGCATCGACTACGCGCGTGGCCGATTCGACGCCATCGCCGACGAGTCGGACAAGCTTCCTTATGGCCGGGCGATGGAACTGGGCTGCGGAACGGGATTCTTCCTGCTCAACCTCATGCAGTCCGGGATCGCGGAAAAGGGGTCGGTCACCGACCTCTCACCGGGCATGGTCAAGGTCGCGCTGCGCAACGCGCAGGGCCTTGGCCTCGATGTCGACGGCCGGGTCGCTGACGCCGAGAAGATTCCGTATGACGACAACACCTTCGACCTCGTCGTCGGACACGCGGTACTCCATCACATTCCCGACGTCGAAAAGTCGCTGCGCGAGGTTCTGCGTGTGCTCAAGCCCGGTGGCCGGTTCGTGTTCGCCGGTGAGCCGTCGACTATCGGTGACTTCTACGCGCGCTGGATCTCGCGAGCCACTTGGTTCGCGACCACCAACGTCACCAAGTTGGCTCCGCTGCAGAGTTGGCGTCGCCCACAGGCCGAGCTCGACGAGTCGTCGCGTGCGGCAGCGCTCGAAGCCGTCGTTGACATCCATACCTTCGACCCGGATGAGTTGGCCGGTATCGCCCGCTCGGCTGGTGCCGCCAACGTCAAGACCGCGACCGAAGAACTCGCCGCGGCGTTCCTTGGCTGGCCGGTCCGCACCTTCGAGGCCGCCGTGCCGCCGGAGAAGTTGGGCTGGGGCTGGGGTCGTTTCGCCTTCGGCGGCTGGAAGCGGCTGAGCTGGCTCGATGAGAATGTACTGCGCAAAGTGGTGCCGCCAAAGTTCTTCTACAACGTTATGGTGACTGGGACTAAGGCCGAGTAGGACCTGAATTCGTGAGCTATCAGTTCACGCTCGACGATGTCGCGTTTCTGACATCCCGGCATGGCGTCAAAGCGCTGGAAAACGTCTCGGCACTGGAGCTTTCGGCGGTGTCGATGATCGCCGACGTCGGCGAGGTGAAGAGCCGCTATACGCCGTATGAGGCGGCACTGATCGAGACGGTGCGTTGTCGACGACGAGCGCGGGCGAAATTACGCGCTGCCGACATTTTGTTGCTCACCGACGATGCCGCGCAACAGGCGACGCCAACCCCGGTCGCGGCGTTGCGGGCCGCCGAGATCGGCTACCGGTTTGCCGGCGTAGTCGTCGCCGACGTCACCTGTTCAATCGGTGCTGAACTCCGTGAACTCGTTGCCGCCGAAGGTATTTCAGCGGTGATGGGTAGTGACATCGATCCGGTTCGATTGTCGATGGCCCGGCACAATGTCCCCACTGCGACCCTGTTGCGGGCTGATGCTCTTGCTCCGACGTCGCACGCCGATGTCGTGATCGCCGATCCCGCGCGACGCGTCGGCGGTTCGCGAACCTTCCGATTGGAAGATCTGCAGCCATCGTTGCTCGGGTTGCTCACCACATACGGCGGTCAGCCGCTACTGGTGAAATCCGCACCAGGTATCGACTATCTGGCGTTGCGGGCAAGGTTCGGATTTGACGGACAGGTGCAGATCACCTCACTCGACGGCGGGGTTCGCGAGGCGTGCCTGTGGAACGACGTCGCTGCCGAAGGTCTTGCGGCCCAACGCGCGACAGTGGTGCGCACCCAGGCCGACGGTAGCGTGCGCGTCGAGGAGGTCACCTCCGACGACCCTGATGACTCAGAGGTACGCGGTGCGGGTGAGTGGATCATCGACCCCGACGGTGCGGTGGTCAGGGCTGGGCTGGTGCGTCACTACGCGGTCCGGCACGGGTTGTGGCAACTGGATCCGCAGATCGCCTACCTGTCCGGCGACGCAGTTCCGTTGGGCCAGCGCGGCTTTCGGGTTATCGAACAGGTCGGCGTCGCCGAACGTGGATTGCGTACCGCGCTCGCGGCGCAGGACTGCGGGACGTTGGAGATCTTAGTTCGCGGGCTGGACGTCGATCCGGACAAACTGCGAAAGAAGCTGAAGCTCAAAGGTTCTCGGTCACTGTCGCTGGTATTGACCAGGATCGGAAAGCAGGGCGTCGGATTCATCTGCGAAGCTGGGGTCCGGTTCTAGGGGAACTGGATTGACCTACTCGAACTCGGACTTGCTGTCGAAGAAATAGACCTTGCCGATATTCGTCGCGACCGCGATTTGCCCCTTCGGCGATACCGCGACTCCCGTCGCGAAACCAACCGAATCAGGTAGCGGCAGTGTGCGTTTGGTCTTTCCGTCGGTCGATGACACCTCGGTGAGCGACAGCGAATCCTTGCCCGCATCCCGCACGACAGTCCATGCGGTCTTCGCCTCGGTCAGCGTCGACAGGCTCACCGATTTGAGATCGTCGCGCTGCCATACCTGTTCGGCGTGGTCGCCGGCGTCGTGGATCATCTTCAGCGGTGCCCCGACGACTCCCGCCGGAATTATGTCACCGCTGGGCGACACCGTCATCGTGCCGAATCCGTAGCCGCCGTTCTCGAAGCGCCACTTCACTTTTCCGGTGTCGGCGTGCAGGGCGTAGATCTGCCCCAATCGGCTGTAGGTATATACCGTCTTGCCGTCGGCCGAGAGCGTCGCCGGTCCGATGACGCCGCCGGGAATGTCCGCGTGCCACGCCTCGCGGACAGCGCGTTTTCCGTCGACCACCGAGTAGTCCAATGCGCGGATTTGGGAGGCGATGGCACCATTTGGCCAGAAGTTGATGAACATCCGCTCGGCGCCGATATCCACTGCAGCGGGTGCCGGAATGGCACAGCGTGGCCCATTGGTGACGCAGTCCCCGAAGCCGTACAGGCCGTCCTCGGGATGGATGTCGGGCCGCAGTCGTACTTCGGGCGCGACGAAGGTGTTGGTCTGGGTGTCGAGCAGGAGGACCTGCCCCTGTGTGGTCGCGGCCAGTACGACACCCGGTGCGACGAACTTCGACGACAGCGGGACCCCGATCACCGGCATTCGCCAGCGAATCGCACCGCCGGCGTTAAAAGCGAGGAACGCGGTCGACTCGCCGATATACGGCTGGTCGTACTGATCGACGAGTAGGGAATTGACCGCGACACCGTCACGCATTCGCTTGCAGAAGTTTTTCCTGCCCGAATTCGGGTCGAGGACGAGGAGATTACAGCCGCTCGGCGTCGTAGCCGTGACCCCGACATTCGACTGGTTCGACAGCGTGATCGGCGCAGTGATCGGTCCGCCGGTCGGCCGGGACCAACGCAATGCCAGGTCGTCGGGGACGCTTGGATAGGCGTAGTTGGAATTCGCGGCATTGCCGCCGAAACTCGACCATCCCGGGCTGGCAACCGAACGAACGTCGATGTGACCGTCGGAGCAGGAAACGAGCGCGGTCGCGGTCACCGCGACGGTAGCGACTCCGACGGCGACCCGAACTGCACCGGATAGTCGGCGGACCACTGCACGCATCTGTTCTCCTCGCTGATTCGACGCCGTCGGTCTGGCATCAACGCATGTGAGCCTATCGTGTGCCGACCCGTGGTCGACCGACCACGGGTCCGCCCACCCGGCGCGCCGGTGTCGAGCGATAAAGTCGACCGGATATCCGATACGGATAGTGCGTAGTGCGATGGGAGATCACCGATGACGACGATGTGGAATGCGTCCTATAAATCGCGCTGGCGGGCGGGCCGTCGACGCGACCCGATGCAGGCGCGTTTCGTGACTCGTGACTCGTTGCGCTGGGTGTTGTCCAATCGCGCGTACAGCCCGTGGTATCTGGTGCGCTATTACCGGCTCTTCCGGTTTCGGGCCGCCAATCCGCATATCGTGCTGCGTGGCATGGTCTTCCTGGGCCGCAACGTCGAGATCCATGCGACACCTGAATTGGCGCGGATGGAGATCGGTCGGTGGGTCCATATCGGCGACGGCAACTCACTGCGTGCGCACGAGGGCAGTATGCGTATCGGCGACAAAGTGGTCTTCGGCGCCAACAATGTCGTCAACTCATACCTCGATCTTGAAATCGGGGCGTCGACTCTGGTCGCCGACTGGTGCTACATCTGCGACTTCGACCACAAGATGGACAATATCGAGATGCCGATCAAAGACCAGGGCATCGTCAAGGGGCCGGTGCGGATCGGCGCCGACACCTGGGTTGCGGCGAAAGTCTCGGTGTTGCGCAACACAACCGTTGGTCGTGGCTGCGTCCTTGGCTCGCACGCCGTCGTGAAAGGCGTCATCCCGGACTATTCGATCGCGGTCGGCGCTCCGGCCCGCGTGGTGAAAAACCGGCTCGACGACTGGAATTCCAATGCGGCCCAGCGCGCGGAACTTGAACGCGCACTGGCCGACATCGAACGTAAGAAGGCGGCCGCGAAGGCCGACCAGCGCGGCGTCTGACGTCCGCGCCTATTTTGCTCAGCCTGGTAGGACGCTGCGCCCCTCGCTGGGCTGCACCACGACGAATCCGGGGCCGTGGAAAGCGAGCTGGAATGCTTCACCCGAGCCGCGACCGATCAGTGCCCCGAGTTTCATATCGTTCTTGATGGTTGGCTGCAGACCTGCCGACCAGCACACCGCGGCCTGTGGGTCGACGAAGGTCGGCTGCTTTGAACAGTCGAGTACCAGCGGGGTCCCGTGACAGGTGACGCCCGCGGTGCCGTGACCGGCGACCTCGAGGTTGAACAGTCCACCGGCGAGCATGCCGGCATTGCCAAT
This sequence comes from Gordonia sp. CPCC 205333, assembly GCF_048537885.1. Taxonomy (NCBI): domain Bacteria; kingdom Bacillati; phylum Actinomycetota; class Actinomycetes; order Mycobacteriales; family Gordoniaceae; genus Gordonia; species Gordonia sp. CPCC 205333. The sequence continues at coordinate 472,537 of NZ_JBCLVI010000005.1, read as the reverse complement.
AGTGGTGATCTTCCACTGGAGGTCGGCGTCGAAGGCAAGCAAGCTCGACGTATTGATGGTGATGGCGTCGCCCTCCAGCTGCAGCGTGAAGACGTTGTGGTTGTTCTGCGCGAAGTAGACCTCGCCCTGGCCCGAAACGCGCATCATCTGGCCGCCCTCGTTGGTCACCGCGCGTTTGAGGAAGTTTCCGACGCTGCCGGCGCCTTCGTGTCTGAACTGGAACTGGCCCTGATAGGCGACCATCGCGCCCTTCGCGGCCAGGACGTCGGGGCCGAATCCGACGCGGAGCATCTTGGTGGATTGAAGGCTCCATCGTTCCTGGCTGGTTACCGCTTGGTTGGCCTGGTCAAAGATATTGCTACGCATCAGTTCTCCTATGGCATTTGCGATGATGCATCGATCCTACGACAGGCCGGTGTCCGTTTTGTGAAGCTGGTCCCCACTCGGTGAAAATCGTCCGAATAACTGTGCGGGAAGGGCATATTGCCCTTCCCGCACAGTTATTCGGACGATTTTCTCATGGGGGCTAGGCCGGCCTATTCGGATCCCGTTCCGGCAGTGGACGTTCGACGATATTCGGGCGCCCGATGGCGTGCCGGACCCGACGTTTGGCGGCCAGGTACACACCGGCCGTCCGTTCGGCTACCTCGCCCCAGGAGAAGTCTTCGGTTAGTTGTTCACGGGCGCGACGGGCGCGATTCGACGCTGCGGCTGGATCGTTGAGGGTGGCTCGCACGGCTGCGGCCAGTCCGGTGACGTCGGCTGGCGGGAAGGTCATCCCGGACACGCCGTCGACGACTGCCTCGCCCAGGCCACCCGCGGTCGAAACCACAAGGGGCGCACCGGTTGCCGCGGCTTCCAGTGCGACAATGCCGAACGGTTCGTAGCGACTGGGCAGCACGATCGCGTCGCAGCGGTGCATCAGGTCGACGAGGCCCTCGTGATCGACGCCGCCGATGAACTCGACCGCTCCGGAAACCCGATGGCGTTTTGCCTGTTCGGTGAGCCAGTCCAGTTGCGTACCCGCACCAGCGATCGTCACCGTCGTACCGGGGTGGCTGCGCCGGATACGCGGGAGTGCGGCGAGCAGATCCTGCACGCCTTTCTCATATTCCAGTCGTCCGGCGAATAGCAGCTCAGGCCCGCCGGTTCGCACCGGCCGCTCCGCGAAAGGCCAAGTGGCGATGTCGATTCCGTTGTGGATGACGCTGATCTCGGGAATGTCGGGCCCGAAGAGTCGATTCACCTCGTCGCGCATCGACGTCGAGCAGGTGATCAATGCATCGGACTCAGCCGCCAGCCACCACTCGACTGAGTGCACCTGCCGGTTGACTGGACCCGATACCCAGCCGCTATGACGGCCCGCTTCGGTCGCGTGAATCGTGGAAACCAGTGGGATGTCGAAGAATTCGGCGAGTGCGATGGCCGGATGCGCGACTAGCCAGTCATGTGCGTGCACGACGTCGGGCACCCACGGCTCACCGGTATTGGTAGCACCGAACGCAGCCATCTTCAGGCCCGCGCGGATCAGTGAGTGACCCATCGCGAGAGTCCAGGCCATCATGTCGTTGCCGAAATCGAATGCGCCGGGGTCCTCAGCAGCAGCGATCACCCGGACACCTTCGACCCGATGATCGACGGTGGGGTGAGTGAGGGCGTCGGTACCCGTCGGTCGTCGGGTCAATACGACGACGTCGTTGCCGTCGGCGGCCAGTTTGATGGCGAGATTATGTACATGTCGGCCCAGTCCACCTACGACGACAGGTGGGTACTCCCAGGATACGAGCAGGATTTTCATCTCAGATCCCTTCGGATGGTGACCGCTGGGACCGCGGGACCGATTCGATTACGTCCAGCGTCGCGGGCAACCTGCGCGCGTCGATCTCCGCGAATAGATTGTCCGCGCGATTCCAGTTCGCCGCCAGTCGAGCTGCGGTCTGGGAGCGGCCTGACGCCGCGGCATCGCAGATCTCCCGCGTGGCATGCGCGTGTTTGTGCGCGCGATCGGTGGCATATCCGGCAGCGGTGTCTTTGGAGACCATGAACGGCCAGTCCGATGACACTGTCAGCAACGCTTCACGCAGAATTTGATCACTCACCCGATCGCGGAATGTCATTGGGTGACTTGCCATTTGCTTGTCGACGGTGTCGAGCGCGGTCTCGACGACCTCAGCGTTGAGATCGACGAAATGCTCGACCTGAGGTCCGGCCCAGACTCGCCAATCCTTACCCGATCCCCACGATGAATCGGTGAGTTCGACTGGCGCGCCGACGAATCCGTCACGTCGCGCGTTGTCGAGGGTTCCGACGGTGACTCCTGCCTCGGGCAGGCGACGTAGGACGCGTTCGAGCCATTGTGGACCCTCATGCCACCAATGGCCGAAGAGTTCGGTATCGAAGGCGGCGACTACGAGTGCGTCGCGGCCGATGCGCTGGGACTCGTCGATGAGACGTTGTCGGACATGACTCACGAATTCGTCAACATGGCGGTCCAGAACGGCGTCCACGCGTACGGGGTCGTACGGAGCTTTGTCGGGGCCATCAACGGTACGACCGGTAACCCGGGCGAGTTTCAAGCCCGACTCATGGTCGTAGGTGTGGAAGTCGCGGTATGCGGCGTGACCCGGATATCCCGATTTCGGCGACCATACGCGGTAACTGACCTGTAGATCACGACCGAAGGCGACGACATCGGTGTCACCGATGGGACGGCCCAGGGCAGTATCGCCGCGCAGGGTTGGGCCGTCGACCATGAAATGTGCGACGCCCGCAGCGGAGTATTCGGCTTCCATGCCGGGGGTGAACGCGCATTCGGGTGCCCAGATGCCGGTCGGGACATGCCCCCACCGCCGCCGCGCATCGGCGAGACCCTCGGCAAGGGAGAATCTGCGCAGTCGGGAGTGAAGGAGGGGCTGGAACGGATGTGCCAGCGGTCCGCCGAGTAGTTCGATCACGCCGGTGTCGATCAGCGGCCGGATGGCCGCGCTCCCGCCGTGCCGCCAGTGCTGTTCGAAGTCGGTCAAAGCGGCTGCGGCCGAACGATATTCGCGATTGCCGTGTTCACGCCGGATCGGATCCCGGCTGGTTGCCAATTCCATCGCGCGCAGTTGCCAATCCGCGAGCCATTCATACATCGACGCGGTTGTGTGCGGGTCGTCGAGCTGCGCGGCGAGGACGGGCGTGATACCCAGGGACACTTGGTTTTTCATACCATCGTCGGCGAGGCGACGGAGAACGTCGAAGACCGGCTGGTACGACGCTGCCCAGGACTGGTAGAGCCATTCCTCGCCGACGGGCCACCGCCCGTGGTTGGCGAGCCACGGGAGATGCGAATGCAGGACCAGGGTGAACTGTCCGGGAACGTGGTCGGTCATGATCCCCGAGTCGTCAAGGCAAGGAGATCAAGACTTGCGTCGACGTCGCCGGGACGGATCGCGAAATCGGCAGTGGTGACGCCTGCGACGTCGGCGGTCAGCGATGCTGGCCACGGTTCCCCGGCCAGGGCTCGATTGATCTGTGCGTCGATGATCGATCCGTCCCATTTTGCGTCGAGATCGAGTAGAGCGTCGCCGTGATGTACGCCGAGCATTTCGGGAATGTCGAAGCCGTTCTCGACGAGGAGTTCGGTAAGTTCCAGCGCGTTGAGTTCACGGGTGTGGAACGGGTTGAGGGGGGTGTCGCGCCCCGGTGAGAAGGTGATGCGATTCGGCGTCGAGATGAGCAGACGACCGCCTGGTCGCAGCACGCGCGCGCATTCGCGGATGAACAGTGGCTGATCCCACAGGTGCTCGATGACTTGAAAGTTCACCACGACGTCGACCGATTCGTCGGCGAGCGGCAGGTCGATCAGGTTGCCCTGGTGGACGGTCAACTGGGGATAGCGGGCACGAGTGTGTTCGACCGCGGAGACGTCATAGTCGACGCACACGACAGCCGCTGCGCGCGTCGACAACATCGACGCTCCGTATCCTTCGCCGGAACCGGCCTCCAGCACGTCTTTGCCGGCGACGGCGTCGAGGATGTATTCATAGGCCACCTCGTGCCGACGGAACCAGTAGTTCTCCTCGGGAATTCCGGGGCTGGTCCGCTCACCGGTCAGGGCAAGAGTTTCCTGGTCAGTGGCGGTATTTGACGCATCGGTCGCAGCGCTCGTTGATTCGGTCATCCCTTTGAGGGTAGCCGTAGGGGGATAGGCAGCGACAATTGATCCTACTGACCAGTCATATGGTGCGGCCAAGGGGGCGAATCGGGGCGTTGCCTGCGGCGCGACCGGGTGAACTTGTTTCAATTCGATGCGGTTGGGTTGGCTGGAATTCGAGTCATCGCCGCTGGGGCAGCCACTGATACTGTGATGTCAGTATTGCGAATCGTGAATACCGGTGGGTGGAGGCGACTTGAGATCAAGCGTTGTTGCGGTGTGTTTGTCGATGGTGATGGCTGTGTTGGTGTCGGGCTGTGGCGACGATTCCGGGGAAGCCGAACCTGCGACGGAGGAGGTTCCGTCGCACACTGGTCCGTTCTTCGCCACGTGCGGGGGTGTCCAACTCGACGAGGTCGCTTCGGCGTCGGGGTTCGTCGGGCTTCGATTGGCCGAGCGCACCACATCGGACTGCGAATGGGTTGACTCCGGTTATGCGGGCATCTCGTTCAACTGGTATCGGGGGTCGCCGATCGACCGGGAACGCGGCGGCATTCAATTGAGCAAGGATTCGATAGAAGAGATCGAGATCAAGGGTTACCCAGGATTCATCGCGAAGAATTCGCATGTGTGTGAAACTGCCATCGGATTCGGTCGCGACTTCATCGAATGGTCAGCCGCACGGCAAGATGGCGGTGTCAACAACATTCCCGTGCAGAAACTGTGTCAGGCCGTTCGCGAGTTGGCCACCCTGTCGATTGAGCGGGCGCGATGATGAAATCCTTGGCAGCTAGATGTGCTCTGGTGATTGTGGGATTCTTCGTCTTGGCATCGATCCTGGCGGCTTGCGGAAATGCTGAGCGGCAGGCGGCCGCAGGGGCATCGAATGATGCGCAAGCTGGGTGGGTTGACACCGACAAATACGACTTGTTCGACCGCGAGTGCGAGATGCTCACCACTGAGCAAATGGGCGAGGCAATCGGCCAGACGATCATCGGCGACAGTTTCACCGGCCCGATCTGCCGATGGTCGGCCACCGGCGATGTGTGGGTGACATTCAACTGGTTCGAGTGGAACACGATGGCGCGCGAGAAGGATGTTGCCCGCCGGCTCGGCTATACGACGGAGACTCGAAAGATCAACAGCGCGACCGTATTTACTCAACGTGACCCGCAACGGCCGGGAACCTGCGGTGTGACCGCCAAAGCGTCCGGACGCGGAATCTATACCTGGTTCGTGAATCAACCAGTGGCAGTGGGGGATCCGTGCGATGCTCCGCTCAAACTGATGGAACTTGTGTTGAAGGCGAGTGCGTAGCGAACAGGCACCGGACACCGCGACTGCTGCTACCGTAACAACGACGTTGGCTATGCCGAATATCCGCCGTTATCGGGTTCGCGATGAGTTGGAGTTGATTGTGCGGTCAGGGGTTTCGATAGTCGTCGTGCTAATCGCGGCACTGTTAGTTATCACCGCCTGCGCCGACGATGCCGCCGACGACGCCCAAACAACCACCGCGACTCCGACGGTTACTGGTCCGTCGTTCCGGGCGTGCGGCGGCGTCGACCTGGACGAGGTTGCGACTCAAACCGGTTTCAGCGGTGTGCGGCTAGTCGCCGAGACGACGGCGGAGTGTCAGTGGGTGGCAGGCAATTCGGCGCGCGTCTCTTTCAACTGGTATCGCGGCTCGCCAATCGATCGGGAGCGGGGAGGCGTCGAGCGGACAAAAGACTTCATCCAGGACGTCGAGATCGCGGGGCATACCGGATTCATCGCGTGGCAAGGATCGGTCTGCGAGACCGGCATTGGCTTCGACGCGGATTTCATCGAGTGGAGTGCGCGGATGGACGAGACAGGCGCCAACAACGTCGGGATCGAGAAAGTGTGTCACGCAGTGCGTGAATTGGCACGGATTTCGATTGAGCGCGCCAAATGAGGTGCACGCGGGAACTGGTGGCGGTTGTGGCCGGTGCAATGGTGGCGCTCACCGCCTGCGGTGGGTCCACGACAGACGGTCCCGACGTTGCCGCCTCATCGAATCCGAGTCGTCAGGCGCGGGTGGACACCGACAAGTTCGAGCGACTGAGCCTTGAGTGCGAATTACTGACAATCGAGCAGATCGCCGAGACCGTGGGTGCGCCGATCAAGGACAACGAATTCACCGGGCCGATCTGCCGGTGGGAAGCCGCCGGCGATGTGTGGGTCAGTTTTCACTGGTTCGAGTGGAACACGATTCGGCGGGAGAAGTCGGTTGCCACCGCACTGGGCTACACGACCGAGACCATCAAGATCGGTGGCACCACCGGCTTCACCCAGGTGAAGGGTCGTCGGCCGGATACGTGCGGTGTGACCGCCAAATCGCCGGGCCGGGGGGTCTACACCTGGTTTGTGAATCGCCCGGTTGGCGGGGGAGATCCGTGCGCAGCGCCGAAGAAACTGATGGAGTTGTCGCTGGAATTGAGCGCGTAGCGACGGGAACCGGGTGATGGGTGCACCATCGCCTCCTTAAACTCACGCTGAGCGATTTTGTTGACCACTTCGGTCGCCCGGTGATGTCCTGAAGCCGCATGCGACGACGTCTCGTCGCGTAACGAGAATCATCAAACCTGTAGTGCCGCAGCATATTTGGCTCTCCTCGCACGGTGGAGGGCTGATTTGTCGTGTCGCGTGAAGGAGAGGGACACCATGACAACCGAACGCGTCGCCGACGAAGTTGAATTCGCCTACTGGGTACCCAATGTGAGTGGTGGCCTTGTCACCAGCGACATTGAGCAGCGCACCAGCTGGGACTACGAATACAACAAGAAGCTCGCGCAGACCGCCGAGAACAACGGCTTCACCTACGCGCTCTCTCAGGTGCGCTACGAGGCCAGCTACGGCGCGGAATTCCAGCACGAGTCGACGAGTTTCAGTCTGGCGCTACTGCTGGCCACCGAGCGTTTGAAGGTCATCGCCGCCGTACACCCGGGCCTGTGGCAGCCGGCTGTACTGGCAAAACTGGGCGCGACCGCCGACATCCTCTCCGGTGGCCGGTTCGCGGTCAACGTGGTGAGCGGCTGGTTCAAGGACGAGTTCACCCACCTGGGAGAGCCCTGGCTCGAACACGACGAGCGGTACCGTCGCAGCGCCGAATTCCTACAGGTGCTGCGCAAGATCTGGACCGAAGACGACGTCGACTTCCGCGGCGACTTCTATCGCATCCACGATTTCACCCTCAAGCCCAAACCGCTCAACACTCCCGAGCGGCCCAACCCGGAAATCTTCCAGGGCGGAAACTCGCAGGCCGCTCGACGTAACGGCGGTCGTCATGCCGACTGGTACTTCTCGAACGGCAAGGACTACGACGGCGTCACCGAACAGATCGTTGATGTTCGTGCCGAGGCTCAGGCCAACAATCGCGAGGTGAAGTTCGGCTTGAACGGCTTCATCATCGCCCGCGATACCGAAAAAGAAGCCCGCGACACCCTTCGTGAAATCATCGAGAAGGCGAATCGTCCTGCGGTGGAAGGGTTCCGGGACGCGGTGCAGCAGGCGGGCAGCTCGACGTCGAGCAAGCAGGGCATGTGGGCCGACTCCAGCTTCGAGGACCTGGTGCAGTACAACGACGGGTTCCGCACGCAGCTCATCGGCACTCCTGAGCAGATCGCCGAGCGGATCGCCAACTATCGGCGCCGCGGCGTCGACCTCATTCTGGGTGGCTTCTTGCACTTCCAGGAAGAGATCGAATACTTCGGCGCGAAAGTGCTCCCGCTGGTTCGCGAGATCGAGGCCGCCGAGCGCCAGAAGGATCAGATTTTGGTCGGGGTGTGAGAAGTTTCTCACCCAAACTGTGAGGTAGGCCCCGTTTGGTCTGTCGTGGCAACGCGTTAAAGTAGGGAGGACCCATAGGCCTTACCCGCCGGTAAGTTGCCTGAACCCGACGCAGGAGGTCGACGAAGACCCATGACAAACATTGTCGTACTGATCAAGCAGGTTCCCGACACCGGGTCGGAACGCAAGCTCAATGACTCGGACTTCACCCTCGATCGCGAGATCGACCCGGTGATCTGCGAGATCACCGAGAAGGCCGTCGAAGAAGCCCTGCAGATCAAGGAGGCCAACGGCGGCGAAGTGACCGTGTTGACCGCCGGACCCGACAAGGCAACCGACGCGATTCGCAAGGCGCTGTCAATGGGTGCGGACAAGGCGATCCACATCAACGACGAGCTGCTCCACGGCTCCGACGCCGTGCAGACCGCCTATGTGCTGGCTGCTGCGCTGGGGACCGTCGAAGGTGTCGAGCTGGTCATCGCGGGCAACGAGGCTTCGGACGGTCGAGTCGGCGCGGTGCCGGCGATGATCGCCGAGTACGTCGAACTCCCGCACCTCACCTCGCTGCGCAAGGTCACTGTCGACGGCGACAAGATCACCGGCGAGCGTGAGACCGACGAAGGCATCACCACCGTCGAGGGCGCTCTCCCGGCGATTGTGAGTGTGAACGAGAAGATCAACGAACCGCGTTTCCCCTCCTTCAAGGGCATCATGGCTGCGAAGAAGAAGGAGATCGAGGTTCTGACGCTGGCAGACCTGGGCATCGAGGCAGACGTCGTCGGCCTGGCGAATGCGGGCAGCAAGGTCACCGCGGTGACCCCCAAGCCGGCCAAGCAGGCCGGTGAGCGTGTGGTCGACGAGGGCGACGGCGGCACCAAGGTTGCCGAGTTCCTGGTCGGACAGAAGATCATCTAACTCAACCATCGATCCCGGGCGGCGGGCCTATCAGTAGCGGACCCCGCACCGGGCCGATCGCGTTCGAAGACACTCACACCACATATTCCAGGAGAGAAACCATGGCAGAAGTACTCGTGCTCGTAGAGCAGGATGCCGAAGGTGGACTGAAGAAGGTCACCGCAGAACTCATCACCGCGGCTCGTGCGCTTGGCGAGCCGTCGGCCGTCGTCATCGGCAAGTCCGGTTCGGCCGACGCCGTCATCGCCGGACTTACCGAAGCCGGCGCCGAAAAGATCTATGTCGCGGAGTCCGATGAGAACACCGCTTATCTGTTGAGCCCGCAGGTCGACGTCCTGTCGTCCATCGCGGAGACCGCCGCGCCGGCAGGCATCCTGCTGGCCGCCGGTTCGGACGGCAAGGAGATCGCTGGTCGCCTCGCCGTGCGCCTCGGTGGCGGCGTTCTCGCCGACGTCATCGAGGTCAAGCCGGGTGGAGCCGTCCACTCGATCTTCGGTGGCGCATACACCGTCGACGCCGAGGTAACCGGAACCGTCATCGCGACGGTCCGTCCGGGTGCCATTGAAGCAGCTCCGGCCGCCGGCGCGGGTACCCGCGTTGACGTCGAGGTTCCCGCTCCGGCCGAGAACGCCGTGAAGGTTCTCTCGGTTGAGCCGAATGTCGGCGGCGATCGTCCCGAACTCACCGAGGCGTCGATCGTCGTCTCCGGTGGTCGTGGCGTGGGCTCGGCCGAGAAGTTCTCGGTCGTTGAAGAGCTCGCTGATTCGCTCGGTGCCGCAGTCGGCGCATCGCGTGCGGCTGTCGACTCGGGCTATTACCCGGGCCAGTTCCAGGTCGGTCAGACCGGTAAGACCGTGTCGCCACAGCTGTACATCGCCCTGGGCATTTCCGGCGCGATCCAGCACCGCGCGGGTATGCAGACCTCGAAGACCATCGTGGCCGTCAACAAGGACGAGGAAGCCCCGATCTTCGAGATCAGTGACTACGGCATCGTCGGCGACCTGTTCAACGTCGCACCGCAGTTGACCGAAGCGATCAACAAGCGCAAGTAGGCTCACAAGTCTGTTCAACTCGATGACCCCCGGCGGTAAGCCGGGGGTCATCGTGTTTTTCACCGCAGGTTGAGGCATGTTCACGCGCCGACCCCCGACACGACAGTCGGCGGTTGCGGTGTGGTCTCCTGCCATCGCTTTCATTCAAATCATGACTGGTAGCAGCGCAAATACGATCATTACCGGTGATCGACGCCGCACGATTCTGGCCGGGGGCGGCTACGTCCTCGACATTTCCAATAATCCCGACGACATTGTCGACGCTCAACGCCTGCGTTACGACGTGTTCGCCGCAGAGCCGGGTTTCTCCGATCAGATCGGCGATGCGAGCACTGGCCTCGACGCCGATCGCTTCGACGAGTTCTGCGACCATCTGCTGGCCCGTGACGAGCAGACCGGCGCGTTGGTCGGCTGTAGCCGACTCCTGCCGCCGCCGGGCGCGATCGCCGCCGGCGGGTGGTATTCGGCAGATGAATTCGATCTGAGCGAACTCGACGTCATCCGGTCGCAGACCGTCGAGATGGGGCGGGCGTGTGTCGCGGGCGATCAGCGTAGCGGTTCGGTTACCGCGCTGATGTGGGCCGCGATCCTCGACTATCTGACCCAAACTGACTACCGATATCTGATGGGCTGTGTGTCGGTGCCGCTCGACGGTGCTGCGGTCCGAGGCCGCGGACTGCGTAACAGCCGCGGCGTCGACCTGCGCGGAATTCGCGACACACTCGCGGCCGATCACGCGGCGCCCTGGCGGGTTCGCCCACTGCGACGGCCCGTTGTGGACGGGACGCCGCTCGACGATATCGATCCACCGACGAAGGTGATCGTTCCGCCGCTGATGCGCGGCTACCTTCGACTGGGCGCCAAGGTGTGTGGCGATCCAGCCATCGACGACATCTTCGACGTCGGCGACTTCCTTACCGTCCTCGATAGCGACGCTGGTGTCTCGCGATACCGGGAACGATTGCAGGACACCGTTTCTCGCCTGTCGGCCGAGGGAGTGGCATGACTACCGCGACGGAACATCGACACGCGTGGTTTCCAGCCAGCCCGTGTGATGCGAGTTGTGTCCGCGCCCAAGCGGCTGGTGTCGGTCGGCTCCGGATGACGCTGCGGGTATGCGCACTGCTGCTCGTCGTCGGATACCTCGTGCTGACGGTGGTGTTCGTCCTGCCGACGCCACGTGTGGTTCGACGTCGATATTTGCGGTCGGTGGCACGAATGCTGCTGGGCGCGATGGGAATTCATATCGTCATTGATGATCGGCGACCGTTCCCGGCCCACGCGCGTGGGTTGATCGTCGCCAATCACGTGTCCTTCCTGGACGTACTGGCGATTGCCTCGGTGAGTCCGGCGCATTTTGTGGCTAAGTCCGATGTGATGGAGATGGGCGCCGTCTCAGCACTTGCTCGCGCCCTGGGAGTTATCCCCGTCGATCGCGGTTCGCTGCGCAAGCTCCCCAGCTCGGTCGATACCGTGGTCGAGGCGCTGCACCGGGATAAGTGTGCCGCCGTATTCGCGGAGGGGACCACGTGGTGTGGACGCAGCTCGGGCCGCTTTCGGCCGGCGTTCTTCCAGGCCGCGATCGACGCGGGCGTACCAGTGTTGCCGATGACCCTGGAATATACCGATATCGACGGAAAAGTTTGTACCGCACCTGCTTTCATTGGTGACGACGAGGTCGACGACACAATGGGCCGAGTCCTCGCGCAACGCTCGATGACGGTGACCGTCGTAGTGCACGAGTTGCAATTACCGGTGCCGGACCGCCGATATCTCGCCACTCGCTGTGAAGAGCTGGTATTTGGGATACGTCCCGATGAGCTGGGGCCCATCGTCGTCGCCGATCCCGAGCGGCCCTATGTGCACGCACTGGCCGGATAGTTCCAGTGATTACAGCTCCAGGCGGGGCAGTCCTTTGTGAGCATCTGCGATTTCGAAGAACTCCGCGCGCGTCATTGCGGCCCGCCTGGCGATCGTCGATGCCGGAAAGGAGTGCAGCGCGGCGTTGTAGCGCGACACATTCCCGTTGTAGAGGCGCCGAGCCGCGGCGATACGGTCCTCGGTATCCCGAAGATTTGTGATGACCGCGCTGTAGTGGTCGGAGGACCGCAACTGCGGATACGCCTCGGCGACCGTACGCAATTGCGCTACCGCGGTGGACAATTCATTTTCCTGACGAGTCTCGTCGGCAATCACATGGTCGCTCAGTTCGGCCAACGCATGTGCCGGATCGGCGGATACCCCGGCTCCGGTACGCAGTGCCACCAGATTGGCCAGTGTCTGTGCCTCGTGTGCCGCGTAAGCCTTGGCAACGGCGACGAGTTGCGGGATCAGATCCCAGCGACGCGCCAGTTCGATGTCGACGTTGCGCCATGATTCCGCGACGGTCGTTTGCATCGACACCAGGCGATTGCGTGCCCGGATCGGCCAGGTTCCTACCGTAATCAGCACGACGACGGCAATCGCTACGTAAATCCAGATCATTGGCCGTACTCCTGCCAGACGTAAGGTGAAATGCCCTCGGCAACAATGCGTAACGCAGAATACATCCGAGTGATATCGGTACCGCGCGTGCCGCTGATGCTGATTGCGACAAGTTCATTGCCGACGATCGCGATCCGGGTGGTGGCGGTTAGGGGTAGGTCGAGCGCAAGCAATCGGTCCATTGTCACCGGGGTGATCGCTGCCTTCGCGAAGGTCGGGTCAGGGCAGGTCACCGACCAGTACGTGTTGAAGTCGATTGATTCAAAAGCGACAGTGGAGCCAGCTTCGGTGCTGATCGTCGGACCAATGGTCAACGGAGGCAACGCTTTCGGCAATTTCAAAGCGAAAACGTTCCGGTAGTGAGTCGAGACCTGGAGCCAATTGTTGTTCACCCAGGTGTAAAAGATGTACCACGCGGGAAATGCGCCGACCTGCCCGATCATTCCGGTGCGGACCTTCTTGCGTCGTGCCCTGGCGATCGTGAATGGCGCGATCGGCAGTGCGGGGATTGCCCACCCCGGCTTATCGCGGACAGCGAATCCGTGAGCGCTCGACCACCTCGACAATTCCTTCTTGCGCAGAAGGCGAACTATCACCCCGGCCGGCACGAAGGCGAGGAACGGGGTAGCGACCGCGACGGTGATACTTGGCAGCAAGAAGCCCAGCAGCGGCCAGTAAAGGACCTGCACCACCACGAGAACCACGAAGGTGACCAGAGTCAGCCAATTGAGCACCGACGGCCGGGGGATATGCGACCGATAAGGCGCAGGATCGTCGAAGGTCGGAACTGGCACGGACGTACTGTAGCCGCAGCGTCGACCACCGTCATTCGGGTGAACGGCAGTCGGCTATCGACCACAGGAATTTGTTAGGCACCCATGCGCGTTTATCCTTGACACGACCATGTCTCCATCCAGCCGCGCCACCGTCTACCTCGACAATGCTGCGTCGCAGGCCATGTTGCCCGCCGCCATCGAGGCGATGCTGCCTGTCCTGAGTCAGGCGGGTAACGCCTCGTCGCTACACGGGGCGGGTAGACGGGCCCGCCGCCTTCTCGAAGAATCGCGCGAGACGATCGCTGCGGCGCTCGGCGCCCGCCCGTCGGAGGTGTTGTTCACCTCGGGCGGAACCGAGGCCGACAATCTCGCGGTCAAGGGCATTTTCTGGGCCCGCCACCGAGCTGATCCGCGACGTCGCCGTATCGTCATTTCGGCGATCGAACATCACGCGATACTCGACGCCGCCGAGTGGCTGGTGGCCGCACACGACGCCGAGTTGGTTCTGCTGCCAGTAGACAGCGAAGGGTTCGTCAACCCGGAGGATCTGCGCCGAGAGTTGGCCGAGCACGCCGAGCACACCGCGCTGGTTTCAGTTATGTGGGCCAACAATGAGGTCGGCACCGTCGAACCGATCGCCGAATTGGCGACCATCGGAGCGGAGTTTGGCGTACCGGTGCATTCCGACGCCGTGCAGGCCGTCGGCCACCTACCCGTCGACTTCGCCGCGAGCGGTCTCTCGGCGATGAGTGTCGCCGCGCACAAGTTCGGCGGGCCGCAGGGCGTCGGGGTGCTGCTGATCGGCCGTGATGTCGCGTGTGTACCGCTCACCCACGGTGGTGGGCACGAGCGCGATCTGCGCTCGGGTACTCAGAACGTCGCGGGAGCAGTCGGGATGGCAGCGGCGCTGCGGCATAGCATCGAGCATCTGACCGAAGCCGCGGCGTCGACGTCGGCACTGGCCGATCGACTCACCGAAATCGTGCTGGCCTATCCCGGCACGCGCCGCAATGGGCCGTCCGACGCTCGGCGGCTTCCCGGAATCGTGCACGTGTCCTTCGACCGGTGCGAAGGCGACTCGCTGCTCATGCTGCTCGACGCCCGCGGTGTCGAGTGTTCGACCGGCTCGGCGTGTACCGCCGGGGTTGCACAGGCCAGTCACGTGCTGCTGGCGATGGGATTGTCGATGGATATCGCACGCGGATCGCTGCGGTTTAGCCTCGCGCCGACGACGACAGCCGATGACATCGCCGTGGTCGCTGACGTTCTCGGTCCAATCATCGACCGCGCTCGCGCTGCGGGGCTGGTCAGTTCAGGAAAACGCGCCGCGGTAGCCCCCGCGTCGGCGCTCGTAGCCCAGGGAGGTAGCCGCACATGAGAGTTCTCGCAGCGATGAGCGGCGGTGTTGACTCCGCGGTCGCCGCCGCGCGGGCCGTCGACGCCGGACACGAGGTTGTCGGTGTTCACCTCGCGTTGTCGACCGCGCCGGGGGCCTTGCGCACCGGTTCACGCGGATGTTGTTCGCGGGAGGACGCCGATGACGCGCGACGCGCGGCTGACGTGTTGGGTATCCCGTTCTACGTCTGGGATTTCGCCGACCGCTTCAAAGAAGACGTGATCGACGATTTCGTCGCGGCCTATGCCGCCGGAGAGACGCCTAACCCGTGCCTGTCCTGCAACGAGAAGATCAAGTTCTCGGCATTAGCCGAGAAGGCGATGGCGCTGGGATTCGACGCGTTGGCGACCGGTCACTACGCACGACTGGCCGACGGTGAGCTGCGTCGCGCCGTAGACGACGACAAGGATCAGTCCTATGTGCTCGCGGTGCTGACTGCCGAGCAGTTGTCGCGTGCGATGTTCCCGGTCGGTGATTCCCCCAAAGGCGACATTCGCGCGGAGGCAGCCGAACGTGGTTTGTCGGTGGCAAATAAGCCCGATTCGCATGACATCTGCTTCATTCCGACTGGTGATACCCGCGCATTTTTGGGCGCCAAGATCGGTATCCGGCCGGGCGCCGTCGTCGACGCCGATAGCGGTGCCAAGCTCGCCGATCACGAAGGCGTGCACGGTTTCACGATCGGGCAGCGCAAGGGACTTGGCATCGAAGTGCCGGCCGGCGATGGTAAGCCCCGGTATGTCACCGGAATCGATGCCGAATCGGGCGTTGTGACCGTCGGCTCGGCGGAACACCTCCAGGTATCGTCAATCGTTGCCACGCATGCGATTTGGACGTCGGGGCAGATTCCGACGGGACCCTTCGAATGTGTTGTGCAGGTGCGCGCACACGGTGGGCTCGCCTCGGCGTCCGCCGCTCCGATTTCCGTAGGTGACGAGCCCGGTATCGAGATCACGCTGCATGAGCCGCTGACTGGCGTTGCCAAAGGCCAAGCGGCGGTGCTGTATTCGCTCGACCGTGAGGCCGGTGACCTGGTTCTCGGCTCCGGGCGGATCGCATCAACCGTCAGTACACCGCAGGTAGCCCTCGCCCAGTGAGCACCATCCCGTCCGGTATTGGCACGGGACTGGGCTCGATGCCCGGTACGGACCCCCGTGCAGTTGCGAAACTCGTTGCCGGTGAACTTGATTGGGGATTCCTCGCCGAGCTGCCCGCACGCGGCGTCGGAGCCGACTTGATCGGACGAACCGCGGCGGTTCTGGTGGATATTGCGCTCGATACCGCGCGGGTGTCACCGGGGGAACGGACCACCTATCGAATCGCCGGACGTCCGGGACGACTCGTGAGTCGTGCCCGCGGATATCTCGACGCCGATCTCGATGCCGCCGAAGAGGTCTTCGAACGCTCCGGTCTGCGCGGTGACGGCCGGACTTTCACGGTAACTCTTTGTGGTCCATATACTTTCGCAGCGAATGTCGAACTTGCGTCCGGGCATAAGGTGCTTCACGACCGCGGCGCCGTGCGTGATGTCGCCGAGTCGATGGCAGAAGGGCTGGCCGGCCTGGTCGCCGACGTCGAGCGCCGCCTCGGCTGCGATGCTGTTGTGCAACTTGATGAGCCGATGGTCGGAGCCGTGCTGGACGGTCGGATCAGGCCGCTGACCCGACTTGACGTCATGCCCGAGGTGAGCGCCGACGGGGCGGCCCAGTTGCTCGAAGCAATGGCAACTCGAATCGGGCGACCGATCGTGATGCACAGTTGCGCCGCACCCCGGTGGGATCTCATCGATCTGCTCTCGAATTTTGCTGTCTCGCTGGATATTTCCCTGCTCGACGATACGCAGTTCGATCGATTCGGAAGTTTCGTCGATCGCGGCGGCCGCGTCGTTGCGGGGATTATCCCGACGACCCGTTCGGAGCGGGGGATCAGCGCGGATCAGGTCAGTGCGCGTCTGGCGGATTTCATCGACCGCATCGGGTTGCCGCGCACCGTGTTGGCGGAGCGGATCGCGGTGTCGCCGACGTGTGGTCTGGCCGGCGCGGACGAGCAGTGGGCAGCGCGGGCGCTGAGTGTCGCGGCAAAGGTCGGGCAGTTGTGCGGCGAGGATCCGCAGGCGCTCTGAGGCGGGCTCCGGTTGGAGGCTGCGCGGTCAGGCCTGGTGAGGGACATGTCACCTCGGTGGTGGTGTGCACGCAGAGTTCAGCCGCGCCAGCGTCACTGTCCTTGCGCATCCAACTGTGCGATCGCCCGCTTCGGTGCGATCTGCCGGTAGCTGGCGTCGAGTAATTCGCCGACCTCGGTCCAGTCGGTGTCGTCGTCCAGGATTAATCCGATCCAACCGTACGCGCCGACATACGCCGGTAGATAGAATCGCGAATCGGCCAGTAGCGCTTCACGTTCGGCGGGGTCGGCGATGAACAGGATCGATTGATCGTGCCGGACTTTGGTACCTTTCTCGCCGCCGCCGTAGTTGCCGAACATCTTGCCGCAGCGGAAAGTCGGGCGACCGTGCGCGACCACTTCGGTGGCGTCGGGAAAGGCAAGCGCGACGGTCCGAACCGCTGCCAGAACGGGATCGTCGTCGTCAAACATGATCGGGTGCGGCATGGGATGAGCCTAATGCGTCCGCTCGCCGTTCACGCTGGATGTCGAGACGTCGACTACGGTGACCCGACCTTGGATGTCCTAGGACTGCGTTAGGCTTTGCGGCGTGGCAGAGGTGAGTGCGCAGGCGCGTGAAGAGTGGTCCAAGCTGGCCGATGAGGTCCGCGACCATCAGTTTCGTTATTACGTCAAGGACGCGCCGGTCATCACCGACGGCGAGTTCGACAAGCTGCTGCGTCAGCTCCAGGCGCTCGAAGACGCCAATCCCGGTCTGGCGAGCGCTGATTCGCCCACCAAACTCGTTGGCGGCGGATTCTCGACCGCGTTCACCTCGGTCGACCACCTCGAACGGATGATGTCACTCGACAACGTATTCGACGAGGACGAGATGCGGGCGTGGGTCACCAGAACGCAGGAGTCAGCGGGATCGTCGATCGAATTCCTCTGTGAACTGAAGATCGACGGCGTCGCACTTAATCTCGTCTATGAGGACGGCGTCCTGGTTCGCGGCGCCACCCGCGGCGACGGTCGAACCGGCGAAGATGTGACGCTCAATGCGCGGACCATCGACGACATTCCGCATCGACTCACTCCCAGCAAGACCTACCCGGTCCCGGCAGTTCTCGAAGTGCGCGGCGAGGTGTTCTTCCGGTTGGAGGATTTCGAGGCGCTCAATGCCTCATTGGTCGCAGATGGAAAAGCTCCATTCGCCAATCCGCGCAATTCGGCCGCCGGATCCCTGCGCCAGAAGAATCCGCAGATCACCGCCAAACGCCGTCTCGGCATGATCTGTCACGGTATCGGGCATACCGAAGGATGGCGACCCGCGTCGCTGCACGACGCCTATCTGGCATTGGGACAGTGGGGCCTTCCGGTATCCACTCACACGTCCAAAGCAGTTGGCGCCGAAGAGATCTTGGCGAAAGTCGCCTACTGGGGCGAGCATCGTCACGACGTCGAACATGAGATTGACGGGCTCGTCGTCAAAGTCGACGACGTCACCGTTCAACGTCGTCTCGGTTCTACGTCGCGCGCACCCCGATGGGCGATCGCCTACAAATACCCGCCCGAGGAAGCGACCACCAAATTGCTCGACATCAAGGTCGGCGTCGGACGGACCGGTCGCGTCACGCCGTTCGCTTTCATGGAGCCGGTGCTGGTTGCCGGTTCGACGGTTTCCCGCGCGACGCTGCATAACGCTTCCGAAGTTGAGCGCAAGGGCGTGTGGATCGGCGATACGGTTACCATCCGCAAGGCGGGCGACGTGATTCCCGAGGTATTGGGGCCCGTTGTCGAACTGCGCGATGATTCGGCATACCCCTTCGTGATGCCGACCCACTGCCCGGAATGCGGGGCCGAACTGCGGCCCGAGAAGGATAGCGACGCCGATATCCGCTGCCCCAACCAGGAGGCCTGTCCCGCTCAGCTGCGGGAACGACTATTCCACCTCGCCGGGCGAGGCTCGTTCGATATCGAGGCCCTGGGCTACGAGGCCGCGACCGCACTGCTCTCGGGCGGTGTCATCACCAACGAAGGCGACCTATTCTCGCTGACCGCCGACGACCTTGCCAAGACTGAACTATTCACGACGAAGGCCGGCGCGCTCTCGGCAAACGGTAATCGACTCCTGGCAAATCTCGATGGCGCGAAGAAGGTTCCCCTCTGGCGAGTCCTCGTCGGTCTTTCGATCAGGCATGTCGGGCCAACCGCAGCCCGGGCCCTGGCAACTGAATTCGGCTCGTTGGAGGCTATCGAGTCGGCCGATGAGGAGCGGTTGGCTTCGACCGATGGCGTCGGTCCGACATTGGCCAAGAGTGTGATCGATTGGTTCGCCGTCGACTGGCATCGCGAGATAGTCGAGAAGTGGCGTGCGGCAGGTGTTTCCATGGTCGACGAACGCGACCAGTCAATCGAGCGAACACTGGAGGGTAAGTCAATCGTCGTCACCGGGTCGCTTGTCGACTTCTCGCGTGATGGCGCCAAGGAGGCGATTCTGGTGCGCGGCGGTAAGGCGTCGGGGTCGGTGTCGAAGAAGACCGACTATGTGGTGGTCGGCGACTCGCCGGGAAGTAAGGCGGAAAAGGCTGAGTCGTTGGGCGTTCCCGTGATCGACGAGGATGCGTTCAAGCGTCTGCTGGAGACTGGAGCTCCGTAACGGGCTGCGTGCTCAACAGGATGTTGCGTGCGCTGGAAACAGTGTGCGGCAACCACAATCCCTGTACTGGTACGAGCGGCGGTGCGACGAAGTCAATCACCGCGACCTCGCCCGACATCGCCCAGCCGGCCTCGTCGGTCACAAACGCACACGCGTCCGGGTGATAGATGACCGCGCTCGTCGGTGGTGCGCCCTGGACCCGGCTGACCGTCAGTGTGGGATCGAAACCTGCACGGCGGCAATGGGATACCAGATAGTCGGTGTAGAAAGAATGGCGTTCCGGTGCCCATACGACGATCGGACGGTCGGCGAGTTCGGCAATATCCACTACTTCCCGGCCTGCCCACTCATGGGCGGCGTTCACCGCCAGCCGCAGCGGTTGATAGGTGATGATCGCCGACGCCAGGCTGTCCGGCGTTGCAACCCCGCGGCGCAGGACCAGATCCACATCACCGTCGAGGAGCATCGGCTCCAACCGCGAGGGATATAGCTGGCGGAGGGTGACCGACAGGTCGGGCAGTCGTCGAATCACTGGCTCGACGAGCCGGTACACCTCGTTACTGGACAGAGCCGGTGAGTGACCGATGGTGAATTCCTCAGTCCGAGCGTCGGCGACTCGTCGGACAGCGGTGACCATCTGGTCGGCTCCGGACAGGAGAGGCAAGGCGCGCTCGTAGAGTTCCCGTCCGGCAGAGGTCAGTTCCAACTTGCGCCGCGAGCGGTCGAATAGCTCGACGCCGAACTCGCGCTCGAGGCTGCGGATGCCCACCGAGAGGGCCTGCTGCGTGATGAAGTTCTGCTCCGCGGCGACCGCGAGTGACGGCGCCGACGCGGCGGCGACGAACTGCTCAAGTTTGCGGAGATCGAGTCTCGGTGACGACATATACAAACAGTAGTTGATAAATGTCCAAATCATATCGATGGTTGTTTGATTAAACTGAATCTATCGTCGATGTTGTGACTAACACAGTGAAACCACTTGCCGGAAAGACCGCACTCGTTGCCGCAGGCGCGAAGAACCTCGGCGGTCTGATCAGTACGCAACTTGCCGACCTCGGAGCCGACGTCGTCATCCACTACAACAGTGATGGCTCAGCAGATGGCGCGCGCGAAACCGCCGCCGCCGTCGAAGCGGCAGGTGCCAAAGCGATTGTCTTCCAAGCTGATCTGACGAAGCCAGCCAATGTCGCCGCGCTATTCGACGCGGCGATTGATGCCTTCGGTGCGGTCGATATCGCGATAAACACCGTTGGCAAGGTGCTGCGTAAGCCGATCGTCGAGACCACCGAGGACGAATACGACTCGATGTTCGACATCAACGCCAAGGCTGCCTACTTCTTCCTGGCCGAATCAGGACGTCGACTCAATGACAATGGCGCCGTGGTCACCATCGTGACGTCGCTGCTGGCCGCGTTCACCGACGGCTACTCCACTTATGCCGGTGCGAAGAGCCCGGTGGAACACTTCACCCGCGCGGCATCGAAAGAGTTTGCGGCGCGGGGCATCTCGGTAAACAACGTCGCGCCGGGACCGATGGATACACCATTCTTCTACGGCCAGGAGACACCCGAACGCGTCGAGTTCCACAAGTCGCAGGCGATGGGTGGCAGACTGACGCTGATTACCGACATCGCGCCAATCGTGACCTTCCTGGTCACCGAGGGGCAGTGGATCACCGGGCAAACCCTGTTTGCCAACGGTGGTTACACGACTCGCTGATTAGCCGAACCGTCAACTCTTCGAACCGCCAACGAAAGGTTCTATCGTGACCACACCGATTCCGGCTCCAGTCGCAGCATTGCTCGACGCCACCAACGCGGGCGACCTCGACCGCTTTCTTGACTCCTTCACTCCCGACGGCGCAGTGGATGACTGGGGCCGGGTGTTCGCCGGTCGCGACGCGATCAAGGGCTGGAGCGACAATGAGTACATCGGCAAGAATATGACTCTCGCGGTCACGTCAGCCGAGCCGATCTCAGGAGGCGTCACCGTGATCGCCACGGTCGGTGGCGACGGCTTCAACGGGCCGTCGACATTCACCTTCACCGTTGACGGCGACAAGGTGTCGCGGATGGAGATCCGGGAGTAGGACCTAGCTTTTGCTCGACAGGACGGTTGACACGATTCCGGTGAGATAGCCAAGACGCGCGATCTCCGACGGCCGGAAGTCAGGTCCGCCCATACGGCCGAGCAGCAAGGCCTTACGGCCGTCGCCCAGTGGGGCGGCGGCCATTCGGGTATCCATGTCTTGCCACGGCCCGGGGACCCATTCGGCGTCGGAGTCTAGCTGCACAGGTCGTCGCAGTGGGAGCCAATCTGCCTGGGAGAGCTGCGTTTCGGGAGCGCCGGAACTCCCGAAGAGCTGGACCGCGCCGGTCGGGCCCGTGGTGAGCACAGTGGCCCACGACACGCGCAGCACGCGTGGTGCTTCATCGACGAGGACCTGCAGCCGCCTGGTCGACGCCGCGGTTGCCACGTGATCGACCAACTCCAACTCGCGGTGGGTATCGAGGATGCCGTCGTAGGGGCGGATGGAATCGACGCGCACACCGGTGACCTTCTCCGCCGCGGTGATCAACGCGTCGGGCAATGAGCCGGGCGACAGATCAACCACGATGTCATCGACGGCGTACCCCTCACCGCGTTCGACGACCTCCAGCGATGCGATATCCGCGCCGACCGAACCGAGTGCGACCGCGAGCATGCCGAGGCTACCGGGACGGTCTTCGAGGTACACGCGCAGGAGAAAAGCCACGTGGGGCATTCTCTCACCGCACGCGGCCCGGCGCTCATCCGAGGGCAGCGACAGCGGGTGAAGTGCGGTCATTGCCCGGTGGCTGGCAGGCGCGGTGTGGTGCGTTCGGCAGGGCTGTGACGATGCTGGCCCGCGACGCCGATAGGCTGATGGGCAAGGACTTGCATCAACGTGAAGGGGACGATCTCTACGATGTCCGCAGATTCTCAAGGCGCGAAGCCGACCATTTCGCGTGACGAGGTGGCCCACCTAGCCAAGTTGTCGCGTTTGGCGCTGAGCGACGACGAACTCGATCATTATGCGACACAGCTCGATTCGATCCTCGCGCATGTGGCCCAGGTAGCGGAGGTGGCCGCCGACGACGTTCCGCCGACCGCCCATCCAGTGCCGCTGGCCAATGTGTTGCGCCCCGATGTCGTCGCGCCGTCGCTGACTCCGGAGCAGGCACTGTCCGGTGCGCCCGCCGTCGAACAAGATCGATTCGCCGTTCCGCAGATCCTCGGGGAGGAATAGTGGCAGACCCACGCAGCACAACTGAGATCACCGGTCTGACCGCGGCCGAGCTGGCCGGCAAGATCGCCGCCCGCGAGCTCTCGTCGGTCGAGGTCACGCAGGCACATTTGGACCGGATCACCGAGATCGATGATTCCCTCGGGGCCTTCCTGCACGTCACCGGGGCGCAGGCGCTCGTCGCCGCGAAGGCCGCCGACGACGCCATCGCGGCCGGTGAGCCGACATCCGCGTTGGCCGGTGTGCCAATCGCACTCAAAGATGTGTTCACCACCACCGATGCGCCGACCACATGTGGATCGAAGATCCTCGAAGGCTGGGTGCCCCCATACGACGCCGCGGTAACCGAGCGGTTGCGTGCGGCCGGACTGCCGATCCTCGGCAAGACCAATATGGACGAATTCGCGATGGGCTCATCGACGGAGAACTCGGCCTATCAGGTAACCCGCAACCCCTGGGATACCGACCGGATCCCGGGTGGTTCTGGCGGTGGTAGCGCCGCCGCATTGGCGTCGTATCAGGCGCCTCTCGCTATCGGGACCGACACCGGCGGTTCCATCCGTCAGCCCGCCGCGGTCACCGCGACTGTCGGCGTGAAGCCGACCTACGGCACGGTCTCTCGATATGGACTGGTCGCATGCGCGTCCTCGCTGGACCAGGGCGGGCCGTGCGGGCGCACGGTGCTCGACACCGCATTGCTGCACGAGGTCATCGCCGGGCACGACCCGCGCGACTCGACGTCGGTCAATGTCGCCGTGCCGGACGTCGTCGCTGCGGCGAAAGCCGGTGCCTCCCAGGACCTTTCCGGTGTGAAGGTCGGCGTCGTCAAAGAACTCCAGGGCGAGGGTTACCAGTCCGGTGTACTTGACTCATTCAACGCTGCCGTCGCGACGTTGACCGAGCGCGGCGCCGAAGTGGTCGAGGTCTCGTGTCCGCACTTCTCATACGCATTGGGTGCCTACTATCTGATTCTGCCGTCCGAGGTGTCGAGCAATCTCGCACGTTTCGACGCGATGCGCTACGGGCTGCGGGTGGGCGACGATGGTTCACATAGTGCCGACGAAGTCATGGCGTTGACTCGCGAGGCGGGATTCGGTCCAGAAGTCAAGCGGCGCATCATGATCGGAACGTACGCGCTGTCGTCTGGATATTACGACGCCTACTATGGTCAGGCGCAAAAGGTCCGCACGCTCATCGCTCGCGACTTCGCCACAGCCTACGAGCAGGTCGATGTACTGGTGTCGCCGACGACGCCGACCACCGCCTTCAAACTGGGCGAGAAGGTCGACGATCCACTGGCCATGTACCTCTTTGACCTGTGCACCCTACCGGTGAACCTGGCGGGTGTCGCGGCGATGTCGGTGCCGTCTGGGCTGTCCGACGACGGGCTGCCGGTCGGGCTGCAGATCATGGCGCCCGCTCTGGCCGACGATCGGCTGTATCGAGTGGGCGCGGCGTATGAGGCGGCGCGCGGACCGATCGGTTAAACGTCGTCACGTCGGTTGAGCTCAGCTGGTGGTCCCTTGTTCCAGTCCGTAGCGATGTCCGGTGCCGGCGGGAACATCAAGTGCGCCAAGCAGGTCTACCGATGTCTGGAGAAAGCTGACGATCGGTAGCCAGGGTGTCCGATGGCTGTGCCGTCCGATGATAGCGGTGTCGTCGGTCATCCGCGCCGGTCGCCACAGCAGGTTTGGCGACCACTGGGCGACCGGGTCGGAGGCATTCGCGAGTACTGTGCGACCGGCTGCGCGACGGGGAATCGAATCACCGGGCACCCCGATCTCGATGGTCTGGGCGACGTCGATGCCGTGTTCGGCCGCCCACACCCGCGCGACGTCGGCGCCGAGTGCGCCCAGGCTCTGGCCGTACAGCACCAACTTCGGGCGGTTGTCAGGCTCGACGTCGCGCATCGCTGAGTCCACTTCGGCGACGAGGGCGATCGCCGCCCGGCCCGCGGCGTCGCGATCGGATATGAACGCCCGCCAGGACGGCACGTCGGCATACTGCAATCCGAGTACGGGTACATCGTTGCCGAGGCGAATGCGGAACCCGTCCACTGCGGCAGTGTCGATCCAGCCGGACCCGGTGGGTACCGCGACGACCACGGCACGTCGGGTCAGGCCGCCCTCGACAACCCACCGCGAGACGACATCGTGCGCGCGCTGCTCAATTGGTCGACCGGAGTCCAGTGCGCCGAAGAATGCTACTTCGGCGCCCGTGGTTCCGCTCGCGGCCTGCGGCGTCGCGCCCGCGAGGCCGGGTGACAGGTAGCCGACGACGATTGTGCCGACCAGCGCGAGTGTCCATGCGACGAGTCTCGGCCACAGCGCGATCACCCCGAAAGTCACGACTGCGGGCAGTCCGGCCAGAACGGCCCACACTGGACCGGTGCTCGCGACCCCCAACGCATCTCGCAGCGACGCCTGCCACCACGCGGCGCCGCCGACAATCACACCGAACACTCCAGCGGCGATGACAAGCGTCCACCGTCGAGCCCTGGCCGAACCCCCGTCGATGGTGCGCGCGATCAGCAGCCCGACAAAGGTGCCCAGTCCGACGCACGCCGCGACGACGACACCGGCAAGCAGGCCGCCGCGCGGCAATTGGCCCGGATAGAAGCCGATGGCCGCACCGATCAGCGCGCCGAGCGACGTGCTGACTGCCGGGGTTTTCACCGTTGCCCCAGAAGAGATTCGACGCCGCGCTGACCAAGACCGACGACGATGTCTATCGTCGTCTCGCCGGTTGCGGGCGCACCGTCGTGTTGACGCCACGTATTCAGACCCAGCGCGACCTGCGCGAAATGCGCCGACGCCGTGCACGTCGGATCGGTACAACTCGCAGACATCCGATCGATCAGCATGGAATCGAGTGCGGTTCGGGCCCAGGCGCCGAGCGGCTTTCCGGATCGATCCGCATAGCGCAACAGGTCGTAGCCCAGGTCGTGGGTGCGGCACAGCGGCTCGAATCGGCCGGGCAATGGCACCGGGGATGAGCATGAGCCAGAGGGGTTGGCCGGAAACCGTCCGTCGGCCACCTGCTCGATGACCGGTTGATACCCCATCGTCGTCGCGAAGGAAGGTGGCAGATGACCCAGAGCGCTCGATGGGTCGGAACCGGTCAGTGCGGCGACCGTGGCCGCCGCCGCGGCGTCCTCGACATGCGGCGGCACCGAGGAATGAGCAGTGCCCGGGGAGACCAGCGCGAGTGCCGCGACTGAGAGCAATGCCATCGTAAAAATGGCTTGCTGCAATAACTTTCGGAGTCGTGTTGACGTCATGACACAGACGCTATGAGCGCTGGGCACTGGGCGGCATTGGACTACAGTGCTGACTGGGCTTGCCTTGATGGTGCGATGCGGTGGCGGCGAGTCGGCCCTGCGGGGGAGAAGAATCTCGCTCGCAAGTATGACGACACGGGATACCTCGACGCCTACGGTTGCAGACATGGGTGAAAAATCTGGGTTGCTCCGGCACGGCCGACGACGAATCGTTCGGCTCAGTCGCGCGGCGGCGCACAGTGTGTCGGATATTCCCGCGTTGCAGGATCCGGCTATTCATGCGTATCTGTCGCGATCGACCAACGTGTTCTTCCTGGCTGTGGCGCTTATCATGTGGTCCGTCGCCTGGCCGACGCTGCCGGTGACCCACGATGTGTTCGCCTACCTACTTCCGGTGCTCTCAGGTTGTGCGGTTCTTCCGGTGGCCCTCGCCTGGGCGAGTCCCACAATCGGGTGGGGGGTCTCGGTTGTCACGGCCGTGGTGATGACACTGTTCGTACCGACAGCCAACGGCTGGCCGTGGTCGATCCAGGTCACGCATATCATCGCCTTGCTGGTGCTTACCGCGATGACTTGTCTGCGCGGTCCGATCAGGCAGATTCCGCTGGTGGCAGCATGCACGATGGTCTTGCTGTGGTTTGCCGCGCCCGCTGATCAACGTGGCGGTTGGATCTTTGCGATCGGGTTCATCGCGGTCGTTTCCGCATTGCTGCGGTACCTGTTCCAGTCCCGGCGGCTGCTCGCCGAACGTACTGAAGAAACTGAGTTGGCGCAATCACAGCAGGCAGTACTTCGTGAGCGGGCCCGAATTGCCCGGGATCTGCACGATGTTGTGGCACACCGGATGTCGACCGTTGTGGTGATGGCGCAAACCGCGCAATACCGACTCGCGGAGACATTGGGGCCGTTGACGATCGCCGAATTCGAGGCGATCGCCGTCGCGGCGCGTGAGTCGCTGGACGAAGTCCGTCAGTTGCTCGGCGTGCTGCGGTTGGACAACGGCGCGCTCGCCGCGCCGAATCCCGGTATGGCAGAGATTGATTCGCTCATCTCGGCAACCCGTGGTGCTGGTGTCGCGGTCACTTTCACTGACACAACCGATCACGCACAAATCGGTGAGTCGTCCGCGTTGGTGATCTACCGGATCGTGCAGGAGTCGCTGGCGAATGCGACTCGGCACGCGCCGGGAGCGCATGTGATCGTCGCATTGGTCGGGGCGACGGATTCGACGGTATTGACCGTGGTGAACTCGGTCCGTATCGCCGAATCACTCGATGCCGGTGGTAGCGGAGTTGGGCTGCTCGGAATGGAAGAGCGTGCGAAGAGCGTTGGCGGACAGTTGAATACCGGACCGACGGCCGACGGCGGGTTCGCCGTACACGCGGTGATTCCGAATCGCCCGTCGGCAGTGCGGGAGTCGGTTGCCGCACAAGAGGAAAAAGCAGCGTCCGAACACTCGGCAGCAGAGGCCGGTGAACGGGTAGATCTATCCAAACCTGTTGACAGTGAACAAGTTTCACCAGAACTAGCGATCCCGGAGGACGATACTGTCCACGCCGACGGTACTGCTGCGGGATAGACTGCTGCGGTGTCGATAACGGTAGTCGTCGCAGACGACCAGGCGATGGTGCGCGCCGGCTTCTCCGCACTGCTCGCCGCTAGCCCGGATATCTCGGTACTCGGTGATGCCGACGACGGCGTCGCGGCAGTGGAAGTGGTAGGGCGGCTGAAACCGGATGTCGTGCTGATGGACGTACGCATGCCCCGCAAGGACGGTCTGTGGGCCGCCGAACAGATCATCGCGAGTGGGTCGCCGACGAAGGTGTTGATGCTGACTACCTTCGATATCGATGACTACGTATACGAGGCCCTGCGGATCGGAGCGTCGGGCTTCATGCTCAAAGACGCCCCCGCCGAGGAATTGACCCGCGCCGTGCGGGTCGTCGCAGGCGGGGATGCGTTGTTGGCGCCGTCGATCACTAAGCGTCTGATAGCGGAACTGACCGCCACTCGACGTCGGCCGGCACGCAGTCGCGCCGCCGACACTCTGACGCCTCGCGAGCGAGAGGTGCTCGATCTGGTGGCAGACGGAAAGTCGAACGGAGAGATCGCGGGCGAACTATTCGTATCGGAGCAGACGGTGAAGACTCATGTGTCGAGCGTGTTGGGGAAGCTGAGTCTGCGTGACCGCGCACAAGCCGTGGTCTTCGCCTATGAGAATGGGCTCAAGTAGGCGATCGGGGTGCTGGCAGAGCGCCAAATTCCGGGGCGCCGCTCGCTTGTCCGATCACTGGGCACCGCACCAGACAGCGCGCGGCGTCGTCGTGCGCACACTACATTTGAGGCGGTGTCTGTTGAATCCTCGCGACTCGAAAGGTGACACATGGCCAAGCGGCTCGGCATCCTTACCTCCGGCGGCGACTGCCCGGGGCTAAACGCGGTTATCCGCGGTGCGGTACTCAAAGGTGAGACCGTGTACGGGCAGGAGTTCGTCGGATTTCTGGACGGGTGGAAGGGGCTCATCGAAGGCAACGCCATTGCGCTCGACCGTCGCTCGGTGCGCGGCCTATCGAGTCAGGGCGGCACCATCATCAGGACCAGTCGCGTCGGGCCATACCGCGAGCCCGACGGCGGGGCAGAGAATATCAAGAAGCGGATGAAGCAGTTGGGTATCGACGGCATCATCGCCATCGGCGGCGAAGGTACCGCGAGTGCTTCGAAACGACTGTTCGAAGACGGCGTGAATATCGTCGGCGTGCCCAAGACGATCGACAATGATCTTGCCGCCACCGACTACACCTTCGGATTCTCCACCGCCGTCGAAATTGCTACCGAGGCTATCGACCGTCTGCGCACTACCGGTAATTCGCATAGGCGTTGCATGGTGCTTGAGGTAATGGGCCGGCATGCCGGCTGGATCGCCCTGTTCTCCGGCATCGCCGGCGGTGCGCACGCGATCTTGATCCCCGAGCAGCCCGAGACCATCGACCAGATCTCCGAATGGGTCCGCAGCGTGGTCCATCGTGGCCGCGCGCCGATGGTCGTGGTGGCCGAAGGCTTCAAATTCCCGGATATGGACGAGGCCCACTCCACCAAGGGGCTCGACGGGTTCAACCGACCGCGGCTCGGCGGTATCGGCGAGGTGCTGGCTCCGCTGATCGAGGAACATACCGGAATCGAAACGCGCTCAACGGTTTTGGGGCACATTCAGCGCGGTGGTGCGCCGTCGGCTTTCGATCGGGTGCTGGCCACTCGACTCGGGATGGCTGTTACTGATCTCGTTGCCGACGGTGGCTGGGGCCAGATGGTCGCCTTACACGGAACGAATATCGCACGGGTCGACTTCGCCGAAGCCCTCGCGGATCTGAAAACGGTGCCGGCCGAGAGTTATGCCGACTATCGACAGTTGTTCGGCTAGTTGTTCTGCCGGGTTCTCGACATCCGGGTCACCAAAACGATCCGCCGACGAAACGCGGGCGACGTCCACGCCCGGCTTCGTCGGCGGATCTGGGGTGGCCGACGTCAGGCCGGCGGGAATGTAGTCGGAGTTTCCTTGCCGAAGTCGACGGAAGAGGTGTCACCGGCCCCAATCGTCGCGATCGGTGTCACCGGTTCCTGCGGAATGATGATCCACAACGCCAGGTAGACGAGGAGCTGAGGTCCGGGCAGCAGGATCGAGACCACGAAGGCGATGCGGACAAGCGTTGCGTCCCAACCGAAGTACTTCGCAAGTCCGGCGCATACGCCGCCGAGCCAGTTGTCATTGCGCGAGCGGTACAGCTTGCGCGGGGCATCGACGATCGACGGAGAGGTCGATGCCGGGCCCTGCGAGCCGGTGGGGAAGGCGTCAGCGGTCATGGTGTGCTCCTCGTTCGATTGTTCGCTGTTTGAATCCCACGGTATTGCCAATACGCGGCTTGACGCATCGGTGAAGTCACCCAACCGTGCCTGAGATTCGGCCAGCTCGCGCCGGGCTGACGGTAAGGGTGATGCCCGTCCCCGCGCCAGCGCCGCATAAACTGATCAGCATGACTGCGGCGACCACCGATTCACTGCTCGACTACGACGACGTCATCGCGTCTTACGACCCGGTGCTCGGTATGGAGGTACACGTCGAACTGGGTACGACGACGAAGATGTTCTGCGGCTGCCCCACGACATTCGGCGCCGAACCCAATACCCAGGTGTGCCCCGTCTGTATCGGCTTGCCCGGTTCGCTGCCGGTCGTCAACGCCAAGGCGATCGAGTCCGCCATCCGCATCGGATTGGCACTGAACTGCTCGATCCGGCCGTCGTCGCTGTTCGCGCGGAAGAACTACTTCTACCCTGATCAACCGAAGAACTACCAGATCAGTCAATACGACGACCCCATCGCCTATGACGGTTACCTCGATGTCGTGTTGCCCGACGGCACGCCGTGGCGGGTCGAAATCGAGCGCGCGCATATGGAGGAAGACACCGGAAAGTCGCTGCACATCGGTGGCACCGGTCGCATTCACGGCGCGAGCCATTCGCTCCTGGACTACAACCGCGCTGGAGTACCGCTCGTCGAGATCGTCACCCGCCCGATCGAAGGAACCGGCGAACGTGCACCCGAGGTGGCCCGCGCGTATGTGACCGCGCTGCGCGATCTGCTCAAAGCACTCGACGTCTCCGACGTCCGGATGGATCAGGGATCGTTGCGCTGCGATGCCAACGTGTCGCTGATGCCAAAGGGCGCAACGGAATTCGGCACCCGCACCGAGACCAAGAACGTCAACTCCCTCAAGAGTGTCGAGGTTGCGGTGCGGTACGAGATGCGCCGTCAGGCCGTTGTGCTGCGCGACGGCGGCGAAGTGATTCAGGAGACTCGGCATTTCGCCGAGGCTGACGGCACGACATCGGCCGGCCGGCGCAAAGAGACCGCCGAAGACTATCGATATTTCCCTGAGCCGGATCTGCCTCCGGTGCAACCGGATTCAGCATGGGTTGACGAATTGTCGAAAACCCTGCCGGAGTTGCCGTGGGTGCGCCGCGCCCGCATCCAGGCGGACTGGGGTGTCTCCGATGAAGTGATGCGCGACCTCGTCAACGTCGGCGCCATCGATCTCATCATCGAAACCACCGAGGCGGGGGCACCCGCCGAGGCCGCCCGCAGTTGGTGGGTGTCTTTCCTTGCGCAGCAGGCGAATACGCGGGAAACCGAGTTGGCCGACTTGCCCATCACCCCGGCGCAGGTCGCCAAGGTGATCGAGCTGGTCGCAGATGGCAAGCTCACCAACAAGCTGGCCCAGCAAGTCGTCGTCGGGGTGCTCGACGGTGAGGGTGAGCCCGAGCAGGTCGTAGCCGAGCGTGGACTCGAAGTGGTACGCGACGATTCGGCACTACAGAAGGCTGTCGATGAGGCGCTGGCCGCCAACCCCGACATCGCCGACAAGATCCGGTCCGGCAAGGTCGCCGCGGCCGGCAAGATCGTCGGCGACGTCATGAAAGCGACTCGGGGACAAGCTGATCCGGCGCGAGTGAAAGAACTCGTGCTGGCCAGCGTCGGCTCCTAGCTCGCGGCAGGAGTACGTGCGCGGCTAGCTAGTCGCGGCTGTCGGGCGGTGTTGCCGGTGCCATGAACTTCACGACGCGATCGTCGGTGCTGACCGCTTTGCCGTACTGCTTGTTGACCGTCGCGAATTGCAGGAGTCCGTTGGGCAGGCTGGTGATTCGTCCCAGCGCGCCGTACTGATTCCTCAATATCACCGTTGGCTTCTGCACCGACGGGTTCGCCGCCGACGGCTCCTTGAGTGCTTCGATGTGTTTCGTGCGGGTGGTGGTGACGAAGATCGCGTTGTTGGCGGTGGCGCAACCGGCGATCTGCGGCTTGTCCGGCCACGTCCACAACGGCTTGAGACCTGACTTGCTAACCGCCGACAGCCGATCTTCGGTTGCGGTTTGATCGGCGAGGTACAGATTCGACGTGGTGGCACTGGGACAGAGTGAGACATTCGATCCCAGCCCCGATGCGAGAACTTTGGGCCGAGCGTTCGAGCCCGACGTCAACGAGGTGATCGACAAGAGTTTGCCCGCGAGCGACCCCGGGTCGCGTGCGGCGGCGGCGTTGCCCGTGTTACCCGTCGCGACGATCAATTCGTTCGGCGAGTTGAAGAACATCGCGCCCATATTTCCGGTTGGCCCCTTAGGGATACCGACGAGAATCGGTTTGGCGACATCGCCCGGCGCCACTCGAACGACACGATTGTCAGACGGCGTCGTGATCAACGCGTAGATCAGTTGGTCCTGTCCGTAGGTCGGAGATTTTGCGAAGGCGATCAAACCGCCGTCACCGGAACCGTCGACGTCGAAACTCGCCACCACTTTGTGTTCGCTGTATCGCTTGGCCGTGATGATTTTTCCGGTGGTCCGCTCGGCTACGACGGTGGAATTGCCCTGAATATCGCCTGGAGCGAGATCGCCGGTGGACGCCAAACAGGTGGTGATGACGTTGGGATCAGGGTCGACGCATGGGCCGGGCGGCGGCGGCGATTCGGTTTCGACCTGAGGCGGCGGGGTGCTCGCGGGCGCAGGCACGAGTTTCGGCTCGGAGCTGAAAGTCCCGGCCCGCGACTGTTTGTCCTGCTCGGAAAAGTCTGTGCAGCCGGTGGCAACCAACAATGCGGCCACCACCACTGAGAACAGCGCGATCCGATAACCGCGCGAACGACTGCGTTTCATGGACACCACAGTAGGGGATCGGCGTCGAGACACTGTTCAAGGAGCCCATGCGGTAGATCCTCGCCGATCGGTTACTCGACGATCTCGGTGCAAGTGGCATCGAATTGTGATCCGGTGCGGGTGAGTGGCTACCGGCTTTTTCGTCAACTACCTCATAGAGTTGATCTACGTGAGCAAGCGAAACGAACGCACGGACTCGGACCCGGATGTGGCATCGAGTCCATATGACGAGCCGACGTCGGAGTTCAGCGTTCCGCCGGGTATGCGCCGCGTCGAGGATCTCGACGATATCGATCCAACTGAGTTGGCGACAACACCGTTAGTTGTTCCGAGTAAGAGCAAACTGGACCGGCGCCCGGCGGGTGCCGAGAAGACGATCGACGACGCCGACAGCCTTGACGCCGCGGATGACGATGTGGCCGCGCGCGAACCCACTACCCGAGTGACCAAACGAGCGCATCCACGCACGCCGACCCCGATCACCGAATTGGGCGGCGAGCCTCCGTTGCCGCTGACCAGGCCACTGGAGGAGGACGAAGAATTCGACGACGCGCTCACCCAGCCGGTCACCGTCGGCGACGTCGACACCGATCCCGACACAGTTGCATTCACTGCCGCGCCGGCGACGAATACGGCGAGCGAGGGGGTCAATGACGAGGTTGGCAATGATCACGTCGAAACCCGCCGGGGCACCCTCGACGCCGGGCTCCTCCTACTTCGGGTCGCGGTAGGACTCATCGCCATGGCACATGGCGTACAGAAGTTGCTTGGCTGGTGGAGCGGCCCGGGTTTGAACGGCTTTGAAGACTTCCTGCTCAACGCCGACAACCCGGCGATCGGGTTCGCGCCGCAGGCCGCACATACGCTTTCGATAGTCGGCCCCATCGTTGAAACCGGCGCGGGTGCCCTGCTCGTACTGGGGCTACTTACGCCGCTGGCCGCGTCCGGTCTGCTGGGCACGATGATCATTGCAGCGACCTATCGGGTGACGCTGCACGGCAGCTTCTCATTCTTCGCGATGGCCGACGGCGTCGAATACGAACTTCTGCTGGTCATCTGCGCCGCCGCCCTGATTCTCACCGGTCCCGGTCGGATTGCCCTCGATTCCCGCTGGGGCTGGTCAAAGCGGCCGATGTGGGGATCACTGGCGTTCCTGGTGATCGGTATCGCCGGAGCGATTACCGCGTGGATCGTATTCAACGGCGTCAACCCGGTGAAATAGTCCGGCCCCGCGAAAACACTCATCCCCAGCGCCAAAAGGCTGCTGGGGATGAGTGTTTTGCAGTGCGTTGGGCTAGTCGACGCTGCGAACCGCGCCCTTATCCGCCGATGTCGCCAGCTTGGCGTATGCGCGCAGCGCGGTGGTGACCTTACGGTCGCGGTCCCTCGGCTGCCACGGCCGCTCGGACGCTTCCATCTTCGCGCGGCGCTCGGCGAGCACGTCGTCGTCGACAAGGACCTTGAGCGCGCGAGTCTTGACGTCGATAAGGATCTCGTCGCCGTCCTCGATCAGGCCGATGACGCCGCCGGCAGCGGCCTCGGGGGAGATGTGGCCGACCGATAGGCCCGACGATCCGCCGGAGAACCGACCGTCGGTGATCAGGCCGCACTTCTTACCCATGCCGGTGCCTTTCATGAAGGCGGTGGGGTGCAGCATCTCCTGCATACCCGGTCCGCCCGACGGGCCCTCATAGCGGACCACGAGAACCTCGCCGGCCTGGATGGTTTTCGACAGGATCACCTGAACGGCTTCTTCCTGCGACTCGACGACGCGCGCCGGCCCCTGGAAATGCCACAGGTCCTCGCTGATCCCGGCCGTCTTGAGCACCGCGCCGTCTTCGGCCAGGTTGCCGCGCAGCACGCACAACCCGCCTTCGACGGTGTACGCATGCTCGAAGTCGCGGATACAGCCTTCCGCGGCGTCGACGTCGAGGGAACTCCACCGATTGGCCGTCGAGAACGGCGTCGTCGTGCGGACGCCGCCGGGAGCGGCGTGGAACAACTCGGTCGCCGCGTCAATTGCCTTGCCGCCGCGGATATCCCAGTCGTCGAGGGCTTGCGCCATGGTCCCGCTGTGGACGGTGGTTGCCGTGTCGTCGATCAATCCGGCGCGACGCAGCTCACCGAGAATGGCCGGGATTCCGCCCGCCCGATGCACGTCCTCCATGTGGTAGTCGGAGTTCGGGGACACCTTGGAGAGGCACGGCACGTTGCGGCTGATGTTGTCGATCACCGATAGGTCGAAGTCGGCGACTTCGCCTTCCTGTGCCGCGGCGAGGACGTGCAGCACCGTGTTGGTTGACCCGCCCATCGCGACGTCAAGTGCCATCGCATTTCGAAATGCGGTGGGGGAAGCCACACTTCGCGGCAGCACTGAGGCATCGTCATCGCGGTACCACCGCTTGGCGGCTTCGACCACGACGGTCCCTGCCCGCTCGAACAATGCGTGCCGCGCCTCGTGCGTCGCCAGCGTCGAACCGTTTCCAGGCAGTGCAAGGCCGAGCGCCTCGGTGAGGCAGTTCATCGAATTCGCGGTGAACATACCCGAACACGATCCGCAGGTCGGACAAGCCGCCTGCTCGACCTCGCTCAGACCGGCTTCGTCAATGGCGTCATTCGCCGATGCCGAGATCGCGGTGATCAGGTCGGTGGGAGCCTGTGCGACCCCGTCGACGACAACCGCCTTGCCGGCTTCCATCGGCCCGCCCGAGACGAACACCGTCGGGACATTCAGCCGCATCGCGGCATTGAGCATGCCCGGAGTGATCTTGTCGCAGTTGGAGATACACACCAGAGCGTCGGCGGTGTGAGCGTTGACCATGTACTCGACGGAGTCGGCGATGATCTCGCGGCTGGGCAGCGAGTAGAGCATGCCACCGTGCCCCATCGCGATGCCGTCATCGACTGCGATGGTGTGAAACTCGCGCGGCACACCGCCGGCGGCGCGCACGGCACCGGCGACAATCTCGCCAACATCCTTGAGGTGTACGTGACCAGGGACGAACTGGGTGTAGGAGTTCGCGATGGCGACGATCGGCTTGCCGAAATCGTCGTCGGTCATGCCGGTGGCGCGCCACAACGCGCGTGCACCGGCTGCTTCACGTCCAACGGTGGTGGTCCGTGACCTCAAGGTAGGCATTGGATTCCTCGTCATAGATATTCGTTACCCGCGAGCTGTGCGGGTCTACCGGGTTCCCGCACGGGTGATCGGGGTCAACGCGGCGGCGGGATGGAAAATTCCACCGGGGCTGTCCGCTGGCATCGATGACCCGAGCGGGATAGTGCCAGGCTACTCCGCGGGTTTCGTGCTGGTCACCTAGATACTCAGGCCAGATCGTCGACGCCATCGTATGGATCTGGTACTCGACCGCCGCTGGCCAGCGATAGCACTGGAAGGTCGACGAAGCCGACTGCCGGCAGTTTTACGAAAGACTTGTCGGTTCGTACCGCCCGGACCGGTCCCCATTTGGGGAACTGCAGGCCATCGAGCTCTGCCCAGGTCACATCGGTGGTACGAAAGGTCGACACCGCGCGTAGGCCGTCCTCGGTCACGACTGTGCGCAGCCGATGAATCCAGAACGCGAGCACCACCGGGATTACCAGGACCCAGCCGAAGATGGCGAGGTTGACTCCGGCGAAGATCACCGCGACCAACGCAGCCATCAGTACCGCGAGGTAGGCGATGCCGGAGATGCGGATCGTCACGGGCAGTTCGACGGTTGCGGTGGTTTCTGTCTTCGACACGTTCCCATTGTCGCACTGTCCCGGTAGTGGTAGGAACTCGCGTCGACATCGAAACGGCTCTTACCTGCGTCGTCGATGCGGCGACTGTCACCGAAACGGTGAGGGAGATCGTCGTCACGCCCGCAATTTCCCACTATTTGGGATTCGAGTGCCAGCAGTTTGACTCAGCAACCTGGATCGACCTAACGTAAACCCCGTGATGCATGAAGGACTCCTCGTAGTAATCGGCCGGCGCGTCGCCGTCTGACCGGTCACTTCGTAGACCTCCAGCATCGACGCGCCACCCTCGCACAGCTTCGCTGTCGGGGGTTTTTTCTTGTCCAGCAACTAGATGGGACACCGCAGTGAGCGCACCAACCGTCGGAAACGACAATGCGACACAGACAACCGCAGCATCGGCTGCCGGAACGAGCACGGCAGCGGGTCAGCCCGCCACCACCGTTCGTCCGGTTGGCACGATCGGCCAGCAGACCGTAGCGCCTGAGCGTGTAAGCGGCGCGAAGTCGGTCGTGCGGTCACTCGAGGAACTTGGTGTCGACGTCGTGTTCGGTATTCCCGGCGGTGCGGTGCTCCCGGTCTACGACCCGCTTCTCGATTCGCAGCGCGTTCGCCATGTGCTGGTCCGGCACGAGCAGGGCGCGGGCCACGCCGCAACCGGATACGCACAGGTCGCAGGACGTGCGGGTGTGTGCATGGCGACGTCGGGTCCCGGTGCAACCAATCTGGTGACCCCACTGGCCGACGCGCAGATGGACTCGGTGCCGGTGGTCGCGATCACCGGACAGGTCGGGCGCAGCCTGATCGGCACCGACGCGTTTCAGGAGGCTGACATCTCCGGCATCACGATGCCGGTGACCAAGCACAACTTCTTGGTCGCCAATCCAATCGATATCCCTCGGGTGATCGCCGAGGCCTTCTACATCGCCGAAAGTGGTCGGCCCGGCGCGGTGCTGGTCGACATCCCCAAGGACGTCCTACAGGCACAGACCACCTTCTCTTGGCCGCCGCAGCTCGATCTGCCCGGCTACCGGCCGGTCACCAAGCCGCACGGTAAGCAGGTGCGCGAAGCGGTGCGACTGATCAACGCGGCAAAGGCGCCGGTGCTCTACGTCGGCGGCGGCGTGATCAAAGCCGAGGCATCGGCCGAGTTGCTGCAACTGGCCGAACTGACTGGCATCCCCGTGGTCACCACGCTGATGGCACGTGGCGCGTTTCCCGACAGTCACAACTTGCACATGGGCATGCCGGGCATGCATGGAGCGGTGGGAGCCGTTGCGGCACTTCAGCGTTCGGATCTGCTCATCACCCTCGGCGCCCGCTTCGACGATCGCGTCACCGGTCAGCTGTCGTCATTCGCGCCGAACGCCAAGGTCATCCACGCCGACATCGACCCCGCCGAGATCGGCAAGAACCGCGTGGTCGACGTGCCCATCGTCGGCGACTGCAAGGCAGTGATCGCCGACCTCCTCGAGTCGCTGCGCAGCGACCGGGCGACCGGCAGCACCGGTCAGGATCTCACCGAGTGGTGGTCGTACCTCGACGGTATCCGCAAGACTTATCCGCTGAGCTACGACGCCCAGTCGGACGGCTCACTGTCGCCCGAATACGTCATCGAAGAGCTGGGTAAAGCAGCCGGTCCCGACGCCGTGTACTGCGCAGGCGTCGGCCAGCATCAGATGTGGGCCGCGCAATTCGTCAAATACGAGAAGCCGCGTACTTGGCTGAACTCGGGCGGCCTGGGCACCATGGGCTATTCGGTGCCGGCCGCGATGGGCGCCAAGATGGCTTCCCCCGACACCGAGGTGTGGGCAATCGACGGCGACGGCTGTTTCCAGATGACCAATCAGGAACTGGCCACCTGCGCGATCGAAGGTATTCCGATCAAGGTCGCATTGATCAACAACGGCAACCTCGGCATGGTCCGGCAGTGGCAGACGCTGTTCTACGACCAGCGGTACTCCAGCACGGATCTGGCAACACATTCTCGGATGATCCCGGACTTCGTGAAATTATCCGAGGCGTTGGGCTGTGCGTCCTTCCGCGTCGAGCGTCCCGAGGACGTCGCATCGACGATCGCTGCCGCCCGCGAGATCAACGATCGTCCCGTCGTCATCGACTTCATCGTCGGCGCCGACGCCCAGGTGTGGCCAATGGTCGCTGCGGGCACCGGCAATGACGAAATCATGGCGGCACGTGACATCCGGCCCCTTTTCGACGAGGACGAGAGCGCCGACGAGCCAGCTGTCATCCACGAGGCCATGGGCCAGGTCAACCCGGCCACCGCTGCAGAGGAGAAAGACCAGTGACCACTCACACCCTGTCCGTGCTGGTGGAGGACCGGCCGGGTGTTCTCGCCCGTGTGTCGAGCCTCTTCTCCCGACGCGGCTTCAATATTTCTTCGCTCGCGGTGGGACCCACCGAGCTCAAGGGGCTGTCACGGATGACCATCATGGTCACGGTCGACGACTTCCCGCTGGAACAGGTGACCAAACAGCTCAACAAGCTGATCAATGTCATCAAGATCGTCGAGCAGGATCCGACCAACTCGGTTTCCCGCGAACTGATGATGATCAAAGTGCGTGCCGACGCGTCGGTGCGCAGCGAAGTTATCGAGGTCGTTAATCTATTCCGGGCGAAGGTCATCGACGTAAGCACGGAATCGGTGACCGTCGAAGCCACCGGAACCACCGAGAAGCTTGAGGCACTGCTCAAGATGCTCGACCCCTACGGCATTCGGGAGATCGCGCAATCGGGCGCGGTGACGCTGGGTCGCGGCCCGCGAAGCATTTCATCGAATCGGTAGCAATTCTTCGAACCGGTAAGTGCGCCAAGCGAACTAGCCGGTCCGCGGACAACTTAATCGAGATATTCACATCTGAAGGGATTTCAACGTGGCAGTCGAACTGTTCTACGACGACGACGCCGATCTGTCGATCATCCAGGGCCGCAAGGTCGCTGTGATCGGCTACGGCAGCCAGGGACACGCGCATTCGCTTTCGCTGCGCGACTCGGGCGTCGATGTTGTGCTCGGCCTACGTGAGGGCAGCGCCTCGCGGGAGAAGGCAGAAGAGCAGGGCCTCAAGGTGCTGACCAGCGCCGAGGCAGCCGCCTGGGCCGACGTCATCATGGTCCTGGCCCCCGACACCAGCCAGGCGTCGATCTTCACCAACGACATCGAGCCGAATCTGAAGGACGGCGACGCGCTGTTCTTCGGCCACGGACTCAACATCCATTTCGACCTGATCAAGCCGCCGGCGAATGTCACCGTCGCGATGGTCGCGCCGAAGGGCCCGGGCCACTTGGTTCGTCGCCAGTTCGTCGACGGCAAGGGTGTGCCCTGTCTGATCGCCATCGATCAGGATCCGAAGGGTGAGGGGCAGGCTCTCGCACTGAGCTACGCCAGCGCCATCGGCGGCGGTCGTGCGGGCATCATCAAGACCACCTTCAAGGAAGAGACCGAGACTGACCTCTTCGGCGAGCAGGCCGTGCTGTGTGGCGGCACCGAAGAACTGGTCAAGACTGGTTTTGAGGTTATGGTCGAGGCCGGTTACGCACCGGAGATGGCCTACTTCGAGGTGCTGCACGAGCTCAAGCTCATCGTCGACCTGATGTACGAAGGCGGCATTGCCCGGATGAACTACTCGGTCTCTGACACCGCCGAGTACGGTGGCTACGTTTCGGGCCCGCGGGTCATCGATGCCGACACCAAGGAGCGCATGAAGGCGATCCTGACCGACATTCAGGACGGCACTTTCGTCAAGCGTTTGGTTGCCAACGTCGAGGGCGGTAACAAGGAGCTCGAGGGTCTTCGTAAGGCCAACGCCGAGCACCCGATTGAGGTCACCGGCAAGAAGCTGCGCGACCTGATGAGCTGGGTCGATCGGCCGATCACCGAAACCGCTTAAGTTTCAACAGTTTTCACGAGGCGCCGCCGGGTTCTCCGGCGGCGCCTTTGTGTTGTTGTCGGCGGGATAGCGGCTCGGGGCTGGAGTCTGCGTTGTGGTTCGTCGTGAGGTGAATGCGCCCTCGCCGACGCCGAGACTGCAGGTTTCAGCCACCGTCATGCCGTGTCGTCGGCGATGATTACACGGACCAGATGCGGGGTGTAGCCCCGAGGTATACGTGAGGAGTGCAAATGGATGTCACGATGGCGGTGCTGTTGGTGATCGTCGGCCTGATTAATGCTGTCCCCGGGCTTGTCGCCGTAGTACCGGGCGCCGTTAGTCGCGCGTACGGCGTCGACGTGGCTGACCACAACGTCGAGATGCTGCTCCGACATCGGGCGGTGCTGCTGCTCATAGTGGGCGTGGCGTTGATTGTCGGGGCCTTTGTCGAGTCATTGCGCGTGCCCGCGATGGTCGGGGGAGCAGTGTCGATGCTGAGTTATCTATTGGTACTTGTCGGGGGCGCCAATCAGCAGTTGCGGCGCGTCGCATATATCGACGTCGTGGCAATTGTTCTACTCGGTGTTGCGGCGGGAATCCACTTCGCGTCGTAATCCGTTCGTCCTCCAAATCCGGATATCAGTATGTGGCCGAGGCAAGCTGCCCAGGTCTGCCGCTATAGTCCAGAATTTCTAGCTGACCCCGCCTCAACCTCAAACAGCAACGCGCCCCGGACAATTCGTCCGGGGCGCGTCGAAAACTGCTGTGCGACTGCCGATTTACACCG
Organism: Gordonia sp. CPCC 205333; assembly: GCF_048537885.1. Taxonomy (NCBI): domain Bacteria; kingdom Bacillati; phylum Actinomycetota; class Actinomycetes; order Mycobacteriales; family Gordoniaceae; genus Gordonia; species Gordonia sp. CPCC 205333. The sequence goes on along the minus strand of NZ_JBCLVI010000005.1, from coordinate 431,545 downwards.
GAGTGAAACCGCCGTATGCCGGGATCCCGCGGACGCGAGCCAACACTGGCGCGATGTTGGTGCCGGTCTCGGGTCCGATGCAGGACGTGAAGTAGTAGGCGTTGACCATGCCGATCAGGCGATCGCCGACGACTACGGGACTACCGGAGTCACCTTCGATGACGCAGATCTGGCTGTAGTGGGCGGTGCCCTCGGAGAACCAGACGACCCCACAGGTGTTGCCGGTGGTGCGGCCTTCCTTGCAGGCGATGGTGGGGAACTGCGCTGCGCGGGGGTCGATCTTGCGGATCGTCACGCCGCGCACTTTACGCAGCGGCACGACCTTCGCCGGATTCAGCTCGATGATGGCCATGTCGAGATCGCTGGCCGAATAGGTGATGGTGCCGATCTGCCCGCGGTTCTGGAACGTCTCGGAGAACACGCGCTGGCCAGGCTTACCGCAGTGGCCCGCGGTGATGCCGATCAACTTGCCGGTCTTGGAGCGGCCAACGGTAGTCATCGTGCACGCACTGGCAGTATTGCCGCCCTTGAGGACCAAGATTCCCGAACCACCGCCGACAAACGCCTTCGCGGGTGCGGCCGTTGCAGCGCCAGCGCCCCAACCGGCCAACAGGGTTGCAGCCAGAATGGCCAACAGCGCAGACAGCTTCCTATTCATTCAATCTCCAAGTCATCATCAAGTAGCGGCCAACACAAACACCGTCACGGTACCGGCCAAGTCTGAAGGTTTTGGGCTGCGGAATCCAGTCGGCCCCCAGCCGCAACCATTCTGTGATCTGAGTAATGCGCGTCACAATCTACCCGGAGTAGTGGCCTGCGCCCAATTGGGGTGTATTGCCATCGGAATATCAGCAGGTAGCCGCCTGCAGGCAGCCCGAACCATGCCATCTAGACTGTTCGCGGCAGCAGATTTCGCGCCGCTCGCCTATGTCGCGACCAGCACTGCTGTGTACCTTGCCGACACCGAATGCGGGAGTTAAATCGTGACCTCAGCTGGCCGTCCAGTTGTCCTGATCGCCGACAAATTGGCACCTTCGACCGTCGATGCCCTGGGCAGCGACGTCGAGGTGCGGTGGGTGGACGGTCCCGACCGCCCCAAACTTCTGGAAGCCGTAGTCGACGCCGACGCCATCTTGGTGCGCTCGGCCACCACCGTCGACGCCGAGGTGCTCGCAGCGGGCTCCAAGTTGAAGATCATCGCTCGCGCGGGCGTTGGCCTGGACAATGTCGACGTCCCCGCAGCCACCGAGCGCGGCGTCATGGTGGTCAACGCTCCGACGTCGAATATCCACACCGCAGCCGAGCATGCCGTCGCCCTGCTGCTGTCGGCGTCGCGCCAGATCCCGGCCGCCGACGCCACCCTCCGCGAGCACACCTGGAAGCGATCGTCGTTCAACGGCGTTGAGATCTTCGATAAGACCGTCGGCGTCGTCGGACTGGGCCGCATCGGCCAGCTCGTGGCCGCGCGGTTGGCAGCCTTCGAGACCAAGATCATCGCTTACGATCCCTACGTGTCGGCGGCCCGCGCCGCTCAGTTGGGCATTGAACTGGTCACGCTCGACGAACTGCTGGAGCGAGCTGACTTCATCACCGTTCACCTCCCTAAAACGCCGGAGACCCTTGGCCTCATCGGCGCGGAGCAGTTGGCGCGCACCAAGAAGGGTGTTGTCCTCGTCAACGCCGCACGTGGTGGCCTGATCGATGAGCAAGCGCTCGCCGACGCCATCAAGTCCGGTCAGGTACGCGGCGCTGGCCTCGACGTATTCTCCACTGAGCCGTGCACCGATTCGCCATTGTTCGAACTACCCGAGGTTGTCGTGACGCCGCATCTCGGTGCATCGACGAGTGAGGCACAGGACCGCGCAGGCACCGACGTCGCCAAGAGCGTGCGCCTTGCCCTGGCCGGCCATTTCGTCCCCGATGCCGTGAATATCACCGGCGGTGCGGTCGACGACGAGGTCGCGCCGTGGCTGGAAGTCGCCCGCAAGCTCGGTGTGCTGATCGGAGTGATCAGCCCTGAGGTACCCGCATCGATCGTCGTCGACGTCCGCGGTGAACTCGCCTCCAGCAGTGTTGAGGTACTTGGCCTTTCGGCGCTGCGCGGTCTGTTCTCGGCTGTGCTCGATGACCCGATCACGTTCGTCAACGCACCGGCAGTTGCCGCCGAGCGCGGTGTGACCAGCGAGGTCACCACGGCAACCGAGAGCCCCAATCACCGCAGCGTTGTCGACGTCAAGGCCGTGCTGGCCGACGGCACCGTGCACAACGTATCCGGCACGGTCAGCGGGCCCCGTCAGGTGGAGAAGGTCGTCAACATCAACGGCCGCAACTTCGACCTGCGCGCCGAGGGGCAGAACCTCATCGTCAGCTACAACGATCAGCCCGGTTCGCTCGGCAAGATCGGCACCCTGCTCGGTGACGCCGGCGTCGACATCCTCGCGGCCGGACTGTCCCAGGACGCTGAGGGAGACGGTGCGACTGTGCTGCTTCGCGTCAACAAGGTGATCGACGACGCCCTCATCGCTTCGGTCAGTGACGCTGTGTCGGCCACCCTGATCGCTCAGGTGGATCTGTCGTGACCGGGTCCCCGCTGAAGCTGGCGGTCATCGCCGGTGACGGTATCGGTCCCGAGGTCGTCGACGAGGCATTGGCTGTGCTGCGTGCGGTGGTGCCGAATGTAGAGACCACCGAATACGATCTCGGCGCTCGACGTTACTTGCGCAACGGTGAACTGCTGACCGACGCCGATCTCGATTCGCTTCGCGAGCACGACGCAATCCTGTTGGGCGCCATCGGTGATCCGCGGTCGGTGCCGTCGGGAGTCCTCGAACGCGGGCTACTGCTGAAGATGCGTTTCGCGCTCGACCACCACGTGAACCTGCGGCCGTCCAAGCGGTACGACGGAGTCGTGTCGCCACTCGCGGGGAACCCGGACATCGATTTCGTTGTGGTTCGTGAGGGGACCGAAGGGCCGTACACCGGCAATGGTGGTGCGCTGCGCGTCGGCACACCGCACGAAGTGGCCACCGAGGTGAGCGTCAATACCCGATTCGGGGTGGAACGCGTGGTGCGCAACGCTTTTGAGCGGGCCCAGGCTCGCGGTAAGAAGCTGACTCTGGTGCACAAGACCAATGTGCTGGCCTTCGCCGGATCCTTGTGGCAGCGTGCTGTTGACGAGATCGGCGTCGAATTCCCCGATGTCACAACCGATTACTGCCATGTGGATGCGGCGACCATATATCTGGTCACCGACCCGGGCCGGTTCGATGTGATCGTCACCGACAACCTCTTCGGCGACATCATCACCGACATCGCGGCTGCTGTCGGCGGCGGCATCGGACTGGCAGCGTCGGGCAATATCGACGCGACCGGTACCAATCCGTCGATGTTCGAGCCGGTTCACGGCTCAGCCCCCGACATCGCGGGTCAGAACAAAGCCGATCCGACCGCGGCCATCCTGTCGGTCGCAATGCTGTTGCGGCACTTGGGTAATGAGGCCGAGGCCGCGAAGGTCGAAGCCGCGGTGACCGCGGATCTTGCCGAGCGAGGCGAGGCCGCGCGTTCGACGACCGAGGTCGGAGCGAGTATCCGCGGACGGCTGTAGGTCAGCGTCGGTCGTTGGAGTCGCGGGGTCTCGATACACCCGCCTCGTCGGGCACTCGACCAGCGGTTTGTGTTCGGCCTGAGTTGTGGGTGGTCGAGTGTCGTCGTGCGAGCTTGCGAACTCGGCGGTATATCGAGACTTGGTGAGGTGAGTTGCCAAGTTGGCTGGTGTTTCTCGAGTTAGGTGGATCTCGATACACCCGCCTTACCCGGCACTCGAACGATCACCCAACCTACTTCGGGTCTCGTGGCACCAGTGGCAGCGCGATCAGCGGCGTGATGGCGATGATGGCGAAGGCGAGCGGATATCCGAAGTCGTCGATTGTTGTTGCTATCAATGGGACCGCCGCCGCACCGACCAGATATTGCATCGTGTTCTGAATCGCCAGTGCCCGTCCACTCCACGATGGCCCCGCAAATTCGGCGATCGAGGTAAACGCTAAACCATTGTCGGCGACGGTGATTACCGATGCGACGACCATGATCGCGATTGCCGCCGGACTATTCCAGAGGTCAGTCACGGCAAGCGTTAGAGTCGAGATCGCTGCCGCAGCAGCGATGATACGGATCGGCCGCATCCGCGAACCCCACTGATCCGACCATCGGCCCGCGGCGATACGCCCAAGTGCCCCAACGACTTGGGTGCCGGTGACCAGCACGCCAGCGGTCACTGGTGCCCATCCGCGATCTACCATCAGCCATACCGGTACAAAGGTCCACAGTGCGATCTGCGGAATAACCAGTAGCACGCTGACGCTATGCACGCGCCAGAGAAAATCGTTGCGCCGGTACGGGTTTGGTGTCTGGCCTCCCGACGTTCCGGCGGACTGCGGCGGATCGACGATCACCGCCGCGCTCAGGGCCAACGCGATCGCCGCGACGACCGGAAAGACCGCGACGCCGGCGGCCAGGCCGAAGTGGTGCGCGAGCACGGGAATCGTCATCGCACTAACCCCGACGCCCAGCGGCTGAGCCATCTGCCGGATTCCCATGGCGGTGCCTCGCTGATCGGCGGGGAACCAGCCGACCACAATCCGGCCGCCAGCGCCGTTGGTCGACGCCGCGCTGGCGCCGGCAAGTAGCAGGGTAGTCCCGACGGCCCAGGTGGGCGCCGACATAGCCGCTGCCACAACGGTTCCGGTCGTCGCGATCACAGTGCCAGCCAGTGACACCAGCAGGATGATGCGCTCACCATAACGATCGAGTGCGGCACCCCACGGCACCGTCGTGATCATCAGTCCGATGGATGCCATCATTGCCAGCAGTGAGGCGGCGGGCAGGCTGATTCCGGCCGAACGCTGAAGTTCCGGGATTAGGAATGCGCCACCGTTGACGACGCAAGCTGTGGATAGGGCGGCGAGCATCGATACCGCCAGGATGCTCCAACGCCGGGTGGTCCCAATCGCGCTCGGAACTGTTGCGGTCGTCACATTCGCCTCCCAAATATTCGCGCATCTCAAATAATGAGATGCATGTTCCATATGTTAGAACACTGACACACACCTTGTCGAAAGGTGTCCCGGCATCTGGGATAGGCTGAATTACATGCGTTTAGGTCGAGTAGCGAGTCCCGACGGCGTCGCCTTCGTCTCTGTGGAGGGCGAACGCGGTGCCGAGACAGTTCGGGAGATCGCAGAGCATCCCTTTGGAACCCCGACGTTCACCGGTCGCAGCTGGCTGTTGGCCGACGTGCGAGTGCTTGCACCCATCCTTGCTAGCAAAGTGATCTGTATCGGCAAGAACTACGCGGCGCATGCCGCGGAGATGGGATCGACGCCGCCTGAGCAACCGGTGATTTTCATCAAACCCAACACCTCGATCATCGGACCCGAAGTTCCCATTGTGCGACCGCCGTCGTCGGAGCGCGTCGACTATGAAGGTGAGCTCGCCGTCGTCATCGGCCGCCCGTGTAAAGACGTCAAGGCATCGCAGGCGAAAGATGTGATCCTCGGCTATACCGTCGCCAACGATGTCACCGCGCGCGATCAACAGTCCATCGACGGGCAGTGGACTCGTGCGAAAGGTTACGACACCTTCTGTCCGTTAGGCCCGTGGATCTCCACCGACGTTGACGTGGCTGATGTCGAGTTGCGCACCGAGCTCGACGGCGTGGTCACGCAACGCTCACGAACCTCGCTGATGCTGCACGATGTCGGCGCCATCGTCGAATGGATTTCCCGTGTCATGACTCTGCTGCCCGGTGATGTGATCCTGACCGGGACTCCGGACGGCATCGGTCCGATGATTGCCGGCCAGCGCGTCTCGGTCACTGTGGAAGGTATTGGGACACTGAGTAATCCGGTGGTGGACAAATAATGAGAACCGCGCCGCGGACCGCCCGACTCAACGGCATCGACATTTCCTACGAAGACTCGGGAGGGGCCGGACAGCTCATCGTCATGGTGATGGGTACCGGCAGTCCGGGGCGGGTGTGGAAGGCCCACCAGCAGCCGGCTCTGGTGAAGGCCGGTCATCGGGTAGTCACCTTCGACAATCGTGGAATCGCCCCGACGTCGGAGTGTGCGGACGGTTTCACCATCGCCGACATGGTCGCCGATACTGCCGCACTCGTCGAACATATCGACGCCGGACCGGCTGTCGTCGTTGGCACATCGCTCGGTGCGCGAGTCACGCAGGAATTGGCACTCGCGCGGCCCGACGTCGTGAAGGCGGCGGTGATGATCGCCACCTACGGCCGCAGTACGCCGTTGCAGAGTGCGATCTCGGCGGGTGAACGGGCGTTGTACGACAACAAGATCACCCTCCCCAAGGAGTACGAGGCAGCGATCACCGCGCATCTCAACTTGTCGCCGCACACTCTCAACGACGACCGTTCGGCTCGCGACTGGCTCGACATCATCGGCTACTCGCCGCAGGTCGTGAGTCCGGGAGTGCGCGCCCAGTATGAGCTGCACAATGCCGAGGCCAATCGGCTCGACGCGTACCGTGGCATTACCCGGCCCGCGCTCGTTGTCGGGTTCGCCGACGACCGAACCCTCCCAATACATCTTGCGCGTGAAGTCGCCGACGCCATCCCCGGTGCGAAGTTCCACGAGGTGGCCAAGGCGGGCCATTTCGGATATCTGGAACAGCCAGCCGAGGTCAACCGAATCCTGCTCGAGTTCGTCGACGGCCTAGATCGCTGAATGTCCGCGTGGCGGGAGCAGTCGGCAATATAGTGCCTGCTGTGGCCACGGGGACACTTTCAGCAGCCATCGCCGGTGCGACTACCGTTAGGGCATGACTTCCGCAGTTCGTGTTCGTTTTTGTCCATCGCCAACGGGGACCCCGCATGTGGGTTTGGTGCGCACCGCATTGTTCAACTTCGCGCAGGCGCGGCACACCGAAGGCACGTTTGTGTTCCGGATTGAGGACACCGACGCCGCGCGAGACAGCGAAGAATCCTATGCGGCCATTCTCGACGCCTTGCGCTGGCTCGGCCTGGATTGGGACGAAGGCCCTGAGGTCGGCGGTCCATACGCGCCGTACCGGCAGTCGCAGCGTCGAGATATCCATCTCGACGTGGTGGCCAAGCTTCTGGCGGCTGGGGAGGCCTACGAGGCGTACTCCACACCCGAGGAAGTCGAGGCGCGCCATCGCGCCGCCGGACGTGATCCCAAACTGGGCTATGACAATTTCGACCGCGAACTGTCCGATGAGCAGCGCGCGGCATTTCTTGCCGAGGGGCGCAAACCCGTTGTGCGACTTCGTATGCCGGACGAGGATATCGTCTGGACGGATCTAGTCCGGGATACCATCACCGCGAAAGCCGGCACCGTGCCGGACTTCGCACTGACTCGGGCGTCCGGTGATCCGCTCTACACCCTCGTCAATCCGGTCGACGACGCGATGATGAAAATCACTCACGTTCTACGCGGTGAGGACCTGCTGTCATCCACCCCGCGCCAGATCGCGCTGTACCAGGCGCTGATCCGGATCGGCGTCGCCGACGCCGTACCCGAGTTCGCACACCTGCCGTTCGTGATGGGGGAGGGGAACAAGAAGCTCTCCAAACGGGACCCGCAGTCGAGCCTGTTCCACCATCGCGAGCGCGGTTTCCTCCCCGAGGGCCTACTCAACTATCTGGCCTTGCTCGGCTGGGGACTCGACGGTGACAACGACATTTTCTCGCTCGATGAAATGATCGCGGCTTTCGATGTGCGACAAGTGAAGTCGAATCCGGCACGGTTCGATCAGAAGAAGGCTGACGCGATCAACGCCGAGCACATCCGACGACTCGATCTCGCTGACTTTACCGCTCGACTCAAGAAATTCTTTGTCGACCGCGGCTATCTGAGCGAGCCCGTCGACGACGCCACGTTGGCGACATTGGCTGAACTGGTCCAGACGAGGATTCAGGTGCTCGACGACGCTTGGGGCCTGGTCTCGTTCATCTATGTCGACGACGTCGACTTCGCCATCGACGAGAAGGCGGCAGCGAAGAACCTGGGCGCTGACGCCAAACCGGTGCTCGATGCCACGATCGCCGCACTCGGCGGCCTCACCAACTGGACGACGGCATCGATTGAAGAGGCGCTCAAGGCGGCCTTGATCGACGGACTGGAACTCAAGCCGCGCAAGGCATTCGGTCCGGTACGCGTGGCGGTCACCGGATCGCAGGTGTCCCCGCCGCTATTCGAGTCGATGGAACTGTTGGGCCGCGACCGCAGTGTGGCCCGCTTGAGTGCTGCGGCGGACGTTGCCGGTCGGGCGTAGCGCATGCCCACGAAATAGTCGATGACCTCGACGTTTGTGCGTTTTCCCGACGGTGGTGATAACCTCTTTCTCGGCCCAATCGAGGGCGTCGGCCGACATGCTGACGGCCGAGAAGGGGTTATCCCTTGGGGTATGGTGTAATTGGCAACACAGCGGTTTCTGGTACCGCCATTCTAGGTTCGAGTCCTGGTACCCCAGCGAACACTCAATGTTCACAATGCCGTAAGGTATCGCGAGCATGTGGAAGTTCTATGGCCCCGTCGTCTAGCGGCCTAGGACGCCGCCCTCTCAAGGCGGTAGCGCGGGTTCGAATCCCGTCGGGGCTACAAGCAAAAAAAGACCCCCTCCCCTGCATATAGCAGGGGAGGGGGTCTTTGCTTGTTCAGGTGACATTTGTCGTCGTGGGCGGTTCTTGGCCGGTCACGACAATCGCGAATGTCGGGCTACAGTCCGTACGTCGCCTGAAGATTCTTGATATGCGATCGAACTTCGTACAGGTTGGAACGTTCCGCCTTCGCTATCCGAGGCCCGCGCCGCTGATTCTCAATCCTTACAACCAGCACCTCCGCGTGGCGTTCAAGTTCGTCAACTAACTGCTGTGCTTGCCGCCGCGACGTCGGATCAATTGCGGGCATCCGCGAGTGCCCTGAGCTCGTTAACCGTGGAGGTGTCGCGGGCATGTGATGCTGTGGCGAGGATTGTCGTAGCGTCGCTCGCGCTCGTCTGTGGCGGAATGAGCATGATGGCGAGCGCGTCTTTGTCGTGGATGCCGCGTAGTTTGATCACACTTGATGGCCAGTAGTAGCAACTGTCTAACCGGGCCAGGCGGTTGTCGATCTGAATGCGCGATAAACGATTTGGCCAGTCCTTGTCGGTAAACAAGACGCGCACAATGGGGTTGATCCGCTCTGCCACGGTCTCTAGGAGTGCGAGGAGCTCGGATTCCATATTTGTGCTGTATGGCCACCAGGCGCCGTCGACGGTCGGGTGGTGTTCGCTGCGCCTCATCGTGCCCTTCCGCCCTGCGCGAGCAGGGCCGACCATCGTAACAGCGGAAGCCGTATCAGACTTCGTCGTCGTCATCGCGAGAAGGTTTATCGAACGCTTGTCAGTTCCATGAGCTCGCCGACGGTCGAGTTGTCGCGCCTGTTCGATGCTGCCGCGAGAATCGTCGCCGCGGCGGGCGTGCTCGTATTGGGCGGAATGACCATGATGGTCAATGCTTGCTTGTCGTTGGTGCCGCGGAGTTTGACGACACCCGATGGCCAGTAGCGATAGCCATCGAGCCGAATTAGATGATTATCGACCTGAATGCGTGACAACGAATGAACCCAGTCGTTCTCGTGAAATACAACGCGCACAACAGGATTGATTCGTTCTGACACCGTCTCGATCAGGTCTCGGATTTCCGATTCCAATTGTGAACTGTGCGGCCACCACGCGCCGTCGATGTGGTCGTTAGTCGTTGCGTGCGCCTTGAGGGCCACGCGGGGCTCGTAGGTTATGTTGCTCGGGGGAGTCAGCGTCATCAAGACGCTCCTGTCTGCTCGAAAATCGAGCTCTTGATAGCACTCTGGAGGTTGTAGCCTTACAGCCACCTACAGTTGCGTATTGAGGTTGCCGACTGCGTTGTGTGCTTCGCGTAGTGCGTTTATCACCTCGTCGAGGATCGCCACAGGTATGCCGATTCGGCGTGGTGTGCTGTGATCGGTCAACAGTAGGGTGACATCTTCGGCGATCACTTCTCCGTCGTGACGTTGAAGCGTTTTGATTGTCGTCTCGATCTGCACCCCGCGAACTTCTGAACTGCTTTGTTCCCACCATGTTTCGGTGGTTCCATCATCGTTGCGGTAGCTACGTTGGGGGATCAACTCGGTCATCAGGCCGTTCCGTTCGAAAACAGTTGGCCGGAGCGCGCCACCCGGTCACTTTGAGCCAGGAGGGCGGGCACGTGTCCACCTTCAGAGTCCCAGTCGTGTTCTGCGGCATGCAGCAAACCCTCGCCATCGATCCGACGATGGGCCAAGACGTGAGCGGACTGTACGTTGGTTCGGCCAGCGGCACCCATCATCGCGGTATGCGCATCAGCAGGGTTGGTATGAGGTGCGATGACGGCGAGGACCAGCACCCCACTAGCGGCGACGAAACGTAGCGTGTCCGGTGGCCACACATTAAAACCTTCCAATCGCACGACACAGTCGCCGAAGACTCCTTTGGGTTGGGTGGGTCGTTCCCACTCCAGGATGCGGTAGCCGACACGTTCGAGATGAGGCAGGCGCACACTGAGGGTCTGCAGCAACTGCGGCAGTTCATCGACGAGGTTGCGGCTGTGCGGCCACCACGCCCCATCGACAACCCCTTGGCTCGAACCAGCAGGTTTTAGACGTAAACGAAGTTGGCGCGGGGGATCGAATATGACTGGTGTCGTATCGCTGGCGGCAGTCATGGTCGTTGGTTACTGGCTAGCAACACATCAGACAGTGTGCCGCCTCCTTCGGCGGCATGTGTAACCTGCCGCCACACCATGATTGCGTCTGCTTCGGCGATATCGGTATCGAGCAGGACTACCGGATGCGAATCCTCGGCGAGTATCGACGTGCGTGAATGCCGCGCCCGCCGCAGTCGGCGGCGCGCGAGCAAGTCGCCAACCGCAGGATGTTCGCCACCAATTCGACTGTGGAACAACACATCCCACTCGGCAAGCAGATCTCCCGGCACCGAACGGGAGTCCTCTTCCTGAATGCCTGACACGATTACCGTCGGTAGGGGCGAGTGCCCCGGACGCGCCTTTCGATACTCGTGCATACCGACATAGAGACGACTTTGAGACTGAGTCCACGAAATATGAGAAGTGGTGAGCATCACCGACCGCCTGACTCGCGCACCTGACACGGTGAACGAAAACCACCGAAGACGCCAACAGAAGCCCGTCAGATATCACTCCAGCTACCCCCACCCTACGCCGAGTTCAGACCAGCAGTTGGCTACCAAGGTCAGTGACTAAATGGTGGTGGGGTGACGTCGACCACGCCGACTCTGGGAATCGGGGCGGGTGTGGCAGCGGGATACTTCCCGCGGTCGGGAGCGGGTCGACAGGCGAGTAGAAGAAGACCTGGTGGGTGACACTACGGACGGTGTGCCTAACTGATCCGACTGTGCTGTAGGTCGTTGTTGCTTCGGCCGTTGTCGGGAAGGCGGTAGCGGGTGCCAGAGTTCCAGCGCCCGACGCCGGAAGGTTAGTTGGCACCCGCGCGTACGACAACAGCCCGAGCGTCGCGGGAATCCGCTGCGCGGGAAGACGCGCGAGAGTCATGGTTCGATGAGGCGGTGAAGGAGGCGAACCTCCCCATGGTCTTCACCCCGCACGAGTTGCGGCACACTGCGGCGGCACTGGCGATTTCAGCGGGTGTGAGTGTCCTTGGCGTGCAGAAGATGTTGGGCCACGCCAAGGCGTCGATGACCCTCGATGTGTACGCGGATCTGTTCGACGATGATCTTGACGCAGTGGCGGTCAGCACGGATCGGATGCGCTCGGAGGCCGTGTGAGTGTTGGGCGATTTTTGGGTGGTCGTACGCGGAAACACCCTCAAGTTGACTCATAGCGGCTCAGTCAAGTGCGTTGCGAGACAGGGGAAAAGGCTATGATCGGCTACTTCGGTTCGTCCTCTCAAGGCGGTAGCGCGGGTTCGAATCCCGTCGGGGCTACAAGCAAAGGTCCCTCCCGATTTGTCGGGAGGGACCTTTTCATTGTCTGGTTGCGCGACGATTCACACGTAGGGCGCGGTCGACCCGGCCAATGGCAGTTCGGGGAGGCCGAGCTTGCGATGATCCCACGATCGAATACGTTGTGGCACAACGCGAACCGCGACTCGCTTGTGCATCATCTGCTCGACTGCCGGCCGCAATTCTTCCGAGTACGGCCCGTTGTAGCGTTCCCACACGCTGATGCCGGCTAGTAAGCAGTGCTCGGGATCGTCGAATATCTCGGCGGTGCCTTCGATCGCGACGCCACGCAGTTTGTCGTAGGTGAGCCCGTCTTCGATGCTCACCGATACGTGCGGATTGCGGCGCAGATTCACCGCCTTCTGAGATTTGGCTTTGGTCTCGAACCAGAGTTCGCCGTCGATGACGCCGTACCACATGGCGACGAGGTGGATCCGCCCTTCGCGACCGGTGGTCGCGAGCGTCGCGGTTCGGCTGCGGTCGAGGAATTCGATGATCTCATCGTCGGTCATGACGATCTGATTGCGTTGGTTGGCACCCATATCCGCACATTACCTAGCGGTGGACCACGGCAACACGGCGGGCAAGCAAATGCTTGGTTCAACTGCCCTAGTGCGGCGCTGCCAATCGCTTGTGGATCGCGTCAGCAGCGGCGACGAGATCGGCCGCCCATCGTGCACCGGGTCGGCGACCGATGCGATCGATGGGACCTGAGACGGAAATAGCGGCCACCACTTCGCCGTCCGCATCGCGCACGGGGGCTGACACGCTGGCCACGCCCGACGCGCGTTCGCCGGCGCTCTGCGCCCAGCCTCGACGTCGGATCTCCACCAGGGCGCGCTCACCAAATGTGCTGTCGGGCAGCAATGCTCGTTGGGTTGCGGTCTCCGCCCAGGCCAGTAAGACCTTGGCGGCCGAGCCCGCATTCATCGGCAGGCGGCTGCCGACCGGGACGGTATCGCGCAGTCCGGTCGCGGGCTCCATCGCGGCGACGCACACTCGCTCGGAGCCCTCTCGTCGGTAGACCTGCACCGATTCGCCGGTGATATCCCGTAGCCGCGGCAGCACCATCAGGGCGGCCTCGTTGATGGGGTCGGTGGCGGTTGCCGAGAGCTCGGCAAGTGCCGGGCCGGGAATCCATCGACCGGCAGAATCGCGGGCGAGCATGCGGTGCATCTCGAGGCCGATGGCGAGCCGATGTGCGGTGGCTCGAGGCAATTTCGTCGCCTCGCACAATTCGGTCAGATTGCGCGGGGCGTCGGCGACCGCACGCACGACGGCCATGGATTTATCCAAAACCCCGATTCCGCTCACAGGTGCCGATGCGGTAGTCTGTCCCATAGACCGATACTAGCTGTCCATATAGTGAGATGCCAAACGATAGTCGCGGCGTTTCGTTGGATACAGCCCGCTGGTGCCGGTGCCCCGTTGACGAATAACCAAGGTGCGATCTATATGAGTAACAGCTCCAGCCACCCGCGCACCCTCGCCGAGAAAGTGTGGGACGACCATGTCGTCGTGCGCGGCGAGGCCGACACAAACGGTTCACATAATCCTGACCTGATCTACATCGACCTCCATCTCGTTCATGAGGTCACTAGCCCGCAGGCATTCGAAGGACTGCGACTGGCCGGTCGGCCGGTACGCCGCACCGACCTGACGATCGCGACCGAAGATCACAACGTCCCGACGGTCGATATCGACAAGCCGATTGCCGATCTCACCTCGCGTACTCAGGTCGAGACCCTGCGTCGTAACTGTGCAGAGTTCGGGGTGCGACTGCATCCGATGGGTGACGCTGAGCAGGGCATCGTGCACGTTGTCGGTCCGCAACTCGGCCTTACCCAGCCAGGGATGACCGTGGTATGCGGTGATAGTCACACCTCAACCCATGGCGCGTTCGGCGCCCTCGCGATGGGAATCGGTACGTCGGAGGTCGAGCATGTGCTCGCCACGCAGACACTTTCGTTGCGTCCCTTCAAGACAATGGCGATCAACGTCGACGGCGAACTGCCGCCCGACGTGTCGAGTAAGGACTTGATCCTTGCCGTGATCGCGAAGATCGGTACCGGTGGTGGGCAGGGGTACGTGCTCGAATACCGGGGCAGCGCGATTGAGAATCTGTCAATGGAAGCTCGAATGACCATGTGCAATATGTCGATCGAGGCCGGTGCGCGGGCCGGGATGATTGCCCCCGACCAGGTAACCTATGAGTTCCTGCGTGAGCGCCCGCACGCGCCGCAGGGGGCCGATTGGGATGCCGCGGTGGCCTATTGGGACAGTCTGCGGACCGACGACGGTGCCGCGTTCGACGCGGAAGTGCATATCGATGGGTCATCGCTGACGCCCTTTGTCACGTGGGGAACCAACCCTGGACAGGGCGCGCCGCTGGGCACGTCGGTCCCCGACCCCGAGCAGATAGTCGACGCCAGTGATGCGTTAGCGGCCCGGAAAGCGTTGGAATATATGGATTTGACGCCGGGGACCCCGCTCCGCGACGTCGAGGTGAACACGGTATTCGTCGGCTCCTGCACCAATGGTCGTATCGAAGATCTTCGCGTCGTGGCCGATGTACTCAAGGGCCGCAAGGTGTCTGATGAGGTGCGGATGCTTATCGTGCCCGGGTCGATGCGGGTACGCGCACAGGCGGAAGCCGAGGGACTCGGCGAGATTTTCACCGCGGCGGGCGCACAGTGGCGACAGGCCGGATGCTCAATGTGTCTTGGGATGAACCCTGATCAGCTGGCCCCCGGCGACCGGTGCGCATCGACCTCCAATCGCAATTTCGAGGGCAGGCAGGGCAAGGGCGGTCGAACACACCTGGTGTCGCCGGCAGTGGCCGCTGCGACTGCGGTACGCGGAAAGCTTTCCGCCCCTGCTGATCTCGCCTAACGACTTATTGACACGGTTTTCCACTCACTTCAAGGACTCAACAATGGAACCCTTCCAGACTCATCAGGGCATCGGCGTTCCGCTGCGTCGCAGCAATGTCGATACCGATCAGATCATTCCCGCCGTGTACCTCAAACGTGTTGCACGGACTGGATTTGAGGACGGACTATTCGCCGGTTGGCGTTCAGATCCGGACTTCATTCTCAACAACCAGCCGTGGAATTCCGGTTCGGTTTTGGTCGCCGGGCCCGACTTTGGCACTGGATCGTCGCGCGAACACGCCGTATGGGCGTTGATGGACTTCGGATTTCGTGTGGTGATCTCTTCTCGGTTCGCGGACATCTTTCGGGGCAACGCGGGCAAGGCCGGATTGCTGGCCGCCCAGGTGGAGCAATCCGACGTCGAATTGCTGTGGAAGCGGTTGGATGCCGAGCCCGGCCTGGAGGTATCAGTCAGCCTCATCGATAAGACGGTCTCAGCCGGAGATTTGTTGGTGCCCTTCATGATTGATGATTACACGCGGTGGCGCCTGCTTGAGGGACTTGACGATATCGGACTCACTTTGCGTGAAGTGGAAGCGATCTCAGAGTTCGAATCCGCACGCCCAGAATACAAGCCGACGACCGTAGCCGGGCCCCGAATTTAGGCTCCCTCAAAGGCTTCCGGCACGCTATGCCGTAACCGCGTGGCGCGTCGGGGATTTCGACGCGCCGCGCTCTAATTGGCGTGGAAGATGGACGTTTTCAAATTTGACGTTTACCGTGTTGTGGTAGCTAACCCAACCGCTGGGTTGCTGGAAGCTTGCGGAGGTCTCATGAACAAGGCAGAGCTCATTGATGAGCTGACCAAAAAGCTCGACGCGGATCGCAAAACTGCGACCGACGCCGTCGAGCATGTCATCGACACCATCGTCCGGGCTGTGAACCGCGGCGACACGGTGACGTTGACCGGCTTTGGTGTATTTGAAAAACGTAAGCGCGCACCGCGTGTCGCCCGCAACCCGCGGACCGGCGAAACCGTCAAGGTGCGTGCCACGTCAGTACCCGCGTTCCGACCGGGTGCTCAGTTCAAGGCAGTCGTGGCCGGGAAGCAGAAGCTGACCGCCTCGGGGCCTGCGGTACGTCGCGGTGGAACCGCTGCTGCCGCACCGGCTAAGAAGGCTGCGGCCAAGAAGACTGCTGCCAAGAAGGCGGCACCGGCTAAGAAGGCGGCGCCCGCTAAGAAGGCGGCACCGGCTAAGAAGGCGGCACCGGCCAAGAAGGTGACCGCGGCTAAGAAGGCGGCACCGGCTAAGAAGGCGGCGCCCGCTAAGAAGGCAGCTGTCAAGAAGGCCACACCGGCCAAGAAGGTGACCGCAGCCAAGAAGGTCGCTCCGGCTAAGAAGACGGCTGCCAAGAAAGCCGCACCGGCTAAGAAGGCACCGGCCAAGAAGACTGCTGCCAAGAAGGCGCCGGCAAAGCGCTCACGGTAGTTTCACCAGCCCAACTCAGCCCCGACGGTCTTCCCCCGTCGGGGCTGAATTGTGTTGTCAGAGAACCCTCGCTGGATCCTGAAGTCAGTCGGTGGCGGACGGCAGGGGAGAGGCGATGTGATCTGCGGCTACCATCGCACCCTCAGCCAGGGAGACAACCCAGACGCTGCCCTTACGGTTGCGATTGGCAGCCAGCCGCACTCCGTCACGCTTAGCCCACCAGTTCATCGTGGGCGGAATTACCTTGCCCTGACTGCAGACAGCGCGCACATGTGAAGTGTCACAGGCTAGTTCGGTGAATCGATCATGTGCCGCAGCGGAATCGGACCGGTACGCCTCTTCGGTGAGTAGCCTTTCGACGGCGATCTCAGTGCCGGCCCGCTCCGCGAATGGCGCTACGGTCTGGATGCAACGCACCCGGTCAGCGGCATGAACTCGCTGCGCGCCAAAGGCTTCCAGAACGCCAACGAGTGCCTGCGCCTGCTCGCGTCCGTTCTTGTCCAACGGACGCAACCGATCATCGCCGCGATACTGCGAGCGTCGCCCGGCCTTCGCGTGCCGAATCAACAGGAATGTATGCAGATCGGGAGGAAGGCTGGTGAACTGTGCCAAGATCTTTCGGTCCAGTCGATAGGTAAGGCGACGTTGCGCCTTGGCAACGTCGAACCAATCGAATTCGTCGACCTCGCGGTTGGCGACGAAATCGCCACCGGTCGCGCGCGCCGACCAATAGTGCACCCGCTTGGTCGTGTGATCGTTGAGCGCGTAGGACACCGTCGACAGATGACGGCCCAAAACACTGGAAAAGCCGGTCTCTTCGGAGATCTCGCGAGTGGCGGTCGCGAAGATCGACTCGCCTGACTCGGCTTTCCCCTTGGGTAACGTCCAGTCGTCGTAGCGTGGGCGGTGCACCAAACCGATTTGGAGGCTAGCGCCGGTGATGCGCCACAGCACACCACCGGCGGCCCATACGATTCGCCGTCCGTCGGAGGATGTTTTCGTCGTCATCGCTGCGCGAGTCTAGTGCCGCAAGGTTACGAGTTTCCAACGGCGTGGCGGCGATGGCGTGCCATTAGTTCCCGCTGATGGTCGCGCACCTCCTCGCCGACCGCCGGTGATGCGGCCCAGTTGCCGTCTGCGTTGAGAACCCAGCATCTGGTACGCGGATCCAGCGCTGAGGCAAAGACATCCGCCAGTTCGGCGGTGAGGCGTTCGTCGCGTACCTGCACCATGACTTCGACGCGCCGATCGAGGTTGCGATGCATCATGTCGGCCGAACCGATCCAGTACTCGTTCTGCGCGCCAAAGTGCATCACCCGCGAATGTTCCAGGAATTGTCCCAGAATCGAACGCACGGTGATGTTCTCGCTGACTCCCGGCATCCCGGGCCGCAGCGCGCAGATGCCGCGGACCACGACCTCGACCGGCACTCCGTTCTGAGAGGCTCGATACAGCGCGTCAATGACGCCCTCATCGACAAGTGCGTTTGCCTTCAACTGAATTCGGGCGCGAGTATCGCCGGCCCGGAGTCGCTCGATCTCGTTGTTGATCCGCTCGACGATGCCAGCCCGGATACCAGCCGGTGCTACTAGGAGGTTTCGATACTCCTGCTTCCGCGAATAGCCGGTCAACGTATTGAACAGGTCGGTGAGGTCGGCACCGATTTCGGGCGCCGCGGTGAACAGGCCGACGTCTTCGTAGAGACGTGCGGTCTTGGGGTTGTAGTTGCCGGTACCGATGTGGCAGTAGCGGCGGATCGTCGAACCTTCGCGGCGGACGACAAGGCATGTCTTGCAGTGTGTTTTGAGTCCGACGAGGCCGTAGACCACGTGCACCCCTGCCTGTTCGAGTTGACGGGCCCACTTGATATTGGCCTGTTCGTCGAACCTCGCCTTGATCTCCACCAACGCGACAACCTGCTTGCCCGCTCCCGCGGCGTCGACGAGAGCGTCGACGATCGGTGAATCGCCGGACGTGCGGTACAGCGTCTGCTTGATCGCGAGGACCTGAGGATCTGCCGCGGCCTGTTCGATGAATCGCTGAACGCTGGTAGAGAAGGAGTCATAGGGGTGATGCACCAGGACATCGCCCTCGCGCAGGGTGGAAAACACGCTCTTGGGGGTCTCCCGCTCGCCAAACGCGGGATGAGTCACCGGAACGAATGGACGCTCTTTGAGCTGGGGACGGTCGACGCCATAAATCTCGAACAACGATGAAAGATCAAGCAGCCCCGGTACTTCGATCACATCGCCCGGGTCGACGTCGAGTTCGCGCAACAGGAGTTCGAGCATATGCTCGCTCATGTCGTCGGCGACTTCCAGACGCACCGGAGACCCGAAACGGCGACGTGCCAGTTCGCGTTCGAGGGCCTGCAGCAGGTCTTCGTCCCGATCTTCTTCGACCTCGAAGTCCGCATTGCGGGTGATCCGGAACGCATGATGCTCAACGACTTCCATGCCTGGGAACAGGTGGGACAGATTTGCCGCGATCAGCTCTTCGAGTGGCAGGAACAGTGCCGGACGCATCGACGGCGGCATGTCCTCCCCGAGCGGACTGTGGGTCTCGCCAGGCACCAACTTGTCCACCCGGACGAAGCGAGGCATATTGTCGGGCACCTTGATCCTGGCGAAATGCTCACCAGGTTCGCCCGAATCACGAACTGTCACAGCCATATTCAGCGACAGACCACTGATATACGGAAAGGGGTGGGCCGGGTCGACGGCCAGCGGCGTCAGGACCGGAAAGACCTGTTCGGTGAAGTGCTGGACGAGCCGGTTCTGCTGGGTCGAGTTGAGATCTCCCCACGTCACAACGTGAATATTGTTGTCGGCCAACGCCGGTTTGACGGCATCCAGGAAAACGCGGGCGTGCCGGTTGGCCACGGTCTGCGCGCGACCAGCTATCCGGAGCAATTGCTCACGCGGGGACAAACCGTCGGCTGATCGCACCGAGAGTCCAGTTTCGTCGCGACGTTTGAGACCGGCAACGCGAACCATGAAGAACTCGTCAAGGTTGGACGAGAAGATGGCGAGGAACTTCGCGCGTTCGAGCAGCGGCATCGAGGTGTCTTCGGCGAGAGCAAGTACGCGAGAATTGAAGTCAAGCCAACTCAACTCACGGTTGAGGTAGCGATCGTCGGGAAGATCGGCGGACGCATCGGGCAGCGGGGTGGCCGCGGGCGGAGCCCCCGGGATCGAATCGGTCGGGCGGATAGCGGCATCGTCGGGACTCACCGGTTAATCATGACGCATCGCGTGCCCGTGCGACAGCAGAGCGTCGGCCTTGGATCCACGAGGCGGTGTGCTCGCCGACACCGAGCTCGGCCGCCGCGGCCAGATCCGCGAGAGTGTCGACGTCGGTGCGTAGTCCGGGCCAGTTGTGGCCGAGCGGGTCAAGGTCGACCGCGCCAGCGGTACGGTGCGCCGCTGCCGAACCCGGACCAAATGAACTCATCTCGGTGACATGGGGGTGCCGCACCAGCATCGTGGTACCCGTGCCATCGCGATCGGCGACCACGGCGCGCGGATGAGGACCCGCCGCGATGATGGCCGAAGCGAACTCGGCGGGGCGCAGTGCCGGGATGTCGGCTTGCAGCAGAGCGATCGCGGATAGTTCGTGATCACCCGCCCGTGCGACTTCGGCGCCGAGGGCGAATGCGGCATTGAGTGAGGAGTCCCGCTCAGCATCGCCGACGTGGGTCACCTGATGACGTCGAGCCCATGCGGCGACGTCGGCGTCCAGACTGACGACGACGACATGTTCGACACCGGCGGCGCGGACGGCGTCGACGGTGTCGGCGAACATCGCGAGGACCAGATCCTCGCGGTCGGGTACGGCTTCGGTGAGCCGTGTCTTGGCGTTGGTCAGCTCTTTGACCGCCAGCACGACGGCGATCGCAGGCATCAGCCCATGGGGCGACCCGGTCTCCATGTAGTCCATCATGACGGCTACGCGCCGGGCACGCTACGCGCGGGTGCCACGATGCGCTCGGAGTCGGCACCACGACGACTACTGAACCGATAGTGTTGAACCAGTCAAATGGAGCGGTTCTCGGCCCAACCGAGATCTGGGTGTGAAGGAGTCGCAGGTGCGAGCGGTTGTGATGGGTGCGGGTTCGTGGGGGACTGCGACAGCGAAAGTTCTAGTCGACGCGGGCACCGACACCCGTATCTGGGCCCGCCGCCCCGAGGTCGCCGAGCGCATCAACAGCGAACATCGCAGCGGCTATCTCCCCGGAATCGCTTTACCTGACGGGTTGCGTGCGGTGTCGTCGGTGGCAGAGGCCCTCGAAGGCGCTGACATCGTGGTGTGCGGTGTCCCGTCGCAGTCGTTGCGACCGAATCTCGCCGAATGGAAACCGCTCATCGACCCCGACGCCTCGCTGATTTCGCTCGCCAAAGGTATTGAGACGTCGACGCTATTGCGGATGACCCAGGTGATCGGTGAGGTGACTGCCTTTCCCGAGGATCAGATCGCGGTGCTGTCCGGTCCCAACCTGGCCCGTGAGGTCGCCGAACAACAGCCGGCCGCGACAGTGATCGCCTGCATCGACGAGGCTCGCGCGCAAACACTGCAGAATGCATTCTCCACCAACTACTTTCGCCCCTACACGAATACCGATGTGATCGGCTGCGAGATTGGCGGTGCGGTTAAGAACGTGATTGCCCTGGCTTGCGGAATGGCGTCGGGTATCGGTTTGGGACAGAACACCCTGGCAACCATCATCACGCGGGGGCTGGCTGAGACCATCCGGCTGGGTGGCGCCGTCGGAGCGAGGATCGAAACGCTCGCCGGGCTGGCCGGCATCGGCGATCTGGTCGCTACGTGTTCGTCACCGTTGTCACGCAACAGGACATTCGGTGCCCGCCTGGGTGAGGGGGCGACTCTCGCCGAAGCGCAAGAGGCAACCAACGGTCAAGTGGCCGAGGGCGTCAAATCCTGCTCGTCGGTACAGGCACTAGCAGAGAAGCACGGCGTCGATATGCCATTGACGGCCGCGGTGAACAGCGTGTGCCATGACGGACTCTCGGTGTCGGACGCGATCAGCTCGCTACTCGGGCGCAGCACGAAGCCCGAGACATACGAGGGTCGGGGTTAGTCTGCGCCGCTGGCCCAGATTCTCCGGCGCTTTAAGGGGGACTGCGCAACTATCCGCCGACGAGCGTCGCGACATCCTCTTCTCGCTCGGCACGGGCTCGCGTGCGGGCGGCGATCCGGGCCCGACTCTCCTCGAATTTGACGACGTCGCGTTCGAGTTTCTCGATGTACTCACCGAGTTCGTCGAGTGACTGGCGGCCCTGAGGGCCATAGTCGTCACGGTCGAAAACCTTCCAGGTCTTCAAAATCGGCCGGACGACCTCGTCGAGGTGTTGACGCAGATCGTAGATTCCGTGTTTGACCATCAGTACGCCGTTGCGTCGCCAGTTCGGCATACCGGTTCCCGGCATCCCGAAATTCTTGAGGATCTTGGTGACTGCCACGATTGACTGATCAGGCGTGAGATCGAAGGACGCGGCTGCCAGATTTCGGTAGAAGATCATGTGCAGGTTTTCGTCCTGTGCGATGCGCTTGAGCATCGAATTGGCGACATCGTCGTTGCACACGAGACCAGTTTGTCGATGGCTCACCCGAGTCGCGAGTTCCTGGAATGTTACGTAGACGACCTGGTCCAGTGGCCCGTTGAATTCGTCGGGCGCCTGGACGCCGCGGGTCATGTGAACCATCCGGTCGTTCTCCAACTGCACCGGGTCGACGCCGCGGGTCACCACCAGGTAATCGCGCATAGCGACACCGTGGCGATTCTCTTCGGCAGTCCACCGGCCGATCCAGGTTCCCCAGGCACCGTCGAGGGTGAAGTTCTCCGCGATCGTTCGGTGGTAGGACGGCAGATTGTCCTCGGTCAGCAGGTTGGTGATCATCGCGACGCGCGCGACTTCGGAAAGCTGCGATTGTTCGATATCCCAGTCCTCACCGCCCATGGCCGCGTAGTCGCGCCCCTCGCTCCACGGAATGTAGTCGTGTGGGTACCAGTCTTTGGCGATGGACAGGTGACGGTTCAAATTGTCTTCGACCACTGGTTCCAGCTCGGTCAGGATCTGTAGGTCGGTCATTTCACGAGTCAACGGGTGCCTTTGGTCGGGTAGAGCAATACGCAGTTCTCACGCGTCCGGTTCCCCGCGGCCGAAACGTACCAAATGCGCCGTGTCAACCTAGTGTATGGCGCGCATCACATTCGTGCGCGGCCGGGTGCGACGGCTGCCAGTGTGGCTGTGCGTCAGCCGAGTTCTAGCGGCGCCCGCGGCAATATACGGTCGATGACCCCGGATACCTCGGTGATCGGTGCGTTGCCGGCGTTGAGCGGAATCCACAGTGCGACATAGGGGCGATGATCGACAGCGACGTAGGCCTGACCACGACCATCGATAGTGTCGGTGATGTACCACTGCACCGGATGTACGACCTGCAATTTGGACGATGGAGCAAGTCCGTCGGGTCGCCCGACGCCACAACGCAGGCTGATAGCTTCACCGTCGGACGACGACGCCCAGCGCACCACTGAGCCTTCGATGGACTTATCCCCGTAGCCGTTGAACCTCGAGGGCAATGCTGTGATCAGTTTTGCGCAATCAGTGCCGGTATTGGATGCCGCGGCATAGGAATCGATTGGCGAGCCGGCATCGGGCTTGAGTGCGGCAAAGGTGATGAAACCCACCAGGACCATGATCGGGATCGCGACCAGGGTGGCAATCAACGCCGGATGCAGCCGACTCGGCGCCGTCGATCCGCCGGTCGCCGCGGGTTCGCTCGGTTCGGCACCGCCGGAGGACGGTTTATCGGGATCAGCACTCACGGCATACCAGTTTAATGACCGTCGTCGCTGGCTGGACCGACGCCTCTAGACTGAGCCGCGTGGTGAGCGGAGCGAGCGGGCCAAAGTCCAGACCTACGATCGCCGACGTTGGGGAACGGGCGTTGCTCGCGGCGATGCGTGGCGCGGGAGCGGCTGTTCCCGGCGCGGTAGCCGACGACATCGTAATCGGCACCGGCGACGATGCCGCCGTCCTCGCGGGCAACCGTTCGACGGTACTGACCGTCGATACCGCGGTGCAGGACAGACACTTTCGGCTCGATTGGTCGACGCCGAATCAAATCGGGGCGCGGTCGGTGATTGCCAGCGCAGCCGACGTCGCGGCTATGGGCGCACGATTGTCCGGGGTCTTGGTGTCCATTGCGATGCCGTTGACAACCCCAGTCGAGCTGCTGTTGGGCATCAACGACGGGATCATCGAGCAGACGCACCGACTAGGTGGCCGGGTACTGGGCGGCGACCTGGTCTCGGCATCGGAGATATCGCTGTCGGTGACCAGCGTGGGTGTGCTCGACATCGCGCCGGTCACGTTGGCGAACGTGCGGCCGGGTGATGTACTGGCGCTCAGCGGACCTCTCGGCGGGGCGGCGTCGGGTTTCGCCGCGATAACACACGGTGTGGATGGATTGCGCACTCGCGCAACAGAAACCGAGCGTCGTTCACTCGATGCCGCGGTCCGTGCGTTCGTATTGCCGAGTCCGGACCTCAGTCAGGGGACCGTTGCAGCAATCGCGGGTGCGCATGCGATGACCGACGTATCCGACGGGTTGGTTGAAGAACTCATCACGATGGCCGCGGCTTCGGCTGTGCGACTAGATGTCTCGTCAAATTCGGTACCGACGCCTGACTATCTCCCGACGGTGGCGGCGATGCTGGGGGACCCGGATCTCGCCCGACGCTGGGCACTGGTCGGCGGTGAAGATCATCAGCTCTTGGCGGCGTTCGGCGGTGCCGCCCCATCGGGTTGGACGGTAATCGGGCGTGCGGCCCCGGGGGATGGTTCGGTATACGTCGACGGCGTCGAGCCGAATCTTCGGGGATGGCAGTCTTTCTGACCCGAACCGCGCAGGTATGACCCGAGGCGACATCAGATGGCGATATGACATCTCAGTTCTCGACGGGGCATATCTCCGCGGCTCCCATGAGGCGCAGCGCGAAGCCAACGTACTCGGTCGCGACATCTTCTGGATTCAGTCGGCCGCCGGGGAGCCACCAGCTCGGGAGCGAGGTACACATCGTGACTACCACTCGCGCTGCGTCGCCCGGATTGTCGACGTGGAATACGCCGGCCCGCACCGCGTCGAGGACGACGGCGTCGAGGGCTAGCTGCTGCTGATTGCGGCGTGCCGCAATGGAATCGCGGTTATTGGGCTCCAGTGAACGCACTTCGCTGGTGCCGATGAATCCGAGTTGCCGGCGGTGGGTGTGAAAGAGCGTCAGGTTCTCGACGATGCGGCAGAACTTTCCTCTTGCATCGACTTCGTTGGCCACTGCGGCGACCGCACGCCATTCCAATTCGCTCATAGTCTCCGAGAGGATTGTCATCAGGATGTCTTGCTTGCTGGCGTAGTGACCGTAAATTCCGGGAACGGAGATCCCGCAGCGCGCCGAGATCCTACGCATGCTGGTGCCGTGGTAGCCGACGTCGAGAAATTCGTCGAGAGCGCCGAGCAGGATCGGGTCAAACTCGAGCGGATCGTAGACCCGCCAGTCTGTGGCGGGTCCATTGTTCGATCCGAGTTGAGCCCGCACTTCGTTTCCGCCACGTCCGTCGATGACCTCGCCCGCGGTCATCCCTAACTGACTCGCGATGATCTGAAGGCGCGGAACACTCAATTTCGTGTACCCATTTTCGATCTGGCTGAGTGTTGCTGGGCTGACGCCGATCATCGCCGCGAAGGCGCGCAGCGAATATCCCTGCACGAGTCGGGCCTCGCGAACCCGAGTGCCCGGCGGCGACTCAGAGCCGTCCGAAATGGTCATCTGTTTAGAATAACGGAACATCTGCGCGCCGTGTGTTGGCATTCTTTCTGCAGGTATTGACAAGTATTCGCGATTAGATGCACAGTCGTCAACGACCGATCGTTCGCTTGTCCGCGGGAATCCATCCGGGCCTCGACAGAAAGGAAGTGACGATGACGTCACCAGATCGCTCATTGGAAGGCCGCACCTTGATCATGTCGGGCGGTAGTCGCGGTATCGGCGAAGCCATCGCGGTTCGCGCCGCACGCGCCGGTGCCAATATCGCGCTGCTCGCTAAAACCGCCGAGCCGCATCCCAAACTGTCGGGCACGATCTATACCGCTGCGAAGGCAATCGAAGGGGCCGGTGGTCGGGCGCTGCCGATCGTCGGTGACGTTCGCGACGAAGAATCGGTGAATTCCGCTGTCGCGCAGACGGTTGAGTGTTTCGGTGGGATTGACATGGTCGTCAACAATGCAAGCGCCCTGGATTTGGCGTCGACCGAGTACATCTCGATGAAGAAGTACGACCTCATGCAGGATATCAATGCGCGGGGAGCGTTCATGCTGTCGAAGGCGGCTATTCCGCATCTGCGGGAGTCGTCGAATGCGCATATCCTCACTCTCTCGCCACCGCTGACTCTGGACCCGAAGTGGTTCGCCGGGATCGGTACCGCATACACAATTTCCAAATTCTCGATGACGCTGGTGACGATCGGCCTGGCAGCGGAACTGGCGAAGGACGGCATCGCCGCGAACTCCTTGTGGCCGCGCACGACGATCGACACCGCAGCGGTGCGAAATGTTCTATCCGCCGACCTCGTATCACGCAGCCGCACCGTCGACATCGTCGCCGACGCCGCTATGACCATCCTCACCAGGCCAGCGTCGACGGCGACCGGCCAGTGCTATATCGACGACGAAGTGCTCGCGGCTGACGGCATTACCGACTTCACTCGATATCAGGTGTCTGCGACGGAAACCGATCTGGAACTCGACTTCTGGATGGAATGGAACTGAGTCGCTGATCGGCGGGGTTGCCGAGTCGGTCGTTGCGACGGCGCGCTATCTTGCCCACATGGCGATATATGCACTCGGCGATCGCGAGCCGACCTTGGGTAAGGACGTATATGTACATCCCGACGCCACCGTCATCGGCAACGTCACGCTCGGCGACGGCGCCTCGGTGTGGCCGGGTGCGGTCTTGCGTGGCGACTACGGGACGATCTCCGTCGGCCCCCGTACCAATATTCAAGATGGGACGGTAATCCATTGCACGCCAATCGATCCTACGACGATCGGTGCTGGCTGCGTGGTCGGTCACAATGCGCATATCGAGGGTTCGACGATTGGTGACAATTGCCTGATCGCGTCGGGATCGGTGGTTCTCAACGGCTCGGTGATCGGGTCCGGTGCGGTTGTCGGGGCTGGGGCGGTGGTTCCGTTCAAATTTGAAGTGCCCTCGCGTGCAATGGCTTTGGGCGTCCCGGCGAAGATTCGCGCCGGATTTGAAGTCCCCGACGGACACGTTGAACTGAACGTCGAGATGTACTACCAGAACGCGCAGTACTACCGCACCGAGCTTCGTCGGCTCGACGGACCGGGAGCCGACGCGTGACCGGCAAGTCACTCTCCGAACTACTGGATCCGGGCTGGGCGCACGCGCTCGAACCGGTCGCGCCGGTCATCGCGGAGATGGGTCAGTTTCTGCGAGCCGAGATCGCCGACGGCCGCGGTTATCTGCCCGCCGGTGCGAATGTATTGCGTGCCTTCAGTCAGCCATTCGACGACGTGCGCGTGTTGATCGTCGGGCAGGATCCTTATCCCACGCCGGGACATGCTGTGGGACTGAGCTTTTCAGTGG
Source organism: Gordonia sp. CPCC 205333 (assembly GCF_048537885.1). Classification (NCBI taxonomy): domain Bacteria; kingdom Bacillati; phylum Actinomycetota; class Actinomycetes; order Mycobacteriales; family Gordoniaceae; genus Gordonia; species Gordonia sp. CPCC 205333. Next base: position 404,447 of record NZ_JBCLVI010000005.1, on the reverse strand, counting down.
CCGCCGAGGTATCGCCGATTCCGCGTTCGCTGGTGAATATCTACGCCGAGTACTGCGACGACCTCGGTTATCCCACGCCGGCCAATGGCGACCTGACACCGTGGGCCGACGCCGGTGTCCTACTACTCAACCGGGTGCTCACCGTGGGGCCAGGTGCCCCGGCATCGCATCGTGGCAAGGGTTGGGAAGCGGTTACCGAATGTGCCATCAAGGCATTGGTCGCGCGTGAGGCTGCACCGCTCGTCGCGATCCTCTGGGGTAACGACGCGCGGAATCTCAAAGCCTGGCTGCCCGACGTGCCAGTCATCGAATCCGCACACCCGTCGCCGTTGTCGGCATCGCGGGGATTCTTCGGCTCCAAACCATTCAGTCGCGCGAATGAGGCGCTGGAGGATCTGGGAGCTGAGCCGGTTGACTGGAAGTTGCCTAGCTGACCTGAGGGAGTAACTAGAGCCTGCTTACTCGCGGTTAGCGAGGGGGAACATCCCTCGCTCGGCGCCCCGGGACAGCTTTCAGTCGTCGAGCACCGCTAGAAACGTGCCGGCCTCTTCTCCACGAATGCGTCGACGCCCTCGATCCCCTCCGGGCGTGACGAGAGTGCCGAGATGCTCGCGCCTTCGGCGATCAACTGTTCGGGCAGAGATCGGGTTGAGCCGCTGTGGAGTAACTCGGTGGTCGCGGCCAATGCGGCGGCCGGGCCGGCGGCGAGTTCTGCTGCGACCTGCTGTGCGCGAGTCTCCACGGCGTCATCGTCGACGATCTCCGACAGCAGGCCGATGGTAAGCCCCTCGTCAGCGCCGACGATCTTGTTAGTGAGGATGATGTGCCGGGCGCGGGCCGCGCCGACGATGCGGGGCAGCATCCAGGTCATTCCGCCGTCGGGACTCAGCCCAATGCCGCTGTAGGCGGGACGCATCTTGGTCGATGCACCGCCGATCGCGATGGTCGCATGTGTGACCACGCTCATGCCCGCACCGGCGGCCCAGCCCTTCACCGCCGCGACGACGGGCAGCCGCGACTCGTGCAGGGCGTTGATGAATGCGTGAAAATTGTCGGCGAGATCCCGCAGAAACACCGCGCGATCGTCGGCAGCGGCGAAAGCTCGCACATTGCCACCGGCGCAGAAGTTTGCGCCGCGCCCAACCAATACGACGGCGGCGGCGTCGCGTTCTCCCCGGGCAACCTGTCGCAGCGCGGCGGCTCCGTCGGTGAGTCCCTGCCGGTTGAGTGAGGTGCCGTTGTCGGCGGTGGAGATAGCGATGGTCAGCACGCGGCCGGCCTGGCTCACGAATTCAGTCGGGGAAGTCATGAATCGACATTATCGCTCGCCGAATAGCAAGAACCCGCCGGGCCGTCATGGCCCAGCGGGTTCTCAAATGTTTTGTGCGGTGAGCGTTCTCAGGCGTTCAGGGCGGTCTTGCCGGCCTTCAGGCATGAGGTGCACACGTTCTTACGCTTGCGGTTACCGGGCGCAACTTCGACACGCACAGACTGGATGTTTGGATTCCAGCGGCGGTTGGTGCGCCGGTGCGAGTGCGAAACCGACTTGCCGAAGCCGGGGCCCTTGCCGCAAATGTCACAAACGGCAGCCATATCGAACTCCCTCAATCGTTGGAAACTGGTCTTGTTTGGCCCGTGGATGGATCGCGGCCGAAACCGGCGCAATCGTCATGGCAGTCGGCAAATGCAGACACACCACCCCACAAGGCAACCCTGCAAGAATAGCGGGCGACGGTAGCGGAACCAAATCCACCGCTGTCGGACCCGGCGGGTAATCTCTGTCACTAATGCCAGCCACCGGCCCCGTGCCCCCCGTATCTGCCGCCACAGCCGCGATGAATCCGCAGTTGTTGCGCGATTGGGCGCGGGCGAGTGCGGACGGACTGACCGCACTACGCGGTGAGATAAACGACCTGAACGTCTTCCCGATTCCCGACTCCGATACTGGCAGCAACATGGTCTACACCATGTCCGCCGCAGCGCGATCCGCCGAGGAGGCCGACGAGTCGGCGTCGGTCGCCCAGGTCGCGCGGGCCATCGCCGACGCCGCGGTCGCCAACGCGCGCGGAAACTCGGGCATCATCTTGTCGCAGGTGCTTGTAGGCATCGCCGACGCCGCAGATCTCGCCACCAGCGACGCCGACCAAACCTTCAATCGACTGTGGTCGACGGGGCTGCGGCTCGCATCGCTCGCGGCGGTACGTGCGGTGAGCGAGCCACGCGAAGGTACCGTGCTGACCGTGTTGCGCGTCGCCGCGCATACCGCGGCCGAATACCAGTCGGCGTCAGCGGCGGATCAGGCGCGAGCAGTCGCCGATGACAGCGCCGAAGCTCTCGAGCACACGCCCGAACAGCTCGCCGAACTCGCGCATGCCGGCGTGGTGGATGCCGGCGGGCGCGGACTGCTCGCATTGTTGGACTCGATGGTGCTGGTGCTCACCGGCGTATCCAACAAGCGGCGCCCCTATCGCGGCATCCTGGTCGGCGGCGGTGATCTGACCGGTCACGACTTCGACGAGCCCTGCGGCACGGACAGTGAGATGGACTTCGAGGTGATGTATTGCCTCGACGGTTCGGCCGGTGAACGGATCGGCCGACTCCGCGACTATCTCAACGAGATCGGTGACTCGGTAGTGATCGTCGGCGATAGTTCGGATTCGGGGGAGCGCTTCTCAGTACATGTCCATACCAGCGATCCGGGGAAGGCGGTCGAGGCCGGCACCGTCGTCGGGCAGATCGCCGACGTCCGCATAACTTGCTTCGCGCTCGACGCTTTGCGTGCACAACCAGACGGCAACGAGCCGCCGCCCCGACATCGGCGCGCAGTGGTGGTCGCGGTGAAAGGCGATGGCGCGGAAGAACTTTTCAGCGAGGCCGGTGCATCGACGGTGCGAGCCGACGACGGAGTCAGTGCCAGTGTGTTCGCTGACGCCATCCGCGTCGCCGACGCCGCGCACGTTGTGGTGATGGCCAATGGTGTGCTGCCGGCTCAAGAGTTGGTCAGTGTCGCGGCCGAAGCCCGGTCCAGCCAGCGGTCCGTCGTATTCATCCCAACGCTGTCGATGGTGCAGTGTTTGTCGGCGCTCGCGGTGCACGACTCCACCGAAAGTCCCGACGCCGATGCCTACGCGATGGCCGAGGCCGCGGCGGGTACCCGCTGGGGTTCGGTTGTGGTGTCCAAACGGAGGATGATGACCCTGGCCGGACTCTGTGACGTCGGTGATCTGCTCGGGTTCATCGGTTCGGACGCCCTGGTCATCGGCGCGGATCCGTTGGCCGCGACGACCGCGCTGGTTGACCTACTCCTTGCGACCGGTGGTGAACTGATGACGGTCTTGGCCGGCGGCGGGCTCCAGGAAATCGATTCGGGTGCAACGGTTCTCGATGGTCTTGCCGTTCACTTGCGCGACCGTCATCCGGGCGTCGAGCTCGCGGTGTACGAGGCGGGCCAGCGAGACCAGGTGTTGCAGGTTGGAGTCGAATAGGTGGCTGACCCCGTCCGTCTGACCGATCCGTTGCAGTCGGTCATCAACCCGGCGACCGCGCAGGGCCTCGCCGACCTTGGCGTGTACACCGTAGGGCAACTGCTGCGACACGCTCCGCGTCGATACGTGCGCCGGGGACAGGTAAGTGAGGACCGACTCCTACCCGAACCGGGTGAGTGGATCACCGTCGTTGGCCGGGTCACGAAGGCCGAGTTCATCACCATGCGTAAGCGCCATGGGAAGTTCCTGAAAGTCGTTGTGGCAGATGAACGTCAGACCTATGACATCAGCTTTTTCAACTCGAACTACCTGATCAAACAGCTCAAGCCGGGCACCAGGGTTATGCTCGCGGGTGCCGTGAAGTACTACAACAACCGGATCCAGCTGGCCCATCCCGCCCATGTGCCGCTGCCCGATGGTGACGTGGGTTTCGAGGAGGTGACCGGCCCGGACATGTTGGCGCAAGCCCTCGGCATCGATCCGAAACTTGTCGAGGGAGACGCCGGTACTGCATTCCTGGCCGACCTCGATCGGTCTATCCTGCCGATGTACCCGGCCAGTCAAAAGGTTCAGACCTGGCAGATTTGGGCGTCAATCCGCGACCTGTTGGCGCGAGTAGGTGAAGTGCCAGAGGCACTTTCCGATGAGCAGCGATCCGATCGCGGTTTGATCACGCTCGACGATGCCCTCTGGAAGGTGCACCTCCCCGACTCGGACGCCGATGTGGAAGCGGCGCGGCAGCGGTTGAAGTTCGACGAGGCGTTCGCGATGCAGTTGGTTCTGGCGCAGCGCCGCGCGGTCGGTCGGATCGAATCCGCACCGCCCTGCCCACCTGTCGCCGGCGGTCTGGAAGATGCTCTGCGCGAACGACTTCCGTTCACCCTGACCGAGGGGCAGGAGATTGTTTCCGCAGAGATCGGCGACGATCTGGGCGGCTCATCGCCGATGAGTCGACTGTTGCAGGGCGAGGTTGGCTCGGGTAAGACGCTCGTCGCACTGCTGGCTATGTTGCGGGTGGTCGACAACAGCCACCAGTGTGTGCTGCTCGCGCCGACGGAAGTACTTGCCGCGCAGCATCATCGGACGATTCTCTCGATGCTCGGCGATCTCGGGCGCGCGGGCGAGTTGAATGGCTCCGACGGAGCTACCCGAGTGACTCTGCTGACCGGCTCGATGCGGACAGCCGTCAAGCGGCAAGTGTTATTGGACATCGTGACTGGCGACGCGGGTCTTGTCATCGGTACTCACGCGTTGCTGGAAGACCACGTCGATTTCTTCGACCTCGGGCTGGTGGTCGTCGATGAGCAGCATCGGTTCGGTGTCGAGCAGCGGGACAGCCTGCGTAACAAGGCAATCGACGGGATGGTGCCGCATCATCTGGTGATGACGGCAACGCCGATCCCGCGGACGGTGGCGATGACGGTCTTCGGTGATTTGGAGACGTCGGTTCTCACTGAGTTGCCACGCGGTCGCCAACCTATCACCACAAATGTGGTGCCGCTGGGCAATGAGCGTTGGATGGAACGGGTGTGGGCGCGCGCTGCCGAGGAGATCGACAAGGGCCGGCAGGTGTATGTGGTCTGCTCCCGAATCGGTGACGAGGAGAGTAAGGCAAAAAGCAAAGGCAAGAGTCGCACCGGCGGTGACGAGGAGCCACAGACGATTTCAGTTCTGGATATGTATCAGATGCTGAGTGCCGGGCCGCTTGCCGACTGTCGAATCGGAGTCTTGCACGGGCGGCTCCCGGCGGACGAGAAAGCTGCCGTGATGGACGAGTTCACTTCCGGCGCATTGGATTTGGTGGTGTCTACGACGGTGATCGAGGTTGGCGTCGATGTACCGAACGCGACCATGATGGTCATCATCGATGCCGATCGTTTCGGGGTGAGTCAGCTTCATCAGTTGCGGGGTCGTATCGGCCGCGGGCAGTGGCCGGGGCTATGTTTGCTTGTTTCCGGTGCGGGCGAGGTTTCGCAGGCACGTGAACGGCTGAACGCGGTCGCGGGTTCGACCGATGGATTCGAACTCGCACGAGTCGATTTGGAACAACGTCGAGAAGGAGATGTGCTCGGCGAATTACAGTCGGGTGGAACGTCGTCACTCCATTTTCTGTCGCTACTCGACGACGTCGAGGTGATCTCCGATGCACGCGAACTGGCCGAGCAGATCGTAACGCAAGACCTTTCGCTCGCCGATCACTTGGGCGCGGCCCGGCTGATCGATGACATTCTCGCCCCGCGCCTGGAGTATTTGGACAAGACATAGGTGTCGTCGTGACGCCGATGTGAACTGTCTAGTCGGAATCTACTTCATGAACGGCGCCAACGGAACCGAACGACGTCGTGCTGCGTCTGATTGTCATGGAAGTCGCCGCGGCCCAATCGGTTCGTCGTTGGCTACGACGTCGAGCGCGGCGTCGGCGCTGGAGGCACGAGGCTAGCCGCTTCCGGTCCCGGCCGTTGTCCCTGCGGGGCTGGCTCGGAGTGTGGATATTCGTCGTCTCCGCAACCGTCGTCATGGCGGGGCTATATGTCTCGACCGCCGAGACGCCGACCGAACAATCGCGAATTATGTTGGCGCGGTTGGGAATGATACCGGTCTTGGCGCAGCGACCGCCGCACCGCGACGATTACGATCGTGCCGCGTTCGGTATGCCGTGGACCGACCAGGCCGACGTGGTCAACGGCCATAACGGCTGCGACACCCGCAATGACATTCTGGCTCGAGACCTGACAGATATCCGGACCGGACCGACGTCGGGGTGCGCACATGCAGTGATTTCCGGAGAGCTGCGCAGTCCGTACACCGGCGGCTTCGTCGCCTTCCGGCGGGGCCGCAACTCCGCCGCCATCCAGATCGATCACATCGTGCCACTTTCGTTCGCCTGGGATATGGGCGCGAACAATTGGTCGGCGACTCAGCGGGCCAATCTTGCCAACGATCCGGCGAATCTCGTCGCTGTCGACGGGACGTCCAATATGGACAAGAGTGATCAGGAACCTGGACGGTGGATGCCGCCAGCCAAGGCATTTCACTGCCAGTACGCGACGCAGTTCGTAGCTGTTCTCGACGCTTACCGCCTGTATCTCGACGTTCCGTCGCGAGATGTTTTGGCGCGAGTTCTGCACGGGTGTTTCCGATCCCGTGGTTGACCTTCACACCGTGACAACCCGTTCAATGGTCGAGGAAAGGAGATGACGATGGATATGAACCGAAGACCGAGAACTGACATGATCGAGGCATTGCGGGCGAGCGATGCCTCGGTGCGGCTGCGCGCCGCTTTGCAGATCGGCACGAGTGCCGACCCCGCGCTGGTGTCCGAACTCGTTGACCGCTGCGCCCTCGAGCCCGACTTCTTCGTCCGTGACATGCTGACCTGGGCACTGTCCCGGCTTCCGGCGGACGTCACCGTGCCGCTACTAGTCAGCGAACTCACCTCACCGAAATCGCAGGCCCGCAGCCAAGCGCTGCATACACTGTCGAAGATCGCCGACCCTCGCGCTTGGCCGTCGATCTCGGCTTTGTTGCACGACCCCGACGATGAGGTGGCACGTAGCGCGTGGCGTGCGGCGGTAGTACTCGTCCCCAGTGGAGGCGAGCCGGCGTTGGCGAAGGACCTGGCGTCGGAGCTGGGGAGAGGAGACCGGGAAATGGCCCTGAGTTTGAGTCGCGCGCTCGTCGGACTCGGCGATTGTGTTGTACCGATTCTCGACTTCGCCGCCCGCAGTCATATCCCGGCAGTGTCGGCACATGCCGTTGCGACACAACAACTCTGGGAAGACCCCGAGCGCGGGTTCACCCTCTCGGCCGAGTTCGCCACACGGCTGGCGGCGACTGGCCCGGGACAGTAGCGTGCTCATCGGCGAAGTGTCCCGCCACAGCGGCGTCAGCACGCGAATGCTGCGACATTACGACTCGGTAGGCCTGGTCCGACCCACCGGCCGGACGTCGGGCGGTTATCGCGAATACAGCGCCGACGATATCCGCAGGCTCTTCCATGTGGAGAGCCTGCGGACCCTCGGACTATCGCTCGCCGACGTTAAACGTGCCCTCGACGAACCCGATTTCGCTCCAGCCGATTTGGTTGCCGAGTTGATCGAACACACCAGGATACGCATCGTCACCGAGCAGGAACTGTTGGCCAATCTCGAACGGGTCGACGCCGCAGCGCCGTCGGCGTGGAATGACGTGCTGCGGATCGTGTCGATGCTCGCGGCACTTGGTTCGGATTCGGCTGGCCGTCGTCAGCAAGCTGTCCTGGCAGCCGACGCGGGATCAGCACTTCCCGCCGAGGCGCTTGTCGCCGCCCTGCTCACCGAGCACAATCCCAATGTCGCCGGTGCGCTGCGGTGGGCGTTGGGCCGATCGGCCGGTGATGGTGCGACGGCTTTGGCTGGTGGACTTGAGTCCGGCGATCCGACCATTCGGCGTAGGGCGATCGATGCGGTGGACGCCCTTGCCGACCGCGACGCCGAGCGGCTGTTGCGGGCGGCGTTGCACGATTCCGATGTCGGAATCGCCGATCGCGCCGCGCTGAATCTCGGTGGTCGGGGAGTCGTCGACGCCATCCCCACCCTCGTGGCGATGATCGTCGCCGGACGGCGTGACGTCGAAGCGGCCGAAGTCCTTGGCGCACTGCATGACTCGTCGAAGGAAAGCGAAATAGTCGACGGTGTTCGCGACGTACTGAATCAGGACATCACGCAGGCCGAGCGACTGCGACTTACTCAAGCGTTAGCTGAGTTCAGTGGGAATGATGCGACCTCGGTGCTCAATTGGTTGGTTCGTGATGACGACCCAGTGATCGCGGCGACCGCCGCGGCGATCCTGGGCAGTCGAAAGGACTGAGCTACCGCGGGCGGGTGCCCTGATCGTCGGCCTGCGGAATACGGGAACCGAGCGCGCGTTAGCCTAGAAAGATCTGTTCACGCAGCTTTGAGGCGAGGAAACAATGAGCGCACCCACCGTCGGGCCGGGCACGGCCCACGATATCGACGGCACCGACGTCAAGGCCACGGTGACCGTCCAGGCAACCGCGGCGCGTGCGGCGTCGCGCGCGTTGGCCCGGTTGTCGACCGCGGAGAAGAATGCGGCGCTGCTCGCTGTCGCCGATGTGATCGAGGGTGCGCAGGACTCGATACTTGCCGCGAATTCGGTTGATATCGAACGTGCGAAGAATGCCGGCACCGAGGCCAGCCTGCTCGATCGCCTCCGTCTGACCGCCGAGCGGGTAACCGGGATCGCGAAGGGTCTTCGCCAAGTGGCATCGCTGGCGGATCCAATCGGCGAGGTCATAGCTGGCAAAACATTGCCCAACGGCCTGCGGTTACGGCAGGTTCGGGTGCCGCTCGGTGTCGTCGGCATCGTCTACGAAGCGCGGCCCAATGTCACCGTCGACGCCTTCGGCATCGCATTCAAATCGGGCAATGCCGTACTGCTGCGCGGGTCGTCATCGGCTGCCAACTCGAATGCCGAGCTGGTCCGGATCATTCGGCAGGCGCTGACCGCCCGGCATATCTCTGCCGACGCCGTTGCTCTGCTGCCCGCACAGGATCGGTCCAGTGTGGCCGCGTTGATCACCGCGCGCGGACTCGTCGACGTCGTGATTCCGCGCGGCGGCGCGGGGCTGATCAACGCGGTGGTAGCCAACGCGACCGTCCCGACGATCGAGACCGGGACCGGCAACTGCCACGTATACGTTCACGCCGACGCCGACCTCGATGTAGCCACCAAGGTCATCGTCAACTCCAAGACTCGACGCCCCAGCGTGTGTAACACCGCCGAGACTGTGCTCATCGACGCCGCGATCGCAGCCGAGGCGATGCCGAAGATCATCTCGGTGCTCCAGGCCGAAGGCGTGATCATCCACGGCGACGAGGCGCTGCTCGATGCTGTCCAGTCGCTCGCGCTCCCGACACACGGCATGACACCGGCGACCGATGTCGATTGGGGTGATGAATACCTGTCACTCGATATCGCCATGAAGACGGTTGAAGATCTCGACGCCGCCGTCGCCCACATTGATCGATGGGGCACCGGGCACACCGAGGCTATCGTCACCCGCGATCTGGCCGCTGCCACCGAGTTCACCGAGCGAGTCGATGCAGCCGCGGTCATGGTGAACGCATCCACCGCGTTCACTGACGGTGAGCAATTCGGCTTCGGTGCCGAGATCGGAATCTCCACCCAGAAATTACATGCCCGCGGCCCGATGGGGCTGCCCGAGCTGACCTCTACCAAGTGGATTGTGTGGGGCGATGGACAGGTACGGCCCGTCTGATGACTAATTCGAAGCCTTCCACCTTCGAGACCGCTCCAATCGTCTCGACATTCACCGACATCGCTGATGTCACAACGCGTTTGGAAGCGACGGGCTACCTCGCCGACGATGCGACGTCTACGGCCGCTTTTCTCGCCGACCGGCTAGGCAAGCCGCTGCTTATCGAGGGGCCGGCGGGTGTCGGTAAAACCGAACTGGCGCGGGCACTTTCGCTCGCGACCGGCGCCGAGCTGGTGCGATTGCAGTGTTACGAGGGCATCGATGAGGCGCGCGCACTGTACGAGTGGAATCACGCCAAGCAGATCCTTGCCATCCAGGCCAGCGACACTCGCGATTGGTCGGAGACGAAAGCCGATATCTTCTCCGAAGAATTCCTGCTCCCGCGCCCGTTGCTCACCGCGATCTCCCGCACCGATCCGACCGTCCTGCTGATCGATGAGGTGGACAAGGCCGACGTCGACATTGAAGGTCTATTGCTGGAAATACTGAGCGATTTCGCCGTCAGCATCCCGGAGATGGGTACCGTGACGGCGACCCGCCGCCCCATCGTGATCCTGACGTCGAATGCCACCCGTGAACTCTCCGAAGCTCTGAAGCGACGTTGCCTCTATCTCTTCATCGACTTCCCGGATCCGGTGCGGGAGAGGGCAATTCTCGCCTCTCGTGTTCCGGCGCTGTCGTCGGCGCTGGCCGCCGAGATCGTGCGAGTCATCGGAGTGTTGCGTACCTTGGATATTCGCAAGAAGCCGTCGGTCGCCGAGACCATCGACTGGGGCAATACCCTGCTGCAATTGGGTGCTGATGGTTCTGATCAGAAGCTGACGTCGGGAAAGCTCGACGACGGTCTGATCGCACGCACCCTCGGCGTCGTACTCAAACACCGTCCCGATTTGAAGACCGCACTGACCGAACTGAAACTCGGCTGACTCAGCCATGCCAACTACCGCGTCATCACATCCCATTGCCGAACACCTCACCGGGTTCGTCGAGGAGCTGCGTCGGCGCGGTATGCCGATCGGACCGTCCCAGCTGATCGACGCGGGGCAGGCAGCTGAGGTCTTAGATCTGCTGAACCGCAGCAGTTTTCGCGAAGGCCTGGCGGCCACGCTCTTACGCGACCACACCCACCGGATGGTATTCGACAAGACCTTCGACCTCTGGTTCCCGCTTGGTGTCGGAGCGCGCAGCGCGGCCACCGAGATTCCACGCGATGACGATGGCGCTGTGGACATCTCCGCGTTGCGTGAGATGCTGGCCGAAGTTCTCGCCGACGATTCGCCCGAAGCTCAGGCGCAGCAGGCGGCGTTGGTCGCACTTATCGTCGACGAAGTCGGCTCCTACGAATCAGCACGGGGGCAGGCCTTTTCGGCCTACCAGGCACTGTCCGCGGTGAGTCCGCAGACACTGATCGCATCAATCGCCGCCGCAATGGCGGCCGGCGATGCACCCGAGCAGGGGCGGGCCGGTACGCAGCCGATGTATCGTCGCGCGGCCGCCGACCGTGTCGCGCAGCTGCGCGCGGAGATTGAGAGTGAGACCCAACGTCGGATGGCACTGCGCAACGGCCGCGATCGGGTAGCCGATTACGCCGTGCCGAAACTGCCCGAGCACACGAATTTTCTGTCCGCCGGCGCGAAGGATCTGGCGGAGATCCGGCGCACGGTTGCTCCATTGGCCCGGCTGCTGGCCTCGCGTTTGGAGATTCGACGTCGGCGGGCGCACCGGGGTGCGGTGGACGTGCGAAAGACGTTGCGCGCGTCGATGTCCACCGGCGGCGTGCCGATCAACCTGAGCCACCGCAAACCGCGGCCCGGTCGTCCGGAATTGGTGATCATCTGCGATGTCTCCGGCTCGGTCGCGGGATTCTCGCAGTTCACTTTGCAATTGGTGTACGCACTACGGCAGCAGTTCGCCAAGGTTCGAGTGTTCGCTTTCGTCGACACTGTTGACGAGGTGAGCGACTACTTCGATCGCGGCAACAGTGACGAACGGTTCGGTGAAGTGATGACGTCGATGATCACCCAGGCGCGGATCAGTACCCGCGACGGCCACTCCGACTACGGAAATATGTTGCGCGGCTTCGCCGAAGACTATTTGGAGTCGCTGACACATCGTGGTGCACTGCTGATTCTCGGTGATGCCCGCAACAACTATCACCACCCGCGCACCGAGAGCCTACGTGAATTGACCGAGCGAGTTCGGCACGCATACTGGCTGAACCCTGAGGAAAAGAGCAACTGGGGCGTCGGCGATTCCGAAGCAGATGAGTACGCGGACGTCATCGAGATGCACGAGTGCCGCACGGCGAATCAGCTGGGTAAGGTCATCGCCGACTTACTGCCGGTGTGAGTTTTCCCCACCCGGTGAAAACCGCACGCTAGTACTTGCGCGGCAACACCATTCCGCGCTTGGCCAACAAGGCCCGCAACTTCGACGGGTAGTCGGTGATGAGGCCGTCGGCACCAGCGTTGATCTGCGCGGTCATCACATCTTCGTCGTTGACTGTCCACGGGATGACCTTGAGGCCGGCCGCGTGGGCGCGACGAATGAATGCGGCGTCCGCAACGAGCCGAAAGCCGGGATCCGATGTGGTCTGACCGGAGGGATTCGAGTAGCCGGGCGACAAGATGGACGCGCCGACCTGCTTAGCGCCGGCTATCGGATTGCCATGTACCGCAGCGTAATTGACCGGTCCCAGCCAATCCGAGTTTGGCTTCCAGGTGGTCTCGTCCCATAGGGCGACGGTCTTGATCGACGGATCCGCCAGCTTGACCAGCGGTAGTGAGCGCCAGTCGAAACTCTGGATTGTCGCATTGGGTTTGCGGTGCAGAACCGTTTGCGCAGAACGTAATTCGTTGAGAATCACCGCCACGAACTCGGCCGGCGTGGCCGAATCGGCACGCTTCTCCGCCTCGATCTTCGTCTCGATATTGAAGCCGACGTCGCGCGCGCCGAGCCGCCCGGCCAGCGCGAACACCTCACCCAGCGTGGCGATTCGGTTTCCGATGACCCGACGTGCGGTCGGGAAACTGTCCAATTTCTTGTCGCAGACCAGCGTCTTCAACTGGGCCAAGGTGAGGTCGTGAACCAGCTTGCCGACGTACGGAAACTGTGGATCGCCGGGCCGCGCCGGTTTGGTGTCGGCACATTTTTCGGCCTGGATACGCGGGTCGTGCCAGACAAGCGGCTTGTGGTCGCGCGTCACCACGATGTCGAGCTCTAACGTGCTGACCCCCAGGCGCAGTGCGGCCGCGAAACCCTGCAACGACTCCTCGGTGTGTTCACCACGGCCGCCGCGATGCGCCTGCAAATCGAGGACCCGACCAGCACTCAGCCGGGGTGCCGCCGATGCCGCACCATCGGCGATATCGGTCAAGGTCGTGCCCGCGGCGATAGTCGTGACGGCACACACAATGGTGAGCAGGGAACTAAGTCGAGGAATTCTCACGAAGCCGAACGATAGGGGGGTCACTGGACCCGGGCAACTCGGAGAACGCCCCACACCGAAGATGTCAGATGTTGTTCACTGCGGCGACGCACTGGGCCGTGCGGCAGTGCGCAGATGTCGGGGCAGAGCGTCCGAGTAATGTCAGATCTCATGTCAGGAGCCAGACGGCGTCGCATCGGTGTCATGGGTGGGACTTTCGACCCGATCCACAATGGACACCTCGTCGCCGCGAGCGAGGTGGCCCACCGGTTTGAGCTGGACGAAGTGATCTTCGTGCCGACCGGACGACCGTGGCAGAAGAACCACCGCGAGAAGGTGCCCGGCCGCCGGCCGGTCAGTCCGGCCGAGGATCGTTATCTGATGACGGTTATCGCGACGGCGTCGAATCCGCAGTTCAGTGTGAGCCGAGTGGATATCGACCGGGACGGCGACACCTATACCGTCGACACCCTGCGAGATCTGCGTAAGGTGCTGCCCGATGCCGAACTGTTCTTCATCACCGGAGCCGATGCGCTGGAGTCGATCCTGTCCTGGCAGGACTGGGAAGGGTTGTTCGAGCTGGCCCATTTCGTCGGGGTCAGTCGTCCCGGTTACGAACTGAACGCGACACACCTGGCCACGCATCTGGAAGCGCTCCCGCCCGATACCCTGCAGATGTTGGAGATTCCGGCGCTGGCGATTTCGTCGACAGATTGTCGCGAGCGTGCACGCGCCGGGCGTCCCGTCTGGTACCTGGTGCCCGACGGTGTCGTGCAATACGTCAACAAGCGACAGCTTTACCGGACACCCCGTGCATCATCGCCCGGTGTGTCAGCACCATAGGTGCATCCGCTACCGGCGTCAGCCGGTCAACCGAAAGGAGTCGCGTGACAGCTTCACCAGAGGCGCTGGAGATGGCACGGGTCGCCGCACTGGCCGCCGCCGACAAACTCGCCCACGAAGTCACCGTCATCGACGTGTCAGAACAACTCGTCATCACCGATGCGTTCGTTATCGGTTCCGCCGACAATGAGCGTCAGGTCAATTCGATCGTCGACGAAGTGGAAGAGAAACTCCGCGAGGCCGGCCATAAGCCGGTGCGTCGTGAAGGCGCGCGTGAAGGCCGCTGGTCGCTGCTCGACTATGCGGTCATCGTCGTGCACATCTTCCACGCCGACGAGCGAGAGTTCTACGCGCTGGAGCGACTGTGGAAGGACTGCCCGCTAGTCGAGGTGCCCGGTCTGAAGCAGGCCGAGGATGCGGCTGCGGCGGGTGACGAAGAATGAGTGGTGGACCGGACGAACACGATTCCAGCGTGGAGCGGTTGACCCCGGTGGTGCGTCGGCTGATTCTGTTGCGACACGGGCAGACCGAATTCAACGCGCAGAGCCGTATGCAGGGTCAACTCGACACCGAACTATCCCCGGTTGGCCTCGAGCAGGCGCGCCGCGCGGCGGCGGCGCTGGCGGTCCGCACGCCGCGTGCCATCTGGTCGTCGGATCTACAGCGTGCCCGGCTGACGGCGCAGGAACTGTCGACGGCGACCGGTGTGCCGCTCACCATCGACGATCGACTGCGTGAGACCTACCTGGGCGAATGGCAGGGTAAGACCCACGTCGATGTCGATGCCGCGCTACCCGGTGCGCGACGTACCTGGCGCGACGATGCGAGCTGGGCACCGCCGGGCGGCGAGAGTCGCGTGAATGTCGCAACGCGGGCAACGCCTGTCGTCGCGGATCTCCTTGCGGTACTTCCCGATTGGGGTATCGGCGATGCGCCGGAGGCGCCAGTGGTGTTGGTCGCGCATGGCGGCGTGATAGCCGCGATGACCGCCTCGCTGCTCGGTCTGCCGCAAGCCAACTGGCCGGTATTGGGCGGGCTGGCGAACACCGGTTGGGTCCAGTTGAGCGGTCACAGCTTCGACGGTGAGCCACCCGTGTGGCGACTGGATGTGTGGAACGCGACGGCGGAGGGCGTGTAGCGCGTGTCAAGTGTGACCGCCGGACGGGCCGCCTCCGAGGGCCGGGGCACTGTCGTTGTGCTGTCCGACTCACTGGCGTACTACGGCCCCAAAGGCGGCCTGTCCGCAGACGATAAATCGATCTGGCCCAATATCGTCGGGGCAGCTGTCGGGCGTCGCGTCGAGCTCTTCGGCAGAATCGGCTGGACCACTCGCGACGTGTGGTGGGCGGTGACCCAGGATCCGCGGATCTGGGCAGCGTTGCCGACCGCCGACGTCGTGGTAATCGCCATCGGCGGGATGGACAGTCTGCCGTCACCGTTGCCGACCGCCCTGCGTGAGCAGATCCGCTATCTGCGGCCATCGGGGTTGCGATCGGCAGTGCGCGAGGCATACGGCTGGTTGCAACCGCGGCTATCGCCGCTGGGCTGGCCGATGGCCTTGCCACCACGAGTCACGGTGGACTATCTGGAAAAGATCCGTGGCGCCATCTCCCACTTGCGGCCGGAACTCCGGATCGTGGTGTGTCTGCCGTCGACGCACGCGAGTCCGTACTACGGCAAGGTCCACACCGGCCGGATTCCGACAACCGCCGCGATGCGACGCTGGGCGGCTGAACATGAGCTGGTCACCGTCGACTTTTATCCGACGACTCGTGACGCCTTCGCCGACCCGAATTCGGGTATGAATCCCGACGGCATCCACTGGGGAACGGACTGTCACACCTCAATCGCGGAGGTCGCGATACCTGTAGTCGCGTCGGTCCTGGCTGAGCGCGAGGTCGGTGCGTCGACCGACTAATCTGGACGGGTGCCAGTTGTCGTCGTCACAGATTCCTCCGCGCGGTTGCCGAAGTCACTAGTCGAGCAATACCGCATCAAGCAGGTTCCGTTGCACCTGACTGTCGATGGCGTCGACTATCGAGAAGGTATCGACGACATACCCGACGACATTGTGGTGACGCCGGACGTCACCACATCCGGGGCGATTCCCAAAGACCTGGAAACGGCCTTCGGCGAGGCGATTGAGGAAAGTGAAGGCGACGGCGTGGTTGCCGTCCATATGTCCCGGCGGCTGTCGGGCACCTGGAGTGCCGCGCGCCTGGCCGCCGAGCAGTACTCGGGGCAGGTGCGCGTGGTTGACTCGCGCTCGGTCGGTTTGGCCGTCGGTTTCGCCGCCATCGCCGCGGCGCAGGCGGCTGCCGCCGGTGGCGACCGCGACCGCGTGTACGAGGAGGCCATTCGGGAATCGGCGACCGTTGAATCGCTTCTGGCAGTGCAGAATCTGGATAATCTGCGAAATAGCGGGCGGATGAGTGCGGCGAGCAAATTGCTGGGATCGGCACTTTCGATCAAGCCGATCCTGCACACCGTCGATGGTTCGTTGGTGCTTCGCGAGCGTCACCGCACTTTCTCCAAGGCGCTGGCGAAGATGCTCGACGCCGCGGTCGAGGTGTCGGAGGGCACTGAGATCACGCTGGGTATTCAGCACTGTCAGGCGCCGGATCTCGCCGAGGAAGTACGCACCACGCTCAGTGAACGCATCCGTAAGATCACCTCGACGGTCGTCGTGGATTTGGGGCCGATTCTGGGCTGCCATGTGGGTCGCGGTGCCGTTGGGGTAGTGATTGGTTCACGACTTGAGCCACTGACAGTGGTGTAGCCGCAGCCGGGTTTTCCACAACTCCGGGCTGTACACAGGTTCGGCGGAGTCGACGTCGCGCTGAGCAGATCCACTGCCCGGTGCCCCCTACGGTAAGGCGCATGGGGAGGAATGAACAGCTTCACCAATCGCCGTTGAGCCGGCTGGGGCGGGTACCTCAACGGCCAGCGATACCGGGTGTCGCCGATCCGGATGCCGAGATTGAGCGGCCCGACGAGTCGCCGCACGGCATCGACGCCGAGGCGGAGCGGTGGGGGATCGGAGCGC
This sequence comes from Gordonia sp. CPCC 205333, assembly GCF_048537885.1. Classification (NCBI taxonomy): domain Bacteria; kingdom Bacillati; phylum Actinomycetota; class Actinomycetes; order Mycobacteriales; family Gordoniaceae; genus Gordonia; species Gordonia sp. CPCC 205333. Next base: position 387,366 of record NZ_JBCLVI010000005.1, on the reverse strand, counting down.
TGCCGTCCTGGCTTGTGCCACAGTCGGATTCGGAAACTCTGCCACCGAGCTCGATGCGTGATTTGCTCGATGACGACGTCGCCGAAGATCCGGATCGAATAGTCGACGACCCCGAGCGGCACCGAGTGTTGCCTGCACCACCGGCGGCGCTGGCGCTGGTAATTGTCGGGATACTCGCGGTTGTGGTCGCCGCGGTCCTGATGATTCGCAATGCGCCCGCAGACATCGGGCCAGTCGCATTTCCACCATCAGCAGGCCCGAAGACCTCGACGCTGGTTGACTCGGCGCCGTCATCGAGCGAATCCGCCGGACGATCGCCCGCCCGGTCCACTGCGGTGTCGGGCACATTGGTGATTAGTGTCGTCGGGTTGGTGTACCGTCCCGGCCTGGTACATCTGCCGGCTCAGGCGCGCGTCGCCGACGCCCTGGCGGCAGCGGGTGGGTCACGTCCGGGTGCGGATCTGTTGTCGCTCAACCTCGCTCGTCCGCTCCACGATGGCGACCAGGTGATCGTGGGGTTCAGCGGGGACAGCAGTCGTCGCCCCATGCGCAGCGCGATCATCGGCGTGGACGACGCGGGCGCGCCGGATTCGGACCGAGCATCGGCCCCGACCTCGGGTGGTGCTACCGCATCGCCGGGCAAGGTGAATCTGAACACCGCGACGCAAGCTCAGCTCGACGCGCTGCCCGGCGTCGGACCCGTGACCGCGACCGCGATCATCGAGTGGCGCAATCGGAATGGCCGATTCTCCTCCGTCGATCAACTCGCCGAAGTCGACGGAATCGGTCCGGGCCGGCTGGCGAAGCTGCGCGACAAAGTCGTCATATGAAACCAGCAGCGGAGTCAACAGTGTTGTCGCCCATCGATTTTCGCCTGATTCCGCCGGCGATTGGCTGCTGGGTAATCACCATCGTTGGATTGGCGGCGCCGTCCTTTGTCGCCGTCGGTTTGGTGATCGGATGTGTACTGCTGTGCGTTGGGTTCGTATGGCGGGCCGTCGTGACTGCGGTGCGGTGGCCGACGACAGCCGCGGTAGTCGCGACGGCGGGATTGACTGCGGGCGTGGGTGCCGTGCTGCTACTGCGGATCGATGTCGTCGAACACCACCGGCTGCGCGCGGATGTCGGGCACCGTACGACAGTCGTTCTCTCGGTTACCGACGATCCACAGTGGTTGGCGCCCAACGGCTCCCGGCTCCGTATCCGAGTGTCGGTAGCGTTTGCCGGCCGCGATAATAATGGCCGGCCACGTCGTATTCGTCCGGCCGATGCCACCGTTTACGCGAGCGGTGAGTTGCGAGGTGCGTGGGCGATCGTGTCACCCGGGCAACAGCTGGAAGCCGTTGTGGCGGTCCGTGCTCCACCCGGACATGACCTGACTGTCGCGACGCTCAACGCGGCGTCGGCGCCGAAGCTGCTCGACGCCGGACCGGCTTATCTCCGTGCGTCTGCGGTTATGCGATGGCGCTTCGCGCAAGTGACCCAGCGGGCATTGCCGGATGAACAAGCCGCGTTGCTCCCGGGATTGGTGATCGGGGATACCTCCGGTATCGACGACTCGGTGCGCGAGGACTTTCGCGCCGCCAGCCTTGCCCACCTACTCGCGGTCTCGGGCGCGAACTTCGCGCTGATCACCGGGGCGGCGATTGTGCTCGTCTCATTCGTTGGGGCCGGCCCGCGTATCACCGCGGTTGTCGGGATCGCGGTGATCATCGGCTTCGCCATTGTGGTTCGTCCCTCGCCGAGTGTGGTTCGGGCGGCCGGGATGGGCATCGTCGGGGTTCTGGCGTTGATGGTGTCTCGCCGTTCGCAGGCAATGCCGGCACTTGGCACCGCCATCATCGTCGCGCTGCTGTGGTGGCCGTCGATGGCGCTCGATGCCGGGTTCGCGATGTCCGTCGCGGCTTCTGCGGCACTGATCGTGTGCGGTGGCCCGTGTGCGCAATGGCTGCGCGGTCACCGGGTTCCGAACGGGGTGGCTCAGGCGCTGGCGATGGCGATGATCGCGTCATTAGCTACCGCGCCACTAGTCGCGATGATCAGTGGTCGGTTCAGCATTGTCGGCGTGTTCGCCAATGTGGTCGTTGCGCCGGTCGTTGGTGTGATCAGCGTGCTCGGCGCGCTTGCTGCCGTCGCCGCGTCCTGTGGTGCGGTCGGCGAGGGCTGCGCCGAGCTGTTGGTTCGGGCGTTGGGCCCGGAGTTGTGGTGGATCCTGCGCTGTGCGGGGATGTTCGGTAGCCAGCGGTGGGCGACGATTCCAGTTCCCGCCGGTATCACCGGGGCCCTTCTGGTGGCGGGGTTGAGCGTGGCCATCGCCGGGGTCGTCAGGGGGCTCTGGCAGCATAGGCGGGGTGGTAGACCGTTTGCATCTCCTGCTTGGCGACGACGATTTCCTCGCCGGCCGGGTTATCAGTTCCGTGGCCGACCGAGTCAGCGCGGAAGCAGACGAGCAGGTGCCGGTCACCCGGATCCGGGCGGGTGAGGTCACCGAACACGAACTGGCCGAGTTGTTGAGTCCATCGCTATTCGCCGAAGAACGCATCATCGTGTTGGAAGCTGCGGCGGAGGCTGGCAAAGAGCCGGCCGCGCTGATCGCGTCGACGGCCACTCAACTGCCCGACGGAGTCACGCTATTGGTGATCCACAGCGGCGGCGGTCGGGCGAAGGCGATGGTACCGGCGCTGAAGAAGGCTGGCGCAGTCGAACACGATTGTGTAGCCCCGAGGTGGCCCTCGGATCGGGTGAAGTTCGTCGCACAGGAATTCCGCAATCTCAATGTCAAAGTGTCGGGTCCGGTCGCCGAGCAGTTAACTCAGAGCGTCGGCGGCGAATTACGTGAGTTGGCCGCAGCGTGCAGTCAGTTGGTCGCCGATACCGGTGGCAAAGTCGACGCTGCTGCCGTGACTCTCTACTACTCCGGCCGCCCCGAGGTGACCGGCTTCGAGATCGCCGATCAGACCGTCACCGGAAATCGGGCCGGCGCACAGGAATCGCTGGCCTGGGCAATTCACCACGGCGTGCCGAGAGTTCTGCTCGCCGACGCCCTCGCCGAAGCCGTGCACGGTATCGCCCGCGTGCGATCACTGGGTTCGGTTGACCAGTATTCGGCTGCGTCAGAACTCGGGATGCCGCCGAGCCGCGTGAAGAAACTCCAGGCGCAGGCCCGCGCCTGGGATTCGGATTCGATTGCCAGTGCGTTGGTGGTGGTGGCGCAACTCAACGCCGACGTGAAAGGCCAAGCGGCCGACGCCGACTTCAGCCTGGAGCACGCGGTCGCACAGATCACGGGATTGCGACCGAGCCGCGAGCGGCGCTAGATCGTCGCATTTCGCGGACCAAAACCAATCCATGTGAGCAGAGCAAATCCGTCGGAGTGCTTCTGTGAGCCCTCCGGGGGTCCGGTTCATGGAAAGGGGGGGCGGGAACGCCAAAACCCCGCGTGACTGCGTGGGAGTCACACGGGGCAGTAGGAAAGCTAATGTAGCTGCTTACCTCAGAGCTTGTTGACGGCGACAGCCATTGCCGACTTCTTGTTGGCGGCCTGGTTGGGGTGGATAATACCCTTCGAGGCTGCCTTGTCGAGCTGGCGGCTGGTGCTGGTCAGCAGGGTCGCGGCGGCGTCTTTGTCGCCCGATGCGACGGCCTCGCGGAAGGTGCGGATAGCGGTACGCAGGGTCGACTTGGCCGACTGATTGCGACGTCGGGCCGCCTCGTTGGTGCGGATCCGCTTAACCTGCGACTTGATATTTGCCACGCGTTTCTACCCTTTTCATGTTGCTCGTGATGAGTGCTATTGATGCGAACCCACACGGCCATGCCGGAGTTCGACGGTCAGCGGTCCACTTTACCTCGTGAGCGCGTAGCACCCAAATCGGCGTCGTGGGCGAGCGGTTGCCGAATATTTTCGCTCAGCGTGATCGCTATGGTTGACACCATGTCTTCGGTTTATGTGCACGTCGGTCTACCAAAAACCGGGACTACCCACCTGCAAGATCGACTGTGGCGTAATCGGGACCTTGCCCTGCGGGGCGCTGGCCTGCTTTATCCGGGCAATGCCATCGACGACCACTTCCATGCGGCCGTGCATTTGCAGCCCGAGCGCTATCTCGACTGGGTCGATCCGGCGCATGCGAAGGTGTGGCCGACGATGGTCGGGCAGATGCGCGCTTGGTCGGGCAATTCGCTGTTGTCGCACGAGCTATTCGCCACTGCCACTATCGAACAGGTGGAACAACTGGTGGCTGACCTGTCGTTCGCCGACGAGCTTCATGTCGTGGTGACCGTGCGGGATTTGGCGCGGCAACTCCCGTCGGTCTGGCAGGAGAATGTCAAGAATCAGCGGCGGGCCCGACTCGATGAGTTCGTTCAACGGGTCGCGGCCCAGGTCGACGACCCGGATCTGCCGGTCGGTGAGGAAGGGCCGTTCTGGGAATTTCAGGACTACCTGACGATTCTTCGACGGTGGGAGAAATTCGTGCCGGCCGAGCGAATCCACGTTGTGACAGTGCCGTCGAAAGGTTGTGGCGGCACGACCCTGTGGGACCGGTTTGTCACCGCGCTGCAGGTTGATCCGGCGCAGTTGACCGAGACCGTCCCGACGTCGAACGCGTCATTGTCCGCCGCGCAGAGCGAATTTCTTCGGCAGCTCAATGATCGTCTGCAGCCTGACACCGTCGAGTGGGCGCGGTATGAGCGGATCGTCAAAGGGCAGCTGATCGGCGACATTCTCTTCGCCGATTCGATCGGCGAGCCCACTGAACTCGGTCGGGCGCAACGGGATTGGGCTGCGCAACACTCTGCCACGATGATCGCCGACCTGGCTGCGGCCGGGTACGACGTCGTCGGGTCGCTCGACGATCTCGCGGTTCCGACATCGACCGCACCCGACGCCGACATCGAGCCATCAGACGCCGACGTCGTCGCGGTGGCACTTGACACCATCGCCGAATTGGTCAAGCGCGCACCGATGCCACGAGTGCGAGCGCGTTGGGAGACTAAGGCGCGCAACGTCGTTAGGCGCGGGCAGCGCCGGGCGATCGCCACATTGCGTCGGAGTTGACCGGCGACCGCCGAAACATGCTCGATGATCCCCGGCCGATCGTCAGTTTCGGTGTTGGTAGATCATTTTCGTCGACGGCCGTGCTGACCGATGCGTCGACACTTGAGCGGCGCAGTTCGTCGGCTACCGTCATCATCGCCTGTGTCACAGTCGATTCCAGAAACTTCTTGGTCGCACCCGCGCCCGGGTACTGCAAGGTCGCGAGCAATCTGCGTCGCCAGAGAGCGCCGTCGCCACCGGACGGACGTCCCGCCGCGATTGCCTTGGGCAGCGACGAGCGGTAACTGTCGGTCTTCACCGTTTCTTGTCGCAACGCCCGCAGCAACGCGAAGCCGACCAGGGCGAGTACGAAGGAGAACGGTAAACCCATGATGATCGTCGCCTTCTGCAAGGTGAGGATCGAGCCGTTCGCTCCGGCGAACAGCATCGCCAAGGTCAACAGACCGATGGCACATGACCAAAAGATGCGATTGGCTTTGCTACAGTCCGCCAACGGATCTCGCAGGCGCGAGGTGAAGTTGCCCATCACCAGGGCTCCGGAGTCGGCACTCGTTACGTAGTACAGGAGACCGGTAATCGTCGCGATACCGAGAAGAAGTGGTGCGCCAGGGTACTTTTCGAGTAAGTCGTAGAAGCCCTGCTCGGGTTTGGTCGCGGTGGTCTGGGCGAACGCCTTGTCGCCGCGGGCGACGTCCAGGGCGCTGTTGCCGAAGATCGACACCCACAGCAGGATGAAGCCGAACGGGACCGTGAGTACGCCGGCGACGAACTGTCGCACCGTGCGGCCACGGGAGATTCGGGCCAGGAACAATCCGACGAATGGCGTCCACGCGACCCACCATGCCCAGAAGAACAATGTCCACAAATTGAGCCAGTCGGTCGGTGCGTCCCAGGCCATCGTGTTTAACGTGCGGTCGGCGAAGGTCGAGACATAGTCGCCGGTATTCATCACGAGCGCGTTGAGTAGGAACGACGTCTTTCCGGTGACCAGGATATAGATCAGAAGAACAACGGACAGAATGACATTGAGCTCTGAGAGGCGTCGGATACCTCTGTCGACACCAGATGTCGCCGACGCGGTGGCGATGATGACCGACAACACGATTAATCCGATCTGTGTCGCCTTACCCTGCGACATACCGAACATTGTGTGCAGCCCGTATGCCAGTTGGACTATCCCGATGCCCAAAGATGTAGCAATTCCGAAGATGGTGCCGAGCACCGCCGCGACGTCAATAGTGTCACCGACCGCACCGTGTACCCGCTTGCCGATAATTGGGTAGAGCACCGAGCGGATTGTCAGTGGCAGATTCTTGCGAAATGCGAAGTAGGCCAACGCCGCACCCATGAGGGCGTACATCGCCCAGCCGCTGACGCCGTAATGGAACAGTGTCCATGTCACCGCCTCGGCCGCGGCCGCATTGGTCTCGCCGGGACCGACCGGCGGGGTGAGATATTGGCTCACCGGTTCGGCGACCGAGAAGAACATCAAGTCGATGCCGATACCGGCGGCGAATAGCATTGCCGTCCAAGTGAAAAGGCTGTACTCGGGGCGGGACTCGTCAGGGCCGAGCCGAATCTTCCCGTACCGGCTTATCGCGATGAACAGTACGACGGCGACTACCGCGGTGGCTAACACGAAGTACCACCATCCGAACCACTCGGTGATGAAGGTGACGACGTTGGAAATGACGCGGTCGGCCGAGCCAGGGGCGAGCAATGCCCAAATCGCCAGAGCCAGGACTATGGCAGCCGCGGTGATGAAGACACGGAGGTTGACCGATTGCCAACGCGTCGAGGGCGTTTCGTCGTCGGAGTGCGGTGGAGGACTTGTTGTCGGTACTTCGACATCACTCATGAACTTCGACGCTACAAGAACCGGGCCCTACTTATCGGATGGTCGGGAAAGCGCGGTCGGCGAAAAACGGCTACCGTACCGATCGCGTGCTGCGGCGTTAGCCGACATCGCGGGTGAGATCGACCCCGTTGGAATCCGTTGCGATCAGCGCGTCGTGCAGGCGTACGCCGCGATGATTCCGCGGCCCGGAACCTTACTCAGCGCGGCACGTTCGGCGGCCCTACGGGTGGGGTAGCCGCGCGCTTGGCCCGAGTGGCGCCCGTCGCGCGAGTAGGCGACCGCGCCGCACGAGTTGTAGAAACTGAAGTGTCCGCACTGCGAACCGCAGCGGACAGCCACCGCGTTCGTGGCAGCGCCTTCGCTGCCGTAGTCGACTGCCGTTGCGGTGTTGCCGTTCCAGTCCCAGGCGATAGCGCCCCAGTTGTAGGGAGCGGCTTGTGCGGGGGCGGCAACCAGGGTGGTACCGCCGACGGCGGTCACGGCGGCGATACCGAATGCTGCGAGGATACGTCGAGTGGTCATAATTGAACCGTAAGTGACGTCTCTACCAGGTGAAAGTCGCTATCGTTCGCGCGAATTACACGTCGATCAGGAGGTTGAGTGCCGCATCCACGGCGAGGCGTGCGACGTCGGTGCGCGCCGGATTGAGACTGTGCGGGGCCTTGACGGTGACTATGTCAGTCTGCGCGTCGATCAAATTCATCGCGGCACGCAATTCATCAGGTGCGGCGAACGGATCGCTGCTCCCGTGGATCACCAATGTCGGCACGGTGATGGACGGCAGATGCTCAGTGCGCAGTCGATCCGGTTTACCCGGCGGGTGCAGCGGATAAGAACTGAGGAAGAGGCCAGCGGCTAGCGAGGCGTCCTCGGCGATCAGCATCGATGCCTGGCGGCCACCGTAGGAATGCCCGCCGATGACCAGGGGACCGTCGGATAGGTCGCGGAATCGCTCGCAGGCCGCTGCGATTCCCGCTCGATCGGCCGGCGACGTTGATGGACTCGGCGGCCCTTTTGGCCGACGTAGGCGGTAGGGCAGATCGATACGGACTGCCGCGACACCGCGTGAGGTGAACTCGTCGGCGTATGCCCGCAGAATCGCGGCGTCGCGGTTTCCGCCAGCACCGTGCGCGAGTATGACAGTTGCCGTCGCGTCGGTATCCGGACGATGCACGGTCGCCGCCACACCGTCCTCGACGATGTCTTCCAGTTCTGCCACGGTTCCACCCTAAACACTCCGAACGGCTCGCCTACGGCCACTCGTGACAAAATGGAATCCGACGCCGCTGGAGGAGTTCCAGCCATACGAGGGAGCAGCAGAGATTTCCAGTTTCGCCGATACGACGTTCACCGATCCCGACCGGATCCGGAACTTTTGCATCATCGCGCACATCGACCACGGAAAATCCACGCTGGCCGACCGGATGCTGCAGCTCACCGGGGTAGTTGAGGAGCGTGCCATGCGCGCTCAGTACCTGGACCGAATGGATATCGAACGCGAACGCGGCATCACCATCAAGGCACAGAATGTCCGGCTGCCGTGGCAGGTGACGGGTGCCGACGGCACCACAACCGACTATGTAATGCACCTCATCGATACTCCCGGTCACGTCGACTTCACCTATGAGGTCAGTCGAGCGCTTGAGGCCTGTGAGGGGGCGGTACTGCTGGTCGACGCCGCGCAGGGCATCGAAGCGCAGACTCTCGCCAACCTGTATTTGGCCATGGAGAAGGATCTGACCATCATTCCGGTCCTCAACAAGATCGATCTGCCGGCCGCCGATCCCGATCGCTATGCCAGCGAGATCGCACATATCATCGGCTGTGAGCCCGACGACGTGCTGCGAGTGTCGGGTAAGACTGGCGTTGGCGTCGGCGAACTACTCGACGCCGTCGTGGCTCAGATCCCCGCGCCGGTCGGCGATCCCGACGCCCCGGTGCGGGCGATGATTTTCGACTCGGTCTACGACACCTATCGTGGTGTCGTCACCTATGTCCGGGTGGTCGACGGCAGGATCGTGCCGCGCGAGAAGATTAAGATGATGTCGACCGGTGCGACACACGAACTACTCGAAGTCGGCATCGTCTCGCCGGAGCCCAAATCCACCAAGGGACTCGGCGTCGGCGAAGTCGGCTATCTCATCACCGGTGTGAAGGACGTTCGGCAGTCGAAGGTCGGCGATACCGTGACCACCGCTCGCAATGGTGCCGAACAGGCACTGACCGGCTATCGTGAGCCGCGTCCGATGGTCTTTTCCGGCCTCTACCCGCTGGACGGGTCGGACTACCCGGTTCTGCGTGAAGCGCTGGAGAAGTTACAACTTAACGATGCCGCCCTGACCTTCGAGCCGGAAACCTCTGTGGCACTTGGCTTTGGCTTCCGCTGCGGCTTCCTCGGTCTCCTCCATATGGAGATTACCCGAGAGCGACTGGAACGAGAATTCGGACTCAACCTGATCTCGACCGCTCCAAACGTCGTCTACCGCGTGGTGATGGACGACGGCACCGAACATATCGTCACCAACCCATCCGATTGGCCGGACGGCAAGTCGAAGGAGATCTGGGAGCCGATCACCAAGACCACGGTGATCGCGCCGAGTGAGTTCGTTGGCGCGATCATGGAATTGTGTCAGGCGCGGCGCGGCGAACTCGGTGGTATGGACTACCTTTCAGAAACCCGCGTAGAACTTCGTTACACACTGCCGATGGCGGAGATCATCTTCGACTTCTTCGACGCCCTGAAGTCACGAACCCGCGGATATGCGAGCCTCGACTACGAGGAGTCGGGCGAGGCGCAGGCCGATTTGGTCAAGGTCGACATCCTGTTGCAGGGTGAGGCTGTTGACGCATTCAGCGCGATCGTGCACCGCGACGCCGCCTACGGTTACGGCAACAAGATGTCGACCAAACTCAAAGAACTCATTCCGCGTCAGCAGTTCGAGGTGCCTATCCAGGCCGCCATCGGATCGAAAATCATTGCGCGCGAAAACATCCGAGCGATCCGCAAAGATGTGTTGGCCAAGTGTTACGGCGGCGACATCAGTCGCAAGCGCAAACTCCTGGAGAAGCAAAAAGAAGGTAAGAAACGCATGAAGACGATCGGCCGAGTCGAAGTGCCCCAGGAAGCCTTCGTCGCGGCCCTGAGTTCTGATGCGGTCGGGGACAAGCCGAAGGGGAAGTAGCCGATGCCGCAGGACAATTCCGTACTCGCCGAGTCCGCTCTGCCATATGGACTGCCGGATTTCGCCTCGATCTCCGACGACGATTTCCTGCCCGCGTTCGACACCGCGATGGCTGCCCAGCTGGCCGAGGTCGACGCGATCACCGCGAGTGCCGAACCGGTGACTTTCGCCAATACTATTGAGGCGTTGGAACGTTCGGGGCAGCAACTTGGCCGGTGTACGCGTATCTTCTTCAATTTGGTCGGCCCTGACACCAATCGGGCACGCAACGAGATCGCCCAGCAACTGTCCACAAAACTGACCGATCACGGTAACGCCATCACGTTGAACGCCAAGCTGTTCGACCGTATCGAGCAGCTACGTGAGCTGAGCGGCGACGACGACCTCGCCGAAGATCAGCGACGGCTGCTCGATCGCTACTATCGCGACGCGATTCGCGCCGGAGCGGGCCTCGATGCCGCCGGCCAACAGCAGATGCGCGAAATATCGTCGCGATTGGCCTATCTCACTACTCAGGTCGGGCAGTTCATTCTCGACGACACCAATGCTTCGGCGGTTGCCTTCGACGACGCCACGCAGCTCGAGGGGCTGTCCGCGGGTGAGATCGCCGCGGCGGCTCGTGCCGCTGCCGACGTCGGAGCAGACGGCTATCTACTCGCATTGGAGTTGCCGACCAGTCAGGCCGCGGTTGCCGCGTTGGTGAATTCCGATGCGCGGCAGCGGGTTTTCGATGCTTCCATCAACCGTTGCGCACGTGGGAACGACTCTGACACCTCGGCGTCGATCAGGGAGATCGTCGCTCTGCGTGCCCGCCGCGCGGAACTGCTCGGGTATGCCAACCACGCCGAGTACACCATCGCCGAGGAAACCGCACCGGATGCCGACGCGGTATTCGCATTATTGGCTCAGCTGTCGAAGGCGGCCGCCGACGCCGGCGAGCGTGAGCTGACTCGACTGGCCGGCCTCGCCGGTTCAGCTCTGGCCGCATCGGATGTGACCTTCTGGCTGGCAACAGCGCAGCAGGCGGATTCGGCTGTGCCACTTGATGATTTCGCGAACTACTGTGAACTCGACTCGGTGCTTCACGACGGCGTGTTCTTTGCCGCGGGCCAGCTCTACGGGCTGAGTTTCGTTCCCCGCCCGGATCTGGCCGCCTATCACCCTGATGTTCGGGTCTGGGAAGTCTTCGACGACACTGGCGCCGGTATCGGCCTATATCTGGGCGACTACTTCGCACGGTCGTCCAAACGCGGCGGTGCGTGGATGAACAGCATCGTCGATCAGTCGAAACTGTTGGCGCGGTTGCCGGTTGTGGTGAATGTCCTCAACGTCCCGAAGCCCGCTGACGGGCAGCCCGCGCTGTTGTCGACCGATCAGCTCACAACGCTGTTTCACGAGTTCGGTCATGCTCTGCACGGTCTGTTGTCGGCGGTGCGCTACCCGTCGCAGTCGGGGACATCGGTGCCGCGCGACTTCGTGGAGTTCCCGTCGCAGGTGAATGAGATGTGGGCGTTGTACCCCGATGTACTGGACAACTACGCCCGCCACTACGAGACCGGAGCGCCGATACCGCGCGACCTGGCTGAAGCGGCCCGAAACGCGGCTCAGACTGAAAGCGCGCATTCGACGCTCGAATACCTGGCGGCCGCGGTACTCGATCTCGCGTGGCATCGGCTCAGCTTCGAGCAGGCTAGCGGCGAAGCCGTCGACGATCTCGCGGCATTCGAGAGTGCGGCGCTAACTGAAGCCGGCCTCGGTGGCGAGTTGATCCCGCCGCGTTATCGCACCGCATATTTCAACCACATATTTGCCGGCGGATACTCGGCCGGTTACTACAGTTACATCTGGTCGGAGGTACTCGACGCGGAGACCGAACAGTGGTTCCTGAAGTCGGGTGGATTGCGTCGCGAGAACGGACGTGCTTTCGTGGAATCGACGCTCAGTCGAGGCGACAGCGTCGAGCCGATCGCGAGCCATCAGGTGTTGCTGGGGCGCCCAGCAGGTATCGAACCACTTTTGCTCAGGCGGGGGCTGACGTCGTGACCGTGCCGGATTGGTTTTTTAATCACCCTGAACGAAAGTTCCAGACCCGTGGGAGGCCCTTGTGACCGGCTTCGTGGCGTGGTGGGACAGTGTCGAAGAATGGTTAACAGCGCTATCGTTCGTACCGCAGTTACTGGTGACTCTCGCCGTGGTGATTCCGCTGGCGATAGTGGTAGCAATCGCGCTGAATTGGCTGGTCAACGTCGTTTCGACGGTTTTCGACCGACGTAGGTTTGCCGACGACGACGGATCGGGGTTGTGAAGATGATCAAGTCGCGGGTAACGATCGCTCTGATCGCCCTCGTCGCTCTTGTACTCCTCGCCTGGTTTTTGACGAGATAGCACAACGTGGGGCCGTGGACCAGCCCGTTGTAATCAGCGCGGTTTTCGACGGTGTCAGGCGTCTGTTTGGTTGTTAGCGTTTCTGCGCTAGGAGTTCATCACAAGTGGTGGACTCGAATACAACCCACTACAGATGGAGGTCCGAACGTGAAGCACATCGCAGGTGTTTCCGCGGCTGTCAGGGCAGTACTGCTGCTCTGTGTCGCGGTCCTGGGAGTGGGGGTGATCAGTGCTTGCGGCGGTGGCTCCACGGACGAACCGGGCGGTGTAGACATCTCGAGTGGCTCGCGCCACCTCAACCTGGTCGCGTACGCCGTGCCCAAGCCCGGATTCGACGTGATCATTCCCGCGTTCCGGCAGACCGAGCCCGGCCACGACATCGGCTTCTCACAGTCCTATGGCGCCTCGGGGGACCAGTCGCGCAAGGTCGCGCGTCGAGTACCCGCCGACGTCGTCAACTTCTCCGTCGAGCCGGATATCACGCGCCTGGTGAAAGAGGGCGTGGTCGACGAGAATTGGAAGAAGCAGGCACCGAACAACAGCACGCCATTCGGATCAGTTGTCGCTCTAGTCGTTCGCGAGGGAAATCCCAAGAACATCAAGACATGGGACGACCTGCTGAAGCCCGGCGTCGAGGTGGTGACTCCAAACCCTGGCAGTTCGGGTTCGGCTAAGTGGAACCTCTTGGCTCCGTACGCATCCAAGAGTCGTGGCGGCGTCGACAACAAAGCCGGTCTGAACTACGTCGCCGAATTGGTACGCGACCACATTCGGGTTCAACCCAAGTCGGGTCGAGAAGCGACTACCGCGTTCGAGCAGGGACAGGGGGACGTCCTGATCAGCTACGAGAACGAGGCGATCATGCTCAAGCGCAACAACGCCGTTGCCGCCGAGAACTCGAAGGTCGACTATGTGATTCCCGAAGAGACCTTCAAAATCGAGAATCCGGTCGCCGTGGTCAATACCAGCGACGACGTCGCCGGCGCACAGGCATTTGTGAAGTTCCTATTCACCGATGAGGCGCAGCGACTGTGGGCTCGGGAGGGGTTCCGGCCGGTGACGCAGACCATCATTGACGAGACGGCGGGACTATTCCCCGGTGATATCGAAAAGCTTTGGACCATAAAGGAATTGGGCAAAGTTCTCGGCGAGGGGACGGCGGCCGATAACGATGGCAAAGACCTGACGGGTTGGAAAGCGGTGGATACCAAACTCTTCGGACAGAAGGGCGCGATCACCAAGATCTACGCCAACGGAGGAAAGCAATGACGACTCAGGCGCAGACTACTCCGGCTAAGCCGGCGCAGCCCGATCCCGACGACGGGTTTCGGTCACGTACGTTCCGTGGTGTCAGTCCACTCGGGATCGGTGTCGCGGGCCTATGGCTGAGCGTCATCGTTCTACTTCCGCTGGCCGCGATCGCGGTGCAGGCCTTCGGCTCCGGATGGGGTGGATTCTGGGACGCGATTTCCGCTGATGCGGCCGTCGACGCGCTGGTCGTGACCGTCGAGGTATCGATTGTCGTCGCGTTGATCAATGTGGTCTTCGGAACGCTGATCGCATGGGTTTTGGTTCGAGATGACTTCTGGGGCAAGGGATTTGTCAACGCGATCATCGACCTTCCATTCGCCCTGCCGACGATTGTCGCGAGCCTCGTGCTGTTGTCCCTCTATGGTCCCAACAGTCCGATCGACATTCAGCTCAATGCCACTAAACCAGCATTGGTCATCGCATTGACATTCGTGACACTGCCTTTCGTGGTGCGGCAGGTTCAGCCGGTGCTCATCGAACTTGACACCGACGTCGAGGAAGCGGCGGCCGTGCTCGGGGCGTCCAACTGGACGATCTGGTGGAAGATCGTCGTGCCGGCTCTGCTGCCGTCGATCCTGACCGGTGCTGGACTTGCCTTCACTCGTGCGATCGGCGAATTCGGTTCGGTCGTGCTCATCGGCGGCAATATTCCGGGACAGACCCAGGTTGCCTCGCAGTACATCCAGCAGCAGATCGAAATCGACGAGCCGGTAGACGCCGCGGCGATTTCCGTTGTACTGCTGCTTATCGCCTTCGTCGTGCTGCTGGTGCTGCGCGTCGCTGGCCGCCGCCAGTCGCGTCGAGAGGAGCAGTGACATGAAAGTCTCACCGCTGTCGAAATATCTGTTGCGCGGTATCGCGCTGCTTTACCTGTTGATCTTGTTGGTGGTGCCGGTCGGAGTCATCTTCTGGCGTTCCTTCGAACATGGTCTCGGTCAGTTCTGGGATTGGATCACAACTCCCGCAGCGATTTCCGCGCTGCAACTCTCGTTGATCATCGTGGTCATCGTGGTGCCGTTGAATGTGGTGTTCGGCGTCGCGACGGCGCTGGCGCTGGCGCGCGGCAAATTCCCCGGCAAGGGAGTGCTGCAAGCCGTCGTCGATCTGCCGTTCGCGGTATCGCCGGTCGTGGTCGGCGTCGCGCTGATCGCGCTATGGGGTTACGGCGGCTGGTTCGGCGGAGTGGAGAATATCGGCTTCCGCATCATCTTCGGATTCCCCGGGTTGGTGCTGGCGACGCTCTTCGTGACATTGCCATTCGTTGTACGCGAAGTCGAACCGGTACTCCGTGAAATCGGTACCGAACAGGAACAGGCCGCCGCGACGCTGGGTGCCAATGGGCGCCAGACGTTTTGGCGGATCACCCTGCCGGCCATCAAATGGGGTCTTACCTACGGCATCGTGCTGACCGTCGCCCGTGCGCTCGGTGAATATGGTGCGGTGACGATGGTGTCGTCGAACTATCCGGGAATCTCTCAAACGCTGACGCTCTTGGTGTCGTCGCGCTACACCGACGACTACAACGAGTTCGGCGCGTATGCGGCAGCGACATTGCTGATGTTCGTGGCCGTGCTGGTGCTGGTCGCGATGACTTACGTGGAGCATCGCAGCAAGCAGCGACTCGCTGACGCGAGTAGTTCCTACGTCGACTCAGATGAAGCCGATGAGATCGACGAAGCCCCAACCCTTGAATCGCTACCCGTGGCAAAGCACGGCAAGCACTCGATTGTGAAAGAAGGCGTGTAGATGTCTATTTCGGTAACCAGCGCGAATAAGAACTACGGCGACTTCGCGGCACTCGACAATGTTTCCATTGATATCCCCGAAGGGTCGTTGACCTCGCTGCTCGGACCGTCGGGCTCGGGCAAATCGACGCTGCTGCGTTCGATCGCGGGACTTGATTCGCTCGACTCGGGCAGTATAAAGATCAACGGCAAGGATGTGACGAACGCGTCGCCGCAGCAGCGCGACATTGGTTTCGTGTTCCAGCACTACGCCGCGTTCAAACATCTCAGTGTGCGCGATAACGTGGCATTCGGCCTCAAGATCCGTAAGAAGCCGAAAGCTGAGATTGAAGCCAAGGTCGACGAACTACTGGGTATCGTCGGGTTGACCGGTTTTCAGCGGCGTTTCCCGGCGCAGTTGTCGGGCGGGCAGCGTCAGCGGATGGCGCTCGCGCGGGCGCTCGCAGTCGATCCCAAGGTGCTCTTGCTCGACGAGCCGTTCGGCGCACTCGATGCGAAGGTTCGCGAGGATCTGCGGAAGTGGTTGCGGCGCTTGCACGATGAGGTCCATGTGACGACGGTGCTGGTGACCCACGACCAGCAGGAGGCGTTAGATGTCTCTGATCGGATCGCGGTTCTCAACAAGGGGCGGATCGAACAGATCGGAACACCCGACGATCTCTACGACCGTCCGACCAATGCGTTCGTCGCATCCTTCCTCGGCTCAACTGTGCGGGTCAACGGAGCTTTGGTCCGTCCGCACGACATTCGGTTGGGACGTAACCCGGAGCTCGCGTGGCCATCCATCGATGCCGAACTGGACACCGGCATCATCAAGGCAACAGTTCAGCGCGTAGTACATCTCGGTTTCGAGACACGCGTGGATCTGGTTGCCGCCGCGACCGGCGAGGAGTTTCTCGCGCAGGTCACCCGAGGTGATGCGAATGCTCTGAATCTCCGTGCGGGAGAAGAAGTTTACGCCCGCGCGACGAAGGTGCCGGCGATCAGCGGCTGATCGGTCGAATGTCGTACAACGGTAGTCGGTTCGTACCACGCAATCTATGGTGGTAGGGACCGACTACCGTTATATGGGGCACGGCGAGGAGCGGCATGCCAACCAATTTCGACATCAAGTCGCAGCGCAAAGACTTGTACGCCCCGAAAAGGGGAGTGTTCGGCATTGTGGACGTGCCGCCGCTGAATTTCGTGATGGTCGACGGTGCGGGCGATCCCAATGTGTCACCGGACTACGCCGCAGCCATCGAAGCTCTCTATACCGTCTCCTACGGTGCACGCGGCATCGCCAAGAAGGAGCTTGATCGAGTCCATACGGTTGGTCCGCTCGAAGGGTTGTGGGATGCCGACGACAAGTCCACCTTCACCACGCGGGACAAAGGTGCTTGGAAGTGGACAATGATGATTGTCCAACCGGAGTGGATCACTGCGGAGATTGTCGAGCGAGCGATTCGTGGAGCGGTTGAAAAGGGCGTAAAGGCAGCATATCTCGTGCGTTTCGCACCGTACGTCGAGGGGCGTAGCGTACAGACCTTGCATGTCGGCTCCTTTGACGACGAGGGTCCGACGCTGGCTCGAATGCACGATGAATACATTCCGGAGAACGGCTTGGTGATGACGGGGCGGCATCATGAGATCTACTTATCCGACGCCCGTCGGGTTGAGCCTGCGAAGCTGAGAACCATTCTGCGTCAGCCAGTGGCAGACGCGTAGGGCGGTGTCTTAGCCGGTCGCGAATCGGGGTAACTGTGGTTGGGCCACGTAGTCGGTGGCTTCTGTCCTCACACCCGCATGTCGTAGCGCGATGAGTGGTGTGATGCCGTCGGTGGCGATGAGATCGATACCGTCGGGGAGTGCCTCGGCTAGCCGATTCACCAATCTGCTTGGCCGATTCCGGCCGATTCCGACGATCACCGTGCTGGTGCCCTGTTCGGCCGCCGCGGCGAGCAGAGCGTGGTACGGGCTAGCGGTAATCGTTTGGGTGACAACACCTTTCAGTCCGGACTCCCATGCCACTTCACGGCTTCGGCGCAACGCTTCGTCGACAACAGCCGATTCGCTCAACTGATAGGCGTCAGATTTCAGGACGTCGTGGTCGCGGCTGCGGTTGCGGCCCGGTCGTGCTCGTTGAGGGCGCAACGCGGATAGCAGGACGACGGTCGAGACGGGGCCGACTAAATCCGCAGCCGATCCGATGGCACGTAGTGATGCGGCCGAACCATTGCAGCCCAGGATGATCGGCCCGGACTTCGCGATCCGGTCGAGAGGTTGCCAGTCCCGCCATTTCGGTGTGCGATGACCTACTCGTCTCATGTTGGTCCTCCTCGATGTGGGGGTGATGGTTCGACCATACATAAGAAAATGAAGTAGAACAATAAGAAAGTAGAGTAATCACTCTAAAAATGTTTGCTCGGAGTAGGGTGGAGCTTATGACTCGACGTAGCTATGACCAGTTCTGCGGTTTGTCCCGCGCGCTCGACATCGTGGGCGAACGTTGGACGCTGCTCATAGTTCGCGAACTGATGTCGGGGCCCAAGCGATACTCGGACCTTGCCGAGACGCTTGTCGGGATAGGGACGAGCTTGCTCGCGAATCGGTTGAAGCAGCTCGATGCGGACGGCATCGCGAAGCGTCGATACTTGGGGCCACCGGTCGCCTCGACCGTGTACGAACTCACCGAGGTTGGGCAGGAGTTGGCTAATTCCCTTGCGCCGCTGGCGATCTGGGGTGTTCGTCATCAGATTTCGGCTGGTCCGGACGACCATGAGACGTATCATGTCGAATGGACGTTGTTGTTCCTCGCGCGGATGCTGCGGCCAACCGAGCTTACTGAGAACTATTCATACGATGTGCGAGTTGGCGGCAGCGCCGCGCGACTGACAGTCCAAGACGGCGTCGCATCTGTTGCGGCCGAAGGTAGCGGTAATCCTGATGCCGTGATCACAACTGACCCGGAGACAATGGCGGCGATAGCAGGCGGTCGTGTGGCCGTCGCCGATGCCATCAGTGCTGGTCGAGTTGCGGTCGCGGGAGATCCGCAAGCGCTGGCGTTCCTATTACCGGTATTGCAGGGCGTGCAGGACCGCATCTCGGCGGGCGTGTGAGGAGGCACTCTCCTGGATGGCGCTCCGGTAACGTGACGTCACGGCATCGATCAAGGCGGGGTGATCGCCGACCGGCGCCGCGATGAGCGAATCCGGACGGCAATGAACTAGCTTGCCGACCACGCGCTCGGTGAGTAGTCCGGCCGACAGAAAATATGGGCTGAACACGATTCGGCCCGCTCCGGCACTCTCCAAACGGGCTATGGCGCTGTGCAATTCGACGTCGCTCTCGCCAAGTTTAGTTGCGAAGACAACCTCGACGGAAAGCTGAAGGTACGCGCTCAGCTCGGTCGCACGACAGCGCGCCTGGGCATCCGAACCGGCGTCAGACGAGCCGACCGCACACATCAGCACGCCGTCGTCGGCCGACAATCCTGCTTCCGACAGGCGGGCGGCCAGCGCTGGGACCAACGTGGTATCTCCGATGACCGGAGTTTGATTGGCGCGCAGCGAAACTTGCTGCCTACGCGCCGCAGAGATGATTGCCGGTAAGTCGAACCGGCTGTGGTAACCGTCGCCGAACAGCAGTGGAACCACGACCACATCGTCGCCTCGAGTGCCGATGTCGGTCAGGACGTCGCCGACCAGCGGGGCATTGAGGTCGAGATAGCTCAATTCGACTGGGGCGCCCGGTAATCGGCCGGCAACCGCCGCACGGACCTGCTCGGCGGTCGCGGCGAATCGCTCGTCGCGACTGCCGTGTGCAACCAGCAGCAGAGCAGGCGGGGCCACCGCAGAACTCATATCAGGCCGGCTGCGCCTGCGCCAGGTGAAGGGGAGCCAGCGCATCGCCGACCAGGCCGGCGGCCAGGGTGTTGCCGCCCTGCGGGTCGATCAGCAGGAAGCTGCCTGATTCCCGGCTGATCGCGTAGTCGTCAGCAGCGATCGGCTCGGCGGTCTGTACCGAGATGAGCCCGATGTGGTTGAGTTCCAATGCCTCCGGACCTTCGAGTAACGCCAGATTCTGCTCGTCGAAGAGTGCGTCGAGCGCTCCAATGATCGCCTGCGTGGTCTTGGTGCCGTGTTTGAGCAGTACCCGAGCCCCGGGGCGCAGCGGTTTGTCGGCCAGCCAGCACACCGTCGCGGTAAACTGCTGAATCGGTTCGGGAGCATCGGCAACCGCGGCGATCACATCACCGCGCGAGATGTCGACATCGTCCTCAAGGAGCAGAGTGACGCTCCGGCCGGCATGAGCAGATGCCAACTGGCCGTCGGCCGTGTCGATCTGAGTGATCCGCGAGCGGGTACCCGACGGCAGCACGGTGATCTCGTCGCCGACCGCAACGGAGCCAGCCGCTACCTGTCCCGCGTATCCGCGATAGTCGGGGAATTCCGCTGTGCGTGGACGGATTACATACTGCACGGGGAAACGTAGCCCAAGTGGCGCATGGTTGTGCTCGGTGACATTCGGGACCGACTCAAGATGTTCGATGAGGCTGGGGCCGGTGTAGTACGGCGTGTTATCCGAACGGCTCGCAACATTGTCGCCGCGCAGCGCGGACACCGGAATTGTGGTGACCTCGTCATCAGTCCAGCCCAGCGAGCGGGTGAGTTCACCGAACTCGGCGACGATCTCGGCGTACTTCGCTGCCGCATCATCGACGGCGTCGATCTTGTTGACCGCCAACACCAATTGAGGTACTCCGAGCAGAGCCATCACCGCTGCGTGCCGCCGGGTCTGCGACACCACGCCGTTGCGAGCGTCGACCAGCAGGATGACCAATTGGGCGGTTGACGCGCCGGAGACCGTATTGCGGGTGTATTGCACGTGGCCGGGGGTATCGGCGAGTACGAAAGACCTTGCGGGTGTGGCGAAATAGCGATACGCGACGTCGATGGTGATGCCCTGTTCGCGTTCGGCGCGCAGGCCGTCGACGAGCAGCGACAGATCGGGACTGTCTAAGCCGCGGTCGACCGACGCTTTGGTTACCGCGTCGATCTGGTCGGCCAGAACAGATTTAGTGTCGTAGAGGAGGCGACCGACGAGGGTGGATTTACCGTCGTCGACGCTGCCCGCGGTGGCGATGCGGAGTAGATCGGGAGCGTGCTTCATCAGAAGTATCCTTCACGTTTGCGGTCTTCCATCGCGGCCTCGGACACTCGGTCGTCGCCGCGGGTGGCGCCACGTTCGGTCAAGCGGGATGCAGCGACCTCGTCGAGGACCGCGTCGTTGTCGGCGGCCTCGGAAAGGATCGCGCCGGTGGTGGATCCGTCACCGACGGTGCGGTAGCGCACCGAGCGAGTCTCCAATGCTTCGTCGTCGCGCGGTCCGCCCCAGGGGCCGGGGGTCATCCACATGCCGTCGCGGGAGAACACCTCGCGCTGGTGTGCGTAGTAGATCGGCGGCAGCAGCACAGATTCGCGGGCAATGTAGCGCCACACGTCGAGTTCGGTCCAGTTCGACAGTGGGAAAACGCGGACGTGCTCACCAGGGGCGTGCCGACCGTTGTAGAGGTTCCATAGTTCCGGGCGCTGACGCTTGGGGTCCCACTGACCGAATGCGTTGCGCAACGAGAAGATTCGCTCCTTGGCGCGTGAGCGCTCCTCATCGCGGCGACCGCCGCCGAATACCGCGTCGAATCGATTCTCGGTGATCGCATCGAGCAGCGGGATGGTCTGCAGTGGATTACGGATTCCGTCGGGGCGCTCGGTGAGGCGACCGTCGGCGAGGTAATCCTCGACCTTAGCGACATGCAGCCGCAAGTTATGCCGCTCGACGACCTCGTCGCGGAACTTCAACACCTCGGGGAGGTTATGTCCGGTGTCGACATGCAGTAGCGAAAAGGGTAGTGGTGCAGGCCAAAACGCCTTCAAGGCGACATGCAGCAGCAGAGTGGAATCCTTGCCGCCGGAGAACAGGATCACCGGACGTTCGAATTCACCGGCCACCTCGCGGAAGATATGGATGGCTTCGGACTCCAGCGCGTCCAGGGTGGTGAACTCGCCAGTCGCCCCGCTGGCGCGCTCGTCGGCGTTGACGGTGGCTTCTTCGGTAACTGTCATGATGCGTGCAGCCCACATTCTGTCTTGGCCCGACCAGCCCAGCGGCCGCTTCGGGAATCTGAACCTGGTTCCGGTTTGACGGTGCACGGAGCACAGCCGATGGATGGATAGCCTTCGTCGACAAGGGGATTCACCAGCACCCCGTTGTCGTCGATATATGCCTGCATGGTCTCGTCGGACCACGCCGCGATCGGATTGATCTTCACCAGGCCGAACGCCTCGTCGAAAGAAATCAGGGGAGCGTTGGCGCGGGTGGGCGCCTCGACTCGACGGATGCCAGTGATCCATGCGCTGTAGCCCGACAACGACTTCCGCAGCGGCACCACCTTGCGGAGTCGGCAGCATTCGCCGGGCTCGCGCTCAAAGAGGTTGCGGCCCAACAGCTGATCCTGCTCGGCGACGGTGTTCTCCGGGGTGACGTTGACCAGTTCGACGCCGTAGACCTGCTCGACGGCATCACGAGTTCCGATGGTCTCGGCGAAGTGATAGCCGGTGTCTAGGAAGAGGACCTTGACCTTGCCGCCGTCGAGTGTGTCAACCGGGATGTGCTTGACCGCCAGGTCGACCAGCACGGCGTCCTGCATATTCGATGCGACTAGATAGTCGGTGCCGAAAGTTTCGGCGGTCCAGGCGAATAGCTGTTCAGGAGTGGCATCGGGGCCGAGACGAGCGGCACCGTCCTCGGCGATAGCGCGCAGTTCTTCTTCGGTGCGCGTACGTGCTGAGATCTCGGTGTCGATCGTGGTCATCGCAACGCCTCATCTTCCGCTCGCACAGTCCATTCGGCGAAGCGCTCACCGTCGTTGCGTTGTGCGGTGAAATTACGCACCACGCGCTCGATGTAGTCGCCAAGCTCTGGGCTGGTTACCTTGTGCTGCCGCAGCTTTCGGCCGAACCCGCTGTCCAGGCCAAGGCTGCCACCTAGATGAACCTGGAAGCCCTCGACTTGATTCCCGTCGCCGTCGTCGACCAACTGGCCTTTGAAACCGATGTCGGCAACCTGTGATCGGGCGCAGGAATTGGGGCATCCGTTGATGTTGATGGTGATCGGGATGTCGAGGTCGGCGTTGATGTCGGCCAACCGGGCTTCGAGGTCGGGCACCAAAGCCTGTGACCTCTTGCGGGTTTCGGCGAAGGACAGCTTGCAGAACTCGATGCCCGAGCAGGCCATCAGGTTCTGCCGCCACTGTGACGGTCGAGCCGGCAGACCGAGCTCGTCGAGACCGGCGACCAAGGCATCGAGCCTGTCGTCGGGGACGTCGAGGATGATCAACTTCTGATAGGGGGTGAAGCGGATGGCGTCCGATCCGGCCTGCTCGGCGAGTTCGGCGACCTTGCCCAGGATGGTTCCCGAGACACGACCGGCGATAGGCGCAACGCCGACCGCGTTGAGTCCGTCGGTCTGCTTCTGGATTCCGACATGGTCGATCGGATGCTTCGGCTTGTCGACGGCGGGGCCGTCGATCAGCTTGCGGCCCAGATATTCCTCTTCGAGGACCTGGCGGAACTTCTCGATTCCCCAATCCTTGATGAGGAATTTCAGCCGCGCCTTGGCGCGCAGCCGGCGATAACCGTAGTCGCGGAAGATCGAGACAACGCCTTCCCACACATCGGGCACCTCGTCGAGCGGTACCCACACACCGACGCGTTGAGCGAGCATCGGGTTGGTCGACAAGCCGCCGCCGACCCACAGGTCCAGGCCCGGACCGTGCTCGGGGTGGTTGACGCCGATAAACGCGATGTCGTTGATCTCATGCACGACGTCGGGCTGCCCGGAGATGGCAGTCTTGAACTTGCGCGGCAGATTCGAGTACTTCTGGTCGCCGATATAGCGACGGACGATTTCGTCGATCGCCGGCGTCGGGTCAAGGACCTCGGCGCGCGAGCGTCCGGCCATCGGCGAGCCAAGTACGACGCGGGGGCAATCACCGCATGCCTCGGTGGTTTTGAGACCGACACCTTCCAAGCGCTGCCAGATCTCCGGAACGTCCTCGACCTGGATCCAGTGGTACTGAACGTTTTCCCGGTCGGAAAGGTCTGCGGTGTCACGCGCGAATTCGGTTGAGATGCCGGCGATGGTGCGCAGTTGCTCGACATTCAGCGCACCGGCGTCGCAGCGCACACGCATCATGAAGTACTTGGCTTCGAGGAGATCGATATTCTCGTCGCCGGTCCAGGTGCCGTCGTAGCCCTGTTCCCGCTGGGTGTACAGACCCCACCAACGGAAGCGGCCGCGCAGATCGGACTTGTCGATCGAGTCGAAGCCACCCTTGGAGTAGATGTTCTCGATCCGACCGCGGACGTTGAGTGGATTGTCGTCCTTCTTGGACTGCTCATTGGCGTTGAGCGGTTCGCGGTAGCCGAGTTTCCACTGGCCCTCGGCGCGACGCTTGGTTGGCCGCGCCTTGCGGGCCGGGCGGGCCTTAGCGGGCGGTGTGTCCGGTGCGGGAGCAGCACTCACATCGGTAGTGGTCGTCATGAATTCTCTTCTCGAGTGTGCCCACGGCAGCAGAAGGCCATGCGCACGGGCTGGGTGCTTGGCTTGAGAGACGTTCTCGGGCTGAATCGCAAAAGTGCGGAGTGGAGTCCAGGAGGCGGCGAAAACCGCCGGAAACGTCAGCTAGAGCTGACAGTTTGCGCTGCAGACGCGCTTGAGATCGATGTGGCGACGCTCGGCTAGCCACACTCCTGGTGAAGTCACGTCGTCCATAGTGCCATGTGTACCGCGATGCCGTCTACTTGGGAATATTTTTCCTCACCGTGATGTAAATGGGTTCCGGTGCCCACTCGGCGGCGTCGGCGCAGGCACGCGGCATGATGGTCGGGTGGCAGTAATCGGTACGGCATCGACGGTGAGCGAGCCGACCGGTCTGTCTCTGTCCGCGCCAGCTGATAGTGGCGACGGGCTGAGCGGAGCGGCGATTGAGCGGCTGTCCAGCGTGAACGCCGAGATTCCGTTCGGGTTGTACATCCACGTGCCATTCTGCGCGACACGCTGTGGATACTGCGATTTCAATACCTACACCGCGGGTGAACTCGGTACTGCCGCGTCGCCGGCATCGTGGCATGAGGCGGTTGAGCGTGAGCTGGATCTCGCGGTGGCAGCACTATCGCCTGAGCGTGAAGTGTCGACGATCTTCGTTGGTGGCGGCACGCCGTCGCTGTTGGGAGCTGATGGTCTGGTGCGGCTGCTCGACGCCGTCCGGCGCCGATTCTCGCTGGCCGCCGACGCGGAGGTGACGACCGAATCCAATCCCGAATCGACGTCGGGGGCGTTCTTCGACGAGTTGCGCGCGGGTGGATTCACTCGGGTGTCGCTGGGTATGCAGTCGGCGTCGGAGCGGGTGCTGCGCGTGCTAGAGCGAACGCATACGCCTGGGCGAGCCCTCGACGCCGCACGCGAGGCTGCTGCGGCCGGCTTCGAACACATCAACCTCGACCTGATCTACGGGACGCCGGGTGAAACCGACGCCGATCTGGAAGCCAGTCTCGACGCAGCGCTGTCCACCCCGATCGACCATGTGTCGGCGTACGCGCTCATCGTCGAAGACGGCACCGCCTTCGCGCGCAAGGTGCGGCGGGGCGAGATACCGGCCCCCGATGACGATGTGCTTGCCGACCGCTACCGACTGATCGACGAACGGCTTTCGGCTGCGGGGCTCGGCTGGTATGAAGTGTCGAATTGGGCTCGGCTGCAAGGGGATTCGCCCGACCCGACGTCGGAGTGCCGACATAACCTGGCCTACTGGAACAGTTACGACTGGTGGGGACTCGGGCCGGGGGCACACTCACATGTGAACGGTGTGCGTTGGTGGAATCGCAAACACCCGGCTCGCTATGCGGCGACACTCGCCGACCGGGTATTGCCGATCGATGATCACGAGATCCTTGCTGCCGACGATGCGCACACCGAACGAGTGATGTTGTTGGCGCGCTTACGTTCTGGGCTCTCGGTGAGTGAACTCGAAGTCGATGAACTGGCTCGGGCTCGGCGATTCGTCGGTGACGGATTGCTGCACGAGGCGCGGCACGCTTTTGTGCTGACCGACGCCGGGCGGCTGCTAGCCGACGCAGTAGTGCGCGACATCCTGGCGGGGGAGTAGGGCCGGCAACCTACCGTGCGGGCGGCAACGTCCAACCGCCGGTAGCCGGGCGAGGATTGCGCTGGGCCCCGACGACAGGTCGTGCGGGCGTGGGCATCTCGGACCCGTTGACCTGGTCTTCGATCGACGGCGCGCCATTGGACAGGTCGATCATGTCCAGATCAAGCATGCGTGCGTGGATGATGTGCCGGTTACGCAATGCCGAGCGCACGGCGCGATGTAATCCGTCTTCCAGGTAAAGCTCACCCTGCCAACGGACGATATGGGAGAACAGATCGCCGTAAAAGGTGGAATCCTCGCTCAGCAATTTGTCCAGTGCCAGCACCGACGTCACCGTGGTCAATTGGTCCAACCGGAACTGTCGGGGAGGAATCTTTGCCCATGCGCGCCCGGAAAGTCGGTGCTCTGGATACGGTCGCCCGTCCTGCACTCCCTTGAAGATCATGAGCCGCATACCTCTCGAATTCGCCGCGAGCCGCTCCCGGACTCGCACCGCGAACATATGCTACGACGACCGTGGTGCACCACGCCCTAAGATAGATGAACGTCACCACAGTATGAGAGGTAGGACACATGTCGAGTACCGATGACCGCAGATTCGAAGTACTGCGTGCCATCGTCACCGATTACGTTTCCACTCAGGAGCCCATCGGATCCAAGGCACTCGTCGATCGGCACCACCTTGGTGTGTCGAGTGCGACGGTCCGCAACGACATGGCCGTACTCGAAGCCGAAGGCTACATCGCGCAACCCCACACGAGTTCGGGCCGGATACCAACCGACAAGGGGTATCGCCTGTTCGTGGATCGGATCAGTGAGGTCAAGCCGCTGTCGAAGGCCGAGCGTCGGGCGATTCTGTCGGTCCTGGACTCCGGCGTCGATCTCGATGATGTCCTGCGCAGGTCGGTACGACTATTGGCCCAGCTCACCCGCCAGGTCGCGATCATCCAATATCCGGTCCTGTCGCTGGCGACCGTGCGTCACCTTGAGCTGGTTTCGTTAGCGCCCTCGCGGCTGCTGGCCGTTGTGATCACCGATTCGGGACGGGTCGAGCAGCGGATGGTCACACTTGCCCGCGACATCACCGAGAGTGAATTGACGTCGCTGCGCGATATGTTCGCCGCAGCCTTACACGGGAAGCGGCTCGAAGAGGCATCGGCCGCGGTCGCCGAACTGGCGAATACCGCGCCGCACGACATCGGCGATGTGGTGATCCGGGTGGCAACCGTTTTGGTTGAGACGCTTGTCGAACGTGGCGACGATCGTCTCGTGCTGGGCGGAACATCAAATCTTGCGCGATCGGCGGCGGATTTCGCGCCCGAGGCCGGCGGGATGGACACCGTCCTGGAAGCGCTTGAGGAACAGGTCGTCGTACTGAAGCTGCTCGCGACGACGCAGCGCAGCGGAATGGTGACCGTTCAGATCGGCGAGGAGACCCAGACCGAGAACCTGCGTGGCACCTCGGTGGTCTCTACCGGGTACGGTGCGTCAGGAACAGTTCTGGGGAGCGTGGGTGTGGTCGGACCCACACGCATGGACTACCCGGGAACAATCGCATCGGTGGCAGCCGTTGCCAAATATGTCGGTGAAGTGCTCGCGGAGCGCTGAGCGCCCCAGCTGTATGTGAACTCAGAGGAATAATAGGTCTGTGGCCAAGGATTACTACGGCGTTCTGGGCGTGGCCCAGGGCGCGTCGGATCAAGAAATCAAACGTGCGTACCGCAAACTCGCCCGGGAGTTGCATCCTGATGTGAATCCCAGCGAAGAGGAGCGGTTCAAAGAGGTCAGCACCGCCTACGAGGTATTGAGCGACCCCGAGAAGCGTCGCATCGTCGATGCCGGTGGTGACCCGTTGTCGAGTGCCGGGTCTGGTGGGTTCGGCGGCGGCGGTGGGTTCGGCGACGTCTTCGAGGCGTTTTTCGGTGGGGGCGGAGGCGGCGGTTTCAGCGGTGGGTTTGGCGGCGGTGGTCGCGGTCCGCGCAGTCGCGTTCAGCCCGGTGAACCCGCGCTGGTCACGATGCAACTCGACCTCGAGGAATGTGCCTCCGGGGTCAACAAGGAAATCACCGTCGATACCGCGATCCTGTGCGATGTGTGTACCGGCAAGGGCACTAACGGAAAATCCAAGCCACGGACCTGCGACACCTGTAAGGGCGCGGGCGAGATTCAGGCCGTGCAACGATCATTTCTGGGTCAGGTGATGACCGTTCGCCAGTGTCCGACCTGTATGGGCGTAGGTGAAGTAATCCCCGACCCCTGCCACAAATGTGGCGGTGATGGTCGGGTTCGGTCCCGCCGCACGATGACCGTGAAGATTCCGGCTGGCATTGCCGGCGGGATGCGGGTCCGGCTGACCGGACAGGGTGAGGTCGGTCCGGGCGGTGGTCCGGCCGGTGACCTGTACGTCGAGGTGAAGGAGCGTCGTCACGACACCTTCATCCGCGACGAAGACGATCTGCATTGCACCATCAAGGTGCCGATCGCAGACGCCGCACTCGGTTCGGAACTCACCATCAACACCATCTTTGACGATCCGGTAACAGTCACTATCCCGGCTGGCACCCAGCCTGGTCAGGTCGTGCAATTGCGCGGGCAGGGTATGCCGCATCTCAACACCGGCGTACGCGGCACGCTGCACGCCCACCTCGACGTCGTGGTTCCGACCAAACTCGACGCCGCGGCAACCGAAACCCTCAAACGTTTCCGGGAGCAGACCATCGATGACGAGGTTGAGCTCGTGAGTGCGTCGATGGTGTCATCCGGCGCGGGAGGCGGACTCTTCTCCCGGCTGCGTAACGCCTTCGCCGGCCGGTAGTCACGGGTCGTGCGATGAGTCCACCGCTGTTCTGGATCGACGACGTACCGTCCGCCGGTGCTCAGACGACGCTGCGCGGTTCCGAAGGCAGGCACGCGGTGACGGTCACCCGACTTCGGGCCGGCGAACCGGTCATCCTGGGCGACGGTCGTGGTGCCACCGCGCTGTGCGAGGTGACCGCGACATCGGGTAAAGACGCCCTGGTGGTGCGCGCATTGTCGTATCGCTTTACCGATCGTCGTACGCCGCGGGTGATCCTGGTACAGGCACTGCCGAAATCGGAGCGTTCTGAACTCGTCGTCGAATTGGTGACCGAAGCCGGTGTCGACGAGATCGTCCCGTGGCAGGCATCGCGCTGCGTCGCGAAGTGGTCAGGCGGCAAAGCCGACCATCGGGGGAGGCCGGAGAAGGCCGAGCGGGGCGTCGTCAAATGGCGAGCGACCGCCGCCGCCGCCGCCAAGCAGAGTCGTCGTCCGTGGATTCCAGAGGTTACCGATTTGGCGACGACGACCGTCGTGCGCGCGCGATGTGCGGACGCGATCAGTGCCGGCGGGCAGGTTCTCGCGCTGCATGAAGACGGGGCAGTCGCGTTTCGCGGGGCGGTGCGTCCGGCGGCAACGGAAATCGTACTGATCGTGGGCCCCGAAGGGGGACTTGCGGATTCGGAGATCGCCGACTTCGCCGCATTGGGCGCGACGACGGTCGTGCTCGGACCTGAGGTGCTGCGTACCTCCACCGCGGCGGCAGTCGCGCTCGGCGGCATCGGAACTCTCACCGACCGGTGGGATCCTGCGCGGGGCAACTGAGTTCGCACGCGGACCTCGACTGATTATGCGACGGATAAAAGTAGCCTACGGCGATGCGCCGGCACAGTTCGGCCACGTATATCTGCCGGCGTGTACGCCCGAGGACTATCAGACTGTGCCGCTGGTGGTGCTTGTTCACGGCGGCTATTGGTCAACCGAGTTCTCGCTCACTATCGAGACGGCTATCGCGCGTAGTCTCGCCGAGCGCGATGCCGTCGTGTGGAATATCGAATACCGACGCGTCGGCGATCCCGGCGGTGGCTGGCCGAATACCGGCCGCGACGTCGTTGCCGCGTTGCGTGCGCTTGACGGACCGGTCGCCGCGGCGTTACCCGACGACGTGCGCCGACGCGTCGCCTGGGGTTCGGTATCGGTGGTTGGGCATTCGGCCGGCGGCATGCTCGCGGTCTGGGCGACCGCCGAGATCGGAGCGGTGACCGGGCGGGCGGCGATCACAACGGTCATCGCGCAGTCGGCGCCACTGGATCTGACTGTCGCCGGCGGACATGAGCGTGGGTCGGTGCGCAAACTGATGGGGGTCTCCTACGACGTCGCGCCGCAGCGGTATCGCGAAGCATCGCCGGCCTGCCAGCCGGTTTGTGCCGCCCACATCATCGCGATACATGCGGGCGACGACGAGATGGTGCCGGTCGGGTCGAGCAGGCACTATGTCGACACCGTCACCGCACGGGGCCAATCCGCGCAGTTGATCGTCGTCGATGGTGAGCGTCACGAGGCATTCATTCATCCGGGCAGCGCCTGCGCTCGCCGTACTGTCCGATTATTGGGTTTGTAAGCACCGTTTACACTGGATAACAGCCACATACCCCAGGAGTGATGTCATACGTGAGTGACGGCCCCAGTTTTGACCAAGTCGACGACTCGTCGCCGCGCGATTCGTCAACGGCGAATACCCCGACCGTCAATTCCCCAAGCGTCAATTCTTCAGTCGAAGTCGCGCCGGAAGCGGTCTTCGGGCTACTTGGCACAAGCGATATCAATCTGCGCACCCTCGAGGAGCTGCTGCCCGCCGATATTCACGTGCGCGGCAACAAAGTCACGCTGACCGGTGTGCCAGCTGACGTCGCGGCGTCCGAGCGAGTTCTTGACGAACTATTGAGCCTCATTAGGCGGGGTACGCCCCTTACGCCGGATGTGGTGCGCAACAGTGTGTCGATGCTGACCGAGGGGTCCGGCGAATCGCCGGCCGATGTGCTCAGCCTCGACATCATTTCCCGGCGCGGCAAGACGATTCGGCCCAAGACACTCAATCAGAAGAAGTATGTCGACGCCATCGACAAACACACGATCGTCTTCGGGTTGGGGCCGGCCGGTACTGGCAAGACCTACTTGGCGATGGCGAAAGCCGTTGCGGCACTTCAGTCCAAGCAGGTCACTCGGATTATCCTGACCCGGCCGGCGGTGGAAGCCGGTGAGCGCCTTGGCTTTCTGCCCGGCACGCTGAGCGAGAAGATCGACCCGTATCTGCGTCCGCTGTACGACGCGCTGCACGACATGATGGATCCGGAGTCGATCCCGAAGTTGATGGCCGCCGGAGTGATCGAAGTCGCGCCGCTCGCGTATATGCGCGGCCGGACCCTCAATGACGCCTTCATCATTCTCGACGAAGCTCAGAACACCACCGGCGAGCAGATGAAGATGTTCCTCACCCGCCTCGGCTTCGGTGCCAAAATCGTGGTCACCGGCGACGTTACGCAGGTCGACCTGCCGGGCGGCGCCGAAAGCGGATTGAATGCCGCGGCGCGGATTCTCGAAGGTATCGACGACATTCACTTTTCTCGGCTCACTAGCGCCGACGTCGTCCGTCATCGCCTTGTCGCCGACATCGTCGACGCCTACGGCCGTGCGGAAGAGTCTGCGCGCGTATCGAATTCGGGGCCGCTGCGCGGCAATCGCGCTACCCGGCGAGCGGGAGGTCCGAGGAGTTCATGAGTATCGAACTGTCCAACGAGTCAGGCGTGGACGTGCCGATCGACCTGGTACTGGACGCCGCCAAATTCGCCATCGGTGCGATGGACGTCCATCCCGGTGCCGAATTGTCGGTGATCTTCGTCGACCTCGACACGATGGCCGATCTGCATATGAAGTGGATGGACCTGCCCGGACCGACCGACGTGATGAGTTTCCCGATGGACGAGCTCACCCCCGGCGGGGGGCGTCCTGACGCTCCCGACCCGGGGCCCGCGACCCTCGGCGACATCGTGTTGTGCCCGGAATTCGCTGCGGCACAAGCGAAGGAAGCCAAGCACTCGTTTGAACACGAGTTGGCGGTGCTTACCGTGCACGGGGTCTTGCATCTGCTCGGGTACGACCATGCCGAACCCGACGAGGAACGCGAGATGTTCGGCTTGCAGAACGACCTGCTGTCGCAGTGGTATGACGACCGCCGTCGCCGCGATGTTCAACAACGTCAGTCCGATCGCGATTCGAAGTTGTTGCGCAACATCGGATTCGACGAGAGAGACTGATCCGGCTTGTCGTCGAGTGTGTTATTCATCGTCGCCGCTGTCGCGCTGACCCCGATCAGCGGCATTTTCGCGGCCATCGACGCCGCCCTCGCCACGGTCTCGCAGGCGCGGGTCTCCGATCTTCGCAAAGAGGGGCGCGCGGGTGCTGGACATCTGCTGGAGGTCCTCGACAACCGGGCGACCTACGTCAGCCTTGCGGTATTCCTGCGTGTCGTATGTGAAACGGCAGCAACGGTTTTCGCGTCGGTTGCTGCGGTCGACCTATTGGGTACCCGATGGGGGGTCCTGGTCGCCATCGCGGCGATGGCGGTGGTGTCCTACGTGGTGGTCGGCGTCGGGCCGCGCACTCTCGGGCGCCAGCATGCCTACTCGATCGGCGTGAGCTGCGCGGTAGTACTCCAACTCGTCGGCCGCTTGTTGACTCCGGTCACCCGGCTGCTCATCTTGGTCGGTAACGCGATCACGCCGGGTAAGGGATATCGCAACGGGCCGTTCGCAACTGAGGTCGAAGTGCGTGAAATCGTCGACCTGGCCGAGGCGCGCGG
This sequence comes from Gordonia sp. CPCC 205333, assembly GCF_048537885.1. Classification (NCBI taxonomy): domain Bacteria; kingdom Bacillati; phylum Actinomycetota; class Actinomycetes; order Mycobacteriales; family Gordoniaceae; genus Gordonia; species Gordonia sp. CPCC 205333. The sequence goes on along the minus strand of NZ_JBCLVI010000005.1, from coordinate 354,967 downwards.
TGTCGTCGATGCCGATGAACGCCGGATGATCCAGTCGGTCTTCGATCTCGGCGATGCCAACGCCCGCGAGGTGATGGTGCCGCGGCCGGAGATGGTGTGGATCGAAGCGGATAAGACGGCGACTCAGGCGGCCAATCTCGCGATCCGCTCCGGTCACTCCCGCCTGCCGGTGATCGGCGAGAATCCCGACGACATCGTCGGCGTTGTCTACTTGAAAGACCTTGTGACGCGGGCATTGTCGGGGTCGTCCCAAACGATCACGGTATCCGAGTTGATGAAGCCGGCGCAATTCATCCCGGACTCCAAACCGCTCGACAGGGTGCTCGGCGATATGCAGCGCACCCGCAATCACATGGCGCTGCTCGTCGATGAATACGGCGGCATCGCGGGCTTGGTCACCATCGAAGACGTACTCGAGGAGATCGTCGGTGAGATCACCGACGAATACGATCGGGACGAGACGGCTCCCGTCGAAGATCTCGGTGACGGCAGTTATCGCGTGTCGGCTCGACTCCCCGTCGAGGATCTCGGCGAATTATTCGACGATATCGAGATCGATGACGATGAGGTGGAAACGGTCGGCGGACTGGTGGCTTTGGTGCTCGGACGTGTGCCATTGCCCGGCGCCAGTGTCGATTACGACGGCCTTCACCTCGTCGCCGAGGGAGGCCCGAACCGTCAGGGACGCCAGCGAATCACCACCGTCGTCGTAAAACGCGTGAACGAGTCCGAGTCCGATACTGTTCACACCGCTCGCGACCACGCGCACGACGAGCGACATGCTGATCGACGAGAGGTGATGTGACCGTGCCGGTTGATGAATTGGGTGATGAGGACCGCAAGTTGGTGGTCCTGGCACGTGGCGCGCTGGCCCGGTCGGGAGGGTCGAGTGGAGCGGCAGTCCGGGACGCCGATGGTCGGACCTATGCCGGAGCGCGGGTCGCCACCCAATCACTGACGCTTACCGCCTTACAGGTCGCGGTGGCCACCGCATTGTCCAGCGGTGCACCGGGATTCGAGGCCGCCGTCCTGGTTGGTGGAACAGCGGATGATCCGGGTCTTACCACGCTTCGCGAAATCTCCACCGGCGCAGCCGTTTTTGTCACCGACACCGCAGGCCGGCTGATCGCCGGCGGAGAAGGATCCGCATGACTGACACCGCTGCCCCTGAATTCCGTTCCGGCTTCGTCTGTTTTGTCGGTCGGCCCAACACGGGTAAGTCGACGCTGACCAACGCACTCGTCGGCGAGAAGATCGCGATCACCTCCAATCGACCGCAAACCACTCGCCATACGATTCGCGGTATCGTCAATCGCCCTGACGCGCAACTGATCCTGGTCGATACTCCGGGCCTGCATCGACCGCGGACCCTGCTGGGACAACGACTCAACGATCTGGTCCGCGATACCTACTCAGAAGTCGACGTGATCGGTGTCTGCATCCCAGCCGACGAAGCTATCGGCCCCGGTGACCGATGGATCGTCGAACAGGTACGCACGATGGCGCCGTCGACGACGGTGATCGGAGTGCTGACCAAGATTGACAAGGTTGCGCCGGCCTCGGTGGCCAAGCAATTACTGGCATTGTCCAAACTTCTCGGACCCGAATCCGAAGTGGTGCCGGTGTCGGCCAAGTCGGGCGAGCAACTTGGTGTGCTGGCCGACGTGCTGGTGGGACTGATGGCGCCCGGTCCCGCGTTCTATCCCGACGGCGAACTCACCGACGAACCCGAACAGGTTCTGATGGCGGAATTCATTCGCGAAGCTGCTCTCGAAGGTGTCCGAGATGAGTTGCCGCATTCGCTCGCCGTCACCATCGACGAGGTGATTCCGCGCGAAGACCGCCGCGAGGATCAGGCGCCGATGGTCGACGTGCACGCCATTTTGTATGTGGAGCGTGATTCTCAGAAGGGAATCGTGATCGGGCACAAGGGTTCTCGACTTAAACATGTCGGTACCGTTGCTCGTGGTCAGATCGAAGCCCTGTTGGGTACCAAGGTGTTCCTCGATATCCGGGTCAAGGTTGCCAAGGACTGGCAGCGCGATCCCAAACAACTGCGTCGAATGGGTTTCTAGTGGGGTCGCACGAGAAGCCGGAGAACGATGGGCTGTTGTCGGACCAGTCGTCCACGGTGACCCGAGCGCACGTTGAGGACGGCGTCGACGAAGAGCAGGCCCGGCGGGCGATCGCCGACGTCGTAGGTCACCCGAAGTTCTGGCTCGCGCCGGTCGCCGCGGTCGTCGGACTGATGTGTCTGATGGCCGCGATGTACATGGGCGCGGTGGTCAACCCGACGAAAAATCTGCACAACTTTCCGATAGCACTCGTCAACGAAGATGTCGGTGGATCAACGGCGGAAGGTCAGCCGAAGCAGAATTTCGGTGACCAGATCGTCAAATCGATGGTGCCGACGGCGGCGAAGTCAGGGATTGTGCTGACCGAGACCGATCGCACCACAGCTTTGCGAGATCTCAACTCGGGCAAGGCCTATGGAGTGGTGTATCTCGGCCCCAATTTCACGAATGTCGCGATCAACATGGGTCGCTCGGCGGCCCCACTGATTCAGATCAAGCCTGAACAGCCAAAGATCGAGGTATATATCAACCGGGGATCGGGGACATTCGCGTCCTCGATCACCACGATATTCGCCGAGCGGGTCGGCACACAGGTCAACGCGGAATTCGGTAAGCAGATGACCGCCACCGTCCGTCAGCAACTCGCCGCGAATAATCTGGACTTCTCTGGTGCCGCGCAACTCGCCTTGTCGGCGCCTGTTGATGTCGCGGTAACCGAACCCGCGCCGCTACCCGACGGCTCAGCGAACGGTCTGTCCGCGTTCTATTTCACGCTATTGCTGATTCTGGCCGGGTTCACCGGCGCGATGATGGTCTCGGTGATCGTTGACGGCACACTCGGTCAGTTGCCGGTGGAGTTCGGGCCCCTATTCCTGTTGCGCAAGCGATTGCCGATCTCCCGGTGGGGCACCTTGGCCGCTAAATGGACGATCATGCTCATCATCGCGGCGCTGCAGTCCGCGCTCTATCTCGCGGTATGCGCGGCGGTGGGGACGTCGTTGCCCAATTCCTTTGTCCTATGGCTGTTCTCGGTACTAGCCATCACGGCCGTTGGTATCACGGCGAGCGCGATGATGGCCGCATTCGGCAACCTGGGGCTGATCCTGAACCTGGTCTTCTTCGTGATTCTCGGATTGCCGTCGTCGGGCGGCACGGTGCCGCTGGAAGCGAGCCCCCGGATCTTCGAATGGCTCGCCAAAGTGGAGCCGATGCATCAGGTCTACGTCGGGGTGCGGGCGATCCTCTACTTCGACGCCGACTTCGGAGCAGGATTCGGTGAATCGATCGTCGTCTGCATCGTCGGGCTGATTGTCGGCCTGTTGCTCGGCGTGCTGGTCACCAAGTGGTACGACCGTCGCGACTGGCATCGACTGCCGGATCAGATCGCGTTGCCACCGAGGTTGGCGAAACTCACCGAGTGAACCGCGCGTCATGCGGTATGTCGCGGCGATTCCTGTCCTATACCGGTGAAAGAATGACCGGGTGAGGTTCTACCAGGACGAGGCTGTCGTGTTGCGTCAGCACAAGCTTGGCGAAGCCGACCGGATCATCACTTTGCTGACTCGTGAGCATGGCCTGGTTCGCGCGGTCGCCAAGGGTGTTCGACGCACCCGGTCGAAGTTCGGCGCGCGCCTCGAACCGTTTGCCCATATCGATGTGCACCTTTATCCCGGCCGGAATCTCGACGTCATTACCCAGGTCCACAGCCTGGACAGTTTCGCCGCTGACATCGTCGCCGACTATGGCCGGTACACCACCGCCTGTGCGGTGCTGGAGACGGCAGAGCGGCTGGCCGGCGAGGAGCGAGCGCCGGTTATGGCACTGCAGCGCCTAACCGTAGGTGCATTGCGTGCGCTCGCCGCGGGGGAGCGACCCCGTCAGCAAGTACTCGACGCCTACCTGCTGCGGGCCATGCATGCTTCGGGCTGGATGCCGTCGCTCGAACACTGTGCCCGATGTGCTCAGCCTGGCCCGCATCGCGCGTTTCACGTTGCCGCCGGTGGTGCGGTCTGTGTGTATTGCCGCCCGGCCGGGTCGGCATCGCCGTCACCCGGTGTTCTCGATTTGATGGATGCGATGTTCCGCGGACAGTGGGAGCACACCGTCGACGCAAGCGAATCGATGCGCCGTCAGGCCAGTGGACTGGTCGCCGCGCATCTGCAATGGCATCTGGAGAGGCAACTGCGCACACTGCCGCTGATCGAGCGCGCAGCACCTCATAGGCTCAGCGAGACCGGCGCGCAATCGCGCGACGCCGGGTGAGGAGAGATCACATGGTGCGTCGCGGTTTGCGTCGAGCCGAGGACGCGCGATCGCCTCGGGTGATTCGCCCGCCGGACCCCCATCCGTCCGGGGCAACCCCGCCGAGTATTCCGGCTCAATTCGTGCCCAAACATATCGCGCTGGTGATGGATGGGAACGGTCGTTGGGCCACCGAGCGGGGGTTGCCCCGCACCGAGGGACACAAGCGTGGCGAGGCCGTGCTGATGGACAGTGTGTGCGGCTGCATTGAGTTGGGCGTCGGCTGGCTATCGGCATACGCGTTCTCCACCGAGAACTGGTCACGCAGTCCCGACGAAGTGAAATTCCTGATGGGATTCAACCGTGACGTGATTCGGCGTCGGCGCGATGAGATGAACGAGATGGGGGTGCGCGTACGCTGGGCCGGTCGCCGACCTCGGTTGTGGCGCAGTGTAATCCGCGAACTCGAGATCGCCGAGGAGCTAACCAAGGACAACACCGTGATGACGCTGACGATGTGCGTCAACTACGGTGGCCGTGCCGAAATAGCTGACGCCGCAAAGGAAATCGCACGTCGGGCCGCGCGCGGCGAGATAGATCCCGAACGAATCACCGAGGCGTCGTTCGCGAAATATCTCGATGAACCCGACATGCCCGACGTTGATCTGTTTCTACGTCCCTCCGGCGAGCAGCGCATCTCGAATTTCCTGCTATGGCAGTCGGCATACGCCGAGATGGTGTATCAGGAGAAGCTATTTCCCGACTTCGACCGACGTGACCTCTGGGACGCCTGTCTGGAATACGCGAAACGGGACCGTCGATTCGGAGGAGCGCAATGAGTGCGCCAGAAACCGCGCTCGCGCGGATCACAAATCTGATCGCCGATCTTGGCGCGGTGACCACTGTCGACGACGCAGCGATGATCGAGTTCGGCGGTACGCGGGCATCGGTGCGGGTGCTCGACCTTGGTGACGGCTTAGAGGTCGTCGCGCTGACGCAGCTGGTGGCGTCCGGATTGGCGAATACCGATGAACTTCGCGACGTCGTCGAATCACGAAGTGCCGGTTTGAGTTTCGGTTCACTGCGAAGGTCGAGCGCTGACGGTGACGCGGTGGATGTGCTGTTGTCGTACACATTTCCGCTGGGCGAACTGGCCAACCTGCCGTTGCTGACGGTCCTGCATATGGTGCTGTCAGCTGGCGTCGACACTCGGACCGAGTTGCCAGCGCAGTAGTGCGGGCTGCCGTTTAGTCTTTCTGACACCCGCCGCATAGGCCGAAAACTTCGACCGTGTGATTGATATCGCTGAAACCGTAACTTGCGGCGACCTTTTCGGCCCACAGTTCCACTGGTTCGGCCTGGATTTCCACGGTGGTCCCGCAGCGGCGACATACGAGATGGTGATGGTGACCCGTCGAGCAGTGCCGGTAGCGAGTCTCACCAGAGCCATCCCAAAGCGCGTCGATCTCGCCTGCTTTGGTCAACGCCTGCAGATTTCGATACACCGTGGTCAGGCCGATGGATTCACCGCGGGCTTTGAGATGCTCGTGGAGTTCCTGAGCGGACAGGAAGTCGTCGGTCTTGCTCAAAACCTCGGCCAGCGCGGCCCGTTGCTTGGTCGAGCGGACGCCGGTAACGGGAGTCTCAGTCATGATCGCGTTCAGTGGCGTGCAGAACGGCGTCGTTGACGATATGCGCGAGGTGGTCGTCGACTAATTCGTACATGATCTCTCGACCATGGCGGTGGCCGTGGACCACGCCCGCGTCCTTCAGAACCCGTAGGTGCTGGCTAACCAGGGGCTGTGAGAAGCCGAGTTCGCCGACCAGTTCGTGGACACATTTCCCCTGCTGCTGAAGGGACAGCACGATCGCGATCCGAGCAGGCGCGGCGAGCGCGCGGAGGAGATCTCCGGCAGCGGCCAGCGAGTCCGCGTCGGTGGGTATCGGCGGTGTGGTGTGTCCCAGCGGACCGGGGTCGATCGCGTCGGTGCCGAGGGGATCAATGTGGGTTTCACTCATAACACTTCCCATATTAATGGAAAACATTTTCAAATGTGTGATCAGTCGGGCCGTTTCCACGCGAGCAGCCGCGCCGAGGTCTTCTGTCGGGTCTGGCCATGTTGGTTGAGCGTCTGATGTGACAGGACGACGGTGGCGCGATCGGGGCGCGATCGCGAGAACGTGATCGTCTCGATGGCGCCCTCCAGGTGGAGGACGTCACCGGCGACGGCGGCACTCGGCCAGGTCAGGTCGACTCCAGCGCCGACGATGCCGGTCGCGAGTGGAAAGGCATCGGCGAGCAGTCGCATCGTCAATGCGGCCGTATGCCATCCGCTCGCGACGACGCCGTCGAAGAATGTGCCTCGTGCGGCGTCGGCGTCGAGGTGGAATGGCTGGGGGTCGTACTGGCTGGCGAATTCGACGATCGCCGCGGCGTTGAGTTCGACGGTGCCCGAGGTGATGGTGTGGCCAACTGAGAGATCGTCGAGCCATAGGCCGTGTGGGCGAGTTGGAACTGGTGCGGACATGTGACTCCTTCGGTGGGTGCGTGAACTACCAAGCGTCCGGCGCGAATTCGGCGTGGATATCGCGGCGGGTCAGCTCCGTCTCGCAGTGCTCGCAGTGCAGCGACAAATGCGGTTGGTGACCGCATTTTTTGTGGGTCAGGGTGACCGGCGGTTCATCGACGACCCATTTGTCTCCCCATTCGATGACGGCGACCAGCAATGTATAGAGGTCTTCGCCTTTGTTGGTGAGGTGATAGTCGAGGCGGTCGGGGACCGAGTCGTAGTGCCGACGTTCGAGAATTCCCTCGTCGACGAGCATCCGCAAACGATCGGTGAGGACGCTGCGGCCGAGGCCGAGTTTGCGTGCGATGGGATCGAAGCGATGCTCGCCGCGAAAGAATTCGCGCAGGATCAGCATCGTCCATCGCTCGCCGATGATCGACCAGGTGCGGGCGACAGCGCAGTTCTTGTCGGCGAGGCTGTCATGGCGCATGGGAGTGAGGTTATCGATCGGCTACCTGCTGAGTCAATAAAAGTGACTGACCGGGCAGTCGGCTGGTTCAACTGTGAACGTGAATTCTCAGCCCCGTGGACATGGTCGAAGGGCAATATGCCCTTCGACCACACTCAGGGGGATGACATTTCACCTGCCGGGGTGGCCGTCCACCGATGATCGGGCCGGCGTGGCCCCCGGTTAGGCTGTAAGGGTTCCAGCCCAAGTCGATCAAGTGGAGTGCAAACACCCGTGGCCAGCTCACCGTCAAACCGTGTCGATGCAATCGTCAACCTCGCCAAGCGTCGAGGTTTGGTGTTCCCATGCGGTGAGATCTACGGCGGCACCCGCTCGGCCTGGGATTACGGTCCCCTCGGCGTGGAACTGAAGGAGAACATCAAGCGGCAGTGGTGGCGCTCGATGGTGACCTCGCGCGACGACGTCGTCGGCTTGGACAGTTCGGTCATCCTGCCGCGACCGGTCTGGGAGGCGTCAGGTCACGTCGAGGTATTCAGCGACCCGTTGGTTGAGTCGCTGCACACCCATAAGCGTTATCGCGCAGACCATCTCATCGAGGCGTATGAGGCTAAGCACGGTCATCCGCCGGAGAATGGCCTGGCTGATATCAACGATCCCGAGACCGGCCAGCCCGGCAACTGGACCGAACCCAAAGCGTTCAGCGGTCTGATGAAGACTTTCCTCGGCCCAGTCGATGACGAGGCCGGCCTGCACTATCTTCGCCCGGAGACCGCGCAGGGCATCTTCATCAACTTCAAAAATGTGATGACGACCGCGCGCAAGAAGCCGCCGTTCGGCATTGCGCAGATCGGCAAGAGTTTCCGCAACGAGATCACCCCCGGCAACTTCATCTTCCGGACGCGCGAGTTCGAGCAGATGGAAATGGAATTCTTCGTCAAGCCGGGCGAGGACGAGGAATGGCAGAAGTACTGGATCGAGCAGCGGTTTAACTGGTACACCGACCTCGGTATCGATCCGGAGAACCTGCGACTCTACGACCACCCCAAAGAAAAGCTCTCGCACTACTCGAAGAGCACCGTCGACGTCGAGTACAAATTCGGTTTCGCCGGCAATCCGTGGGGTGAGCTGGAAGGTGTCGCGAACCGGACCGACTACGACTTGTCGACGCACAGTAAGGCGTCAGGCGAGGACCTATCGTTCTTCGACCAGGCGTCGGGTGAGCGGTACACGCCGTATGTCATCGAGCCTGCTGCCGGCCTGACTCGTTCGCTGATGGCGTTCCTGTGCGACGCATATATCGAAGAAGAAGTGCCGAATGCCAAGGGCGGCACCGACACTCGCACGGTGTTGCGGCTCGACCGGCGGTTGGCGCCGATCAAGGTCGCGGTGCTCCCACTCTCCCGTAACGAGAAGCTTTCGCCGAAGGCCAAGGACCTCGCAGCGGAATTGCGTAAACACTGGAATGTCGAATTCGACGACGCCCAAGGTATCGGTAAGCGCTATCGCCGTCAGGACGAGATCGGCACACCGTTCTGTGTGACCGTTGACTTCGACACCCTCGACGATCAGGCCGTCACGATCCGTGAGCGCGACACGATGACCCAGGAACGTGTCGCCCTGGACAAGGTCGTGAGCTATCTGGGTGCTCAGTTGGTCGGGGCGTAGTCGCAGGAATCACGAGTTCGGGCTGGGACAACTTTCGTTGTGCCAGCCCGATTTCTGTCATGATGGACAAGGTGTGTGACGCATCCCGGGCAAGGGGCTCGAGGAAATGCGCCGGCCGGATGGGAATGGGTACGTGTCTGTCAGTGGAAAAGTCGTTCATTACGACAGCAATCGAGGGTTCGGATTCTTGGCGCCGGAGACCGGCGGAGCCGATGTCTTCTTGCATATCAACGACATCGACATCGATGAGAACCTGCTGAAGCCCGGTGCAGTCGTCGACTTCGACGTCGAAGACACCGACCGTGGATCCAAGGCCATCAACGTCTCGGTGACCGAAGAGGCACCTGCTGGTAGCGATGATGCCGCCGGTGACCGAGCGCACCGCCGCGAGTCGCATGATCGGGGCGGCCGAGAGCATGGCCGAGATCGTGATCGCGGGGATCGTGGGGATCGCGGCGACCGAGGAGATCGTGGTGACCGTGGCCGACGGCCGCGTGGCGGAGCCGGTGCGCTCGACGCCGCCTCGTTCACCGAAGAGATCACCGAGCTTTTGCTGGACTCGTCCGACGACTTGACTGCCGGTCAGATCATCGAGATCCGACAGCGCGTCACCGACTTCGCGGTCGGCCGGGGCTGGGTGCTTGACTAGTTCTTGGCCGTCGTCTGCCGCGTACGAAGCGGCGTCGCTGGAGCGAGTGGTGTCCGAAGGACCCAAGACCGCTGGTGTGCCCGGAGCGCGCAACGATCATCGGAATGATTTCGCTCGTGACCGGGCCCGGGTGCTGCACTGTGCCGCTCTGCGACGGTTGGCGGATAAAACGCAGGTCGTCGGACCGCGAGAAGGAGACACGCCGCGAACTCGACTGACGCATTCGCTAGAGGTCGGGCAGATCGGGCGTGGAATAGCGGTCGGCTTAGGCTGTGATCCGGACCTGGTTGAACTGGCGGGGCTGGCTCACGATATCGGCCACCCGCCCTATGGCCATAACGGTGAGCGGGCGCTCGAAGAGGTGGCGTCGGAATACGGCGGCTTCGAGGGTAACGCGCAGAATCTGCGGATACTGACGCGCCTGGAGCCCAAAATCCTGTCCGATGATGGAGCCAGCGTCGGACTCAACCTGACCAGGGCCTCGTTGGACGCGACGCTGAAGTATCCGTGGCCGAGAGGGGCACCTGGATCGAAATTCGGTGCGTACGAAGATGATTCGTCTGTGCTCCAGTGGATTCGATCGGCGGGCGGTGGCGCCGGGAACTTGCGACAGTGTGTTGAATCCCAGGTGATGGATTGGTCAGACGACGTCGCGTACTCGGTGCACGATGTGGAGGACGGCATTATCTCGGGGCGCATTGACCTGCGGTCGCTCGGTGACCGATCTGATCAGCTGGCCCTCGCCGAATTGGGTGTGACGTATTTCAAAGGGCTTGACGCGGACACCCTCGTCGATGCGGCGCAGCGGCTCTCGCGAATGGAACTCGTTGCGGCCCTTGGTGAATTCGACGGCACCCTGGCGTCGTCGGTGGCTTTGAAGCGGCTGACGTCGGAGTTGATTGGCCGATTCGCCAATGCTGCGATCTCCGGTACACGCGAAGTTGTTGGCGACCAACCGATTTCGCGATATGATGCGGATCTGTCGGTGCCGCCACTGGTCGCCGCCGAGGTGGCGGTGCTCAAAACGGTTGCGTTGCGATTCATCTTCTCCAATCAGCGACATCGGACGCATCAGGATCGGCAGCGCGAGCGGATTCATCGCGTGGCCACCTGGCTGGCGGCCGCCGCGCCGGGCGGGCTGGATCCGCTCTTCGTCCCGGCCTGGCATGCGGCAGCCGACGACGCGGCTCGGATGCGGGTGATCGTCGACCAGATCGCGTCGATGACCGAGGGTCGGCTGGAGCGGACCGATAAGCAGAACTCGGGTGCCCAGGCACACCTGGGCTAGCCAGCAAGCCCCTCGCAAACCCGACTCGTCCGGACGGGCCCGACCACGAACGTGGGTCGGGTCCGTCCGCGAGAGTCGGGTTTGCGGGCGGGTCCGGGCGCGACCACCAAGCCCGCCGCGGTAGCAACTAGACTGTCCTACGTGCCAGGCCGAATCCCCGATCGCGACATCACGGCGATCCGTGAGCAGACGCAGATCGAGGATATCGTCGGCGACTACGTGGCACTTCGACGCGCGGGTGCGGACAGTCTGAAGGGGCTTTGCCCATTTCACGACGAGAAGTCGCCGTCATTTCACGTTCGCCCAAATCACGGCCATTTCCACTGTTTCGGTTGTGGCGAGGGCGGCGACGTCTACTCGTTCCTCCAGAAACAGGAACACATCAGTTTCGTCGAGGCCGTCGAGCAGTTGGCCGACCGCATCGGCTACCGAATCAACTACGAGGGCGGCGGTACCAGCGTTCAGCGCGACCGCGGAACGCGCGCTCGACTTGTCGCGGCCAATGCCGCCGCACAGAAGTACTACGCCGAACAACTGTTGACCCCGGCCGCCCAGACTGCGCGCGAGTACCTCAAGGAACGCAACTTCGACAGTGCGGCTGCTGTCCAGTTCGGGTGCGGATATGCACCCGACGGGTGGGACACGATGACGAAAGCCCTTCTCTCCCAAGGCTTTGAGTTCGCCGAGTTGGAAGCCGCCGGGCTGTCCAAGCAGGGTCGCAAAGGCCCGATTGACCGATTCCACCGCCGCCTGCTCTGGCCGATCCGCAATCTCGGTGGCGATGTCATCGGGTTCGGTGCACGCAAACTCTTTGACGACGACAACCTCGGCAAGTATATGAATACGCCAGAGACCATGCTGTACAAGAAGTCTCAGGTGCTGTTCGGTCTCGACCACGCAAAACGCAACATCGCCAAGGGGCATCAAGTGGTGATCGTCGAGGGCTACACCGACGTCATGGCGATGCACCTATCAGGTGTCACCACCGCGGTCGCCAGCTGCGGCACCGCATTCGGTGAAGACCACCTCGCGTTAATTCGACGATTGATGATGGACGACTCCTATTTCCGCGGTGAGGTCATCTACACCTTCGACGGCGACGACGCCGGACAAGCCGCAGCGCTCAAGGCTTTTGACGGTGAACAGTCGATCGCGGGCCAAACATTCGTGGCGATCGCGCCGGAGGGCATGGACCCCTGCGAACTGCGTCAACGGGACGGCGAAGTCGCCGTGCGTGACCTGATCGCGCGCCGCATCCCGATGTTCGAGTTCGCAATCAAGGCGCTTAATGCCAATCATGATCTCGACACCGCCGAAGGTCGGGTGCATGCACTGCGCGACGCGGTGCCCGTCGTTGCGCGTATCAAAGACGTGGCATTGCGTGACGAATACGCACGCCAATTGGCCGGCTGGGTCGGCTGGGAGGATGTGCCGCAAGTACTCTCGCGGGTACGCGAAGAGGCATCCCGCAATGCGAAGCGCCGCGGCAAGCCGCCTACCAAGGTCACCAATCTCCGACGCGGACGGCCCGAGGCGTCGTCGGCGCCGCCGACTGCGAAGCCGTTGGCCAGTGATCCGCGGCTATGGCCTCAGCGTGAGGCGCTGAAGTCCGCGCTGCAATATCCGGCGATCGCTGGCACTGTCTTCGACTCACTGCCGGTGGAATGTTTCACCGAGCCCGCGTATGCCAAGATTCGCACCACGATGACTGAATTGGGCGGGACATCGTCGGGGATGGGCGGTGCGGAATGGGTCGGGGCGGTAATCCACGGAGTGGACGACCCGGTGGTAGGACCGTTGGTCACTGAACTCGCCGTCGAGCCGATCCCGATGTCGGAGAACGCGATTCCGCGCTACATCGGGTCGGTACTGGCGCGGCTGCAAGAGGTGTGGGTCGGCGCACAGATCGCCGATATCAAGTCACGGTTACGGCGCATGTCACCCGCCGAGGATTCCGACGCTTACAACGCGGTCTTCGGAGATTTGGTCGCATTGGAGGCATATCGGCGGAGCCTGCTGGAGCAGGTCGTCGAATCTGGTGGGGAAGCCGGCTAGGGGTTCGGGGCGGGAGTTGTCTTGGGGATAACCGATCAAGCGACATGACGAATGATCAACGATGCGGCGATCAGGCCGCCGCGGGGCAGCATGATTCGGGCTGTGAACGTTCGCTGGCCGGTTGGGTAGTTCGTCGTTGCACGTCCCGTTGTAATCACCATGCGGTCCTTGATCGGTGATGGCCCCACGGGCGGCTTCGCACATAGTCCCCCGGCAAAGTTGACTTCATCGAGAAATAGCTTGAAGGAGGGCTCGTACTGGACATGAGCATGGTTGCGTGGGGAGAAGCATGCAATAGCTACCAGAACCTCGACTGGCGGGGCAGCGAGGTTGACCGTCCGACTAACAACCAGGTTGTTGCGGCCGGTCCGAGTAGTTACGTCAGCGACGGTGAACGGAGCGTTAACCTTATCGCTGTTGTCCGCGCTGTCCAACCAGGAGACGAGTACGTCAGTTTGATTCGCATATGGTTGCCCGGCTGTCGGACGGCCGACGTCGAGTATAGAAACGACCAGGATAACGACGATCATCGTGGTAGTTATTGCTAATAGTTTCTCCGCGAAGCGCGGCGATGCTGTTGCGCTTCGGAGCTTTGCCACGGGGTCAGCCCACGCGTGGCTTCGTTGTTTAGCCGACATACTGGAGCAGAACTGTCGCTGCTGCTAATCCTCCGCGCGACAACGTCACTCGGAACGAGAAGGTCCTCGGACCAACCGGAAGGTTCTCCATCGGCTTTTTCATTGTGTACCAGCCGGGTTGGCTGATGCGCGAAGGACTTTGGGGGAAATCGGAACACATTCCACCGCCAAGGAGGGTTCTGTCGAGGGTAAGCGTAAAGAATGATTGGACGCGCGGAGCATCGCTCGGTCGTGGCGGGTCGTAGCAAGAAACCGCGACAACGAACCGGATGGGCCGGGCCGTAGTTTAATCGATTGTTGAAGCCGCAGACCGCCGGTCCCGGTGCGCGTAGCGGTATTAGAAAAAGTTAGTGGTGCGTCGAGTTTTCGATGCTTGTCAATTGCGCGCTCGAGAAGGGAAACCAATGCGTCAGTCTTGTTCGCATACGTCTGCCCGGCAGTCGGGCGCCCGACTACGACGATGAAGCCGACCAGAAGGAGGCTAAAGACTAAAACAACCGCGCCCAGTCGTACACCGGCGCGCGTGCTGAGTTCGGACAGGGTCGCTTTCGGATTGCGACGGGCTCGGCTCATGCGATGTAGCGGATAGTCGCGGATGCTGCTAGCAACCCTCGCCCTGGCAAAACGACCCGGAAGGTGAAATTCCTGAGCCCGACGGGATACGGCATCGTTTCAAGACTGATCCCAATCCACGACGAATCTTTGATTGGGGATGGCCCGTCCGGCATCGATGAGCATGACCCCGCACCGAAGTCGGTGCCGTTGAGTGTCGCGAAGAAGGTCTCTTTTTGGGCCATGAGATTCGACTTGGCCACCGTAGAAAAGCACGCGACACGGATGGCGACTTGTACCGATGGTTTGGAGATCTCTATTGGCAAGGTGATGACGACTTCGTCGCGCCCGCTTAGGGTGCTGGTGACCGAGGCGGTGAAAGGCGCTTCCATTTTGTCTCTTTCACTCGCCTGATCGAGCCAAGAACGCAGCGCGGCAGCTTGATTGGCATACGGCTGTCCCGTTGTCGGACGGCCGATGACGAGAAGCGAACTGATCAGAATGAGCGTGAACGCAAGTGCCGCCGCAGCTAGCTGCGCACCCCCGCGTTTGGTCATCTTGAGAGTCTATAACTGGATGTTCGAGATCGGAAATCTAATCTCTGGTGTCTGTGCGATTCTTTTACTTCCTCGTAACCTCGCCGCATGCAATCCGGCGAAAGCGAATCTGAAACTCAGCAGATGACCGCAACAATTGCTGATCCACCTGCTGTTACGGCAGGCAAGGCCCGCACGCCCTGGTATAAGTCGATGTTCACCTGGCTACTGGCCGCGATCGTCGCAGGCATCGTGGTCGGTGCCGTGTGGCCGGACCTGGGTTCCGACTTGAAGCCACTGGCAGACGGTTTCATCAAGCTGATCAAGATGCTGATCGCCCCGATCATCTTCTGCACAGTGGTGCTTGGCATCGCGCATGTCGGTGACATGCGGTCGGTTGGTCGGATCGGCGTCAAGGCACTGATCTACTTCGAAGCCGTGACCACCTTCGCGTTGCTCTTCGGACTTGTGATTGGCAATATCGTCAAGCCGGGCAATGGTTTTGACATCAACCCGGAGACACTAGCGACCGGCGCGAAGGCCGTGGCGGACAAGACCAATGACGGGGAACTTCCGCATACCGTCGACTTTCTGCTGAATATCATTCCAACGTCGGCGCTTTCGGCCTTCGCCGAAAATGAACTCCTGCAGGTGCTCTTCTTCGCGGTGCTATTCGGTCTGGGACTGGCCAAGGTGGGGGAGAAGGGCCCGCCGATTGTGTTGGAGACGATCGATCAGCTGAGCCACATCTTCTTCACCGTCATCGGGTGGATCATGAAGCTCGCGCCACTCGGCGCGTTCGGCGCGATGGCATATATCGTCGGCGAATACGGTCTGTCGTCGCTGGCCAGTTACGGGAAGTTGATCGCGTGCTGTTACCTGGCGGCAGTCCTGTTCATCTTGGTGCTCTCAGTGATCGTTCGGATCTTCGCGGGTGTCAACCTGTGGAAATTCATCGTCTACATCAAGGATGAACTGTTCGTCGCATTGGGCACCGCATCGACCGAGGTTGTTCTTCCCCGAATCATGACGAAGCTGTCCAATGCCGGATGTTCCCGCACCACAACAGGTTTGGTTGTTCCTACCGGGTACTCCTTCAACTTAGATGGCGCGACGCTATACCTATCCATCTGCATTCTGTTCCTCGCGCAGGCACTCGGAGTGGATTTGAGTTTCGGTGAGCAGATCACCGCGGTGTTGGTGTTGATGTTGACGTCGAAGGGGATGGCGGGCGTGCCCGGATCGTCGTTCTTGGCGTTGTCGGCGACGGTGTCGGCAATCGGTCACGGCAGTATTCCGGTTGCCGCGGTCGCGCTGCTGCTTGGCGCGGACCGCATCATGGATTCGATGCGGGTGTCGGTGAACTTGCTGGGCAACTGTGTGGCGACGTTCGTTGTCGCCAATTGGGAAGGTCAACTCGACAAGGAACGTATGCGCAAGGTACTTGCCGGAGAACCGGTTGAACCGCTGACTGATACCGATCCGTTGACCGGCGAGGAAGAGGTCGCCGCCGAGCAGGCGGGGACCAAGGTTTGAGGGGGTCTCGATGAAGAGTGGGGCGGGTGGGGCTCGAACCCACGACCAGCGGATTATGAGTCCGCGGCTCTAACCGACTGAGCTACCGCCCCGTGGGCACAATGCCCGAGCGAGAAGTCTACCTGTGTTGACTTGATGCCCGACGCCCTGCCCGCAGAAATATGTCCCGAGCGCGAGTCAGATGTCTATATGACGTCTGATCTCACCTCGGGACATATTCGCGCGGTCAATCCTCGGTGGATAACACCTCGGTGACGAATGACGTGACCCGGCGCCGAAGGTCGGCGATGCGCTCGGCGCGCAGACCGTCCAGATCGGTGCCTTTGTGATACGCCGGGGGCAATTGGCGAGCGTTGCGCGAACAGCCAAAGTTGTTGCATACCAACGCTCCCAACGTCGAGCCGCGACGTCCGGCCGAACCACCACGCCCGACCGTGTAGAGCACAGCCTCGTTGGTGAGGTTGACGTCGTTGCACCACGAACACATAGCGCGACCGCGCGGTTTGGCCTCAGCGCGACTGAGCAGTAGGGCGACCGGGCCGTCTTCCCGTTCAACCACGACATAGGACCGTCGCGGGATTTTGCGATCGCGCCAGCCATAGAACTCGAGTCGACCGAAGTCGACCTCGTCAAAGTTCTCGGCGAAGGAAACGCGCTTTACCTCGCTGCGGGTGGCGCCGCGAAAGGCAGCGAGGATTTCGGACTGAGTGAATGCGTGCATGGAAGGACCATCCAATGGAAAAGTGATTTCGAAGCGAGCTTCGAAAGAGGGAATCGAGGTACGACGATGCCGCCGATCGCGATGATCGGCTGCGGGGCGCGGCTATCTGGTGGTGGCGCGAATCGCGCCGACCGCCTCCTCGAATCGCTGGATGGTCACGTGGCCACCATAGCGCAGCGGTGCAAGGTGTTTGTCGCGCGCTGCGGTGACGGCGAGAATCCCTACCTCACCGGAATCAGCCACACCTGCTCCGTACGCCACGCCAGGAACGCCAGTAGCGTGCAGGTCGCTGCGCGGATCAGATCGCCGCTCCGTCCCGAACACGCTGTGGCCCAACGCAATCCGACGCCGCTGAGCAGGACAACGGTCGCCGCATAGCCAACGAAGACACCGGGGCGGGCCGGCGGGTGACCCGACCACCAGGACAAACATCCGCCTGCGACCCAACAGAATACGACTGTGCCAAGTGCTATGCCGCTTACATCGGGCCATGGTCCGGTTGGTCCTGCCAGGACGCGCTTGCCTGCGTAAAGAGCTGCGCCGCAACAGGCAATGATGACGATCAGACCGACGGTTGCGTTCATCCCGACCGCCGTGCGGCCTGCCTGCGTCGTGCAACTTGTCTGCGGAAGAGCCAGGTCGACAATCCGGTCAGCATCAATAGCAGCGGGGTGAGTCCCAATACGCACCAAGCGATCCGCCACCACGGATTGACTGCGAATCCATAGTGCAGCGCTGGTTGAGCCCAGTCACTGAGCACCGCGTTCGATATCGTCGACGGACGCCCTTGAAATACCTCGACGTGGTGCGCGTCGTGGGCGTCGACGCCGACGAGTCGATTGCCGTGGAAGTTCGAACTGTATTTCCACAGGTCCGGACGACCATCGAGTACGTAGAAGGAGTAATACTCCTGAGTCGGTGTCGGCAACTGTGCCCAGGTCACCGTCGAACCGGTAAAGGTTGCTCGGGCAGCGGTCATGGCGTCGTCGATGCTGATACGGGGTGCGCGAGCGTCGACCGTCTCCATTGTCGATGGTTGGTCCACTGTTGACTGGCCGCCCGTCGTGGCGAGCCACAACTTCGACACCGCCGGAACTTCGAAGTTCATTCCGGTCAGCCCCCAGATCAATAGCGGAACTACCGCTATCAGGCCGATCACGTTGTGGAGATCGACGTCGCGTGCGTACCGGCCTTTGCCAAGACGGACGCGAAAACCGTGGCGCCACTTCTTGAGACCCGGATACCAGATAATCAAACCGGATATCGCCAGGAATATCGCCAGTAGACCAGTGAGGGCGAGGGTCAATCCGCCCCAGGTGAGCCCTTCGGTTGGCGCCCATGTGGCGAGAGGTGACGGCTTTCCGGGCCACGCTTGATAGCCGGCGTATCCCTCGCAGCTAAGCGCGCAGTCATGCAGGTTTTCCACGAATCCGACGACGCCGCTGTACACATTCGCGTGGCCGCTGACTGTTCCGGTGCCAGCGTCAACGAAATAGGTCTCACCATCCGAACTGCTGGTGCTGAGTTGATAGACGCCGTCTTTCAGTGAGACGTAGGACGTGTCGAAGTTGGCATCAGCACGCCGCACCGCGTCGATCGCGCCATCGAATCCGACCTGGGTCGGCGTCGCAGTCGACTGATAGAGCTCCGGCGAGCTGGCGCGAAGCAGTTCAGGTTCATAAACAAGGACCGCCCCGGTGGTGCATTCCACCACGAGCACCAGTCCGAAAACGATCGACAGCCAACGGTGCGAGACAATCAATATGCGCCGCAACGGTTTTCGATTGCGTTTCGGCGACTTGCGCGTTCGACCGGGCGTCGCGCGAGAAGCCGCATCGTCGGGCGCTGCCGGCAGACGGGGATCTGCGACAGACGTGGGATGATCCAACACGGCTGTTAGGCTAGCATCGCCTAAATGCGAGCTACTTAGGCGAGGTCATGGACGGCCGCCGCCGTCATCTCACCGGGAGGTACGCCGTCCAACCGTAGTTGGATGAGGTCACTTTCTCGCGGCTCACAGACGACACCTGCCACGGACAATGATTGTGGAGATCCCACGTCAGCGGCACCCCGTCATCCGAAACGGCGACCTTCACGCACCCCGCCGGCGAATGCTTTAGCGTTCCGCTCGCAAAGAACGACGTCAACCACAGGCCGAACGTGGCGGATACTACCGGCCTCGGCAGCGCGTCGTCGTGAGCGAAAACAACATCGGACAGCTCGCTGATTGGGTCTTGCGCAGCTGCCAACTGCCGCGTTGCCCCGCTGTCCAGGCGAACCACCCACGCGTCGGAGATCTTGGTCCCGGCTGGTGCGGCAATAGCGGCCGGCGCGAGTATCGCGGCCAGCGAACACACCACGATCAACACCAGCGCGAGTCGCGTTGCAAGTTTCATCAGTAGTCCCCGATTTGATCCAATAAACAGTATCGACAGTATAACGGATGGGATGGTAGATGCTGACGCGGCGCGCCACCGAGCTGCCTCGGCATTCGCCTGTGTGGCGCCGGTTATCCGGCGATGCGACGCCAGAAAACAAAAAAACCGCCTGTGACCAGGCGGTTTTTCAGCTCCCCCGACTGGACTCGAACCAGTAACCGTTCGATTAACAGTCGAATGCTCTGCCAATTGAGCTACGGGGGATTACTCTCGGCCCGTTGTGAAAATGTCACTCGGACCGAGAAGAAACTTTAGCGTATGGGTGAGCCGGACGACAAAACGCCTGGTCATTGAGCCCAGATGCCGGTCGTCTCCAAGTGTGCCAGCAGGCGGGTCGCGCCATCGTCGAACTGCCGTTGCGTCTGCGCGACGATCTGCTCCCGGTCGCCCGCGCGGTACGCCACGATCAGTCGATCGTGACTGTCGATTGCGACCTGGCCCCACTCGGCGTCACTCGCGTATAGCTGTGTCGGCGTGTATCGCGTCGCGCCCATCAGGAACCAACTCAGCTTCCCGCTGTTGGCGATCAAGTTGTGTCGGCGATGGAACTCGTATTCGGCCTCGATCACCCGGTCGTGAGCTCCGCGCGAAATTGCCTGGCGCAGTTGATCATTCAAGTCGGTCAACTCGTCCAGCTCGCCGGCCGTCACAACGTCGGCTATCCGCAGGGCCAACTTGACCGCGATCTGGGACTGCAACCAGAACAAGTCGCCGACATCGGTACGTGAGAGCTCCGCTACCGCATAACCGCGGTGGGGGACCAGATGCACCATGCCTTCGCCGCGTAGCGTCAGCAATGCTTCGCGGACCGGAGTGACGCTGACGCCCAGCCGGGCGGCTGCTTCGTCCATCCGGATGTACTCACCGGGCCGAAACTCGGCGGTCATAATCGCATGCCGCAGATCGGCCGCAACCTCGTCGGACAGTTGCGGCCGTCGCGGCCGACGGCGGGTGATAGTCACGGGTGCCGCGGAACTCTCAGAGTCCGAAGGTCTTCCCGACGACGTCGCGCTGGATCTCATTCGTGCCACCGTAGACGGTTGAGATGATCGCGCCACGCATAAGGCTTTCGGCGTCGAATTCTGTGGCGTATCCGTAACCGCCCATCATCTGCATTCCATCGATGGTCATCGCCTTCGACGTCTCAGTGGTCTTCAACTTCACCATCGACGCTTCGCGCGGGAAGATCTTGCCCGGGTTGGCATCTGCCTTGTCCGCGAGGCTGTAGACGAGGAGCTTGGCACATTCGATCTCGGTTGCGTGATCGGCCATCCGGTGCCGTAGCGCCTGGAATGTGCCCACCGGCCGACCGAATTGCTTTCGTTCGGTGATGAACTTCAGTGTGTCGTCGAAGGAACGTTGCGCGACGCCGAGCTGCATCGCGCCAAGGATCAACCGTTCAATATTGAGGCCGGCCATCAACTGATTCCAACCGTTGTCGACCTCACCGACCACATGCTCGTCGGGCACGAAGCAGTCAGTGAAATAGAGGTCATTGACCTCGCGTCCGCCGAGTGTGTCGATGCCCTGAATCTTCAAACCCGTTGTGCCGGCGGGGATATGGAACTGAGTGAGGCCTTCGTGCTTCTTGCCGCCGCGATCAGTCCGGGCGATGAGTAGAATCGAATTCGCGAAATGGGCGTTGGAACACCAGGTCTTCTGACCGTTGATCAGCCAGCCGCCGTCGACCTTTTCGGCGCGGCAGGTCAGTGCGCCGACGTCAGAACCAGCCTCGGGTTCGGACATCGAGATCGCCAGTGAGTCACCAGCGGTGACGCCTGTGAGTACTTCCTTCTTCAGTTCTTCGCTCGCGTATTTGGCGTACGCCGCCGCGGTGATGAAGGTCGGGCCGACGCCGCCCATCGGAGCGCCCCCGCGCATCGTTTCCTCCAGGAAGATGCACATCTCAACATTGCCCGCACCCGCTCCGCCGTACTCCTCGGGCACGATGATGCCGGCCCACCCCAGCCCGGCCATCTTGCGATACAACTCTTCGGAATGGAGTTCGGCTCCATTGCCGGTCAGCTGGTCGCGCTGTGCGCGCGTGCCTGCCTCGCGCTGGCAGAAATCCGCCACAGACTTGGCGAATGCGCGTTGTTCGTCGGTGAAATTCACGTGTTTCCTCTCCGCGAATGGTTGTTAAGCGGCAACCTTCAATCGGGCAGACCGTATCACATATATGTGATAGTTGGCGGTGCTGCTGAAGTGGAGATGTAGCGGTCGCTACATTGGTCGCCATGGCCACACCCGAAAGTCCAGGCGCCGCGAACACTGGCGATGACGATGCCGGGGAGGTCGACCCGACGTCGCCGGATGCGGACGAATTTCTGTCCGCCAACCGAGCAAACCGGGCGAAGGTGCGCGACGAGGTCGCGGCCAAGGAAGCGAAGCGGCAAGCGAAGTTGTCGAAGAAGCGCACCAGGGCCGACGTCGGTGACGAGACAGATGACCGGTTGCCCCGCAAGTTGAATCCGCAGCCGGCCAAAGCGGGCCAACGCCCGTTCGGGGGACGAGCCGCGCGGGGGCTACTGATTGGCCTGTGCGTCGCGGTGGTCGCGCTGGCGGTGCTGGCGGGCTTCTTCGGCTATCGCTACAACCAGACGCGCGACCAACTCGCCGCGGCAAGCACTTCGTCGCAGTACGGCAAAGATGCGATGGATGCCGCCCGGCGGTACGCCGCGACCATCGGCACCTACGATCCCGACAATTACGCCGACCTCGATCAGCGTATCCGGGGGATCTCGACACCCTCGTTCGCCGACTCGTATATCACGTCATCGCAGGACGCTCGCAAAGGTAATACCAACGCGCGGGGCAAATCCACTGCGGAATCGAAAGAAGCTGGCCTGCAGTTACTTTCGGCTGACAAGGCGGTAGTGCTGGTCACCCTCGACCAGGTGGTCAAAGTGCCGGATCTGCAGGCGTCAGAGCCCGATGGCATCCCATACCAATCCAGGGTGAAGATCACCCTCAAGCGTGACGGTGATCGCTGGTTGATCAGCGACTTGGAGACCGTGTAACCGCGCTATCGTGCATCGCCCAGCAGGAATTCGCAGATCAGTGCGCTTACCAGTGCGGTCGGTGCCGGAAGCGGCACCCGAGTCAGATCGAAGGCGATACTCAATGCGGCATGCACCATGAACCGTGCTTGCCCGAGGGTAAGCACGGGCCTTGACTGGACCACCCAGCTAGCCCACTCATCGATGTTGCGTCGCTGCTGTTTACGCAACTCGGACCGCTGATCGGGGGCGACGTTACCAATCTCGACCATGTAGACACCGACGAGTTGTGCACTGTCCGAACATAATTCGACATAGCTCGCCGCCAGCCGGGTAACCGCGTCCACCGGAGAGTTCGCGCGAGCGAGAGCGTCGTCGATGGCGGCGATCATCCGATCGTTCGCGCGCCAGAATGCCGTGTGCAGAATCGCGGCCTTGTTGGCGTAGTGCCGGTACACGCCGGACGCGGGCAGCCCCGAACTTTGCGCGATGTCGTCGATGGACACCTCGCGAAACCCGCGCTGTGCGAACAGCGGAATCGACTGTCGCAGAATCACTTCACGCTTCGACGCCGGGGCAAGGCCACTTGACTCGGTTGGGTGTGAGCGGGCGTCGGCCTCGTCCGGGAGATCAAGGCCCACCATCCGCACGGAGTTCGTGACAAGGATCCGTTCGGCTTGTTTAGCCGCTAGCGGCGCGCGATGCGTCGATGGACTGCCAGCGGCACTGATCGCGGCGGCTGCGAGTGCGTCCGCCTGGGCCTTGGACGCAGCCGGGAGTTGCTGTTCGCGACGCGATGCGACGACCGCTGCACGGACCCGACGATGCTGACCGATGACTACTTCGCGAACGTATTCGGCGTCGTCGGGTGCGAGGAACTGGGACTGCCAGCGATACAGACCTCCACCTCGGTGGGACAGTGTTGTTTCGGCGAGGGCCCGCAGCAGATTATCGAGCGTCGTGTGGGGGTTGCTGGAATCGGGGGTCGTGGCGAGGGAACCCTTCAGGACGTCCGCGAGAGTCCGGGAGGTCTCGGCGAATAACGCGTACTTGGTTGGGAAGTGGCGATACAGCGCGGGGACCGAGATACCAACCTCGGCGGCGATCGCCTCCAGCGTGGTGCTGTGGTAGCCGCGCACGCTGAATGTCCGCGCCGCGACGTCGAGGATGATCGCCCGCCGGTCGGCGGGGCGCCGACGCACACCGACGGTGCCCGCACCAGTGGCGGGTATCGACGATTCGGCTGGCACCCATTGAACGCTACCTGATGTTCCGATTCACCCGTGGAATTTCCACTGGTAGTAGCAAAAGACGTGTTCCAGAACTAGAAGTTGACTTATAAGTTAGTCGATATTCTCGTGTGCCAGCTCACATATGTGCTACAAATACTGGCGAAGGATGCGGGGGATTCGCCCGCTCCGCCAGTTCGCCAGTGAGGGATATATGACCACCAACCTCGACGTCGTCGATGGCATCGCGATCAATGTCACCGCCGACGGCATCGCGCGGATCACGATCACTCGCCCCGACCGGATGAACGCCCTGGACGGGGCGGCATCGGCGCGCATCCAGGATGCGCTGGGACGCTGGGCCGATGACGATGCCATTCGGGTGGTCATCATCGACGGAGCGGGTGGTTCATTTAGTACCGGTGCCGATGTCGTCGGCATCGCATCGACCGCGGCCGAACAGCCATCCGGCGGACTGACCGACGAGCAGGCTCGCGGGATTATTGCCGGTGGCACCGACTTGGCCCGCGCGGTTCGGGCGGTGCGTGCGCCTGTCATCGCTTCGGTCGACGGCGCCGCCGCCGGTATCGGCGCATCGCTCGCGGTCGCGGCTGACTTGATATACGCCACGCAACGCTCATACTTTCTACTCGCGTTCATCAATATTGGACTCATGCCAGACGGCGGTGCGTCGATGCTGTTTGCCGCGGCACTGGGGCGTGCCCGTGCCAATGAAATGGCATTGCTCGGCGAAAAGCTCTCGGCCGCAGACGCATTCGACGCCGGTCTGATCAATCGCGTGGTCGGCGAGCGCGCCGAGCTGGATCAGCTCGTCGGCCAGGTGGCTGGCCGACTGGCCAACCGGTCGCCGCAGGCGATGCGGTTGACCAAAGCCGCCCTCGACGCACACACCCTTGCCGGATTACCTGACGCTCTCGATCGCGAATTGTCCGGGCAGGCAACACTATTGCAATCGCCGGAGTTTCAGGCCGCGCTGTCGGCATTCGTCGGCAAGTCCACGCACTGACCGCACCCACAGACGCCAGAAGTCAGAACTGACACAGGAGAACAACCCGATGACATCGACGATAGATATCGCCACCGATTTGAATGCCGAGCCGCTGCGTTCGCGGCGCAACCACTGGAACAATCAGGTCCGACGGCACGCGGCGATGATCGGCGACGAGCCGGCACTGCGATTCTTGGGCAAAAGCACGAGTTGGCGCGAATTGGACCGGCGAGCAACGGGTTTCGGTGCGGCGCTCGCGCGCCGCGGGGTTAAGTTCGGCGACCGGATTCTGATTATCATGCTCAACCGCACTGAGTACGTCGAGGCGGTGCTCGGCGCCAATCTGATCGGCGCAATCCCAGTGCCGGTCAATTTTCGGATGAGCCCGGCGGAAGTGAGTTTCCTGGTCGCCGACAGCGGTGCCCGCTGGATCCTCACCGAGACGATGCTCGCGCCCCTGGCCGACGGCGTGAAAGCCGCGACCGGCGCGGTGGACGAGATCATCGAGGTCACCGCGGTGGGCGCGGCGGCAGGTGACGGACATCTCGACTATGAGGAGCTGGTTGCCGAAGACAGTGCCGACCTGCCGGTAGTCGACATCCCGGAAGAGACCACCGCGCTCATCATGTACACCTCCGGGACGACCGGAAAGCCCAAGGGCGCCATGCTTTCCCACCAGAACATGCAGGCACAGGCGGTCACCTGTATGCATGCGCTCTCGACACAACACGACGACATCGGTGCCTGTGTGGCGCCGATGTTTCATATCGCCGCACTCGGGGCGATGACCCCGCTCTTCTATGTCGGCGCGTTGACCGTCATTCATCCCCTTGGCGCTTTCGATCCTGATGCCATGCTCGACGTCATCGAGGCGGAGAAGATCACCTCTATCTTCTTGGTGCCCGCGCAGTGGCAGGCGGTATGTGCCGCACAGCAGGCACGCCCACGCGCGCTCAACCTGCGAGTGATCAGCTGGGGTGCGGCCCCGGCGTCGGACACCGTGCTCAATGCGATGAACGACACCTTCCCGGACGCGATGAACGTCGCCGTCTTCGGGCAGACCGAAATGTCGCCGATCACCTGTGTACTCGAGGGCAAGGACGCGCTGCGCAAGATCGGCTCGGTCGGCAAGGTGGCGCCGTCGGTGACAGCCCGTATCGTCGACCCGACGATGGCCGACGTTCCCGACGGTGAGGTCGGCGAGATCGTCTACCGTGGCCCCGGCATGATGAGCGGCTACTGGCAGAACCCGCAGGGGACCGCCGATGCGTTCGCCGGTGGCTGGTTCCACTCCGGTGACCTCGTGCGTCGTGATGCCGAAGGTTTCATTTATGTCGTCGACCGCGCGAAGGACATGATCATTTCCGGCGGCGAGAATATTTACTGCGCCGAGGTGGAGAACGTCCTGTTCGGTCATCCGCGGATAGCCGAGGCCGCCGTCATCGGGCGAGCGCATGAGAAGTGGGGCGAGGTTCCGGTAGCTGTCGTCGTGGTGGCCGATGGTGGCGATCTGACGATCACCGAGATCGAGCCCTATCTAAATGAGAATCTTGCGCGCTACAAGCATCCGAAAGAGCTCGTCATCGTCGACGAGTTGCCCCGTAACGCAGGCGGCAAGGTGGTCAAGCCGACACTGCGAAACTCCTACGGCAGCAAGGATGCCGGGCTGGCCCAGTAGCTACCCGTATCAAGATCGCCGGTCGAGGTTAATCGTGCCGATCGGCGGTTTTGGCATATGCGGAATGCGTGGTCGGATCCTTGAACGACCTAAAACGCAGACTGTAACGTGTTTCAATTTTGCGTATCGGTGACTAGGCTCACAGGGTAGGCGGGAGTACTCCCGCGACCGTGAGCGTGAAATGAGGTTTGTGAAGTGAAGACTAAAGGTGCCCTGCTGCGGGAACTGAACTCACCGTGGGCGATCGAGGAGATCGAGATCGGCGACCCCAAGGCGCATGAGGTCAAAATCAAGATGGAAGCCGCTGGCATGTGCCACTCCGACCATCATCTGATGACCGGCGGTATCCCGATGGGTGGATTCCCCATCCTCGGAGGACACGAGGGTGCGGGTGTCGTCGCCGAAGTCGGCGAGGGTGTCACCGATTTCGAGGTCGGCGATCACGTTGTGCTGTCGTTCATCCCGTCGTGTGGCAAATGTAAGTCGTGTAGGGCGGGGCTCGCCAACCTCTGCGACTTCGGTGCGATGCTGCTGCAGGGTGAAGCGGTCTCCGACCACACTTTCCGTATCCAGACTCCCGCTGGTGAGAACGTCTACCCGATGACATTGCTCGGTACGTTCTCGCCGTACATGGTGGTGCATGAAGCGTCCGTGGTGAAGATCGACAAGGACATCCCATTCGAGGTCGCGGCACTGTGTGGCTGTGGCATCCCGACCGGGTATGGATCGTCGACTCGCAGTGGTGACGTCCGACCCGGCGAGGATGTGGCGATTGTCGGCGTAGGCGGCGTCGGAACCGCGGCGCTGCAAGGTGCCGTCATCGCCGGCGCACGCAATGTCTTCGCGATCGATCCGGTTGAGTGGAAGCGTGAGCAGGCGCTGAAATTCGGTGCGACACAAGCCTTCGCGTCCGTCGAAGAGGCGATGAACGAGATTGGCAACGCCACCGAGTGGGGGATGTGCCAGAAGGTCATCGTGACAGTGGGCGAGGTACACGGCTCCGATGTCGACACCTGGATGAGTATCACCGCGAAGGCTGGCACCTGCGTGCTTACGGGGATGGGCAATATGGTGGAAAACCAGGTCACCCTGAACCTCGCGATGCTGACACTGCTGCAGAAGAATCTTCAAGGGTCGATTTTCGGCGGTGCAAACCCCAAGCTGGATATTCCGCTGCTGCTGTCGATGTACAAGGCGGGCAAGCTCAATATCGCCGACATGATCACCCGCCAGTACCGGCTGGATCAGATCAACGACGGGTATGCGGACATGCTCGAAGGCCGCAATATCCGCGGCGTCATCCGGTACACCGAAGAAGACTGGTGACCTCGGAGCTCTGATCGCGCGGGTAACGTCACTGGCGTGACGCTCCTGGATGAACTCGAGAACTGGCCGGTCGACAGCGTCGCC
Source organism: Gordonia sp. CPCC 205333 (assembly GCF_048537885.1). Lineage (NCBI taxonomy): Bacteria > Bacillati > Actinomycetota > Actinomycetes > Mycobacteriales > Gordoniaceae > Gordonia > Gordonia sp. CPCC 205333. The sequence continues at coordinate 327,269 of NZ_JBCLVI010000005.1, read as the reverse complement.
GGCGCGGTAGTCCTGGGTCAGCGTAAACACAGCGGTGGGATCGCCGAGACATTCGGCGATCCCACCGCTGTGTTCGAATTGGCTTCGGTGACCAAACCGCTTGTCGCGCACGCAGTCTTGGTCGCCGTTGAAGAGGGCGCCGTCGAACTCGGCGATGCGGCAGGGCCGCCGGGGGCGACGATCGAACATTTGCTGGCGCATGCCTCGGGACTGGCTTTCGACAGCCGCGACGTGCAGGCGCCGGTTGGCACACAGCGGATATATTCCAGCGCGGGATTCGAGTTGCTCGCCGAAATCGTCAGCGCTGCAACCGAAATCAACTTCACCGACTACCTGCGTGACGCGGTGTGCGAACCGCTGGGAATGTCGCGGACGGTATTGGCCGGGCCGGCCGGACACGGCGCGCGGTCCTGTGTGGCGGACTTGTCGGCGTTCGCGGCGGATCTCCTCGCGCCGACGGTGATTTCAACGGAGCTACACGCGACGGCCACATCGGTACGGTTCCCTGGTCTCGACGGATTCGTGCCCGGCTACGGCAAACATCGCCCAAACGATTGGGGGTTGGGTGTCGAGATTCGCTCGTCGAAACAGCCGCATTGGACCGGCGAAAACAATTCGCCGGCGACGTTCGGCCACTTCGGGCAGGCGGGGACGTTCATGTGGGTTGACCCGGTGCTAGATGTCGCTTGCGTGGTTCTTACCGACCGCCCATTCGGATCATGGGCGAAACCGCTCTGGAGCAATTTCAGCACGCGTGTGGTGACGGCGCTGGGTGGCTAATCGCATACATCCCAGCATGAGGTAACCCTTACCTTGGAGTAGGGTGAGGCCACTCGGTTCTTATCGGAGGGTTACGCATGGCACGAGGTATTCAGGGAACGCTCATGCGAGCGTTCGGCGCGATCGATCACGAGGCGACAGTGCTCGATGTCGTAGACCTGACGTCCCATTGCCGTCGGGTCCGGTTCCGGTCGGACTCACTGTTCAACGAGGCTGCGGCGGGTCCGACGGCGTGGATCCGCGGTTGGTTCCCCAACGAGGAGGGTGCTGAGTTCCAGCGCGGCTACACCTTCTCCGAGTCCGATCCGGACACCGGTGAATTCGCCATCGACTTTGTCCTGCACGAGCCGTCCGGTCCGGCATCGGCATGGGCTGCCAAGGTTGAACCCGGCGCCACCCTGATGGTGGTTTCGATGGGGTCGAAACCCGTCGAGGTGCCTGCCGAGAATCGGCCGACCGGCTATCTGCTCATCGGTGACTCGGCCTCGATGCCGGCGATCTCGTCGATAATCGAAGTGGTGCCGCCAGAGATCCCGGTCGAGGTCTATCTCGAAGAACATGACCCGGTCGATCGAGAACTGCCGCTGTCAGCGCACCCGCGTCTACGCGTGCATTGGGTAAAACGCGCCGACGCGGGCACGCTGGCGGCATCGTTGGAATCGCGTGACTGGAGCAACTGGTACGCGTGGACGGGACCAGAATCGGGCTCGCTCAAAGAGATTCGCGCTCGCCTTCGCGAGTTCGGATTCCCCAAGTCAGAGATCCATGCGCAAGCCTATTGGGCACAGGGCAAAGCCATGGGTAAGGAACGCGGCCCGGAAGAGGCCAGCGCCGCGCAGGCTCCCGTGGTGGAAACCATTGAGCCGCAGGAGTCGTCTGATTCGGCAGAGTCAGCGCGAACCCCTGATCGGGCCGAACCCGAAGTGGTGCAAGGTCAATGGCGAGCCAACGCCGCCGGCAAATTGCTCGCACCATTGCGAGGCACGCTCATGGTCGCCGGAATACTGCAGGCGTTGGTGACGATAGTCGGCTTGGCGCCCTTTGTGCTACTCGTCGAATTGGGTCGGCGACTCGCAGTCGGCGCGCCATCGTCGGAACTGTGGTCGGTCGGTTTCGCCGCGCTGATCTTGATCGGCGTCGGAGCGCTGCTGGAGTCGGCATTGCAACTATGGCTACACGCAGTCGATGCGCGATTCTCCCGCGACCTGCGGCAGCGTCTGCTGACCAAACTGTCGAAGTTGCCGCTCGGCTGGTTCTCCGAACGGAGTGCGGGCAGCATCAAGAATCTCGTCGCCGACAGCACCCTCTCACTGCACTACCTGGTCACCCATTCGGTAATCGACGCGGTGGCCGCGGTCGTCGCGCCGATCGCTGTGCTGGTGTACTTGTTCACCGTCGACTGGGGTATCGCACTGTTCCTGCTGCTCCCGGTGCTCGGCTATGTAATCACCATGTGGCGCATGGTGGTCGCGTCGGAGACCAAGATCGCTCTGTCGCAGACGTGGGCCGAGAAGATGAATTCCGAAGCGGCGTCCTACCTGAACGCACAACCAGTGATTCGGGTGTTCGGCGGGGTGATGGCGTCAAGTTTCCGTCGCAACCTCGATGACTACATCGCCTTCCTCGAAGACTGGCAGCGGCCGTTCATCAAGGCCAAGACTGTGATGGACCTGGTCACCAGGCCGACGACCTTCCTCTGGCTGATCTCCGCCGTTGGCACGCTATTCGTAATCTGGGGATGGGCGGCGCCACTGGATCTGCTGCCATTCCTGTTGCTGGGCACCACATTCGGCGCGCGGCTTCTCGGCATCGGATACGGACTTAGCGGTCTACGCACCGGCATGCTCGCCGCCCGCGACATCGCGGTGACCCTCGAAGAACCTGAACTGCACACACGTGAGAGAGCCGATGTGCGGGGCAAGACCGCGGTGCCGGCCGCACAGGTCGATTTCCGCGACGTGACCTTCGGTTACCGTGCGGATCTGCCAGTGCTGCACGATATTTCGCTGACCCTGCGGCCTGGCACGGTGACCGCGCTCGTCGGGCCGTCCGGGTCGGGCAAGTCGACATTGGCCGCTTTGTTGGCTCGATTCCACGACGTCGATGCCGGCAGTATCGCAATCGGCGGTCACGATATAGCGACCTTGGAGACCGACGAGCTTTACCGCCATCTCGGCTTTGTCCTGCAGCAAACGCAACTGGTGCGGGCGACTGTCGCGGAGAATATCGCTCTAGCGGCACCAGAGGCGCCGCGCGAGCGGATCGAGGCTGCGGCACGCGCGGCCAATATTCATGAGCGGATCGTGGCCATGCCGCACGGGTACGAGACCGAACTCGGACCTGACGCGGCGCTATCCGGCGGAGAACAGCAGCGGTTGTCCATCGCTCGGGCACTACTCGCCGACGCGCCGGTCCTGATCCTCGATGAGGCAACGGCTTTCGCGGACCCAGAGTCGGAATACCTTGTGCAACAGTCGCTCAGCCGTCTCGCTGCAAACCGCACGGTGCTGGTGATTGCGCACCGTCTGCACACCATCGTCGATGCTGACACGATCGTCGTCCTCGACGGTGGGCGAATTGTCGAGTCGGGGACACATGATGAATTGCTCGCCAGCGGCGGTCGATATCGATCGATGTGGTCCTCGGTGGCCGACTCAACCACGACAGGAGCACAGCGATGATCCGCACCCTGCTTTCGCTACTTCCGCCGCAGAGCCGGCCCCGACTGACTCGCTTCCTGGTACTGGCCGTCGTCTCGGTGATCGCACGCGCGGTCAGCGTGGTGATGTTAGTGCCGCTGATTTCAGCGTTGCTCGACGGCGAGAACTCCACCGCGCTTGCGTGGGTCGGTGCGTTGACCGTCGCGACCTTGGTCGGGTGGGTAACCGACAGCGCGGCGTCGAAGGTTAGCTACGAGCTGGGTTTCACGCTGCTTGGCAGTGCGCAACACGGTGTCGCCGAACGTCTCTCGCGGATCCGCCTGACTTGGTTCTCGGCGTCAAATACCGCGACCGCGCGCCAGGCCATCGCCGCGACCGGTCCGGATTTGGTCGGCGTGATCATCTATTTGGTGGTACCACTGCTCAGCGCAGTGCTGTTGCCGATCGTGATCGCCTTGGCGCTGATTCCGATCGCCTGGCCGTTGGCCATCGTCGCGGCGCTCGGGGTGCCGCTGATGCTGGCTGCTCTGTGGGCCACCGGCGCGATCAGTCAGCGCGCCGATCATGTTGCCGACGAGGCCAATTCGGAACTAGCTGAGCGAGTTATCGAATTCGCTCGGACGCAGCCCGCGCTGCGCGTCGCGCGTCGCAGCGGGGCCGAGCGAAGTTTGGCCGGTGATGCCGTCGCGAGCCAGCACGGTGCCCTGTTGCGACTGATTCTGATGCAGATTCCCGGTCAGATCCTGTTCAGTCTGGCAAGCCAGATCGCATTATTCGCGCTTGCCGGGACCGCCGCGTGGCTGACTGTGCGGGGGGATCTCACCGCGGCACAGGCGGTCGCGTTGATTGTGGTGGCGGTGCGCTACCTGGAGCCGTTTACCGTGGTCGGTGAATTGGCTGGCGGGCTGGAGACCATCCGCATCACGCTGCGCCGGATCGGGGCGGTCTTGGAAGCTCCGATCGATACCGTGGGCAGTGCTCACCCGGCGCGGCCGGGCCGGGCGCCACGGATTGAATTCGAGAATGTCAGCTTCCACTACGGCGATCCGGCACACCCTGTCCTCGACGAACTGAACCTGACCCTCGACGCCGGCGCGGCGACCGCCATCATCGGCCCGTCCGGATCGGGCAAGAGCACCATCTTGAGTCTCGTTGCGGGACTTCATGAACCGACCGCTGGCCGGGTACTGATCGACGGGATCGACGCGGCGGACCTTGATCTCGCCGCGCGTCGATCACTCGTCAGCGTCGTATTCCAGCAGCCTCATTTGATGCCGGGCACGATTGAGGAGAATATCCTCGCCGGCGATCCGGGGGCATCACCCGATGGGGTTGGTCGGGCGAGGTCGCTCGCCCGCGTGGACGAGATCGTTGATCGGCTGCCCGACGGCGTCGCGTCGAAGGTCGGCGAAGGTGGCGCACTGCTTTCCGGTGGTGAACGTCAGCGCGTGAGCATCGCGCGGGCCATGCTGAAGCCGGCCCCGATCCTCCTGATCGACGAGGCGACCAGTGCTCTGGACAACGAGAACGAGCGCGCCGTGGTCGATGCACTTTCTGCCCACGACGAGCGGACCAGGGTGATCGTCGCGCATCGTCGTGCGGGTATCCGCAACGCCGATCGAGTTGTCGTGATTGAGAGCGGGACGGTTGTCGAATCGGGCACGCCTGACGAGTTGTTGGCCGCGGGTGGCCGATTCGCCACCTTCTGGGAGCATCGCGGCGCGGCAGCGTCATGGAAGATCACCGAGGAAGTGTGAACCTGGCTCACCTTTGACCTCCCAATTCACATCGTGAACTAGCGCAACACAGGCAACATAAGGCACAATAAACACCAGAAATGTGATATCCGGTCTGACGAGGTGTGTTGGGGAAGACGTTCCTCGTCGAAACCGGAGGTGATCTACCGTGCGCAACCTAGACCAGTTTGCGGACATGACAACGGGAGTGGTGTACATCCACTCGGCGCCGGTGGCGCTATGCCCGCATGTTGAGTGGGCTCTGTCGTCGACCTTGAACGCGCGAGCGAACCTCAAGTGGTCGGCGCAGGAAGCGACCGACGCTAATACGCAGCGTGCGACGGTTGACTGGGCTGGCCCGGTCGGGACCGGCGCACGGCTGGTCAACGCGCTACGCGAGTGGTCGGCGGTGAGCTTCGAGGTGACCGAGAACGCCAGTGACGGCGTCGACGGCGAGCGCTTCAGCTATGTGCCTGGCCTCGGGTTGTGGCGCGGAGCGATGAGCGCCAACGGCGACGTGATCCTTGGCGAGATGGAACTGCGTTCGATGCTCGACGCACAGCCCGACAGTGTCGGACTAGCCGGTGCCGTGGAAGCGGCACTCGGCACGGCATGGGATGCGGCGTTGGAACCGTACCGGATGGGCAGCGTAGGCGCCGAAGTGACCTGGCTGCGGCAACGGGTCGGATAGACCCACTAGGAAGCAGTCGGGTCCGGCCGCTTGCGTTCGTCAGTCGGCGGGGTGCCCGGTAGTTCGGCGATACGCAGGGGACCGCCTGCGGCTACTTCTTCCACTCGTCGTGATCGTCGGCTCAGAGTTGTCTCCGACGCGGTGTCGAGCACCAGATGCTCGGTCGCAGTGTAGATCGATATCGACAGTTCGCCGGCCTCTCGTTCGGTGAGGATTTCGACCGGGACCCGGACCACGACCTCCCACGATTCGTCCTGCACGATGCGATGTCCGCGGAAATCGTCGGCGTTGTCGCGGGCGTCGGGAATGCCGACGCTCAGTCCGGGATCGGGCAGCGAGGCCAGTGCGACGACGACGCCGTTCGCACGAACCTCCAGAAATGACGTGCCGCGGATCGTTGGCGAGTCGGCCGGCCCGACGTCGACGACGGTGCTGCTCAACACGTCAATCTGGTTGCCGCGCACCTGAAGTCGTAGCCGCAGGCTCCGCGGCGATGATGTGTCCGACGGTCGAAATGGCACCTGTGGTCCCCAGTCCCTGCGTCTGCTTGTCGGGCCGTGCAGCGCGAGCGATGCCTCAACGCTTGGCTTGGCACGTCCGGTCTGTTGTCTGCGCGCCAAAGCCGGGGTGAGGCCGTCCTTGCGGAGATTCCGGGGAAACCCGTCTGGATATGAGCCGCCCGGTGACTCCTGGCTGAGATTCTTGCGCGAGTATTCGATGTGCTCGTTCATTGTGACGCCCTTTTCAGGTAAATGGTGCGATTACCAGTTCCGACCGAACCGATAGTTGTGAATCCAACGGTTGTAGATGTTGTTCATCACCAGCGGCGTCGTGCCGGCGAAGGTCCCCAGCCAATCCGCGTTATGCACGAGGATGCGATCGGGCCCCTTGACAGTCACCGGCCCGACGACGATCGCTTCCGATACGCCGGTCCGGGGGCCAAGCCGCTGTCGCTGTGGCACCCGCTGTCGCTGTGGCACCCGGTCGAATCGGTCGCCGTCACCCAAATGCCATTCGCCGATCCAGTCCTCGCGGAAGTCGGCGCCCAAGTTGCTGCCGGTGGAGATCATCCGGCCGGCGTAGTTATGCGACCAATCAGCGCTGTTCCAGACGAAGAGGTCGACTTTTCCGTCGCCGGTGAGGTCAGCGGGCAGGAATCGGTCGTGACTGCGCATACCGCCCCAGCCGGGCACGTCACCGTCGAAAATGCAAGTGAAGGCGAAATCGCTGCCGGTTGACCGGAACATCGCGAGATATGGGTTGGCCCAGTCTGATCCGTTGAAGATGTAGACATCTTCCTTGCCGTCGCCGTTGAAGTCGCCGACGAAGAACCGATCGTTGCGGGCGAAGCCGCCCCACCCCGCGATGTCGTCCTCCCACAAACGGATGCACCGGAATGATCCGCGTTGGCTGCGGAATAGGCCGAGGTATTCACTCGACCAGTCCTGTGAGTTCCAGATGAGGAGGTCGTGGCGGCCAGTGCCGCCGACATCGGCGACCATGATCTCGTCATGCCGGGCCAGCCCGCCCCAGCCGGGTATGTCACCGTCGTAGCGCCGGGTCTGCGTGAATCCTGATCCGGTCGAAATCAGTGTGGCCACATAGGGCATCGACCAGTCGTCGAGGTTGATGACCAGCAGGTCGTCGCGACCGCCGCCGTCGAAATCGCCGACCAGGAAGGTGTCGTGCCGCGCGAAGCCACCCCAACCGGGAATGTCACCGTCGTAGCGGGCCAGAACTCGCATGGTGCCGTCGGTGTTGATCTTGATCAGAGCGAGGTAGGGAAAGACCCAGTCGGTTGAGTTATAAACGACGAGTTCATCTCGTCCGTCACCGTCGAAATCGCCGGCCCAATACTGGTCTCCCGGTCGGATCTCCCATGAACCCGGCACAATCGCGGCTGTCGTGTGTTTGTGCTCCCACTTGACGTCGGCCGCTCGATACACCGTGAGCGCGCGGTTCTCGACGCCGATGAATTCCGAGCCGAGTTTTGACGTGAATCGGCCGGGCACCGTGCGGGTGAATGAGTGTGCGGCGGTGTGGTGATACGTGTCTTTCAACTCGGAGTAGCAGATCGGGCAGAAATCGGGGGTGTTGCTATTCATCCGGCAATTGATGACTGGACGGAAGATGCCGGTCTCGTAGGTGTGCCCGCCCTCGAAGAGTCCGGCGTCGGAGCTGTCGTTCCAGCCGGCCGGTTTGGTGCCAACGGTCCACCCTGCCGCGACACCGACTCCGGTCGGTACCGGCGTGGATCCTGCGATGAATTGGTTCCATTTCACCGATGAGCGTTTGGTGGTGGTCGTGACATTCACACGGCCGGGGTCACTGAGGGTGAAGGCGCCTTTGCCGTTCGCGCTATATTCGTCGGCGAGATTGCCGAAGCCGTGGCCCATTTCGTGGGCGATCGTCGCCCACCCTTCTTGCGTAGTCACTTTCAGCACCGAACCGCTGCGGAGTCCGCCGGGCAGTGTCGAATTGACGATGATGAGCGTGAAATCGGCTCCCGGCGCCCACTTGGCCAGCGCGGCGTCGATTCGACTCTGAGTGTTGGTGCCGTTCTCAAACCAGTTATGCCACCATTCGCCGTTCGAGATGATGCCCAACGAAGTGTTGAAGATATTTTCGGTGAAAGTGTCGTCGGCGAGGTTGCTCGGCGTGCCCTGAAGGTTCCAGGTGCGGGTACTGGCGCCGGAATGCGCGGACTCCAGATTCACCCGGCGGATATTCCAGGCGGCGGCGTCCTCGTTGTAGTAACCGGAACCGAAGACCTGTTTCAGTATCACGTCGCGGACATAGTTGTTGTAGGTGGTTTGATCGCTGCCCGCGGCGAATCCGTCACCGAGGATCGCGAGGGTCTTTCCGCTGCTTCCGACGTCCTGAAGGACCGTCACACTGTCGGCCATGAATGCTCTCCTTGCGACGTACTGCGCTGACTGGGGACAACCTCGATGGTTGCCCCTCTGCGCTGTTCGGTCGCGAGTAGAGCTCTACGCGTTCACGGGTGGCGGTTAGTGGCGTGGTCCGGGTAGCAGGCTCGGTTCGGTTCAGTCGAAATCCATCCCGAATCGAAGGCCGCGGTCGCGGACCCAACTCATATGCTGACCGAATGCTTCGGTCAGCGGAGTGCCGATTCCGTCGACGGCGTTCGCCAACTCCAGGGTGTAGATACACGCGCCGAGGTCGGCCATGACGGCATCGATACCGAGATTGATTCGGGCCAGCATCACGAAATCGCTGGGGACGGTCATTTTGCGGCCAGCGGCTCCGGCGGGGCCGTCTTCGAAGAATGAGCGCATTACCTTCACGCTGTCGTCGGACACAAAGCTGTGCGGCTGCGGTCCGGTGACGGTCTCGCACATCATGTTCCACCAACTGAATACTTCATCGGCGGTGAGATCACTGTCGGTCGGGACGAACCCGTTGAGTTCGGCGAGGCGGAACACCTCATCGCGATCACCATCGATAGTGGCGCGGAAGGTCCGCAAGATGCAGCGTCGAACCCACTCGGGAAACTGTTTTACACAACCGAAGTCGACGAAACCCACCGAACCGTCGGTGCCGAACCGATAGTTACCCGGATGCGGATCGGCGTTGAACAGATTGCCGTGCCGGTAGCCGCCGAAAGCGAACAGACCGATGGTTTGCGCCCAGCGGTCGCGCAGGTCTTGATCAGCCGATCGTGCTTGCGCCCAGCTGATTCCGTCGAGGAAGGTCATCGTCAGTACGCGAGAGGTCGACAGTTCGGGCACGACGTCGGGGATCCGGATGGTGGGGTGGCCACGGTAGAGATCGGCGAATCTGGTGATACTGCGGGCTTCGTGGCGATAGTCGACTTCCTCGGCGATACGTTCGGCTACCTCGGCCGCGGCCGAGCGCTGATCTGTTCGCATCGCCTTCGGTGTCAGCGACATTCCGAGTCTCATAAACGTCGCTAGCAATTCAGTATTGGCCAAATCATCCCGAATCGCCTGCGCGACACCGGGATACTGAACTTTCACCGCGACGTGACGGCCGTCGGGCAGCCATGCCTCATGAACTTGCCCGATGGAGGCGGCCGCGATCGGCTCAGGTGAAAATCGCTCGAAGAGTTCATCGACAGGTTTGCCAAGTTCTGCTTCGATGGTCTCTCGTGCGGTGGTCGCGTCCATCGGTGGCGCATCTGCCTGAAGTCGTTCCAGCGCTTGCTGATACACGGCGAAGGGGCCGGCGTCAGACACTTCCATCTGGTATGTCGAGAGCAGTTGTCCAGCCTTCATCAACACACCTTTGGAATGACCGAGTAAGTCGGCATACCGTTGCGCGGTCCGCTGATGAAACTCGTCGATAGCGCCGCTCTCGCCAGTGCGTTCACGCAATCCAGCGGCGAGACGACCGCCGGCTGCGCGCGCCGCGAAGCCGACGACCGGGATTGTCCGACGTACCCGACCCGCCCGCACCTGTCCGAATCGGTCTTCGGACGGTCGCGTGGGATTCTCCACGGTGTGATCGTCGATCATTGAGTCCCGCCCTTGTGAAATACCATCGGCAACGAGTTGACGCCGCGCAGGATCGCCGAGTCGCGCAGTTCGGGCTCCCCGGTGATCTCGGTGTCCCGCTGGAGTAGAAGCCGCAGTGCCACACTGGTTTCCAGCTGAGCAAGGGCGGCCCCGATGCATCGGTGAGCGCCGAATCCGAAGGACAGATGCGGCGGCGGTCGATCACGGTCGATCACGAAACACTCCGGATCGTCGAAGATGTGGGGATCTCGGTTGGCGGCTGCGATGTCGACTGCGACGGCATCACCCGGTGCGATGGTGTGGTCGCCAAAGGTATGCGATTGGGTGGCGACTCGTGTGACCGACTGTGCGGGACCGTCGAGCCGGAGGAGTTCGGTGACGATGCGAGGGTCGTCAACATCAAGGTCGTCGATCGGTCGGCGACCATCGGTGCTGCTGAAGAGGCGAATGACCGCTGCGCCCAACAGGTTTGCGGTTGTCTCGTGTCCGGCTATCGCGAGCAGGATCGCGTTGACAACCACTTCCTCGAGGTCTAATGACGGGTCGGTGGCGAGCAAGCTCAGTAGATCGTCCTGCGGCTCGGCGCGACGTCGGGCGGCCAGCGGGAGGAATTCGGCGACGAGTGAGGTGAAGGCCGCGGCCGTCGCCGGGAGGGTCTCGGGGTCGAAAGCGGCGTCGAGCGCGCGAATGAGCGTCGGCACCTCTTGCCACAGCGTGGCGGCACTCGGGAGATCAAGGCCGAGCCATTCGGCAATGACTGTGATCGGAAAAGGTTGTGCCACTTGGGACATGAAGTCGAAGGGCGTGCCGGTCGGGACGGATTCGATGATGTCGGCCGCGACCGATTCGACAGCGGGCCGCAATTGCGCGATATATCCGGGGGTAAAGACGTCGCGAACTGAGTTTCGGACCCTGGTGTGCTCGGAGCCGTCGAGCAGCAGCATGGTCTTGGCGAGGGGGAATTCGGTGAGGCCGACGTCACGCGCCGCGTCCCGATTCGCTTGTGATGCAAGGGGGTCGCTCGACCAGCCGCGACCGGTGAGGACGGTTCGTGCCTCGTGATAGCCGGAGATGATCCAGGCCTCGGCGCCATGGTGGTAGCGCACCGCGTCGGGACGCGTGTGTTGTACGTCGATCGTGTCGGTCATAGCTGGCCTCCTTCGCCTAAGTATTCACTTAGGACCCCCATTGCGCCTATACTAAGTGAGCACTTAGGAGGCGTCAATGGGCTCTTTGGCCACTCGGGACAGACTGATCGACGAGGCGATGCGCCTATTCGGCGAGCAGGGGTATCGCGCCACCAGCGTCGCGCAGATCGAGGAGGCCGCTGGTCTCACGCCGGGATCTGGCGGGCTCTATCACCATTTTCGATCCAAAGAGAGCTTGCTCGAGGCGGGGATCGACCGGCAGCTCGATCGGATGAACGCTCTGCGTGATATTCGGCAGATCTTCGAGGGGCTGACCGATCTTCGCTCGGAATTGACGGTGCTTTGCCGCTACACATTGAGTGTTATTGACGAAGAGGCGCAATTATTGCGGATCGTGTCGTCAGAATTGCGCGACCGGCCGAGAAAGCTGGCGGATACGTTGGCGAAACTGCTGGGGGAATCGTATGCGGGGATGACTGAATGGATTCTGCGCAAAGCTCCGCACGCCGACCGACATGTTGCGCAAGGGGTGGCCGCCGTCGCCCTCAACGCGTTGCTCGCACACCGGATGATGCCGCAATTCCTTGGTGCACAGCCGTTTTCGATCGACAACGATGTGCTTATCGGGGAGTGGGTGACGATGGTTGCCGCGCGGGTAGAGGGCCTTTAGGCGGTATCGCCGCTGCACTCTGCGCTGACCGGCGACGTGGGGTGAATGTTCCCTCGGCGGGCGTCGAGCGCACCGATTTCAATCAACAGACGCAACGTGGCCCCCGACAATTCTGCCGAGGGCCACGATTGGTCGGTGAGTAGTTAACTCACAACGGGATGTTCTTGTGTCGGCCGCGCCGAGCCGGAGCCGAAGCCAGCGCCTCGGCGATCTTCGAACGCGTCACCGCTGGGTCGATGATCTCATCGACGACGCCGATCGACTGTGCGCGACCAACGCCGCCAGCGATGGCCTCATGCTCGACGGCCAGACGTTCATGCAGTGCTTCACGCTCGTCCTCGGGGGCAGCGGCGAGCGCCTTCTTATGCAGGATGCCGACCGCGGCCTTGGCACCCATAACGGCGACTTCCGAACCGGGCCAAGCGAATACGGCCGTCGCACCGAGTGCGCGCGAGTTCATCGCGATATAGGCGCCGCCGTAGATCTTACGGGTCACCAGCGTGACGCGGGGGACTGTGCACTCGGCGAACGCGTGAAGCAATTTAGCGCCACGACGCACCACGCCGTCCCACTCTTGCCCGACGCCGGGCAGGTAGCCGGGAACGTCGGTGACGACGATCAGCGGGATACCGAACGCGTCGCATAGGCGCACGAAGCGCGCGGCCTTCTCCGCGGACAGCGAGTTGAGGCAGCCGCCCATCCGCAACGGGTTGTTGGCGATGACGCCTACGCTGCGACCGGACAGACGGCCGAATCCGACGACGATATTGGGAGCGTACTTGGCCTGGATCTCCTCGAAGCTGGAGATCTCGGTCTCGCCGTCGGCCGCCAACTCGGTGTCGAGCAGCTGCCCGATCACCGGGTGGACGTCGTATGCGCGACGGTTGGACTCGGGCAGAAGTGCCTTGAGGTCGGTGTCGCCTGCCTCGGCCTTCTCCCGGTTGAAATGCCCCTGCTGGCTGAACGTCGACACCAGGCGACGTGCGCGCCACAGTGCGTCGGGCTCGGAATCGGCGGTGATGTGGCTGACGCCGGACTTCTTACCGTGGGTCAGCGGGCCGCCAAGTGACTCCATGTCGACCTGCTCGCCGGTGACACTCTTGACGACATCGGGGCCGGTGACGAATACCCGGCCGGCCGGCGCCATGATCACGATGTCAGTCAGAGCCGGGCCGTACGCGGCGCCGCCGGCGGCGAAGCCGACGACAACCGAAATCTGGGGGACATAACCCGATGCGCGAACCATCGCCTCGAAGACCTGACCGACGGCGTGCAGAGCCTCGACGCCTTCAGCCAGTCGGGCACCGCCGGAATGCCAGATACCGACCACGGGGGCCTGTTCGGCGATGGCGGTGTCGATCGAGTTGACGATATGGGCACACCCAACCACACCCATGGCACCGCCCATCACGGTGCCGTCAGTGCAGTACGAGACGGTGCGAACACCGTTGACCAAACCGATGGCCGCCTGTACACCCGACTTGTCGCGGGGGTGCAGCAGGGACATCGAGCCTTCGTCGAAGAAGTTGGTCAAGCGCAACAGCGGATCACGGGGATCTGCCGCTTCCTCATGGCCGGTGATGGGAGCCAATGTGGTCATCGCTCTCTCCTGTATCTGTGGGTGTAGCTGGGTGACTTATCGCGTAGTGGGATTCAGTAGCGTCCGAATGCGATGGCGACGTTGTGGCCGCCGAATCCGAACGAGTTGTTGATGGCGTAATCGATCTGTCCGTAGCGAGGTTCGCCGTGGACGACATCGATGTCACACTCGGGATCCTGGTTTTCCAGGTTCAGAGTGGGCGGGATAACGCCTTCTTCAACCGACTTGATGGTCAGCACTGATTCCAGTGCTCCCACCGCGCCGATGGAGTGACCCAAAGCGGACTTCGGTGCGTACACCGCAGCCTGGTCACCGATTGCCGACTTGATCCCGACTGCCTCGGCGGTGTCGCCGATGGAGGTCGAAGTCGCATGCGCGTTTACAAACGCGATGTCGGCCTTGGTCAGTCCGGCGGTCTGGATCGCACGGGCCATCGCACGTGCATTGCCCTGACCGCTGGGGTCGGGTGCCACGAGGTGGAAACCGTCTGACGTGATGCCACTACCGAGGACACGAGCATGGATATGTGCACCACGGGCGACAGCGTGCTCCTCACGTTCGAGGATCAGCATCGCCGCGGCCTCGCCGAACACGAATCCGTCGCGATCTTTGTCGAATGGCCGCGAAGCCGCCGCCGGGTCCTCGTTACGCGTGCTCATCGCACGCATCATCGAGAACGCCGCGATCGGGATTGCATCGATGTGGCCTTCGACTCCACCGGTGACAACCATGTCGGCGTCGCCCATCACGATGTGACGCCACGCATGTGCGATGGCTTCTGCGCCCGACGAACACGCTGACACCGGGGTAATCACACCACCGCGAGCGCCGATGTTGAGTCCGGTGACCGCTGCTGGTCCGTTTGGCATGGCCATCGATACCGCCAGCGGCGAAACCTTGCGGTAATTGCCGCTGGTCTCGATCGCTTTGACGGCGTCGACCATTGCGTCGCCGCCGCCTTGACCGGTCCCGAGGACGACGGCCAGACGGTCTTTGTCGACCTCCGGCTCGCCAGCTTGCGCCCAAAGGCGCTTGCTCATCACGTGTGCGATCCGCTCGACATACGCCATCCGGCGAGCCTCGACTCGGGTGACTTCGGTGGACGGGTCTTGCAGGAGGCGCCCACCGATGCGGCAGGGCAGCTCACCGTACTGCGTGACGAAGTCGTCGGTCAGTGCACGAATGCCTGACTTACCGGCAAGAAGTCCGTCCCACGTCGCGTCGAGGTCGACGCCCAGCGAAGTGGTGGCGACCATAGAGGTCACCACCACGCTGGGGAAGTTGCCTCCCAGAGTGGAGTAGTCGCGGAGCGACGCGGTCACGCGCCAGCTTTCTTGTCCTCGGCGACCTTGGCGGCGATTGCCGCGGCGGCCTCGGGGTTCTCCGACTCGAGCTTCTGGATGTAACCGACGGCGTCGCCGACGGTACGCAGGCCGGCGAGGTCTTCGTCGGGGATCTTCACGCCGTACTTGTCCTCGGTCTGAACGGCGATCTCCACCATCGACAGCGAGTCGATGTCCAAGTCGTCAACGAAGGACTTCTCCATCGTCACCTCGGACGGCTCGATGCCGGTTACTTCTTCGATGATCTCGGCGATGCCGGCGATGAGATCTTCCTGGGTGGCGGCCACGGCGTGGCTCCCTTCTCGATTTGTGCTCTGGCAATCAGAGCGCGCTTGTCATATGTACTGGTTAGTACTTCCGGGCGGCTGTGAAGCCGCTTGGATTCACCGGAGAGTCTCCGGCGGTCCGGGGGCCGCGGACTGTGGTCCGCGACCGCTTATCCAAGTTCAGTGATGGCCGACAGGTCGTCGGGTGTTTTCAACGCCCGCGTCGGTGTGCCCTTGAGTTCGCGTTTGGCGATCCCGACCAAGGTTCCGGCCGGCGGCAATTCGATGATGGCGTCAGTGCCAGCGTCGCGCATGGACACCGAACACAGATCCCAGCGGACGGGGCTGGTCACCTGCGCTACTAGTTTTGTCAGAGCTTCGGCCCCATTTGTTACAGGCTGGCCGTCGGAATTCGACAAAAGAGTGAATATTGGATCTGACGGTGTGATATTGGCCGCAGCTTTGGCGACGGCATCTTGGGCGGGAGCCATGAACTTCGTGTGGAAGGCACCCGCGACGGCTAGTTTTCGGATTCGGGCGCGCTCGGGGGGAGTGGCGATCAATTCATCGATCGCCTCGGCTTTGCCGGCCGCGACGATCTGGCCGACCGCGTTGCGGTTGGCTGGCACGAGATCGAGTTCGGCGAGGCGCGCGAGCACTTGCTCTTCGTCGCCGCCGAGGACGGCGGCCATGGTGGTGGGTTCCAGTGCGCAGGCCTTGGCCATCTCGGCACCGCGGATCGCGGCAAGTGCGACGGCTTCGTCTGCGGAGATGACACCGCTGACTGCGGCAGCGGCGAGTTCGCCTACCGAATGGCCGGCGACGATGGTGTCCGAGGGGATTGAATGGCGCTTGGCGAGCTCGTCATAGGCGAGCAAGGCCGCTGCCACTACGAGCGGCTGGGTGATGGACGTGTCGGTGATTTCGTCGGCGGTCGCTGTGGTGCCGAGGCGTTCCAGATCGAGACTGATCTGCTTCGACCACGTGGCCAATTGGTCACGAGCACCGGCCAGCTCGAGCCATGGGGTGAGCATGCCGGGGGTCTGAGAGCCCTGTCCGGGCGCAAGCAAGGAAAGCACGTTCATTAGAAAACACCCTCGGACCCCTTTTCGTGGGTGTTGGGCTCGATGAACCTTGGGGCGCGTCTTTGTGGGATTCCTACAAACTTGGGTCTAGGTGTGCTGCCCCTGTCATCACCCTGTGACTCGTTACCAAAATGAGTCCAAACCGGCCTCAACTGCGCGAACGCAACTTACCCGACGGTTACGAGTGTGACTCATGTGACGTGTGAACGCATTTTTTGCTTGAACTGTGTCAATCGTCCAATAGTTGTCGCCACCCGCAAGACGTAAGCATCTCGAGGGTTAGTTGCGTCACGTCGGGTCATTTCGGCGATCTTTTTTAGTCGATAGCGCACAGTATTTGGATGAACGAACAGTTCGCGCGCGCACGCTTCGACGGATCCGCCGGTGTCTAGGTAGGTCTCCAGGGTCGTGTTGAGCGTTTCGCCGCCCTTCGACAGCGGGGTGGTCACCGAGTCGATGAGAGCCTTGGTCGCCGTTTCGTCTCCGTTGAGGGCACGTTCGGGCAGCAACTCCAGACTATGTACCGGACGCGGTGCGCCCGGCCAGCCGGCGACTGCTTCGATCGCGGCCATTGCCTCGACGGCGCTTGAATGCGCGGTGCTGAGATTGGGTGTTGTCGGTCCAATAACGACCGGCGCGTCGGCGAAGTGGTCGAGTAGGTCGCTCATGAAGCGTTCGGTTGACCGGACCGACCCGCTCACGATCGCGACCAGAAATGAGCCTTGCACCACCGATAGCGCGGATCGGTCGTATTGTTTGGCGGTGTTGTGGATGGCCAGTGGTACCGACACATTTTGCTCGGGTGGAGGTGTTCCGACGATGACTGTCGCCGGCGCATCAGAATCCCAGTTGAGCGCGGCGGCACGCGATAACAATTGGGATCCGGTATCTCCACGGACCACCGCGTCGACGACGAGTGCCTCCAATCGGGAGTCCCACGCACCGCGTGACTCGGCCGCCGATGCGTAGATCGACGCCGCCGCGAAGCCGATCTCGCGGCCATACCGCAGCACCGATTCGGTCAATGCCCGCAGCTGAGCGTCGTTGCGGGCCAGCAGTGGCAGCCACTTCTCGAAGAATTCCATCGCGACGCGGACCATCTCGACGGTCTGCAACAGGGTGATGCGCCGCGCCAAATCCTGTGGCACAACCTGGAACGCCTGGACGGTGAACTTGACGTTCCCTTCGGGGTCCTGAATCCACTCGACGAAGTTCACGACCGCGGTCTGCACAACCAGCTGGACGCTCGCGCGTTGAGCGGCGTCGAGGTCACTGAAGTAGGGGAGTTGATCCGACATCGAATGAACAGCCTCGGTAGCCAGGCGTCCGCTGTACTGCTTGACGCGGCGCAACAGGGTGTCGGGCAGCGCGTCGTGGACCGTCGCCGGTGCCGGCACGTGCGCGCCACGTTCACCGAAGACGTCCATGCTGGGTGGCTGCTGGTTGATGCGGGCGTCGGACATCATTTCAATCTAGTCTCCCCGCCGCCCACCACAGCTGACCCGACGTCAAGTCACGACTGAAAATGTCCCGGTGACGTGAGCAGGCGCCATATCGCCGCCCGCTCGCGTCACGGGGACATTTCCAGTTGGTTCGGCCGAGACGAGGGCCTTCTGGCTACGCGCTGCCGGTGTCCGCCAGGGAAATCGGTGCCGCACCGACGTCGGTGATCTGATATTTCTCGGCGGCGGCCGCGGCGACCGTACGTTCGATGTGGCCGTCGCGCGCCAGCGCCAGCAGAGTCGCCACCACTATCGACTCGGCGTCGACGTTGAAGAAGCGACGGGCGGCAGGGCGAGTATCGGAGAATCCGAAGCCGTCCGTTCCCAACGTGAGGTAGGTGCCCGGCACATATGCGCGAATCTGTTCGGGTACGCCGCGCATATAGTCGCTGACCGCGACAAACGGGCCGGCGACGTCGGCGAGCGCTTCGGTGAGATAGGGCTGTGTGACGGTGGCACTGGGCTCGCGCAATTCCTCCCGGTCAGCGCGCAGGCCATCGCGGGCGAGTTCACTCCACGAAGTCACCGAGTACACCGATGCCCCGACATTCCATTCCTCGGCCAGTAACTGCTGAGCGCGCAGCGCGTCAGGCATGGTCACGCCCGACACCAGAATGTTCGCGGGGTACTGCTTACTCGAATCAGCGTCCGCGAATCGGTAGATGCCCTTGAGGAGACCCGCGACGTCGAGATTCTCCGGCCGGGCCGGCTGCGTAAACGGTTCGTTGTAGACGGTGATGTAGAAGTAGACATTCTCTGGCGAGTCGCCGTACATCCTGCGCAGGCCATCGTCGACGATGTGGGCCAGCTCGTAAGCGAAGGCCGGGTCGTATGCCACGACGCCCGGATTGGTCGCGGCCAGCAATGGTGAATGGCCGTCGGCGTGCTGTAAGCCCTCGCCGGTGAGTGTGGTGCGACCGGCAGTCGCACCGATCACGAAGCCGCGAGCCATCTGATCGGCGGCGGCCCAGAGGCTGTCGCCGGTGCGCTGAAACCCGAACATCGAGTAGAAGATGTAGAGCGGGATCATCGGCTCTTGCTGAGTCGCATACGACGTCCCGACCGCGGTAAAGGACGCGGCAGAGCCGGCCTCATTGATGCCCTCGTGCAGGATGTGTCCGATGGAGCTCTCCTTGTAGGCGAGCATCAACTGGGCGTCGACCGAAGTGTAGAGCTGGCCGTTGCGGTTGTAGATCTTGAGCGACGGGAACCACGAGTCCATCCCGAAGGTTCGTGCCTCGTCGGGAATGATCGGGACGATGCGATCGCCGATCTCCGGATCACGCAAGAGGTCCTTGAATATGCGGACCAACGCCATTGTCGTGGCGACCTGCTGTTTACCAGATCCCTTCGCCGCGACCTTGAGCGCACTGGAGGTGTCCGGATGCAGCGATTTGGGTTTCGGCGCACGATTGGGCAGGAATCCGCCCAGCGCCTTGCGTCGGGCCAGCGCATATTCGATCTCGGGCGCGTCGGCGCCCGGGTGGTAGTACGGCGGCAGGTAGGGATTGTCTTCGAGTTGTGCGTCGGTGATCGGTATCCGGTTGGTGTCGCGGAACGCCTTGAGGTCGTCGAGGGTCAGTTTCTTCATCTGATGGGTCGCGTTGCGGCCTTCGAAATGCGTTCCCAGGGTGTATCCCTTGATGGTCTTCGCGAGGATGACCGTCGGTTGCCCCTTATGTGACATCGCCGCAGCGTAGGCGGCATAGATCTTGCGGTAATCATGACCGCCGCGCTTCAGATTCCAGATCTGCGGATCGGTGAGGTCTTTCACCAGTTCCTTGGTTCGCGGATCCCGGCCGAAGAAGTGTTCGCGGACGAACGCGCCGTCGTTGGCCTTGTAGGTCTGGTAGTCACCGTCGGGGGTGGAGTTCATCAGGTTGACCAGTGCGCCGTCGCGGTCGGCGTGGAGCAGCGAGTCCCACTCGCGTCCCCACACGACCTTGATGACGTTCCAGCCCGCTCCGCGGAAGAAGGATTCGAGCTCCTGAATGATTTTGCCGTTGCCGCGTACTGGTCCGTCGAGGCGTTGCAGGTTGCAGTTGACCACGAAGGTCAGATTGTCGAGTCCTTCGGTCGCCGCGACGTGCAGTAGGCCGCGTGATTCGGGCTCGTCCATCTCGCCGTCGCCGAGGAACGCCCAAGTGTGCTGATCAGAGGTGTCGCGAATGCCGCGGTCGTGCAGATAGTGATTGAACCGCGCCTGATAGATGGCATTCATCGGGCCGAGGCCCATCGATACCGTTGGGAACTGCCAGAACTCGGGCATCAGGCGGGGATGTGGGTACGACGGCAGGCCGCCGCCCAGGCCGGCGTGACTGTGTTCCTGCCGGAAGCCGTCCATGCGGTGCTCGTCGATCCGACCTTCGAGGTAGGCGCGGGCATATATACCCGGCGACGCGTGCCCCTGAATGAAGATCTGATCGCCGCCGCTCGGATGATCTTGACCACGGAAGAAGTGGTTGAAACCGACCTCGTATAGGGACGCCGACGATGCGTAGGTCGAAATGTGTCCGCCGACGCCGACGCCGGGGCGTTGTGCGCGGTGAACCATGATGGCGGCGTTCCAGCGGATGAACGCACGGAAACGACGTTCGGTGTCCTCGTCTCCGGGGAACCATGGCTCGTTCTCGGTGGGGATGGTATTGACGTAATCGGTCGACATCAGCGACGGGATCGACACATGCTGTTCGCCGGCTCGTTCTAGCAGTCGCAGCATCAGATAGCGCGCACGTGCCGGCCCGGCCGATTCGATCAGCCCGTCCAGCGACGACAACCATTCGGAGGTTTCGGCCGGATCGATATCAGGCAAATATGACGCGACACCTTCGCGGATGACGCGTACTCGCTTGGCGGCTGGTGTGGTTGCTGGATCGGTCGGCTGGTCGCCCACGATGGATCTCACTGTTCTGTTGAATCGAAGCCGACCGCATTGTGGTGGGACGGCAGGTGGATCGACACGAACCAGTACGGGTGATCTGGCGCGTGCTTACTAGCTATGGTGCCGCAAGTCACCGACATCCTGTGCGTCGTGTGGCGAATCTTTCGTCACTGACACGTGGGAGTTAAGGTGGCTGGCACACTACCTGCAATGGGAGTCGTACACGAGGGGACCTCCATACCCATGACTGACCCGCACTACGGGCAGCCGCCCGCCGGATCACCGTATCCCGGCACCGGATATCCCGCCGCGCAATCGCCTATGCCACAGGGGTACTCACCCCATCCCGGATACCCGCACCCTCAGGGATATGCCCAGCCATACTCGCCGCAGCAGTTCGGCACTGTGCCGCCGCCCGGAATATTCCAGGCGAAATTCCGCAAGCACACCGGATTGATCATCTTCGCGCAGTGGAGCGACACGCCTGTCACCGGAACATATGACGACGTCCGCAAAGCCTTCTGGAATGCCCAGACGCACTGCCTGACATTGGGTTGGTGGGGCATAATTTCGGCGTTGATCTACAACTGGATAGCCATTTTCGGCAATATTTCCGAATTGAATCGGGTCAAGGCGTTGGCTCGACAACACGGCTTGGCGGGTTGATGAAGTCAATCCGTGTGATACTCGCGACGATGCTCAGCGTAGGTGCGGTGACGTCGGTCGTTGGGTGTCAGACGGTCGACGGCACTGCGTCGGCGCCGTCGAATCAGGTTTCGGCCTACCGGGCCGAGCAGAGTTCGATCGCTGCGGTGCGCTCGCGTGCGCAGGCTATCGCCCTGTGCGAGCAAGCGATCCCGTCGATGGCTTCGATGGTGCGTGAGTACAACGCATTCATCAAGGCGCTCAACAAAACTCAGAGTTATGCGAAGGTGCGTGGACTCGATACCAAGGCGCGCGAACAGCTCGCGTTGGGCGCCAATGAGATTCGACCGAAGGTTACCGACGACCTGCCCGCAGACCTAGCCGACTCCGTTCGTGAATTCCTGTCCGCGGGTGCGTCACTGAACAATCTCATCGGTGCCAAGCAGAGTGCGCAGCTCAATTCCGTAGCGGCGGTGTGGACGCGTGAACGGCAGGCCACTATCGACTTGTGTGCCCGCTATATTCCAGCGGCGTCGACCACCCCCAGATCCACTCCAAGGAAGGTGCCGACGTCGTCGAAAACTGCGCCATCGACGTCGATCAGTCGGCCGAGTACATCGGTTCCGGCGGCGCCGAGTTGAGATATTTCGCCCGCGACTACTCGTAGTGGCGGTGAAGGCTCTAGGCTGTTCGGGTAACCGAAGTTGCGCGATGCCGCGCAACCAGACACGACCGGCAGTCAGCCGGCACAGATCTAGGAGGTCGCACGCGGTGGTATCCGCCACAGAGGGTAGTGGTGCCCAGAAGCTAGGATTCACGTCCGGTTTGGTGGTGCAAGAACTCGGCTGGGACGAAGACACCGACGACGACCTGCGGGCCGACATCGAGGAAGTCATCGGCTCGGAAATGCTCGACGAAGATGCCGACGACGTAATTGATGTCGTTGTGCTGTGGTGGCGAGAGGACGACGGTGACCTCGTCGATGCGCTGATGGATGCGATCACGCCCCTCGCCGACGACGGCTACGTCTGGGTCATATCGCCGAAGACCGGGAGCGATGGCTACGTCGACCCGAGCGAGATCGCCGAAGCCGCACCGACCGCCGGTCTCACGCAGACGTCAGTTGCCAGTCTCGGACAATGGTCGGCCGCCCGTCTGGTGCAGCCGAAATCGCGAGGCAAACGCGCATGACGTCCGCGCCAACCGCCGACCTCGTGTCGGTCGGATCTCGTGCGCCCGGCTTCGCGCTTCGCGACCAGAACAATCAACTCATCGAACTCGACGCGCTCCGCGATGGCCGTCGGGTGGTGCTGGTCTTCTTCCCGCTCGCGTTCACCGGCAACTGTGAAGGCGAGTTGGGGATGATCCGGGATCGGCTGCCCGAGTTCGACACCCAGTCGCATGTCACCGTTGCCGTATCGGTCGGTCCGCCGCCGACACACAAGGTGTGGTCGGTCGCCCAGGCCTTCCTTTTCCCGATCTTGTCGGATTTCTGGCCGCATGGTGAGATCGCTCGGCAATATGGAGTGTTTGATGAGCATCGCGGGTATTCGCTGCGCGGCACCTTCGTCGTCGACAGCGATGGCACGGTGCTGTACGCGCATGCCTCCGAACCCGGTGCGCCACGCGATGATTCGGTGTGGGACGACGCGTTGAGGGTAGCGGCGAGTTGACTCGCGGGCTTAGCTCAGCGCCAGCCACGCAGCGAGACCGAGGCCGCTGATCCCAACGCCGATGCGCAGTGCAGTCGGCGGTATTGCCGCGACGATCGGCGGTCCGCACCAGCCGCCCGCCAAGGCTCCGGCGCCTAGTGCCAGCGCGGCGGTCCAATGGACCGGGCCGAAAAAGCCGAATCCGATCGCGGCGACCAGGTTGCTGACACCAAGTAGAAAACTCTTGAGAATCGCTACGTCCCACATGGATTCGGCGGTGAACACGAGTAGGAGCGACATGAAAATGACGCCCGCACCCGCGCCAAAGTAGCCGCCGTAGATGGAAATCACGAACACCGAGACGGGGATGACGTGTGGCAGGTCGGCATCGCCGATATGTCGCCGCACGATCGGCTGGGCAAGTAGCGCGACTGACGCCATGCCAACGAGGTAGGGGACGACATCCTCGAATGCTCCCTCAGGAGACATCAACAGGAGTAGTGCGCCGATGATGCCGCCGCCCGCGGCGCAGGCCGCCCAGATTGCGAGCGTGTACCCACGCTGAAACAGCTTCCCGCTGGCTTTTGCTGTCGCCCCGACACCGACTGCGACCAGTGACACCGTATTGGTGACGTTCGCGGCCACCGGCGAGAGTCCGACGGCGAGCAGCGCCGGGTACGAAATGATGGAGGCGAGACCGGAGACATATCCCACCACGCCGGTCGCGAAACCCGCGACGACGAGGAAGGTGAGGTCAAGGGCGGTCACCCCGGTAGGTTACGGGGTGGGGGTTGGTGGTTCTGAGGTGCGTCATCGAGTGCGCTCTGATGGTGCGCGCCGAGTCCCGTCGTGGACAGACCTAGAATCCGTGGCGTGTGGCTAAGCATTCATCCGGAAGGAGTCTCCTGGGGACTCGAAGCGGCTGCTGTTCGCGGAACTTGTGTGCCCCCTCTTAGGCAATTCGCTCACTGGGCGGGTATCACTGTGATCCTGGAGCCCGCGACCTGTGATTTCAATGCGATCTCCGCGAATGACCTGTGTCGCCTCGGCACCCGCGGGTTTGCAGTATCTGATTCTCGACGGGGCGTCGCAGCACCCGGCTGGGCCTACCGCGACGTCGATAATCAGGCGTCGTATAGCCGAGTGGCCGGCCCGATCTATTTGGTGAGTGGACCGCTATTCGCGGTTGGTTCGACATTCCTGGGGCTGGATGCAGATCCGCGCGTCGCTGGGTCGGCGCAAGGAACGTTGGCCGGCCCAGGCGTTGGGAGTGGAGGGTGGAACGTCTTAGATCTACCAGGCGGCGAGTTGGTAGCCTCTGCGGCCATAGTCGTCGCTGTGGAATCATCTGCTGATGACCGCAGATCACACGACCAGCTCGAATGATCTCGCGGCGGCGTTTGCTGTGCTCTCCGATTTCCTCAGCGGAAACGGCCTCACCACACAGCTCGCGCAGGTGGAGTCCGCTCTGGTCGAGGCGACCGCGACTGAAGCCCGCGCGGTCGCGGAGCAGCACGGGCTGTCAGTAGACCTGCTGGCGGCGGCGCTGGCCGTGCGGTCGAAGGTCGGACGGCTTAACGACGTTATCCATGCGTCGACTATCTCGCTGGTTCTGCCGCAGATTCTCGAACCTTGCGAGCGGGTGACCAACCGTCCGTCACTCGGCGCGGGTAACGACAAGAGCAGGCCGTTCGATCTTGAAACTGATCGCCGAATCGCGGAGTTCAAGGTCGCCCAATGGAAGGGCGCAGACACGATGCGCAAGCGCGGCGTGTTTGCCGACCTGGTGCATCTCGCCTTGGATGAATCCGGCCGCAGGGCGCAACTCTACGTCGTCGGGGACCGGCCGACGCACTTCCTGCGCACCTCGGCCTCGAAGGCGTCATGGACTCTGGGGCGATCGTCACCGCATACCCGAGCGCGGTTCGGCGAGCGGTTCGACCCAGACGGCACGCTGTCTGTCGCGGAGTTCACCGCCGGGCCTGCCGCGCACATCGAGTTGGTCGACCTTCGCAGGTTGGTACCGGGCCTGGAATGAGAGCTCACTTTTGCTGAACGTCCGGAGGTGGTGCACGAGTGCGGCGGTGGCGCTGAGCCATTCGAGCCTCAATGCCCGGTAGACCTTGTCCAGCAAGGTCAAGCTCTACCGCGTCATGAGTCGACCGGATTATATCTTCACTGACCTGGTGCGCGCAAAGGGATTTGAACCCCTGACCGCTGGTGTGTAAGAACGCCAACGGCCGTGTCAGTACGTATCGCTGAGTCTAGTATGTACAGGTCAGGACGTTTCGTGGTCCAGGCCGTGACAGTCAGAACCGGCCAGTTTGTGCGCGTCTTGGCACACTCTTGGCACACTGGCCGGGGTGTCGCTACCTGTACGGTAGCTACCGTGGCACGGTTTCGGTGAAGGCACGTAGCCCGCAGGTTTTGCCGGTGAAGACGATCACCCGATGACGGGCTCCAGCACCTTCGTCGCGATCAACGCCTCAAGGTGACTGTGGAGTTCTTCGGGGAGATTGCCCCCTTTGACGAGCACGCCGAGTTCCATGTTGCGCTCCATCGCAGCGGAGGTGAGGTTCGCGCTGGTGATGAACGAGATCTGGCCGTCAGCGACAGCGCATTTTGCGTGAACCGCACCTGGATACTGGCCACCGGCGCCCTTGTCGTGCGCTGACCACGCGAAGAGCCGCGCCGAAGGGACGGCCTTTCGCATCGCCGCAGCCGAGTCGTGGTCGACCTTGCCGCCGTGCGCGGACGACGACTCCAGTAGGACGTCGATCTGAACGCCCCGCGCCACCGCATCAGCGAGCGCCCCACTGATCGACTTTACCTGGTAGGCGACGAAGCTGACGATGAAGAGACGTCGTTGCGCAGCGTTGATGACCTCCATCAGCACCTGTTCGGTGTGCCGGATGGGTACCTGTCTCGAAGCCGGTCCTGTCCACGTCAGCTCTACTGAACCGCGGCGCTCCTGCTCGATGGCCGTAGCTGATGCTCCGCGCAGGGCGGTGGCAACATCCCTGGGCGTCATCAAGTCCGTGTCGTGCCATGCCTGGCCGAACCTGGCAATCAGATGCTTATCTGCGTTAGGGCCGAAGGACGGGCGAACAAGCGCGAACTGTTCGACCGACCCGAGGCCCTCAATATTCGACGCGACCACCCGAACACGATCAGGATGGAGCTCAAGCCCCAACTCCGCGATGACGGCGAGCAAATCGTCCATGTCAGGCACCACGCTCGCGGAACAGAGACGCCTCGCTGTCCTTGAGAGTTGCGATCACAAGTGCTCGGTCCAGATAGCGGTTGCCGCGCTCACAAGAGGTCTCGGAGACGAACGTGCACGAGTGGCAGGCGGCGGCATGCAGCGAACGATCCTTGCTCGGATCATGCTCGGCGCACAGAGGGTCGGACGAGCAGATCGAAGCGCGTTCAAGCGCTTGGTCGAGCAGCCGGCCGAGGAAGTCCGGTTTGCCGAGGTCGATCAAGCCGCCGAGAGTACCGTCCGAGTCAGCAGCAGCGGTGTAGAGGAGGATGCCTGCCATTGGCGCGTGGGGGTCGGAACTCGCGTAGACCCGTTCTCTGATGCTGGCAGCGTTGTATCCACACTCAAGCGCCAGCTCACGAATAAGGAGGTGGGCGATCGTGTGAAGCATCGTGTATCGACTCGGAGGGAACCCAGAATCCGGCTTCAGGTGGCGCGCGTTGCGCCAGCCCTGATGTCCTGCAAACAGCGTCTTGTCGCGATCAGCGACGTGGGCGCCGTTCTCCCACGACTGGATGACCGACTCGTTGAACTCGATGAAGATGCCTTCGCCGTGAACTTCATTGGCGGGGACCCATTCGGTCGTGCCCCGGGTGAGGTCAGCCATCGGGGGACGTTCGTCAGGATCGCTGGTCTCCTCGGGCGCTTCGACTCTGGTGTATCCGACAAGGGCGTTCACCTCGCGGAGTCGTTCGAGTAGAAGCACGCGCTTGACCTCGCGCTCATACCCGGTCGGAGCTGCCACGCTTGTGCTCATGAAGTGTGGCCAGTCGTTCGGCGGGTTCCGCGAGGTCAGCACCTCCCACTCGGGCCCCTTGATGTCGCCTTCTGAGACGACCTCGATCGCCTTGCCTGAACTCCGGTGTTGGATTGCTTGCCAAATACTCGGGATGTCCCACTTGTCGATACCTGGCAAAGCGCTGGTGCGGACAAGAGTCTTCACGATGCCTTTGAGCTCGGCCTCGTCTTCGACATCGGCAAAGTGCTCCCATCCGTCGAGAACCAACTGGCTGAGCTGGTTCCTCTCCAGCGGGATCGCCAGAACTGAGAGGGTGACGGGGAACCAGCTGTTGGTGGCACCCAGCAGGATCGTGCGCGGCTCTTGCGTGCAATCTTCGTACGAGTCGAGATGCGGATGGCGTCCTCGGCACCCAGGCAGGTTGTCGGCAGCGTCCTTGCCGAAGGCGTGAACGAGCGAGCGCGCGTTGCCACAGGTGTCGCACTTCACCCACAGGTTCTCGGTCTGGAGGGATGCCCCGCGCTCGAAGAACCGGAACGTGCCCTTGCAGTCCATTCCGCCGTGAATGAACCAGTTCCAGGGGAAGTCGTCGAGGTGACCGTTGCGACAGGCGAGGAGGAAGCGGGCCGGTACGGCGTCGGCGTGCTTTCCCTTGTCGCAGTTCGTGTGTAGGAAGTGTGTTCGTTCGGGACGGTAGGGGAAGCTCTTGATATCGAAGAGTCCAGAGTCGTACTCAGCGAGAAGTCCGCACTTGATGCAGCGCAGCCATCGTGGGAACGGGCTGACCGGCACTCCGACGCGACCCTCTGCTGAGAAGGGGTCGGGGCGGTCCTCCTTGAGGAACGGCGGGATGCGCAGCCGTTGCACCTGAGGGCCAAGGACGCGCTTGACCTCGGCCAGAAGCCGAGCTTCTTCGACGGGAGGGCAACGGTTCGGGTCCCACTTGTTCAGCCCCATCGTCACGACCGACAGGTTCGGCAGATCGACAATCGAGCCCGGCCCGTACGCCCAGAGCAGCTGGCTCGGACGCACCTGCCCGACGACGTAGTTGTTCGTGCTCATTGGGCATCTCCGTCCGTCGGCTGCGGACGTGGCTTCCAGTGCGGAGCGTCAGCAGTCCGTCTGGCAGCATCCATGACGAGTTGCACACCGGGCTCGACCTCGCGCATCGACATAGGCACGGTGAACTCATCCCAAGCTTGGGCGCCGGGCTTCTTCAGCAACGCGACTACGTCTCCTTGGCCCCGCTCTGTCTCGTATCCGAGCCGCCGTCCTCCCATCGCTGATTCTTTCGCCCAACGGTCGGTGCGGTCTCGCGCCATGCCTACGACAAGGTCTCGCGCAGCCTTGTCTTTCGCCTTCCAGGCCCGTTCGGAGACGGCCTTGATCGCCTGGGTCGCTTCTGGGCCGGCAGTCTTATCCATAGCCTGGGCGCCGAGATTCGGGTTCAGGCCGTCATTGTTCAGGCGCATCAGGCTGACCATCGTTCCGGTGAGGGCCCGGTCGAGCGCTCGCGGCGCGAACGGTGTCACTGACTGCGCTTCGACGTGCTTGTAGAACGTTGAGTGGTAGTGCTCGAAGGTCTCGTAGTGCGAAAGGTCGCGTGGTCTGCTCCACGTCAGCACGGTGACCACGAGGCCCGGGAAAGCGCGACCGACACGGCTCGTTGCTTGGATGTACTCGGCCGTGTTCTTCGGCTGTCCGTTTACTACCATGAGACCAAGGCGGTTCACGTCTACACCGACCGACAGCATGTTCGTCGCTAGAACAACGTCGTACGCTCTCGCCTCCCCTGTCTCCCACTTCTCCTTGAATGGGAGTTCCAGGCGGTCAAGCTTCTGGGGAATCTCCTTGTTCGTGACACGCGAAGTAAGTTCATCGACCTGGTTCACCGAGCGCTGCGTCAAGCCCGGGCGGCTCACGTCACTCATTTCCACTCGATACGCACGAGTCTGCACGTCGTCCTCGGCGAGTCGCCTCATGCCGCCAAGTTCGCGCAGCGAGTTGAAGTAGCCAACGAGCGTCATATAGGGGTCCGCAGCGGCGCCGAAGTCCTGGAAGAGTGTTTTCGCCGCAGTGAGCAGCGCGACGTATACCCGGATAAGCACCGCAGGTCGAGAGCTACCAGGCGAACAGATGCCGAGATAGAGCCTTCCTGGCCTGTCTTCGGTAGAACGTTGGACAGAGAAGAAGTTGTCCTCGACATCTAGGCCGTGCGGCGGGAAGATCGCCACCTGACGGAGGAATACGTTGTTCACCTGTTCCTCGGCCTTGCGGACGGTTGCGGTAGAAGCGATGACCTTCGGTCTGACCCTCTTGTCGCCCAGCATCCATGTGGAGAGTTCGTCGACGGCCGTCTCATAGACGCCGACCATCGTCCCGAGTGGCCCGCTGATGAGGTGGAACTCGTCTTGGATGATGAGGTCCGGTGGTCGAAGCGGAGAGATGGCCTTCACTCGCGTGGCAGGCTTGCCTCGTTCGGCCTTGTGATTGCCCTGGCACAGGCTACCGGGCCACAGGAGGCCATGCCGGGGGCACTCCAGAGCGGCTGCGCCGAACAGTGTCCGAGTCTCGCCGCGCCATGCCATCATGGCGAACTTGTCCACGGTCGCGATGAGCATCGTGGGAGGACGGCGATAGATTTCTTCGTCCACGACAACCACTGGCAGACCCAGCTCCGGGTACTGGGCCTTGGAGAACTCGCACCGTCCATACTTGTCGCTGCAATAGATGAACGTTCGGGCTGAGCCGGGGTACTTCTCGACGGTGATGTCACGACCAGGATTGATTGCAGAGCCGCACCAGGGGCAACTCGTCAACTGGGCAGGCGTTGATCCAGTGTCGCGCCTGTTGTCTCGCTCCTTCTCGATGGCGTCGTGGCTGTCCTCTGTGCGGTTCGGTGTGACGCTCCCGCCCACCCAAAGCCCGAGAGCGAACGGCTCAGTTCCCCAGACGTCCGGGGCTTGCTTCCGGAGCAACTCCATAGCGCAGATCAGCGTCGAGGCACGTTGAAACTGCTGCAAGGTGAGCAAGCGAAGCGTGTACCGCATGATGACGGCGAGGCCTCGGCCGGCGTCTACGCCGCCTAGCGCGCCTTGGAGCCGACGTATCGACATCGCGAAAGCTGCCACGCCGAGGTACGCCTCCGTCTTCCCGCCACCGGTCGGAAACCAAAGCAGGTCGGCATAGGCAGCCAACGGCTCGGTCCGGTCTGAATGCGACGGGTCGGCCAGAGCCGGGACGGACAGTAGCAGAAAGGCAAGCTGGAATGGATGCCAGGTGCGGTTTGCAGGGGTGTTCAGTTCGTCCACCGTCACGGCTTCGCCCTGTCGGCGCTTGCGCGCGTAGATGCTCCGCACACGCTGCTGGGCCATCGCACGGTTGGCAAACCGGAACGCAGACATCGCGTCCTTGTTGCTGCGGAGCGTTGAGATGCCCTCTTTGAGCCGCGCGAGAACCAGATCGCAACGTCCCAGCGCCTCAGCAGCCTGGGCGTCGTAGCCCTCGACCGTAACCCCGATCACGGCGCGGTTCTCCTTGATCCAGTCCTCGTAGTCGCCCGTGAGAACAGTCAGGGCCGCGAGCAACTCCTCGTCGGTGAGCTCCGCTGGGTCGGCCAACTTCTCCATGTCAAGCAGCCCTTGTGTACGCAGGGCGCGGAGCGCAGCGCGGTCGGCCGGGTCAGCCCCCGGTGCCTCTGTTATCTGGATTTCCTCGTCGGGGATGACGGCGGTTCGTATCTCAGTAGCCAACTCGGGATTCGCGGGATCGGCGGCCGCGTGCACCGAGATGCCGTGCCCGGTCGCAAACTCAACGCGCCTGCGATAGATCATCTCCAAGGACAGACGTTCCTCATCGTGCTGTTCCACCTGGAGCAGCGGACGGCGACGGAAGATCGAGCTCCCCGCGGCATCACGGACGACGATCTCCGGCTGAAACACCCACGCTTGATCGCGGTTCTGCCGAGGCTCAGTCTGCCCGTTGACCAAGAACAGAGTGACCAGACGATCGCCTTGCCCAAGCGGCTGGCTCACGCTCCCTTGGAGCCGAACCTCCGGCAGCGCATCATCCACCGTCGTCGGCGTCAACGAGCCTTCGGAGAGAACCACCGTGATCGTTCCGCCCGCAGGCAGACGTTTCCAGCAA
The DNA here is from genome assembly GCF_048537885.1 of Gordonia sp. CPCC 205333. Lineage (NCBI taxonomy): Bacteria > Bacillati > Actinomycetota > Actinomycetes > Mycobacteriales > Gordoniaceae > Gordonia > Gordonia sp. CPCC 205333. The sequence goes on along the minus strand of NZ_JBCLVI010000005.1, from coordinate 295,964 downwards.
CGCTTGCCCGTGTCCTCGGTCTTAGCTCGAACGTAACGTCCCCACGAGACAGCGACCTCGACGGCCGGTTGGTCGTCCGCGACGCAGAACGTGAGGCCCATCGACGACGGCACGAGCGATTGACTCTCCGAAGGGTTGACTTCCGGCTCATCCTGCTCCTCAGCAGGACTCGTTGCTGGTACAGCATCTCGGCTGATGTGGGCCTCGTTGCCGTACGCCCGCAGGTCATGGGGGGTATCGCCGTCAGGTACGTCCTCTTCGGCGAGCTCCGTCGTAGTCGGCGCGTCGTGCGATGGGTCGAGCGGGGCCAGCTTTCCAACAAGGTAGCGATCTCGGACGCTCATTCCCACAATCTCTTCGTGCGGGCCATTGGCAGGGCCAAGTAGGTCATCTACAACAGCGAAGCGGAGCAGGTCACGGACGTACGCCTGCTCAGCCTTCGACGTGCCTGCCAGCCTTGGCAGAGCGTCGAAGCTTTCGCCGGTCAGCCTGACAACTGCACCATCAAAGACATCCCACTCGACGCGAGCCGCGGCTGTCGATGAACCCCCGGTGAGACTCAAATCATCAAGCGGGGCGGGTTCGTCAGCACGAGCGAGAGCGTCGAGATAGAGAGTGACTTCACCTGCCGCTTTTCTCAGGCGATAGACGCGGCCGACTGCTACAGCCAGCCCATCGGAATGGATGAGGAGCCCATCGCCCTTCATCGCGTCAAAGTCGGCAACACCAACCTCAAGGGTCAGAGCGAACCCTTCAGCTAGCTCAGACCCGCCATTAACAATCCATGCATTCGCCATTGACTCCTCCTTACTCGCTCGCTGACGTACGGTTGCTCGCATCGTTTTCTGCCTGGTCGCTGAAGTTCGCCTTAAATGCGGCCGACACTTCTTCCGGGTTCAAGCCGTAGAGGCGCGCCAGCGCGTCTTCATCCAGTTTCGCTTCAGCATCACGCGTCTTGGTGAGCCCTGCCGGAATCGGGAAAGCTGAGATCTGCGGTGACCCGAAGCGCAAGTATCCGCCCGACAAGGCAAGTCCCGCATACAGTCCCAGGTATATCAATGCTGCGACGCGTGAGTTCAGTACTTGTCCCAAGAGACCTAGCGGAATACCTTCGCTGTCGGGTTGCAGCACAATAACGGTCGATTTACCGGCGCAGTACCGGCCATGCTCATCAAGGAACGCCGTGGGACGCTTCGACATCCCGGAAATGATCAGTTTCGGCGACGTTGTCTGGAGCCTTCTCTTAGGCGGCAAGCCATCTAGCGCGACCGAGGCAAATTCATACCTCGCCTTGAGATAGCGAACCGGTGACTCAGCCCAGGTTGTCCCGAAGGGACGAACGTTCCCACTGACGACAAACTGCGCGTGGCTCGGCGGGACTAGTCCGTCCGGATTGGACTGCACAAACGGCGCTATCTCGTAGGCTTCGGACACTGTTGCGGACGCAGACACGTCAAAGTGTCGCCCGAGGTCAACGCTTGAGGCCAGGGCCGAGCTAAGAAGTTCAGCAAAATCAGTGAGCAGAAACGACCACAGGTGCCGCGGCGCAGTCCGCAGGGATGATTGCGAAGCCGCGGACCGAATCGCTCCTTTGGCATCAAGAACTGTGCAGTCGCGGTCCGCGAATGGTGTGCTGGTAACTAGAGCAACCGGGTAGACGCTCGCTGAGAAGGCGCCGGTGGTCGAGAAATCCACAAGCGAACGCACCGTAGACGTTGAGACGATCTGACGCCGAAGCGCCTCTGCATACTCGGCGCTGAGCACCTTGTTCGGAATCAGGAGGCCAACTGTCGCTTGCTCTCCAGCGATCGCCATAGCACGCTCATAGAAGAGAACAAACGCATCGTAACTGCCAACCGCCGTAACGAAGTGACCTGAGTAGTACTTCTTGAGCGCGAAGGGCGACGCGCCGAGATACATTTCCACAGCGTTGATGTACGGCGGATTGCCAACTACTGTGTCAAACCCATTCTTGCCGCCATCGAACACCTCTGGGAACTCTAGGAACCAGTGAAAGGTGTTCGTGGCGGGCAATACGGCGCGGACAACCGAACTAATCTCACGGGCAACTTCTTCATTGCCGTCGAGCAGGTCCATCGCGGACGTGCTTAGACGACCCAGGGCTGCGCTGAGTTGGCGCTTCTTCCCTTCGCTACGGATGGTCTCAGCCAAAACTGCATCTGCCAGTAGGGAAATCTGCGCGGTGCGAGCGCGGGACATGCGATCAAGCGTGGCCATGTTTTCGACGTCTGCAACGTCGCGGATATTCGTGGCCCTCAACTGACGGCGAACTGTGAGTGCCTCCGCCATAGACTGTTCGACAACCTGAGTAAAGACAGTTGGCTGTGGCTGCTCGGCCGCGATTGGAGTCATTGAGAATGCGGCCAACTGGCTCGGGGTCTGCATTCCGAGAAGACTGTTCCCCGGGCGGAGATTGTGATCGAGAAAGCCGAAGGGCATACCCTGAGCGAGAGTGACGAGCCAAATCGAGAGCTTCGAGAGCTCCACGGCGAGTGGGTTAACATCCACGCCGTAAAGGCAACGCTCCGCAATCAGGCGCCGAGCTGCGATGATTCGCTCATTCGTGTTCCGGGACAAGGGCTCACGTGCGGCAAGCTCATCGACTACCTCGGCGTTCGCTGTGATACTGAAGCCATCAGCCTCAGCCAACGACCAGGATTCAACAAGAAGATTGGCTAAGTATCGACAGGCCTGGACGAGGAACGCTCCTGACCCCATCGCTGGGTCGCAGACTTTGACTTCCAGCAGTTCAGAAGGAGACTTGAGTACCCAGTCATGGCGCGGGATGCCTTCGCCTGCGCCGATGTAGACGACCGGTTCAAGAGAAACGCGCACGATTTGCTCCGTGAGCCACCGTGGCGTGTAGTGTGTTCCACTTTCCTGCCGATCGGTTCCAGCTGCGACCATGAAAGACTGCGCTCGGTAGATGATTGCCTCTCCCCAAGCATCCGTCCTGATGAGGTGGGCAAATGGTCGAACACGATCTGCGAGCAGCCGGTCACCGTTGGCAGATATGAGGATATCGGCACGCAATGCATCCGATACAGGCTTCATCAAGTCGTTTCGAACTGAGGATGCCGTCCTCCCCGTGATCTCTACGAGACGGACGACCAGAGCCTCAACGCCGTCAAGGCGCAATGATTCCAGTGAGGCCAAGTCGCTCGTTGGGAAGCGGTTCTTTGCGGAGCCTCTGAGCCCAAGAGTGATCTCCGGAACGCGAACAACGGTGTGCTCCAACAATCCCTCGTATACGTGCCCGATCTGCTCAACATCTAGCGCCCGGTAGGAGAGAGCGAGCGCACCTCGGGTGTGCTCCAAGACCTGCAACGAGTTGAGTAGCAAGAGCACCGTGCGGTTATCGATTGGCAGCGGTTTGGCAGGAGTGTCAAACCAAGAGGTGCTGAGGGCTCGACCTTCGAGGAAGGGGTACCGGTCAGGGTTGAAGAGCGAGCCGCCCATAGCGGGTAGTCGCAAGTCCTCATGGTTGATCCCCGCGTAGACGGCCCGCGAGGCCGACAGAACTCGCGCCCAAGCGTCGTATCTTCGCTCCAGGACCTCCTCACCGTCCTGGTCAGCTTCTTCGGCGAGTTGTCCTCGGAGGGTTGAGATGGCGAGGTTCTGGTCGTAAACAGGGTCACCGAGTAGGAACAAGCCACGTTCCTCGGCACACAAGATGAACACGAGGCGCATCATGACGGTGAGGGATGCCTCGTAAAGCAGAGCGGGCGGCACATCGTGCAAGAGTTCCCGGTTGCGATCCTCATCCGCCTTATCGAGGGCTTGGATCAGAACCTCAGTGGCACGGCGGACCTGTTCGCCCAGCGTGTCGGTGACTTCCTCTTGGTGTTTCAGTGACTCATCAAGGAGTGCTTCGAGGGTCTCGGCGGTCGGGCCGAAGTAGCGGCGCACTCCGAGGAGAGACTGGAAGGCCTTGAGCGTGGCTGGTTCCTGAAACCAGTAGCGCGAGTGCCACGTCGTCTGCCCGGAAGGTGAGTCGGTCGGTGCATTGACGAGCACCCAGGACTCCCCGTTGGTGACGATGCCGACGCGCACACCGTGTGCACGGCACAGGAGTGTCATGCGTTCAATTTCGTTGGCGATCCAGCCATCTGCGTTGGCGGCCGAATCGAGGGGCGCTCCAGGCCGGACGACCGAGATGAACGAGCGCGGTTGGATTGAGCCGGGTGCATGGATGATCCACGACGGAGTGAATCTTGATGCGGCATCAGGCGACGCGACCGACGGGAGCTCACCGACCCATGCCGTACCAGGAGTCGCAGACTCCAAGTCGAACTCAAGAAGCTCAGTGAGAACGAGGTTCACCCAGGCTTCGTGTAGTTGAGGCAGTAGTTCGTCGCCTTCATCAACGGCATCGCGCCACTCGTAGTAGGCGGCGCGAAGTAGTTGTCGTTTCGGCGTTTCAACCGAGTCGAGACCTTGGGGGAAGGCTTGTTCGAGAACTGGAAGTGCGAGAAAGGGGCCGCTTGCCTCGACGAGCGAGAGCCATTCAACTTGTTGCGATCGTATAGCCATGTACTCATCCCCCCGTTGTCATGGACTCGGGGACGAGGAAGATGACGGCTGCTGGGAACGTCCGCGCCACAGGATCGGCGTACTGGCGCATGATCGCGGCTTCTTCCGCGCGCCGCTCCTCTGGGATGCGGGCGAGACGCGCTTCGAGCGCCGCAATGTCCCTGGTTACCTGATTCATCTCCTGCGGAGAGAGTCCCGGTAGGTACAGCTCGCTGCCTTCCTCATCGGACCTCAGTTCCTTGGTGATCGCTCGTTCGAGCTCGCTGAGAACCGCATCAAGGTCTGCAACGTCGTGGCTCATGCGGTCGGTCAGGGTCTTGTCCAAGCTGTCGAGGCGCTCCTTCGACCTGGCCTCGACAGCCGCCATGATCGCCCGTTCATTGTTCTCAAAGCGTCGCTTGAGAACAGCGAAGAGCGCGTCGCTCGGCGCGATCGGTGCGGCGGCTCGAAGGAGTTCCTCGCGCCTTCCCACCTGATGGATGCGGGAGAAGCGATCGTGGCCAAGTTCCCCACCGGAGAGGGGCAGTTCTTCATGGAGCCTGCGGTGGTCGCCTCCAGTGACAACCAGCCGAGACCAGAGCAGCACCACTGGTTGGCTCATCAGACTGTCAGGCACGGAGCGAACGGTCACACGGTGGAGCTTCTTGGTGTCTTCTACCTTCCAGATTTCTTCACGCAGGAGCCGTAGACACATCTGGACGAGCCGGTGTCCGATGTGCGCCAACACTACGTCGTCATTGCCCTTCGCTACGGCGTGGTCGAAGGTGATGGGGCGTCGTTCTCTGGTGTGCGGGTGCTCAAGCCCGTGCGTCGCCTTACCCCAGGAACCGGCGAGTTCTGGGACGGTGAAGATGGTCGCGCCGGAGCCAGTCGACAGGTGCCTTGGGATCAGTGCTGGCTTTTCCGCAAGGTCAAGGGCAACCTCGACAGCTCGGGCGACGTTCGTGGGAGACATATGAAACTCGTCCTGCGCTTGCAGGAGCGTATTGTGCAGTCGCTGAATCCGCTCGCGCAGTTGCCGTTCCGCACTAACGAATCGGCGAGCGCGAGCGGCGTGGGCTTCTGCGGAGCTCGTGTCGAATCCGGTGCGTCGTCCGAGCATGATCTCTTCGATCTGGCGGGCGATTACGGGGCCGACGCTGCCGAGGTCTTCGCGGATGGTTTCGACCTTGCTGGCGGCTCGCATCAGGTACTCGTGGTCGCCGACGACCTCGCCTGGCGTCAATGCCCTGCCGTCGTGTGTGCGACCGACAGGGTGCCAGATGAACACGGCCTCCTGCTTCTGGCCGTGCCGGTCGATGCGGCCGTTGCGCTGTTCCATGACGTTGGGATTCCAAGGAACCTCGACGTGGATGAGGTAGTTGCAGTAGTTCTGGAGGTCGATCCCTTCAGATGCAGCGTCGGTGGCCAGCAGGATGCGGACGGCCGACACTGCCGGGTCGGCTTGGAATGCTGCCTTGACGATCTCGCGTTCGTCGGGCGCAACGTCACCGTGGAGGAATGTGAGCCGGTCGCCGCCGTAACCGTGACTCGCCAGAATCTGTTGGAGCCAGGTGTGCGTCGCTCGGTACTCCGTGAACAGGATGACGCGCTTGTCGTTCCACTCGCCATCGTCATTCTTGAGGTGTGATGCGATCCAGTCGAGGATGGCCGTGGCCTTGGAGTCGGCCTTGTTGCGTGACTTCTCGGCCCATGCGGTAAGACGATCCAGCATGTCCCGCTGTTCCGGGGAGAGCGGTGCCGCAAGTTCGGTCGCCAACTCCACCGCCTCTTGTTGCGCATCTTCCAAGGCTGAGTCGTCGGCCTGGTCTTCCTCAGTTCGCAAAATGGCCTTGCGCAGAACCCGGTCGTCCATCGGGCTGCTCTTCGAGGATCGCGGGCCTCGGCTCAAGGTCTCTCGGTGGCGGGCGAGAGTTGTCGCAAAGGCCGAGGGCGAGGAGAAGAGGCGCTTCTTGAGGAGTTTGTGGGCGAAGTCGGTACCGTAGGCGTACTTACTCCCGCTGACGCTCTTCGAGCGGTCGAGAATAAAACGTTGGAGCAGGGCGTGGGCTTCTCGCTCCTCATCAGTATACGCGACTGCGAGAGGAACGAGCTTCCGCGCAGGGAACACCGAGTTACCGTCGGCGTCGGTGATGTCGCTCTTGAGGCGACGCACCATTACCCGATGCAGTTGCTGCTCGTCGGGCAGGATAGAGCGTGCGAAGCGTTGGTCATCAAGCAGTTCGAGAAGCGACGTGAACGACGCTTGATAGCCATTGTGTGGCGTCGCAGTCAGGAAGAGTCGATGAGTGAAGTGCGGGGCGAGCGTCCGAATCAACCTGGTCCGCTGGCTTTCCAACGCGTACCGAGTCGCAGCGGCGGGTGCAACGTTGTGCGCCTCGTCCACGATCAAGATGTCGAACTTGCGTGGGTAGAACGCCTGCGGAGGTAGGACATCCTTGAGGAGCCGTAGGCCTTCGCCGCTCTTTGCCCAGTCCATCGACGTGATGAGGCGTGGGAACGATGTCCATGGGTTCGCTTGGACGCCTCTGCTCCGACGCAGTTGCTTCACGTAGTCGGTATCAACAATTCGGAACTCCAGCCCGAACTTCTCCTGCATCTCGGTCTGCCACTTGGCCTGGAGACTCGCAGGGCAAACAATGAGCACCGTCCGCGCTCGATGCCGGACAAGGAGTTCCTGCACGACCAGGCCGGCTTCGATGGTCTTGCCCAGGCCCACGTCGTCAGCGATGAGGAGGTTCACCCTGGCCATGTCGATCGCCCTCACCAAGGGGTCGAGCTGGTAGTCCTCGATTGAGATGCCGCTTCGGAACGGCGCCTGAAGAAATGAGCGGTTGGCGTTTGTTGCGGCACCCCAACGCACTGCGTCGAGAAACGCCTCCAGCCGATCATCGGAGTCCCAACCTGATATCGCAGGAAGCCCGGCCTTGTCCAACACCCGCGCGCCCGGCTCCAGCTCCCAGATCACCTGAAGCTCTTCCCCCAGAGCATCCTCATCTAGCGACGCAAGAGTGACGAGATGCTGCGACTGCGCGCCTGGCAGCGAGCTACCGCTTGGCGCCTCGGCAACAACCCACTGCCGGCGTCGCACTTCAACGAGTTGGCCAGGCTCGGGGACTGTCTGGTTCGGGATAGGCGTCGTGAAGGTGCTCGTCATCGTCACGCGAGCTGCCCTTCAGCACGAAGGCTGAGCAGCGTCTCGCGATGCTCCTTGACGTGTGCCTTGATGCTCTTCCCAATCAGTTCACCTAGAGCGACTGGCACAGCGTTACCGATTAGTCTGCCGATGGTCTTCATATGGACTGGAGCGTCCGGCGCGACGAACTGATAGCTCGGCGGGAAGCTCTGAAGGATGGCACCTTCGCGTAGCGAGATCGCGCGGTCTTGGCTCGGATGACCGAAGCGGCCGTTGCCGAAGCCGTAGAACTGGGTCGTCATGGTCGGGGCAGCATCGTCCCACGTCATACGGCCATAGACGCCGGGGTAAGTCTTCCCGGACTCCTTCCTGTGGCACTCCGCAACCAACTCCTCGGGCCAGTCACGCCAGGTACCTCCGGGTTTGGATGCCTTGACTCGGCGCAGGTTCAGTGAGGAGAGCCCCGAACACTGATGTAGCCGGTCCTTCGGGTCGGCTGCCCCGGCTGCGAGCGCAGGAACCTTGCCTTCCCCGATCACGTCACGAACACTTCTCGGCTTCGCTTTGAACTGCTCTGGGGTGAGGAGGCTGATGGGGCCGATGCGTGACGCCAGCAGCACAAGGCGATTCCGGTGCTGGGGTACTCCGTAGTCCTGGCAGTTGACGAGCTGCTTGGAAACCTTGTAGCCGCTCTCCTCAAGCGATGCAACGAACTCGTCGAAGACGGCGTGATTTAGCAGACCAGGCACGTTTTCCATCGTGACGAGTTCAGGGAGCATCTCCTTGGCGAGGCGTGAGAAGTGCCTCAGCAGCCACCAGCGGTCGTCTTCGGTTGACGACTTCTGGTTGTACGAGGAGAAGGTCTGACACGGCGCGCAGCCGGCCAGAAGTCGTACGCTCCCGGGGAGGAAGAACGAAGTAAGGTCTCCGGGCTCAAGGTCGCCGACTGACTTCAGCAGGAACTTCGCCTTGTTGTTGGCCGTGTAGGGGTACTCGCACGCCGGGTCGACATCCACGCCGACCCTGACGTTGACTCCGGCCTTGGCCAGACCATGAGTCAGTCCGCCCGCTCCGCTGAACAGGTCGACCGCGCTGATGCTGAGACGTTGTGAGGTCATTCATCCCTGCTCTCGGTGTCTGTGTGGCTCTCGCGCGCCTCGTTGGCGGCAGCGCCGCCAGCCTCGACCCAGGCGTCAACCTGCCCACGCTTGAACTTCCACTTCCGACCCATCTTGTGCGCGGGCATCTCGGAGCGGTCGATCCAGCGGTACACAGTGTCGCTGCTAACACCGAGGTGCTGACAAATCTCGTCGACGGAGAGCCAACGGTCGTCCGGCTCAGCCATAAGTTGCCTTCCCGGATGAGTCCACTGGGGGCAGGCTCATGCCAGCATGTGGGGTCGTCTCAGTTTTAACATGATCGCCTCAGGCTAGCAGTTCTATTGCCGATTTAACCCGCATCTAACCGAATTCGACCGCAAATGACCGCTTATCCCGTGCGCCTGGGCCGGCCGCGAGGGTCTTGTTGATTCGCGCGACAGCAACGGTGGGCGTGACCGCGCGCAGTGGCTCGATTTGGAGTGAGTGTGGCCTGTCGTTCGGGTCAGGTACTTAACGCTCGCGTGGAGGTGGGGTGGTGCGGCCCGTTCGCGTGACTGTGCCGCAGATGCGGGTATGGATACACAGACGCAGCCGCTGGTCGCGCTCCAATGCGTGGCGTTCGTTGTGGCCTTGTTCCGGCGATCACTACGGCTATGCGCGGCTCGTCGTGGATGCAGGGTCGGGTGATGCGCTCGACCCACGATGCGCCGTGTCTGTTCTTTGGGCGGCGACCGCGGCGCGGGCGCCAACCGCCGGGTGCGTGTCAAACAACTTGTGCTGTCTGATCGCTTCGTCGCGCCTGCGCATGCAGTTCCTGAGTGTGTCGGCTGCCAGTCCTCGGTTGGCGCGGTCATAGTTTGCCGCGTCAATGAGCTGCGCGCTGGAGCCTCGGCGATGCTGTCGGCAATTATTTCATGCAACTCGTTCTCGCCAGTGGCGCGGGTCACGTCGATATAAGGTGCCGCCCCGCTCATAGCGTCGGCGGGGATCGCGTGCGACCTCGGCGAGCAGTCTGGCTGCGTGGACCGCGCATCGTCGGAAATGTCGGCAGTTGCGTAAAGTATTGCTCCGATCTTGGTAACTGTTATCAAAAGACTAGGTTTTGAGGGGCGGAGCCTCGGCGCGTTTTTCAAACGAAACCTCACCGGCGGAGGTGCCGGGCGGGGCGAACGCCCGTGATTGCGACCCCTACCCACCCTCACCACGCCTCCGACGGCGTCCCGAGGGTCGGGACCACCGGCTTGGTCCCGCGGCTCCGGTTGCACGCGCTGTGCGCCGGGCGGAAGTTGCCGACATCGCGCATGAGTTCGGGGTGTGTGCTGCGTGGGTGGAAGTGATCCAGCTCGAAACTGTCGGGGTCGGTCCCGTCGTCCAGGTCGTAGGAGATGGCACGGCCGCAGAGATGGCACGGCGCGTTGAGTTCCTCGCAACGGGCACGGAAACGGGCTCGGTGTTTTCGATATTGGCGCTCACCGGTGCTGGTGTTCGGTGTGCCGAGTCGTTTGGTCATCGGCGGTTCCTCCGCCGTCGGTTAATACTCGGTTTGAATCGGCTCCGGTCGCCACGTTTCAGCCGCGGGGTCACACCGGTCCCGTGGCGGCGGATCTGGCTCGGGAGCGTGGCGCTGAGCCGGGCGGCGCTGGGCAAACGGGTTGGCCATGCCCGCCGCCGTCGGTCCAGCCGGACGCGAGTTGATCGACATTCCATTGATCCATTGCCAACACCGGCCACGGACGGGGAGGGAGATGCAGGTGTCCTGCACCGCGGCCCACCGTGCAGATTCGTCGTCGTAACCGAGATCCACAGCCGGACGGTCCGGGTCGAATAAACTCGGCGTTGTCGTGCATCGTGCCCCGCGCAGATCGGCTGACGCGCGCAGAATTGCGGCGGCCAGAGCTACCGGACCGTCGCGGGGCGGCGAGGACGCGGGCGTCCGCAGATCGTCGGGCGCGTGCGGGTGCGGGTGCGGGTGCGCTCATGCTAACTCGTCATCCTGCTCACCGAGCGCAAGGATTATGTCAGGGACACCAGACCCCGCCGATGCCGCTTCCCGTGCGACCGAGAACGGAAGTAAGGCCCGCTGTTGCTGTTGCTCGGCCGCGTCGATGAGAGCGCCGGTGAGGAACTCCGCCGATGCCTCAGCGTCGGCCCGGTCGGTGTAGGTGCCGTCCAGTCTCACGGTGACATCCCAGCCACCCGATGCCGTTTGGACTACCCGGATTGGATGTTGTCGGGCGGCCTCCTTCACCAAAGCCTCCAGCATTATGGTCAGAATTGGATTGCTCATTGTTGGCCTCCAAAGCCCTTGTTTTTGTTGTTTGTTCTCGGGTCGATCCGCTTGTCCGGGGCTAAAGACCCCGGACCGGACCCTCAAGCGGACCTATCGACCTGGGTCCGCTAGGGGTCCGCTCGGGAAACAGGCCTTGGCCTGGGGAAACTGACTTGAGCGGACTCACCGGACCCCGTGCGGACCCCACAAGCGGACCCCTATGACTCAAGTCACAACGGACCCCACCGGCCCCCCGCAGCGGACCCCTGTCAGGATTAGGCATCGAAACCCTCCTCAAGCACATGACGGCGGTAGTAGTTCTCGGCCTCGGCGCAGAATCCGAACTCGTTTTCCACCAGGCGGGCGTCCAGCTCCCACCGTTGAGTCCCGGCGGCCTGGATGACGTAGTTTTCCTTGGTGGCCTGGCCCCAGGTCTCACCCCAGCGGCGTTTTTCGTTTGGCCCGAGGTTGAGCGGCGAGTCCTTGACCAAGGCCCGGATCTCGGCCGCGGTCCACCCGTTGGCGGTGTCGCGCATGTGGACGTACATGTTCCAGGGAGCTTGACCTTGTTGGTGGCCTTGGCCGTTGGCATGGCGGCCGGGGCCTCGGGGACAACCTCGGCGGCGAAAGGGTCCACCCGCGGGATCACCAGCGATGAGCCGAGCGGAGTGTCCACCACTTCCAGGCCGAGTTTGATCCCCGGACCGCCGGAGGCCTCATCTTTAGATCGGTCAATGTAGAACTCCACCGTCCGGCGGGTCTTGTTCGGGGACTCCATCATGTAGAGCGCGTCCGAGGCCTCGCGCAGCGCTGAGGAGCCGCGCTCGGTGCCGCCGTCCTTGGTCGTGTGGTGAACCACCACGACGCCCGCGCCGGTTTCGTCCTTGATTCGGGAGAGGACCTGGACCAGTTGGCCCATATCCTCGGCTGAGTTTTCGTTCATCCCAGGGGAATAGCGCGCCAGGGTGTCCACGATGACCAAGTCGGGCTTGCGTCGGATGATGGAGTTCACCAGGCCCTCGGTCTCGGGATCTCCCGGACGGTGCAAACCCGCCGGTCGCGGGAATACCTGAATAGGGGCCTTGGCTCCCTTGTTGTGGGCGATCTCCCACGCCCGGAGTCGCTTGGGGAAACCGGCGTCACCCTCACCCGCCAGATAGACCACGGTCCCGCGCGTGGCCCCGTGGTTCTGCCAGGACCCGCCGGTGGCGATGGTGGCGGCCCAGTCCAGGGCCACAAAGGTCTTGAAACTCCCCGGCGCGCCGGCCAGCACCACCAGCGACTTACGGAACAGGAGCGTGCCAAGGAGTGGCTCCAGACCGGGGATGTTGTCCAGGTCATCGCGCTCCAGCCAGAGGGCCTCAATGCGCTCGGCAACCTCGGCCGACTTGGCCTCATTCTTGGCCTGCTCATAGGCCTCGGCCGCGCGTTTGTTCGTCGCGTACTTCCGCACAGCGGTGGCGAACTCGTGCGAGTTGCCGCCGGTATCGTGGACCAGCCTGACGGCCTTCTCCAGCCGCGTGGCCATGAGATCGACCGCGATGTCGGTGCCGTTTACTCGGCTCATTGCACAGCGCCGCCGTGCCGCCCGCCGGTACCCACCTGGGGTATCCTGAAGGTGTCGAGTGTTGACGTGTTCGACGGGTTGATGAGACGGTCTCCGGCGTTCGGGTCGCCGGGGACCGTTTCTGTTTGCGTTGGCATGTTCGTGCCTCCTGATTCTCGTAAAGTGTTGGCCCAGTGGCCTTGACGGTGTTCGCGGTCGGGTTGGGTCGTCGCGAAACGTCACAGGAATCCGACGGCACGCCGTCCAGGTTGCGGACGGTGGAGCGCCTGGGCTTGGCTCTCGGTCGCGTCAAGTGGCGCAGCGGCCAACTCGTTGAATCGGCTCGGGGTATCGGCGAGGCCGAGCATTTCGCGGAGCCGGACCGAGGGAACCCGGACCCGACGCGGCCCGAGCCTGATGGCCGGCATGGACCCATCCCGGACCATGGCGTAGGCGTGGGCACGCGATATGCCAAAGAGGCGGCCAGCCTGTTCGACGGAAACGGTTGGACGACTGAGGAGTTCGTCCATGTCCTGAGGGTTGTACGTGTTGTTTGCCATGAGTCGAGACTGTCGCACTTGGTGTGAACTGTCCAGACTGTTAAGCTATCGGTTGTGAGCACACATCGACAACTTAAAACCGGCGACGTAATGGACCTTGGCCGGGTTGCCGGCGAGCGCGGCGACCTTCACGGGATCGCAGTTCGCCTCGTCGGCCACGAACACTATTACGTCGTCGGGATCACCACCGGGAGTAAGGGGCCGAGGCTGGTGGACCTCCAGATCCGATCCGAGACCGACGCTCAAATCACTCCACAAACGTTGCGCGGCATCCCGTCTCGACGCCTGGCATACGCCGCTGCGCGGTACGCCTTGGCCGCCGATGGCGTGTTCGCTGACCCCGTGCTCACCCGGCCAGGCGATGAGGATCTGACCGACGATGAGCTGTCCGAGGCCGCCGACGCGCGCCGAGCTGAGGCATCGGCTAGACCAGAGGCCGCCACCGCCCGGCGCCGGTACGGTGACGACCACTATCGAGAGGTTGCCCAGCGGGTCCGGGCGGCCGTGCGGACCGGGCATCCGATACGCAAGACCGTGGCGGCACAAATGCACTGTGAGGTCCCGACCGTGGACCGATGGATACGCAAGGCCAAGGATCTCGGTTTCCTCGGTGAGGATGAACTCCCACGTAGGCAGTCGTCAGTATGATTGAGCACAATAGGCGGACCCGCCGGTCTGAACCGATCACCAAGCGGACCGCGAAGAACGGCGCGGTGTCGTACACCTTCCAAGCCGATGTCGGTGTGAAACCGGACGGGAGCCGCGACCGTCGCCGGTTCACCTACCCGACGATTGCCAAGGCCCGCAAGGAATATCGCCGGATCACTACCGAGGTGAGCGCGGGGACGTACGTCGCCGGGCACACCGCAACCCTCGGGGAGTTCCTGGCACGGTGGCTGGACGGCCGCCGTGACGTTCGGCCGGTGACACTGGCCGGGTATCGGCACGCGCTCAAGCCCGTTGTCGACCGGCTCGGCGGCCTCGGGCTCCAGCAACTCACCAAGGCCCATGTCGATGACCTGGTGGAGTGGCGCATGGCGTCGGGTCGCAACGTCACGCCGGACCTGTCCGAGTCCGCCCAGACGCTTCTCACGTTCATCTCCGAGCGCGGTGACGCTGGGGTCACTTACGCCGAGGTGGAAGCGGAGTTTGGCGGTGCGGCCACCCGCCGATTGGATCGGCTCCGCTCGGGCGGGTACGTCGAACGCCCGTCACGCGGCCGGTACGTCGCTGCCAAGGCCCTCGCCGAGCCGGAACAGTCCGGAGTTTCGGCCCGGACGGTCACCACGATGTTGGTGCAACTGTCGGCCGCACTGGACGCCGCGATGGCCGAGGGTCTGGTGGCCCGCAATGTCGCGCGGCTGGTGGAGCGGCCCAAGGTGACACCCACCGAGATGAAAGCATGGACGGCCGCCCAAGCCGCTACATTCCGCGCGCACGTCGCCGGACGCCGTGACTATGCGCTCTGGCTCCTCACGCTGGCCGGGATGCGCCGATCCGAGGTCCTCGGACTTACCTGGAAGCGTGTAGACCTGGAGGCTGGGACCCTGACCATTGCATCCAGCCGCGTCGTGGTTGCAGGTGGCACCGACACCGGAGATCCGAAGTCGTGGCGCTCCCGGCGAACTCTCCGGCTCCCGGACGACGTGCTGGCAGCGCTGCACACGTTCAAGGCCACCCAGGCCGCCGAGCGGCTGGCTATTGGCGCGGCATGGTCGTCGGACACCGATCTTGTGGCGGTCCGGGAGGACGGGACACCGATCCGGCCGGAGGCCTACAGTGCCGAGTTCACCCGACTGGTCAACGCCGCGGGTCTCCCCGTGAGCCGGCTCCACGACGCCAGGCACACGGCCGCGTCGGTCCTCCTGGCCGCTGGATTCTCTCCGGTGGCAGCTGCCAAGTGGCTCGGCCATGATCCGGCGCTCACTTTGCGGGTCTACGGGCACAGCGACGACAAGGAGCAGGAGGCCATTGGCGCGCAACTGTTCGGTGGTGGCTCACCGTGATCTCTTGGCACACTCTCGGCACAGTGCGGAGGTTTCTGAGGCTTAGGCCGAGCTAGAAAATGCTTTGACCTGTGGATATGTGGTGCGCGCAAAGGGATTTGAACCCCTGACCGCTGGTGTGTAAGACCAGAGCTCTACCGCTGAGCTATACGCGCCGGTGACTCGCCGCGACAGTGAAGCGCGAGCAGAGTCAACACATGAATTTAGCGGTTGTCGCGCTCAGACCCAAAACGGCAGGTCAGCGCGCCGCGTAGGGACTCTGGCTGAGACGCTGCGGCCCTGATCTTTCCTTTGATCGCTCGATCAGTACATCGCTTGAGCGGAGGTATGCGAGGCTAACCGAGTGAACAAGTTCTCGTTATGGGTCGGTGGGGTGCGGCTGGCAGTCGTCGGAGCACTTTGCGCATCAGTACTGGCGATGACGGGTCCGCCCGCGTATGCCGCCGCGCCGCTCGGCGACAACTTCCTATGGGGAGTGGCCGCATCGGGCTTTCAAAGTGAAGGCCACAGCCCCGACAGCAATTGGACGCGTTATATCCGGGAAGGCAAGACCGAGGAGCCGATCGGCAACTCCGTCGACTTCCGGCACCGCTACCGCTCCGACATCTCGTTGGCAAAAGGCTTGGGCGTCAAGGTTTATCGGGTCGGAATCGAGTGGGCCCGCGTACAGCCGACGCCGGGAAGTTTCGACGCAGCGGCATGGGCCTACTACGACGACGTGATCAATTCCATCGTCGCCGCAGGCATGCGACCGATGATCACCATCGACCATTGGGTGTATCCGGGCTGGGTGGCCGGCCGAGGAGGCTGGAACAACGCAGCGATCACCGGACAGTGGCTGAACTACGCGCGCTCAGTCGTCGACCGCTATGCCGCCAAGAATCCACTGTGGATCACTATCAACGAACCGGCCATGTATCTGATCAATGAGGTGCGACACGGCGGACTGCCGGTCGCCGCGTCGGGGGCAATGGTGAACCGACTGATCACGGTGCACCGCAACATCTTCGACTATATTCACCGCACGCAGCCGGGTGCCAAGGTGAGTTCCAATGTCGCGTATATCCCGACCGCGGAACCAGCGATCGACGCCAACTTTCTCGACCGAGTCGCCGACAAACTCGACTTTGTGGGAATCGATTACTACTACTCGATCGCCCCAAGCGACCTTCGGGCCGTCAACGCCGCGACCGGCAAGATGTGGGACGCCAGCATCGCCGCCGACGGCATCTATTACGCACTACGCCACTACGCCCGCAAATTCCCCGGCAAACCGCTCTACGTCGTGGAAAGCGGCATGGCAACGCAGAACGGTAAACCCCGCGCCGACGGCTACCGTCGCGGCGATCACCTAGCCGACATCATCTACTGGGTACAACGCGCGCGCGCCGATGGTATGCCGATCATGGGCTACAACTATTGGAGTCTCACCGACAACTACGAATGGGGCACGTTCGCACCGCGTTTCGGGCTCTACACCGTAGATGCCCGTACCGATCCGACGCTGCGTCGCAAGCCGACCGACGCGGTCGGCGTGTACCGCGACATCATCGCGCGCGACGGCGTTCGACGTGACTATCGACCTACCCGGCCAGCTCAGATGTGCTCACTAGCCGACGCGCCGTCGAGCTGCACGGAGCCGGTCCGATGACGTCGACAGTGGTCCCTATCGGCGCAGTGCGGTCGGCCCTGATCGAACAGTGGGGTCGATTACGCAGTCTCGCAAGTCAATTCGACGACGATGCCTGGTCGCGGCCGTCGACTCTGCCGGGGTGGTCGATCGGCGGCATCATCGCGCATATCATCGGCACGGAGTCGACGCTCGACGGTCGGCCTGTCCCCGACATCGACGTCAGCGATGTCGTGCACGTGCACAATCCGATCGGTGAACTCAACGAACGTTGGCTTCGACACTTCGCCTCATCGGCACGGTCGCAGGTGCTCGAAGCCTATGACGAGATCATCGGCGTACGTACCGCGACGCTGAATGGCATGTCGCAGAGCGACTTCGACGTGGAGGCGCTGACGCCTGCCGGACCAGATACCTACGGTCGGTTCATGCGCATCCGAATCTTCGACTGCTGGATTCACGACGTCGACCTTTGCGACAGCCTGACGCTCGACCCGCCGACCCAACGGGCGCCCGCGAATTGGGCCGTGGCCGAGGTATTCGCGAGCCTGCCATTCGTGGTCGGCAAGCGAGCGCGGGCGCCGCAGGGCACCCGGGTACGCGTCGACGTCACCGGGGCGACGACGGCAACCGCGTACATCGACGTCCAGCAGCGGGCCAGTCTCGTCGACGACTTCGGTTCGTCCACACCGGATCTCACCCTCACCGTCGATGCCGTCGAATTGGCGCGGCTCGTCGGTGGACGTCGAAGCGCCGACCCAACCTCAGTCGGCGTTGAAGGTGATGCCGAGCTCGCCGACCGGGTCATCGCCAGCCTGAACTACGTAATCTGAACGTAAACCGTTGCGTTGAGACCTATTTGGCCGTCACTGTCGAAATGACCAACGGAGTATTGGGACGGCCGTAGTTACTATTCGACTTATCCGCCGTATAGCCGCCCGCCGCGACCCGATCCAAGATGGCCAGCGATGCGTCATCGAGCGTGCCGATCGCGGAATAGATCGGAGCGGTGACCATCGGTTTCATGATGAGGATCAACTGACCGGCACTGGTGCCTTCGGAAGCACTGCTGCGTTCGGTTGGGTCGGTGTTGACCAGCGCGACTGTTCCGCGCGGATAGGTCACAGTCGCTCGCCCCTTCGAATCGGTGTCGCCGGTGGACGCGAAAGTCTTTGGGAACTCATCGATATTGGCCCATCCGGGGCTACCGGCTTGGGTGCCGGTCGGGTCGCCGCAGATCATCAGAACACCTCCGGCGGAAAGCCGGTGGCAGGTGGTGTTGTCGTAGTAGCCGTTCTTGGCCAGTGACACAACCGCACCGGTGTTACACGGGGCTTGCGCATGATCCAGTGTCAGAGTGAGTGATCCCTGCGAGGTGTCGACGTCGATGACAGTCGAACCGGTATTGGGCTGCTGGGTAGGCGGTTTCGGCGACGTGGGGCCGTTGGCATCGACCGTGCGGTAGGTACATGCGACGGTGTTACCCGCCACCGGGGTGGTGGACCCGGTTGTTGTGGTGGGTCCTGGCTCGTCGCCACCACTGGTCGCGACGATGATGCCAACGGTGCCCAGGACGATCACCAGCAGCGCGATACTCGCGATGATGGCGATCTTCTTGGTCCTGCTGCCCCCGGGTGGTGCTGGAAGTCCTTGCGCGCCAGAGTTGTTCGGTGCACCGGTGAAGTATGCGGGTGTCGTGGGCGGACCGTAGCCGGTCGGGGAGGACTGGGTATGCGGCCCTGATCCGATACCGCCGGTCTGCGGTCCCGAAGTGAACTGCGGCCCCGACGGTCCGGATGAGAACTGTGGTGCGCCGTGGAGACCCGATGGTGGCGTGCCGGTCTGGTACTGCGGACCCGAGGGGCCCTGCGGGCCGGACGGAACCTGCGGACTCGACGGAACCTGGGGGCCGGACCGAACCTGCGGACCCGACGGAACCTGTGGACCGGACGGAACCTGTGGACCGGACGGAACTTGGGGACCGGACGGAACCTGCGGGTTGGAAGGTCCGGACGGGCCCGAAGGTGGTTGCCCGCCAGGGAAGACGGGGCGGATCGGTGCCGGGCCGGGTGCCGGTGCCGACGTCGGCCAACTGGTGTGCCGTGGCGGTTGCGCAGGCTGCGGACGTGGCGGCGTGATCACCGAGTTCTGTTGTGCCGGTGGCATGGTCGACAATGCCCGGGAGATAGCGCGAGCGAACTCCTTGGTCGATCCGTAGCGCGACGTTGGATCCTTGCCCATGCCGTAGGCGATCACCGGATCAAGCGCGATGCCGATCGTTGGCGGCTGTTTGGTGAGGTGCGCGGTGATCAACGACTCGGTACTACTGCCGATAAACGGCTGCCGCCCAGTCAATGACTCGTAGAAGACGCATGCCAACGAGTAGGTATCCGCTGCTGGCCCGGCAGGCTCGTCGCCGAATCGCTCAGGCGCCATATAGGCCAATGAGCCCAGTGCGGTTCCGGCCATCGTCATACTCGTATCACCCATGCCATGGGCGATACCGAAGTCGACCAGATAGGCGAAGTCGTTCTCGTCGATGAGAATATTGTCGGGTTTGACGTCGCGGTGCACCAGATTGTTCTTATGCGCGGCGTCGAGCGCATTGGCGATCTGGGTGACGATATTTGCCGCGCGGGCCGGCGGAATCGCGCCCTTCTTCAGGATACTGCGCAGGTCGTGGCCCTCGACCAGCCGCATGTCGATAAACAGCAGGCCATCGATCTCGCCGAAGTCGTGGATTGGGATGATATGCGGCTCGGAGAGTCGGGCCGCGGTGCGTGACTCGGTCATGAACCGAGTTCGGAATTCCTCGTTGTCCACCAACTGCGGCGAGAGCAACTTGAGAGCGACGGTGCGGTCCTTGACCGTGTCGTAGGCCTGATAAACCTCGCCCATTCCGCCACGACCGATCAGCGCGTCTATGCGGTATGGACCAAGCGTGGTCCCGACTCTCGACGACTCTTCCGTCACCTGTTGCCCCCTGGCTCGTCGGCGGGGTTGACATATCTATTCCAATAAGAGCATACGAATACCCCATGACCAGCAGGCAGCCGCCTCGGAGAATAGTCGCATCGCACCGCATGAGTTTACTAGGTGACCTGGGATTAGTCGTTTGGCAAACCGACATCTCGGTCGTGGCGCACGTTGCCCCGACCGAATTCGCGTGCTCGTCTACCTGCCACAATCTGCGCCGGAAGGGGGTCGGCAAGCAGGGTGCGCACTAGCTCGGATGATGGCTCGATGGGCGTGTCGCTTGCCGCGATGACAATATTGCCGGTTCGACGTCCTTTGAGCATGCCGGCATCGGCCACCAAGGCAAGGTGTCCGAACACCTCGGCGATGGTGGAGACCTCCGCGCGAGCCAGGGTGAGGTCGCGACTGTCTCCGCAGTTCGCCAGATACAGTCCGCCGGGAGTGAGAACTCGGCGGATCGATTCGGTGAATTCGACGGTCGTCAGATGCGCGGGTGTTCGGGGCGGTTCACCGCCGAAGGCATCACGGATCACAACGTCGCGCGACTGTGCCGTGAGTGATGCCGCGACCTCGCGTCCGTCGCCTACGCGAATACGTAATCGCGGTGCGCGCGGCAGGTCGAACCACTCGCGAACCAACCTGGCGAGTTCGGCATCGATTTCCACCGCCACCTGCCGTGACGCGGGATATGCCTGCGCCAGATAGCGCGGTAACGCGCATGCGGCGCCGCCGAGATGGAGAACGCGCAGAGCGGCGTCGGGCGAGGCGCGATCGGCGAGCAATGCGGCCATATATCGCATGTATTCGAAGTCGAGTGCGAGCGGATCGTCGGGGTCGATATGGGAACTGTGTGCCCCGTTGATCGACAACAGCCAGCCGTCGGTGAACCGATCCCGAACCAGTTCACAACTTCCCGTTTCGATCGGATACACGCCCTCGACGGGGTCGGGAGCTGTTTTGGCCACGACTACTACGGTGACACAGCATCGCACCGGACATGCAGCCGCCCGCGCCGTCCCGAGCCCTCGTACGATGACCGATGTGACGAGTCGACGAGTGCGGAGATCGCGTGATGTTGCTGTCGGCATTGTGTTGGGCACCGTCGCGGACCGGATCTTCGGCGACCCGTCCCGCTTTCACCCGGTGGCCGGAATGGGGCAGTTGGCCGGCAAGCTCGAGAACACGGTGTACCGCGACTCGCGAGGTGCGGGTCTGGCGTTCACCGCGACCTGCGTAAGCGTCGCTGCGGCAACAGGATTGGCAATCCGACGAGGGGGAGCGCTCGGAGTCGGAGTGGCGGTGTGGTCGACCTTGGGTGGAACAACGCTATGCCGGATCGGCGATCTGATGGCCGACGCACTCGATCGCGGCGATATCGTCGCCGCGCGCGCTCTGATCCCGAGTTTGTGCGGACGTGACCCCGCTGCCCTCGATGAGGCAGGTATCTGCCGGGCAACCATCGAATCTGTAGCGGAAAACACCTCCGATGCTGCGGTGGGACCGCTGGTCGCCGCGGCGTTCGCGGGCGCACCCGGTGTGATCAGCTACCGGATGATTAACACTCTCGACGCGATGGTCGGTTACCGCACTGCTCGGTATGACCGCTTCGGCTGGGCGAGCGCGAGACTTGACGATGTCGCGAATCTGATCCCGGCACGACTTTCGGGTTTGCTCGCGGCGATATTGGGAGGCGCGCCGTGTAGCGCCATCCGCGCGTGGCGGGCCGATGCCCACAAACATCCGAGTCCCAATGCCGGTGTCGTGGAAGCGGCATTTGCCGGTGCCCTCGACTTCTCCCTGGGTGGTACGACCGTCTATCCGAACCATGTCGAGGAACGCCCGACGCTTGGCTCGGGTCCGCAACCTACCGTCGACGATCTTCGCTCGGCAGTGGCCTTATCGCGGCGCGTTCAATACGGCGCGGCAGCACTCGCTGTCGGGGCCGCGCTCCTTGTCAGATAGTTGACTGAACTTCGCCTCGCCGACCGCGCCGGGGCAGGTCATCGGCGATTTCGCCGTGTTAGCCTTGGCCATCTGCGATTTCGGTGGCCGCTGGCATCGCGTCAAGGACCGGCTGTTCCATCTCGCCGGTCGGCGAGACCGGGCCGCATAACGAGGAGACTTAGACGGCTATGCGACAGGCACATATCGGACTCACCACGCGGCGCACGCTGGTGACGTTATGCGTGGCTCTGCTTGCCGCGCTGGTGGCCGCACCTGCCGCCCAGGCTGCTCCCGACAAATCGATTTCCGCTCAGGTCGGTCCGTCGATCGTATTCATTCGGACCGTCTACAAGGCTTATGTTCAGGTGCCGCTGCGCAGCGGCACCGTGTGGACGCCGGAAATGTCGCTGACATCCACGTGTACCGGTTATGCCGTCGACACCAAAGGCTCGATCGCTACTGCCGGTCATTGTGTGAACGGCAAGGATGAAGAGATCGCGAATGCGTTCCGGGAGAAGACAATCGAACTCCTTGCGTCCGAACTGAAGTGGTCCGACACCGAGGCTACCGCGAATTACAAGGCGGCAGTCGCAGCTAAGTGGCCGGTATCTGGTTCCACCAGCGATTCTAGTTCGGGCCCGTCGCGCGCGGTGTCGGTGCAGCAACCGTCCGGTGCGGGGCAGGTGCTCACCGATTGGGTCGACGCCGAGGTGGTTGATTTCCAGACCTTCGACGACGGCGACAACGCTGTTCTGCGGATCGGCAATCAAAGTCTTGTCCCGCTTGCCATTTCGCCGAATGAGCCGCAGCCGGGCGAGGCAATCACCGCTGTGGGTTTCCCCGGTGCGGTGCGTATCGTGACCGACACGTCCATCATCCCGCAGCCGTCGTATAAGACGGGCACGGTGTCGTCGCGACAAGTCACCGGCAACGGGGTTACCAAGACTGAAATCTCTGCGGGTATGGGCCAGGGAATGTCCGGCGGACCGACGGTCGATGCGGCCGGCAATGTCATCGGTACCAACTCATCGGTGACTAAAGACGAGACCGCGTCATTCGACTTCATTACCGACAATCTCGCTCTGCGCTCGTATTTGGAGTCGCACGGTGTCGTTCTGGCGGCGCCGCACAGCGACGAATCGGAATCCGGTAAGTCCAATATGTGGCTATGGCTTGGCCCGCTGATCGGCGTGGCCGCGGTGCTGGTGCTGCTCGTGCTCGTGCTGTTGATCCGCCGCTCGCGGAAACGTAAGGCGCAGCGGGGGTTCGGCTACCCCGGTGGACCCTTCGGCCCGGGGGGTGCAGCTGGCCCGCAGCAACCCTTTGGCGGCGCGGTGCAGCCATTCGGCCAATCGGGTGCGCAGGGGCCTCGCCCGGTATTCGGTCCGGGTGGCCCTGCGCAGGGTGGCTCGGGATTCGGTCAGCCACAGCCACAGCCACGGCCGCAGCAGTTCGCGCCTAATCCGCAGCAGCCACAGCATCGGGGGCCGGGGGTACCGCAGCAGCAACCGGGCTGGCCCGGTCCACAGCAGCAGCGACCATATCCGGGACAGCAGTTGCCGCCGAATCAACAACCTGGGCAGCAGCGTCCCGTCCAGCAGCCCCCGCAACAGCAGCCCCTGCAACAACATCCCGCGCAACAGCAGCGACCCGGTCAACAAGGCCCAAATCCGTATCCGCCGAATCCATTTCAGCAATAGTCGAGCAGGAATCCCGAACTATCCGCCATAGCGTTTGGCCAGTTTGGTCTTGACGTCATCGGATGCCTCGCTGGCGTCAGGACCGGAACCGATCTGATGACGCTGTGTCGCGGCTGATGCCACAAAGCCGGCATCGCGCATCTGATCTGCCGCCCCCGGGGACGCAGAACTGTCCTCCGTCGCTTCGCTCGTGGCAATACTTGCCGTAGACGAGGCGGAGTTACGCAGTGCCCGACGATGTTTCACCTCGGTGTAGATGAAGTAGCCGGCGCCCAACGGGGCCATGATCCCGAATGCCAGCCACTGCAATCCATATGACAGATATGGCCCCGAATCCAATTGGGGCAGAGTGATTTCGCCGAGGGAGCCGGGCTGATTGGCGGACAGTTGTAGATAGAAATCGTCGAAGCGTTGCCCGATCTGCGAGCCGACGACGTCAGGGTCGATGGTGTAGACGGCTTTCGTACCGTCGGCGATATGCGCGCCGCGACCCGGTGAGGTGCCCTCACTCTTCCTGATCCGGGCGTGAATAGTACTCACCTCGGTCGGCGGAACCGGGATCTCGGCGACGGCGCGACCTTGTTCAGGGCGCACAAATCCTCGGTCCACAAGAAACGAGCGCCCATCGGAGCTGACGAAAGGCGTGAGGATTTCGGTTGCCGGTCGTTCTTGAGCTGACCGCAGTCGAACAATTACCTGCTGATCGGTGAGATAGCGTCCGGCGATCGACACTTCCCGCCACTCGGAGTTGGGATCGAATGCTTTACCCGGCGGTGCGATGTCATCGACCGGCGCCGCGGGCGTGTCGACGGCCACCCTAATCAGGTCGTTACGTTTCTCGGTCGACGAGTTCTTGCCGAGTTGCCACGGGGCGAGGATGGAAAAGCACAAAGCCGCGAACGCCACAACAATCAGCCCAAGCACGATCCAGCCAGGGCGGAAAAACGTTCGGAGCACTCCTCAACGGTACCGAACGGGCAAAGTCGTGGACTTAACCCGTCGCCTTGGCGTCGAGTTGGGCGTGCACCCAGGCGATGAGACCGGGGATCGCCTCCTCGATCTGTTCCCGTGTCGCCCCGAAATCATCCTGGGTGCCGTAATACGGGTCGGCGACCTCGTTCTGTCCGGCGTCTGTACCGGCAGTCGGAGTGAAACTAAGCAGCAGCCGTGCTCGGTGGCCGAGTCGTTTGCGTTCGAGGTCCTTGAGATGCCCATGATCCATCGCGACGAGCAGATCGGCTTCGTAATGCTCCGGGGATAGCTGCGCCGCTATATGGGCGTCTGAATAGCCGTGTGCGAGCAATTCCGTTCGCGCGCGGTTGTCAGCTGGTTCGCCCTCATGCCAGCCGCCAGTACCCGCGCTGGAGACGCGGACCTGCTGGGCCAATCCGGCGTCGGCGAGGGCTTTGCGAAAAATGTTCTGCCCCATGGGTGACCGGCAGATATTTCCGGTGCATACGAAACAAACGTGTAGTGATTCAGACACCAAGTACCTCGCGCAATGTGTCGACGGAGTCTACGGTCCAGGCAGCGTCATGGACCTCGTTTTCGGCAGCGTAACCCCAGCTGACCGCGATTGCCGGGATCCCATATCTCGCGGCACCCTCGATGTCATGAATTCGATCACCGATCATCACCACATTTGGCGTACCGCCAGCCTCGTATTCTACCGGCGCTAGGCCAACTCCGGTCAGTGCGTGCGCTACCACGTCGGCTTTGGCGCGCCGCGAACCGTCGTCGCTTGCGCCCGCGATGAAGACGAAGTTGTCGGCCAGCCCGAAATATTCGAGGATCCGCTGCGCCAGAACCTGGTTCTTACTGGTCGCGATGGCCATCTGACGGCCGCTCGACGCCAGATCGGCGAGTAGCTCCGCCATCCCGTCGAAAACGGCGTTCTCGCGCCAGCCGATTCGTCCGTAACGATCTTTGTACGCGGCGAGCGCCCGGTCAGTTGTGGCCTGGTCAAGGCCAAGTGATGCGAAGGTGTCAACCAGCGGCGGCCCGACGATGGTCGACGCCAGGTCGCCCCCGATCGTCGCAACATCAACCGTTTCCAAGGCATGCCGGAAGCTGGTGACAATGCCCTCGACGCTGTCGGTCACGGTGCCATCCAGGTCGAATAGCAACGTCGCTGTCGGATCGGGGTAGGTGGCGATAGCCGCGGAACTCACTTCTCCATGGTGCACCGTAAGGTTGGTCAGTATGAAATCGGCCCAGAGCACCGGCGTGGATTTATTCGCGCCAGGTCGGCATGGGGATGAAGACGCCGAGCCCGGGCTCGTTGACTTTTCGGTGAATGTACGTGGTGGACCACCGGATTTCGTGCGCGCGGCGCTGATGGCCGAGATCGAATCGTTGGCGTCGTATCCCTCGACCGCGCAGGATATGCGGGTACGGACGATCGTCGGTGCGGCACACGGGCGTCCAGCTGACGAAGTCCTGCTACTGGCCGGCGCCGCTGAAGGATTCGAGTTGCTAACCCACCTCCAACCAAGCCACGCTGCTCTGATTCTGCCGTCGTTCACCGAGCCGCAGCGAGTCCTGGCGGCCGCGGGGGTCCGCTGCAGTGAGGTGGTGTGCGTCGCGCCTGATTGGCGTATCGACAGTTCATCGGTCCCCGACGATGCCGATCTCGTCATCCTCGGCAATCCCACGAATCCGACGTCGGTCCTGCATCCGCGGGCCGATGTGAATGCGTTGCGCCGACCCGGTCGGATTCTCGTCGTCGATGAGGCTTTCGCCGACCTCACCAGTTCTTATGGCGACCGCGGACAGCTGATCATGGAACCCGAATCAATTGCGGCGCAGCGTGATGGCGACACCGTCGTGATCCGTAGCATCACCAAGACTTTTGGGCTCGCCGGGTTGCGTGCCGGCTATCTGCTGGCGTCGGCGGCAATGATTTCACGACTCACCCGGGCACGTCGACATTGGGCACTGGGCTCTCTGGCGATGGCCGCTATCGGTGCGTGCCTGGACCGTCCAGGTCTTGAATTCGCTCGGGCACAGGCACTTACGGTCCGGCAACAGCGCGCCGACATGTGTGCCAGGTTGGCGAACGCGGGAATCGATATCGTCGCTGTGCCGGCAGCGCCATTCGTCACCATTACTCTGCCGAATGCCCTCGAGGTCAAGGAGCGATTGCGGCACAAGGGATTCGCAGTGCGAAGCTGCGCGAATTTCGTCGGGTTGGGGCCTAACTATCTACGCCTGGCTGTGCGTCCTGACGCCGAGGTGGCGGCACTGGTTGGCGCTTTGGGCGAAATACTTCCCGCTACCTGGAAAGGGCACCCATGACGCAGCACTCTGCCGCAACGACACTGCGTGAGGTCGTCGCAGTACTCGAGCATGTCTATCCGCCGCGGCTGGCGGAGTCCTGGGACTCCGTTGGTCTGGTGTGCGGTGACCTGAATGACTCCGTTGAACGAGTCCTGGTCTGCGTTGACGTCACCGACGATGTCGTGACCGCCGCGCTCGGCGCCGGTACGCAATTGATCGTCGCGCATCACCCGCTGCTGATGCGCGGGGTTGATACCGTGGCCGCATCGACTCCGAAGGGCGCGATCATTCACCGCTTGATCCGGGGCGGTTGTGCGCTTTACAGCGCGCATACCAATGCCGATAGTGCCAATCCGGGCGTATCTGACGCACTCGCCCGAGCGCTGGGCGTCATAGACCGAAAACCGTTGCAGCCGTTGCCTGCCGAACCTCTCGACAAATGGGTGGTGATGGTCCCGGAAGTCGATGCCACCGAGGTTGCCGAATCGCTCTTCGATGTCGGGGCGGGTGCGATCGGCAATTATCGGGCGTGCTCGTGGACGGTAGCTGGCACCGGACAATTCGAGCCGGGACCCGGTGCGACGCCGCATATCGGCAGCATCGGAAGACGAGAAGCCGTCGCCGAAATGCGTGTCGAGGTGGTCGCGAACCGGCGCATACGGGCCAGCGTGCTCGCTGCGCTGCGAGCCGCGCATCCCTACGAGGAACCAGCATTCGACGTCTTCGAATCAGTATCCCTGCCCGACGATGTCGGTCTGGGGAGAGTGGGTGACTTGGCCGCGCCGACGACATTTCGCGAGTTTGTTTCCCTTGTCGCGCAGCGTCTTCCGTCGGGAGGAGCCGGAATACGTGGCGCCGGCGATCCCGATACGCCGATCCGTCGAGTCGCCGTATGTGGGGGAGCGGGTGATTCGCTACTTAGCCAGGCGCGGGCCTGTGGTGCCGATGTCTACGTTACCGGCGACCTCAGGCATCACGTTGTCGACGAGCATCTTCGCATCGGTCCGCCACTTTTGATCGATGCTGGGCACTGGGCCACCGAGTATCCGTGGTGTGAGCAGGCGGCTGAGTTCATCGTGGCTGGCACCGGTGTTGCGGCATCGGTCTATGACGTTCCTACCGACCCGTTCACCGTGTCCGCACTTGGGCGGTAGACTCGTCGAGTTCAGCACGTGGTGAGAACAGAATAGGGAGCGTTATGAAAGTTGAGGCGAACCGCCAGCGGGTCATGCTCGAGGTCGCAGACGTCGATGCGCAGATCGCCCGTCTCACCCGCGAGGGCTTCCATCTCCCGGAAGACGGTGAAATCGCAGAACTCACCACCCGGATCGACGGTGCCCGCGATGATCTGGTGCGCGCACAGATCGCCGCCGAAGATATCGACCGCGAATACCGTCGCGTCGAGTCCGAAGTCAGTGGGATGAGCGCTCGGGAGAAGAAGGATTCCGAGTTGTTGGAAGCCGGTGGTCTGCCATCTAAGCAGCTCTCCGAATTGCAGCACGAGGTCGGTGGACTGCGCAGGCGCCGCAGCATCCTCGAAGACGACCTGCTCGAACTGATGGAACGTCAGGAGGCCACCACTGCCGAGCAGGAACGCGCTTCGGCCACCGTCGCGCAGCTCGAATCCGAGCGGGCGGATGTCCAGGTGCGCCGCGACGCCGCGCGCGCCACAGTCGACGGGAAGTTGACCGACGCGCAGGATCGTCGTGACACGTTTCTCGCGGATGCTCCCGACGAACTGGTGGCGATCTACGAGCGACAGCGCGCCGGGGGCAAGGTCGGTGCAGGATTGTTGCGCCAACAACGTTGCGGTGCTTGCAGAATGGAGCTTGATCGCGGAACGATGTCGTCGATCGCGAGGGCCGACGCCGACGAAGTTCTGCGTTGTGAGGAGTGCGGCGCGCTGTTGATCAGGACCGCCGAGTCGGGTCTGCCGAAGTGACTGCAGGCGCGTCGAAGCCCACTTGGCAGGGCCAGCGCGGCGCACCGACGCGGCTGATCTTGTTGCGGCACGGGCAAACCGCGCTGTCGGTCGATCGGCGCTATTCGGGCCGGGGAAACCCCGATTTGACCGAACTTGGACGCGAACAGGCAGCGGCCACAGCAAAGCGGTTGGGTACGTGGACTATTGACGCGGTGGTGAGCTCTCCACTGGCGAGGACACGGTCGACGGCGCAGGCAGTGGCCGTCGAACACGGTTTGCCAGTCACTCTCGACGACGAAATCATCGAGACAGATTTCGGGGCATGGGAAGGGCTGACATTCGCCGAAGCTGCCGAGCGGGATCCACAGGTACATCGAGAATGGTTGGGCGACACCGCGATTGCTCCACCGGATGGAGAGAGCTTCGACGACGTGGAGCAACGCGTCGTCGCGGCGCGGCAGAATATCGTCGACGCACATCCCGGACAGACCGTGCTCGTCGTCAGTCACGTCACGCCGATCAAGACGTTGCTTCGAGATGCCCTCCGGGTCGGACCTGAACTGCTGTATCATCTGCATCTGGACTTGGCTTCGCTGTCGATTGCCGAATATTTCCCGGACGGTGGGTCGGTGGTGCGCGGCGTTAACGACACCGCGCACCTGCGCTGACCGCGCCGAGTATCCTGGACAGGCGAACGAGTCGGCCGGGCGGCCGCGACGAGCGGAACGGCGCAGTGATGCGTACGCCGAATGTCGAGGAAAGTCCGGACTCCGCTGAGCAGGGTGGTTGTTAACGGCAACCCGGGGTGACCCGCGGGACAGTGCCACAGAGAACAGACCGCCGCGCCTGGCGCGGTAAGGGTGAAACGGTGCGGTAAGAGCGCACCAGCGCAGCGGGCGACCGCAGCGGCTAGGTAAACCCCACCCGGAGCAAGGTCGAAGTTCGCACTCCGGTTTCCGGAAGTGCGGATGCGCAGGTGTTTGAGGGCTGCTCGCCCGAGCCTGCGGGTGGACCGCTTGAGGTACCCGGCGACGGTGTGCCCAGATGGATGGTCGCCCACGGTCCTCACCGACCGGGACATGATCCGGCTTATAGGCTGACTCGTTCGCCCACCGTCGTGTGACCGTCGGGCCGTTGTGTTGCGGGGTCTCGATACACCGACGGGCTCGCAAGCTCGCACGCCGGCACTCGACCAGCGGTTGGGGCGTATCCCTCGACCGGCGGTCACGCGGTAGCCTCATTCACCCGCCAGGCGGTATCCCTCGACCGGCGGTCGTGCCGCGTCCACAGCCGCTGGTCGAGTGCCGCCGAGGCGCTAGCCGAGGTGGTGTATCGAGACCTCGCACGACGAATATCCAACTCGACCACGGCCCGGCACGACCAGGTCGAAATCGCCCCGTAGGGTGGTTAAGGTGCAACGTAGAGTATCGGCTCCCGATATCGATTTCGACGCCATCCGAGCTGAACTCGGCATCGGCGAAGACTATGGCTCGCAAGCCCAGAACGAGGCGGAACACATTGTCGATGCCTTTGCCGATGCCCGCGAGGATCACACGACGCTGCCGTTCGTGACGATCGATCCGCCCGATTCGATGGATCTTGATCAGGCCGTTCACCTCGCCGCCGATGCTGACGGGTATGTCGTCAACTATGCGATCGCCGACGTCGCCGCGCTGGTGGTGCCCGAGGGGGCGTTGGATCAGGAGAGTCGCCGCCGCGGCACTACTTTCTACTTTCCTGATGGCTCGGTCCCCCTGCATCCACGTGCACTGTCCGAGGGTGCGGGTTCGCTTCTGCCAGAACAGGTTCGACCGGCAGTGCTCTGGACTATCCACGTCGGCCGCGACGGTGCTGTCCGGGATGTCGCGGTGCGACGTGCTCGGGTGCGTTCGGTCGCGAAGCTGAACTACGCGGGGGTCAGCGCTGACGCGGCGGCTCACCGCTTGCATCCGTCTATTGCCGTGCTGCCCGAATTCGGCGAATTGCGACGACGGTTCGGTCAGGAACGAGGCGCGATTGACCTCGATCTGCCCGAACAAGAGGTTGTGCGCGACACGACGTCGGGGGCATGGACGCTGAGACTCGCGCCGCGCTTTGACTCGGATCTGTGGAATGCGCAACTGTCCTTGTTGACGGGTATGTGTGCGGGAACGATCATGCGCGATGCCGGTGTCGGGCTACTTCGTACGGTGCCGCCTGCCGGCGACGATTCGGTCGCGAAGGTGCGCGCACTCGCGGCGGCGTTGCGGCTGGATTGGCCGAGCGATCAGACCGCGGGGAGGTTCTTGGCCAGCTTGCCGTCGCAGCGAGCGACGACATTGGCGATGATGGCCGGCGCGAGTGGATTGCTACGCGGCTCGGATTACCTTGCGCTGCCAGCTGATTCGACGCCGACGACGACCGAGCATGCGGGCGTTGGGGGAGCGTACGCCCACGTGACAGCTCCGCTGCGACGCCTCGGCGACCGCTTTGCTACCGAAGTATGTTTGTCGGTTACGGCCGGCGTCGAGATTCCGGACTGGGTACGGACGGCATTGCCGACGTTGCCGAAATTGTTGCGATCGGCCGACGCGTTGGGTTCCAAGGCCGATCGTCTCTCCGTCGACTTGGCCGAGGCAGTCGTGCTCGCCGACGAAGTGGGCAACGAGTTCGACGCCGTAGTTACCCAGGCGCCTAAGGAACAGCGTCCGGCACAAATCTACTTGGCCGATCGTGCGGTCATTGCGTCGTGTACCGGCGATTTGATTCCAGCGCAACAGCTTCGGGTCAGACTCGTATTGGCGGACCCGACGGCGCGTAAAGTGGAATTCGAGCCCGTCTAGGCAGAAGGCGGTGCATCCGTGACGGGCGAATTCCTACAGTTCGCTTGCGGCCTTCCAATATTGTTGCAGCGCACGCTCTCCGTTTGCTTGCTCGCGAGCGTCGATACGACCCAAGGTGAACATGTCGGTCCCGCTTAACTGGGCGTTGGCCGCGATCTGTGCCAGGCGCGCTCGGTTGATTCGCGAATCGTTGTAGTCACCCAGCGCGGCCTGCACCTTCTTCGCGGCCCGGGCGGCCATTTGAAACTCCTTGCGGCCCAACGGTTCTGCTGCTTCGGCGGTATACCGCAGTTTCTTGGCTCGTTTGCGGATGGTGTGTAGATGCTCTTCCCACTCGTGCGACCGCTCGGGTAACCGTGATAGCTCATCTTGCTCGTCGCGTATCTTCTTGCGCACTTTGCGCAACGCGTCTTCGACGACCTTGCGCGCCGATGCGTCGGCGTTGACCCCTTCCGGCGGGGCGGCGATGAGCTGGTCGATCGAATCCAAGAGTGCGAAATATCGGCTCGAGTTCATCGCCGAGTGTGCGACGATCAAAGCTTTGTCGTGCGCTTCGTTCTCCGCGTCGACCAGGGCGGCTCGTAACTGATCGGAGGCGTCCTCACCGGAGAGTAATTCGGTTGCGAGTGCCAGTTGAACCTCGGAATCTCGCGCCGTGCCCAAAATCTGTGCGAGCAAACGTAATTCGGTGTTTAGGTGCGCAGTGCCCAACTCGTCGAGCACGGTCGGGAAACTCGATAGCACGCTGCGTAACTTTCGGGTGGCAACCCGCATTTGGTGAACCGCGTCGTAGGCGTCGATGCGTACCAGTGGGTCCATCGCGACCAGTGCGTTGCGGTGTACCGCGATATCGGTGACCACCAATTCCAGTGCGGTGGGGTTCTTGCCGAGATGTGGCTGCCCGACGAATGGCGTTGAACCGATGGCCCGCGCCAATTTGGATTGACTCGACGACACTTGCGCGCCGGCATCGAGCAGCAGCTTACGAATCTGCTTGAGTAACTTGCGGTCCCCTTTGGGGCTGCCGGTGCCGTTGACGAGTTCGAACTCCCATTCCGACCATGATTGTGACTGGCCGTCGGGGAGCAGGGATTGTGCGGTGACCAAGTCGTCGCAGAACACGGCCACGATGCGTCCGGCGTCGTCGACGAGTTCTGTCGCTGTGCGCGACGTTGAGATCGCAGCCACCGGTATGAGGCCTCGTCGACGCGTGATAGCCAATACCGGGCGTAGCAGTTCGTCGGGGGCGTCGGCTTCCATCGGAGCATCGTCGAAACTCACCTGGATCTCGCGGCGCGTAGTGACCGACCCGAAGTTTGTCAGAGCGGGTTGTTTGAGATGCCAACCCTCATCGTCGCCGCCGACCCTGCGTCGCAACGTCATTCGATTGCTGGCGAGGTCCAGGCTTTCGGTGTCGAAGTAGGTGGCGTAGAGCGCGACGGTCTCGGGAGTGCGCACCTGCGCGACGCCGTCGATGCCGGCGAAATCCGGTGCCGGGTGATTTGCCGAAACGTCGAATTTCAACTCGATCTCGACCTGCTCGGTTGCGGCCACAGATAACCTCACCCTTCTCCCGCTCACGCCGATCGGGATATCACCGGCGCGCCGCCGGAGGTTGTTCGCGTGTTCGCAGTCTAGTCTGCGGCGCTCCCATTTCCGGCGGCAAACACGTCGGTGGCGTCAATAAGGGCACTGCGGATCCCCGGCTCGAAGGACGCGTGGCCGGCGTCGGGGACGATCTGCAATTGCGGTCCGGGCTGCCCATCGGTGCAGGCAGCGGTCCAGGCGCGGTACAAATCCCACGCGTTGGCGACCGGGCAGACTACGTCGTAGCGACCGTGCACGATCACTGCCGGGATATGTGCGATCGACGAAATGTTCTCCAGCAGTTGGGCTTCGCGTAAGAAGCCGTTGTTGACGAAGTAGTGGTTCTCGATCGAGGCGAAAGCCAGGTCGAAACGAGGATCCGCCGGCTCGGGACTGTGTTCGGGCACAAGCGATTTGGGGATCAGATAGCTGGTGGCCTGTTCCCATCCGGTCCACGCGCGGGCCGCGGCGACTGCGATGTCGGGGTCGTCTGAGGTCAACAGTCGATGGTAGGCGTCAACGAGGTCGCCGTCGAGTTCGGCGGCGGGAATCGGCGCGAGATAGTGCTCCCACTCGTCCGGGTACAGATGCGCGGCGCCGCCGTTGTAGTACCAGTCGATCTCGTCGCGGCGCAGCAGGAAGATGCCGCGTAAGACAAGTTCGGTGACCCTGGTCGGATGTGTTTGCGCATAGGCCAATCCGAGCGTCGAACCCCAGGAACCGCCAAATACCAACCAGCGGTCGATCTGGAGATATTCGCGCAGCGTTTCCATATCGGCGATGAGGTGGTCGGTTGTATTGATCGAGAGATCAGCGCCGTCTTGGATATGCGGCCGCGATTGGCCGCAGCCGCGTTGGTCGAACAACACAATCCGGTAGCGCTCGGGATCGAAGAATCGTCGTTGTTCTCCGCTGGTTCCGCCACCTGGACCGCCGTGGACAAAAACCGCGGGCTTTCCGTCGGGATTACCGGAGCATTCCCAGTAGATCAGTTGACCGTCACCGACGTTGAGGTGTCCTGAGTTATATGGTTCGATCGCTGGATATAATTCACGCACGTAGGCCACGTTTACGGACGTTACTCGGTCCGGTGGTTAATGCTGCGCCGAGGCGGTCGAATCGGCTGCACGACGAAGGGGCGAGACGAGATGGCGAATCTCGAAAGTGTGGCAGCGGAATCGGTTGAGGTGAGCGCGCGCGGGTTCATGTTCATGAGCCCCGCCGCGCTGCTGGGTTTCCTGGTGATACTCCTGATCATCTGGGGTATCAAGTGGCTGGTCGCCCAGAGCTCCAACCGTGGACCCCAAAATCCGCATCAACCGGGTCCGCAACCGAACCCATATCAACCGGGTCCGCAACCGAACCCATACCAGCCGAACCCGTATCAACAGCAGCCGCAGCTGTACGGCCAGCACGCGCAGCCGACTATCCCGCCCGGTGTGTCGCCGATAGATGTCGACACCGCGCGCAATCCTGCGACACCGCCCGCGACGCTGGCTCACATGGTCAACCATGTGCCGCCCCTGCGCCCGTTCGTCGCGGCGAATCCAGCGCTTGATCCTGGCTTACGTCAGTGGCTCGCCGGACTCGGCGATCCGACGATCAATGACGCGCTGGTCCGTTCGCAGCGCCGCTAGGTTAAGGGCAGTTCAGTAGCTGTGTTCGGGCGCGGGGAATACACCGCGTCGCACTTCGTCGGCGTATTGCGTTGCTGCGCTGCGTAATTCGCCGCCGACATTGCCGAACCGCTTGACAAACTTGGCGGTCTTGCCGTGAGTGAGGCCAGCCATGTCCTGCCAAACGAGAACCTGTGCGTCGGTCTCGTGGCCGGCGCCGATGCCGATGGTCGGGATGGTCAGCTTGCGGGTGATCTGACCGGCGATGTCGGCTGGCACCATCTCCATGACGACAGCGAAGGCGCCAGCTTCCTGCACGGCGATCGCGTCGGCGATGAGCTGATCAGCGGCATCGCCGCGGCCCTGGACGCGGAATCCGCCGAGACCATTGACGCTCTGGGGAGTGAAGCCGAGATGGGCCATCACTGGAATCCCCGCAGCGGAGAGTGTGGCGATCTGATCAGCGACACGCTCGCCACCTTCGAGCTTCACCGCATGCGCGCCGCCCTCCTTGAAGAAACGGACAGCGGTCTCGAATGCTTGCTGGGGGCCGGCTTCGTAACTGCCGAAGGGCAGATCGGCGACGACAAGCGCGTGCGGCGCACCGCGAACCACCGCGCGAACCAGCGGTATGAGCTCATCGACGCTGACTGGAATGGTGGTGTCGTAGCCGTAGACGACATTCGCAGCCGAGTCGCCGACCAGCAGGACGGGGATCTCCGCTTCGTCGAAAATCGCGGCCGATGAGTAGTCGTACGCGGTGAGCATGGCCCACTTCTCGCCTTCAGATTTCATCTGGGCGAGGTGATGGATTCGTGTTGCGCGGCGCGGCTTGGCGGGGGAGTCGGGCTTCGCTCCGTAGACATTGGTCTCGGCAGCTTCGGATACACGGGTTTCCGACATGATTGTCTCTTTTCATTCCTCGAGTCCTGCGGAGCAGGTACCCGGGCTTGGGGCTGGACACCAAGTATTCTGCCCCTGGTCACGGAGTCCGTGAATGCCCATGACGTGTGCATTTGGTCACATGCGGTCGGGCTGGGTGGTGACTACGCAGAATCGGTCCCCGTGAACGGAGCGGGTCCGTGGCGAGTATTCCTCCGGCGAATGGGCCGGTTGGGACTTTACATCGGCGGATGGAAAGCTCGACTCTGTCCCAACTGGTGGGATTCAGTCAGCAAACCCGCAGGGTATTGCGATCGACTCGTCGTTGTAACACGGATTTAACAGGCTGCTCCTATGGTCATCGGTCATGGATCGCCAAAAGGAATTCGTGCTCCGGACCCTCGAAGAGCGCGACATCCGATTCGTAAGATTATGGTTCACCGATGTCCTCGGATACCTGAAATCGGTGGCGATCGCGCCAGCCGAACTTGAAGGGGCATTCAGCGAAGGCATTGGCTTCGACGGCTCGGCCATCGAGGGCTTCTCGCGAGTCTCCGAAGCCGACACCGTTGCCAAGCCAGACCCGTCGACATTTCAGGTCCTCCCGTGGACGACGTCGGCCGGACGTCATCATTCCGCCCGGATGTTCTGTGACATCGCGATGCCCGACGGGACTCCGAGCTGGGCCGACTCCCGCCATGTGCTGCGACGTCAACTGAACAAGGCCGCTGACCAGGGATTTAGCTGCTACGTCCATCCTGAAATCGAATTCTTCCTGCTCAAGGACGCGCCGCTGGACGGCACCGTGCCGACACCAGCCGATTCCGGTGGTTACTTCGACCAGTCGGTCCACGATTCGGCACCGAACTTCCGCCGACATGCCATTGACGCATTGGAGTCGATGGGCATCTCCGTCGAATTCAGCCATCACGAAGGCGCGCCCGGTCAGCAGGAGATCGATCTGCGGTATGCCGACGCGCTCTCCATGGCCGATAACGTGATGACCTTCCGATATGTGGTCAAGCAGGTCGCGATCGGTGAAGGTGTGTGGGCGACCTTCATGCCCAAGCCGTTCAGCGAACATCCCGGTTCGGCGATGCACACGCATTTGAGTCTGTTCGAAGGTGACACCAACGCCTTCCACAACCCCGACGATCCGATGCAACTGTCAGCGACCGGAAAGAAGTTCATCGCCGGCATCCTGCATCACGCGAGCGAAATCAGTGCGGTCACCAACCAGTGGGTCAACAGTTACAAGCGCCTGATCCACGGCGGCGAGGCGCCTACTGCCGCCACCTGGGGCGGCGCCAACCGTTCCGCGCTGGTTCGACTGCCGCTGTACACGCCGAATAAGGCGTCATCGAGGCGTATCGAGGTCCGCAGTCCCGACTCCGCCTGCAATCCGTATCTGACCTTCGCGGTGATGTTGGCCGCCGGACTCAAAGGCATCACCGATGACTACGAGCTCCCTGACGAGGCCGAGGATGATGTCTGGGCGTTGACGCCCGCAGAACGTCGGGCGATGGGGTATCGCGAATTGCCCGGCAGTCTGGCCGAGGCGTTGCGGGAAATGGAGAATTCGGAGCTGGTCGCCGAGGCACTGGGCGAGCACGTCTTCGACTACTTCCTGCGAAACAAGTGGGCCGAGTGGACTAACTACCGCAGCCTGGTCACCCCCTTCGAACTGAAGAGTTACCTCCCGTTGTAGGCCGCACGGCCGACACCTCTGTTTTGTCCGTTCGGGTGCCCCGAAGGTTCGGCTAATACGCCACACGGTAAAAATGCTGTTGTGACCGCGTCCACAGTCTTGTCTGGTGCCAACCTGCGTCGGAGCACGTGGTGAGGCCACGCTCGGGTGTGCCTAGTGCCGGACGTCTCGGACTGCTCGACGCTACCGCTCGTGAGAATCTCGATGCCCTGGGGTGGACCGACGAAGCATCAATCGACTTGCTCTGGTCGCTCTCGCGTGCCCCCGACGCAGACCTCGCCCTGCGTGCACTAGTCCGGTTGCAGTCCGCGCTCGGGGAGGGCTGGCCCGAGATCGACACGCTTGTCCGTTCCAACAAACACTTTCGGGGTCGGCTGCTCGCGGTCCTCGGTGCATCCGACGCGCTTGGCGATCATCTGATAGCCGAACCAAGTGCGTGGCGACTCTTACTCGACGATGTGCTCCCCAGCCTTGATGCCGTCTACTCATCGATGCTGGAATCGGTTGGTGCACAGCCGGAACCGGATTCTTCCGATACTGAGAATCTGGTGTATCGCGCCAGTGAAACCGGCCCCGGTGCCGTGGGAAAGTTGCGCCTGGCATACCGGAACCTGGTGTTGCAGTTGGCCGCTCACGATCTGGCGGCGACCGTCGAGGATGAGCCGGTGTTGCGACTGCATGAGGTTGGTGCCTACCTGGCCGATCTCGCCGACGCCGCATTGACCGCTGCGCTGTCGGTCGCTATCGCAACGGTGTGTGGCGAGGATCCGCTGACCACCCGTCTGGCCGTCATCGCGATGGGCAAATGTGGTGCGAGCGAACTCAATTACGTATCCGACGTCGATGTGGTGTTCGTCGCTGAGCCGGCCGACTCGACGTCGTCCCGTATCGCTGGTGAGATGATGCGGATCGGTTCGTTGGCATTCTTCGAAGTCGATGCGGCGCTGCGACCCGAAGGCAAGGCCGGTGCGTTGACGCGGACCCTGGAATCGCATATCGCGTATTACAAGCGGTGGGCCAAGACCTGGGAATTTCAGGCGTTGCTCAAGGCGCGGCCGATGACGGGCGACCTCGAGTTGGCGCGGGACTATATCGACGCCGTCAATCCAATGGTGTGGACCGCCGCCGAGCGCGACGATTTCGTACCCGAGGTGCAAGCGATGCGTCGCAGGGTGGAATCCCTTGTGCCGGACAGTCTTAAGGAACGCAATCTCAAACTGGGCAGCGGTGGGCTACGTGACGTCGAATTCGCCGTGCAGTTGCTGCAGATGGTGCACGGGCGCGTCGACGAGTCACTACGAGTGTTGCCGACCGTCGATGCGTTGGCGGCGCTGACCGCGGGTGGCTACGTCGGGCGGGATGACGGCGCGAACCTGTCCGCCTCGTACCAATTCCTGCGACTCCTCGAGCATCGGCTGCAATTGCAACGAATGTCCCGTACGCACTTGCTGCCCGCGTTCGACGACGAAGTCGGGATGAGGTGGCTCGCCCGTGCGGCGCATATCCGGCTTGACGGCGAATTGGACGCGCAGGGCGCGCTACTAGCTGAGATCAGGCGCCACGCACTCCGCGTGCGACGCCTACACGAGAAACTGTTCTATCGGCCGCTGCTGGAGGCGGTGACGCGGTTCAACGCAGACGAGCTCACCCTGTCCGACGCGTCAGCCGAACGACGCCTATCCGCGCTCGGGTACGGGCAACCGCAACGGGCGCTGAGTCATATTCGCGCGTTGGCGAGTGCGCCAGGACGTCGTGGTCAAATCCAATTGCTGATATTGCCGTCGTTGCTCGAATGGATTGGACGTACGCCGGATCCGGATGCCGGGCTCCTCAACTATCGGCGACTTTGCGACGAACTGGTCGGTGCCGAATGGTTCCTGCGCCTGCTGCGCGATGACGGCGTCGTGGCCGAGCGGCTGATGAAAGTACTTGGTACGTCGGCCTATATTGCCGAATTGCTGATGCGGTCTCCCGAGGCGATCCAGTTGTACTCCGATGGCTCGGATGGGCCGAAGTTGACCGCCGTCGATATCAACGACGTCGCGAGCGGACTCGTGGCATCGACTATCCGCAGACAAGATCTTAAACAGGCTGTGGCCGTTGCCCGTTCGCATCGTCGCGCCGAGCTGGCTCGAATATCGTCGGCGGATGTGCTCGGCATGCTCGACGTTCCGCAGGTGTGTGCGGCACTGTCCAGTGTGTGGGCCGCGGTACTGAATGCCGCACTCACCGTTGTTATTTCCGAATCCGAGCGGGAACGCGGCACTGCGGCCCCGGCACGTATCGCGGTCATCGGGATGGGTCGGCTCGGTGGCGGTGAACTTGGGTACGGATCTGACGCCGATGTGCTCTTCGTCTGCGACCCGATCGAGGGCGCGGACGAGGCCGACGCAGTCAAATGGTCTCAGGTCATAGCCGAGCGGGTACGGACCATGTTGGGTTCACCCAGTGCGGATCCGCCGCTGGAAGTCGACACCGGCCTGCGCCCGGAGGGCCGCAACGGACCCGTGGTGCGCACGCTGGCGGCCTATGCGGCCTATTACGACCAGTGGGCGCAACCGTGGGAGATTCAGGCGTTGTTGCGCGCGCATCAGGTAGCGGGTGACAACGATCTCGGCATCGAATTTTTGCTGATGGCCGACCGTATCCGGTATCCGAAGGGCGGCGTGTCCAACGACGCCGTGAAGGAGATTCGGCGGATCAAGGCGCGTGTCGACGCCGAACGACTGCCGCGCGGTGCTGATCCCGCGTTACATACCAAACTCGGACGCGGCGGGCTGGCCGACGTTGAATGGACCGTCCAGCTGATGCAATTGCGTCACGCGCACGAGTATCAGTCGTTGCATAACACTTCGACGCTGCAGTCGCTCGATGCGATAGCCGATGAGGGGCTTCTCGCCCTCGATGACGTGACCCTTCTCAAGGACGCTTGGCTGACCGCGACTCAGGCACGCAATGCGTTGGTTCTGGTGCGCGGCAAGCCGATTGACGAATTACCCGGACCGGGTGGTGCGCTGCGTCCAGTCGCGTATGCTGCGGGTTGGCCCGACGACGAGGCTGCGGAGTTCTTGGAGAATTATCTACGTGTCACCCGACGCGCCAAAGCTGTCGTCACCAAAGTATTCGGGGCGTAGTTCGAGGGAAGACATATGCGTAAAGTGCTGCGCTTGGCGGCGATCATCTGCGGCTGGACGCTGGTAGTGGCGATGCTCGTCGCGATCTGGCTTCACTACTATCCCTCGCGCGGTGATCTGACGCTGTACTTGACCAGTGCGGTGCCTTTCATGCTCCTGTTCGGTGTTGTGGCGATCGTGCTCTTCTGTTCGACGCGGGTATGGCTGGCGCTGATCCCGACGGTCGCGGTGATTGGCGGGCTGCTCTGGACCCAGCTCCCGCTGTGGCGGGCGCAGACGGCGCCGAACGGGCCTGAGTTCACGGTGGCATCGGCCAACTTGCTATTTGGCCAGGCCGATGTCGGCGACGTCCTGGAACAGGTGCGCTCGCGGCGTATCGACCTGCTGAGTGTCCAAGAGATGACGCCCGCCGCATTGCAGAGACTTCGATCTGGCGGCATCGAGAAGGACTTGCCCTACAGCTATGTGGTCACCGGTCCGGTTGCGGCCGGGACGGGGATCTTCAGCCGCCACCCGCTCAGTGAGATGCGCAAAATCGACACCATGGTGTTGGGGAATTTGATTGCGCGCGTGGAACTTCCCGGAATCGGCTCGACCTGGTTCGCCGCGGTGCATCCAGTTGCGCCATTGCGTGGAGTGACGCCCACATGGAATTTTGAACTCGGCGAGTTGGCCAATGTCCTGCATGCGCTACCTGGCCCACGCGCCATCGCGGCGGGAGATTTCAACTCGACGTGGGATCACGTTGGATTCCGTGACATTGTGTCGGCGGGGTATTCGGACGCGACCGACCAGGCCGGTGCAGGTTTGCTATTCACCTATCCGACTGACCGATTGGGTGGGCGGCCGTTGGTTGCGATCGACCACGTCATATCGCGCGGGTTCGTTGCCGATGACATCATGAGTTTCGACATTGAGGGATCTGACCACCGCGGGGTGGTCGCTACGCTGGGAAGATCATGACTACAGCAACTGCGGTTTCGGACCGACTGAGGCAGGCAACGTCGGCGGCTCATGAGAACGCCGAGCGGTCGGCATTCGTCGAGTCGCTGATGTCCGGCGAACTTGATGCGCGGGCCTACGGCCGACTGGCGGCGCAGCTTTACTACGTGTATCGCGCGTTGGAGTCGACTGGCGATGAGTTGCGCGACGACCCCGTGGCCGGTGGATTTCACGACGAGAAGCTGCGTCGATTGCCTTCGCTCACAGGGGATCTGGCGGCGCTCGGCGTCGACTTCTCGGCCGTTGAGCCATTGCCCTCGACGACCGCGTACGTTGACGCGATCGCGGCCAGTGTCGATGACCCGGTTCGCTATGTGGCGCATCACTACACGCGTTATCTCGGCGATCTGTCGGGTGGGCAGGTCGTTGCGCACCGTCTGCGCGAACACTATTCCGTCGGCGACGATGCGTTAACTTTCTTTAAGTTCGCCGGTATCGACAAGCTCAAACGATACAAGGATGCCTACCGAGATCGGCTCGACGGATTGACGTTGGACGAGAGGGAGATTGACCGTCTGACGGCCGAGGCGGTACGGGCGTTCGAGTTCAACTCGGCGCTGTTCGCCGAGCTGCGATAAGTACTGCGATGCCGAAGTGCTTTCCGCGCTGGTCGAGTGACCGGCGAGACTGACCGAGTTGTATTTCCGGTTGGTCGAGTGCCCGGCGAGATTGACCGAGTCGCATTTCCGGTTGGTCGAGTGCCCGGCGAGGCGCTAGCCGAGTCGGGTGTATCGAGA
This sequence comes from Gordonia sp. CPCC 205333, assembly GCF_048537885.1. Lineage (NCBI taxonomy): Bacteria > Bacillati > Actinomycetota > Actinomycetes > Mycobacteriales > Gordoniaceae > Gordonia > Gordonia sp. CPCC 205333. The sequence continues at coordinate 253,852 of NZ_JBCLVI010000005.1, read as the reverse complement.
CCACCTCCATCAACTATCCACCCGGACAACAGCATTCGCCGGAAATATCTCGACCGGCCGCAGCCCGACGTGGACTAGCCGTCTCGTTCGATCCGGACGCCGATCCCGTCGAAGATCACCTCAAGCCCGAAGGTCAACTCCTCGCTGTAAAAGTCATCGGTGTCGTCGTCGAGTGCTTGACTCCGTACTGCCGAACAGAGTCGCGGAAAGCGAATGTCGTCGATGACCTGCGCGAGCACCACGCTGTATTGATCTGCGCCGGAAGATGTTTCGGTGTCGAGAGCGCCGAGCTCGCTCGACATGCGCACGTGGTTTCGGACGAACCCGTCCACCAGGAGGAGCGAGGACAGTTTTGCTTGATTCGACAGTCCGGTGTCGTCGAAGGAGGTGATGCCTGCTTCGGTCCAGGACAGCGTATTCGGGCCAGCGGGCGGGCGGCGCATCGGAATCGCGGTGAGCCACGGTCGTTTTCGGAGTTGCGCGGCGATGGCGTGCGCCCATGCGTTGAGTCGTTCACGCCAGCTCCCATCTGCGGTGAGACCGTCGGCGGGACGTCCGTACGCCACGTCGAGCATGATCTCATAGATATCCTCCTTGGCCTCGACGTAGCGATAGAGCGACATCGTGGTCAGTCCCAGTCGCTGTGCTATTGCCTTCATCGACACCGCATCGAAACCCTCGCTGTCGGCTACGGCGACCGCGGCCTCCCCGATATCGGCGATCGAGAGTTTGGGTTTGGGGCCGCGACGCGCGCCGTCATCGAGACCCCACATCAACTGCAGGTAGCGGGGCAGGCTATTCGGTTCGCCGGACATGACGCCATGCTATCGCAATTACTGCTTGTGTCGTACACAGTAGCCGCGTAGCATCTGCGTTTGACATAAACAGTGTTCAATATAAACAGAATGGAAATCGAATGGCGCAGCTACGTTCTCCCTGGATCGCGATGGTGGCGTTATGCCTGCCGATGCTGATCGTCTCGATGGATGTTTCAGTCTTGTTCTTCGCAGCACCGTTCATCGCCGACGATCTGCAAGCGACCGCCGAGCAGCAACTGTGGATCTTCGACGTCTACGGCTTTGTCCTCGCCGGGCTGCTGTTGACGATGGGGTCGCTTGCCGATCGCATCGGTCATCGTCGACTGCTGATGATTGGGGCGGTGGCGTTCAGCGCGGCATCCTTGTGTGCGGCCTACTCGGTCTCCGCACAGATGCTTATCGGGGCGCGGGCATTACTCGCGGTCGGCGGTGCGACGCTTATGCCGTCGACGCTCGCACTGATCAGATTCGTCTTCGATGATCCGACCGCCCGTGCGAAAGCAGTCGCCATCTGGAGCGCGGTCCTGACCGGCGGTGTTGCTGTCGGGCCGATCATCAGTGGCTTGCTGTTGGAGCACTTCTGGTGGGGGTCGGTGTTCTTGATCAATGTCCCGGTAATGCTCGCTCTCCTACTCGCAGCGCCAATGCTGTTGCCGAACAACACTTCTGACTCGGATCGCCGAGTCGACGTGCTGAGTGCGTTGCTCGCACTCGGGACGATTCTGCCTCTTATCGACGGAATCAAGAAACTCGCGGCCGACGGCTGGTCGATGTCCCGGGTTGGCTTGGTTGTTGTGGGACTTGGCGTCGGGGTGATCTTCGTCTGGCGGCAGCGGCATCTGGCACAGCCGCTGGTCGATCTGACACTGTTTCGAGATCGTCGATTCTCGGCATCGATGTGGATCAATGTGATCGGAATGTTCGCGATCCTTGGCAACGCGATCATCATGACGCAGTACCTGCAGTCGGTGCTCGGATATACGCCACTGGTCGCCGCGTTATGGAGCCTGGTTCCCTCGATCTTCGTCGGGGCCGCGGCTCCAGCTGCGGCATCGGCGGCCGTCCGGTTCGGTCGGCCCAAGGTCGTAGTCGCCGGGTTACTCTGCGCGGCAGCGGGATTCGTAGTTCTGGCGGCACTGACAACTACAGACACGCTGCTATCGGTTCTCGTCGGAGCGACATTGCTGGCGTCGGGCACCGTGGCTCTCGCCTCAGTGATAGCCGACTATGTGGTGGGTGTTGCGCCGGCCGACCGGGCGGGAGCGACTTCGAGTCTGCTGGAAACATCGAGCGAGTTCGGTGGAGCGTTGGGTATCGCCATCTTGGGCAGCGTAGTCAACGTGGTGTTCCGTCTCGCATTCGATGACCCGTCCTACTCTGGAACTAAAGCGGGACAAAGCCTTTCGGGTGCGCTGGGGACCGCGCACCAGCTTCCCGCCGACCAAGCGCAAAAGTTGATCGACGCCGCTCGTGAGGCGTTCGTTTCGGGGTTGTCGGCGGCTGCCTGGGTGGGCGCGGCTGTGCTCGTGATGACTGCGGTGATCGCGGCGTGGGCACTGCGAGAAGATCCGGCATCAGTGAAATCCCAGGCCGAAGTGGCCAACTGAAACCGGTCCAACTCCGAACGGTGCCGCTCCGGCGTGAGTGCTCGTGCCCTCGGCAGGACTGGTTCTTTGCTCATTGGAGTGGGGGGTTGACAAACGTGCGCCCAAGAGTGACCCTAGTCACGTTGAACAGACTGAACGTTCGCTCTGAAGTGTTCAGATATTGAGAAAGGTTCCTGATGACTGAGGCTCCCGCGTTGACCGAACTGCTCGCCGATTCCCCGAGCAACTGGGGTAAGTGGGGGCCTGACGACGAAGTTGGCAGTCTCAACTATCTCACCGCCGAGCAGGTTTTGGCGGGGGCCGCGCAAATTAAGAAGGGTGAATTGTTCACCCTTCAGCGGCTTATCGGCGATCCCAACGGCGACCCAGTCTGGCCCGGTCGCAGCCCGGCGACGCGCGAGATGATTCTCGACGAATCCCATTGGGACGAAGGCGGAGACGGCCCGGCCTTCCCCGGCGGCCTGCATTACGCCGACGACAAGCTCTATGCATTCCTACAGGGCTCGACGCAGTATGACGCGCTAGGTCACGTCTGGTACGACGGCAAGATCTGGAACGGCTTCGATGCCCGCACCACAGTCGGCGGACTGTCGAAGGCGAGTGTCGCACCCATCGCTGAGCGAGGTGTGGCGGGCCGTGCCGTTCTGCTGGATATGGCACGCTACCGCGGCAAGGACTACCTCGATCCCTATGAGACGTACACCCATGAAGACCTGGTCGCCTGTGCCGAGCAACAGGGCACACCGATTCAGAAGCGGGATATTCTGCTGATCCGCACCAATCACCTGCAGCTGTTCTTCGAGAAGGGTGACGCCTTCTATGAAGACTTCTGCGAGTCGGGTTTGGTCTACTCACCTGATCTGGTGCGCTGGTTCCAGGACATGGAGATTCCCAACCTGGTCACCGACACTATCGCCAACGAGGTCACTTTCGATCCGCATAACGGCGTGGCGCTGGTGTTGCATAACGCGCTTATGCGCAATCTCGGTATCGCATTCACCGAGATTTGCGACCTGGAGAAGTTGGCAACCGACTGCGCCGCCGATGGCACGTATAACTTCTTTTACGTCGCCGCGCCGTTGAAGATCAACGAAGCAACTGGTTCACCTGTCAATCCGGTGGCGATCAAGTGACCGGATACGCTGATCGGCCCTGGCTAGCGCGATATACACACGGCCGGCCGGCCGAGCTTGGTTTTGAATTCGACAACGCTCTTCAGCTGTTCCGAGGAGCGGTCACGGCCGATCCGAGCAGGCCGGCGATCAAGTACTTCGACGGTGCCCTCACCTTCGCCGCTGTCGACGCAGCCTCCGATGCATTGGCGAAACATCTTGTGGCCGAAGGTTTCTCGCCTGGCGATCGTCTCGCGATCTATGTCCAGAACAACCCAGCATTCGTGATCGGATTGATCGCCGCATGGAAAGCGGGCGGCGCCGCGGTTCTCGTCAACCCGATGAACAAGGCGCGAGAGTTGACTTACCTCCTCAACGACTCTGGAGCAGTGGCACTGCTGACCTTGGATTCGCTATACGACGAGGTCGCGCGAGGGGTGTTGGCCGGTGGCTCGCAGGTGCGGAGCACGATCACCGTCTCGGAACTTGACGGTCAGACACGCGACGATCCGCGGCTGTTCGACGGTGTGCGTCGACCCACACCCGCGGGTACCGTCTCATTGGCACAGATCATCGAAAACCACGATGGCACAAAACCTTCCGCTGTAACGCTTTCACCCGATGACATCGCGGTGCTGACCTATACTTCCGGCACGACGGGTCAACCTAAGGGTGCGATGAACACCCATCGCAACCTGACATTCAATGCGCAGACCTATCGGGACTGGATCGGGTTGAACTCCGGCGATGTGGTCCTCGGCATCGCCCCACTGTTTCACATCACCGGGCTCGTCGGTCATGTGATGATCGCCTTGCTATTGCACGCACCCCTGGTTCTGGCGCACCGATTCCATCCCGAGGTTGTAGTGGCGGCGATCCGGGAACACCGCCCGACGTTCACTGTCGGGGCGATCACCGCGTATATCGCGCTGGCCGATGCCGGTGGCGCTGACGAGGGTGACTTCGCTTCACTCCGCGCGCTGTATTCGGGCGGCGCGCCGATCGCGCCAGCCGTTGCTGATCGGCTCGAAGGAATCTTCGGAGCCTACATTCACAACATCTACGGACTGACTGAGACCAATTCCCCGTCACATGGGGTGCCGTTCGGTGTCAAAGCCCCGGTTGATGCCGAATCCGGGGCGTTGTCGGTCGGCGTGCCGGTATTCAACACCGTTGTGCGAGTCATCGACGACAACGGCGACGACGTGCCGGTCGGTGAGGTCGGCGAATTCGCGACGTCGGGTCCGCAAGTGGTGCCGGGGTACTGGAATAGGCCAGAAGCTACTGCGGAGTCGATTCCCGGCGGCGAATTGCGCACGGGCGACGTGGGATTCATGGATGCCGACGGCTGGTTTTACTTGGTTGACCGCAAGAAGGACATGATCAACGCTTCGGGTTACAAAGTGTGGCCGCGCGAGGTCGAGGATGTGCTCTACGGCCATCCGGCGATTGCCGAAGCGGCGGTGATCGGCGTGGCTGACGAATATCGCGGCGAAACGGTGAAGGCATTCGTGTCGCTCCAGCCAGGGAAGTCGGCGACTTCCGACGAGCTAGTGGAGTTCTGCAAAGAGCGGATGGCCGCGTACAAATATCCCCGCACGATCGAGATCATCGACGACCTACCGAAGACGGCGACCGGCAAGATTCTGCGCCGTACTTTGCGCGATCAGGAGGCGGCCTCGAAGTAAGCCCAGGCCCGTCCCGTCGGATGCCGGGCACGTCGCCGGGCACATCGCCGGGCCGCCACCGGACCACTGCCGGGCCGCTGCCGGGAAATTCGTCCGAATATCCTGGTGCCGAGGGCAATATGCCCTCGCCACAAAGGTATTCGGACGAAATTCCAGGGCGCGGGCGGTGTGGACGAGTCGAAGACCCTAGCCCTCTTCACGTGCCAGATTGATGGCGAATCGCGAGTACTGGGCTGCCACGCGTTCGGGGTCTGATCCGAGCGAATCCCATTGGCACACACTGAAACACAGCGACAGGATTGCCTGAGCCGCCGCCCCGGGGTCGTCCGCGGCCAGTGATCCGTCGGCTCCTCCAGCTTCGATCTCGTTGCGCAGCAGTGTGATCAGCTCGTCGTTGAACATCTGAACGCGGGCTGCGTCGGGCGATTCGACATTGCGAGCCTCGTTGACGACGATACGGGCGAGGTCGCGTCGCAGAGTTGCGAACAAAACGACAGCGGCACACAGATTACGCAGTCGTGCAACAGGATTGACGCCGTCGTTCCTAGCGGGGGCCAGATGCGCGCCGAGTTCGGCGATGGCCAGGTCGAATCCAGCGACGAGCAAACGCTGCTTGCTCGCGTAGTGGTGGTAGACGCCGGGGACACTGATCCCGGCTTCGGCGGCGATGGTCCGCATCGTCGCACCGTGATAGCCGGTGCGGACGAAACAGGCGATGGCTGCGGCGAGTACCGGGTCGAGGTGGTTGTCCGGATAGACGCGCCAATCGAAATCGCCGCGCTCGGCGACTTCGGTTGTTGGGCGTGCGCTCGACAGCAGCTCCACGGTGGTGCCCAGCTCCGCGACGATGAGTTCCAGCCGGGCCGCCGTCGCCGAGGTCTTGCCGGTCTCGATGGCACTCATCGTTCCGACACTCACACCGATGCGCCGCGCCAACTCACGCAAGGAGATACCCGCCAGTTCGCGAGCGGGGCGGATCATATTCTGCGGCCCGACCGGGGAATCACCCGCCGACTGCGCTACACCGGAACCCGGACGGGTGCGGCGTGCGGTTGGCTGATCCGACATGCACTCCACGCTAGGGCATCGGCTCGCGAATCCTTCCCCGACACCGCGGCGGCTTATGATTCGGGCGGTCAACGCGCACTCACCTGGCGTACGGAGGGGCGAGTGACGCAGACTACAATCGCGGCCATGGCTGGTGTATCGCCCGACGTGGACTCTCGACCTCCGACCGCGCTGGCGATGTTCGAGGCAGCCCTGGCCGGCGGCGCCGACCGGCCCCTCATCAAATACTTCGACGGCACCCTGACGATGCGCGACGTAGACGAACGGGCCAACGCGCTGGCTAACCTCTTGATGGACAACGGGTTTGGCTTCGGCGATCGCCTGGCATTGTTCACCCAGAACAACCCGGCCTTTGTGATCGGGCTCGTCGCGGCGTGGAAGGTCGGCGGCGTCGCGGTGCCGATTAATCCGATGTACACGCCACGAGAGTTGACCTACGCCCTGATTGACACCGGAGCCCGAGCGCTCCTATCGCTGGACACGCTGTATGAGGACGTGGCGCGTGACGTCGTCGAATCAGGGGAGAGCGAGGTCGAGGTGGTCGTGACGACGTCGGTCGATGACTGGCGTACCGGTCAGAATCGACTGGCCGGCGGCCGGGACGATTATCGGATCACCGAACTTCCCGCCGCGCCGCGAGTGGGTACCGGCAGGCTGACGCAGAACGATTCCGCGTTGTTGATGTACACCTCGGGTACGACCGGTGTGCCGAAGGCGACGATCAACACTCACGCGAATGTGACCGCCGGTGCGGAGATCTACCGTCGATGGATGGGCCTGGACGCCGACGACGTCGTGCTTGGGCTCACGCCCGTATTTCACATCACCGGCCTCATCGCGCATGTGGCGGTCGCTCTGCGATTGGGTGCGCCACTCGTATTGGCACACCGGTTCACCGCGAACGGGATACTCGACGCGATTCGCGCGCACCGCCCGACATTCGTCATTGGCACGATCAGCGCGTTGGTATCGCTGGTTGACGCGTCGGCGTCGGCAGCGGACTTCTCTTCCATCCGGCGCCTGGGCTCCGGTGGTGCCGCAATCTCGCCGACACTCGCGGGCAAGATCGAAGGTGCGATGGGGCTGCCGCTCACTGTTGTCTACGGGCTGACCGAAACGACGTCGCCGGCGCTGGCGACACCGCGAGATCAACCGACGCCGGTCGATTTCGAATCGGGTGCACTCTCAGTCGGAATCCCGTTGTACGACACCGTGGTTCGAGTAGTCGACGATACGGGCGATGAGGTCGCCGTCGGTGAGGTCGGCGAGCTCGCCATCGCGGGTCCGCAGGTGGCCGCGGGTTACTGGGGTCAACAGGAGGCCACCGACCAGTTCTTTCCCGGGGGTGAATTGCGCACCGGTGACATCGGATTCGTCGATGCGGACGGCTGGACGTTCTTGATCGACCGGAAGAAGGACATGATCACCTCGGCCGGCTACAAGGTGTGGCCCCGCGAAGTCGAGGAAGTGCTTTACCGGCATCCCGATGTCGCCGAAGCCGCCGTTGTCGGTGTGCCCGATGAGGTTCGGGGTGAATCGGTAACCGCGTTCGTGGCCTTGGAGCGCGGTCGGAAGGCCGACGTCGACGCGTTGATGGCCTATGCGCGCGAGCAGCTGGCTGCCTACAAGCGCCCGCGTCGGATCGTGTTCACCGATGCGTTGCCCAAGACAACGTCGGGCAAGATCTTGCGAAGAGTGTTGCGCGACAACGGGATCAGCGACTAACGCAGCTGCAACCCGCCGCGTCCGCATACCCGACCTAAGCGGACAGACCCGACCCAGAATCTGGGTCGGGTCTGTCGCCGCAAGTCGGGTATGCCGAAAGGGGAGTCGTCGTCGCCGCGACTAGGAAGCGGACAGGATCTTGATCGCGAAGATCAGGGTGTCGCCCGCCTCAATTCCGGCGTCGGGCATCCCCGAGGTGTAGCCGTCGGCCGGTGCTACCGCGACGGCGACGGTCGAGCCGACCTTCTGTCCCGCAATGGCTTTCGTGAATCCGGGGATGACCTCGTTGAGTGAGAAGTCAACTGGGGACCCATTCTTGTACGCGCTGTCAAAGACGCTACCGTCGCGCCCGTTCACGCCTTCATAGCAGACCTTCACCGACGCGGTCGTCGGGACGACGGCGCCACTACCGGCGGTCAGGGTCTGAACCTGGGTGCTGGCAACCGAGAACGGCGAGGTGACGGTGACCTTAGGAGCGGCGGTATCAGTCGAACCGGTGACCGCGATCTTGCCGCTGGTGCCGTCGAAGGTCCACTGCGGTGCGACGTCGTCGGCGGGCGCAGCGGTCGGGCAGCTAGCCAGTGCGGTGTCGCTTGCGTCGGTGCCGGGCTCGGTCGGCGCGCTGTCGGTGGTCGAGACCGCGGTCGAGTCGTCGGAGCCACACGCCGACAGCAACAGAGCGCAAACGGCTAGGGGAGCAGCGAGCAGAATTGGGAACCGGCGGGAGAAGGTCATGAAGCAAACTTACAGGGTGCTCATTGGCCGATCGCAAGGCGATCGACCCTTAGAATCATGGTTCGCTCCCGCGGCATATAGCGATTCGGTAGAGAGAAGAAAATACAACCGCCCGTTCACGAATTGTGAACGGGCGGTTGAGAACTGCTCAGATGTCAGCAGTCGTAGTACAGCGAGAACTCGTACGGGTGCGGACGAATCTGCACCGGCTCGATCTCATTCTCGCGCTTATGTGCGATCCAGGTCTCGATGAGATCTTCGGTGAACACGCCACCGGTGGTGAGGTAGTCGTGATCCTCTTCGAGACGGTCGATGACAGCGGCCAGCGACGTAGGGGCCTGAGGAATCGACTTGGCCTCCTCGGGCGGAAGCTCGTAGAGGTCCTTGTCGACGGGCTCATGCGGCTCGATCTTGTTCTTGATGCCGTCCAGGCCAGCCATCATCATCGCGGCAAATGCCAGGTACGGGTTACCCGAGCTGTCCGGGCAACGGAACTCGAGGCGCTTGGCCTTCGGGTTGTTGCCGGTGATCGGGATACGCACACAGGCCGACCGGTTGCGCTGGCTGTAGACCAGGTTGATCGGAGCCTCGTAGCCGGGCACCAGACGCTTGTAGGAATTGACGGTCGGGTTGGTGAACGCCAGCAATGACGGTGCGTGGTGCAGGATGCCGCCGATGTAGTAGCGAGCCAGATCCGACAGACCCGCGTAACCGGCCTCGTCGTGGAACAACGGCTTGCCGTCTTTCCACAGCGACTGGTGGGCGTGCATACCCGACCCGTTGTCACCGAACAGTGGCTTCGGCATGAAGGTGACCGACTTGTTGTTCTGCCATGCGGTGTTCTTGATGATGTACTTGAACAGCATCACATCATCGGCCGCGTGCAGCAGCGTGTTGAACTTGTAGTTAATCTCGGCCTGACCGGCGGTACCAACCTCGTGGTGACCGCGTTCGAGGGTGAAGCCAGCCTGGCTGAGGTTGGTCGACATCTCGTCGCGGAGATCGACGTAGTGGTCATACGGAGCGACCGGAAAGTAGCCACCCTTGGGGCGGACCTTGTAGCCCAGGTTGGGGCTGCCGTTGGGGTCGGTCGGCGCGCCAGTGTTCCACCAGCCCGACTCGGACTCAACCTCGTAGTGCGTGCCGTTCATCTCGGAGCTGAACGACACCGAGTCGAAGATGTAGAACTCGGCCTCGGCACCGAAGAAGCAGGTGTCGGCGATGCCGGTGGAGGCCAGGTAATCCTCGGCCTTGCGCGCGACGTTACGCGGGTCGCGGCTGTATGCCTCGCGCGTGAACGGATCGTGGACGAAGAAGCTGACGTTCATCGTCTTCGCCTTGCGGAACGGGTCGATGCGTGCGGTCGCCGGATCGGGCAGGAGCATCATGTCCGACTCGTCGATCGACTGGAAGCCGCGGACGGACGAACCATCGAAGGCCAGACCATCCTCGAAGACGCTCTCGTCGAACGCCTCGGCCGGGATGGAGAAGTGCTGCATTACACCGGGCAGGTCGCAGAATCGGATGTCGACGTACTCGACACCTTCCTTCTTGATGCCCTCGAGTAGTTCTTCCTTGCTGCTGTACACCGTTCGGTGACTCCTTAACTATCGGGTCGCCAGGTGATCCTGGCGCGCACACCCGCTACGGATCGTCGTGCAGCGGATCACAGCGAAAACCGTATGGAGGTGAGGTTGCCCAGGCGCTAAGCCTATGTTTCCCCTGTGTTACGCGATCCTCGAGAAATCGGTCTCGTGCACCTTCACTATTCCCGATCCGACGATTACCGTCACCTTGAGTCGGAATATGTCCGATTTTGAGCGGTGCCTAACATGGATGTCATGACCGCATGTTTCCAGCCGAGATTCAGCAGCGCCGTCGTGGTGCCAACGTCGGGGGTGAGGTGATGGCGCGCGAGATCGGTTCGTGGTTATCGGGAACGCAGATCGGCGGCAACCCCGACAATGAGTATCAGGGCCAGGACCTGGGCTTACCGCGCCGCGGGCCAGGTGCGCTCGCCACCGGGTGGGCCCGCTGCTGGGGCCTGTTGGTCGACTGGTTGATGGCCTACGGCATCGCGCTGATCTTCGTCCGCGAAGACACTTTCGCCGAGACGATTCGGCACGTGGGCACGCCGCAATTGGCAGTATGGTTCGTCGTAGGTGTGTTCACCATCACACTGTTTGGATTCACTCCGGGGCAGTTCGTGGCGGGTCTGCGAGTAATTCGGGTGGATCATGGTCCGGATCTCACCAAGTCGATCGCGTCAGGCGAGAAGTCGGTCGCCGTGGGATTTATCCGGGCCCTGATGCGTCAATTGTTGATCGTCGTGATCGTGCCGGCACTTCTCAACGACTACAACGGTCGTGCCCTCCATGACCGTGCGACGGGAACCGCGGTAATCAAGACTCGGTAGGGACTCGTCGCTACTCCGCCGGAGCGGTGTTCAGCGCGTGGATCAACTGCATCGCGGCACGTAAAGCGTCGACGGCAGGCTGAACGGATACCCGCGGGTCTACGGCACGTTGTATACCGAGGCCGATGCCGGTGCTGAGCAGCAAGTCGGCCAACTCTGGGAGTGTTGGCAGGGCTGCGGTTTCGTCGTCGGTGACCTGAGTATCAGCGTCGCCCAATGGGCTGAGGAGTTCGTCAAATAGTGGCTCAAGCATCTCAACGACCATCGCGTTGGCCCTTTCTCTGAGCCCGACGATCATCGAACTGAGATTCAGATCGTGCCGGGAGAGCACCACGAACTCCAGTTCCAGCATGGTCCAGCCGATATCGCCAGCGGTGTTCTCGATCCACGCGCCGATCGCGTCGACGCGCTTGTCGACATCATCGAAGGTCATGGCGTCGGCGGCCAAAACCGCGAGTTCACCGATCTTGTCGCGGTGAATCTCCTCCAGGACCACGCCGCACAGGGTTGGCTTGTCCTTGAAGTTGGAGTACACCGCGCCCTTTGAGTAGCCGGCGATGGCGGCGATGGCATCGAGGCTGGTCGCGGCGTATCCGGCGGTCAAGAACTGCTCTCGTGCGACACTCAGCAATTCGGTGCGGGTGCGGGCCTGCTGCTCGGCGCGGGTGAGGCGAACCATGGCCCATAGTGTACGACGAAATACCGTGGGTATTGACATACCGGCGGTATTTGAACAATGCTGTGCGGGTAACTGTCACTCAAAGTAGCGGTAAATGACCGTGGTATCGGGAGGAAGAGCAATGGGGCTATTCAGTCGGCGAGTGCCGCGGATCGACGTGGCGAATGCGGTCGTAGTGATTACGGGAGGTGCGCGCGGCATCGGTGCGGCGACGGCGGCAGAGTTCGCTCGGCAGGGGGCGACCGTCTGGATCGGCGATGTCGACACCGATGTGGCTTCGGCGACGGCCGCCACGTTGACCGGCGCTTCGGCGGCAACGCTCGATGTGACCGACCCGGCGTCGTGGGCAACCTTCGTCGACAAAGTCATCGCGGAAAGTGGGCGTATCGATGTCCTGATCAACAATGCGGGTGTGATGCCGGTTGGGCCCTTTGAAGCCGAGGCCGATTCGATCACCAAGCTCATCCTCGATGTCAACGTCGCGGGCGTTCTCAATGGTATGCGGGCCGTACTGCCCGTGATGCTTGCCGAGGGACGCGGGCATATCGTCAATGTCGCATCGATGGCGGGCATGCTGCCGTTGCCCGGCATGGTCAGCTACAACGCGAGCAAGTATGCGGCACTTGGGGCTTCGCTCGCCGCGCGCCATGAGTACGCCGACGCTGGGGTGGCGGTATGCGCGATTCTGCCCGCAGCGGTGCGAACCGAACTGTCCTCGGGCGCGGATCTTGGTGGCACGCTGCCAACCGTCGATCCGGAGGACGTGGCTCGCGCGGTGGTGAAAACCCTACGGACACAAGCGGCCCGGACCTCGGTGCCGGGCTGGGTCGCGCCGCTGTGGGCTCTCACAGATTTGTTCGTACCCGAGTTCATCGAGCGGATCGGCCGCCGGTTCGCCGGCGATCGACAGGCGCTCGCTCTTGACCCGGTGGAACGGCGCGATTATCTGGCCCGCGTTGATCGACATGCGGCCGAGCATAAAGTGGAACCCCCGAAGTCGGTGGGGGCGAAGGGGTCTCGACGAAAGGTAGCAGCGAAGTGAGTAGAACCGCCCTGGCAATCGGCTGTGGTGGCACCATCGGCGGTGCCTGGATCATTGCCGCTCTGCATGCCCTGGCCGAGCACACCGATTGGGACCCAGCCCAAGCCGACATCCTGCAGGGGACGTCGGCCGGAGCCGAGATCGTCACCATGCTGGCCGGCGGCTACAGCGTTGACGATCTGGTCGAGATGCAAGCCGGGCGGTCGACCGATCCGGTACTCACCGCGCACCTGGCCGCGACACCCTCGGGTGTGCCGCCAGTTCCGCGGCCGAGTCGATTGAAGCCGTCGACGCTGTGGACGCGCCGCAGCGGCCACGAATCGCTGGTTGGAATCGCGCCGCGCGGGCGAGGCGATGCGTCATGGCTCGATCGCCTCGCACAAGCTGTTGTCCCCGAAGGGGATTCGTGGCTGCCGCACTCCGGTGCGCGATTGGTCGCATACCGCGTAGACGACGGAGCGCGCGTAGCCTTCGGCGCTCCGGGCGCGCCTCTGGCATCGCCATCTCAGGGGCTGCGGGCCTCGTGGGGAATTCCCGCCTGGATGCCGCCGGTGAATATCGGCGGGCATGATTATGTTGACGGCGGTGCGGCGTCGACGGCGTCGGTCGATCTGATCGGTCCCGATGAGGCGGATCTGATTTACGTCGTCGCACCGATGGCCTCGGAGGCGGGGGAGCGGGCGCCAGGCATCGGTGGGCTGCTGGAGCAAGCGGCACTACGCAATCCGATGTCAAAAGTGCTGCGACGCGAAGTCGAACAGGTGCGGGCACGTGGAACGCGTGTCGTGGTCATCACTCCGTCGGCACAGGACATGGCCGGCCTCGGCGCGAATTTCATGAGACGCGAACACCGCCAACGCGCATTCGATGCGGTACTCATGAGTGTTGGGGACACAGTCGCCAGAGCCATTGCCGCACAGGAGGTTTCCCAGTGAGTCGACGTCGTGAGCCGCGGATTGTTGTCATCGGAGCCGGAGTAGCGGGTATCGCAACGGCGCATGCGTTGGAGCAGGCTGGATTCACCGACTACGTGGTTCTAGAGAAGGGCGGCGACGTCGGCGGTGTCTGGTACTGGAATCACTATCCGGGTCTGACCTGTGATGTGCCGTCGCAGATCTACCAGTTTTCCTTTGCGCCCAAGGCGGATTGGAAGCGGATCTGGGCGACCGGACCGGAGATCCAGCGGTACCACCGCGACGTCGTCGAAGAACTCGGCATCGTCGATCGAATTCGATTCGACACCGAGGTAGTCGCGTCGGTATTCAATGACGGGACCGGCGAGTGGACGGTGACGACTCGACCGACCGGAGCGTCGGACGCCGAGCCGACAGAAGAACTGACCGTCGATTTCGTCATCTGTGCCACTGGAGTTCTGCACAATCCGGCTATCCCCGATATTCCCGGGCTCGACGATTTCGCGGGACCGGTGGTACATACCGCGAGATGGGATGACGATCTTGTCACCGACGGCCGGCGGATCGCCGTATTGGGCACCGGTTCGACTGGCGTGCAGGTGGTTTCGGCATTGCAGAAACATGCCTCGGCGGTGACACATTTCGTGCGCTCGCCGCAGTGGGTGTTATGGGCACCTATGTGGTTGCCGCAACTCTCGGTGGTCTCCAAGTTGTTGGGCGCGAGCCGCAATGCGCAGGATCGTCTTTACCAGCTGCTATTGCTGGGTTCGGGTATTCTCGCCGATGTTGTACTCAGGCCGTCGTGGCGTCGGCGTGCGGTGCAGGCATATGCGCGAATCTCGTTGCGGGGACAGGTATTCGACGAGGATCTGCGTAGCGAACTGACGCCGGACTACGAGCCGTTGTGTAAACGGCAGGTGATTTCAGGGACCTACTACCGCGCGCTGCATGCGTCGAATGCGGAATTGGTGACAACTGGGATCGAGAAGGTCAACGAGACCGGGATCGTGACCGCCGACGGTCGCCAGCACGATGTCGACATAATTGTGCTGGCCACTGGTTTCCGCGCGCACGACTATATGCGGCCGATGCGAGTCGTTGGTCGCGGCGACCAGACGTTGGACGAGGCGTGGGCTGCGGGGCCGAGGGCGTACCGGATGACCGCGATACCCGGGTTTCCCAACTTGTTCACAGTGCTCGGACCGAATTCGCCGACCGGATCTATCTCATTGCAGTTCTCCGCGGAGTTGACGGCCAAGTACATCGTGTCCTGGTTGGAGCGATTCTCCTCGGGCGACCTCGACACGGTCGAGGTGACCGAAGAGGCGACCGCTGAGTTCAATTCCCAAGTGGCACAAGCGATGGGTCCGACAGTCTGGAATACCGGATGCAACTCGTGGTACCTGACCGAGTCTGGATCTGTCGACCTGTGGCCGTTCGATCGGACGACGATGAGTCGCATGTTGGGTACGCCGCACGACGAGCATTTCGTGGTTACCCGACCTCGGGAACGTGCGGAGACCGGACGTGATGAATCCGACAAAGACCGCATACCGTCTTGACGAATTAGGCGACCCTAAGGAACGATCGGTTTCCGTGAAGAAAATATGTGCGAGTCTGATCATCGGTGGCGTCGCGGTAGTGGCGATGGCGGCGGCGCCGGGAATCGCGTCCGCAAAGGTGGCGGACGGCAAGTACAACCTCTGTATCGAGACGCGCTATGGGAGTTCGGTTGAGCAGAAATGTGCCGAGTACCGCGTCGCCGGCACTGATCTGATCGGCCCTAACGGCACTCCGCTGAAACTCGTTCACACTCCGACCGGTGGATACGCCGACATACCGCCGGTCAGCCGACTCACCCTGCTTAAGACCGGTAGCGGCTATAAGGCGATCAACTCGGTGCTGGGCGTTCCGGTGGCGACGTCGAGTTTCCTGCCGGTCGGCTGAGTCACTGTGGCGTTCTCATCGGCGGGGCATAGCCGTATGGTGATGCGATCAGAAAAGTGACGGGAGGTGGTCGTGGCGACCGAGACAATCGATAGCGAAGTGGGCGAATTGCTGACCGAGCTCGCGAGCCTGCACGATCCCAAGGTGCGTGCGATCAACGAGCGTCACGGAGACGATCACGGCGTCAATCTCACCCAACTGCGGGCTGTCGCTAAACGTCTCAAGACGCAGCAGGATCTTGCCGTCAGCCTGTGGGCAACCGGCGACAGCGCCGCACGATTGCTGGCGTTGTTGATCTGTCGCCCAAAGGCTTTCACTCGGGGGGACCTCGACGCGATGTTGCGTGATGCGCGCGTACCGAAGGTGCATGACTGGCTGGTCAACTATGTAGTGAAGAAGAACCCGCACGCCGACGAGTTGCGGGAACTCTGGTTCGCCGACGCCGATCCTGTGGTGGCAAGTGCCGGCTGGGCACTGACGATCGAGAGGGTGGCGAAAAGGCCCGAGGGACTAGACCTTGCCGTCCTCCTCGACGTCATAGCGGCACAGATGAAGGATGCGCCGGATCGCTCGCAGTGGGCGATGAATCACTGCCTGGCGCAGATCGGCATTAGCCACCCGAAGTACCGCACGCGCGCCGTCGAGATCGGCGAGCGGCTGGAAGTGCTCAAGGACTATCCGACGCCACGAGACTGTACATCGCCGTATGCGCCGACCTGGATCGCCGAGATGGTCCGACGGAATAACGCCTAGCCATTCAGAGTGATGTCATGCTCAGAACATTGTCCAGAGCCGACTCGATATCGGTGACTTCGATACGCATCAATTGATCCTGGTCGAGGGCAGTCACATCGACGCTGCCGCTGCTTAGGCGGTACTCACGTTCTTCCTCGGCCGCCTCGACGACATTGCGGATGAAACGACCGTTTCCGACGACATCGATACTCTTGCGCAGGCGTCCGGTCGAGTCGAGAACATTGGACGAGCACAGCGGCTCGCAACGTGCGGTGATGGATCTAATCGCGTCCGACGTCAGGGTTGAATCACTAATGTGCGCAATCGCTTTGGCGATCTGAGCCAGCTCGGTCGGCGAATATGAATCGAATCGAATCCGGCGGGCGAAGCGAGAGGCAAGACCGTCATTCGACGCCAGGAAGCGGTCGATCTCGCCGTCGTATCCGGCGATGATGACCACCAAGCGGCCGCGATCATTCTCCATCCGCGCCAGGAGGGTGTCGACGGCCTCGCGGCCGAACGCGTCGCCGCCAGATAGTCCTTCTTGTATCAGGGTGTATGCCTCGTCGATGAACAGCACGCCGTCGAGCGCTCGATCGATGAGGGCGTCGGTCTTGATCGCGGTAGACCCCAAATGCTCGCCGACGAAGTCCCGTCGGCTGGCTTCGACCACGGTGGCCGTCGTCAAAATGCCCAGGCCGCAATAGATTTTCGCGACTATGCGCGCGACCGTGGTCTTTCCGGTCCCCGGCGGGCCGGTGAAGATCAGATGCTGGCCGCGCGTAGCGCTCGCCAATCCTTTCGCGGAGCGGACCTTAGCCAGGGTCGCCGCCGACTTCAGTTTGTCGACCTGGGTCTTGACCGACTCCAGTCCGATCTGTGTGGCGAGCTCTCGCTGCGCCTGCTCCAGCAGGTCCATACCGAGATGTGTGTCCGTCGTGGAGGTGGGGGCGGACTGCGGGTCCCATCGATCGGTGCGTGCGGCGATTGCTTCCTTAGTGGTCACGACTAGTCGAAAGCTACTGTCGGCCAATGCCTTTGCGTTATCGGTGAAATGTGGTTCGCGGGTATACAACTCTTCGAAGACGGCACGCGCCTCATCCTCTCTGCCGAGCTCCCGTAGGCACATGCCGCGGGTGAACATCGCCTCCGACGCCGCCGCGGGGATGGCGCCTGACTCGGCGAGTTCCAGCCGCCTCAATGCCTCACCAAACAAGCCGAGTTGGGCACATGACGTCCCAACCATCACATGCGCCGCGGTGCCCAGGTAGTCGTCCGACCAGAGTGACGAATTGGTAAGAGCGGTAAGAACATCGGGCCAGCGCTGGGTCCGAAAGTGCAGCAGTCCGCGACTGAATTCGACTATCGGTGTCGTTTCCGCCACGGCGATGGACGCCAGGGCATCGCAGGCTCCGTCGTAGTCACCGTCGGCGATCATCACACATATGTAGGCCGCAGCCGCTTCGATCGGGTCGGACACCGGGTAGTCGAGATACAGGCCGGTTGCGAAGCGACCGAACAGGGTTCGCGGTGCTCGGCCGAGGCGACGTTGTTCAACGAAGATGTTCTGCCGATACTTGTAGAGGTTGAAATAGCATTCGACGGTCGTATCACCGGTTGCTATCCGCCCCAACCAGGCATCTGCCAGCTCCGGTGCCAGCTCGGTTGCCCGCCTATAGGCGCGCGCGGCGTAGTCAAGGTCGACGTCGTGTAGATGCGCCGCGATTGCGGCGTCGAACGTACTGCGCGCCCGGATAAGGCGTGCACCAGTCGATTGGTGGATTGCGGTCACCGATATCTCCCCCCGGATAGTGGGGTCAGACTACCTCCAGCACCGCTGCCCGTATCACCGTTTTCGGTATGACCGACCCGCACAAAAAATGCCCCGTGGGTGGAGCAGACGTCTATATGGCGTCTGCCCGCGCCACGGGGCATATTTCAGCGATAACGGACTATTTGCGCCGCGCCGCGCGCTGCACGTTGCGTACCTTCGCACCCTGGGGCATCGGACCCTTCGGCATGCCGGGGCCAGGCTGGCGGCCGGTGAGCGCCGCGAGGCGCCCTTCGAGGGCATCGATCCGTTTGCGGTCGATATTGGCTGGCAGTTTATTCAGGTGCCGCTCGAGTTTCCGCAGCGAGACCTGCCCATCGTCGTTGCCGACGACGACCAGATAAATCGGAGTATCGCCAACGACACGTGCCGCCTTCTTCTTCTCCTGATCCAGCAGCCCCTTCACCCGCGACGGTGCACCTTCGCCGACCAGGATCACGCCGGGTTTACCGATCACACGGTGTACGGCGTCGAGGTGAGTCGTTCCGGCGACGGCTTGTTTCACGCGCCACTGACCACGCATATTGTCCAACGCCCAGCCGGCTGCGCCTTTCTGTCCCTCGGCTTTGGTGAAGACGGATCGTTGCACCCGACGACCGAAGAGGATGAAGGCAGCGAGAATTCCGAGGAGCACTCCGATCGGAGTGAGGAAAACCAACTGGTCGAATGCGAGACCAAGCCCTACGAAGACAGCCACGACGAGGGCGAATATCCCGAGCATGTACGGGATGAGGCGCTTATCTTCCTTGCGCTGCATCTGGAACGCCTGCCACAGCTGTGATCGTCGCTCGCGCGACGCCTGCCTACGGGTGGCTTTTGCCGCGGCTTTCGCCTCTTTGCTCGTGTTGGACTGCGCCTTTGCCATGATTACCAGTCTACTTCGACGGGTGTGGGGTCCGGCGTGGTGGATGGCGGTCAGGCGAATTCGACGATGTCGTGCGGTTAACCCAGACGTGCCAGGAGACTCGACGCCTCTTGGTTCGCCGAACTCTCCTGCGCCAGGTGAGCCATCGCGGCCGGCAGTTCCCGACCGTGTTTCGCGATTGCCTGCGCGTACAGACGCCCGGCTCGATACGAGGATCGGACCAACGGTCCGGCCATCACACCGGCGAAGCCCAACTCCTCGGCGAACTCCGAGTGATCGACGAACTCCTCGGGCTTCACCCACCGCTCCACCGGATGATGCCGCGGTGTCGGGCGAAGGTATTGGGTGATGGTGACGATGTCGCAGCCGGCCTCGTAGAGGTCGACCAATGCCGCGCGAACCTCGTCGACTGTCTCGCCCATACCCAGGATCAGATTCGATTTGGTGACCAGACCGAAGTCGCGGGCCTGGGTGATGACGTCGAGGGAACGCTCGTAACGGAACGCCGGTCGGATCCGCTTGAAGATCCGGGGCACCGTCTCCAGGTTGTGAGCCAGAACTTCCGGGCGTGCCTCGAAGACCTCGGCGAGCAGATCAGGCTTGGCGTGGAAATCGGGGATCAGATTCTCGACGCCGGTGCCGGGATTCAATTCGTGGATCTTGCGAACTGTTTCCGCGTAAAGCCAGGCGCCCTCGTCGGGGAGGTCGTCACGGGCGACGCCGGTAATCGTCGAATAGCGAAGGCCCATCGCCTGGACACTCTCGGCCACGCGTCGCGGCTCATCGCGGTCCAGTGGCTCGGGCTTGCCGGTGTCGATCTGGCAGAAGTCGCAGCGTCGGGTGCATTGGCTGCCGCCGATGAGGAAAGTCGCCTCGCGGTCTTCCCAGCATTCGTAGATGTTGGGGCAACCGGCCTCTTCACAAACCGTATGCAGCCCTTCGCGTTTCACGAGTCCCTTGAGCTCGCTGTACTCCGGGCCCATAGTCGCGCGGGTCTTGATCCACTTGGGTTTGCGCTCGATCGGGGTTTGCGCGTTGCGCACTTCCAGGCGCAGCAGCTTGCGACCGCTCGGGACCGATTCCACAGCCGGTGTTGAGCCGCAGGAGGACGAAGTTGATTCGGAGGGATTGGGCGCGCACGTCACTGAACAGATCCTACGCTCGTGGGTTGTTGGGTGGACTGACTCGAAATGCGGCGCGGGGCGTCGAGCGCGATACTTACCTGCTCGGCGACCGTGTCGTAGAGATTGGTGACGCTGATCGCATGACCGGTCTCCCGCTCTAGTGAGGTCACCCCGGCATCGGCGATGCCGCAGGGGACGATGGCATCGAAAGCACTCAGGTCGGGATCGATATTGAGGGCGAAACCGTGCAGCGTGACGCCTCGTGCCACTCGGATGCCGATCTGACCGAGTTTGCGTTCACCGCTGTCGTCGGAGATCCATACTCCGGAGCGGCCTTCGATTCGACCGGTTCCGACGCCAGCTCCTGCGCATACCGTGATCAGCGCGTCTTCGAGTCGACGGACATAATCGACGACGTCGAGCGGTTCTGACAACTTCACTATTGGATACCCGACCAGTTGGCCTGGGCCATGCCAGGTGATCCGACCACCGCGGTCCACGTCGATGACCTCCGCGCCATTGGTCGGCAGGTCAGACTCCTCGGTTCGCTTGCCCGCAGTGTAGGTCGACGGGTGTTCCAGCAGTAACAGGAGATCGTGGTCGAGGGTGCCGTCGGCCCGCTCGCCGGCGAGCCGATGTTGCAGATCGTAGGCGTCGCGATAGCCGAGTGTCCCGAGCCGACGCACTTCGATGGTTGTGACGTCGGCGCGGGCGCCGATTGCGCGAGGCGCCCCCGAGGGCGCATCAGCCATGCGCGTAATCCAATGCCTGTTCGAGGGTCGGATGGTCGAAGGTGAAGCCGTGATCGGTGAGCACAGCAGGTATAACGCGCTGGGAGTACAAAATCATTTCCCGGGCCATCTCACCTGCGACGACAGTGGCCGCGACACCCGGAATCCGCAGAAATGACGGACGGTGCAGCGACTTGGCGAAAACACGCGAGAACTCGCTGAAACGCACCGGTTCCGGCGCGGCGAGGTTGACCGGACCGGCGATGTCGTTGGTCAGCAGGTACTCGATTGCCCGCACCTCGTCGACCAAGGAAATCCACGAAAAGTATTGACGCCCATCGCCTATCGAAGCGCCGAGTCCCAACTTGAACGGAACCCGGAGCTTGCCGAGGATGCCGCCGGTCGGCGACAGCACCGGAGCGGTACGCAGTAACGCGACTCGCATGTCGTAGCCCTTGGTCGCCTCGGTGGCCGCGGCCTCCCACTCGGTGACCAACTCGGCGAGAAAGCCATCGCCAGCGGCATTGCGCTCAGTGGCGACATGGTCACCGGTGTTGCCATAGAAGCCGGTCGCGCTCGCGTTGATGAGTACCGGTACGCCAGCCATCGCGGCAGCTTCGGCAAGCACCTGGGTCGGGGTGATCCGGGAATCGCGAAGCTCCTGTTTGAAGCGTCCTGTCCATCGCCAACCGCTGACCGAGACGCCGCCGAGGTTCACGACCGCGTCGGCGCCGGCGAGCGAATCCGGTGGGACCCCGAAAGATTCTGGGTCCCAACCGAATTCATCGTCGTGATAGGGCTCGTGCCGCACCAGTCGGGCCACCGAGTGACCACTTGCGCGAAGAGAGTCCACCAGGACTGATCCGATCAGACCCGAGGAACCCGCGACGACGATTCGCACCGTGTCTACAGCCCGAGGTCGGCAGCGAACTCGGCTGCTTCCAAGCGCTTCTTGACGGTGGTCAGGAACCGCCCGGCATCGGCTCCGTCGACGAGACGGTGATCGTAGGTGAGCGGCAGGTACGACATCGACCGCACCGCGATCGATTCGGTGCCGTCGCTGTCGGTGATGACCACCGGGCGCTTCACAATCGCACCGGTGCCGATCATCGCCGCCTGCGGCGGAACCAGAATCGGGGTATCGAACAGTGCTCCCTGACTACCGATGTTGGTGATGGTGAACGTACCGCCGGAGATCTCATTCGGCTTGAGTCCATTGGTCCTGGCGCGGTTGGCGATATCCGCGATGGCGCGAGCCAGGCCGGCGATCGACAGATCATCGGCGTTGTGGATTACCGGCGACAGCAAACCCTGCTCGGTGTCGACAGCGATGCCGAGGTTTACCGACCCGTGATAGGTGATCTCCTTGGCGGCCTCGTCGATGCTGGCGTTGACATTTGGGTGAACCTTCAAGGCCTCGATGACCGCCTTGGCGATGAACGGCAAGTACGTGAGGTTGACGCCCTCATTGGCCTTGAACGACGCCTTGGCCGCAGCACGCAATGCCACGATCTTGGTGAGGTCGACTTCGAAAACCTGGGTGAGCTGAGCGCTGGTCTGTAGGGATTCCCGAGTCTTGGCCGCGGTGATCTGCCGAATCCGGTTGATCTTCTGCGTAGTACCGCGCAGGGCCGCGAGTTCCGGCTTGATCTCCGGATTGGCAGTCGGGGCCGACGGCGCTGCAGACGGTGTTGCGGCGGGTGCGGGCGCTGGAGCGCTGCTCGGCGCGGCGGCGGCTAGCACATCCTGCTTGCGGATACGGCCACCGACGCCGGTGCCCTTGACGCTGTTCAGGTCGACGTTGTTCTCCGCAGCCAGCTTTCGGACCAGCGGAGTCACATACGGAGTGGATTCCAGCGATTCAGTTGGAGCTGACGAAGCAGGAGTCGGGCTGGGCTCGGCTGCCGCTGGTTTCGGAGCCGGGGCAGGTGTTGGCTCCGGCTTAGGAGCTGGGGTCGGTTCAGGTGTTGGCTCAGGCTTAGGAGCGGGTTCGGGCTCGGGAGTTGGAGTCGAAGGGGCGGGTGCCGGGGCCGCGCCGGGGCCGCCGATGACCGCCAGCTTGCCGCCAACCTCGACAACATCGTCGGTATTCGCCGTGATTTCGAGCAGCACACCTTCAGCGGGTGAGGGAATTTCGGTGTCGACCTTGTCGGTCGAGACTTCGAGCAGTGGCTCATCAACCGCGACGTTGTCGCCGACATTCTTGAGCCAGTTTGTCACGGTGCCTTCGGTGACCGACTCGCCCAGAGCGGGCATTACAACGTCGGTGCCAGTCGCACCGCCAGACGCGGGAGCCGGAGCAGCCTCGGGTTCTGGAGCAGCCGCGGCAGGCTCGGGTGCGGCGGCGGGTTCAGGTGCCGATTCGGGTTCCGCCGCAGCGGCGGGTTCGGCCGGCGCGGATTCGCCGGCTTCGCCGATGACAGCGAGTTCGCCACCGACCTCGACGACGTCGTCTTCCTTGGCGACGATCTTGGTCAGCACTCCTGCTGCCGGCGAAGGAATTTCGGTGTCGACCTTGTCGGTCGAGACTTCGAGCAATGGCTCGTCGACGTCAACTGTGTCCCCCTCCTCCTTCAGCCACCGGGTAACGGTTCCTTCGGTGACACTTTCACCCAGTGCAGGCATCTGGACGGAGAAGGCCATTTCTGTTGACTCCTCAAACTCGGGTCTCGACAAGCTCGGTTGTGTTCGTCTCGGCAAATGATGGCACCAAGACGCCGGAACGGGTGATGGGTAGATCACCTATCCCCGATAAACCCTACAGCCCATCGGAGATGACGACCCGGCGTGTGCCACTAACGTCGATGCTACTGGTTAGTAGGATTTTCGGCAGGCCATCGCGCGTGCGCGGGTTGACAACAATCCCCCTGAGCAGGATGGATGCCGGGATGGCGTCAGGTTCGCTCAGGGGGACCGGTTTGGAATTGTTCGACTGGCGGGAGATGCTGGGCGAGTACGGGTTTCGCCCGCTATCCGTTCGCGGCGATGTCTTCCAGGACGCGTATCAAGGTGCGGACCGGCACGCCGGTCCCACCCTTAGGGGTATACCCCCACGGCCCGCCGGTATTGAATGCCGGACCGGCGATGTCGACGTGAGCCCACTGCACCGACTCCGGCACGAACTCGCGCAAGAAGATCGCGGCCGAAAGCATGCCACCCCAGCGGTGGTTAGTGACATTCGCCAGATCCGCGACGCGCGACTTGAGATCGTCCCGTAATTCCTCGGGGAGCGGCATCGCCCACGCGTTCTCGCCGACCTCGGCCGATAGCCGGGCAATGCGATCACGGAAGTCATCGGTGCCCATCACGCCGGGAGTGCGGGTGCCTAGCGCCACCATCTGTGCGCCGGTGAGGGTCGCGGTGTCGATGATGTAATCCGGATTGTCCTGTCCGGCACGCACTATCGCGTCCGCCAGGATGAGGCGTCCCTCGGCGTCGGTGTTCAGGACTTCGACGGTGATCCCGCCGAATTGGGTGAGGACATCGCCGGGACGCTGCGCGGTCGCCGACGGCATATTCTCCGCCATCGGCACGGTCGCGGTCACGTTGACATTGAGATCGAGCCGAGCGGCGAGGATCGTCGTGGCGATCACCGCGGCCGCACCGCCCATATCCGACGTCATATTTTCCATACCCGCAGCCGGCTTGATGGAGATGCCGCCAGTATCGAATGTGATGCCCTTCCCGACCAGGCCGACGGATTTGGTGTCCTTCTTACCGCCGTGGGTCAAGCGGACCAGTCGCGGTAGCCGTGACGATCCCTTGCCGACGCCGACGATGCCGCCATATCCCTCTCGCTCCAGCGTGGTGTCATCGAGGATCTCCACCGACAGTCCTGACTGACGAGCCAACTCGGCTGCGGCGTCGGCGAAGGCCTCCGGGAAGAGGTGGCTCGGCGGGGTGTTGACGAAGTCGCGCGCGATCGCGACTGAGTCAGCCACCGTAATTGCATGTGTCAGTTCGGCTTTCGCCTCCTTGCTCTTTTGCTCCACGAGCAGCGTGACGCGCTTAGGCGGAGTCTTGGTCGGCGCCGTCTTGTCTGAGCGGAAAGCGGTGAACCGATAACTGCCGAGGAACAGGCCTTCGGCAATAGCGGACAGATCGGTTGCCGCGAGTGTGGTCACCACCGAGTCGAATCCGTCGAGTTCACGGGCGACGATGCCTGCTGCCTGCCGGAGCTTGTCGGCGTCGTCGAGGTCGTCGGCACGACCGAGGCCCACGGCGATGACGATCGGTACGGGCACCGACTCCGGTGCGGGCAGGCGGGTGATCTCGCCGTGCGATCCGTTGGCGCGAACCGCGGTCACGGCATCGGAGATGGCACTGGCTGCGGCATCATCGAGTATGCCGTCGCCGATCACGAGTGTCGGCTCGTTCGACACCGCGCCGTCGGAAGTGCCCGACGGGGCACTGTCGGCTTGTACGAGGCCGATCACCAGGACGTCATCGCGTCCGAATGTGGTGGACAGGTCGAATTCTGGACCGCGCGCGCGGTCGACTGTCTGACTGATGTTCACCGGAACAACTGTGCCACAGTTGGTAACTTCGGTCCGATGAGCACACGTCGTAGACGCTTCGGGTGGCAAGGGTCGGCCCTGGTGATGATCCTCGTCGTGGGACTGGGGGTTATCGGATGGCGGGCGATCGCTCGCAACACCGATCTGGCCGACCGGGCTCTAGCAGGGCTTGGCATCGAAGAATCGTTTCCCGACGTCGATGTGACCGGACTATCGCCGACGCGCAAAAATATCGTCGAGATAACCCGTCACGAATATGAGCATAAGCAGCCCGGCGAGTACTACGCGCAGGGAAACACCGAGTCGTGGTGTGCCGACTTCGTCAGCTGGACGATGCGTAAAGCCGGTGCGCCGCTGAATAATCCGAACTCGGGATCGTGGCGTATTCCGGGAGTGTCGACGCTCACCGAGTATTACCAGTCGGTCGGGAGGTTTCGCGGATCCTCGTACCGGCCGCGTACTGGCGATGTCGTTTTATACGAGGCACCGAACCGTTTCAAGCAGCACACCAATATTGTGTTGCGCGTCGACGGTGACACGGTGACCACCGTCGGCGGCAACGAGCCGCCGTCGAGTATCAGCATCAACAGCTTCGATATGACCACGGTCAAGGGAATCGTCGGTTATGGCGTGGTGGGGCAGTAGGGCGAATCGAACACCGATACCCTGATCGGCATGACTGACGCATTGCTGGATGGTCCGATCGCCGCGCGGCACGCTGACTTGGGTGCCACCTTCGCCGAGTTTGGCGGATGGAATATGCCGGTGTCGTATTCCGGGACGGTCGCCGAGCACAAGGCGGTACGCGAGTCGGTTGGCATCTTCGATGTCAGTCACCTCGGCAAGGCGCTCGTGAAAGGCCCGGGCGCGGCGGCGCTCATCAATGCGACGCTGAGCAACGATTTAGCTAAGATCGCGCCAGGCAAGGCGCAGTACACCTTGTGCTGCAACGATTCTGGTGGCGTTGTCGACGATCTGATCACCTACCTGGTCTCGGCGGACGAGGTCTTCCTGGTGCCGAATGCGGCAAATACCGCGAAAGTCGTGGCAGCGCTATCGGCGGTGGCTCCGGCCGGCGTCGATGTGACCGATCTGCATCGCGACTACGGGGTACTCGCCGTGCAGGGTCCCAACGCGGTTGACGTACTGACCGCGGTCGGTTTACCGACCGAGATGGAGTACATGGCATTCGCCGACGCCGACCTGGTTGTCGGCGCGACGTCGTATCCGGTGCGAGTGTGTCGCACCGGATACACCGGTGAGAAAGGTTACGAGATTCTGCCGCGATGGGCCGATACGGCAGCGGTATTCGATGCCCTACTCGCCGAAGTCATTGCGGCGGGGGGACTTCCGGCCGGCCTGGGCGCGCGGGATACGCTCCGCACCGAAATGGGCTATGCCCTGCACGGTCATGAGCTGACCCCGGAGATCTCGCCGGTTCAGGCGCGCAGTTCGTGGGCCGTCGGGTGGGATAAGTCGGCGTTCTTCGGCCGTGACGCGTTACTCGCGGAGAAGGCAGCGGGCCCCAAGCGGCGTCTCTATGGCCTGCGGGCGCTCGGGCGTGGTGTTCCGCGCGCGGAGTTGGCGGTACTGGCCGGCCCTGGCGGCGACCGGATCGGCGTCACGACGTCGGGCACTTTCTCGCCGACGTTGGCGGCAGGTGTCGCACTGGCACTGATCGACTCGACATCGGGTGTGCGCAAAGGCGACCAGGTGGTTGTCGATGTCCGCGGACGGGCGTTGGAGTGCGAGGTGGTGTTGCCGCCGTTCGTCGAATCGCACGTCTAGTGCCGTGCTAAACCGTTTGTGCCCCGGCGGTACCATGTGCCCATGACCTTGCAGTTCAGTCGTACCGAGCATCCCCACCCGGTGTCGGAGTCGCGCCGTGCCGAGATCTTGAGCGCGCCCGGTTTCGGCAAGTACTTCACGGACAATATGGTGATCGTCGACTTCGACCGCGAACGCGGTTGGCATAACGCGCAGGTAAAGCCGTACGGACCGATCGCACTTGATCCGTCGGCGATGGTCCTGCATTACGGCCAGGAGGTCTTCGAGGGGCTCAAGGCCTACCGCCAGCCCGATGGAACGATCGCGGCCTTCCGCCCCGAAGCCAATGGCGAACGTCTGCAGCGTTCGGCCGGGCGGTTGGCGATGCCACCCCTGCCTGTCGAGGACTTCATCGCGTCGCTGCGCGAATTGCTCGGGGCAGACAACGCCTGGGTGCCCGAGGCCGGGGGAGAGGCCGCACTTTACTTGCGGCCGTTTATGTTCGCGTCTCAGGCTGGCCTCGGTGTGAACGCACCGTCCAATGAATATCGCTACGCGGTCATCGCGTCACCGGCCGGGCCCTACTTCGCCGGCGGACTCAAACCCGTCAGCGTGTGGCTGTCCACCGAATATGTGCGTGCCGCTCCCGGCGGCACCGGAGCGGCGAAATGCGGCGGCAACTATGCGGCGGCGTTCCTCGCGCAGGCGCAGGCCACCGAGCAGGGCTGCGATCAGGTCGTCTGGCTCGATGCCGTTGAACGTCGGTACATCGAAGAGATGGGTGGCATGAACCTATTCTTCGTCTTCGGTTCGGGGGCCGACGCTCGGCTGGTTACCCCTGAACTCAGCGGTTCGCTTCTTCCGGGTATCACGCGAGATTCGTTGTTGCAGTTGGCAACCGACGCGGGATTCGGTGTGGAGGAACGTCGTATCACCACTGAGGAATTGCGCAAGGGGGTCGCCGACGGTGCTATCACCGAGGTGTTCGCCTGTGGCACCGCCGCGGTGATCACGCCAGTCGGCCGAGTCAAGGGCGAGGGCGAGGACTACACCATCGGCGATGGCAGCACCGGTGATGTCACGCAGGCGTTGCGGGACACTTTGACCGGTATCCAGCGCGGTACGTTCGCGGACACCCACGGCTGGATGACTCGGCTGTTCTAGGCGGCTCTTACTGCGGTAACCGTTTGCGCTGCAATCGGGGTTGGTACACCGGTAACCAGGACAGTATGAGACGGTCGGTACGCCGCTAAAGCACCAACAGGACCAGCGTCAACGCGAAGGTCAATTCGATACTCGCGCCCAGGACGTCGCCGTTGATCCCGCTCATTCGACGGGCGCAATGCGCACTGAAGGCCCAGATGGTCAGTGCCATAACGGGAACCGTGATCATACCGATCGCACCGAGCGGATAGGCTGCTACCAGCGCTGCGGCGATCCATGCTGCGATCGACCATCGTTGAGTTCCCGCGACCAATGCGCCGAAACCCTCAGCCGAACTGGGCGACAGTGTCCAACGACAGGCGACGACGGCAGCGACTCTGCTCAGTCCGACAGCGAATACTATTGCGTACCAACGCTCTTGGTCGGCGAGTGTGCCGACGCAGACTGCTTGAATGGCTAGTGTCAGTGCGAGTGTCGCGATCGCGAACGGACCGGCGGATCCGCTGCGCATCACCTCGCGTATCCGTTCCGGCGGGCCGTAGCAGCCTAATCCGTCGGCGGTGTCGGCCAATCCGTCGACATGCATGCCACGCGTCGACAACGCCAATACCGCGACGACAAGCAATCCGACGAGCAGGGATGGGGCGTCGGTATACGACAACCCGAACGCGATACCCGTGGCAGTCCCGCCCAGCATCGTGCCGACGAGCGGAACTGCGCTGATACTCGATCCGCCGATCCGGCGATCAGGGACGTCGGGCGGTGACGGTACGGGAAGTACCGTCAGCCAGGACAGCGCGGTGAGGGCCGCGCGCAGCGGGTTAACCGCCACTGACACCGGCTTCGTCGAAGGTCGCCATCGAGGTCAGCAGGTCAACCGCTGCCGCGACCACCGGCAATACCGCCAAGGCGCCACTGCCCTCGCCGAGTCGCATCGACAAGTCGACGACGGGCGTCAACCCGAGCCGGTCGAGGGCGAACGCGTGCGCCGGCTCGGTCGATTTGTGTCCGGCGATCCACCAATCGACAGCTCCGGGGGCGAGTAGATTCGCTACCAGCGCGGCCGCCGTCACCACCACGCCGTCGAGGATCACCGGCGTGCGGCGCACCGCGGCCTGCGCGAGGAAGCCGGCCATCGCAGTGAGATCGGCACCGGCCACGGCGGCCAATAACGACAACGGGTCGCTCAGGTGTCCACGCCCCCGCCACATGCCATCGCGGATTGCCGCGGTCTTGCGGTTCCATGCCGCGTCGTCGACGCCGGTACCTCGTCCGACGACCACCACCGGCTCCTGACCGGTGATTGTGCCGATCAAAACTGCTGCGGGAGTTGTGTTTCCGATACCCATGTCGCCGACGATAAGAAGGTCGGCACCGCCGTCGACCAATTCGTCGACGATGAACTTTCCCGCGGCCAGCGACTCGCGGGCCTCGGCGAGGCTCAACGCGTCCTCGACGGCAAGATTGCCGCTGCCGCGACGTACTTTGAAACGAGATACTTCAGGGGATGTTTCGGCGTCGACCGACATGTCGTAAACGTCAACGCTGGCGCCGCTCCGACGGGCCAATACGTTCACCGCCGCACCGCCACCCGCGATATTGGCAACCATCTGCGCGGTGACCTCGGGCGGATACGCCGAGACACCGGTCTGCGCGACGCCGTGATCGCCCGCGAAGACGACGACTCGTGGCTGGGAAAACTGTTGCGGTGGAGAGGTTTGCTGGCAGGCGGCGATCCAGTTGCCGATGTCTTCCAACCGCCCGAGCGACCCAACCGGCTTGGTCAGCGTGAGTTGTCGCTCACGCGCTTGCGAGCGGACAGTCGCATCGGGTGCGACGACGCGGGCGAAGATCTCGGCGTCGGTCGGATCGGGGATGCCGGTGCCGCGAGTTGCCGACGGTTCGGCAGTGGGGACCGGGATAGGGGTTGGGATCGGTTTTGCTGGCTTCGACGTGCCGATTGGGGGCGAATCCGGCTGTCTGACAACAGAATCGTCGGATTGAGGCAGAGTGAGCACTCGGCCCGCCACGACCAGATCGACGCGATCGCAGACGCGCGCGACGGCCGCGTTGAGAATACCCAGTTGATCTTGGAAGCGGCGGCCTGCCGGTGTCGGCGGAACCACCGAGAGGCCGACTTCGGGGCTGATGATCACCACGTCGCCGGTGAAATCGGCAATGGCGGAACATAGTTGGTCGAACGCATCGGTCAGATCGATGTCGCCGGTCCACGCATCCTGCGAATCGATTTGTGCGGCAAGCCAATTGCCGAGGTCGTCGACGAGTGTCGGAGTATCTGGGTGACCTGCGAGTTGGCCGGTGAGATCCGTCGACTCCACCGTCATATATCGGTCGGTACGGCGTGCGCGGTGCGCATCGATGCGAGCTTGCCAATCCGCATCCGACGACAAGACGGGTCCTGTTGCCAGATAACGGATCTGCGAAGACGCACCCAGCAGCGACTCACCATGCGCTGACTTACCGGAGCGCACGCCGCCGAGGATCAGTGCGCGCATGTCACCTATACCTTTTCGCCGGCAGAGACCTGCGGCTTGGGTGCCCGCATCACACGCAGTTGCATCGCGCGGGTCAGCGCGTACCAGCCGAGGCGGAAACCGGAGTCGGTGGCGTCGGGGAAGCGTTCGCGCACACGCTTATTCACCGCGCGACCCAGGATGTAGCCGTCGAGGGCCATGAACAGAACGAAGACCAGCATTACCGGGGTCGCGAGTGGGGTGAGCGACGGAATGAACATCAGCAGAATAAGGAGTATCGCGAACGGCATGAAAAGTCCGGCGAAGTTGCGACGGGAGTCGACGATATTACGCACGAAATGTTTGACCGGCCCCTTGTCGCGCGGCATCAGATACTTCTCGTCACCGGCCATCATGCGTTCGCGCTGCTCGAGGCGCTGGGCGCGACGGTCGGCATTGGCCTCGCGCTTTTGTTCCTTGGTCTGCCGGGACTTCAGGTCTTTGCGGCGGGCGCGGGCCTCAGCGCGGGTGGTCGGTGGCGGGGCGAGGGGGCCGGTGCGCTTGCCCTGGGCGTCGCGGCGTTTGGGGGTGGGACGGCCTTTGGCTGCCGTGTAGGCCGAGCCCTTCGTCGTCGAATCCTCGGAATCGGTCGTCGATTCCTTCTCGAGTGAGACGTCTGAGGTGCTCGACGCCGAATCGTCGGCGTCCTTCTGCCATGGCAACTTCACATCCCTCAGCCTAAGCGATCACCTCCTATCGACCAGTCACGGCCCAACTCCCCGCGAGTGGAATGCGGTGTCGTGGGGGTCGTCGAGACCGCTGGGAATAGGACCCGATGGAGTACGGTTGTAGTTGCAGACGTGAGAAGACAACGTCGTCGACCCGTTCTGCGGGCAGACGCCAAGCCGGTTCGCCTCCCCGAGATAGGCGAGAAGGAAATTACGAGGAGCATCCATGACCGTTTCGAATGAAGCCGGAGCGACCACCGATACCGGCGTGTTGCTGACCGATTCCGCCGCAGCCAAGGCAAAGACGCTGCTTGATCAGGAGGGCCGCGACGATCTGGCTCTTCGTATCGCTGTGCAGCCCGGTGGTTGTGCGGGTCTGCGTTACCAGCTGTTCTTCGACGATCGCTCGCTCGACGGTGATATCACCAGCGACCACGCCGGAGTAACGCTCGCCGTCGATCGCATGAGTGCACCGTATGTGCAGGGCGCGACCATCGACTTCGTTGACACCATCGAGAAGCAGGGTTTCACCATCGATAACCCGAATGCCACCGGCAGCTGCGCCTGTGGTGATTCGTTCAACTGAGGTCCCACCTCACCTGGCTTTGACGTTTCGGCCGCACACCCGGCTATCGGGTGTGCGGCCGAAGTTGGTTTAGGGCGCTGGGCGGTAGCCAACTGAGGTGCCCCTAGTCGGCATCGAGGCCGATCGGTAGCGTTACGCGCATGACTATTGCGGTATGTGGGTCGATCGCGACCGACCATCTGATGAAATTTCCCGGCAAGTTCTCTGAACAACTGCTCGGTGACCACCTTGAACATCTCTCGCTGAGCTTCCTGGTTGACGACCTCGTCGTCCGGCGAGGCGGCGTCGGCGGCAACATCGCGTACGCGATGGGGGAACTGGGCGGCTCGCCCGTGCTGATCGGCGCGGCCGGACCCGACTTCGCCGAGTATCGCGCGTGGCTCGACGAGCATGGCGTGGACACCCGAGGAGTGCACGAGTCGACGACCGCGCACACCGCTCGGTTCACCTGTGCGACTGACGAAGCGATGGCGCAGTTGGCGATGTTCTATCCCGGCGCGATGAGCGAAGCCCGCGATATCTCGCTGGCAGCGGTATTCGAGAAGGTCGGAGCACCCGAACTGGTGCTGGTCGGAGCCGACGACCCGGCCGCAATGGTGGCACATACCGAGGAATGTCGTTCCGCGGGAATCGGTTTCGCGGCGGATCCGTCCCAGCAATTGGCGCGTCTGGATGGTGAGCAAGCGCGCACCCTGATCGAGGGCGCCAAATACCTGTTCACCAACGAATACGAGTGGGGCCTGCTGCGCGAGAAGACCGGACTGTCGGCAGAACAGGTCGCGGGCATGGTGGGCGTCCGAATCACCACGCTCGGCGGCGGCGGGGCTGAGATCGTCGAGGCTGATGGGACGCGCACGCATGTCGCCGTTGTTCCGGAGACCGAGAAGGTCGACCCGACCGGCGTCGGCGACGGTTTCCGCGCGGGATTTCTCACCGCACTTTCCAAGGGCCTCAATTTTGAGCGCGCCGCGCAACTCGGGTCGATGGTCGCGGTGCTCGTGCTGGAGACCGAGTCGACACAGGATTGGTCGTGGGATCGCGGCGCTGCACTCAAGCGTATTTCCGGAGCGTACGGCTCCGAAGCGGCAGCTGAGATCGAGGCCGCGATCTAGCTGCCGTAGGTAACACGTTCTTAGCGTTCCTAGCCATACTTTGGTTTTGGGCTAAGGCATGCCTTACATTAGGCGGACTGGTCCAGTGGTGTGGCACTGCCGTACGACTGGGATATCGCCAAGGTGAAGGGACGTGATGACGGTCGCTACCGCACCCGTGTCGGGGGCGCGGTTGAGTTTGGTGACACGATCAGGTGTCGCGACTATTCTGCTGGCTCTGCTGGCAGTGCTGATCGCCAGCGGTTTCTTCGTCGGCTCCGGTGACTATTCGATCGCCGACGCCTGGCACGCGCTCTTCGGCGGTGGGGATGCGACCACGCTCGAGGTGATTCGCAACAATCGAGTGCCGCGGACGCTGCTGGCCGTCATGGCCGGGATCGCCCTAGGCGTAGCCGGCGCGGCGATGCAGGGACTGACTCGAAATCCGTTGGCGGACCCCGGAATTCTGGGAGTCAATTCGGGCGCCTACTTCGCAATGGTGGTTGGTGCCGTTGGCCTCGGCATCGGCTCGACGGTCGGGTTCGTCATCTGCGCGATGATCGGTGCGTTTGTCGCTGCGACCATTGTCTATTTCATCGGTTCCCGTGGCATCGGCGGTGCCAGTCCGGCCAAACTGGTCCTCACCGGCGTCGCGGCCGGATCGATCTTCGCGGGCACCGGATTCGGCCTGACGATGATTGACCCGAAGGCTTTCGACACCATCCGGAGCTGGCAGGTCGGAACGCTCGACGGTCGGAATTGGACCGAATTGTCGGTGGTCTGGCCGCCGATCCTCCTCGGCGTCGTGGCCGCACTGGTGCTGATTCCCTACCTCAACGGACTCGCGCTGGGCGATGATCGAGCCCGCGCCCTCGGCGTTCCGGTCACCACCGTGCGAATAGGTGGATTCGTTGCCATCACCTTGCTCTGTGGTGCTGCGACAGCGGCGTTGGGGCCGGTGACATTCCTAGGCCTGATGGTTCCGCACGTCGTGCGGATACTATTCGGGCCGGATAACAAGTGGGTTATCCCGATGTGCCTGCTGGTCGGGCCGGTAGTGCTGGTCGGAGCTGATCTGGTCGCCCGGGTCGCGACTCCGAGCGAATTGCCGGTCGGCATGGTCACCGCCTTCATCGGCGCACCCGTACTCATCGCGCTCGCTCGCCGACATGGTGGGGCTGACTTGTGACCGACGAATCGATGCCGTTGCCAACGTCGGCGCAGTGGCCGCGCCGGATCCGTTTCCTGCGCAGCGGGCGACTTGGAATCAGCGTTAAGGTCGATGTTTACAGTGCCGCAATCACTTTCGTACTGCTGTTCATTGCGGTGGTGGTGGGGACCTGGTCGTTGGGCGTGTCTACGACCGATAGTCCGAACCTGAGTATCGGCGAGATCTTCCGCGTACTGTCCGGCCAATTGGCCGGCGACCCGGCGAATCAGGTGGCGGCGGCGCTACCCGCGGTGGTCATCGCAGCCGTCGGCGGTGCCTCACTTGCGTTGTCGGGAGCCATCTTCCAGACGATCACCCGGAACCCGCTGGGTTCCCCGGACATTATCGGTTTCACCACCGGCGCGAATACCGGCGCGTTGATCACCTTGCTCGTGCTGAACCTGGGGACGTCGGCGGCGACCGTCGGCGCATTGCTCGGTTCGCTCGCGACAGGTGTGGTGATCTATTTCCTCGGAATGCGCGGGGGCACCGGCGGTTATCGATTGATCATCGTCGGCATCGGCGTGAGCGCGATGCTGTTGGCGTTCAACGGTTATCTAATCGCCAGTTCGAACCTGCCGAACGCCGCATCTGCCGCGGCCTGGGGGATGGGCAACCTGCGCAGCATGCAGATGGTCGACGTGATTCCCGTGGCGGTAACCCTCGCCATCCTGGTGCCGTTGTTGGTTAGTGTCGCGCCACGGATGCGAATGTTCGAACTGGGGCCGGACTCGGCGCGCAGCAAGGGGGTGGATATCGAGCGCACGCAGCTGCTGCTGTTGCTGCTCGGTGTTGGATTGGCAGGCGCCACAACGGCAATCGCGGGCCCGATCGCGTTCGTCGCACTGGTCGCCCCGCAATTGGCGGCACGGATCACTCCTAGCCCGGGCATTCCGTTGGTCACCTCGGCGGCCGTCGGCGCGGCGCTATTGGTGTCATGCGACACGATCGCCCGTACGATTCTCGCGCCCGAAGTGCAACTTCCCGTCGGCGTGGTGACGACTGCGATCGGCGGCGTCTACCTTCTCGGGCTCCTACTCGCGCAATCCAGAAAGGTCCGACCATGACCCCGGAATCCGCGGCATCGAGCCGACTGTCCGCCGCCGAAATTCGCGTCGGCTACGGCGAGCGCACCGTCATCGCCGACCTCGGCGTCGACATTCCCGACGGCTCATTCACGGTGATCGTCGGACCGAATGCCTGCGGCAAATCGACACTGCTCCGAGCCCTGTCCCGCCTACTCGCGCCGCAGGACGGTCGAGTCGTATTGGACGGGCGAGACGTAAAAGACTTCGCGGGCAAGGAATTTGCTCGTGAGGTCGGCCTGCTGCCGCAGCAATCTATTGCGCCAGAGGGCATTACGATCATTGACTTGGTCTCGCGCGGCCGGTTCCCGTATCAAAAGATGTTCCGGCAGTGGACCGAAGCTGACCAGCGGGCCGTCGACTTCGCGTTACAGGTCACCCGACTGACCGATCTGGCGAGTCGGCCGGTCGAGGCGCTCTCGGGCGGTCAGCGGCAACGGGTGTGGATCGCAATGGCGCTGGCGCAACAGACACCGATTTTGCTTCTTGACGAACCGACGACATATCTCGATCTGGCTCACCAGATCGAGGTGTTGGAACTATGCACCGAACTGCATCGCGGTGGCACGACGCTGGTAGCGGTATTGCACGATCTCAACCAGGCCGCGCGCTACGCGACACATATCATCGCCATGCGCAGCGGTGAGATCATCGCTCAAGGGCCACCGGCCGACGTCATCACCACCGAGCTGGTCGAGCGCACTTTCGGTGTCCGCGCACGCATCATCAACGATCCCGAGACCGATACGCCGCTGGTAATCCCGTTGGGGCAGGGGGCCATTGCCGTTGACGCGGTGCCCGGCGATACCGCCAACCTGCGGGCGTCGACGTAACCGATGCAAACTATTCATCCATCTGAGAGGACCGATATGACGACAACACGTCGAATAATGGCGATCGTCGCAATGCTGTGCGCAGTCGCGATGTCGTTGGCCGGGTGCATCAAATCCGATGACTCGCACCAGGATTTGTACAACGATCCGTCGGCGTCGCAGGTCAATCTGGGGCTGGGGGACAATCCTCGGGTCGTCGCGCTTGGTTGGTCGGACGGTGAGATTGCGCTGAGTCTCGGGGTCAAACCCGTCGCGATCTACGACTGGATGAAATTCGGCGACGCCAACAAGGGCGTCGGGCCTTGGACGACAAGTCAATTCGGCAGCGACTCACCTCAACTCATCTCGGCAGCGAGTGCCGGTGAGTTCAACTACCAGCAGATCAAGGAACTCAAACCGGATCTGATCCTCGATGTCCGGGGCAAGGCAGACAGTAAGGTAACCGATTCGCTTCGCAAGATCGCGCCGGTCGTGGCGGCACCGACAGGTAGCCCCGATTTCGCGGTCAGCTGGAAGGTGCAGACCCAATTGATCGGCACCGCGCTGGGCAAGCGGGCCGAGGCCGACGCGCTGATCGCTCAGACCGTCGACCTCCAGAATAAGATCCGGTCCGAGAACCCAGCCTTCGCCGGGAAGACATTTGTGTGGGGTGCGAAATTCGGATCGGCCTACGGTGCGTACCTGCCTGGCGACGCACGTTTTGATACCTTCGCGGAGTTAGGGTTCGTGCAGAACCCGCCGGTGAAAGACCTTCAGGCGCAAGGATTCTTCGCGTCGGTGCCCACCGAGAAGGTGAAGAGTCTCGACGCTCAGGTTGCGATCTTGAGCACGATCAGTCTTCCGCTGTCCGCGCTGACCGGCGACCGGTTGATCAACTCCCTGCAAGTGGTGCGAGATGGCCGGGCCATCGAATTGGCTGAGGAAGACCCGATAGCCCAGGCGATGTCGGCGGGAACTCCGCAGTCGCTTCGGTACGCGCTGGAAAAGCTGACGCCGAGATTGGCCGGAGCAGTAGGCAAGGTCGGCTGAAGCCGTCCCTGAGTTCACGGAGACTGGTTGCTGAGCGAGGGACGTCGGGCGAGGGGCTGGTTCCTTTGTGGAGTCCGCTGGCGCAGAGTTCGGTTCGACTAAAGGCTGCGGTTTGACGTCGGGCAGGGGAAGTATTCACCTTGCCGCGGTTGGTGGCGCGGAGTTCAGTCGGGCCGACTGGTACCTGCGCGATGGCGTCGAGTGAAGGAGTATTCGCCTCGCCCGCCGTCGTAACGCAGATTTCAGCCAAGCCAACCGGGCCCGAGCCAAGCTGCCTACAGCCGAACTGGGTACTGGTGGTCTTCGATATTCGGAACGATCGACTTCTCGACGAAGATGCCGTGCCACACCATATAAGTCAGCACAGTCCACAGTCGGCGGCTGTTGTCCACGACGCCGTCGCGGTGCTCGTTCAGCATCGCGATGACAGCACTCTTGTCGAAGATGTGATCGGTCTGCGACGTCTCGATGGTCTGATGAGCCCAGTCGTACATCTCGGTACCAGCGAGCCAATGCCGGATCGGGACCGGGAAGCCCAGCTTCTTGCGGTGCAGCACATGGGCCGGGACGATCTGCTCCAGCGCCTTACGTAACGCGTATTTCGTTGTGCCGTGGGAGATCTTCTCATCGACGGGCAGCCGCTGCGCGACCTCGAACACCTCGGCGTCGAGGAATGGCACGCGTAGTTCCAGGGAATTGGCCATCGTCATCTTGTCGGCCTTGACGAGAATGTCGCCACGCAGCCAGGTAAACAGGTCGATGTGTTGCATCCGGGCAACCGGGTCCCAGCCTTCGCTTTCCGCGTAGATGGGTGCGGTGACGTCGGTATGCGTCCACTCCTGGCGGTAGTCGCGCAGTACCGCACGAAGCCGCGCATCGTCGAAACTGCGGGCATTACCGTAGTAGCGCTCCTCCAGGGTCAACGACCCTCGATGCAGCAGGCTCTTGCCGCGGGTACCCTCGGGAATTTTGTCCGACACGCGACCGGCCAAGCGCCGCAACGACTTTGGCATCTTGTCGAAGGCGCCTAGCGACAGTGGCTCCTTATAGATCGTGTAACCGCCGAACAGTTCGTCAGCACCTTCGCCGGACAGCACGACCTTGACATGTTTGCGAGCTTCCTTGGCGAGGAAGTACAGCGGGACCAATGCCGGGTCGGCAACCGGGTCGTCGAGATACCAGACGATCTCCGGGATGGCTTCGATGAACTCGGTGGGTGAGACGACCTTCACGACATGGCGCGCGCCGATGGCCTCGGCCGACTCAGCTGCGACGTCGACTTCCGAATAGCCGTCGCGCTCGAAGCCGGTGGTGATGGTGATGAGGTCGGGGTTCACCTGTTTGGCCAAGGCTGCGACCGCTGTTGAGTCGATGCCGCCGGACAAGAAGGATGCGACAGTAACGTCGGCGCGCATATGTTTGGCCACCGAGTCGCGCAGGGCGTCGGCGATTTCGTCGTATCGCTTCTGTCGGGTCGCATCGGTGAACGGCGCCACTGGGAACTGCGGGGTGAAATATCGCGTCACCTTGGGTTCCTCGCCGGCCCGCAGCGTCGCGTAGCTACCGGACTCCAACCGGCGAATCGAACGGTGCAGTGTTTCCGGCTCGGGCACGTATTGCAGCACGGTGTAATGCTCGGTCGCGCGCGGATCGAGCGCGTCATCGAGTTTCACCACGTCGAGTAGTTCGAGCAGACTCTTCTTCTCGCTGCCGAAGGCCGTGCCGCCGGGACCCGTCGCGATGAACAGGGGCTTGATGCCGAACGAGTCGCGAGCGATGAACAATGCCGACGACTTAGTGTCCCAAATGGCGAATGCGAACATGCCGCGTAGTCGCCGTACGGCGTCGGGACCCCAGTAGTGAAAGGCGGCCACGATCGCTTCGCCGTCGCCCTCGGTATAGAACTGAGCATCGACGGTCGTTGTGAGTTCTTCGCGGATCTCTAAGTAGTTGTAAATCTCACCGTTGAACACCATCGCGTAGCGGTCGGGGGATTCCGGCGGACCCCACCGCAGCGGTTGATGGGAATGCTCGATATCAATGATCGAAAGGCGGTTGAAACCGAAGACGATGTCGTCGTCATGCCAGGTTCCGGGTTCGTCGGGACCTCGATGGCGCATGCACACCGATGCCGCGGCTACTCGCTCGGCCGCGGTTGCCGCGCTGCCGTCCGGAGTCAATAGACCGAGCAATCCGCACACGTTCCAACCCTCATTCCCACAGAATTCCCAGCAAACCTTGCCCCGACGAGTATGCCGTACCGGACTCGCGACCCACGACTTCAACCCCAATCACGAATTGCATCGGCGTTTGGTCTACGCTGCGTAGTAATGGGTTCGGAGTCGCCGGACCCGTGCAGTCGTTATGCGTGGGGATTCGGTCGGTACGACGAGTCGTAAGTACCGTCCGGGCAGGCAGGAAGGCATGAAATTGACTCACGGTGGAAAGACACCGGTGCGCGGCATCGCCAAGAGGTCGCGCGCGGTCAAGCGGATCGGGGCAGTTGCCGCGCTTGGTCTCGGCGCCCTGTTGATGTCCGGATGTGACGCTCGCGACGCCATGCGTTTCGGGTGGCCCGAGGGCATCACCCCGCAGGCTCGCGATATGGGCAACCTGTGGACGTGGTCGGTTATCGCCTGTCTCGTCGTCGGCGTCTTGGTCTGGGCCGCGATCTTCTGGACCATCACATTCCACCGCGCGAAGGCCGGGCAGGAGACCTTCCCGCGTCAGACCGCTTACAACGTTCCCATCGAGTTGACGCTGACGGCGGTCCCGTTCCTCGTTATCGCGGTCCTCTTCTACTTCACCGTCATCGTGCAGAACAATGTCGAGGCCAAGACGGACAATCCGTCCGTCGTCGTCGATGTCACCGCGTTCCAGTGGAACTGGAAATTCGGCTACCGCGATGTGCGTGGTGCCGACGGTCAGCCGGTCAAGGTCACTTCTGGCGGCGAAGAGCGCACCATCAAGTCCACCACCGGTGGTCCGTTCCAGCTCCAGCAGCAGGTCCAGACCAATGCTCACGGCCACGAGATCCCATTACCGGCCGGCGGTCGTTCCGACGATGTGCGTAACTACCTGCACTTCAGCAACATTGAGACAGTCGGAACGTCGGCGGAAATCCCGGTCCTGGTACTGCCGACCGGCAAGCGCATCGAATTCGATATCGCTTCGGGCGACGTCATCCACTCCTTCTGGGTTCCGGAGTTCTTGTTCAAGCGCGACGTCATGCCGTTCCCCAAGCAGAACCACAGTGATCCGAGTTTCCAGATCTCGTCGATCGACACCGAGGGTGCATTCGTCGGTCGTTGCGCCGAGATGTGCGGTACCTACCACTCGATGATGAACTTCGAGGTACGTGCGGTGAGCCCGCAGGACTTCGAACGTTATGTGGGCTACCGGTTGAAGAACCCGACCGCGACCAATGCGCAGTCGCTCGCCGCGATCTGTCAGCAGCCGGTTTCGGTTACCACGGTGCCCTTCGACACGCGTCGCGGTACCAACGGGTCGACGCCAAAGGATATCGGCGACCCGACCAACACCAAGCTCGCCAACTGCACACCCGAGGTGTAACCGATGAAAATCGAAGCACGGCTCTTTGAGCTTCTGACCGGATTCTTCTTCCTCTGTGCGATCATCTACGCGATCGCGACATCGCTGGCGAGTAAGGGCACCGAGTGGGCCGGCGTCACTGGGTTGTTTTTCACCGGTGGCCTGACGCTGATCGCCGGAACCTACTTCCGGTTTGTCGCGCGGCGCGTCGAGATCCGCCCGGAGGACTACGAAGAGGCCGAAATCGAGGACGGCGCAGGCGAATTGGGCTTCTTCAGCCCGGGTAGCTGGTGGCCGCTGCTGCTCGCCGGCTCGGCCGCGATCTTCGCGGTCGGATTCGCCATGGGCAACTACTGGTTCGCCATTTTCGCCGCGGTCTGCATTATCGGTTCGGCCGCCGGCCTGGTCTTCGAGTACCACGTGGGACCCGAGAAGCACTGACATGACACACTGACCCTTGTGTCAGAACACTCGATAACAGCCGCTCCCCGCGACGAGGAGCGGCTGTTTCGTTGTGTTGAGCCGGAGTTGCGCCATACCGCGATGCTGGGCGACGGTGATCGTCGGGCCATTCGCGAACTGATGGATGTGGCCTTTCACGGCGACTTCGATGACGATGACTTCGACCATGCCCTCGGCGGGATACATGCCATCACACGTGCTGCCGACGACGCCGTCGTCGGGCACGCGTCAGTGGTCCAGCGGTCGATGCTTGTGGGCAGTCGGTCGATGCGCTGCGGGTATGTGGAAGCCGTTGCGGTACACCCAGACTGGGGACGTCGAGGTGTCGGCGGGAAGCTAATGGCAGCCATCGAGTCGGTCATCGTTGGGGCCTATGACCTAGGCGCATTGGGCGCGTCCGAGCAGGGGAGGGGACTGTATGAGCGGCGGGGATGGCGCGAATGGACCGGTGAATTGGGTGTTCTGTCACCTGACGGGTACCGATCGACCCCCGATGACGTCGGTTCGGTCCTGGTGTGGGGTCTGGCTCTGAATCGCGAGGAGCGTCTGGCATGCGACTGGCGAGTGGGCGACGTCTGGTAGGAGCTAGGTTGACGCCAGCGCCCGTGGACCAATTACCAAGGGCCGCGATGCATTTCGCATCGCGGCCCTTGCTAGTTGTCTATCGAACTCAATCCTCGAGCGGGTTACCGCCCTTTTCCTGCAGTTCGCGCAGCACTTCGCCTTCTTCGCGAGCGTGCTCCTTGGCGAGCCTGGCGTTGAGCTCCTGCTGATCGGCGGGATCAGCCGACGTCAGCGACCCGGTGCCCGGCGCGCCGGCCGAACCGAGTTTGTTCATCCGCTTCGGTAGCGCAGCACCCTCGTAGGGGAGCGGGATCGGGTGACCGTGATCGTCGACCGGTCCAAGTGGCTGGTGGATCTCGATGTACTCACCCTGTGGCAAGCGCTTGATGATGCCAGTCTCGATGCCGTGTTCCAGCACTGCACGGTCACTACGTTGCAGCGACAGCGCCCAGCGGTAGGCGATGAAGTACGCCAGCGGTGGGATCACAATCAGACCGATACGGCCCATCCACGTCGTCGCGTTCAACGACACATGGAACTTGAGCGCGATAATGTCGTTCATACACGACAGGGTGAGGATCACGTAGAACGAGACAGCCATCGCACCAATGGCGGTACGTACCGGAACGTCGCGGGGACGCTGCAACAAGTTGTGGTGTGCGTGGTCGCCGGTCAGGCGTTTCTCGATGCTGGGATATCCGAACATCAGCGTGAACATAATGCCGATGATCACCATCACCCAGAAGATGGCGGGAACCGTGTAATTGCCGAGGTAGAGCTCCCACGCAGGCATCAGACGCGCTAGGCCGTCAGTCCACATCATGTAGATATCCGGCTGAGAACCGGCCGAGACGTGCGCCGGATTGTATGGTCCGATCACCCACACCGGGTTGATCTGGAAAATGCCGGCCATGATCGCAATGACACCGAAGACGATCGCGAAGAACGCGCCGGCCTTGGTTGCGAAGATCGGCATGATCCGAACGCCGACCACGTTCTTCTCGGTCCGTCCGGGGCCGGGGAACTGAGTGTGCTTCTGGTACCAGACCAACGCGAGGTGCGCACCGATCAGAGCCAGGATGATGGCCGGGAAGAGCAGAATATGGAGTACATACAGGCGCGGGATGATGATGTCGCCGGGGAAGTCGCCACCGAACAGCGCCCAGTGCACCCAGGTTCCGACGACGGGTATGCCAAGCACGATGCCACTCATCGCGGCGCGGACGCCGGTACCCGACAGCAGGTCGTCGGGAAGCGAGTAGCCGAAGAAGCCTTCGAACATCGCGAGGAGCAGAAGTACGCAGCCGATAACCCAGTTGGCCTCACGCGGGCGGCGGAACGCACCGGTGAAGAAGATGCGCATCATGTGGACGATGATCGCCGCCGCGAACAGCAGTGCGGCCCAGTGGTGGACCTGGCGAACGAATAGGCCGCCGCGTACCTCGAAGGAGATATTCAGCGTCGTCTCGTACGCCTTGGTCATCATGACGCCGTTGAGCGGCTGGTAGTCACCGTGGTAAATGACCTCGGACATCGACGGATCGAAGAACAGAGTCAGATAGACGCCCGACAGCAGCAGAATGACGAAGGCGTAAAGCGCGACTTCACCGAGCAGGAAGGACCAGTGGGTGGGGAAGACCTTGTTGATCTGACGTCGCATTCCAGCGGCCAAGTGATACCGCGAATCGACTTCCTCCGCCGAAGTGGCGATACGACTCATGACTTGCGCTCCCAGAATGCCGGTCCGACGGGCTCGATGAAGTCGCCGGCAGCGACCATGTACCCCTGATTGTTCACTGTGAGCGGTAGTTGAGCCAGCGCACGGGCGGCCGGGCCGAAGACCGGCTTGGCGTAGTGCAACGCGTCGAACTGCGACTGGTGGCACGGGCACAGAATGCGGTTGGTCTGCTGCTCATACAGCGAGGTCGGGCAGCCGAGGTGGCTGCAGACCTT
This sequence comes from Gordonia sp. CPCC 205333, assembly GCF_048537885.1. Classification (NCBI taxonomy): domain Bacteria; kingdom Bacillati; phylum Actinomycetota; class Actinomycetes; order Mycobacteriales; family Gordoniaceae; genus Gordonia; species Gordonia sp. CPCC 205333. The sequence goes on along the minus strand of NZ_JBCLVI010000005.1, from coordinate 209,800 downwards.
GGTGTAGGCGAAGTAGTCGCCGTAGTTGAAGCTCTCTTGACCTTTGCGTTTGATCGCGCGGGCCGCATCCTCGGGACGCAGGCGGATGAGCATCACTGGGTTGCGCACCAGGCGTAGGCCTTCAATGAGCTTGTGCCGGGACTCCTCAGTCTCGCCGTGTCCGTCCGACACGCGCCACGGGAAGACGGTTTCCATACCGCCGGCGTCGAGATCTTCCGGACGTACCAAAGCGACCTGAAGGGGATTGCCGGTGTCGCGTCGCAGGAAGATGGTCTCGTTAGGTGCCTCTGGCGGGTTGTAAATCGGGGACCAGCCGGTATGCCACAGATCGGACTTGTCGCCCTTGGCCCATGGATTCTTGACGATACCGCCGAGGGCCGCGACCATTCCGGTGAAGGCGAGGGCACCGATACCGAATGCCGCGGAACCGAGGATCAACTTGCGGCGAGGCAGCGTCGAGGTCTGCAGGGAGTTGTCGAGCAGCGCCGCGGTGGTCTTCTTGTCGACCTCCTGGGAGCCGCCGTCGTGACGATCCTGGACAGCGATCTCTGCCGGAATGAACCGCTTGGTGAACTGGACGACGCCGATGCCGACCGACAGAACTGACAGACCGAAGGTGATACCCAACAGCGGGGTGTTCAGCGTGTAACGCCAGTAATTGTCATCGCCAGGGAGTGCGAATTCCCAGTGGTTCCAAATGAAGATAATGAAGCAGGCGATAGCCGAGACACCGGCGAGCGCGAACCAGAATGCGACGGCGCGTTCCGCGCGCTTCTCGGCCTTGGTACCCGGCTCGGGGAAGCGCGGTTCGCGATGCAGGATTTCGACGCCGTCGAGATTCGTGCCGAGTTTGACGAGCTCGTCATTCGACATCTGCTCAAGTTCTTCGTTGGACGGAGTGTCCTTGTCGTTTGCGCTCATGAACGTGATCCCATCCACATTGCGAAGGCGACGATTGCGCTGACGCCGACAACCCACATCACCATGCCCTCGGAGACCGGTCCGAAGCCGCCGAGCGACAGGCCACCCTGCGGCTCCGATTCGGTGACGTATTTGACGAATCCGATGATGTCTCGCTTCTCCTCCAGCGACAGCTGGCGGTTGGAGAACTTCGGCATATTCTGAGGTCCGGTGAGCATCGCGGTGTACAGCTGCTGCTCACTGGGTGCGTCAAGCGGGGGAGCGTACTTTCCCGAAGACAGAGCGCCGCCACGACCGGTGAAGTTGTGGCATGACGCGCAGTTCAAGCGGAACAGTTCGCTGCCTCGACCGAGGTTCTCGCCGCGCAAGCTCTCCTGGGCGAGGACGGTGACACCGTTCTTGTCCTTCTTCACCGAACCGTCGGGATTGCGCTCGGGGATAACCTTGGGGCCGCCACCCTGTGACTGGATGTACGCGCCGAGCTGCTCGATCTGCGCGGCAGTGAATTTCTCGGGCTTACGGGCCGCCTGGGCCTCTCCGCGCGCGGCGGGCATACGTCCGGTCGACACCTGGAAGTACACCGCAGCGTCGCCGACGCCGATGAGCGTCGGGCCGCGGTCGGTTACACCCTGCAGGTTCGCGCCGTGGCAGGTGATACAGGACGTGTCGTACAACTGCTTGCCGTCACTGATCAGCGATGCGTTGCTCGGATCGGCGGTGGCGACCTGCGGCTTGGGGGTGAGCACCGAAGCGATGACGCCTGCGGCGACGAGGCCGAGCATCAGCAGGATCGCGCCGCTGGCACGACGACGCAGTTTACGTCGGGAGCGGGCGCTGCGGGCTCCCTTAACGTCGGTGTCGGTCGCGTCATCCGACTGTCGCGGTGGAGATGAGCTCATCTGTGTCTCTCTATGCGGACGGATTTGAATAACTGGGGCTGTAAGTCTTGGGGTGGTTCGTCAGCGAATGAAATAGATCGTGACGAACAGACCGATCCAGACGATGTCGACGAAGTGCCAGTAGTAGGACACGACGATCGCGGCAGTCGCCTGGGCCGGGGTGAACTTCGACAGCTTGGTGCGGACCAGCAGGAAGATAAAGGCGACGAGACCGCCGATGACGTGCATGCCGTGGAAGCCGGTCGCCATATAGAAGGTCGACCCGTACGCGCTGGACGAGAGGGTCGTGCCCTCGTGGACCAGGTGGTAGTACTCGTATGCCTGACCAGCGACGAAGAAGGCGCCCATGAGGAAGGTCAGGATGTACCAACGGCGTAGACCGAAAACATCGCCCCGCTCAGCGGCGAAAACGCCCATCTGGCAGGTCACCGATGACAGGATCAACACTGTCGTAACCGGGATCGCCAAGCCGAGATTCAATTCGGTCGGCTCGGGTGGCCAACCGACGTTGGAATTCGCTCGGGCGACGAAGTACATCGCGAAAAGTCCGGCGAAGAACATCAACTCACTGGAGAGCCACACGATTGTGCCGACGCTGACCATATTGGGACGGTTCAGCGAGTGCACCCGCGCCGTGATGGCCGTTCCTTGGGTACCTGCAGCGCTAGTCACAGATGAAAGTATGACGGTTCGTAGTAAGCAGTGACCACCGGGGTCGGGAAATTGGTCGAAGAAAATGACTCGACCCAGGTAGAAGGGGTGCCAAGCAGGGCGTTCGGCGTGTCACGACTAGTCTCTTTGGGGTGACCGCCTCTGCATCCGAACAGTTCACCTGGCCGCAGATACTCGGATCGGTGGCCGACGGCCACGATCTGGACGTCGAGCAGGCGCGTTGGGCCATGAATGAGATCATGACTGACTCGGCCACCAGTGCCCAGATCGCGGCCTTTGCCGTTGCGGTGAAGATGAAGGGGGCCGCGCCGGCTGAGTTGCGCGGATTGGCTGAGTCGATGTTGTCGCACGCGACCCTGGTCGAGGTGTCGAGGCCGGCCGTCGACATCGTCGGAACCGGGGGCGACCGATCGCATACGGTCAATATTTCGACGATGTCGTCGCTGGTTGTCGCCGCGAGTGGGCTGGCCGTAGTGAAACACGGTAACCGCGCGTCGTCGTCGAAGAGTGGTGGCGCCGACGTATTGGAGGCGCTCGGCGTGAAGATCGATCAGTCCGCCGCGCAAGTTGAGCAGTCTGTCGAAGAATTGGGCATTGGGTTCTGTTTCGCGGCCGCGTTTCATCCCGCTTACCGTTTCACCGGCCCGCCGCGTAAAGAGATTGGCATCCCTACGGTCTTCAATGTCCTTGGGCCACTTACCAATCCAGCCTCGCCCCATGCCGGACTGATCGGCTGCGCTTTTGGTGAGTTGGCTCCGGTATTGGCGCAGACCTTCGCCGAACGGGGAAATTCCGTGCTGGTGGTTCGCGGCGATGACGGCCTCGACGAATTGACGACCACGGGCACGTCGACAGTGTGGCAGGTCGTCGATGGCTCGGTAACCGTGTCGACAGTTGACCCGCGGGATCTGGATATCGAGATTGTCGAACTGTCCGCGCTGCGAGGCGGCGACGCCACGGTGAACGCCGGGGTCGCGCGGGAGTTGTTCGCCGGTGCACGCGGTCCGGTGCGCGAGGCGGTATTGCTGAATTCCGCGGGAGCGATCGTCGCAGCCGAACAGACCGGTCCGCTCTCCGGTCCCGCGCTCACCGATGCGCTGCGCGCGGGAATGGTGCGGGCGGCGGCGGCGATCGACTCCGGTGCGGTGACCAAGCTACTCGACGACTGGATCGTACTGACCAATCGCTGAGGCGTCTGATCTATTCGCCGAGTGAGAAGGTTGCTTCGGTATCTGCGCTGGCGTAGCTGCGGAAGGCGATATGGGTCGCGGTGTGGGTAACGCCCGATATCCGGTTGATCTGATTGGTGACGACCTCGGCGATCTGCTCATGGTCGCGTACCCGCAACTTGGCGATCAGATCGACATCGCCCGCACATGAGTACACCTCGGTGACGCCGGGAATTTCGGCTACCGCCTGTGCGGTCTCGGGGATGTGGTGGACGTCGGCCGAAATGAGCACGATGGCGGTGATCATGGCATCAGCGTATCCGGTGTGGTCGCGTGGTTGGGCTGGCACGGGCACCCCGGGCGGTCACCAGCCATTCCTCCCATCGGCACGCGGCGCGGGTCGGGAGGCTCAGCGCGTCACTGGCGGCCACTATTCGAGTCCCCGGCTCGATGATCCAGCGATAGATGAGAGCAGCCTCCTCCGCGGGGGCTCCGCATAATGGACCGCACTCGGCGCTCACCGTCTGGGCAGAGCTGACGAGTGCGTCGACGATTGCCATGGGAGCGGTACCTTGCCGCGCGACTCCCGCATTCGCCAACCGGCCGTGTCGCACGACGGCAAACTCCCAGCCGCCCTTGCCGTCCGGCCGCGCGACGACGATCTCGGCGATCATGCACAGGGACTGCAGGCGCTGACAACGTGACAACGCGTCGATCGTCGCCGTGAGGCGGTCGCGGTGTCGCGTCGCGGTCTCGAACATTTCGGCTGTCGCGTAGTCGATCATCTGATCTCGTAGTGCGATCAGAAGCTCATCCGAGGCTCCGGTGAACAAAGCGTGTATTGCTGCGACCCGCGGGAGATAGTCCGGGAGTGTTTGCGGAACTGAGCTGGCCGCACGACACCCGCCGACGGCCCGCGCCGCCGCATCCGTCCGACACCAGTGGTGTGTGGTTTTTGATCCCAAACGCGTTGTGCACGTGCGCAATTGGGCTGCCGATGAGAGGTGGTCAGCGACTGACTGTGCCACCGTCCGATTGGCGATGGGGCCGATACAGTTTTCCTCCGGCGTGCGACTGACGCGCAGGCGCGGGAATCTCTCGGCGGTCAGGACGATCCACCAGCCCTTGTGTGGCTGTGTGGATCGGCGGTTGTACGCGGGGCGATGAGCGGCGAGCAGTCGAAGCTCACGGACACCGGCTTCTAATCCGTGTGCGCATTCGACGTGGTCGACGCGGACGGCCAATGCGACCATTTCCGACATCCTGGGACGCGTTTCGGCGCCGGTGAAATACGAGGAGACGCGGCGACGGAGATCGACGGCGGTTCCGACATAGAGGACTTCCTCACCCGGGCCGCGGAAGAGGTAGACGCCTGCGCGTCGCGGCAGCGTAGCGGCGAGGTGACGTTTGGCGCGTTGTGCCGGGGTGGTACGCGGCAGATAGTCGAGTAGTTCCCGGTAGGTATGCACGCCCTTGTTGCCGATGCGTTCGAGTAATCGGTAGAAGACTTCGACTGTTGCGCGTGCGTCGTCGAGGGCGCGGTGGGTGGGGCGGGTCGCGACGTCGAAGAGATCGGCGAGTGCGGCGAGTTTGACGGTTGGAGCTTCGTCTCGGCTGAGGATGCGGCGGGCCATCGCCACGGTGCACAGCGTTGCCGCGAACGGCCAGTCGAGATGAAGTGCCTGCGCCCCCCGACGTAGGAAGCCGGTGTCGAATCGGGCGTTATGTGCGACGAGCACCGCGCCGCGGGCGAATTCGAAGAAGGATGGCAGCACGGACTCGATGGTGGGTGCCGCCGTGACCATCGCTGAGGTAATGCCGGTGAGAGTGACGATCTGCGGCGGAATCTCGCGGCCGGGGTCGACCAGGGTGGCGAATTCTCCGACGACCTCGCCGCGCTGAATCCGTACCGCGCCGATCTCGGTAATCGCGTCGGTGCTCGCACCGCCGGTGGTCTCCAAGTCGACCACGACGATCGGTGTCTCGAACAAGGGCTGGTCGATTCCGCCGTATACGGCGGCGATCAATTCAGCTTCGGTAGGCATCGGACGGCTACCGGCGCGACCACTGCGAGTTGTGTCCGGCATCGGCATTCCGACGGCCGGTAAGCCGCTGTCGGCGAAAGTCAGCTGTTCCACGTCGCGAACATTAGTTCGACCCACTGACATCAGGGTCCGGCGTGCCCCCTGTGACTGCTGTGGCGGGTGTGATTTTGAAGGGTTGTCGGGGGTCGGTTCTAGTCTCCAGTTCAGGTTCACCATCAGGTCCCGATTACCGCGAGGTATCGGGTGATGAACACCGAATTGCCAGGAAACCAACCAATCGCATGTGCGATGAGATGGAGATCACAGAATGAAGATCGATTGCGAGACCTGCCCGGCACGTCAAGTGGCTTGTGACGGCTGCATGATGCAACTGCTCTTCGACCCGGTGAGCAGCGACGATGTAACAGCAGACCAGCAGATGGCGATAGTGAGTTCAGGGCCGGTCGACGACTACGAGTTACTCGCGGCGATCGACGCGTTCAGTGCTGCTTCGATGGTATCGACACGCGATGCATCATTCGCAAGAAGCGCTATCGCGGCACGTCAGGACGGTGTTGAGCGCAAGCATCTGCGAATTCTGCGAGCCAGCTGATCTGACACGCCACAACGTGGTTACGCGCCTTGTTGGACAGCGCCCGGAAAGTTTCGTAACCTTTCTGAGACATTTGCGGAACGTCCCGCTTCGAACTCGAAGTGGTCCGCGGATATCACCGCTTAGTCACTCGCAAGAGTGAGCCGGGGAACCACTTTATTCGGCATAGTCCGATTGGGGTGAGTCGCGGCGCGACGACATAGTCGGCGCGACGCGTAGGGCGATCTTCCAGCCCGAACCCGACAGCTAACTCGGTAGGCGGTAGGGAGAACAAAGGAGAACACTCTTCGTGGCCAAACATCGTTTGGAACAGCCTGGCCGTGGTGCCAAGGTAGCCAAAGGTGCCGTGATCGCTGGGTCGATTGCCGTCGGCTCGCTCGCGGCTTCCGCAGGTTCCGCGTTTGCGGCCCCAGCGCCTGCGCCGATGCCGAACAACACAATCGACTTCCCGGCTCTGGGTAAGGCGCTCCTGGCGCCACATGCCAAGCCAGCTGCCAAGAAGCAGGCGCCCGCGCCCGCCAAGGTGGCGATCCCCAACGTCGGCACATTCAACGTGCCCGGCCTGAATCAGAATCAGGTTCCGGCTCAGTTCCGTCCGGGCCAGCGGATCGCGCCGCTGCTCCGACAGGACACCGGCGTTCGCGTCCTCGCGACGGCCGAGTCCAAGATCGGTTCGCCTTACGTCTACGGTTCGGCCGGACCGAACGCATTCGACTGCTCGGGCCTGGTCTACTACTCGTACAAGCAAGCTGGCAAGACCATCCCGCGCGACTCCTACGGTCAGCTCGGCGGCGGCCGTGCGGTGGCCTACAAAGATGCCAAGCCGGGCGACGTCCTAATCTTCAACGGCGGCAGCCACGCCGGTATCTACGCGGGCAACGGTATGTTTGTTCATTCCTCGACCGAGGGAGTGCCGGTTCGCAAGGCACCCGTCAAGGAGTGGGCATTGACCGGCGTCCGTCGCTACTGAGCCCATCGCGAGCTAAGTAGTTGCGATCTTGACGAATCGTTTGGGCGGACCGGCCGATAGTGTGCGGTCCGCCCAACTTCGTCATACGAATGGGGCAGAGGAGTATCGCGCGGTGCGCATCCTGAGAACAATCCTGGTGACTGTGCTTGTTGTCATTGCCGGCCTGGCATCGGCTGGACTGGCCGTCCCAGTGTCCGCCGCACCCGTGCAGACCGCTGATCGGTTGCTGGTGAACTATCGCAAACTGAGCGTCGATGCGGAGAAGTCGGCCGAGTCGATGCACAATGCGCAGCTCGAATACACGAAGCAGCGCAAGGCGCTTACCGCCGCTCGCCTCGCATCCTCCAATGCCCAACGCTCGCTGGACATTTCGCAGAAGAACTTGGACGCCGTGCGCAAACGGGTCAACAAAGTGGTTCGCGCCAGCTATCGGGGTGCCAAGATCAACCGGCTCTACGCGGTCCTGGTCAGCGACTCGCCGCAAAACCTGCTCGACCAGATGTCCGGCCTGGAATTGGTCTCCCGTCAGTCGGCGTCGGATCTACGGAACTTGAAATCCTCGCGTCAGAAGACCCTCGCCGCGAAGAAGGCCGCGGATGATTCGGCCACCACGGCGACCACCGCGATCGCAGCTGTTGAGAAGACGCGCAGTCAATTGCAGGTGCAGCGCGCGAATCTCAATCTCCAGGCCGTGCGGATTCGCGCGATCTACGAGTCGATGACCGGTCAGCAGTTGGCTGAACTGCGTGGGCCGAAGTTCGACTTCGATCCACGGCTGGTTCCCAAAGGCACCTCGGCCGCGCTGGTCGCGGTACAAGCCGCGCTGACTCGAATCGGCGATCCCTACGTGTGGGGCGCAACCGGTCCGAGTTCCTTCGACTGTTCGGGTCTGATGGTGTGGGCCTACAAGCAGGCCGGCCAGACGCTGCCGCGATCCAGCGAAGCCCAGCAGGGTGGTGGCACCTCGATCAGCCGGGACAAACTTCAGCCCGGGGATCTGATCATCTATTACTCCGACGCCCATCATGTCGGAATGTACGTGGGAGACGGATACGTCATTCACGCCTCTACGTTCGGAGTACCGGTGAAGGTTGTTCCGCTCGACAAGGCTGGACCGTTTCAATCTGCGCGCCGGTACGCTTAGCGCTTAATGACCCCTCCTTCGACAGGTCGCCACGCGTCTCGTAGGCGACTGAAGCCATTGTTGATGCGTGCGCTACCCGGCGTAGTTGGCGTTGTCGTGGTGCCGACCCTGATTGTGACGGGGTGCTCGTCGTCGGGGGAGCCGACATCGACCACTACCGGATCAACCTCGACCGCGACGCCGCCGAATGTTTATGAAGCGACACGTGTCGAAGGTGTGAATAGGCTGCTCGGCAAGCTCAACGACGCACTTCTGAGCGGCGACGTGGCGAAACTCGACGGGTTGATCGATGTATCGGCGACGCCACGTTTCCGCGCCGCGCTGCATACCGAGGCTGCGAATGTCGGGACGGCGACGACCGAGACCGGGGCTGCCTCGTCCAAACGTGGAAATGTGCTGAGCTACAAGACTTTCCGGTATTGGCTGGGAAGTGCCGATGCTGAGTTCGTGGTGCCGCGAGAGCTGCAAAATCGCCTCGACGATCAAGGGAGCTCAGATAGCTGGTTCGCTCCGGTGAAGCTGAACTACGCTCTCGGCGGCGAGTCGTCACCGGGTCTGGCCGAGGACGACATTATGTTGAGCACTCCACTCGCGCTGGCCCGTTACGACGACGATTGGAAGATCGTCGGTGATTCCACCGTTTTGGATGACGTGCAGGCGCCGGCCCCCACGCTATGGAGTTATCCCGGGCTGCGGGTCCGCGACGTAGCGACTTCGGGCGGCGACTCGGTCGTCCTGTCTTATCCAGGGACCGATGCGGCCGTTGCGAAAGTCGCGAGCGAACTTCCGGAAGCTGTTGTGGCGGTGACGAATTTCTGGGGATCGTCGTGGGCGCGTCGCGCGGCTGTGGTCGCTACCGGAACCGCAGCAGAATTCAGCGGGTTGGCTTCGGCGGACAGTCCGGTCGGGGCGGCGGCGGCCGCGACGATATACGCGAACCTCGACAATGCGAAGAAGACCGCAACCGGACAACGGGTGGTGCTGACGCCGACGGCGCGTACGCTCCCCGCGCCCGCACTCGCGGTTGTCCTGCGGCATGAGCTCACCCATGTCGCGGTTCGCGGTGTTACCGCTCCCGGCGCCCCGCTGTGGATCACCGAGGGAATGCCAGAGTTTGTGGGGCGCAAGGGAACCTATCAACGGTTCGACGACGTCGCGCCTAATCTCGCCGCCGAATTGCGGTCCGGTCAGATGCCTGCTCAGCTACCCGACGATCGTGACTTCGCCGTCGACCAGAATTCAGCGCTCGTCGCATACCAGTCGGCGTGGTCGGTGTCGGCATTCGTCGCGGAGAAGTACGGTCTGGACCGGCTCAAAGCGTTGTATCTCGGAGTGGCTGGATCGGATAAGATTCAGGCGCAGGACCTCGCGATTGTGAACACCCTGCGCATGTCGCGGGCACAGTTTGTCGCGCAGTGGCAGGACTGGCTCCGCAAGCAGGTTCGATGACTTCGTCCTCGGGGCGGGCGATGCCCCGAACCTTGTTGATTACCAACGACTTTCCACCGCGACCCGGTGGAATCCAGTCGTATCTGGAGAACTTGGTCGACCTGCTGCCGCCGGAGAATGTGGTGGTGTACGCGCCGCGATGGCGGGGTACGACTCATCAGGACTTCGATGCTCGCGCGGCGTATACCGTTGTGCGGCATCGGACTACGCTGATGTTGCCGACACCCTTCGTCGCTCGTCGGGCGGCACGGCTGGTGCGTGACTATGACATTGACACGGTGTGGTTCGGTGCGGCAGCGCCGTTGGCGGTGTTGGCCCCGGTCATGCGCAGAGCGGGCGCGCGCCGGATCATCGCGTCGACACACGGTCATGAGGTCGGCTGGTCGATGTTGCCGATCGCGCGGCAAGTGTTGCGAGTGATCGGTCAGACGACCGACGTGGTGACATTTGTCAGCAAGTACACGCGCGGTCGGTTTGCCTCAGCCTTCGGGGCCGGCGCGGCGCTGGAGTATCTGCCGCCCGGCGTCGACATCGACCGATTTACTCCGGATCCTATTGCGCGACAATGGCTTCGGGACCGCCATGAACTCGGCGATAAGCCGACGATACTGTGCCTGTCGCGGTTGGTTCCGCGCAAGGGGCAGGACGTGTTGATCGAGGCGTTGCCGACTATCCGCGAGTCCATCCCCGACGCGACGCTCGTCATCGTCGGCGGCGGGCCGTACGCGGATACGTTGCACGAGCTGGCCGCAGCGTCGCCGGTGACCGAGCACATCATCTTCACCGGGTCGGTGCCGTCGAGTGAACTAGCCGCGTATCACAACATCGCCGACGTTTTCGCGATGCCGTCGCGCACCCGCGGGAAAGGTCTCGATGTCGAGGGGCTGGGCATCGTCTATCTGGAGGCATCGGCGACCGGCGTGCCGGTGGTCGCCGGATCTTCCGGCGGCGCACCGGAAACCGTCCGTGCGGGACAGACCGGAGTGGTTGTCGACGGGCGGTCGGTTGCCTCGGTTGCCGATGGCGTGGTCGAGATCCTCGCCGACCGCGAACGTGCCTGGCTGATGGGCGCCGCAGGCCGGGAATGGATCGTCGGACAGTGGCGATGGGCGCAGATCGCGGCACGTCTGCGGGAGCTGTTGTAACTCCCGCAGACGTCTTCTACTTCGCGTAGAGAGCTTCGATTGCGTCGGCGTACTTCTCCGACACCACATTTCGCTTCACCTTCAGCGTTGGCGTCATCTCGCCGGTCTCCTCGGTGAAGTCGGTGGGCAGGACCTGGAATTTCTTGATGGCCTCGGCGTGCGACACGGTCTTATTGGCCTCGTCGATCGCTGTTTGCACCTCTGCGCGCAGGGTCGGGTCATCGGCCAGGTCAGCGACGGTCGCCGACGCATCCTTGCCGTTGCGTTCCTTCCAGCCGGGGAAGGCTTCGGGATCGATGGTGACCAATGCCCCGATGAACGGCTTTTGGTCGCCGACGACCATGGCCTGCGACACCAGACCATTGGCTCGGATGACATCCTCGAGCCCCGCGGGTGAGACATTCTTGCCGCCCGCGGTCACGATCAGTTCCTTCTTGCGGCCGGTGATAGATAGGAAACCGTCGGCGTCGACGGCGCCCAGGTCGCCGGTATGGAACCAGCCGTCGGTCAGCGCAGCCGCGGTCGCGTCCGGGTTCTGCCAGTAACCGTCGAAGACGACACCGCCCGACAACAGCACCTCGCCGTCGTCGGCAATGCGAACGGCGTTGCCGGCCAACGGTTTCCCGACACTTCCGACCCTGTGCTCGCCTGGTGTGTTCACCGAGAACGCCGCCGTGGTTTCGGTGAGGCCGTAGCCCTCGTACACCGGAACGCCGACGCCGCGGAAGAAGTGGCCGAGCCGCGCGCCGAGCGGTGCGCCGCCGGAGATCGCCAACTCGCACCGGCCGCCGAGGGCGGTGCGCAGTTTGCTGTAGACGAGTTTGTCGAAGACCGTGTGTTTGAGTTTGAGGCCAAGGCCAGCGCCGCCGGTATCGAGTGACTGGCTGTAGGCGACCGCGGTATCGGCGGCGAGGTCGAAGATCTTGCCCTTGCCGTCGTTGTGTGCGTTCTGCCGCGCGGTGTTGTAGACCTTCTCGAATACGCGCGGCACCGACAAGATCAGCGAGGGCCGGAATGCCGCGAACTCGGGGAGCAGATTGCGCGTGTCGGCGGTGAATCCCACTTCCACACCGGCTTTGACGGCCACGTAGGTGATCGCGCGGGCCAGCACATGGGCGAGCGGCAGGAACATGAGCAGTCGCTTGCTCGGACCGAGCAATGTGCGCATATTGCCTTCGAGCACGGCGTCGATTTCGCTGAGCATATTGGCGTGGGTGAGCATGCAGCCCTTGGGACGGCCAGTGGTACCCGAGGTGTAGATGAGGGTGGCCGGGTCGCCTGCTTTGACACCGGCACGCCGCGCGGCGACATCGGTATCGGGGATGTCGGCTCCGGCTGCTGTCAGGGTGGCGACGATGCCATCGGCGCCATTGTCGATCTGGTATACGGTTTTCACACTCGAGAGGTTGCCGATATCTTCGATGATGGCGCGCTGGCCGTCATCCTCGACGACGATCGCGACGGCCTTCGAATCCTGCAGAATCCAATCGATTTGCGGGCCGGAGGACGAATCGTAGATCGGAACCGGGATGGCACCGGCCGACCAGATCGCGACATCGATCAGTACCCACTCGAGTCGAGTCCGCGATAGCAGTGCGACGCGATCACCCGGCTTGATGCCCTGGGCGATGAATCCCTTGGCGAGTGCGGTGATTCTCGCGGCCGCTTCGGCGGCGGAAACCGGCTTCCACTCGCCGTCGACCTTGTCCCGGAAGAGTGTCTTGTTGGGGTCCTGCGCGGCGATGTCGAAGATGACATCTGTGCAGTTCGCGTCAGCGGCGATAGTGAACTTGGCCGGGACGGAGAACTCGGTCATCGTCAAACCTTTCACGGGTGAATCCGGGGATACTGCCGAGTAATAGGTTATATGCAGGTGTTTGTTCAGCTTATGCGGGTCGCGATCGCATGCGGGCGTTTTGCGGGTCCGGCTCGTTGGGGAGCGCGTACTCGCGCATGCGACACTAAACCGGTGACGAGCATTCAGGTGGCGGATGAGATCTTCGTCGCCGCAGCACCGGAATTGGTGACCGAGGTGATCGCGGATCGGGGACTGTGGCGCAACTGGTGGCCCGATCTGCGCCTGACGGTAACCGAGGATCGTCGGCACGAGGGAATGCGGTGGACCGTCGAGGGGCCGCTCACCGGAACGATGGAACTGTGGTGCGAGGCGGTCATGGACGGTTTTGTGCTGCACTACTACTTACACGCGGAGCCCACCGCCACACTGCCCGTCGATGACCGTGCTCGATTCGAGGCGATCGCCGAGGTGAATCGGCTACGCCGGGTGGCAGGCAAAGCGATGTCATTCGATGTGAAACAACGGCTGGAAGCGGGGCGGGAGCCAGGTGACCCCGCGGTCAGCGCAACTTCGGCAGGGGAGCAGAAGTAGATGACAGAAAATAGCTCGACGTCGAGTAGCGGGGACTCGACACAACGGTCAATCGTCATCAACGCCGACGCCGATCAGGTAATGGCAGTGATCGCCGACTTCGCGAAATATCCCGAGTGGGTGTCGGCCGCCCGCGAGGTCGAGGTGATCTCCTCAGCGGACGACGGTTCGGCCAAACAGGTGCGATTTGTACTCGACGCCGGAGTGCTCAAGGACACCTACATACTCGACTATGAGTGGGCCGCCGATGGCCGATCGGTGTCCTGGCAATTGGTCAGCAGTGACCTACAACGGGACCAGCGAGGTAAATACAGTCTCGCGCAACAAGTTCCGGGATCGACGAAAGTCACCTACGATTTGATGGTTGATCTAGTCGTGCCGCTGATCGGTGCGCTGAAGCGGCGAGCGGAGAAGGCGATCACCGACACCGCGCTCAACGACCTGAAGAAAAGAGTTGAAGGCTGATCGATCTCACGCCCATTCACTTGCTGCTGGGACCGGGCGGCGATGGGGTTTCAGTGGTGGCCGCCGCTGCTGCGGTAGGCCCGCGCAGTAGCGGGCGATCAGCGTCGGACCATACTTTGCTGATTACGTGTGATCGTCATTCGCAGACCGCGAATCGGCTGGGTGTGTACAGTAAAACCGCTGTGCCGGTTGAGGTTTCGTCGAGCCTGTCATTACTTGAGCTGGACCCGCTCGCCGTCACCGAGCAGACCTGGGGCGAATTCGCCGAGGCGCTGTCGATGACGCAGTCGCATGCCGGGCCGATTCTACCGGTGGTGTCCTCGTTGGCCGCCGTCGCGCCGGGCGAGTTGATCTCGTTACCGGGCGTCGAAGACCTCCTCCTGCTCCGTCGGGTGCGCGACGAGGCGACCAGCGGCCGTTGGACTTCGGTAATCGTCGACTGTTCGGGTCAGCGTGACCCGTTGGCGCTGTTGCGTGCGCCCGCGGTGCTCAGTCAGGCACTCAACCGACTCTGGCCTCGGCATCGGCGCCTGGCCGCGGCGAGTGAGCGCCCGATGATGGCGCGTCTAACGTCGGCTGTCGATCAGTTGGACGGCGATTGTCGCGATATCGCCGCTTTGCTCGCGGATCCGCATACCACCGCCGCCCACCTAGTTGTCGGGGCCGGATCGCGAAGCATGGCGGTATTGACCGCACAATTGGCGTCGGCCGCATTGATGGGTTTACCGGTGCGCACGGTATTCGTCAGCGGCGGTGACGCCGCGGACCACGAGCGGATCGCAGCGCTTGCCGGCGATGCGATCGACGTCGTGGCAGTCCCGAAAGTCGTTGACCCGCTTGATCGTAGCGGCAGATTGCGCAAGCTGGGTGTCACCCTATCGGCGCCGGGCGGACGTCCGTTTGGTTCCGCCGCGGCTCGGGTGGACCTCATCGCCGGTAGTGATCTGGACGCGATCTACGAGATGCGGTGGCATCAACCGCTGCCTGAACCCGACCGGCTGGGTCTTGGCAGATCTGACGACGACCTGTTGGTGACGGTGAGCGGATTTCGGTACCCGGTACGATTACCGTCTGTGCTACGTCGATGTGTGGTCACTGAGGCGGCTTGGGAAAGTGGTGTGCTGCGGATCCGGTTCGCACCGAATCCGGCGGTATGGCCGCAAAAGCCGGAGCAGAAGAAGACGGCATCGAAGAAGTCGGTGCGTAAGACCTAGCGTGAATAGGCGCAGCGAAGACAGATTCTCGCCGACCGGCAGGACAGACGGGAGACTCCATGACGCAGGAGCGTGACCAGAGCGGTACTGGCACGGGCGGCGATTCGCCAGATCTGATGCGTGAGCTGTTGCTTGGCTTGGCGACCCAGATCGACAATCTGGCCGGACTTTTCGCGGGTTCACCCGACCTCGTTGGCGCCGGGGTGGCCAGTCATGACCTATCCGGTGACATTTCGGCGTTGCTTGGGGAAATCGGTGAGTTGCTCGCCCGACTGATAGCTACGCTGATCGCGGTTCTAGAAGCTGTAGCGAAGGCACTGCGCGGATCACCCGCCAATGCGGGTGCCGGTGCGCCGCAGCAGTATCAGTCGATCGCGGTGCGGATCGATCAGCCCGCGGCCACGGATTGACCAGACTCCTCTCGGGTAGAAAGGTCGGGCTATGAGCAGGTTGACGGTAGGCATCGACATTGGTGGTACCAGTGTGCGCGCCGCGGTCGTCGACGAGCGAGGGCAATTACTCGACACATTGCGCGCAGTCACGCCGTCTACCACCGAGGCGCTCGAACACTGCCTGGAGCGGCTGGCGGCCGAACTCGCATCACGGTGGTCGATCGCCGGCATCGGCTTGGCGATCGCGGGCTTCCTCACCGCAGAACGTGACGTCGTGCGGTTCGCGCCGCATTTGCCGTGGCGGGAGGCGGCGGTCGCGGCGGATATGACGGCGCGGATCGGACTGCCGGTGTTCACCGAACATGACGCCAACGCGGCCGCATTGGCCGAATACCGATTCGGAGCCGCAGCTCGTGGACACAATTCACTGGTGGTGGCCATCGGCACCGGTATCGGAGCTGGCTTGTTGCTGGACGGCAGGCTGTATCGCGGAAGTTTCGGTGTCGCACCGGAATTGGGGCACATCACGGTAGTGCCGAACGGGCGCCCGTGTGCCTGCGGCAAGCGAGGATGCTGGGAAAGGTATTGCAGCGGAACGGCTTTGGTGGATACTGTCGTCGAGTTGGTCGCCGACGCCGATTGGGGCCGTAGCCAACTGGCGGCGGACCTCGCCGCCGATCCTGGTTCTGTCACCGGACGCCGGGTGGCGGCGGCAGCCGCCGACGGCGATCCCGTTGCCGTGCGGGCCTTCGAACTCTTCAGTCGATCACTGGCGCAGGGCCTGGCGATGATCGCGGACATCTTCGATCCGGACCTGATCGTGATAGCTGGCGGCGTTGGGCGGGCATCGGGCCTATATCTCGACGAGGCGCGCGAACAGTACGCAACTTTGATTACCGGTGCGGGACATCGCCAACTCGCCCGCATTCGAGGTACGCAACTCGGCGAATCCGCAGGCGTCATCGGTGCTGCAGAGGTCGCTCGTCAACAGCTGTCGGTTGCGGCCGGATCGGCATGAGTTCGCTTCACCGACCGACGGGGAATGCCTTCGTCGCGTCCACCGGACAGCCACAGAGTAATCTTTGTGCTCAACGGGACTGGTCCCATGCGATAGGACCGAAACCGACAATATTTCGAGGCGGTGCGGAGTAGACAATGACGTGGTACTGGCTGTTCAAGTTCGTGTTGATGGGACCGTTCCTTCGGCTGATCGGTCGGCCGAAAATCGAAGGGCTGGAAAACATTCCGGCCGACGGTGCGGCCATCCTGGCCAGTAATCACCTCGCCGTGGTCGACAGTTTCTACCTGCCGCTGATGGTGCCCAGACGAATCTATTTCCTGGCGAAGAGTGAATATTTCACCGGCACCGGAGCCAAGGGAGCATTCCAGCGCTGGTTCTTCAGTGCCTCGGGGCAGATCCCAATCGATCGGTCGGGCGCCGATGCCGCGGCGGGTGCGTTGCTATCCGCTCGCCGCATGCTCGATCAGGGCGAACTGATGTGCATGTACCCCGAGGGCACCCGGTCGCCGGACGGACGCCTGTTCAAGGGGAAGACCGGATTGGCGCGTGTCGCGATGGAAACCGGCTTGCCGGTCATCCCGGTCGCCATGATCGGCACCGATGGCCTGAACCCACCCGGCACCACCATCCCGCGTCTGGCCCGGATCACCGTGAAGATCGGCAAGCCGCTGGATTTCTCGCGTTTCGACGGCATGGCGGGCAACCGGTTCATCGAACGTGCGGTAACCGACGAGATCATGTACGAACTCATGCAGTTGTCCGGTCAGCAGTACGTCGATGTATACGCGGCGTCATTGAAGAACAAGCCGACCGAGTCGAGCGAGCCTACCGACGGGGCGCAGCAGCCCGCGGCATGACTCGTTAGTGAGTCAGGGTGTCGCGATTCGACTAGCTGGTCGGGGTAGCAGCGCTGGCGGATCGCGACTCTGGTGCCAGTTCGCCGTCTGAGTGCGTCGAGGCCGGCAGGCGCGCCGGTGCCAGCCACAGCGCGATGAGCAGGCACAGCCCCCACAGGGTGTAGGAATTTCCGACGATCTGGTCGATGAGGTTCCAGTCGCCAACCTGCTGCGGCAGCAATTGGTACGGCCCGACCGCGAAGATCGCCGCTCCCGACACCGCTAGCGCGGCGTGAACCCACCTGGTGCGGCGTTCATCGCTTCGCGCTGCGATCACCGCGCACATGATGATCGCCGGGATTACCCACACCCAGTGATGCCCCCAGGTAGTCGGTGAGATCAGCAAACCCCAGGTGGCGATCGCGATCGTCACGGACATGGCATCGACGCGACGCTGCGGTGCGTCGGATGCGAAAGCCGCCACCGGTCTTGCCGCGCGCACCGCGAGCACCATCAGGCCGGTCGCGATCACCGAGCTGACGAACCACAACATCTGCTGGGCGGATTCGCTGTCTACCAGGCGAATCCACAGCGCATTCAAATTCTGGTTGATCGGACCGGCCGGGTCACCGATGCGGGTGGTGTGGAACAGCGTGTGAGTCCAGTAGCGCCACGAATCAGACGGCATCCATACTGCGGCCAGCGCCGCCGCGCAGGCGAAGGTGACGGCGACGGTCGCCGCCGCGCGCCACTGTCGGGCTGCGATGAAGACGGCGACGAAGACCAGCGGCGTCAGTTTGATCGCCGACGCGACGCCGATCAGAATGCCGCGTGCTCGGCCGCGTCGACTTAGCACGAAGACATCGATGACGATCAACGCCAACAGGTAGATGTTCACCTGCCCGAACCCCAGGGTCATCCACGTCGGGTTGAGCCAGATCGCCGCTGCGGCGATCGCCGTGGCGAGCCACCAGCGATTGGCTGGTGTCCCAACGTCGAGCACCCGCAACACGATCTTGATAATCACCACGACCAGCGCGATCGACGTGAGTGCGACGAACCAGCCGGCCACAGTCAGCGGCATCGCGCCGAGTGGGACGAATGACAGCGCCGCGAACGGGGGATAGGTGAACGGCAACCAGATTCCATCGTCGGTGAACGGCATCGAGCCAACGTCGTAGAGCGATATACCCTGCTGCCAGAGTTGCGAACCCAGTCGGTAAACATCGAGGTCAATACGCGTACGGGTGCCGAAACTCGAAGTGAATGGCACACCGACCACCTGCATCAGCGTCGATGCCGCGAAGACGAACACGATCGCGGTACGCGCGAGGGCGCTTGGACGCCACCTGGACAGCGAGGCATCGACTCGGGAGGGGAACAAGGGCATCTGCGGCGCATTCTGAGCGGGGGACACTGGGTACGGCGGTGAACCGGCATGAGGCGGCTCGGGGGATACTACGGTCATGCGATTCTTCTACGACTCGGAGTTTATCGAGGACGGCCACACGATCGATTTGGTGTCGCTCGGGGTGGTCGCCGAAGACGGTCGTGAATTCTACGCGGTGTCCACCGAGTTCGACGAGTCACGCGCCGGAGACTGGGTGCGGGCACACGTCCTGCCCAAGTTGCCGTCGCCGGCATCGAAGGTCTGGAAGTCGCGGCGGGCAATCCGCGACGAGCTGCTGGAGTTCCTGACCGCCGATGGTTCGGAAATCGAATTGTGGGCCTGGGTTGGCGCCTACGACCACGTGGCACTGTGCCAGCTCTGGGGGCCGATGACGGCGCTGCCGCGCATAATTCCGCGATACACCAGGGAATTGAAGCAGTCCTGGGACGATGCCGGTCGGCCCGCACTACCGGCTGCTCCGCGAGACGCCCACGACGCGCTCGCCGACGCACGACACAACCTGCGCAAGTGGGAAGCCATCGAAGCTGCCGGCCACCCCGGTTAGCCCGAGGTCATGTACGCGATGTGAGTGGACATCGCTAGGCTATTGCTCGTGGTGAACTGGACTGTCGACGTGCCGATCGACGAACTGCCCGAATTGCCCCCATTGCCGGGCGAGTTGCAAGACCGCTTTGACGCGATGCTCACGCGGCCTGCCAAGCAGCAACCGAGCTGGTCCGAGGACGAGGCTCGTAAGATGCGCACGGTGCTGGAGAGCGTGCCGCCGATCTGTATGCCCGCCGAAGTGGAGGCGTTGTCGGCGCAACTGGCCGATGTCGCCAACGGCAAAGCTTTTCTCTTACAGGGCGGTGACTGCGCCGAGACCTTCGTCGACAACACCGAACCGCATATCAAGGGCAATATTCGCACCTTGTTGCAGATGGCTGTGGTCCTCACCTACGGTGCCAGTCTGCCGGTCGTGAAGCTGGCGCGTATCGCGGGCCAGTACGCCAAGCCGCGGTCGTCGAATACCGACGCGTTGGGCCTACTTTCCTACCGTGGCGATATGGTCAACGGTTTTCCGCCGGATGCGACTGTCCGCGAACATGATCCGTCACGTTTGGTGCGTGCCTACGCGAATGCGTCAGCCGCGATGAATCTTGTTCGGGCGCTGACCAGTTCAGAAGCCGACCTCCATCGAGTCCACGACTGGAACCGTGAATTCGTGCGGATCTCACCTGCCGGTGCACGCTACGAGGCGCTGGCCGCCGAAATTGACCGCGGGTTGCGTTTCATGGACGCCTGCGGTGTGCGCGACACCAGCCTTCAGTCAGCGGCGATTTTCGCCTCTCACGAAGCGCTGGTCCTCGACTATGAGCGGGCGATGCTGCGGCTCGCCGCAGATCCGCGGGGGACCGACGAGAAGGTGCTCTACGATCTGTCCGCGCACTTCCTATGGATCGGCGAGCGTACCCGCGACCTCGACGGTGCTCATATCGCGTTCGCCGAACTGATCACCAACCCGATTGGCATCAAAATCGGGCCGACCACTACGCCCGAGCAAGCGGCCGAATACGTACGGCGCCTCGATCCGCATAACCAGCCTGGTCGACTCACCCTTGTCGCGCGTATGGGCAATGGCAACGTGCGCGACGTTCTGCCGCCTATCGTCGCGGCTGTCGAGGAGACCGGCCACAAGGTCATCTGGCAGAGCGATCCCATGCATGGCAACACCCACGAGGCCAGCACCGGTTACAAGACAAGGCATTTCGACCGGATCGTCGACGAAGTGCAGGGATTCTTCGAGGTGCATCGCGCGCTCGGCACGCATCCGGGCGGCGTACATATCGAGTTGACCGGTGAGGACGTCACCGAATGTCTCGGCGGCGCGCAGGAAATTTCTGATCTGGATTTGGCCGGCCGGTACGAGACGGCGTGTGATCCGCGTTTGAATACTCAGCAGTCGTTGGAGCTGGCGTTCCTGGTCGCCGAGATGCTGCGCGGATAGCCGAACTCAGCTCAAGAAGCCGTTACCCAGCCACCAGCCGGCGGTTGCCAGGCAGGCGGCGGCCAGTAACACCAGGAAGATCCAGAATGCGGCCAGCCCAGCGCGGCTCGGTTCCTCGATCGGATCGTCGTCGTCGCCGTCGGGCAGGTCGATGCTGCGGTCGTCGATGTCGTGATAGTTGTCGACCAGCGGCGCGGCCCGATTAGGGTCGGTGACCGTCCGCGTACGCGTCGGCGGAACCGTGTCGATCACACTCGGCGTCGGCGGCAGCTCTTCGGGTACCTCACCATGCGGCGAGCCGCCACGGGATCGGAACGCCGACACCGACTCTCGTTCCGCGGAGCGGACCGGAGCGGGCACGGTGAACGGGGGGAGATCGAGGTCGTCAGCGGCGTCGAGTAGTGCACGACGCAGGTCGAATCCGTCGAGATAGCGGTCGCGCGGGTCACGTTCGGTTGCGCGCAACACCAATTCATCGATCTCCGGTGGGATTCCGGGAACCACCGCGCTCGGTGCGGGAACGTCGTAGGTGAGGCGCTGATATGCGAGACCGAGCGGGGTATCGCCACGGAATGGCGTTCGGCCAGTAAGCAATTCGAACATCACAATGCCGGTGGAATAGACATCGGACCGTGCGTCGGCATAGGTCGACTGCACCTGCTCGGGCGACAGATAGGCCGCCGTGCCCAGAATGACACTGGCCGAGGTAACGCCAGCTTCGGCGACCGCGCGTACCAGCCCGAAGTCGGCGATCTTCACCTCGCCGTCGTCGGAGATGAGGATATTCTCCGGCTTCACATCACGATGTACCAGACCGGCGCGGTGGGCGGTGCCAAGTGCGCCCAGTACGGGATCGAGTGCGGCCACGACAGCGTGCGGCGGCATGGGACCGCGTTCGCGAAGCAACTCGCGCAGACTGCCGCCCTCGACCAATTCCATGACGAGGAAGGCGGTATCGGCGTCGATGCCCTGGTCGTAGACGGCGACGAGTCCGGCATGTTTGAGTCCAGCGACCGCGCGTGCCTCAAAGTCGAAGCGCTTCAAGAAGACTGGGTCGTGGCTGTAGGCGGCATCCATTACCTTGACGGCGACCGAGCGCCCCAATCGGAAATCATGGGCCAGGTAGACCGCGCTCATTCCGCCACGTGCGATGAGTGCGTCGAGCCGGTATCGGCGTTCGAGCGCGGCGCCCAGTAGTGGGTCGACGGCATTGTTCACCTGCCTGAATTTACCCGCCTATCCAATCGCGGTGGCCGCAGCGTGACATGCGTGTGTCTCGGGTAGGGTCAGTTCGTGGCTTCCTTACCCCTGTCCGCTGATGATTTGCCCGGCGAGGTCGAGGTGTTGACCGTAGACGAAGTTGCGCGGCGCCTACGGGTTTCGGCCGGACGCGTACGCACGCTGATCCGCGATCACCATCTGCTCGCGCTCTCTCGCAACGGCGAGCCGGGTGTTCCCGCCCTGTTCTTCGACGAGGACGGCATAGCGAAACACTTCGATGGCATCGTCGCAGTGCTGCTTGACGGTGGCTTCGACCGTGACGAAGCGCTGCGATGGTTGTTCACCGTGCAGGACGATCTTGGGATCCATCCGGCGCAGGCGCTGCATTCTCATTCCGCACGTGAAGTGATCCGGCGGGCGCAGGCCGAAGCGATGTAGTGTCCTGACTTGTTGTGGCTCTTCATGTTTGGAGCCGGACAGTTGCAATGCGGATGTCGGTTCAGATTCTGCCCGGGCGCGCCGCGAGCGTCGTCCGACGCTGTCAGATCACTCGACCCCAGCCGCTCTGATCGACTCATAATCCACCTCCCCGCACCGCTCGCCGATTTGTTCCCAACCTATCGCGGGCGTATGGCAACGCCCGTCGTGCGCTGATCTCTCGCCGCAAGCAGGATGATGAGGCCCACCGAGGTGAGGCCAGCGGCGACCCACACCGGAGCCAGGACACCCGGACCGACCGTGAGAGCGAGGGCTCCGAGGACGGGGCCAGCGGCAGCGCCCATATTCAGCGCTGCGGTCGCGTAGGAACCGGCCATCGTCGGTGCCGTCGAGGCCGCGTACAGGATTCGCGTGATCAGGGTGCTACCAACGCAGAAGGACAGCATTCCTTGAATAAAGATGAGGACGAGTAGGAATCCAGGAAGTGGCGCTAGCGCCGCCAGCGCAATCCAGCCGATCAGCAGCAGCGGACCTCCGATAGTGAGTGCCAGACCTGGCCATCGATCCGACAGTCGTCCGGCAACGGTGACGCCGGCGAACGAACCTATCCCGAACATCACCAGCGCTACCGAGATCCAACTATCGGCAAGCCTCGCGGTTTCAGTCACAACCGGTGCCAAGTACGTGAACGCGGCGAAAGTGCCGCCGTTGATTAATGCTCCAAGCGCCATCGCGAGGATGAGTCGAGTCGAGCGAAGCTCCGAGAGTTCGGCTTTCAGGTCTGTTGCCCCGATTACAGAGGCGGGTTGCCGCTTGTCCATCCCGCAGAGAATTCCAACCGCAGCGGGGACGCAGAGCAATGCGACTGCCCAGAACGGCGCGCGCCATCCGAATGCTGTGCCGAGCAATGCCCCAGCGGGAACTCCGGCGACCGTCGCGATTGTTGTGCCCGACAGGAGGATTGCGAGTGCCCGTCCCTTCCTGTCCGCTGGCACAAGTGTGGTGGCCGTAGTAAGCGCTACGGCAAGGAACCCGGCATTGGCGAGAGCACCGACTACACGTGTGGCCAGCAGAATCGAGAACATCGGGGTAATCGCGCCGGCCACGTGGCACCCTGCGAACAGGACGAGGCAGGCAAGGAGCGTGACCCGTGGTGGCCACCGGCGAGCGAAGGCCGCCATTGTCGGTGCGCCGACGACCATGCCGATCGCGAACGCCGAAGTCAAAAGACCTGCGGTGCCGACGGCGACATCAAGATCGGAGGCAATAGCGGGGATCAATCCCGCGAGCATGAATTCTGAGGTGCCTAAGGCGAAGGCCGCCAAGGCAAGCAAATAGAGCGCGAAAGGCATTGAGTACTCCGAGGTGAGAGGCTAAGAAATGGTTCTTCTCGTCACCACGGCCAGACGGCCTAATTTCCGCAATCGATTATGTGACCCGCGCGGAATCGCGGGGAGTGATTAGCGGTTCAGGGGGCTGGCGGTGTGACCGGCAACCCCGGACCTATCTGACTCAGGACTCGACATGGTGGTGATGTTACATGCGGCCCATCCCATACGCAGTTCGGTGGCGGCAGAAGTCGATGAACAGAATTGATTGAAGGAGTGACGATATCTCTCGGCTGCAACTGCCAAGTCGCCTATCGGCGCAGCATCGCGCTCGCCGCATGTCCGAGCCGTCGACGTCGGGTGACTATTGCTCGGGACGCCATCACGTCAAACTCGGGCGCCTCGATAACGGTCAGGATATCTGCGTATGAACGAGCAGCTGCCGCAATCGCAGGCCGAATCCGCTTGGGCAGCAACGATATACCTGGAATTGCCTGTCGATACATATCCCGGTTGACTGCGATGAGATGTGCTAGTGCGCGCCGTAGTTGCGGGCTGGTCGAATGAACCTGTCGACAAGCGCGTAGGTGGTCGACGTCGACGCCGAAGGCGTGCAACTCGTCGGTCGGTAGATAAACGCGGTTCCGGTCGAGATCTTCGCCGACGTCGCGCAAGAAATTGGTTAGCTGAAATGCCTCGCCGAGCATCGCAGCCGCGATCGAGGTTGGCGAGTCGGGCTCGGGGACTCCCAGCAACGGCAGCAGCTGCAATCCGATCACCGATGCCGAACCGTAAGTGTATTCCGCCAATTGGTCGAAAGTGCGGTAGCGGTTGATGAATCCATCGGCGCTCGGAACGTCCATCCGCATGGACCGACCGAATGCGATGAAGTATTCGGTGGGAATTGCCCAACGCAGTGCGGTGGCTGCCGTGGCTGCCACGATGTCGGCGTCGACAGTCGATAAGCGTTGTGCCGCAGCAGTTTGGGTGTGTGACGTGTTGCCGAGTGCGGCGTCCATTGCGTGGAGGACCGTATCCAACTTTTCCAGCGTCTCGTGCGGTTCGTCACCGGCATGGTCGACGATATCGTCGACCACTCGGGCATAGCCGTAGAGCGCGCTGACCCCGCGGCGATTCGCTGGCGGTAACAGTTGCGCCGCAAGGTTGTAGGTGCGTCCGTGTGCGGCGATCAATCGTGCCGAATGCAGGTACCCGCGTTCGATCGCCGCCGCGTCTGGGGGCGTCATGGCGTCCGAACAGACTCTGCGCCAGCGCTTTCGGCATCCTGACGAGTCGAACTGCCGTACCACCCCCATCGGGCCGCTCCGCCGAGTCGCAATGGGTCTCGATGTTGTAACGACCAGCCGGCAAGTGCCCCAAGTGCGAAGGCCAAGACAAGTTCAACGGGTTTATAAAGGACGATCGAATCGTCCGGCTGAAAGACGATGAGCCCGACCACCGAGGCTCCGATGATCCAGGCGCGCGCAGTAGTCGGAAGTGTAACCGCGGCGATCAGGCATAGCACCCAGGTGTAATACCAAGGCAGCGTGGATGGTTCGAGTAACAGTACCGCGAACATCGCCCACAGCAACGAGGTCATGGCCGCGCGCTCTCCGATGCGGCCGCGCCACCACATCCAGAGCAGAATTCCAGCGAGCGCCACCGCGCCGATGAGTCGGGTGACGGACAGTACCGGCTGCAGATTGAGCGCGGTAAACGGTGCGGCGACCCAGGTGACGATGTGGCCAACCAATGTCGGCACAGTGAGCCAGTTGATGATTCGGTCGGCCCAGCCGAGTCCGGACAGCCACCCCATGCCGAGGCCGGTAACCGTGGTCCAGAATGCGAATACGGCCACCGGGATAACCGCCGTCGCGGCGAAGGCGCCAGTGACAGTGCGCCAGCCCAAGCGCCACAACGGAATTTGCACGGTGTCGGTTCTGGTAGCGGACCCGGTACGGTCGTCGCGGATATGGGAGAGCCAGATCCACACGACGAACGGGATGGCCACGCCAGCGGTGATCTTGATCGAAACGGCGAGCCCGAGTACTGCCAGTCCCCACAAATGACGACGTTCGACGACGAGAGTCACACCTGCTACGAGCAAGCCCATCATCAGCAACTCCACGTGCGGCCCGCCGACAACGTGGATGAGGATCAGCGGGTTGAGTAGCGCCAGCCACAGTCCCGTCTGCCCGGACGCTCCGAAATGTTTGGCGAGGCGGGGAATTGCCCACAGTGCCAACAACAATCCGGGCAGCAATATCAAGCGGACGGCGAGCACGCCGAGGATCACATGGTCACCGGTGATCCCGACGACGCCGCGCATCAACGCGACGAACGCAGGACCATACGGGGCGGTGGTGGCAGCCCACACCTGCGCCATGCTGTCCAGGAGTGGGCCGGGATAGTGCACTGGACCGTCAGTGTAGGGGTTAAATCCTTCGCGAAATACTGCGGCCTGTGCCAGATAGGCGTAGACGTCGCGGCTATAGATCGGCACGGTCACCATCAGCGGAGCGGCCCAGCCCAAAGCGGCCCAGCGCATCTGACGCACGGTTGGCGCACTGGGTGATTTCTCGCCGCCGGCCAGCAACAGTCGCCCCACGCGCATCCAACAGATCACCAGGGTGGCCACACCGGTCCAGAAGACGATGGCCGACAGGGTTTTTCCGTGGCCATAGGTCAATACATCGAGGAACCATCGCTGGGCTGGCTCACTGTTACGCGGGATATCGGCGATACCGAACGCACCGATCGCGACCAGGACCGAACCCACTACACCACACCACAATTCGCGTGGGGTGCGCATTGGGCCGCTCACCGGGATGCCCCGCCGCGGGTGTCGGTGATTCGGTCGGCGGCCAGTCGTCCGGAGATCAGAACCGGCGGGATGCCGACGCCCGGCGTGGTCGTCGCGCCAGCGATGATCAAGTTGTCGACTCCCGGCCATCTGTTCGGGGTGCGGAACGGGCCGGTCTGGCTAACGGTGTGAGCGGCGCTGAACGGGGTCCCAGCACCATATCCGGCGATCGCCCACGTGTTTGGGTCGTCGATCCGCAGAGTCTCCATCTGACCTATGCCTCGATAGCCGCGACGCTCCAGCACGCCGAGACATTCGTCGACATAGGGCCGTGCCAACGCGGGCCAGTCGAGCGGCGCAGCGTGGAGATTCGGGCATGGCGCGAGGATTGAAACCGACTCGAAGCCATTGCGGTGGAAGGTTTCCGGGTCGCTGATAGCGGGTCGGGTGAGCAACAGCGACGGATCGCTCATCAACTGCCCCCGCCGCCGGCGGCCGGGGGAGATTTGGGTGAAAGTCGACTTCCACGCTGCGCCGAAGTCGATCGTGTGATGATCACCGGGCCAGGACCGGGTGACCGACGTTGGCACAATCCCATGAGCAACTACCGCACTCGGGGAGTAGTGAATCGGGCGGCGCCAGCGCCGCTCCGGCATCGTCGCGGAGGCCAATAGTGATTCGATCACCGGCACGCCGACCGCCGCGATCACAGCATCGGCAGAGAACTCCGTTGCCGTCCCGCCCGGTCCGACTGCTTCGACGGAATCGATCCGGCCAGCAGATTGACGCAACGACGTTGCGCTGGTGCGCAATTCGAGTACTCCACCGGCATCAACGAACGCGTCGGCGAGGACTTGTCCTACTCTGCCCATACCGCCGGCGGGGTAGTAGACGCCCCGGCCGATATCCATCTGCGCGATGATCGCGTAGATGGCTGCGGCGCGTTGCGGCGGCACACCGGCATAGAGAGCCTGGAAGGTGAACACTCGCTGTAAGCGTTCGTCGCTGACGTGGCGGGCGACGGCTCCGGTCAGACCACGAACAGCTCCGATACGCGCCAACTGAGTCACCGGGCCGCGTAATCCCGGGCCGGCGAAGTCGGTGAGTCCGTCGAAGTTGCGATCGACGAATGCGTCAAATTCTATGTCGTAGAGTCGATCGAGCCAGGTGCACAGGCTGGCGACGCCACGTGCCTGTTCCGGGCCGAACCGAGTACCGACTTCGGTGATCAGCGCGGCGCGACCATGTCGGACATTGAGGCTGGCCCCGTCGGCGAACCGCATGGCGTAACTCGGGTCGACGACTCTCAGGGCGAGTCGTCGCGCGGCGTCGTCCGGGGTGACGCCGACCGCGCCGAGGGCATCGACGACCAGCTCCGGCATGGTGAGAATGGTTGCGCCGGTATCGAAGTGGTGCTTCACGCCGCTCGACGCCGATAGCTGTTCGGTGCGCACTAGACCGCCCGCACGGCCGCTGCGTTCGACAACCGTCACCTGGTGCCCGGCCGCGCGCAGGTAGAGTCCGGCGGTCAGCCCCGATAGGCCGGCACCAATGATGACAACTCGATCGGTTGGCCCCGGGATGCGTTGTGTACTCATGCGTTTCGGTACGCGATCGCATTGGCGACAGCGGCGAGGTCGGCACGGGCAGCCGCGCTCGTCGGCAAATTCTCGATCGCGCTCAGTGCGGACCGCAGATGGTCTGCGATACGTCCCTCGATCGCCGCACCGGCGCCGACCTCGCGCAGAATCTCGCGCGCCCGGGCCAACGCGGCGTCGGTGAGGTCGACACCTAACGCCGACCGTAATGCCTGTGCGGCAGCGGGATCGGCTGCTTGTGCGCGCGCGAGACCATCGGCGATCAACACGGTCCGTTTGCCGGCCACAAGGTCATCGCCGGACGGTTTCCCGGTTGCCTTTGGGTCGCCGAAGACGCCAAGGAGATCGTCGCGTAGTTGAAACGCGAGACCCAGGTCATGTCCGATGTGAGCCAGCGCAGAGATCAGCTGTGGCGATGCATTACCAAGTGCCGCACCGAGTTCCAGCGGCCGTGCGACCGTATATGCCGCAGTCTTGAAGCGCATCACCGATAGGGCGGCGTCAACAGACTCGTCCGCGGATACCTCGTTGACTATGTCGAGCAGCTGACCGCCGAGAACTTCGGTACGCATCGCCGACCAGATCGGCGCGATATGCCGGGGTAGGGCGGCAGTAAGGTCGTCGGCCCAGGCGAGGGCCAGGTCGCCGATAAGAATCGCCGCCGACTCACCGAAATGTTCGGCATCACCCACCCAACCGGCATCAAGGTGTTCGGCTCGATAGACCCGATGGACCGTCGGCCGGCCGCGCCGGGTGTCGGACCGGTCGATGATGTCGTCGTGGATCAGGGCGCATGCCTGTACCAATTCCAGCGCCGCGCCGAGCGTCACGACGTCGGAGGTATTGAGGTGTGCCGCGCCGGGGAGTGCGGAGTCCGGAGCATCAGGTCCATCGGATTGGATCGCACATTGCCAGCCGGCCCACGCGAAGGTCGGCCGAACACGTTTGCCGCCATCGAGTACAAAACTGCGCAGATGGTCGACACCTGCGGTTACCACCGGGGAGATGGCTGCGACCGTCGGCGCGACGGTGTCGAAAACTTCACTCAGACGGGCCTTCACCACCGCTGGCACGGCCTCGATCGGGGTCGGAACGGCGGCGTCGGTAGTCACCTGGACAGGCTAGCCAACCGGCCGTGATGTGTGCTGATGGGGTTTGGTGTCATTTCTTGGCAGTAGCGACCGTGTCGGTCTTGGATTCCGTGTCAGAGTCTTTCGCCGAGTCTTTGCGACGTCTGGCCGGTGCGCCCGGTCGCGGGGCGGAGTCGCGACCGCGGAACGCGAAGTATGCGATGAGGCCGACCGTTGCTACGCAGATGATTCCCAGGAACCAGGCCCAGCTGCCGATCGCCGCGGTCGCCGGGTCGGCGTACTGGGCGTCGGCGTTGAGCGTGCTGGACTTGCCGATCGGAAGGTTCCACGAGACGGTCTGCGAGCCGGTCTGTTCGCCGTTGCTGGCGATCACTGGGCCGTTGAAGGTGACGATGAGACGAATTTGATCGCGCTGAGCCACCAGATCCGAGAGGTCGGCAGTGCCGCGCATGCGGACGATGTCACCGCTGCGTTTACCGCTTATCTCCATACTCATATTGGAGTTGTCATAGGCTCCCGCGATGATGTCGGCGAGTTGGCTGAACTGGCCCGAGGTGAGGTCGGAGTAGTACGCGCGCGTCCCGATCCGCAGAGTCTGGTCACCGGACTTGTTGGTTTCCTTGTACTCGGCGACGGTGATGTGGCTTGCCATCGACTGCGGGATGTCCAGGTTTGGTGCACCGCGCGGGTTATCCGGCGATGTGGCGACGATGATCTCGCCGGCGAACCGGTCACCGACGGTTGTCGACCGTGTCATACAGCCCGAGAGCAGGCCGGCCAGCGCCACCAGGGCGAGGAGAGCGGCGACTGGCATGACTGTGTTGCGGGAAACTCTGTGGGGCACGGTGACTATCGTGCCAGATCAGTACGGCCGATCAGGTCAATGCCCGCGCAGCCGGTGTCGTGTGCCGCGAACCCGCGCGAGTACCGCATGTGCTGCGATTCGGCCGCTGGCCCCGGTGACACCGCCGCCGGGATGCGTTGACGCGCCTGCAAGAAACAGGCCATCGACGCCGGGCACGCGATGTCCGGCCAGATCAGGATGTGGTCGCCACATGAACATCTGGTCGATGCTCATCTCCACATGCATGATGTTCCCTGCCGGCATTGCCAATTCGGACTCCAGGTCGGCCGGGGTTTGAACGTAGCGATGCTCGACAGAATCCGCGATACCCGGTGCGTGCCGGTCGAATTCGGCCAAGATCGCGTCAGCAGCGGTGTCGGCGAGCGTCTGCCACGACTGACCAGCCGCCCGCAGATCCTCGGCGAGCCGATAAGGATGCCATTGCGCCCACAGGTTGATCTGATGCCGGTCGGCCGGCGCCAGCGTCGGATCCAGGGCGGAGAAGGACATCGCAACCAAGGCCGGGCGACGTGGCAGTTCCCCGGCGACCGCATCGGCGTGCGCGGCGGTCAGCTGTGCGCGGTCGGTGACGAGCAAGCCGAGGCCACTGTGCACGCCGTGGGAACCAAGGTCGCTGGGCAGGCCGGGGTAGTTGGGGAGCGCGGTGGTGCCCAGCCGGACGGCCATACCGATGCCGTTGCCGATGACGATTTGCCGTCGCCAGCGCGCGACGTCGTGCGGTGCCACGTCATCGAGCAGATCAAGGGTGGCGTTGATGTGACAGGCATTGATCACCCGACGGGCCCGACGTTGGCTTCCGTCGGCGAGGGTGATCTGCCATCCTGTCGGATCTCTCCGTAAAGATGTTGCGGCACAGCCTGATTCAACGACAGCGCCGTCGGAGTCCAGGCGATTGAGCAACGCGGTCGTCAGTGCGCCGCTGCCGCCGACCGCCCGCCCGGGTGGGATCTGGTGCATGAGTGCGGCGAAGCCGATCATCGGTGCGGTGCCGGGAGCGGTCATCGGCGGGCCCGATTGAGCGCCGAACCAGGACAGGGCGGCTTTGAGCCTCGGTGAGTCGAACCAGCGGTCGAGCAGCGCGTCACCGGAGAGCATCATGTCCTGAGCCATCGAACTCATCGCGCCGGTGCGAGCCCCGATGATTCCCCGGCGTGCGGTGGTTGCGGTGCGGTATAGGCCACCGAAGGCGCGGCCGAAGCGATCGACGGTGGCCGGGGTGATGAAGGCGCGCATTACCGCCTGGGCGCGGGGAGTCCAGACGCGGATGAACTCGCGATAGGCCGCCGCGTCGTCGGGACCACAGACTCGTTCGATCATCGCGCAGGTTCGATCGAGATCGGTGAAGAACACTAACGCGTCGCCGCCGGCGGGATCAGGTGCGAATGCCCACGGATCGCAGTCGAGATAGCGCAGTCCGAAACGAGACAGTTCCAGCTCGTCAAGGATCGGCGTGTGTCGGATCATCAAGTGAGCCGACGATCCGCGGTCGACGCGGTAGCCGGGGAAACGCTCGACCGTCGACACCGCGCCCCCGAGGACAGTGTCGCGTTCGATGACACGTACCCGTAGTTGGGCTTGGGCGAGGTAGGCGGCGGCGACCAGACCGTTATGACCCCCGCCGATTACGACGACGTCATCGATATCCGCGGTGCTCATGGCCGGGTACGTCCGTTCGGATTCGGTCCGACGCCAGGCGGCGCGGCAACGGGCAGTGGGAGCGGCCGTCCGAGAAACGCGAACGGTCGCGGGTCGCCGGCGAAGGTGAAATGGCGCAGTACGTCGGTGAAGCCCAGTCGTCGATAGAGCGACCAGGCTCGATTCTCCTCGCCGGCCACCTCGGGGGTCGACAATAGGACGCGGCTCTCGGTGCAATCGGCGACAAGTTTGGTGAGCAGCCACTGTCCGAGGCCGAAACCTTGTGCAGATGGGTGGACATGGAGCTCGGTAAGTTCGAAATAGTCATTGGCAATGTCGTTTACGGCGACCGGTGAGAGCCCCGTGCGGCGGAGCCCGGCGCGAAGTTGCTGATTCCACCACTGATCCGGTGCGCCACGGTAGCCGTATGCGATGCCGACGAGCACTTCGTCATCGGTGATGGCCAGCGGGGCGCGTAGTCGCCGCCGCGCGAGCGATGCGGTGCCGCTGCGGTTCAACCGCCCTGCGAATGAGCCGCGGCTCTCCGGCGGCAAGTCGCTGACCTGTGCGATCGCGCCGAAAGCCCGCCACCCGGGTCGGGCGATGTGTTCACGCCACAGCGGAGCTCGATGTGCCTCCGTGCCGCGGGGGTAGCCCATCGCGGTGACATAGATGTTGAGGGCTGGATCGAGCCAGAGGTAGGCGTCCTGCCCGGTCAGGCGAACCACACGCACGGTCATCTGCGGCCCGCTGTCGCGGAGCGCGATATGGCCGCTTGTGGCCTTGAACGTTGACGGTGCACAAGCTATATTGAATATGTCGAACGAGTGTTCGAGTACTCAGCCTCCGCAAGCTGCGTCAGACGACTCGTAAGACCCATACAACGTCCCGGTGGCGAGTGACGAGGGAAGCGTTCTTGTCACTGGGTCGTTGTACAAAGTGAAGACGCCGTTCGAGTAGAAGGTTCAAGTAGAAGGGAAGCCAAGCCGTGAAACGCACCGCAGCCGATGTGATAGTTGATCCGATCGTCGTTCGCCGCTCCCGCGATCTACTCGAGCGAGGCGACAACCTACTCGCCAACGCCGACGGCGTTGCTGATTCCGCTGAGCGTTTCCGCCAGTACTACTTAGCCGCGCTGCGTGGTGCGGGGAGCATCTTGGCAGTGCTTGAACCGTCGGCTCCGACGGCGCGGCGGCGAGGTAGCCGAAGCGCGTGGGCTCGCCTTTCTGTTGCCGTACCCGAATGGGATGCGGCCGCCGGATACCTCGCGTCGGTATCCGATGTTCGAATGAAGATTGAGTCCGGTCAGGTTCGCACCGTTGATACGGCGCTAGCCGCCACACTGCGCCGTTATGTGGTCGCCCTCCTTGACGACGCCGATGCAATAGTTGTCGCCTATGAGCAAGGGAAGTTGGCCAATGGTGGTCGCCCGGAGCTTCACCTCGTATCATGAGAAGCGGGACACGCGCGCCCTGCGTGTCCGATGATGTTCCGCCGGTTGCGGTTCATCGGTCCAACACGCGGTTGAAGGAGGGTCGGTGCCACTCTCGGAGCACGAGCAGCGGATGCTCGAACAGATCGAAAGTGCTCTGTACGCCGAAGACCCCAAGTTTGCGTCGAGCGTCAAGCGTCGTCGCATTGGTCCCGGCGGTGGGCGGCGGCGCCTTCAGGCCGCTGCGATATTCGTTGTAGGCCTGGTGCTATTGGTCGGCGGCATCGCTGTCGACGTCAAGCTTGTTGGTTTTCCGATCATCAGCCTGATCGGCTTCCTCGTCATGTTCGGCGCATGCCTGATGGCGCTGTGGGGCGGTGGCAGTTCGGCTAACGCGTCTGGCGGGCCGTCGAAAGGGGCCGGAGCCGGTTCGCGAAATTCCGGCGGATCACGTCGCAAACTATCTGAGCGGATGGAAGAGCGTTTCAATCGTCGGTTCGACCAAGAGCAATGAGGTGATGCGGGCCTGACCCGTATCGCCGTCTGAGATTAAGCCGCACATCAACGATGTGCGGCTTTTTTGTGCTCCCGAAAAGGGGGCGCGTCTGCGATCAGGAAGACCGGTCGCGGGCATTGCCCCCTCAATCCCCACTTTCCACCACTATTCGCCAGTCGTGAGCCTCGACCTGCATCAAAAGTCCCAATTCATCACTTTAGTCACTGCGGTCACGGCTCATTAACACGAGTCTCGGATATTTCCCCACCACTTTTATAGCTGTTGAACTGGAACTTTATGATCGCGGGACACGCCGGTGGGGGATGAGGGGTGGAAAGTGGTGGAAAGTGGGGTACTGTGGCAGCACTGGGTGAGGGACGCGGCAACCGGAACCGCGCACCTAGCCCACAGGGCAGGAGGTGATCGACATGTCTATGCGATTTGTCGGCACCTACACGCCCAAATTGGACGACAAGGGGCGACTCACGTTGCCCGCGAAATTTCGGGATGCATTGGCAGGAGGCGTGATGGTTACCAGAAACCAGGACCGCAGCCTGGCGGTGTATCAGCTCGACGAGTTCGATGCCATCGCCGAGAAGACGATGGCGGCCTCGCGCAACGATCCCGATGCGCGTGCCTACCAGCGGTACTT
Source organism: Gordonia sp. CPCC 205333 (assembly GCF_048537885.1). Taxonomy (NCBI): domain Bacteria; kingdom Bacillati; phylum Actinomycetota; class Actinomycetes; order Mycobacteriales; family Gordoniaceae; genus Gordonia; species Gordonia sp. CPCC 205333. Next base: position 175,520 of record NZ_JBCLVI010000005.1, on the reverse strand, counting down.
CTTCGCCGGCACCGACGAACAGCGTCCGGATGGGCAGGGCCGAATCACCCTGTCCGCGGATCACCGTCGGTACGCCGGGCTCTCGAAAGAGTGCGTGGTCATCGGCAGCTTTAGCCACTTGGAAATCTGGGATGCGCAGGCATGGCGCGCATACCAGGACGAGCACGAGGACGACTTCTCCGCGGCTGGTTCGGCCGCGTTGGATTCGGTGCTCTAGAGCAGATGTGACCCGATGGCCCCAGCGGGTGAGCTGAGGCCCCGGCCCGAACCGACCCTGACGTACTTCCCCAACGCCAGGTGCGGATCGGACCGGGACCTGAGTCCCACCCGACGATCGTCGCCACACACATCCGCCGTGCCCTTGCGCTTTCAATCAGTTCGATATCGGCTTTCGACCTTGGTGAGGGGGTAGACGCGATGCCAGACCACGACGACTCCCAACTGTCCGAGCCTCGACGCTCCGGCGAGTTCGGACATGTGCCGGTGATGGCCCAACGGATCGTAGAACTGCTCACCCCCGCGCTCACCCGGACAAGTCCCGATGGCTCCGATGCCGTTGTCGTCGACGCCACCCTCGGCGCGGGCGGACACAGTGAACTCCTGCTCAATACGTTCCCGGCAGTGCGAGTCATCGGTATCGACCGGGATGACAATGCGATTGCCATTGCCCGACAACGGCTTTCGGGATTCGGCGATCGAATCGGATTTCACCGCGCGCGGTATGACGAATTGCCCGGCATACTCGCCAGCGCGGGAGCCCCCGGCGCGCGGATTGACGCGGCGTTATTCGATCTGGGTGTGTCGTCCATGCAACTGGACCAGGCCGATCGTGGTTTCGCGTACTCGGTCGACGCACCGTTGGATATGCGAATGAATTCGCAGGACGAGCTGACCGCGGCAGAGATTCTGAACACATACGGTCACGGCGAGCTGGCCAGGGTGTTGAGCGACTACGGCGACGAGCGCTTCGCCGGAAAGATCGCGTCGGCGGTATTGCGCGCCCGCGACATCGAACCATTCACCACGAGTGGACGCTTAGTGGAACTGCTCTACGCTTCCATTCCTGCGGCCACGCGGCGGACCGGCGGACATCCCGCCAAGCGCACCTTTCAGGCGCTGCGGATCGAGGTGAACCACGAACTCGACTCATTGCGGCACGCCCTGCCCGCGTCCCTCGCCGGACTGCGGGTCGGTGGCCGGGTCGTGGTGATGAGCTATCAGTCACTCGAAGACAAAATCGTGAAAAAGGAATTCGCACAGCGTGTTACCTCGCGAACCCCACCTGGACTGCCGGTTGAGTTGCCGGGTGCCGCGGCCAGGTTCTCGCTGATCACCCGCGGCGCTGAACGGCCCGACGACGCCGAATTGGAACGTAACCCGCGCTCGGCGCCGGTACGCGTGCGCGCTATCGAACGAATCGCTGAGGAGGCACCGCTATGACGTTGCTCGACACCCGTACCCGCGGGCAGGCGCGTGCCGCTGATACCTCGCGGCCAACGCGGTCGAAGGCCGCGCAGAAGGCGATGGATCGTAGAGCCAAGCGAGCCGGGCAGTCGGGCTCAGATGTATCGCAGTCCTGGGCGCGACGTCGCAAGTCCGACGATGCCGCACCGGCACCGTCCCCGGCCGTCCCTCGACCGACCCTGCGGGAACGCGTCGCGGCCGTGCCATTTGTCGTACCGGTGGTAGCGCTCATCCTCGCCGGTATGGTCCTGACGCTGTGGCTATCCACCAGGTCGGCGCAGGATTCCTACGAATTGAGTATCGCTCGCGCGGAAAACCAGTCGTTGACCGACCAGCGTGACGCGCTAAAGAAGACTTTCGAATCCGCCGATGCCGCGCCGGATCTGTCCGACAAGGCCGCGAAACTGGGGATGGTGCCCGCGCGCAATCCTGCTCGAATGGTGGTGGGCGCGAACGGAAAACCGCGCATCTATGGCACCCCGGAGGCTGTCTCGGGACATGCGCCGAAGTCGATCAACCCGAAGCAGAACGACGATCCGACAGCCAAGATCGACGTATCCAAGGTTGACGATTCGCGTGGACTGCCCGGCAGCAGTGGCACGCCGACGACCACCTCGGCACCTAGCTCGTCAACTCCGGCGCCCGGCTCGACGACCGGGCCGACGGCTCCCGCGCCGACGGCAACCGCACCCGCTCCCGCCGGCGACGGACCGACGTCGAATGTCTTGCCCGGCGGCACGCCGACCGCTCCAAATTCCGGCCGCAACCGGTAGCGCAAGGGACAATCAAACATCATGACGCGTGCCAGCTTGTTCCCGCCGCGCCCGGATCGGACGGGTCGGGCGAAACGCCCGTCAGCAGTGCGTTCGCCGCGTGGCGGTGCGAAAGATGGCGGCGGACGCCCTCCCCGGCATCCAGAGAAGTTCGTCTTCCGTGGCCGAATGGCCGGGGTGCTGGTGATTCTCGCGGTGCTGATAGTCGCGGCCAAGATGATCTTTGTCCACGCGATCGATGCGCAGTCATTGTCAGAGCAGGCAGCCGAACAGCGCGAATACACCCAGGTCTTGACGGCTAAACGTGGCGCGATCGTGGACCGCAATGGCCGTCCGCTGGCCTATACCGATGAGGCGCGGGCACTGACATTCCTTCCGCAAGCAGTTCGTAAGTCGATCGATGAGGCGCACCAGAAGGACCCGTCGCTTCCCGATGTCAAAACCCGGCTCGACCAGATCGCCAAAGGGGTCTCGAGTGCGCTGGGCGGTTCGATCAGTGCGAGCGATCTGCTGGCCAAGCTGACCGGCAACGACAAATTCATCTACCTCGCCCGATCGGTCAGCACCGACGTCGCGAAGAAGATTGTCGCGGACTACCCCGAGGTCGGCGCCGACCCGCAGAATATTCGCCTCTATCCCGGTGGGTCATTGGCCGCGAACGTAGTCGGCGACGTCAACTACGACGGCAACGGTCTGATTGGTCTCGAATCGTCGATGGATTCGGTTCTCGCCGGTACCAGCGGTTCGACCACCTACGACCGTGGTTCGGACGGTGCCATCATTCCGGGCAGTACCCGTAACGTTCACCCGGCGATCAACGGCGCCACCGTGCAATTGACTCTCGACTCTGACATTCAGTGGTTTGTGCAGAGTCAGGTCGCCGCGGCCAAGGCGGCGTCGGGAGCGAAGAGTGTGTCCGCGGTGGTACTCGATTCGCATACCGGCGAAGTATTGGCGATGGCGAATGACGGTACTTTCAACGCCGCAAAACCACTGTCCGAGCAGAAGGGTGTTGAGCTCGGCAATCCGTCGGTGACCTCACCCTTCGAGCCGGGTTCGGTGAATAAGGTGATCGCAGCCGCTGGTGCCATCGAATACGGTGTCACCACTCCCAATTCGGTACTACTGGTACCTGGCTCCATCAATATGGGCGGCGTGACTGTCCGCGATGCCTGGGTACACGGGCCGGAACACTTCACCAGCACCGGCATCTTCGGCAAGTCGTCGAATGTCGGAACCCTGATGCTTGCCAAGAAGATTGGCGACAAGCGGTACGCGGATCTACTGGCGCGTTTCGGACTCGGTGAGCGAACCGGCGTCGAGTTGCCCGCCGAATCATCAGGTGACGTACCGGCCTTGAGTCAGTGGTCGGGTTCGACTTTCGCGAACTTGCCGATCGGCCAGGGCTTGTTGATGACATTGCTGCAGATGACCGGCATCTACCAGACCATCGCCAACAACGGCGTGCGGGTGCCACCGCGAATCTTCAAGTCGGAGAAGCGAAGTGGCCACGATGCCAGCACGCCCGCGCCTCCGACACCGGTTCGGGTGGTCAGCGACCAAACCGCCAAGACGGTCCGCGACATGTTCCGTGCGGTAATCCAGAACGATCCCACCGGAGTGCAGCAGGGCACCGGCTCCAAGGCTGCGGTACCCGGCTACCAGATCTCAGGCAAGACCGGCACCGCGCAGCAGGTTGATCCGGTAACCGGCCGGTATTCGAATTCGAGTTACAACATCACCTTCGCGGGTATCGCGCCCGCGGATAATCCGCGATACGTGGTCGGCATCATGATGGACAATCCGCCACGCAGTTCTGACGGCTCGGGCGGGCAGTCCGCCGCGCCGCTGTTCGGGACGATTGCTTCGTGGCTGCTGCAGCGTGATCGGGTGCCGCTGTCGCCGACGCAGACACCCAAGCTGACACTGACCACCGATTGACCCCCGAGCCGATGCGCCGCCGGTGATGGTGGGCGTCGGCCAGGTGAGCGGTATGTTGTTGGGCGGTGCAGCCCCGCAAGCGAGATAGTTAAGGAGGCGATGGCACGTGTCGCAGTCGCAACAGTCCGGGCCAATTCGCCCCCAGCGCGTCGCGCCGACCTCGATTGGCAACCTGGCATCAACGATCGACGCGCAGGTCGTCGGATCGGCGCAGGTTGCGGTCACTGGAGTGAGTCTGCGGGCGCAGTCGATCACTCCGGGCGATCTATTCGCGGCCCTGCCGGGCAATCGCGTACACGGCGCGCGGTTCGTTGCTGATGCGGTGAATGCGGGTGCGTCGGCGATCTTCACCGATCCGGTCGGCCGCGAGCTTATCGCCGCGGAGCTGCCCGATGCCGATGTTGCCATCCTCGTGCATCCGGAACCGCGCTCGGTTCTGGGCCGGGTGAGTTCGTCGATCTATGGAGATCCGAGCCGGTCGCTGACCCTCATCGGAATTACCGGCACTTCGGGTAAGACAACCACGGCCTTCATGGTCGAGTCGATCCTGCTCGCCGACGGTCGCTCGGTCGGCCTACTCGGTACTGTGCAGACCCGCATCAACGGTGTGGCACAACCGAGTTCCCTGACGACCCCGGAAGCGCCAGATCTGCAAGCACTGTTCGCGGCGATGGTCGAGCAGGGAGTGGACACCGTGGTGATGGAAGTGTCGAGTCACGCGCTTTCCCTCGGTCGCGTCGCCGGGTCCAGATTCGACGTCGGAGCCTTCACGAACCTGTCTCAGGATCATCTCGACTTCCATCCGACGATGGCAGACTATTTCGAGGCGAAAGCGATTCTCTTCAAAGAAGATTCGGACTTGCGCGCCGAACGCAGCGTAGTGTGCGTCGACGACGAGTGGGGACGGCAGATGGCGCGGATCGCCCCCTCGCCGGTGACCGTGTCAACCGGATCCACATCGGCACAGTGGACCGCCGGTGAGTCGTCCATCGCCGTCGACGGCACTCAGTGTGTGCGTGTCTCGGGCCCCGACGCCGCCGAGTTGAATCTCACCCTGCCGCTGCCAGGTCGGTTCAATATCGCCAATGCTCTTGTGGCAGTTGCGATTACCAGAACAGTCGGCGTGGAATTCGCAGCCATCTCGGCCGGCTTGGCTGCGGTGTCGGTTCCCGGTCGACTCCAGCGGATCAACGACGGGCAGCAGTTCCTGGCCGTCGTGGACTATGCGCACAAACCGGCGGCGGTGGAAGCCGTCATTGCGACCTTGCGGGAACAGACCGCGGGCCGGATCGGCGTGGTCATCGGTGCAGGCGGCGACCGCGATACCGGCAAACGCGCTCACATGGGGGCAGCAGCGGCGCGTGGCGCCGAGTTCGTGGTGATCACCGACGACAATCCGCGCACCGAGGAACCGGCCGCGATCCGCGCCGAGGTGTATGCGGGTGCCGCTGCCATCGAGGCGAAGGACCGACCGTCCACGTCCGAGCCGATCCGCGACATCGGTGACCGGGCCGCTGCCATCGCGGCGGTCGTCGAGTGGGCCTCACCAGGCGACGTTGTGTTGATCGCGGGTAAGGGGCATGAGGCCGGCCAGGAGATCAACGGCGTCAAACACCCCTTCGACGATCGAGTCGTGCTGGCGGCCGCGTTGCGGGCAAAGGTCGCAGGTGTGCACGACGCGACCGCGACGGTCGCCGACGCCAGCGCACTCATTCGACGTCTGGTGGCGCAGGCCGCCGATTCCGGCGTCGGCAGTGCCCATCGTGACCGCGGCGCGCGCACCTGGCTGATTCTGGGCGAATTGGAGCCTGACGAAGGTGCGGATGAACAGCAAACCGTCGTCGATCACGACCGGCTCGGCCGGCTCGCGGTTCGACTGGCCGTCGACAAGATTCTCGCGGTCGGTTCGTCTCGCGCCGTCCGTGCATTGCACCAGGGCGCGGTCATGGAAGGATCATGGGGTGCCGAGGCCGTGCTGGCCCAGACCCCCTTCCAAGCTCGTGAGCTGCTACGTTCAGACCCCGACTGGCAGCCGGCCGAGGGTGACATGGTCGCGGTGGCCGGTCCGGCCGACGTTCGCGCACTGACCGAGGAGTTGTCCGTTGCGGGGCTGGTGGTCTTGACCGGCTGAGAACAAGGTTTGATAGAAGGCTGAGAAACACCTACGAACCAACTGTCGGAACAAACGGTAAGGGACCTACTTGTGTGGCAGATCCTGATTGCGGGAGCCATCTCGCTGGCGGTCGCGATTCTGTTGACCCCGATTCTGATCAAGGTATTTTCGCGACAGGGCTTCGGCCAGGAGATCCGCGTCGAGGGGCCGCAGAGTCATCAGACTAAACGCGGTACCCCGTCGATGGGCGGCGTTGCGATCATCACCGCACTGGTGGCCGGTTACTTCGGTGCACATCTCGTCGGCTTCATCGCCAACGGTTCGGGGCCGCGGGCGTCGGGTCTGTTGGTATTGGGTCTTGCCGTCGCGCTGGGGATCGTGGGATTTCTCGACGACTTCATCAAGATCCGTAAGCATCGAAACCTCGGTTTGAACAAGACCGCCAAGTCGGTCGGTCAGTTCATCGCCGCAATCCTGTTCGGCATCTTGGTGATTCAGTTCCGCAATGGTGCCGGAGATGAGCCGGCGAGCACCAACCTGTCCTATGTCCGCGACATCGTGGCGATCTCGATGGGGTCGGTCGTTTTCGTCATCTTCTGCTGGCTGGTCGTTGCGGCCTGGTCGAACGCGGTGAATTTCACCGACGGACTCGACGGCCTCGCGGCCGGGTCGATGGCAATGGTCCTCGGTTCGTATGTGCTGGTTGCGTTGTGGCAGAACGAAAATGCCTGCGTCAACCCCGGCTCGGTCGGCAATGCCGGGTGCTATCACGTACGTGATCCGCAAGACCTCGCGCTGCTCGCGGTCGCCGGTGGCGGCGCCTGCCTCGGATTCCTCTGGTGGAACGCCGCACCGGCCAAGATCTTCATGGGCGACACCGGTTCGCTCGCGCTCGGCGGTTTGCTCGCCGGCCTGTCAATCACCACCCGCACCGAATTACTCGCGATCGTGCTCGGTGCGCTGTTCGTCGCCGAGATAGTCTCGGTCGTGATCCAGATCGCCTTCTTCGGGACCACCGGGCGTCGAGTGTTCCGAATGGCGCCATTCCACCATCACTTCGAATTGGGTGGCTGGGCAGAAACCACGGTGATCATCAGATTCTGGTTGCTCACCGCCATCGCATGTGCACTCGGGCTCTCGCTGTTCTACAGCGAATTCGTCACCGCCAGTGGATAACCCGGTGCCGGATACGCTCGTCGCCGAATTGCCGAATGCGACCGTGCTGGTTGCCGGTGCCGGTGCCGCCGGGCGGTCGGCCGCGGCCTACCTCGCCGGTGTCGGGGCGCGAGTATGTCTGGTAGACGATCGCTATTCGACGCCGGGACGCGAGGTTTTCGGTGGGGTAGAGGTCTCGGGCATCTCGATCGATCGCGCACTCTCCGATGGGTTGACCGACGTGGATCTTCTGGTGGTCTCGCCCGGTTTCGCGCCGACACATCCGCTGCCGGTCGCGGCGCAGGCGGCTGGCGTGCCGGTATGGGGTGAAGTGGAGCTGGCCTGGCAACTCGACCGGGCCGGGGTGCTCGGCGAACCCCGCACCTGGCTGGTTGTCACCGGTACCAACGGCAAAACGACGACTACCGGAATGGTCGAGGCGATTATGACCGCTGCCGGACGGCATGCGGCGGCCTGCGGCAACTACGGACTGACCGTGCTTGACGCGATGGTTGCCCCGCGGCGCGCCGACGTTCTGTGTGCGGAGTTGTCGAGCTTCCAATTGCATTGGGCGCCTTCGGTTCACGCCGACGCCGCGGTTGTGCTCAACGTTGCCGAGGACCACCTCGACTGGCATGGGTCGTTCGCGGCCTATGCGGCGGCTAAGGCCCTCGCGCTGCAGGCGGCGGTCGCCGTCGTTGGCGAGGACGACGTGGTGGCCTCGACGCTCCCGGTCGGGGCTGATAGTCGTCGGGTCGGATTCACGCTGGCCCGACCGGCCCCCGGACAGCTCGGTGTACTCGACGGTGTGCTGACCGATCGTGCCTTCGGTGACGGCGAGTCCGCCGAGTTGATCTCAGCCGATGCCATTCGTCCGGCTGGACCGTCGGGTATCGCCGACGCGTTGGCCGCCGCCGCGCTGGCCCGGGCGGTAGGCGTGAGTCCGCAGCAGGTAGCCGCTGGTTTGCGTACTTTTGCCCCGGCCGCTCACCGGGGCGAGGTGGTTGCCGTCGGCGAGCTCGACGATGGGGCGGTCCTATTCGTGGATGATTCGAAGGCGACCAATCCGCATGCGGCAATGGCTGCGCTGTCTGGGTATGACCGGGTTGTCCTGATTGCCGGTGGGCTGCTCAAAGGCGCATCGGTGGACGAATTGGTTGCGGCGAATGTGACGCGGCTCGCCGGGGTGGTGGCCATCGGTCGAGATCGGCAGATAATCGTCGACACTATTGCGCGACACGCCCCAGAAGTCCCAACAGTCACAGTATTCACAGGGGACGATGGGCAGGTGAGTGTCGTCGAAGGACCTGCCCTGGGAGCGCGCGCCCTGCCGCCGTCAGACGAGCGGGCGAGCCAAACCGTCGATCTGCCACCGTCGCACGCGGTGATGAACGTCGCCGTCGAGCGGGCCTGGCAGCTGGCCGACCGATCAGCACGCCCGGTGTCGGCGGTACTGCTCGCACCCGCCGCGGCGTCGCTGGACATGTTCGCCAGCTACGGCGCCCGCGGTGACGCGTTCATCGCAGCGGCACGCAGTGTGGTGGATTCGGCCCAGGCGTCCCGATGACCGCGGGCGTGACCGGGCGCGACGAGCAGACGAGCTGGCCGGCCGCCATTATCGGCGCGGTCCGCAATATCCTCGGACGGCCGCTGGCGTCATTTCATCTCGTCCTCGCGATGGCCTTCTTCCTAACCGCCTTCGGACTGGTGATGGTGCTCTCCGCGTCATCGGTCGAGGGTTACTCGAAGGAGGGATCGGCATACGGCCTGTTCACCACGCAGATGACTTTCGCGGTGCTCGGACTCGTCGTCTTCTACATCATGCTGCGCCTGCCGATCCGGCTGATTCGTCGGGCGGCGGCGCCGATGATCGTGATCACCACCGTGCTGTTGGCCCTGGTCCTGGTCCCGGGCATCGGTACCCTCAGTCAGGGCGCACGACGCTGGTTCGTGATCGGCGGACTGTCGGTGCAGCCGTCGGAGCTGGTCAAAGTCGCTCTGTGCGTGTGGGGCGCACACCTGCTGGCCTCGCGGCGCCGCGACAACGCGTCCCTGCGTGAATTGCTTATCCCGTTGTTGCCGGTGGCAGCGCTGATCTGCCTGCTGATCATTCTCGAACCCAACTTGTCGACGACGATCACCGTCGCGATCATCGTCGGAGCCTTGCTGTGGTTCGCCGGCCTGCCGCTTCGGGTCTTCGCCGGTTTCGTCGTGACCGGTGTAGCGGTCGCGGTGGTGCTCGCACTCGCCGAGGGGTACCGCTCCGAGCGCGTTCGAAGCTTTTTCGGTGCGATCAACGATCCGCAGGGTGCCGGCTACCAGGCTAGGCAGGCGACGTACGCGCTGGCCAATGGCGGAATCTTCGGCGTCGGACTTGGGCAGAGTCGTGCCAAATGGAACTACCTGCCCAACGCGCATAACGACTTTATCTTCGCGATCATCGGCGAAGAGCTCGGACTCATCGGTGGCTTGCTGGTGGTCGGACTGTTCGCCCTGTTGGCCTTTCTTGGACTGCGTATCGCGGCGAGATCGGTCGACCCGTTCATCAAGTTGATGACCGCGACGATCACGGTGCTGATCACCGCGCAGGCGTTCATCAACATTGGTTACGTCGTCGGCCTGTTGCCGGTCACCGGTATTCAGCTGCCGTTGCTGTCGGCCGGTGGTACCTCGACTCTGACGATTCTGGCGATGCTGGGCCTGCTTGCCAATGCGGCACGACATGAGCCGGACGCGGTGGCGGCGCTAACCGCCAGCGGTCCGGTTCGCGTCAGCCGCCTGCTTCGCCTACCGACCCCGGTGCCGTATCACCCGTCGCGCGCCGACCGCCTGCGCGACCGACTCGACCAGCGGCCGCGAGATCGACGCGGCGTCGAGGCGGGACGATCCGGCTGGCGTCGACCGCGTGACAAGCCTGAGCGTGGGCAGGCCCCGCGACCTAGGGTGTCGAGTCGAGGATCTTCCTATGACCTGCTGACTTCCGGCGCACGTCGTGGTGGCGCGAGTTCTCGGCGCGGTGATGTGAGTGACACAATCGGACGCCGACGCGCGGGCGTAGACGCGACGGTGGACAATCGTTCCCGACGCGCCGATGCCCGGCGCGCGACGCAACAGGAACGGTGGTGGCGTTCGTGACGGTGCCAGGCGATGGCGCGCACTTGTCGGTGGTGGTGGCCGGCGGCGGTACAGCCGGGCATATCGAGCCCGCGTTGGCCGTCGCCGACGCGGTCGCCGCACTGGCACCCGCGGCGCGTATCGCGGCGTTGGGTACGACACGCGGACTGGAGACCCGTCTTATCCCTGATCGCGGTTATTCGCTGGAGTTGATTCCGCCGGTTCCCTTGCCCCGCAAGGTGAATGCCGATCTATTCAAAGTTCCGTTCAGGCTGAGTCGGGCTGTGCTGGCCGCGCGCAAAGTACTCGCGGACGTCGACGCCGACGTCCTGATCGGATTTGGCGGATATGTCGCTTTGCCGGCCTATTTCGCTGCTCGCGGGCATATCCGGAGAAGTCGCCGCATCCCGGTGGTGATTCACGAGGCGAACGCGAGTGCCGGCATCGCCAACAAGATCGGTGCCCGCTATGCCGACAAGGTACTGGCCGCGGTTGACTCGTCGGGCCTCCCCGGCGCCGTCGTGGTTGGTATGCCGGTTCGCGGTTCGCTGGCCGGACTCGATCGAAAAGCCTTACGCGACAAGGCTCGTCACTACTTCGGCCTGGACCCCGACGCTCCGACACTGCTCGTATTCGGCGGGTCCCAAGGAGCTGCCCGGCTCAACGATGCGGTTGCCGGTGCTAGCGGTGCACTCGCTGAGGCGGGGATCGGCGTACTCCACGCATATGGGCCCAAGAACACGATCGAGCCGTCGCATGGACACCGCGATCGGGCGAAGGGCGATGACGCCCGCACGCCACCGTATATCGGCGTCGCGTATCTCAATCGGATGGATTTGGCCTATGCCGCAGCCGATTTGGTGATCTGCCGGTCTGGCGCGATGACGGTCGCCGAGGTTTCCGCGACCGGTCTGCCCGCGGTCTACGTACCACTGCCGCACGGCAACGGTGAGCAGCGACTGAATGCTCTGCCGGTGGTCGAGGCCGGCGGTGGACTGATCGTCGACGATACCGAGATGACTACGCAGTGGGTGGCACGTGAAGTTCCCGCGCTGCTCGGCGACCCCGAACGGCTCGCCGCAATGTCGGCCGCGGCGTCGGCAGGCGGTCACCGGGATGCGGCGAGCGTGGTCGCGCGGACCGCGCTGGAACTGGCAGCCGATTTCGCGGACGAGCGGGGGTGACGATGGCAGAGCATGTCGAAAAGTCTTCTCGGCGAACACTTCCGGAGTCACTGTCACGTGTGCATATGGTCGGCATCGGCGGTGCTGGAATGTCGGGGCTGGCTCGGATTCTGTTGGCTCGCGGTGGTCAGGTGTCGGGATCGGACGCGAAAGACGGTCGTGGGATCCTCGCGTTGCGGACCAGAGGTGCGCAGATCGCGATCGGGCATGATCCCGCGGCGCTCGATCAATTGCCTGGCGGTCCGACCGTGGTGGTGACGACACACGCGGCGATCCCCAAGACCAACCCGGAACTGGTGGCGGCGCGTGAGCGCGATATCCCGATCCTGTTGCGTCCCGCTGTGCTGGCCACCTTGATGGAGGGCTATTCCACGCTGCTCGTGGCCGGTACTCACGGCAAGACGTCGACGACGTCGATGGCCGTTGTGGCACTGCAGAATTGCGGTCTGGATCCCTCATTCGCGGTCGGCGGCGAGCTGAACGAATCAGGTACGAACGCACATCACGGCACCGGCGACATCTTTGTAGCTGAGGCCGACGAGAGTGACGGCTCGCTGCTCGAATATCGCCCGGACGTCATCGTGGTCACCAATATCGAGGCCGACCATCTGGACTTCTTCGGCAGCGAGCAAGCCTATGTCGATGTATTCGACCAGTTCTGCGATCGAGTGGTAGCGGGCGGCACCGTCGTCGTGTGCGCCGACGATCCGGGATCGGCGGCGTTGGCGCAGCGTACCGCCGCGGGTTTGGCCGATCGTGACGTTTCCGTCCTCACCTACGGTCGTAACGGTACTGCGGCACAACTACTTTCATGGGAGCCGACCGCGGACGGTGGGCGAGTGCGGGCACGATTCGCATTGCCCGGAGCCGCTGACGACTTCATCGAGCGCACCTTCATCGTGACGGTTCCCGGCGAGCATATGGCTCTCAACGCACTCGGCGCGATTCTCGGATGTGTCCGTGCCGGTGGCGAATTGGATGCGGTAATCGCCGGCATCGAAGCGTTCAGCGGTGTCCATCGGCGATTCGAATTCCGGGGGACTGCCCGCGGCATTCGCCTGTTCGACGATTACGCGCATCATCCGACCGAGGTGGCCGCGGTCTTGGCCGCCGCTCGGTCGGTTGCCGGTGAGGGGCGCGTCATCGCAGTCTTTCAGCCTCATCTGTATTCGCGGACCAAGGAGTTCGCGGCCGAGTTCGCACTGGCATTGTCGGCCGCCGACCAGGTAGTGGTTGCCGATGTCTACGGTGCGCGGGAGGAGCCACTGCCCGGCGTAAGTGGCCGAATCATCAGCGAATTGGTTTCGGTGCCAGCGATTTTCGCGCGGAGTCTGTCGGAACTTCCCGGGATCGTCGCGGGACTCGCGACTGGAAAAGACATCGTCCTCACGCTCGGTGCGGGCGATATCACGATGCAGGCGCCGGAGATCCTTGCCGCGATCGGCGACGAATCTATTGCTTCGGGTGCGTGAGGCACCAGTGTCGTCGGTGCGTTCGTCGCGGTCCACACGCAGCATATGGTGGGTGCTCGCGGTACTGGTGGTGGCCGGGGCGCTGGCAGCGGTCGCCTACTTCACACCGTTGATGTCTGTGCGGTCCATCGAGATCGTCGGTACCAGCGAAGTATCCGATGATCAGATCTTGTCCGCAGCCGCGATTTCGAAGGGGCGCCCGCTCCTGCAGGTAAATACCGCTCCCGCTGCCCGACGGGTGGCGGCGATACCGGACGTCGCGCAGGTCCGTATCCAGCGGTCGTATCCGTCGAAAATCGTAATCACCGTCACCGAGCGGCGGCCGGTGGTCAAGGTGTCGACCGATACCCAGATACATGTTTTGGATAAGACCGGAGTTGCCTACCGGCATTACGACAAGTCCATCACGTTGCCGCCAGAGATTTCCAAACTGCCGGTGTTTTCCACACCGAATCCGGGACCCGCCGATCCGACGACTAAGGCCGTGCTGCCGGTGATTGCCGACTTACCGCCGTTTCTCGCCGGGCAGTTGGTCGAAGTCAACGCGTCTTCCCCGGTTGACATCGAATTTGTATTGCGCGGCAATAGGACCGTGGTCTGGGGCGACAGCACGCGGACTGCGGACAAGGCCGAGGCGCTGCGGCTGATCATGACTCGTAAGGCGTCGAGCTATAACGTGTCGAGTCCGGAGTATCCCGCCTACCGGTAAGAGTCGACGTCGGGGCGGATGAAGCGACGGGTCTGGTAACTGCGTCGTCGCACGTGTCGAAGTGAATGTTCGCCTGCTCCCGCTGATTCCGCAGTTTTCAGCCAAATCCCGACGCCGCGCGACGGTTTGACCGTGAGCCGCACCGCAATATCGCAGAACTTTGCCGACACGCCGCGCACAAGCTGGCTTGGAGTCGATGCGATGCCTACCGTCATCACCAGAAACAAGTACTTGACATAACTCTATATCTATGGTTTAGGTTTAGGGTTTTTCTCACGAGGAGGGCGAGGCATGACGCCACCGCACAACTACCTGGCCGTCATCAAAGTCGTCGGTATCGGCGGTGGCGGCGTCAACGCTGTCAACCGAATGATCGAGCAGGGCCTCAAGGGTGTCGAGTTCATCGCGATCAACACCGACGCTCAGGCGCTGCTTCTTTCCGACGCCGACGTCAAACTGGACGTCGGACGCGATTCGACGCGCGGACTCGGCGCCGGAGCCGATCCGGAGGTTGGCCGCCGGGCAGCCGAGGATGCTCGCGACGAGATCGAGGAACTCCTCAAGGGTGCTGACATGGTCTTCGTCACCGCGGGTGAGGGCGGCGGCACCGGAACCGGTGGTGCCCCCGTCGTCGCGCAGATTGCCCGCAAGCTCGGCGCGCTGACCGTTGGTGTGGTGACGCGTCCGTTCAGCTTCGAGGGCAAGCGTCGCGGCGGTCAGGCAGATGCCGGCATCGCCGCTCTGCGCGAGTCTTGCGACACACTCATCGTCATCCCGAATGACCGCCTATTGCAGCTCGGCGACGCCGAGGTCGCGCTGATGGATGCGTTCCGCAGCGCCGACGAGGTACTGCTCAACGGTGTTCAGGGCATCACCGACCTAATCACGACGCCGGGACTGATCAACGTCGACTTCGCCGACGTCAAGGGTGTCATGAGCGACGCCGGAAGTGCGTTGATGGGAATCGGTTCCGCGCGCGGCGAGGAGCGGGCCCGTAAAGCCGCCGAGTCGGCGATCAACTCGCCGTTGCTCGAAGCGTCGATGGAGGGCGCGCGTGGGGTGTTGATCTCAATCGCCGGTGGCAGTGACCTCGGTCTGTTCGAGATCCACAACGCCGCGACCCTTGTCCAGGAAGCGGCTCACGAAGACGCCAACATCATCTTCGGCACGGTTATCGACGACAACCTCGGCGACGAAGTTCGTATCACAGTCATCGCCGCCGGATTCGACGGCGGCACGCCGCGTAAGGCAAGCGAGTCGCCGGTTGCGAAATCGGCCGGCCGAGCAGGCGTCGAGCAAGGGCAGGCCGGATCCACGACCGCTGCGGCGAAGAATGACCCACTATTCGGTGCAGCGCCGGCCGGTGCGTCAGATCCGTTCGCGCGCAACGAGGAACCGCGTCGCAACACCGTCCGCCTCGACGATGACGACGTCGACGTGCCGGACTTCATGCGGCGATAGATATGGGTTCGACAGTGCGCCGGGTGACCACCACCCGCGCCGGGGGTGTGTCGGCCGCTCCCTACGACAGTTTCAATCTGGGTGATCATGTCGGCGACGATCCGGCTGCGGTTGCGGCTAACCGGGCTCGGCTCGCGCAGCAGATCGGACTGGCCGATACGCGCGTGGTCTGGATGGAACAGATTCACAGTCGCAATGTGACGGTGGTCGACGGACCGGTCACGGAAGTGATTTCCGCGACCGATGCACTGGTAACCACGCAGCCTGACCTCGCCCTTGCGGTGCTGTCCGCCGATTGTGTGCCGGTGCTGTTATCCGACGACGAGGCTGGCGTGATCGCGGGCGTACACGCCGGGCGGGTCGGTGCGCGGATCGGCATCATTCCCGAGACGCTGAAGGTGATGGTTGAACTCGGGGCGCGTGTCGACCGGATCGGCGCATTTCTGGGGCCAGCGGCATCCGGCGCGAACTACGAGGTACCACCGGCGATGCAACGCGACGTCGAAAAACATTTGCCCGGCAGCGCCAGCCGCACCGCGAAGGGCACGACTGGTCTTGATTTGCGGGCGGGTCTGCGCCGGCAATTGTTGGAGGCCGGAGTTGCCGCGGTTGCCGTGGATCCCCGCGACACCATCGCCGACGGCACGTTGTTCAGTCATCGCCGACAGGCGCCCACCGGGCGTCTCGCGTCGGTGATCTGGCGCGAAACTGGTCGGTGACTCGTGTCGGCGCGGACAGTCGGCGTCGGAGATGACAGCCGGCGCGCTGAACTAGCCGCCAATTTGGCTGCGGTATCAGCCCGATTGGATGTCGCGGTCGCCGACGCGGGGCGCGAGCCTGGCACGGTGTCGCTGCTTGTAGTCACCAAATTCTTCCCGGCCGCCGACGTCCTGCGGCTGATCGATCTCGGTTGTACCGAATTCGGCGAATCGCGTGAGCCCGAGGCTGGCCGCAAAGTGGCCGAAGTGGTTGCGGCGCTAGACGATTCGGCATCAAGGCCGACATTCGACATGATTGGCAGTGTCCAACGTAAGAAGGCGCGATCAGTGGCGCGCTGGGCGCGGACCGTGCATTCGGTTGACGGTGCACCCTTGATCGAGGCCTTGGGCCGGGGTGTGACGGCCGCCCTGGATGCGGGGGAGCGGGAGAATGCGCTCGACGTGCTGCTGCAGGTCAGTCTGGACGATGACCCGGGACGTGGCGGCGTGCCGGCCAACGGATTGCCGGAGCTGGCTGATCAGGTCGGGACGGCTGCCGGTCTTCGGCTGGCGGGTCTGATGGCGATCGCACCCCAGCATGGCGACCGCGAAATGTGGATGGCGAAGCTGGCGCGGACTCAGGCCGACTTCGTCATGCGCTATCCGTTGGCGACGACCCTGTCAGCAGGTATGTCCGGTGATCTTGACGTCGCAGTGAAATTCGGATCCACATGTGTGCGTGTCGGAACTGCAATCTTGGGGGCTCGGCCGATACCGTAATCACATCGGTCACAGAAGTACCAGGATTCACACATTTCACTACAATCACAATTGCAACACCGATCGCCACCCAAGAGAGGCCCGAGATGACCACGATGCAGAAGTTCAAGGCATATTTCGGCATGGTGCCTCCGAGTGACTACGAGGATGACTACCTCGAGGACTCGAACGTGATGCCGGCTCGCTCGGCACCGCGGGAGCGTGCATACCGCGATGACTACTACGGCCAGGGTTCCTTCCGGGACGGTCGGTACGCCGCCGATCGGTTCGAGGCCGACCGCTTCGCGGAGGATCGTTACGCCGACGAGCGTGAGCGGTTCGCGGAGGATCGTTACGCCGACGAGCGTTACGAAGCCGAACGTCGAGTCGCGGGCGGCGAGTACGCATACGCCGGCCCGATGCGGGCCGAGCGTGAGCGTTCGAGCGTCTCGCGCCTCGAGCCGCTGCCCCGGTCCGCCGCCGGTATGCGCGCAGCGGCCGTATCTCGTTCAGTCGCCACCAACGACCAGCGTGAACTCGATCGGATCTTCGCCGACGGACCGCTGCACAAGATCACTACCCTGCGCCCTTCGGACTATGGCGAGGCTCGCACAATCGGTGAACGATTCCGCGACGGCAACCCGGTAATCATGGACCTGGTTGATATGAGCAACGACGACGCTAAGCGCCTGGTGGATTTCGCGGCCGGGCTCGCCTTCGCGCTGCGTGGTTCATTCGACAAAGTGGCCACCAAGGTGTTCCTCCTCTCACCGGCCGACGTCGATGTGTCACCGGAGGATCGCCGCAAGATCGCCGAGACCGGCTTCTACAACCACAGCTGAGCACTCGCCGTCGGGTGCTGGTGGAGTTATGGTGCCGCACCCGGCGAGCGCTAGTGCGCAACTATCGGGCACAGTGGTGTAGTGACGATATTCTGGACAATTCTTACTTACGCATTCTTCGCGTACTGGCTGCTCCTGCTGGGCCGTCTGGTCGTGGAGCTGGTGCGCTCATTCGCCCGGGACTGGCGTCCCAAGGGTGCCGCGGTAATAGTCATCGAGGCGGTCTTCACCGCCACCGATCCGCCGATCAAGCTTCTTCGCCGACTCATCCCGCCGTTGCCGTTGGGGCCGGTCCGCCTTGATCTCTCCCTGATGATTGTGATGATCGTGGCGATTGTCGGTTATCAACTCGCTGGTAGCCAAATTTGATACGAATTTCTTTGAGTCGGTAATCACATTAATGGCATTTAGTCGAATAACAACATTGTCGTTTAGTCGCTTTTCCGAGATATCTGCAGGTAAAAGCGTACTTTCGAGTGTTTGATCAAACGCTCAGGTTGATCCGAAACTAGTCCTGGCCACCACGGTGACGTAACGTTGATTGTCATTGTTTGGCGAATATTAAGTTGCGAGAGCGCATCGACCGGATGCGACCAACGGTATTGATGTGACAGGATAGGACGCTAGTTACGGATTTGAACTCAACGTGACTGCGGCGACGAGCCTCGAACTGACATGTGACAGAGTAAAGGTCACGTGTAGGCAACGGGCTCGGGCCACTGCGCTGGAGTTCAGTGCTCGACCCACAAGTAGAAACGCTCGAACCACAGATAAAGGGGAACCGACCATGCGGCTGACACCGGCTGACGTGCACAACGTCGCGTTCAGTAAACCGCCGATTGGCAAGCGCGGTTACAACGAAGATGAGGTCGATCAGTTCCTCGACTTCGTTGAGGCGGAACTCGCGCGTCTAATCGAAGAGAACACCGATCTCAAGGCTCGCGTCGACGAGCTCGAAGGCGACCTCGCGGCAGCGCGGTCGGGAGCTCCCGCGGCCGCTCCGGCCCCCGAAGATCGCACCCAGGTATTCGCCGCTCCCGCGCCGGCTCCCGCCCCCGAACCGCAGTTCGCGGCCGCTCCGCAGCAGCAGGCCCCGATTGGCGACGAGACCAATGTGCGCGCCGCGCGGGTCCTCGCCCTGGCTCAGGACACCGCGGATCGAGTGACCTCGAATGCACGGACCGAAGCCGACACCTTGCTGGCTGACGCGCGGACACGTGCCGATGCTTTGGTCGGCGACGCGCAGACGAAGTCCGACGCCCTGTTGGCTGACGCCCGGCAGCGTTCGGAGGCAATTCTCGCCGATGCGCAAACCCGGTCCGAGGCACAGTTGCGCCAGGCGCAGGAGCGTTCGGAGGCACTGCAGTCTGACGCCGAGCGCAAGCACAGCGAGATCATGGGCACCATCAACCAGCAACGCGGTGTGCTGGAGGGCAGGATCGAACAGCTCAAGACATACGAGCGCGAGTACCGTACCCGTCTGAAGACGTACCTGGAGTCGCAGCTCGAAGAGTTGCAGCAGCGTGGCAGCGCGGCACCGGTGGAAGGTACTCGCAACGAGTCGTACGGCTCGGACGCCGGCAATAACAACGGCGGCGGCTACCAGAACTTCACCAAGAACTAGGGTTCTCGTCTCGTGCTGTCACTGGCCATTGCGACGACCCTGGTCGGGTTCGCGCTTCTGGTAGTGGGTCTAGTCACCAGTCAGGTGTGGATTGCGATCGCTTGTATCGCAGTCTGCCTGATTGGTGTCGGACTTTTGGTGGCCGATGTGCTCCGGTCGGCCAAGGTCGCCAAGGCGGAAGCCGCCGATGATAGGGATTCGGTGTTCGGTGCCGATATCGAGGAGGGCGACACTCAAGTCGGCAGCGACACTCAAGTTGGCAACGCCCCGGACGCCGATGTTCGTGTCGGCGCCCCGAACCCACCACTCGGGTTTGAGACGCCCGCAGCGCCGTCACCCAGCGTCGTGCGGCACGAGCAGCCGCCGATCGCGAGCGGCGTGCCGCAGCCGAGTTCGCAGGCAGCGCGGCTGGCCGATGAGAAGAGTGCATCGGTCGCCGAGGGGACGTTCTCCGACTATGTGGCGGCCACCACCGGCACATTCAACGCGGCGTCGGACTCAGTGCAGCCACGCGCGGACGAGGCAGATACCGGACCGGTTCCTCGGGTTGATGCAACGCCTGGGGTATTGGGATCGGGAGTCCGCTGGGAGTCGTCGATTGCTCCGGCGCAATCCGAGTTCATCGACCGGGCGGCATCTAACTGGTCGACGTCGACTCCGGTGAAAACGCCGGCGACAGTACCGGCTGAGCAACACCTCGACGGCTCGACCATGCATCCGCGGCCGTCTGTGACACGATCCCGACATCGGGAAACCGACGGCGGCCCGACCGGCGCTGGCGCGTCGGGTATGCCGAAATTCGACCCGCTCGATCCCAACTGGCATCCACCGCCTGAGTAGTGGCACACTGCTAGCAGAAGTTCCACATTGCGTTGATCCGGCCATCACCGGGGAGCACTCGGAAGAACGGTTCGGCATCTGACGATGCCCCGGGCTCAGTAGACCCGAGCGGGTGTGGCCCGTTACAGCCGCGTCGATTTCGGTGTTCGCGCCGGTGTCGGAAGAGAGGCATCGAAAGATGCAAGCGGGGTGGTACCGCGCTGATAGACCGGGAGTTCCCCGATCAGCGTCCCCGTGCCAGAGTTTGATTTCGGCACGGAGGAAGACATGAGTAGCGAATCCGATTTGTCCGGCGATGGTTCGTCGGCACAGCCTGTTGATTCCGGTGTGGGGCAGGTCTACCCGATCATCGACATGACTGGCGGAACCGGCCGAGGTGCACCGCGATTCCCCGATGTCGAGAACATCGTCCTCGACTACTGGGATACCGATCAGACCTTCGAAGCCTCGATACAGAACCGGCAGAGCGGTCCGGATAAAGCTGCCGAGGAATTCATCTTCTACGATGGCCCTCCGTTCGCCAACGGACTGCCGCATTACGGCCACCTTCTCACCGGGTACGTCAAAGATCTCGTCCCACGTTTCCAGACGATGCGGGGCAAACGCGTAGACCGTCGATTCGGTTGGGACACACATGGTTTGCCGGCCGAATTGGAGGCCGAGCGTCAGTTGGGGATCACCGACAAGTCGGAGATCGAAAAGATGGGCGTGGAGAAGTTCAACGACTTCTGCCGCGACTCGGTGCTGCGCTACACAGGTGAATGGCGAAACTATGTGACTCGCCAGGCTCGGTGGGTCGATTTCGACAATGACTACAAGACACTTGATCTCGACTTCATGGAGTCGGTCATGTGGGCATTCAAGGAGTTGCACAACAAGGGGCTGATCTACCAGGGATACCGCGTCCTGCCGTACAGCTGGTACGAGCAGACGCCACTGAGCAACCAGGAATCCAAACTGGATGATGCCTACCGGATGCGCCAGGATCCGGCGGTCACGGTGCGGATGCCATTGGTGATCGGACCGGATTCCGATCTTGCGGCCCTCAACGGCGTGAACGCCCTCATCTGGACCACCACGCCATGGACGCTGCCGTCGAACCTGGCGATCGCGGTGAATCCCGACGTCGAGTATGCCCACGTCCGTGGTTCGGATGGGCAGGAATACCTCCTGGCGAACGCTCTGCTCGGCGCCTACGAGCGAGAACTCGGCGACGTCGAGATCATCGCGACTTATCCGGGTGATCAGCTCGCCGACGTACACTATTTGCCGCCGTTCGATTTCTTTGCGGGACATCCGAATTCGCACCGGATCCTGCTAGGTGACTACGTCACCACCGACAGCGGCACTGGCATCGTTCACCTCGCGCCGGCCTTCGGCGAGGAGGATATGGATCTGGCGACCGCCAATGGCATCGAGGTGGTGCAGCCGCTCGATCCGGGCGGCCGGTTCACCGCACAGGTACCGCCGTACGAAGGGCTGATGGTATTCGACGCCAACCCGGCGATCATCAAGGACCTCAAGACATCTGGGCGCATCCTGCGACATGAGACGATCGAGCACTCGTACCCTCATTCATGGCGCTCGGGTCAACCGCTCATCTATATGGCGGTGCCCTCGTGGTTTGTCGCGGTCACCCCGATCAAGGAGCGGATGCTCGAACTCAACAAGCAGATCAACTGGGTGCCATCGCATATCCGCGACGGGCAGTTCGGCAAATGGCTTGAGGGTGCGAGGGATTGGAACATCAGTCGTAACCGCTATTGGGGTGCGCCGATCCCGGTGTGGGTATCCGATGATCCCGATTATCCGCGGATCGACGTGTACGGATCGCTCGACGAGCTCGAACGTGACTTCGGTGTTCGTCCGACCAACTTGCACCGACCGTATATCGATGATCTGGTCCGCCCGAATCCCGATGACCCGAGCGGCAATTCGACGATGCGGCGCGTTCCGGAGGTACTCGACTGCTGGTTTGAATCAGGCTCAATGCCATTCGCCCAGGTGCACTATCCCTTCGAGAATCGGGAGTGGTTTGACGGCGGCGATGCGGGCGAGCTTCCGCACAATCCGGGTGATTTCATCGTCGAGTACAACGGGCAGACTCGTGGCTGGTTTTACAACCTGCATGTCTTGTCGACTGCGCTGTTCGATCGGCCGGCGTTCAAAAATGTTGCGGCACATGGGATTGTGCTGGGCGATGACGGACAGAAAATGTCGAAGTCCAAGCGCAACTATCCCGATGTCAACGAGGTCTTCGATCGGGACGGCTCCGACGCCATGCGGTGGTTCCTGATGGCGTCGCCGATCCTGCGGGGCGGCAACCTGGTGGTAACCGAACGCGGTATCCGCGAGGGAGTGCGGCAAGCTCTGTTGCCACTGTGGAACGCGTACAGTTTCTTGCAGCTCTACGCCGAACGGCCCGCGGTCTGGCGTACCGACTCGACGAATGTGCTCGACAGGTACATTCTCGCGAAACTCGCCGTCACGCGCGATGAGATGACCGAGGCACTCGACGTCTATGACATCGCCGGTGCGTGTGAGTCGTTCCGCATGTTCTGCGAGTCGCTGACCAACTGGTATGTGCGGCGGTCACGTTCGCGTTTCTGGGGTGGCCAGGACGCTGACCCCGACGCGTTCGACACGCTGTATACGGTGCTGGAAGTCGCTGCCAGACTGTCCGCGCCACTACTGCCGCTGGCGACCGAAGCGATGTGGCGTGGTCTGACCGGCGAGCGTTCGGTGCATCTGACGGATTGGCCGTCGGCAGGCGACCTTCCTGGCGACGCGGATCTGGTTGCCGCGATGGATGAAGTTCAGGCGGTGTGTTCGACC
Source organism: Gordonia sp. CPCC 205333 (assembly GCF_048537885.1). Classification (NCBI taxonomy): domain Bacteria; kingdom Bacillati; phylum Actinomycetota; class Actinomycetes; order Mycobacteriales; family Gordoniaceae; genus Gordonia; species Gordonia sp. CPCC 205333. The sequence continues at coordinate 152,536 of NZ_JBCLVI010000005.1, read as the reverse complement.
ACGTCGAGTGTGCGCAAGGCGAATAAGTTGCGCGTGCGACTCCCATTGCCGGGGTTGACGATTGCATCGCCGACGGTGGACCGGTTGCGTCCGTATACCGACTTGATCGCCGACGAGATGAACGTGAAGTCAGTCACGTTGAGCGAGGATGCCGACAAGTTCGGACGCGTCGAGCTATCGGTGAATGCCCGGGTAGCCGGACCGCGACTGGGTAAAGATGTCCAGAAGGTCATCAAGGCGGTCAAGTCGGGTGAGTGGTCGGTGTCGGCTGTCGCGGACGGCGGCGAGGTAGTCACGGCGGGTGGCATCGATCTTGTCGACGGCGAGTACACACGCAAACTCGTTGCCGCCGAGCCGGATTCGACTGCGGAGTTGCCCGGCGGGGGCGGACTGGTCGTCCTCGATACCGCGGTCACGCCGGAGTTGGAGGCCGAGGGCTGGGCGAAGGACCGTGTCCGCGAACTTCAGGACGCACGTCGAAACCTCGGCTTTGAAGTGTCTGATCGCATCACCGTGCGATTCGTCGTCCCGGCCGAACGGCTGGATTGGGCGCGGACGCACTCGCAGTTGATCGCGGGTGAGGTACTTGCGACCACCTTCGACGTAGAGACCGGTGCGCCGGGCGCGATCGAATTGGGCGATGGAGTAAGCGCGGATGTAAGTAAGGCGTAACACGCTGGATCGTCGAAGTGGACGGTCAGGTGTGGTTGTGGCGCGGCACCATTGGATCGTCGGGTGCCGAAGCGAGCTTGCGAGTTTCGGTGTATCGAGATGTGGTGAGCCGACGTCGTCAAGGTGACTCAGGTGGCTGGGTTGGGAGGTCGCCGCGCGGCGTCTCGATACACCACGCCTCGCAAGCTCGTCGCGGCACTCGACGATCGAGGTGGACGGTTGGTTGTGGCGCGGCACCATTGGATCGTCGAGTGCCGAAGCGAGCCTGCGAGTTTCGGTTTATCGAGACGTGGTGAGCCGACGTCGCTGACGTAGCCCCGTGGTGCGCAAGTCGTCTACTTCTCAGCCGACGTTGCGCCAAGGCGCTGCCGCAACTGTGCGTCGAAGAGCAGTGCCGGGGCGCTGAATGTGTCGGCGCCGAATCCACCGAAGATTTCTTGGCCGACCGCTCCGATCAGCCAGGTCCACAATGACACGGCCAGGACCAGCGCCGCATCGTCGAGTTCAACGCCGAGGTCGGCGCGGATGTAGGCGAGGTCGGCGGCCAGTCCTGGGTCGACGTCGCCGGTCGCGATCAGCTGACCGCTGACAACGGCCTGCGCCAGCGTCTCGATCAACCTGCGCATCACTCGTGTGCCTGGCTCGACGGTACGTTCAGCCGGCGCGTGATAGCCGGGTACCGGTGAGCCGTAGAGCAAGGAGAACTGTGCGGTATTCGCGATCGACCAGTCCCGAAACGCATGTGCGAGAACGCGAATCCGCTCGCGAGGGTCGTCGTGCGGCGAGGACGACACCGCATGGTCGACGGTGTCACCCAATTCGCCGTACGCCTCGACGACCAGTCGGGTCAGCAATTCGTCGCGACTCTCGACGTACCGGTAGATCGCCGACGAGACCATCCCCAGTTCGCGCGCGATGGCGCGCAGCGACAGTGCCGCCGCGCCCACGGTCGCCAGCTGAGCGCGCCCGAGGTCGAGGATGTGGGCTTCTACGGCCTGCCGTTTCGCTGCGCGACTACTCATATGCCGCATTCTGCCACAAATGAGAGCAGTGCTCTTGATTTGCGTCGAGCCGATGTGCATACTCGATATGAGAGCAGTGCTCACATTTGTTCCGGAAATATCGAGAGGAATCGACAATGACCACCACCCACTATCACTCGGCTACGAATCCTGTTGAGCGGCTATTCAATTCGTCAGTTCGCTGGCTTGCCGATCGCGGTGTCAATATGGCCGGGGCGCAAAGCCTGACCGTCTACGGTCGCGTAAGCGGCAATGCGCAGCGTATTCCGGTCAACCCGATCGTCATCGGTGGACGGGAATATCTGGTCTCGCCCCGTGGCAACACCCAGTGGTCACGCAACGCGCGAGTGAATCCCACGGCCGTACTGCGCCGCGGTCGTCGGGAACGTGGCGTCACGCTCGTCGAGATCTTCGACGCCGACGTCAAGACAACGGTCATCACCGACTATCTGCGCCGCTGGGGCTGGGAAGTCGGCCGGTTTCTGCCCGACGGCCTTACCCCGACGTCGGAGGAATCCGTCCTTCGTGCGAATCTCGATGCCCTTCCGGTCTTCGGAGTGAACTAAGGCGTCAGATCCTGGCCGGTTGCCAGGAACCTATTATGGGTTGGTGAGTTCGGACCTGGCGCAACGTAGCCCTCGCTGGGTTGTGCATCTGGATATGGACGCGTTCTTCGCATCGGTGGAGGAACTGACCAGGCCGACGCTGGCGGGGCGGCCGGTTCTGGTCGGTGGACTCGGTGGCCGCGGGGTAGTGGCCGGCGCGAGTTATGCGGCCCGCGAATTCGGCGCACGGTCGGCGATGCCGATGCATCAGGCCCGCCGCCTTGTCGGTGCGGGGGCGGTGGTGTTGCCGCCGCGTGGTTCGGTGTATCGCGTGGTGAGTGAGCGAGTCTTCGGCATTGTGCGCCAAGAGATTCCGACGATCGAGATGCTGTCTTTCGACGAGGCGTTCGGCGAACCCGAAGCGCTGGTCGGCGCAACCGCACGGGATGTCGTCGCATTCGCCGAGCGACTGCGGGCCCGCATCACCGCCGAGGTGGGACTGACCGCATCGGTTGGTGTCGGCAGTGGCAAACAAATCGCCAAGATCGCTTCCGGGATGGCCAAACCCGACGGTGTAATGGCGATTCCGCCGTCACGGGAACTGGAGTTCCTGCATGCATTGCCGGTGCGCAAATTGTGGGGCATCGGCCCAGTGTCGGGAGATCGGTTGGCACGGTTGGGAATCGACACCATCGGTGACCTCGCCGCGATGTCGCCGGTTGAAGTATCGTCGGTCCTTGGTGCCACCATCGGGCCTGCGTTGCACCGGCTTGCCAAGGGGATTGACGACCGTCCGGTCGCCGAGCGAGCTTCGGCGAAGCAGATAAGCTCGGAAACCACACTGGCGCAAGATATTATCGACCTGCCTACCCTACGGCGAGAGATTACCAAAATCGCCTCCGATGCCCATCGTCGGCTGATCTCGGACGGCCGCGGCGCCCGAACCATCGTGCTGAAACTCAAGAAGTCCGACATGTCGATCCTGACCCGCTCAGCGACTCTGCCCGGTTCGTCAGTCGACGTCGCGGTGCTGACCGCCGCTGCTCAGCGATTGGCGCTCGATCCGATGGACGTGGGCCCGATCCGTCTCGTCGGCGTCGGATACTCCGGATTGACTGCGGTAGAACAATTCTCGCTTGACTTCGACGGTCTGGCGAACGGTGCCTCGAGTGTCGGTGAAGTGGTGCTGACATCGGATGATCAGGCGTCGGAACAGGGGATCGCGGTACCGACGGAATCCGCACCGCAAGACAGTGATACCCCAGAACTCGTTGCGGCCCAGCAACAATGGCCAACGGGTCTGGATGTCGTGCATGGCGAGCTCGGGCACGGGTGGGTGCAGGGGAGTGGGCACGGCGTAGTGACCGTCCGATTCGAGACCAGGGCGAGCGGACCGGGCCGCGCGGTCACTTTCCGGCTGCCCATCGAGGAACTGAAGCGGGCAGATCCGCTGGACTGCCTCGACTGGTAGGCCGGCTAGTCCACCGGTCCGGATGCGGCGAAGAAGGTAGCGACCTCATCCCGCGTGGCACCGGCGGAAAGTAGGGCCATCAAAGCGATTCGAGTCTGCGGGGCGCGTAGCCACCCCGATACGAGGGCACCCGCCGCCACTGCGTCCACCGCGCCGCCGCCACCGCCATAGGTCGGCACGACTTCGCCGTAGGGCACCCGCGTACTCACCACAACGGCAATGCCGTTCGCGACGGCGAGTGATACCTGCGCGGTGATGTCGGGATGGGTATTGCCAGATCCGTTGGCCGACAGCACAATTCCGGCGGATCCTTGTGCGGCCGCCGCTGCGATGATTCCCGGATTCACCCCCGGGTACAGCGACAGCAAGTCGATCCGAGCGGGAGTCTTCGCGGGGGTGGGCAGCGGAACCGATGGCCGACCCAGTCCCTGATGCACGACGTCGAACGCCCGTGCGTGCGACGTGCTGACCTTGAATAGCCCACGCGCGGGCCACACCGTTCCACTCATAGCGACCAATACACCGCGTCCACGCGCGGACGGATCAGCCGCACATGACAATGCGGCGGAAAGATTTGCCGGACCGTCGGGCTCCGGTGAGTCGTCGGTGAACTGCGCACCGGTGAACACCACCGGGCTGACCGTGCCAAGACTCGCGAGGTAGAGGTCGACGAGAAAGGTGATTTCTTCCATCGTGTCGGTGCCGTGTGTGACGACGACGCCGCGTACCGATTCGTTGGCAACGGCAGCGAGGACGGCATCGACGATGCGGAACTGATCGTCGACGTTCATCGCCGAAGAATCCTTGGACATGAGGTCGATGATTCGCAGCGACCCCGCACTGTCCCCGCTTGCCGCACGGGCGATCAAGTCGGCTCCGCCAAGAGTTGGAATGGCGCCGGTCGAAGTGTGCTGAGCGGCTACGGTGCCCCCGGTGGTTATGACGACGATATGTCCGGCAGTGTCTGTTGCTGGCATGCGCACTAGCGTGGTCGGACGCAATGCTTAACGTCAAGCGTTGGTGCTCTCAGGATCATTTGGCATAGTGATAGCTCGTGCCCGCACTGCAAAAGTGCGAATTGCCACCTTTGTCACGACAGTTAGGGAATGATCTTGAGGTTTGCGAAGTTCGTCGCCGCAGCGGCAGTCCTTGGTGCGGCCACCACGTTGGCCGCATGTGGCTCCGATGATGAAGCACCGCTTGTCACGACCACGCCAAGTGCCACATCCACGGCAGAGTCGTCCACAGCCAGTGCCGACGGAATCACCGGCGTCACCGATCCCAATAAGCGCCCAACCGTCGCAGTGCTCAACAAGATGCTCGACAAGGCGCTCGACGCCGACGCTCCGGTCAGCGAGAAGACCTTGCTGGTGCAGGGATCGGAGAAGGACCCGCAGGTATTCACCAAGCTCAACAAGGCGCTCGCGGACAATCCGGGAGTCTCCTACAAGATCTTCCCACCGGTGATTCCAGCCGGTCCCAAGAAGGCCAACGTCAAGGTGCAGGTGAAACTGCCCAACGACCCGGCGACCAAACTCGAGGCGAGCATCGTCTTCGACAACGGTCGGTGGAAGCTGGCCAACAGCACCGTCTGCCCGCTGCTCTCGGCGAATAACGTGAAGTCCGCTATGTGCACGACGGCGAAAACGTCGGCGACCAAGCCGAGCAACTGATCTCGCGCACTAACTGAACCCGCGGCGAAATGCCCCCTGGGCAAGTCAGGCGTCGATATGACGTCTGACTACACCAGGGGGCATTTCCCTACTGGTCTACCGACTGCGATAAGTGACCGTGAATCCCATCCCCTGCAATAGCGGGTCACCGTCGCCGACGAGTTCGCGTCCGCCGGTCATGGTGATGATTCCCGACAATGGCAGCGCGCGATGCAGGTCCAGCGTCACGGTCCCTTTGCCTGTCATCGAATAGCGTTTGATACGCAAGGTCTGATTGGTCCCGGGAACTGCGAAGACATCATTGACCGGCGACTCGTCGATGGTCACGTCGACCACTGCGGTATCGCCTGTTCGAGAGCGCAGCGTCGCGTCGATCGTCTGTTTGGTTGTCGCCGCGCCGGCGATCGTGCGGGTTGACCGCCATTTCGCGCCGACGCCGACCTGGTCGCTCGGCAACCGGACGGAATGCTGCAATGCCTGGATCAATGCCTGTTCGACGGCGGCGCGCGCCTGTGAGGACGCGGCATCCGGTGGGGCGATCCGCAGGGAGATCGGTGCGGCGCCCGGTCCGAGACTCATTCCCGCCAGCGCGTCGCGCTCAGCTTTGAGTTCATCGTTGAGCAGGACGTCGGGGGAACTCACCTCGCCGAGCGTCATCTCCACGTTGGTCGGATCCTCGCATCCAATCCGGGCGGTCAGCGGCATGGTCACTGTCTGCTCGGTGCGACCGCCGGAGCGTTCTTCGGTTGACGTGGTCGTCAAGGTGACCTGTTGTGCCGCAGTCACATTCGGTGATCCGCCGAGTAGCTGGCGGGGCATGGCGCCGGCGTCGTTAACCGAGACCGATGCCGGTGTGATCGGCAGGAGGTTCACGCCCTCGGCGCCTGATGTCGATTCGGTCGCACACGGACCGGTATTCGATGCGACGGGCGCCGACTCCGAATCACCGCCGCCGCATGCGCTCAAGACGGTGGTCAGGGCCACGGCGCAACAAACACCGCGTAAGGCGGTGTGCGGACCGGAATGGGGTGATGACACGCCCGACAGCCTATCGAGGAAAGTCTGACATTTTCCTGTGCGGCGCGGGGCACCGCGCGGACCTCCAATGGCCAGCATGGATGATGGAAGGGTGTCAGATACCCCCTCGACAGTCTCCGCGCAGCCGTCGTCGCAACGCCGGTCGCGGGTTACGATCACTCTGCTGCTGATCGCGTTGGTTGTGCTCGCGGCGGATATCGCCACGAAATCCCTTGCGGTGGCCCATATTGACCCGGCCAATCCGATCTCGATCATCGGCGACACGGTCACCCTGACCTTGCTCCGCAACAGTGGCGCCGCATTCTCGATGGCGACCGGCTACACCTGGGTTCTGACGATTATCGCGTTGGTAGTGGTCGCCGTGATCGTCCGATTCTCCGCACGCTTGCGATCGGGCTGGTGGATGTTGGGTCTTGGCCTGGTCCTCGGCGGCGCGTTGGGCAATCTGGTCGACCGGATCTTCCGTTCGCCGGGTCCGTTGCGCGGCTACGTCGTCGATTTCGTGTCGGTCGGCTGGTGGCCTGTGTTCAACGTGGCCGACTCGGCCGTCGTCTGCGGTGCGATCCTGCTGGTTGTCTTGACCATCATCGGCATCGAGTTCGACGGCACGCGAACCGGCTGGGCCGCTCGGGGAGACGATGAATCCGATGACATCGCGGTGCCGCCGGAGACGGGGGCAGACGTCGAAAAGCCAAGTGGTGCCGAGGAACAACCCACAGATACCTCGGTGACAGACGCTGAGCCGGCGAAGGCCGACGACACCGGCAAGGAGTCCAAGGATGCGTGACTCGCGGGCCATGCCGGTACCCGACGGCGTCGCGGGTATGCGGGTTGACGCTGGCGCAGCTCGGATCCTGGGGCTGTCGCGAACCGTGACCGCGGCACTCGCCGAGGCTGGCGATATCACCGTCGACGGCGTGGCCGTCGGCAAATCGCACAAACTGATCGCGGGGTCGTGGCTCGACGTCGTGCTACCCGAACCCGACGAGCCGCTGCGCATCGAGCCGACTCCGGTTGAGGATCTCGAAGTCATCTATCACGACTCCGACATCGTCGTCGTAGACAAACCGGTCGGCGTCGCAGCTCATCCGTCGGTCGGCTGGAGTGGCCCGACGGTTATCGGTGCGCTGGCGGCTGCGGGTTTTCGGATCTCGACGTCGGGTGCGCATGAACGGCAGGGGATTGTGCACCGGCTCGATGTCGGGACGTCGGGAGTGATGGTCGTCGCGGCGTCGGAGCGGGCGTACACGCTGCTCAAACGCGCGTTCAAACAGCGCACCGTCGACAAGCGGTATCACGCGCTGGTGCAAGGTCACCTCGATCCGCCGAGTGGCACTATCGACGCGGCGATCGGGCGGCATCCCGGCAATGACTGGCGGTTCGCGGTGACGGCGAACGGGAAGCCCAGCGTCACGCACTACGACACCCTCGAGATGTTCGCGTCGGCGTCGCTGCTCGACGTGCATCTGGAGACGGGGCGGACGCACCAGATCCGCGTGCATTTCTCCGCGCTGCATCATCCGTGTTGTGGTGATCCGACCTATGGTGCCGACCCGGTTCTTGCCGCGCGCCTCGGCCTCGAGCGGCAGTGGTTGCATGCCAGAGCGCTGTCGTTCGCTCATCCCGCTGACGGGCGTGAGGTGACTTTCACCAGTGAGTACCCCGATGATCTGCAACACGCGTTGGACCTGCTCCGCGAGAGTTGAGCACCCCCGTCGTGTGCCCCCGGCTCCGGGAAAATCGTCCGAATAGTGGGCTTCTGAGGGCATATTGCCCTCGCTGCCCGACTATTCGGACGATTTTCAACCGAGCGGCAACGTAACCACATCTGTCTCATTGGTCACCGCTCGGCGCGCTATGGATGGAAGTGTCGTAGGTCCCCTCTAGAGTGGTGGAGCTAGTGCAGGGTGTGAATTAAGTGAGAGGTTAACCAGTGTCTGACTCGTCTGATACCGGATCATTCGTACACCTGCACAATCACACCGAGTATTCGATGCTCGACGGTGCGGCCAAGGTCGCGCCGCTATTCGCTGAGGCCAAACGACTCGGTATGACGTCGATCGGCATGACTGACCACGGCAACATGTTCGGCGCCAGTGAGTTCTACAACGTCGCCAAGAAACACGACATCAAACCCATCATCGGCATCGAGGCCTACATCGCGCCCGAGTCGCGCTTCAACACCAAGCGCGTGCTGTGGGGCAGTCGCGACCAGAAGTCCGACGACGTGTCCGGTAGCGGTGCGTACACGCATATGACGATGGTCGCCGAGAACGCGACCGGCCTGCGCAATCTGTTCAAACTGTCGTCACTGGCATCGCTCGAAGGTCAACTCGGCAAATGGTCCCGGATGGACGCCGAAATAATCGCGGCCCACGCCGAAGGCATCATCGCGACGACTGGCTGCCCATCGGGTGAGGTGCAGACCAGACTTCGGCTGGGGCATGAGCAAGAAGCCCTCGAAGCCGCCGCCAAATGGCAGGACATCTTCGGCAAAGACAACTTCTATCTCGAACTGATGGAACACGGCCTTGAGATCGAGTCCCGGGTCCGCGAGGGCCTGCTGGATATCGGCCGCAAACTCGGCATCAAACCGCTCGTCACCAACGACTGCCACTACGTGACCCGTGAGCACGCCTCCAGTCACGAGGCGCTGCTGTGTGTGCAAACCGGCAAAACCCTTTCCGACCCAACACGTTTCAAGTTCGACGGCGACGGCTACTACCTCAAGTCGGCGGTCGAGATGCGCGAGTTGTGGGACAGTCAGGTACCCGGCGCCTGCGACAACACCCTGGAGATCGGTGAGCGCGTCGAGTCCTACGACGACGTCTTCGTGCACCGCGACCGCATGCCGGTCTTCCCGGTGCCCGAGTCGGAGACCCAACAAACATTCCTGCGTAAGGAGGTCCTGACCGGACTCGCCGGCCGGTTTGCCCCCGAACCCGTTCCCGAGGACTACTCCGCCCGAGCGAATTACGAACTCGACGTCATCATCCAGATGGGGTTCCCGGCGTACTTCCTCGTCGTCGCCGACCTCATCCGCCACGCGCAGGACGTCGGGATTCGAGTCGGTCCGGGCCGTGGTTCGGCTGCCGGATCGCTGGTCGCATGGTCACTCGGTATCACCAATATCGATCCGATCCCGCACGGCCTGCTGTTCGAGCGATTCCTCAACCCCGAACGCGTGTCGATGCCCGATATCGATATCGACTTCGACGATCGTCGCCGCGGTGAAATGGTCCGCTACGCCAGCGACAAATGGGGCAGCGACAAGGTTGCGCAGGTCATCACCTTCGGAACCATTAAAACCAAAGCGGCACTGAAGGATTCGGCCCGAGTCCAATTCGGCCAGCCAGGGTTTGCGATCGCCGACCGAATCACCAAGGCGCTGCCGCCGCCGATCATGGCCAAGGACATCTCGGTGTCGGGTATCACCGACACGAGTCATGAGCGCTACGGCGAGGCCGCCGAGGTCCGCACGCTGATCGAGACCGACCCCGACGTCAAGCGCATCTACGACACAGCGCTCGGCCTAGAAGGCCTGATCCGCAACGCTGGCGTGCACGCATGTGCGGTGATCATGTCGAGCGAGCCGCTGACCGATGCCATCCCGGTGTGGAAACGCGCCCAAGACGGTGCCATCATCACCGGCTGGGATTACCCGTCCTGTGAGGCCATCGGCCTGCTGAAGATGGACTTCCTTGGCCTGCGCAACCTCACCGTCATCAATGACGCGTTGGAGAACATCCGGCTCAACCGCGGCATCGAAATCGATATGGACGCGCTGCCCATCGACGACGAGATCACCTACGAGATGTTGGCCCGCGGTCAGACCCTCGGTGTCTTCCAGCTCGATGGTGGGCCGATGCGTGAGTTGCTCAAACGCATGCAGCCAACCAAATTCGAGGACATCGTCGCCGTCGGCGCGCTGTACCGGCCAGGCCCGATGGGCATGAACGCGCATAACGACTACGCCGATCGAAAGAACAATCGCCAGCAGGTCAAACCGATTCACCCCGAACTCGAGGAGCCGCTGAGCGAAATCCTCGGCGACACATTCGGTTTGATCGTTTACCAAGAGCAGATCATGCAGATCGCGCAGAAGGTCGCCGGCTATTCGCTTGGCCAAGCAGACTTGCTGCGTCGCGCGATGGGTAAGAAGAAGAAGGAGATCCTCGACGACGCGTACGAGGGTTTCCAGAAGGGAATGGTCGACAACGGCTACTCCCAAGCCGCGATCACCGCGCTCTGGGACACGATCCTTCCGTTCGCCGGCTACGCGTTCAACAAGTCGCACGCCGCCGCATATGGCCTGGTGTCCTATTGGACCGCATATCTCAAGGCGAACTATCCGGCCGAATATATGGCGGGCCTGCTGACCTCGGTCGGCGACGACAAAGACAAGGCCGCCATTTACCTGGCCGATTGCCGCAAGATGGGAATCACCGTTCTGCCGCCCGACGTCAACGAGTCGCAGAACAACTTCGCCGCAGTCGGCAGCGATATTCGCTTCGGTCTCGCCGCGGTCCGCAACGTCGGCACTGGCGTCGTGTCGTCGATCATCGCGGCTCGTCAGGAAAAAGGAAAGTTCACCAATTTCTCGGACTACCTGGGCAAGATCGACGTCACAGCGTGCAACAAGAAGGTTACCGAGTCACTGGTCAAAGCCGGTGCCTTCGACTCCCTCTCACACCCCCGTAAAGGTCTGTTCCTCGTCCACGCCGAAGCCGTCGAATCAGTTCTGGGCACCAAAAAGGCCGAGGCGATAGGACAATTCGATCTCTTTGGCGATGTCGGCGGTGGTGCCGACGACTCCCTCGCCGACGTCTTCGCGGTCAAGATCCCCGACGAGGAATGGGACTCGAAACACAAGCTGGCACTTGAACGGGAGATGCTGGGTCTATATGTATCGGGCCACCCGCTGGGCGGACTCGAGCAGGCGATCGCGGCCCAGACGGATACGTCAATCACCTCCTTGCTGGAGGGCGATATCGCGGATGGTGCACAGATCACCATCGGTGGCATCATTTCAGCGGTCGCGCGGCGAGTGAACAAGAAGGGTGAGCCGTACGCGGTCGTCACACTCGAGGATCTCGTCGGTGGTGTGGAAGTGTATTTCTTCCCGCGTTCCTTCTCGGCCTTCGGCATGGATATCGTCTCGGACAACATCGTCCTGGTGAAAGCACGCGTCAATATGCGCGATGACTCAATGATGATCAGCGCCAACGACCTTGCCGTCCCAGATCTGGCGCACGTCGGCAAAGACAAGCCCATCAGTCTCACTCTGTCGGCTCGCCTGTGCACACCCGACCGCGTTGGTGCGCTCAAACAGGTGCTGCGACGACACCCCGGCAGCGCCGACGTCCACGTGACGCTCGTCAGCGAACGGAAGTCGACAGTGCTGCGGTTGACCGAATCGTTGCGGGTGACGCCCAGCTCGGCATTGATGGGGGATTTGAAGGCCCTATTGGGTCCCACTTGTATGGGTGGGTAGTACTTCTGCTGGTCGGGGTGAACTTCCTGCCCGGTCGAGTGTCGAGGAGCGTTGGTGACTAGGGGTAGCGAGACCCGGTGACTTGCGGGGCTTGCGGTTACCGGTGTTAGGTTTTCGCTTTGTGTTGCGGGGTCTCGATACACCAGCCAGCTCGCAAGCTCGCTGGCTGGCACTCGACCATCGAGGGGGCGGCTCGTGACCATCGGGGGCCTGGCACTCGACCATCGAGGGGGCTGGCTCATGACCGTCACGTGTTCGGGGTAACCGACGTAAGATTTCGGTGGGCCGAAAACTTTCTTGAGTCCTCTGCTAAACTGTGATCACCGCATAGCCTTAGGAGAGTGTTCGACGTGATGACAACTGTGGTTCAGACCCAGCAACGTCGGCGAACTCCGTTAGCTCTTCCCTCGGTTCCGGTCGCCGGGGTCGCCTGGCCTTATGACAAGATCGCGCTGGTCATCGCCGCTGTCGTGGCGATTGTCGTCTCGCTGGCCGTCACCGGCTCCGGACAGGTTGCCAGCTGGGCGGGACTAATCGTCGGCGTTGCAGCCTTCGTGGCGACCCGGATGCACTACGGTGCGGCGGTTACCGCTCGCGAATCGTAACCACCCGGAATCTCGTAGATTCGACCGTCGAAGCCGGCCCGGTAGAGGTGTCCAGCGGAGAATCCCTGTTTGCCCTGTCCGTAGCTCACAACGCTGCTCAGTGGTAGCCCCGACGCCAGTGTGCAGTAGCGGCCCGGCGATGTGACGCGGATGATGCGGCCACCGGTATTGAGTGGCACGATCGGCCGGTCACGTGAATCCAGCGTCAGACCGTCGGGTGCCGACGTCGCGTCACCGCCGCCGAAGGTGACCAGCGACTGCACAATCCGCGGGTTGCGAGTCGAGATTCGACTCACGCCGGGATTGGCGAAAGTCCTTGACACATAAAGGAATTGATCGCCGCGACCCAGGACGGCGCCGTTCGCGCTCGGGAGCGAGCCCCACGCGCCACGAACCGCGCCATTCGGGTACACCTTGCCGATCAGGTTGCCGAAGTCATTGGTGGCGTAGACGATGCCGTTGCGCGCGGTCGCCATGCCGTTTGCCGCCGATAGGCCGGTGACCCACGGTCGAAGTACGCCGGTGCGGATATTCACTCGTGCGATCGATGCGTGGCGCAGCGAATCACCCGCGATCACCCGCGCGTCCGCACCGTATCCAACCAGCAGGGTGCCACCGGGCGTCCAGGCCAGCGCACCGGCGCCGGAACCGCCGGGAACCCGCGCGATCGGCACCGCTCGGGCGCCGGGGCGATTGATCCGAAACACGTTGCCCGACAAGAGATCGGTGGTGTAGAGGCGGCCAGCGGTGTCCACTGTCAGTCCCTCCAGCGCTGCACCAGGTACCACGCCCACCAGGCGGGCCGGCTGTCCGGCTCCGGCACACACTGCCGCGCCAGCGGTAGGGGAGAACCCCGTGGCCAGGGCCAGTGCGGTGCCGAGGGCAGTGGCTCCAGCGGTGAGAATCCGTAGTGGTCGAGCGAGTCGCATTGTTGCCTCCGTGATCGGCCGCATCGTCTGTGGCATGACCTGGGTCACCCTACGCTTGCAACGCGCGCGATGTACATCGGACGCGAGGTTCGCCCGCTTGTACCCGCGAGCGCCGATGATGAGACGATTGGAGAGTGAACAACGTGCAAACGACGACGTCAGAACAGGCAACTGGACAACTCGACGAGCCGATCTCGATTGACGAGATCAACGCAGCCGGTGTCCGAATCGCCGACGCCGTCACGCGCACCCCATTGGAATTCTCGCCACGGCTGTCCGAACACGTTGGCGCACAGGTCTATCTGAAGCGTGAGGACCTACAGTCGGTGCGCTCCTACAAGATTCGCGGCGCGTACAACGTGATGGCTCAACTGACTGACTCCGAACGCCAGCACGGTGTTGTCGCGGCAAGCGCGGGTAACCACGCGCAAGGTGTGGCATTCGCCTGTCGTGCGATGAAAATCCGCGGCCGGATCTTCGTGCCGACTACCACTCCGAAGCAGAAATGCGACCGAATCAGTTGGCATGGTGGTGAATTCGTCGAATTGATTCGGGTTGGCGAGACCTTCGACGCCGCCGCCGCGGCTGCCCAAGCCGACGTGATGGCGACCGGTGCCACCTGGATCCACGCTTTCGACGATCGACGAACCATCGCCGGTCAAGGCACCATCGCGGCCGAAATCGTCGAACAACTCGGCAAAGTGCCCGACCTGATGATCAGTCCGGTCGGCGGTGGAGGCTGCCTCACCGGCACTACCGCCTACCTGCGACAGTCCGATGCCAATGTGCGGGTCCTGGGCGTCGAACCGACCGGAGCGGTCTCACTTGCCGCTGCGCTCATCGCCGGACATCCGATTACGCTCGACACCATCGACCCGTTCGTCGACGGCGCGGCGGTCAAGCGGATCGGCAGTATCTGCGCCGCGCAGATGAGCGCCATCGGAGCCAGCGTCGCACCCCATCCGGTCTATGACGGGCAGCCCTCACCGTCGGCCGAGATCCGAACGGGCGGTCCACGCCCCGGCGGCGTGCATATCACCCATGTCGATGAAGGCGCGATCTGCTCGGCGATGTTGGAGTTGTATCAGAACGAAGGAATCATCGCCGAACCCGCCGGCGCGCTCACCGCGACCGCTCTGGCCGAATTGGATTTGGCTGCAGTGGGTTTGGGGTCCGACGCCGTGATTGTGTGTTTGGTGTCGGGCGGAAATAACGATGTGTCGCGCTATGGCGAGATCATCGAACGATCCCTGGTGCATCGTGGACTCAAACACTATTTCCTGGTGAATTTTCCACAGGAGCCCGGCGCGTTGCGCCGCTTCCTCGACGATGTACTCGGCCCCGATGACGACATCACTCTGTTTGAATATGTCAAACGCAATAACCGGGAAACCGGTGCGGCGCTGGTCGGTGTGGAGCTGGGGTCACCTGACGGGCTCGGCCCACTGATGGCGCGGATGGACGCCTCGCGCCTGGACTGCGAACAACTTCATCCGGGCACACCGGAATACAAGTTCCTGACCTGAGTCAGCTGCTCGCTCAGATCACTGCCGCAGCACCGCTACGGTGTGCCCACGCAGCGCCACGCCGTCAGCGTCGAGTTCCGCTCGGCCCCAAGACAATTCGATCCGAAGGTCGCGGGCGTCGTCGACACCCAGCCGGGCCGACGGAATCACCGCGTCGTCTCGCAGCGTCGCGACGATTCGAAAACTCCCGCGCCACATGACGATCCAACCGGTGGAGTCGTCGGAGTGATAGGCGCGAACGGAATCGAAACTCGACGCCGACAAATCCGCATGGGTTCGTCGTAGCGTCAGCAGAGCCCGGTAGAACTCGAATATCGCCCGGTGCGTCGGGATGTCGAGTTCGGCCCAGTCGAGTTTCGAATCGAGAAAAGTCGACGGTGCCTGAGGGTCGGGGATGTCGTCGGAATTCCAGCCGTGTTCGGCAAACTCGGCTCGTCGCCCCGCGGCCGTCGCCGCGCCCAACTCCGGTTCGGTATGTGCGGTGAAGAACTGGAACGGGGTTCGCGCGGCCCACTCCTCGCCCATGAACAGCATCGGCGTGAACGCCGACAAGATAATCAGGGCCGCCTTGATCGCGAGCTGTCCGTCATCGAGATATGCCGACGGTCGATCGCCGAGCGCACGATTGCCGATCTGATCGTGATTGCAGGTGAACGCGACCAACGCGGCCGCCGGGATATGTTGGGTCGGCACCGGACGTCCGTGGTGACGGTGGCGGAAGGACGAGTAGCTACCATCGTGAAAGAAGCCCTGCGACAACACCTTTGCCAAGCCGCCCAGTGAACCGAAATCAGCGTAATAGCCCTGGCGCTCGCCGGAGACCGCGGCGTGCACCACATGATGCATATCGTCATTCCATTGAGCGGTCAGGCCGTAGCCGCCGGCGTCGGTCGGGGATACCAGCCGCGGATCATTGAGGTCGGATTCGGCGATCAGGGAGAGCGGACGGCCCAACCTCGTCTGCAATTGAGCTGTGCGCGTGGCCAATTCCTCCAGGAGATGTGTCGCGCGATGATCGACCAGGGCGTGTACCGCGTCGAGCCGAAGTGCGTCGATATGGAACTCGTCGAACCAGCGCAACGCGTTGTCGATGACGAACTCGCGGACGGCATCGGAATGCGGCCCGTCCAGATTGACCGACTCACCCCAGGTGTTGCGACCGTCGGACAGATAGGGACCGTATCGGGGGAGATAGTTCCCCGACGGTCCCAAGTGGTTGTAGACGACGTCGAGGCAGACCGCGAGGCCTCGACGGTGGCAGGCTCGTACGAAGTCGACGAGCCCATCGGGACCGCCGTAGGTCTCGTCGACCGCATACCAACCGACGCCGTCATAGCCCCAGTTGTGTGCGCCACCGAAGGAATTGACCGGCATCACTTCGACCATCGTTACGCCAAGGTCGACGAGATGGTCGAGGTGTCCGAGGGCGCCGGCGAATGTGCCCTCGGTGCTGAACGTGCCGACATGCAACTCATAGAGAACGGCGTCCCGAACCGCGCGGCCCGACCATGTCGCGTCGTCGTACCCATCCCGGTGCCAGGCGTCGGCGGAAACCCGATATGCGGACCCCGGTCGATGGACACCCTCGGGCAGCCGGGTGGCGCGGGGGTCGGGAAGCGGTGTCGGATCGTCGTCGATGCAGAAGCCGTAGCGGGTCGGCATCGCTGTCCGAAATTTGGCCGGAATATCGTCGTCGGCGGGCTGCCACCAGCCCGGAGCTTCGTTGACATGGACCAATGTCACAGTTTCGGTGGTCGGTGAGCTGGCATCCGAATGGCACTGTAGAGTGATCGCCGTCGCATCAGGTGCCCACAGGCGTAGCTCGGTGAGATTGCGGGGAGCGTGATATCCGCCAGAAGCGGTACTGCGTTTCGGCACCATGGGTCATCCGTCCCAATTACTGTTTCCCATGTACACACCAGTCAACGTTAGACGGACTGGGCCTATCGTGCGATCCGATGACACGAGTGACCCAGACCACAATCTTGACAACAAGCGATGTATATTACTGTGCGATCACAAATCCCCGGTTCCGGGAGCTGGCCAGTGGTCACACAGTGTTCGGGCTCGAAACTGCGAGGTAGGGATTGACCACAGACACCGCGACTAAACCGCCGGTCGCCGCACGAGTCACATCTCGCAGCGCGGCCCGCAAGTGGTTCGACGACCATGTCGTCGCCTCCTTCGACACCTTTGGCCGTCAGCTGGGAATGTTCGTCGAAGTGTTCAAGGTCTTGGTTGTCGATATCGTCAAGCGGCGCTTTCCCTATCGGGAATTCATCCGCCAGTGCGCCTTCATGGCCAGCACATCGGTCTTCCCGACCTTGCTAGTGGCCATCCCGATCGGCGTCATCGTGTCGATTCAGGTGTCGAATATCGCCGGTCAGATCGGTGCCACCTCGTTCTCCGGTGCGGCAACGGGCCTCGGCGTGATCCGGCAGGGTGCGCCATTGGTCACCTCACTGCTACTTGCCGGCGCGGTCGGCTCGGCCATCGCCGCCGACCTCGGCTCACGAACCATTCGCGAAGAGATCGACGCGATGCGGGTGATGGGTGTCGACCCCATTCAGCGCGAGATCTCACCCCGCCTGCTCGCCACCATGGTGGTCAGTTTCTTGCTCTGCGGCTTTGTATGTTTCGTTGGTTTCATCACCGGATACGTGTTCAACGTGTACTTCCAAGGAGGTACGCCGGGTAGCTACACGGGCACATTTGCGTCCTTTGCCGGGACCTCTGACCTGATCTTCGCCATCACCAAGGCCGTGATATTCGGTGCCATCGTGGCGGTGGTCGCCTGCGACCGAGGTCTGACCACCAAGGGTGGTCCGGCGGGTGTCGCCAACTCGGTGAACGCAGCCGTCGTCAACTCGGTTCTGCTGCTCTTTACCGTGAATGTCATTCTCACGCAGGTGTTCGCACTCGTGGTCCCGGCGAAGGTGGTCTAGGACATGTCAGCTTCGAGATATACCCCACCGGCACTTAAGCCGGTCGAGATCGCCAAGGATGTCGCACTGGTACCTCGCGACGGACTTGCTCGGATGGGACATCAGGTCACGTTCCTCGGCAGGTCACTCGGCGCGGTGCCGTTGACCTTCACGCACTACCGCAAGGAAGTGTGGCGCCTGCTCTCCGACGTCGCCTGGGGTAACGGTGCGATCGTGGTTGGCGGCGGCACTGTCGGCGTCATGATCATTCTGGGAATCATGGGCGGCGCCACGGTCGGGATCGAGGGCTATACCGCGCTCAATCTGTTGGGGATGGGCCCGGTCACCGGTGGGCTCTCGGCATTCGCGACCACCCGCGAGATTGCTCCGCTACTCGCCGCGACGGCGTTTACCGCGCAATCCGGCTGTAGATTCACCGCACAGTTGGGTTCGATGCGGATCAATGAGGAGATCGACGCGCTCGAATCGATCGCGATTCGGCCAATGCCGTATCTGGTCACCACCCGGATGGCTGCGGCAGTCCTCGCGATCGTGCCGCTGTACTCAATCTCGCTGGCGGCCAATTATGTTGCGTGTCAACTGATGTATCAGGTGCAGAGCGGCCAGGGGTCGGGTACCTACCTGCACTACTTCTACAGCTTTATGGCATCGAGCGACATGCTGTTCTCGTTCCTCAAAGTCATCGTCTTCGTGCTGCTGACGACATTCATCCAGTGCTATTACGGCTTCTTCGCGGCCGGCGGTCCCGAAGGTGTCGGAATTGCTGCGGGACATGCGATTCGGCTGGCGATCATCGTCATCGTGTTCGCGAATCTGATCATGACCCTGGTGTTCTGGGGTACGTCGCCGGGTATCAGGATTTCAGGTTAGGGGCCGCGCGTGAATATCGATACCACCGGCCGCAACCCGTCCATCACTCAGTATGTGGTGCGCGGCCTGGCGTTTCTGCTCGTCCTTGTCATCATGGGCGTGTTGCTCGTGATGCGTTACGAGGGCACGTTCTCCTCGGTCACCAAGGTAACCGCCGAACTCAACGACGTCGGTGACGGTCTCATCTCTGACGCCGACGTGCGTTACAACGGCCTGATCGTCGGTGCGGTGAAGTCGGTCGCGACCAGCGATCAGACCACCGCAGCGGGAGTCCGGCTCAAGAATGTCGACATCGAATTAGAGCCCGCACAGGCGGCCGGAATCCCCAGCAATGTCACCGCGCGGACGGTGCCGAGCAATCTGTTCGGCGTGAACTCGGTGGAACTGATCCCGCCGCAGGCACCGCAATCGTCGCGGTTGACCGATGGTGCGATAGTGCCTGCTGACCAGAGCAAGGAGACACTCGCTCTGCAGGATGTGCAAAACCAATTGCGCGAGCTGTTCCAAGCGGTTCCGCCGGAAAAGCTCGCCCGAGTACTCGGCACGCTCGCCGACGCACTGCGGGGCGGCGGCACTACTTTCAAAACATTCTCGGGAGTCCTCAATACCTATTTCACCGAGATCAACAACCAGTTCCCGGACGGCGCGCCATCGGGCTTCGGAAACTTCAACGAAACCGTTCGGGGACTGAGTCGTTCGACGCCGACGTTGCTGAACGCGTTGGGGCGCAGCGTGATTCCCGCGATGACGATCGCCGAGAAACAGGCCGACCTGACCGCCCTGTTGGCTGCTGCGCAAGGCACCCTCGACGAGACTCAGGCATTGTTCGCCCGTAACGGTGATGCGGGTAAGCGGCTCGTCCACGACCTCAACCTGACGGTGGGATCGGCTGTCTACGAACCGAATTCGCTGCCCGATGCTCTGGTTTCCCTAAACCGGCTGGCGGCGCGGGTGTTGACCGTCTTCACCGGCACCAACGGCCACGTGCAACTGAATCTGGGGATCAACTTCGGCGCGTATATGCGGTACACCCGCCAGAACTGTCCGGTGTACAACGGCGGGCCCTACGGCCAGTCCCGTGGCCCAGGGTGTGTGGGGCCGGGTACCGGAACCGGACCAACGAGCTCGGGACCGCTGCAAATCTATCCGTCTGACGGCTTGCAGCGTCGCACGGTAGGCGCGGTCACGACGACCAATGACAACAAGACGCTTCGCTCGGCGTTGGGCCGCAAGCCCTCGGCAGCCGAAACTCTGATGCTCGGGCCGCTCGTGCAGTCGGTCAAAGCCAAACCACAACAGGGAGGAGGCCGATGAGCGCCGAACGCGCCAAGATCCGCAGAGCAGGGATCGGCTTCGCGATTTTCGCCATCGTCGCGCTCCTGCTCACCTACACCATCTGGTCGACGCTGGAGCGTTCCGTATCCGGGTCGACGCGCAACTTCTCCACCCTGTTCCACGACGTGTCCGGACTGGCCGTCGGCGACGATGTGCGGATGGCTGGTGTCCGGGTCGGTCGCGTCGACGAGATCGAACTCGAAGATGGCAAGGCGCGAGTCAGTTTTGAGGTTCTCGACGATCAGCCGGTGTACAGCAACACCGCCGCTGCCATTCGCTATCAGAATCTGATCGGTCAGCGCTACGTTGCGCTGTCGCTGGCGCAGGGTAAGCCGTCGAATCCGTTGTCGGCCGGCTCGCAGTTGCAGGAGCCCTCGGAGGATTCGTTCGACGTCACCAAGCTTCTGGCCGGATTCCAGCCGGTGTTCGACACCCTCGAACCCGAACAGATCAATGCCTTGTCGGAGGGGCTGATCCAGGCCTTCCAAGGCAATTCGGTATCGCTGACCTACAGCGTGACGCAGGTCGGCAAACTCGCCAACGATATGGCCAACCGCGATGTGGTACTCGGTGCGATTATCGATAATCTCAGCGCGGTGATGCGGGACCTGGCTACCCAGGGCAATCAGATCGGCACCCTGCTGACCAGCACGTCGACCATCATCGAGAATCTGAACTCCAACTCGGCGGCCTTTGGTAAAGCAGTCAGCCAGATCGGCCAGACGGCAGCGGGTTTCGCCGATGTCCTGGGATCGTCGAGAACATCGTTGCGCAAGATCGGTGGCGATGCGCGGCAGGCGACAGCCACGCTCATCTCGTCGGGAGCCAAACTCGACAACACCGCAAAAGTGTTGCCGCAGTTCCTCGGACACTTCCCGTTCGTGCTCGGACAGGGGTCCTATTTGAGCATCTATGCCTGCGACCTGGACATCTCCATCGGCAATGTGTTGTTGCCTCCGGGGCTGTTCAACAAGATCGGTGGCACGAGTCATTCGGTGGTGTGTCGATGAGTCGGATCAAGAAGAGTTTCAACGGGAATCGTCGGGTCTGGTACGGCCTGATCGGTACCGCAGTGATCATTCTGTTGCTGGTCGGGGTGGTGGGATTCTCGTCGCTCGGCTTCGGCAAGCACACCCTGTACGGCGACTTCGAACAAGCCGGCGGCATCCGTCCGGGTGACAAAGTTCGGGTCGCGGGTATCGACAAGGGCAAGGTCACCGCCACGTCGCTGGAAGGCCAACACGTAAAGATCACGATGGAAGTCAGCAACGATGTCAAAGTGACGGCCGATGGATCCGCCGAGATCAAACTGTCGACCCTGCTGGGGCAGCGGTACGTCGATATTTCGCTGGGCGATGCCGACCGTGAGCTCGATGGCGAACGTATCCCGAATACCGCAGTGCCTTACGACCTGCAGAAGACGATCGAACAAGGTACGCCGATCATCGCGGGCATTAAGTCCGACGAGTTTGCGAAGGGCCTACGCACGCTCAACAGCCAGTTGGCCGGGGTTCCGACGGTGATGACCTCAACCCTCGACGGCCTAACCGAGATGTCGAAGATCATCACCAACCGCCGCGATGAGATCAATCAGTTGGTGAAAGACACCAAGACTATTACCGGGGTCGTCGACGACCGCCAGTATCAGCTCGCTGTCATCGTCGGACAGGGGCAGCAGTTGGCCGGCAAGATCGTTGCCCGCGAAGCGCTGGTGACCCGATTGCTCGACGGAATCGCAGCCCTGGCAACTCAGGCCAAGGCGGTTGCCGCGGAGAACAGCAATCAGTTCGCACCGATTCTGGCGAATATCAACACTATTTCGGCCGGCTTGGAGAAGAACCGGAACAATCTCCGCAAGCTATTGGAGATTCTGCCGGTCACCGCGCGCGTCACCAATAATGCGATCGGTGACGGCCCGTATGCGAACGGATATCTGCCGTGGGGCCTATTCCCCGACAACTGGCTGTGCACCGCGCGGGTGGTGGACGGATGCTGAGGATGGATCAGACGAAGAAGTCGTTGACGCTTGGCGTGATATCGCTGCTGGCGGTACTGGGTCTGTCCGGATGTTCGATGGTGCCGGAGAGCTGGAAGGCCTCGCTTGGGCAGGCGAACGAGATCACCGCATATTTCCAGAGCGTGTCGGGTCTCTATAACGGCAACGACGTCGCCGTGCTGGGAATGCCGATCGGACAGGTGACTTCTGTTGAGCCGCAAGGCAATCGGGTCAAAGTTACCTTCACTGTCGACAAGGGTGTCAAGATTCCGGCCGATGCCACCGCGGCTATCGTCAACACCTCGATCGTGACAACACGACATATCGAATTGTCGCCTGCCTATTCGTCCGGGCCGACACTCGACGACGGTGCGGTTATCAAGAATGCGAAGGAGCCGGTCGAGGTAGGAGAGTTGCTCGATTCGATCGACAAACTCGTCGTCGCGCTCAATGGCGACAAGCCTGGTGAGGGACCGGTCGCCGACCTGCTCGAAATCCAGTACGGCGTGACCAAAGACAACGGAGTCCGGTTGCGCAAGGCGATCGATCAGCTGGCCAAGACCGGGCAGATCGGTGCGAGTAATGGTCAGGCGCTCGTGGACATCATCAAGTCGGTCAACGAGTTGACGACGAAGCTGGTCGCTGGCTATCCGAAGATGAAGAACTTCTCCGACACCATCACGAGTGTCACCGCGATGCTGCAGGAACAGTCACCTGGGTTGATGGCGACGATGGCCAACCTCAATCAGACGTTAACCAATACCACTGAATTCCTCTCGGCGAATGTCGGCACACTCAATGCCGGGACCTCGCGCCTGGCCGCATTGGCGTCGAATCTCAGTGACTACTCGCGTCAGGTCGTGGAGACTATCGACCTCGCTCCATTGCTGTTCCAGAACCTGAGCAACTCGGTCTCCGCTGAACAGGGTGCCTGGCGAGCGCAGGTACTGCTCGACAAGTCGTTGCTCGACAACGAGATGCTGTCGCGGTTCTGTGAAGCGATCAACCTCCAGAAGGACGGTTGTCGCACCGGTCAGTTGAAAGATTTCGGCCCCGACCTCGGCGTGTTCTCCGCGTTACTGGAGTTGAGCAAATGAGCGCCAATGCACGCGGCGGCGACCGCCTCGCAACCATCGCCGGCACTTCGCGACGGCGCCGCGCCGGACTGTATACGACTTGCCTGGCCGGGCTCGCTCTGACGATGTCGGGATGTAGTTTGCTGCCCAGTCTCACCGTCGAGGACATTCCGCTGCCAGCGCCGGGAGGCATCGGTGATTCGTTCTCGGTCAACGCGGTATTTGAGAATGCGCTGAACCTGCCGACTCGTGCCAAGGTAAAACTCAACGGCACCGACGTCGGGCAGGTCTCCGAGATCACCGCCAAGGATTACAAGGCGCGCGTACGGATGGACGTGTCCAAGTCCATCGAATTGCCTAAGGGCACCGGCGCGGAGCTGCGGCAGGCCACCCCGTTGGGAGATGTCTTCGTGGCGCTGATGATTCCGCCGGGCGCTCATACGTCGAATATCGGCGACGGAGGGACGCTCGACGGTCCGCGCACCGCTGCGGCGACAGTCGAAGACTTGCTGGTCTCAGCGGCCGCCGTGGTCGACGGTGGCTCGCTCAGTTCATTGCAAACCGTGTTGGTGGAACTGTCCAACGCGGTTTCGGGTGACACCACCGAATTGTCCGGTGCTATCAAGGGTTTCACCACTGCGATCAGCCGATTCAACGCGAATGCCGGCGAGGTTGACCGGGCGATGGCCAATACCCGGGTGCTCACTCAGCAACTGACTGACGGCCGGGCACAGATGGTCGCGGCGATCGCGAAACTGCCGGCGGCGATCGATATCATCAGTGGGCAGATGTCGACAATCCTGACGACGCTGGACAAGACGAATAAGGTCACTGCGGCGACAAACGATTTCCTGACCACCAACAAGCAGGACACGGTCGATTTGCTGGACAATTTGTCGACCGCGTTTGCCGGTCTCAAGGAAGCAGCCACGGTGCTGGGGCCACTATCGGACAACTTGGCCACGCTCAATCCCATGTGGAAGAAGTCCACGCCGGGCAGTGCGGCTGCGGTATCGGCGAAGCTGTACTGGCTCTCGCCGGGTGTCGGATTCGACCAGGCGACTCGACTACCCGAACTGCAGGATATCGACGCTGGCTCACAGAGCCTCCAGCAGACGCTAACTCGCATCCTCGCGCGGTTGAGCGGAACGAAGGGGTGCTGCGGATGACCGGGCGAGCGAAGCGACGGGGTTTGTTGCCGGGCGAGCGAAGCGACGGGGTTTGTTACCGGGCGAGCGAAGCGACGGGGTTTGTTGCCGGGCGAGCGAAGCGACGGGGTTTGTTACCGGGCGAGCGAAGCGACGGGGTTTGTTGCCGGGCGAGCGAAGCGACGGGGTTTGTTACCGGGCGAGCGAAGCGACGGGGTTTGTTGCCGGGCGAGCGAAGCGACGGGGTTTGTTACCGGGCGAGCGAAGCGACGGGGTTTGTTGCCGGGCGAGCGAAGCGACGGGGTTTGTTACCGGGCGAGCGAAGCGACGGGCGGTTGTAAATGACTTGGGTGCGTAAACACAAGATCATGGTCGGCAACCTCGGCTTGATTCTCGTGATGTTGCTTGGCTTCGCTTATCTGGGCTTTGGCACATTGCGCTGGCAGCCGTTCACCAGCAACTATTCACTCACAATCCATTTTCCGAATTCGGGTGGTCTGCAAGGCAACTCGGATGTGACACTGCGCGGTGCGCGGATCGGCGAGGTGACGTCGATTCAGACCACTCCGTCGACTGTCGATGTGAAGGTGCGTGTGGAGAGTGACATCAAGATCAATCGAAATACGATTGTCGCCGCGCGCGGGCTGTCGGCGGCTGGCGAACAGTATGTCGATTTTCAACCGCCGACGGCTGACGGTCCGTACTTGAACGACGGCGACTCGATCAATGTCGGCCAGACCAAGGTGACGGTACCGTTCTCGTCGATGCTGGAATCGACGCTCGGTGTTGTCGATCAGATCGATCCGGTCAAACTTGCGTCGATCGTCGGCGAGTTGGATCTGGCGGTCAACCGTGGTGACAATCAGCTCAAAGCGTTGTTCAACTCCGGTGGTGAGATTTTCAAATATCTCTACAAGGCGCTTCCAGATACCACGTCGCTGATCCAGAACTCGGGAACGATCCTGAAGACGACGTCGGATATTCAGCCCGATCTCGCCACGCTGACCAACGGGGCGCAGTCGGTGATCAACTCACTAGTGGCCTCCGACAAAGAGATTCGGACTCTCCTTGGTCGGGGCCCCACTCAGTTGACCAGTTTGACCGGGTCGCTGAATCAGATCCGTGATCCACTGTCGGATCTGGTCAAACAGTTCCGCGATGTGGCGCATCAGGGTGCGCTCCGCGCCCCGGCCCTGGCTAATTTGATGCCGTCGATCCGCGATGGAGCTGTGCAGGGCATCAAGATGTTCCACGATGGTGCCTGGTGGGCGTTGGCGTCGCTGTATCCGCGACCGAGTTGCAATTACTCTGCCACCCCAACCCGCCCGACAAAGGTGCTCGAATTGACTGTGCCGGTGAATCTGTACTGTGTCACTCAGGACAAGAACCAGCAGATTCGCGGATCGGCGAATGCTCCACGGCCGGCCGGCGATGACACCGCAGGACCGCCGCCCAACTACGATCCGAACGCGCGAACCGTGCCGCTGGATAAGTAGTCTCGCTTCGCAAGCCCTCGTTGGCGATGCCGATCTGCCCAACCGAACGTGAAAGTACCGATGCCGAGTAATACCCCCGATGATCCTGCCGATCTCGATGCGTCCGCCGCTGACGATTCAGCTTCCGGTGACGAGTTCAGTGACTCCCAGTTGAGCGATGCCGAGTTGAGCGAGGCCCACGCGACCGAAGCCGAAACCCCGCGGGCCAAGCCGAGCGGCAAGGCGCGCACAACGACTGCGGCAAGCGCGACAGAGCTTACAAAGTCAAAACAGACCGCCGCGTCAAAACAGACCGCCGCGTCAAAACAGACCGCCGCGTCAAAACAGACCGGCACGTCGAAACAAGCTGGGACGTCCAAACAAGCTGGGGCACAACCGAAACCGGACCCACAGGCGGACGCCAAGTCGGACAGTATTTCGCTGACGATTTCGACGTCGCTGGTAAAGAAGATCGGCGCCGGCGTATTGGTAGTGGCCCTGATCGCGTTAGTCGGCGTCGGGATCTGGAAGTTGGTCGACAAGAGTCGCGAGTGGGGAGGTGCCAGTCGCGAACTATCCGCATTCGACGAGGCCAAGGGGGCGTCGGATACATTCGTCACCGCGCTGGTGAGTACGTCCAACGCCGATAAGGCTGGTAGCTACAAGGAGATCCTCGGTCCACTGGCAACTGGTGAGTTGCGGACTCGCCTGGAGAAGGAACGCGCCGACACCGAGAAGAATGTCGCGGATCTGAAGTTGAAGGTCTCGTCGAAGATTCTGGTCTCATCCGTCGAGTCCTTCGACACCGAGTCCGCGAAGACTTTGGTGATGGCTGAGGTGACTGGTACCAGCGCGCAATTGCCTTCGGGTGCGTCGAATCTGATGGTCTTCCGGTTGACGCTGGACAAGGTCGATGGCAAATGGTTGGTGTCGAAGTTCGACGGTCCGCCGGGAAGTCGGAACGGGCAGATCGATCCCAATCAGTCACTGCCCGGCGCGGGTACGACTACGCCAGCCCCACCTGCGACCACGCCGGCAGGTTAGGGACGGTTGGTCTGATCTGCCCGAGCTCCGAGCTATTTGCGTCGTGACCGGGACTGTTTGCGAGTCAGCAATGCAACCGGTCCGGCGCCGAGTAGATCACCGATCGTCGGGGCGCCGGAGAACCTGGAACGCGACATCGCATCGACCCAATCACCCTCGGGCAGAACCAGAGTCGTCGCCGACCGCGCGTCGTCGCCGAAGCTATGTGTGAAGCGTGCAGTGACCAGCACGACGTCGGGTAAGAATGAGCCCGCGATACCCCGACCGAAGGCGATGATCCGGTCCCCGCCGGGACCGTCGGCGATTAGCGGGACGTAGGTCGAGTCGGCGCCGAAGGCGTCGGGATGTGCGCCGCGCAGTGCGAGTGCGGCCGTGATCAGAGCGGACTTTGGATGTTTCGCCGATTGCGAATAGTCCACCGGGCGACGGTTGTCGGGATCGACCAGCGAGTCCTCCCACCATTGGGTGCCCTGGTAGATATCCGGAATTCCGGGGGTGAGCAAGGTGATTGCCTTATGCGCCAACGCTTCTGCGCGCCAATGTGCATCCACCTCGTTGGCGAGCGTGGTGAGGGCGCCGGCGGAGTCGCCGGTCGTGGCATCATCGATCCAGGCCGCCATCGCATCCTCGAAATCGGTGTTCACCGTGGTCCACGACGTATGCAGACCGCCCTCGCGCATCGCTTTGGTCGCGTAGGCGTGAATCCGCAGGAACCACTGTGGGGTTGGTTGTCCATCGTCGGGCCAGATGCCAAAGATGTTCTGTAACAAGAACAATGCGGTCAACGCGTCCGGCGGCGCGTGGCGCCGATTGATGTCGATGACAGTACCCATCCAGCGTTGCGGGATCTGTGACAGCATTCGAATACGCGCACGTACATCCTCGCCGCGTTTGGTGTCATGGGTGCTCGATGCCGACATCGTCGTGGGCCAGGTGCGCAGCCGGCGGGCGTTGAGTTCGTGGAACTCGGTCAGTGTCAGGGTCGCGTAGCCGGGGTCGCAGCCGACCTCCTGGGCGGAAACGAGTCGCGCGGTTCGGTAGAACAGGCAGTCTTCGACGCTCTTCGCCGTCACGGCGCCGGTGGTTTGTGCGAGCCGTGCGGTGGACTCGCCGGGCGACGCGGTCGCGTCGGCGATGACGGTGATGGCGGTGGCCAGTTCCGGACGGATGGTCGCGAGCGATGCCAGGTTGCTGGCGTAATACGGCAACAAGCCGGGATAGTCCTCGCGGTAGAACAGCGAGGTGGAGATCAATTCACCAGTTGCCTCGAATATCGGTCCGGCGGACAATCCGAGATCGGGTCCGGCGGCGCGGATGGCGCGAACCAATCTGGCGTGCTCGGCGCGGAAGGTATGCGCGAGGGTGTGCTTCTTGAGCGCGACGCCGGCGTCGTGGAGCCATTGCGCATCGCCGGTTTCGCCGGTGAACATCTCGTGTAACTCGGTCAGCTCGACCAGCCCGGCTTCGGAAGCGAATACGGCATCGACGATACGGAGCTGGTCGTATCCGGTCGTACCGTCGACCGGCAGCCACGAGTCGAGCTCTTCGGTCCGAGCGAGGACCTTTTCGACGAAGATCAGCGCTGAGGGCCCGAGGTCGGCTCGCAGTTGATGTAAATACTCGATGGGATTGGTCAGCCCATCGGGATGGTCGACCCGCACTCCGTCGATCAGCCCGTCATGGTGCAGGTCGATGATCCACTGATGGGTGGCGTAGTAGACCTCGGGATTCTCTTGTCGTAAGCCGGCGAGTTCATTCACCGCGAAGAATCGCCGGTAGCCGATGAGTCCACTGTCATGCGGGACGAGCCGATAATGCTGCGCGCCGTGCACGGCGATCGCGTCGTCGTCGGATGTGCCGGGGGCGATGGGAAACACCTTGTCGTGGTAGACGAGATTGCCGGTGTCATCGACGCGCAGTGGGCTGAGATCGCCATCGGATGCGAGCACCGGCAGCGCGATCTTGCCTTGCGCACCGTTGTGCGGTGAGAAGTCGAGGTCGAAGTAGTCGGCGTAGGTCGATTCCTGCCCATACCGCAGAACGTCTGTCCACCACGGATTCTGTGCCGGATCGGCGATACCCATGTGGTTGGGCACGATATCGATGATGATGCCCATTCGGCGTTTGCGGGCGGCCTTGGTCAACGCGCGCAGGCCATCTATACCGCCCAGAACATCGGCGACTTGGGGAGTGGCAACACCGTCGGAATGGGGCGCAATTGTCGGCACCCAGTCGTAGCCGTGCTGGGATCCGGCGGTCGCCGCGGCGATCGGCGACAAATAGAGGTGTGAGATACCGAGGTCGGATAGGCTGGGCAAGATGGTGATGACGTCGGCGAATCCGAAGTCTGGAGTCAGCTGAATCCGATATGTCGCGACCGGTGTCACCACACGGTTGCCCGACGTCGGCGTATCAGTGACCATCACTCTCCGGTGCCCTTTCTTGCCTACCCAGCACGACGACACTTCGTGCTCCGACCGACAGTTGCCCACCGGCATCCACCGTCACAGTACTGGCTCCGGTGGCATCAGAGGTGTCGAGCACGCCGATCCATCTGTCGCCGTAGCGTGCCGATGGCATTGAGAAATCAATGGCGCCGTCGTGTGCGTTGAAACAAATCAGGAACGTGTCGTCGACAACCTTCTCGCCGCGAAGATCCGGCTCGGCGATACCCTCGCCGTTGAGGAATACGGCGAGTGATTTCCCGAAACCCGAATCCCAGTCCGCCGCAGTCATCTCCGCCCCCGCCGGTGTCAGCCAGGCGATGTCGAGGTTCTGCTCGCCCCAGCGGATGGGACGTCCCTTGAAGAAGCGTCGGCGCCGAAAGACCGGATGGTCGGTGCGAAGCGCAATGATGCGCTGGGTGAACTCAAGCAGATCGGAATTGCTTTGTGCCAGTGACCAATCCATCCAAGCCAGTGGGGAGTCCTGGCAGTACACGTTGTTATTGCCCGCTTGGGTGCGGCCGAACTCGTCACCGTGAGCGATCATCGGAGTGCCCTGGGAGAGCAGTAGAGTGGTCAATATGTTGCGTTGCTGACGTGCGCGTAGCGCCAGGATGCCGGCGTCGTCAGTCGGTCCTTCGACGCCACAGTTCCACGACCGGTTGTGACTCTCGCCGTCCCGGTTGTCCTCGCCGTTGGCCTCATTGTGTTTCTCGTTGTAGGACACCAGATCTGCGAGGGTGAAGCCGTCATGTGCGGTAACGAAGTTGATCGAAGCCAGCGGACGTCGACCGGTCGAGGCATAGAGATCCGACGATCCGGTGAGCCGGGAGGCGAACTCGCCGAGAGTGGCCGGCTCGCCGCGCCAGTAGTCGCGCACCGTGTCGCGGTACTTGCCGTTCCACTCGGTCCACAGCGATGGGAAATTGCCGACTTGGTAGCCGCCCTCGCCGACGTCCCACGGTTCGGCGATCAACTTGACCTGACTGACGATTGGGTCCTGCTGTACCAAATCGAAGAAGGCTGACAATCGATCGACGTCGTGTAATTCCCGCGCGAGTGTCGAGGCCAGGTCGAAGCGAAAACCGTCGACATGCATTTCGGTGACCCAGTACCGCAGCGAATCCATGATGAGCTGCAATGTGTGCGGGTGACGTCCGTTGAGACTGTTCCCGGTCCCGGTGTAGTCGGTGTAGAGGGCTGGATTGTCTTCTGACAGACGGTAATACGCGGCATTGTCGATACCGCGGAAGCTGATCGTCGGGCCCCGATGATTACCTTCGGCGGTGTGGTTGTAGACGACGTCGAGGATCACTTCGATACCTTCGGCGTGGAAGGCGCGGACCATCGCCTTGAATTCGGTGACCGCGGAACTCGGTTGATCGCGTCGCGAGGTGTACTCGTCATGGGGTGCGAGGTAGCCGAATGTGTTGTAGCCCCAGTAATTTCGCAATCCCTGATCGAGCAGGACGAAGTCTTGCAGGAATTGATGGACGGGCATCAACTCGATCGCGGTGATGCCGAGTGATTTCAAGTGGTCGATGATGGCCGGGTGGGCGAGCCCGGCGTAGGTGCCACGCAGGTCTTCGGGTACGTCGGGGTGAGCGGCGGTCATTCCTTTGACATGCGCCTCGTAAATGATCGTCTCGTGATATGGCCGACGCGGCGATCGATCGTTCTGCCAGTCGAAATACGGATTGATGACGACCGACAGCATGGTGTGGCCCAACGAATCGGCACCGATCAGATCATCGACCGTCCCGGTCTCCGCGAGTTCCTGGCTGGTCGAGAACAGGCTCGCATCGCCGGTGTCGAAGGTGCCGTGAAAAGCCTTGCCGTACGGATCGAGTAACAGTTTGGACGGATCACAGCGGTGTCCGGAAGAGGGATCGAACGGCCCGTGGACGCGGTAGCCGTATTTCTGGCCGGGTTCGATTCCGGGTAGGTACGCGTGCCAGCAATAACCGTCGACTTCGCCGAGTTTGATGCGAGTCTCGCTGCCGTCGTCGGCTATCAGGCATAACTCGACTCTGGTGGCGACTTCGGAGAACACCGAGAAATTGGTGCCCGCGCCGTCGTAGCTGGCACCCAACGGGTATGCAGAGCCAGGCCAGCGCTGGATTTGGTTGTCCTGCACCGAATCGTTCAGGGAGACGTTCGCCGCATTGTGCATATGACGACATTAGTTGGACGGGCCGACAACCGTCGGGTGCGGTGGTGTGTCACCCGGCGACTGTGTTGTCCGCCACGGCATAACGACCTGGAGTTGATCGCTACTTTCCGCCGGTCCAGGGGAGGGTCAGTGCCATTTGTCGTCCGAGTTCGTCGGTGAGGCTGCGCACATAGGTGGCGCTGAGGTGGTGGAGGTCCTTGTACACGATGATGTTGCCGGCGATGGCTGGGCACAGGTCGGGTCCACACACACCGTTGGACAGGTCCAATGGGTGCAGCATCGGGCGAGTCCTGGCCGCCTCGATCGTCGGGTCGATGGCGTTGAGTTGGACTCGACGGTTGCTTCCGCAGGATTCCGCATTGCCTCCACCGGCCAGGCATGCGGGCGTGTCGATAATGCCCTGGGCATTGCGCGGCCACGGGGTGTCGCGGATGCCAAGCACCTCGATTCCATTGCGGATGAACTGATCGAAGATCGGGAGATAGGTGTCTGGGGTCCAGTCGCCGGGCCCCTTGTCCTTCGGGCGGGTCGAATTGGTGAAGACGGCGTCGGGTTTGTCGGCGATCACCCGTTTCATCACCTGCTGCACCCACTGGTGGCATTGCGGGTAGGGGACACCGCGCTGTTTGGGTACGAGCTCGGTCGACAGCGGGCAGCCCATTTTCAGGTAGGTGGTGACCTTGAAGTGGTTACGTTTGCCGAGCGCGTCGAGGGCGGTAATCCACATCTCGGCGTGTGAACCACCAGCGAGCGCAATGGTTTTGGTTGCGTTGGGGTCGCCGTAGACGCCGACGTGTATACCGTCGTCTTCGAAATCGCTCATGAAGCCGTCGGTCGACGTCTCGGGGAAGTCTCTGACGACTTCCAGCGGTGAGGGCTGCGGATCGACGTTGGGTACCTTGATCGTCTTGTCGAGCAGTGCGCGGCCGCCTGGGTACAGCGCGGGATCGAGCGACTTGGTGTCGACGACGATGGTCGAGACGTGACGTTCCCACAGTTTGATGGCCACCCCGGTGCCGAGCGATGCGAGGACGAGGATGCTGGTCACGACCGCGGTGTAGGAGACCAGGCGTGGCTGTGCGTGTCTGGACGCGAGTTTCGAACGCCCGCCGCCGCGTAACGGATCTTCGATATACCGTTTGACGAGCCACGCGAGCGTCGTCGACACGATGAGCAGTCCGGTGCCTTCGAAGAAATTGGCGTGGTCTTTTTCACGCCAGTGGAGATAGAAGATCAGCAGCGGCCAATGAATCAGGTAGAGCGAATAGGCGACGGTGCCGAGCCACACCGCCTGCTTAGTCGCCAGCAGCTGATTGACGTCCGCTTGCGGCATATCGCCGCCGGTACGGTCCTCGATCCGAGCGCCGGACCAGATCAGCATCAACGTCGCGCCGACGGGCACCAACGCCAGGGGGCCGGGGTATTGCTGCACGCCGACGATCAGCCAGCCAGACGACACGATCAGTGCCAGCGCCACGATGCCGACGGCATTGCGCAACCAAAGCGGCGCGCGCCACCGCGGCATCCAGATCGCGAGCAAGCCACCGGCCAGCGGCTCCCAGGCGCGCGAAAAGGTGTCGTAGTAATTCCACTGCTGGTTGACGCCCATCCGCATATGCGCCCAGTAGAAGGAAATTGCGGCCAAGCCGAGCACAGCGGTGGCAACTAACGCGGTGACGACCTTGCGGTCGCCGACGACGGGCCAGCGCAGTGCGACGAGTTTGATTATCCCGGCGAACGCGAGTGCGAGCAGCATCGTCACGACAAAGAATTGACCCTGAACCGACATCGACCAGATGTGCTGCAGCGGACTGTTTGCGGAACTCGCGGCGAGATAGTCCTGCGAATTGAAGGCCAAATACCAGTTCTGGTAATAGAACCCGCTCGCGATCACTTCACGGCCGATATTCACCCAGCGGGTCTGCGGCATGAACAGAACGGTCGCGATCGAGACCGCGATCAGCACGGTGAACAAGGCGGGGAGTAGCCGACGCAACAGTCGTTTGAGGCGCGGCCACGGATTGACGGTATGCCCGAACGAGATGACGTCCGACTGGCTTGTGATCGCGTGCCGCAATAGCGAGCCGATGAAGAAGTAGCCAGACAGGGTCAGGAAGACATCGACGCCACCGGAGACCCGACCGAACCAGATGTGGAAACACGCGACCAACATGATTGCGACACCGCGCAATCCGTCCAGGTCTGTCCGGTAGCTGGTCTGAACCGACGTTGGTTCGGCCGGTTTTGTCTGGGTCGGGGCAGCCAAAACGGGCAAACTCCTCTGCGGTGTTGGTTGTGCCGGGGCTATGTCGATCGGTTGGTCAATCTACCTTGAACGGTCGGCAAAACCGATTCGCCCCGCCCCGGCCTACGCAGTCGAAACCGCCGCTGCCCCGACAGTTGCGCGATGCCGGGCACCGTCCACCACTACCCGCAGCGCGGCATCGAACTCACCCGAAAAGGCTCGACCAGACGGTTCGGCGACGCCGAGCCGTTCCATCTGAATGCGGGTCTGCTCTTCGATAGTCAAACCGATCGCGAGTTGGCAGATCGCGGTGGTGACCGCGTGCGCGTCGGCGTCGGTGAGGCCGCCCGACGACGCGACCGTGCGCAATTGGTCGGCAACCGCCATCGCCGACAGTCCACTGGCCCAGCTCGATGAGACCAATTCGGCGCTGTCGGTCACCGATAGCAGCGTCTCGCGCAATGCGGCGGCCAGTTCGGTGAGCTGCTCATCCCAGGCCGACGACGCGTCGGGCGCGGCGATCGAGGACAAGATGTCGTCGCCGAGCGCGGCGAGCAACGTTTGTTTATTGGGAAAGTGCCAGTACAGAGCATTCGGACGCACGCCGAGCTCGGTCGCCAGCCGACGCATGGATAGGTCGCCGAGACT
Source organism: Gordonia sp. CPCC 205333 (assembly GCF_048537885.1). Taxonomy (NCBI): domain Bacteria; kingdom Bacillati; phylum Actinomycetota; class Actinomycetes; order Mycobacteriales; family Gordoniaceae; genus Gordonia; species Gordonia sp. CPCC 205333. The sequence goes on along the minus strand of NZ_JBCLVI010000005.1, from coordinate 118,162 downwards.
CGTACGGTTCAGGAGAGCGCGAGCGGCATCGAGGACGTCGCGGCGGGAGTTGGCCACCATGTGAGTGTACCTGTACGGTGTACAGCACCTGTACGGCGTACAGGTGACAGAGTTCGTAACTGCGACAGGATGTGATTTTCGATGACCGACATCGCATCCATTGACGCTGCTCACATCTGGCATCCGTACGGAGCGATGCCCGCCGACTCGGCTCCGCTGATAGTTCGCGAAGCGCGCGGCGTCCGACTCACCCTCGACGACGGTACTCAACTGATCGACGGAATGAGTTCGTGGTGGGCTGCCATTCACGGCTATCGCCACCCCATACTCAATGCCGCCGCCACCGAACAACTCGGCAAGATGAGCCACGTCATGTTCGGCGGGCTTACCCACGAACCGGCCGCCCGGCTCGCCGAATTGCTCGTCGCGATCACACCGTCCGGTCTGGATAAAGTCTTCCTCTGCGATTCGGGGTCGGTGTCGGTCGAGGTCGCCATCAAGATGGCGCTGCAGTACCAACGCTCGGTGGACAAGCGCCGCACCAAACTGCTGACCTGGCGCGGCGGCTACCACGGTGACACGTTCGCCCCGATGAGCGTGTGCGATCCCGAGGGCGGCATGCATTCGCTCTGGACCGACGTACTCGCTAAGCAAGTCTTCGTCTCGCCGCCGCCTGTCGACTTCGACGTCGCCTACGTGGCAGAACTCGATGCCGCGGTTACCGCTCATCGCGACGAATTGGCCGCCATCATCGTCGAACCGATCGTCCAGGGGGCCGGGGGGATGCGGTTTCACGACCCGCGATACCTGATTGAGTTACGCCGGATCTGCGACGAACACGGTGTGCTGCTGATCTTCGACGAGATTGCCACCGGATTCGGTCGCACCGGGGAGCTGTTCGCCGCCGATCATGTCGGCGTCACCCCCGACATCATGTGTGTCGGCAAAGCCCTCACCGGCGGCTACCTGACACTTGCCGCCACCCTGTGTACCGATCGAGTCGCCAGGGTAATCAGCGACGGTGAGGCCGGCGGGCTCATGCACGGACCGACGTTCATGGGTAATCCACTCGCCTGTGCGGTCGCGGTCGCTTCCATCGAACTCCTGCTGGCGTCGCCCTGGCGTGAGCGCGTCGCGGAGATCTCCGGTGGTTTGCGTAATGGACTCGAATCGCTTATCGCCCTACCGGGTGTCGCCGATGTCCGGGTATTGGGTGCCATCGGTGTGGTCCAGCTTGAAGCTCCCGTCGACATGGCCGTAGCGACGCGAGCCGCGGTCGACTCGGGAGTGTGGCTGCGGCCCTTCCGTGACCTCGTCTATGTGATGCCGCCGTTCGTATCCACCGACGCCGACATCGCCGCGATCTGCGTGGGCGTGCGGGCTGCGGTTGGGGCTGCCGTATCGGCCGGGACCGGCGTCGAGGGCGTGGGGATGGTTACGTCGGGGGCGACGGAGGTCAGCAGATGAGCAGCGCAATATCCACCCCACCGGCGGCGCGGGTCGTCGCTGACCCGCTCGCCTGGCTGACTGACGACGCCGCGGTCCGCGCCGCCGCCGGGCTACACCGCGAATTACTTGTCCGCCAAGCGGATTCACAGGATCTCAACCTGGCGTCGAACGACTACCTCGGATTGTCCGGACATCCCGATGTGATCGCGGGGGCGCAGCGGGCAGTAGCGGATTTCGGTGCCGGAGCGACTGCATCGCGACTCGTCGTCGGCACCACCGCCGCACATCTCGATTTCGAAAACGAAATCGCCGATTTTCTGGGTTGGCCTGCGGCGCTGTGCTTTTCGTCCGGCTATCTCGCTAACGTCGGCGCGATCACCGCACTCGTCGGACGCGGCGACCTGATCGTCAGCGATACCGGGACGCATGCGTCGTTGATCGACGGCTGCCGGTTATCCCGCGCGCACGTCGTCGTCGTCGGTCGAGGCGATGTAGAAGGCGTAGCGCAGGCGTTGCGCACCAACCCTTTTCGTCGTGCCCTTGTCGTCACGGACTCGGTCTACAGTATCGACGGTGAACCCGCTCCGGTCGCCGAGTTGTATGCGACCGCGAGCGGCGCGGGTGCCGCACTGCTCGTTGACGAGGCGCACGCTCTGGGGGTGCGCGGGCCCGGTGGTCGCGGCCTGGTAGCCGAGTTGGGCCTGTCCGGTGCGCCCGGACTGATCGTCACCACCGTGATGTCGAAATCTCTTGGCGCTCAGGGTGGCGTTGTGCTGGCGTCGCAGTTGGTCCGCGACCACCTGATCGACCGGGCCCGGCCGTTCATCTTCGATACCGGACTCAATCCGGCCGCGGTCGGGGCGGCACATGCCGCACTCGGCATCCTGCGTGCGAACCCCGATCTGCCCCAACGACTGCGGGTGAACGCGGCCCGACTTGCCGCTCGCTGCGGCGGCGACGAACCGGCGGCAGCGGTCGTTTCGCTCATCATCGGTGATCCGCATCGAGCGGTGGCGATCGCCGCCGGCTGCCGGGCAGAAGGAGTTCTCGTCGGCTGTTTCCGGCCGCCGTCGGTTCCGCAGGGCACCTCGCGGCTACGGCTCACCGCCCGCGCCGACCTCGACGAGCAGACCATTGATCATGTCGCGGCTGTGGTGAATCATGTTCGGGCGCAGGTGATGTCATCATGACCCGGGTCACCGGTACCTTCGTTATCACCGGAACCTCAACCGACGTCGGAAAGACCATTGTCACCGCAGCGCTGGCCGCGTCCTTCACCGCCGGCGGATCCGACGTCGCCGTCTGCAAGCCGGCCCAGACTGGCATCGCACCGGGGGAACCCGGCGATCTGGCCGAAGTGAGCAGATTGGCCGGGCCGCTCACAACGACGGAATGCGCACGGTATCCAGATCCACTTGCTCCTGATACCGCGGCGCGACGGGCGCGGGCTCCGTACCTGGATCGCGCCACGGTGACCTCGGCCGTCTCGCGCCTGGTCGCCGACCACGACATTGTCTTGGTCGAAGGCGCAGGCGGCGTCCTGGTTCGCCTTGCTCCCGAATACACCGTGCTGGACATCGCCGCCGATCACGACGCATCCGTACTGATCGTCGTAGATCCGGGCCTTGGCGCGCTCAACCATGCCGAACTGACGGTCGAGGCTATCCGCGCTCGCGGCCTGCGTCCCGCCGGACTAATCGTCGGATCCTGGCCCGACACACCGGATTTGGCGATGTTGTGCAACCTCGATGACCTACCGGCCGTGACCGGCGTACCGATCGTCGGGATGATCCCGGCGGGCGTCGGCGACCTGGCTCGTGCGGAGTTCACCGCACGAGCGCCCGACTGGTTCGGCGACCCGTTTCCCAGCCCTGTCAATCTCAGCCAACTCACTACTGTTCACAGCACCGATCAAGGAGTACTCACGTGACCCAGGCCCCCGTCGACCCCAATGTCGAAATCGCCTCCGCTGTAACCGATCCCGGCGACATCTTGACTATCGCGCGTGAGCAGGTTTTGGAGCGCGGCGAAGGACTCAGCCAAGAGCAGACGCTGGCCGTTCTGCAACTGTCCGATGATCGGCTCACCGAACTGCTGGCACTGGCCCACGACGTCCGGATGAAGTGGAACGGTCCCGAGGTCGAGGTCGAGGGGATCATCTCGCTGAAGACCGGCGGATGCCCGGAGGATTGCCACTTCTGCTCGCAGTCAGGGCTTTTCGAGTCGCCAGTGCGTAGCGCGTGGATCGACATCCCGTCCCTGGTGGAGGCGGCGAAGCAGACCGCGAAATCCGGCGCGACGGAGTTCTGCATTGTTGCCGCGGTACGAGGCCCGGACAAGCGGCTGCTGAGTCAGGTCGCCGCGGGTATCGAAGCTATCCGCAACGAGGTCGACATTCAGATCGCGTGCAGCCTGGGCATGCTGAACCAGGAGCAGGTCGATCAACTCAAAGGTATGGGTGTGCACCGCTACAACCACAACTTGGAGACGGCGAAATCGCATTTCACCAACGTTGTCACCACACATACGTGGGAGGAGCGGTTCGATACGTTGCGGATGGTCCGCGAAGCAGGCATGGAAGTATGCTGCGGCGGCATCCTCGGCATGGGTGAAACGTTGGAGCAGCGTGCGGAATTCGCCGCCGACCTCGCCGCACTTGAGCCCGACGAGGTTCCGCTGAACTTCCTCAATCCGCGTCCGGGAACACCTTTCGGTGATCTCGAGGTGCTGCCCGCAGCCGAAGCCCTCAAAGCCGTCGCTGCCTTCCGCCTTGCCCTTCCGCGCACCATCCTGCGGTTCGCCGGTGGCCGGGAGATTACGCTGGGAGATCTGGGCGCGAAGCAAGGCATTCTCGGCGGCATCAACGCCGTCATCGTCGGCAACTACCTGACGACTCTCGGCCGGCCAGCCGAGGCGGATCTGGACCTGTTGGTTGATCTGTCGATGCCGATCAAAGCGTTCAACTCCAGTATCTAGATTTAGCGCCAGTATCTAGATTTAGCGGAAGAAAGGACGCCAATGGCTCCCACGAACACCGAAGTGACGGTGCCCGGACCGTTGGCGCAACCGCACCGGTTCGGCATCTACACCGGCATCGAGATTGAATTAGAGAGTGCCGACGCCATTCCGACGACCGCCAAACTGGGGCTGGAACCGCCGAGGTTCTGTGGCCAATGCGGGCGTCGAATGGTCGTGCAAGTGCGGCCTGACGGGTGGCGGGCACGGTGTTCCCGTCACGGTGAGATTGACTCGATAGAGCTGTACCAGCGATGACCGACGCGGCGACACCATCGGTGCGGCGCGCCGAACTGGTGCGAGTTCTCCTCGGTGCTGCGGTACTCGGCGTGCTCGTCGGCATCGCGTGGGCATTTCTCACGCCGACGCCGCAGGCGCGGGTTCTGGGCGACGGGACCGCCGTGGTGCCCGGGGCACAGATCGACCACTATTTCGACGGCATCGGAGTGTTCTCGATGCTGATGCTCGGCGTCGGAGTCATTGTCGGACTGGTCTGCTGGTGGGGAGCGCGGTCATGGCGAGGTCCGGTGGGAGCAATCGTTGCGATCGTCGGGGCGGTAGTCGCGGGTGGGTTCGCTATCGCGCTGGGCACCTGGGTACTCGATCTGCGGTTATCCGACCGCGCGGGCCTGCACCCAGGCGACACATTCGGCGTCGCACCCAACATCTGGCTCAATGCGGAGGTGCCAGGTGCGGTGAGCGCGCCCGGTTTGTTGTTGGTGATCGCACCATTGCTGGCGACCTTCGTGTACCTGTGCGCGGTGCTGATGAGCCGCAGTCCCGATTTAGGGACCAGCGTCGTTTCGGCCGGGGAGCCGACGTCGACGCCCGCTCCGGCGTAACTCGAATCGAACTGAGTAGCCAACTACTCGTGTCTTTCCCGACGATTCGGCGCACGCTTGGCAGATGGCCGATAATCCAGCGCGAACGATCGAGTTGCGGTTGGCCGTCGTGTGCTACGGCGGCGTCGCCCTTGCCATCTATATGCATGGGGTGACCAAAGAGTTTCACAAACTTGTCGTGGCTTCGCGACGACTGGAGAACGATGGTTATAACGCGGCCGTCGCGAATCCGTTCCCGCCGGGCGATACCGCCCATGTCTATTACGACGTGCTGTCCTCCTACGCGCGCAACGGCACCCGGTTGCGCGTCGTCGTCGATGTCATCAGTGGAACCTCAGCTGGTGGCATAAATGGCGTCGTCCTCGGCAAGGCGATCGCGTGCAACGCCGATCAACAGGGACTCAAGGAATTGTGGCTGTCGGCAGCCGACCTGCGAAAGTTGTTGAAGCCAAAGGGATTACCTGGCCTTCGGCTCAAGTTGCTTACGTCGGTGTTGGTGCAGCTGATACTCATTCGGGGTCGCAGATCGCCGCTGTCCGGCGAATTCATGTCGAGGCAGCTGTACCGGGCGCTGTCGGCGATGGACACCGGAACCACCGGAACGCTACTCGCGGGCAACGATTCCCTTGATCTATACGTGACCACGACCGATCTGTATGGCACCCAGACCTTGATGACCGACGGGGCGGGCCGAACTACCCAGCGAGCCACAGACTTCGCGCGAGCGATCCATTTCGGTGCCAACGGCGGGCCTGGTGATTTCGCGGTGGCGTCAACGCCTGCGCTTGCATTCGCGGCACGGGCGACATCGTCGTTTCCCGGTGCTTTCGCTCCGGTGAGTCTGGCCAGTTTCGCCGACGAGGCCAAAGTGGAGGTCGACCCGAACACGGTGAGATTCACCAATGACTACCGGGAAACCGGATCCGGTGTCGAGGGCGCGTGGTTTGTCGATGGTGGGTTGCTTGACAACGCGCCCTTCGACCACGCGGTCAACGCGATAGCGCGTAAGTCCGCCGAGTCACAGGTGGTCCGCAGATTGGCGTATATCGAGCCTGATCCGGGTATTCCCCTCGATGCTCCGACCGTCGGGTGGCGCGGAAAGACTATGCCGCCCAGGTGGATTAACGGAGTGATCAAAGCGGTGATCGGTGCCAAGGGATCGCATACCTTCCTGCCTGAACTGATCAAGATCCGCGATATGAACCATCAGATCGAGCAAATCGGCGCGATCACGCGGGCGCAAGAGGAGATGGTGCGTGCCGCGCTCGGCCGAACCGGTGTATGGATCGATCAGAATCAGATTCTGGTGAGCAATGATGCCGGATCCGTCGAATATGTCGGCGACTCCGCGACCCCGACGAAAGTCGACGGCCGGCCGGTTGCCGAGCAGAACGGGACCGGTGCCATCGCCATCGCGCCAACTGATGTCGAGACGATGCGAATTCCGGCACCCGTCGTCGAATCCGCGGTCGCGATGAATCGATCGGTCGCGCGGCGGGTCGGGGCGGGCTATCCGACGTACGTGCGTCTCAAGGCCTCCTCAGCCAGTGACTACTTCTGTGCGGCGGTATCTCGGCAGATTGGTTATGTCGAGGGATCCAACGCGGCTACCTTCCTGCAGGCGTCGATGCGCGAGTGGGTCACGGCCGAATATGACTGGGCCTCGATCAGCCCGGATCGACTCGCACAGCGGCTGGTGTACTTCGATATGCCCTACCGGGTACGTCGATTGCAGTTCGTCTTGATGGCTATTAACGACCTCTACGCCGATCCGACGCAGCCGGTCGCGGCAGCTGACCTTGACCTTTTGAAAGATGGAGCCTGGAAGGCGCTGGGGGAGATCTGCGTTGCCAGTGACAACGCCGTAACCGAGTTGGGAAACCAGAATCTGTTCGCATTCTTACCGGCACCAAATCCCGAATCCGTGCCCGATCCAAAGACTTTTGCGAGGGATAACAGCGCACAATTCGAGCGCATCGTGAATGGGTTCTGCGGATACATCAGCGGTCAGCCTGGCGAATACAGCAGGGTCTTGTGGAATCGATTTGTGCCGATCACCGCGAATTGGCCGACCGAAGCCCGACTTTCGCTTCTGACACGATATCTCGGCTTCCCGTTATGGGATGCGATGATCTATCCGATCATCGCACTGTCGAAGCTGCCGCAATATTCGCCGATCGCTGTCGACCAATTCTCGCCGCTCACCGCAACAGCTGTACCGCCACCAGACGCGACCAAGGGAAAATTACTCGGAGCTGGGACTTTTCACTTCGGCGGCTTCTTCAGTCGTGCGTGGCGTGAAAACGACTACTTGTGGGGACGATTGGATACCGTCGAGCGCCTGCTCTGGCAGCTCGACGACGCCGCTGCGAAGAATATCGGAAACCCGCCTCCTAAAGTGTCCGCGCAAGCGCCGGGGGACAGTGAAATCTCGGAGCCGCTGAGAGCTGGCCTGCGCGCGGTTCTCGATTCGGAGTCTGACCTGACGAAGGTCAAGAAATTGCGTAGATACTTGGCTGACCTTATTCCTGCGGATAACTATTGAAATAGTCAAGAGGCGATTCGTCCGTGACGATTCTTCAGATGGCTCCGAATGCGAGCAGTAAGTGGCGGGCATTGGTAAAATCAACAACCATGACCCGGACCTGGCCGGTGATCGAACGTGCATCTGAAATAGGGACCATTCGCGCAGCGCTGGCTTCTGGCAGCGCTGTTGGAGGTGTGGTCCTCATCGGTGATGCGGGGGTCGGCAAGACAACGCTGGCACGGCGAGTCACCACCTCGCTCGACTCCGATGTCCGGTGGGTTGCCGGAACCGAGTCTGCGCGCAGTATTCCGCTTGGAGTCTTCGCCCATCTGGTCGGCTCGGCAACGTCCCGTGACCCGGTGAACTTTCTCTCCGCAGCTCGGGAATCGCTTCTGGCACAAGGCCATATCATCATCGGCGTCGACGATGCGCATTTGCTCGATCACCTGTCGGCGACCCTACTGCATCAACTGGCCATCGATCGCGCGGTACATATCGTCGCCACGGTTCGAAGCGGGGAGACAGTTCCCGACGCGGTGACCGCGTTGTGGAAGGACGGGCATCTGGTCCATCTCGATTTGGCGCCGTTCACTAAAGAGCAGAGCGTGAGTTTCATCGAGTCGGTGATCGGCGGCCGTCTTGAGGGCTTGTCGGCTGACATGATGTGGCAGGCGTCGGGCGGAAACGCGCTATTCCTCCGGCATCTCGTCGAAGGAGCACTGGAATCGGGGACGCTCACCCAGAGTCGAGACGTGTGGCAATTGCGCGGACGCGCGGCGATCACCTCGGAGTTGGCGTCGTTGCTGGAGAGTCGCATCGATCAGCTATCTGACGACGTACTCAACGCCCTGAGGTACCTGACCTTCTGCGAGCCGCTCGAATTCGACATCTTGGCCGAATTTGCCGGCGACGACGCGCTCGACGAGGCTGAGCGCCGCGGGCTGATTCGCGTCGTAGAAGACACTGGCCGGCTCAGTGTGCATTTCAACCACCCACTTTTCGGAGAGGTGGTGCGACGCCGTGTGGGGGTGGCGGCGTCGCGACGGCTGCGGGGAAAGCTGGTGCGTGCCATGGCCGATCGCGATCTGCGGTCGGCGCCGGAGCGGATCCGGCTGGCCGAACTGACCCTCGACAGCGATCAGCCCGCCGATCTGTCGTTGTTGCGGGCGGCAGCCAATGATGCGGTCGGCTTGGCCGATGTGCCGCTAGCCGAGCGGTTCGCGCGGGCAGCCGTGCGCAACGGCGGCGGCCTGGCAGAATCCGAAGTTCTGGCGCGCGTCCTGCTGTGGCAGGGGCAGGCGGCCGAGACCGACGAAGTGCTTAGCCGATTCGATCCGGCGTCCCTCGATGAAGGTGAGTACCTGCGGTGGGGGCTGACCAAGGTCGCCAATACCTTCTTCGCGATCGGTGACGCGGCGGCGGCCGATGCTCAGCTCGCGAAAGTGGCTGAGCGAGTGAGTAATCCAGTGCTGAGGCCGATGGTCGATGGCGTGACGGCGACCCTCGCGGTCCACGAAAACAGGCTCGATAGCGGTTTGGCGGTCGCCGAACAGGTGCTGGCCGATCCGCAGGCCTTGCCGTGGGCGGTGGAATGGGCCTCCTATGCCGGTGGCCTGGCATTGGGCCTGAGCGGCCGAGGCACACGGGTCGGCGAAATCGCCGCGCGCGCACACGCGGTGGAAGAGCAGACCGACGGACTTCTCCGGTTTCCCGTCGGCCACGCCGAGATATCGGCTCTCACGCTGCTCGGCGATTTCGCCGAGGCAAGGCGCAGGGCCGACGAGATGAGTGAGTTCTCGTCGGTCGGCCAGTATTTGGCCTGGGGCCTGGCCAACTCGCTGCGGGGGACAGTCGCGGTGGCACAGGGGCGGTTCGTCGATGCGGTAACACGGTTGGAGGAGACGCTCGCCGCTCTGGCCACCGGCGTCGGGCGGTCGTGGAGTTGTCCCGCGCGGATAGCGCTGATCCAGGCATATGCTGCGCTCGGACTGGCGGATAAGGCGAAGTCGGCGGTCCGTGGATTCGGTGAAATAGCCAATACCCATGTGGCAGTGTATGTCCCGCAATTCGAGGTGGCGTGCGCGTGGGTCGCAGCGGCTGAGGGTGCGATCGTGGATGCGGTGGACGTGGCCGTTCGTGCGGCTGAACACGCGCGTGCGAGTGGACAATTCGGCATCGAGGCGGCCGCGCTGCATGCCGCTGCTCGATTCGGCGAAGACGCGGTGGCAGCCAGACTGAGCGAACTGGCTGGAGAACTCGACGGCCGGCTGGTTCCCGGCTATGCCCGCCATGCCACGGCATTGGCCGACCGAGATGGTGTCGGACTGGCAACCGTGGCAACAGAATTCGCCGAAATCGGTGCGCTTCTCTCCGCGGCCGACGCCGCCGCGCAGGCGTCGGTGGCATTCGAGGCGAGTGGCAATAGGCGCGCCGCCGTGCAATCGGGCGCCGACGCCGACCGTTATGCGAGTAGTTGCGGTGGTATTCGGACGCCGGCGTTGGCGCTGGCGTCGAATCCGCTCCCGCTGACCTCACGTGAGCGCGAGGTTGCCAACCTCGTCGCAGCGGGACTATCGAATAAGGAGATCGCTGAGCGGTTGGTGGTATCGGTACGGACCGTCGAGGGGCATTTGTATCGCGCGTGTACCAAACTAGATGTGACCGACCGGGCCGGTGTCGCGGCTGCGGTAAACGGCACGTGAGTGTGACTGACGGGCAATAACCCGGACTTCGGGGTAAGCAGTCTCAGAGCGGCGGGCGCAACGTCGCGAACTCGTCAGTGACCCGCAATTCGGTGTCGACGAATCGGTACAGTGCCGGGGGTCTTCCGCCGCCGCGCCCGTTGCGTCGAACGGTGCCGGTCGCGGCGATCACGCCGCGTCTCGACAGGATTCGCAGCAGATTTGTGGTGTCGACCGGGTACCCGAGCGCGGCGCCGTAGATCTCCGATAACTCCGACATCGGGAATTGCGCGGGAGCCAGGGCGAACGCGATATTCGTGTAAGAGAGCTTGGCGGCCAGTCTGTGCCGAGCCGCTTCGACGATATTGGCGTGGTCAAAAGCTAACGGCGGCAACGCATTCACGTCATACCAGGCCGCCGCGCTCGGCGTGGCCGGTGGCGCGTCGCTCGGGACCAGACCGAGGTAGGTCGAGGCGATTGTCCGTGCCCCCGAAACCCGATCGGGATCGGAGAACACAGACAGTTGTTCGAGGTGGCGTACGGACCGCTCGTCAGTCTGTGCCACCAGAAGATGGCGTGCGGTGTCGGACAACTTCTCGTTGGCGTCGCTGCCGCCGCCGGGCAGAGTCCACCGGTCGTCGTCGCGTCGGAGTAATACCCGCAGAGTCGCGGTGTCGGTGTATTCGTCCGCCGGTCCGATCTGAAATACCGCACTGAGGACTTCGACGACTGTGGGCACCGGCATGGCGTTGAGTCTAGGGGGAGGGGCGCGGGCCACCCCGCAATCGAGTGCCGGTGGGTGTGACTCAGAACACTGGGAATAGACAGGAATGTGTCCGGTGTTACGATGGCAGTAGTTTTCGACCGACAGTCGATAATTGCGATCGCGCACAGCCCCGCGAGATCGAAAGCCCGGCGTGGGGAGCGAGCGGGCCGATTGGAAGGAATGCACCATGAGCATCACCACCGATGCGCCTACCGGCGCCGCCTACACCGAAGGCACGATTATCGACGCCCCCGGCGGTTATACCGGTGTGGAGCCGACCCAGGAATGGGCCGACGAGGTTCTCGCACTCGCCAAGCAGCGCAATGCGACCATCCTTGCGCATAACTACCAGTTGCCCGCGATCCAGGACATCGCCCACCACGTCGGTGATTCACTCGCGTTGTCGCGGATCGCGGCCGAGGTTGACTCGGACGAGATTATCTTCTGCGGCGTGCACTTCATGGCTGAGACCGCGAAGATCCTCAGCCCCGACAAGCGCGTGATGATCCCCGATGAGCGTGCCGGCTGTTCGCTCGCCGACTCCATCACCGCCGATGAACTGCGTGCCTGGAAGGCTGAGTATCCCGACGCCGTGGTGGTTTCCTATGTGAACACCACGGCCGAGGTGAAGGGCTTGACCGACATCTGCTGCACGTCGTCGAATGCTGTCGACGTCGTGGCGTCGATCGACCCCAACCGCGAGGTATTGTTCCTGCCCGACCAGTTCCTTGGCGCTCACGTCAAGCGGGAAACCGGTCGGGACAATATCTATATCTGGGCGGGTGAATGCCACGTCCACGCCGGTATCAACGGCGACGAACTGGCCGACCAAGCGTCGTCGCATCCCGATGCCGATCTATTCATTCACCCCGAATGTGGTTGCGCCACATCGGCTCTGTACCTCGCTGGCGAAGGAGCGGTACCCGCCGACAAGGTGAAGATCCTGTCGACCGGCGGCATGCTCGACGCCGCGCGGGAGACCCGCGCCAAGCAGGTACTGGTGGCCACCGAGATCGGCATGTTGCATCAACTACGCAAGGCCGCTCCCGGCGTCGACTTCCAGGCGGTCAATGATCGTGCGTCGTGCCCGTATATGAAAATGATTACCCCGGCGGCGTTGTTGCGCTGCTTGCGTGAGGGCAAAGACGAAGTGGACGTCGCTCCAGACGTCGCCGAGCGCGCCCGCAAGAGCGTTCAGCGGATGATCGAGATCGGGAACCCCGGTTCCGGTGAGTGAGCAGAGCCAGCTGAAGCTCGACATCACCGACGAGATTCGTGCCCTGATTCGCGTCGCACTTGACGAGGATCTGCGTTACGGACCCGATGTCACCTCAGCCGCGACCGTGTCCGAGGGGCTCGTCACCAAGGCGGTCATCGCCTCGCGGCAGCATGGCGTAATCGCCGGGCTGCCAGTGGTATTGGCCGTATTCGACGAGGTCATCGGCGTCGACGGATACACCGTCCTGTCCGCGCTCGACGACGGTTCAATCGTCGAACCGGGCAGCGTCGTGCTGGAAGTGAGTGCGACAGCGCGGTCGTTGCTAACCGCCGAGCGAACCGCCCTCAATTTGCTGTGCCACCTGTCGGGGATCGCCACGGCGACCGCCGCGTGGGTCGCCGAGGTATCGGGAACGCGCGCCGCGATCCGCGATTCGCGAAAGACGTTGCCCGGCATGCGTTCCCTGCAGAAATACGCGGTTCGGGCCGGTGGTGGCGTCAACCATCGGATGGGACTTGGCGACGAAGCGCTGATCAAAGACAATCATGTCGCGGCGGCAGGATCGGTGTCGGCGGCGCTGACAGCGGTACGGGCTTCGGCGCCTGGACTCCCGGTCGAAATTGAGGTCGATTCGCTCGAACAATTCGACGAGGTGCTGATGCTCGACCCAGAGTTGGTACTGCTCGACAATTTTCCGCTGTGGCAGACGCAGATCGCGGTGCAGCGTCGAAATTCCCGGTCGCCGTCGACCAAGCTGGAGTCGTCAGGTGGTCTGACTCTCGACGTCGCGCGGGATTACGCCAAGACCGGCGTCGACTATCTCGCAGTAGGCGCGCTGACGCATTCGGTGACAGTGCTCGACCTTGGGCTCGATATCCCGATCTAGCCGCGCCCCCGCCCAACTCCACCCAGCCCAGTCGTGAAAATCGTCCGAATACTCACCCGGCGAGGGCAATATGCCCTCGCCGGGTGAGTATTCGGACGATTTTCCGGGTTCACTTCGGGCTCACCCGACGTACACCTCGCATCCGTACCTTTGCGTGATGCGCTTGCGTTCCGGGCTTCCGCTAGCCCTCGTTTCCGTCGCCGTCATCGCTACCTCGTGTTCTAACTCCGTCGACGACGGCGCGGCGGTCACCACCAACGGCGGCCGGCCCGTCACCCTCACCGCAGCCGACCTCCACAACAGATTCGACGACGCCGCGATCGTCGAAATCTCCGATGGCGCGCATGGCAAGGTCCGCTTGAACGCGGACGGCTCGCTAACCTACTCGCCTGCCGCCGGGTACACGGGCACGGACTCGGTGACTGTCACGACCACCGACGCGGTTCAGCTCTACAGCACCGACATTCCGCCGATGACCACCACAGGTGGCGTGCCGATCCAGGGGAGTGCCTATGGCTCGGCGTGGGTCGCGGTCCCCGGTAGCGCTGATGAGTACTACGGCCTCACCGATCGTGGGCCCAACGTCGACGGCCGGAACAAGAACGAGAAGGTGGAACCTGTCGCGGACTTCACCCCGCAGATCGGCCGGTTCAGGCTGCGCGACGGCGTCGCCACGCTGATCTCCACCGTCAAACTCGCCGGTCGTGACGGGAAGCCACTCAACGGCCAAGTCAATCCACTGGCGGCAACCGGCGAAACCATCGTCGACCTCGACGGCAAGACATTGCCGCCAAGCGATCACGGCCTGGACACCGAAGGGCTTGTCGCGCTTCCCGACGGCACCTTCTGGATCTCCGATGAATACGGGCCGTTCCTCGTCCACTTCGACGCGACTGGCCGGGAGATCGAGCGACTGAGTCCGTTCGACGGTGGACTGCCGCGTGAGCTGGCCCTACGCTCGCCGAATCAGGGTATGGAGGGCCTGACCATCACACCGGACGGTAATACGCTTGTCGGCATCATGCAGAGCGCGTTGGACACCCCGGGGTTGGACGGATCAGCGAAGAAGGTGCCGTTGAGCCGCATCGTCACGGTTGATCTGAAGACAAAGCAGACCCACGAATACCTATATCCGCTGACCGATCCGAAGGACACCGGCGTCGCGGTTTCGGAAATCACCGCACTGTCGTCCACGACGTTCCTCGTTGATGAGCGGGATGGCAAGACCTCGCCGAAAGGTGACAAGAAGATCTACACGGTCGATATCGCCGGTGCCACCGACGTCGGACCTCGCTCGGCTGTTGCGGGCACGCACTACGACGCCACGGCGGGCGGGCTGCTGGTCGGGACCAAACCGCTGGAGACACTGGTGGGTACCGCGACAACGGACAAGGCAGTCGGGATACTGCGCGACGCCAATATCACACCGGTCACCAAGAAGCTCAAAGTCGACCTGGGAAAGCTTGTCGCGCAACTGAATCCGGCAGGCGACTTCTACGGTCACGACAAGATCGAGGGTCTGTGGCCGATTGACGGCGGCACCAGGATCGTCGTGTCCAACGATAGCGACTTCGGCATCGACGGCCTTGCCGATGAGAAGACGCCGATGAAACTCGCGGAGAAGACGCTTCCCAACGGCACCCAGGACAATGGCGAAATTCTGGTTATCGACACCGGAAAACTCCCGGCCACAACCCAGAAACGGGCACTCGCCTTCCATGTTGAGTGAGTGGAAACTGTCTCCGTGATGTGAGCGGGCGCCCTATCGCCGTCTGTCCGCGTCAGGGGGACTTTTGCAGGGCCAACCCACCGGATTCCGAAACGATTCGACCGACCGCATATCCTTAATAGGTCTGTGTCAACACCCAGCCCAACCTCAGGAGATGCGATGCTGTCCCGCACTGACCTCCGAGGCAGTACGCCAACGCTCGCACAATTGCGGCGTGCACTGCCTCGCGGAGGTACCGATGTCAACTCCGTGCTGCCCACGGTGACGCCGGTTGTGGAGGATATCGCCGCACATGGTGCCTCGACCGCCCTCGATTACGGGGAAAAGTTCGACCGTGTCCGCCCGTCCTCGGTGCGGGTTCCAGCCGACGTGATCACCGCTGCACTGGACAACCTCGCTCCCGACGTCGCCGACGCCCTGCGCGAGTCCATCAGCCGCGCCCGCAAAGTGCACGCTGACCAGCGTCGAGCCACCACGCGTACGCAGGTGGTGCCCGGCGGCGCCGTCAGCGAGAAATGGATTCCGGTCCGCCGCGTCGGCCTCTATGTGCCCGGCGGAAACGCGGTGTATCCGTCTAGCGTCGTCATGAATGTCGTTCCGGCACAAGAAGCGGGGGTTGCCTCACTGGTCGTCGCCTCGCCGCCGCAAGCGGCCTTCGGCGGCTGGCCGCACCCGACGATCCTGGCCGCTTGCGCGTTACTCGGCGTCGACGAGGTGTGGGCTGTGGGCGGTGCCCAAGGCATCGCGCTACTGGCCTATGGCGGTGAGGACACCGATTCAGAGATCCTTGATCCGGTCGACCTCATCACTGGACCCGGCAATATCTACGTGACCGCCGCGAAGCGTCTGGTTCGCAGCGTCGTCGGAATCGACTCCGAGGCTGGACCGACCGAGATCGCCATTCTCGCCGATGATTCGGCTGATCCCGCACACGTCGCAGCCGACTTGATCAGTCAAGCCGAACACGACGTGATCGCCGCATCGGTGCTGGTCACCGATAGTGAATCGCTAGCCGCGGCCGTCGACGCCGCGGTGGCGGCGCAGATCGCCACCACCAAACACTCCGAAAGAGTGACCGAAGCTCTCACCGGACCGCAGTCGGGCATCGTCCTCGTCGATGATCTCGACTCGGGTATCGCGGTGGTTGACGCCTATGCCGCCGAACACCTGGAAATCCAGACTCGCGACGCGGCGGCGGTCGCCGACCGGATCACGAACGCCGGTGCGATTTTCGTCGGCGCGTATTCGCCTGTCTCCCTTGGCGATTACTGCGCCGGATCGAACCACGTCCTCCCGACGTCCGGTTCGGCGCGACACGCTTCCGGCTTGTCGGTCCAGACCTTCCTCAAGGGTGTACATGTCATCGACTACGACGAAGCCGCGCTGAAAGACGTTGCTACCGCGGTCATCACGCTTGCCGATGCGGAGGATCTCCCCGCCCACGGTGATGCCGTCAAACGGCGGTTCGCCGCGCAGTTCGGCCTGTCGTGACGGCGCCGAAGCGTGCGGCGCCGCGCGAGTCGGTTCCGGGAGCGCGGGTGAGGCTCGACGACCTTCCATTGCGCGACAACCTCCGTGGCAAGAGTCCTTATGGTGCACCGCAACTCGACGTTCCGTATCAACTCAACACCAACGAGAACCCGCACCCGCCGTCGCCGGCATTGATCGACGACGTCGCCGAGTCGATCCGCGCCGCGGCAACCGAACTGCATCGCTATCCCGACCGCGATGCGATCGCGTTGCGTACCGACTTGGCGCAATATCTCAGTGTGGCAACAGGTGTCGAGCTCAGCGCGGATAATCTGTGGGCGGCCAATGGATCCAACGAGATTCTGCAGCAATTGCTCCAGGCATTCGGCGGGCCCGGTCGTACCGCACTGGGTTTCGTGCCGTCCTATTCGATGCATCCGATCATCTCGGAGGGGATTGACACCACCTGGCTGGAAACGAAGCGGGCCGGTGATTTCTCCATCGACCTCGACTTCGCGTTAAGTGAGATCGCTTCGCGCACACCCGATGTCGTCTTCGCGACGTCGCCGAATAACCCGACCGGCGCGTCGATACCGAATGACGACCTGCGTGCGATTGTCGCCGCCGCACCGGGGATCGTCATTGTCGATGAGGCATACGGCGAGTTCTCGGAGCAGCCGAGTGCGGTCGAGCTGATCGACGAGTTTCCGGCCAAGGTTGTCGTATCCCGCACGATGAGTAAGGCCTTCGCCTTCGCGGGCGGGCGGTTGGGCTATTTCGCGGCGGCCCCAGCGGTTATCGACGCGGTGATGTTGGTGCGCCTGCCTTATCACCTGTCGGTGATCACGCAGGCTGCCGCGCGGGCGGCGTTGCGGCACGCCGACGAAACCCTCGCTGGGGTTGCCGACATCGTCGCTGAACGCAAGCGGGTCGTCGCCGAACTCACCGCGATGGGCTTTCGCGTCGCCGAGTCGGACGCCAATTTCGTGCTGTTCGGCGACTTCGTCGACGCTGCGGTGAGTTGGCAGCGCTACCTCAATGACGGCGTGTTGATCCGCGATGTCGGCATCAGCGGCCATCTACGTGTCACGATCGGACTGGCCGCCGAGAATGACGCATTCCTGGCCGTCAGCAAGAAAATAGCCGAATCGGGCGCCTGCGTCGGCGAGCAAGCCCAATCCACCACGAGGACCGAGTGAGCGTGCAATGACCACACCGAGCAACGGGACGAGCGAGCGGATCGCGAAGATCGAGCGCACCACCCGCGAGTCGTCGATCAGCGTAGAGATCAACCTCGACGGCACCGGCCAGACCAGTATCTCAACCGGTGTCGCATTTTACGACCACATGCTCACCGCATTCGGCCAGCACGGCAGTTTTGATCTGACCGTCCGCGCGGAGGGTGATGTCGAGATCGAGTCACATCACACCGTCGAAGATACCGCGATCGTGCTCGGCCAGGCGTTCGGCCAGGCGTTGGGTGATAAGCGCGGCATCCGCCGGTTTGCCGATGCCTGGATCCCGATGGACGAGACGCTGGCCCAAGCTGTCGTCGATGTGTCGGGGCGACCGTATTTCGTGCACGTCGGAGAACCCGACCACCTGCTGACGGCGGCAATCGGCGGCGGCACACCTGCCAACGGAAAGCCATCGGTGCCGTACAACACGGTGATCAATCGCCACGTCTTCGAGTCCTTCGCGCTCAACGCGCGAATCGCGTTGCACGTCCGCGTGCTCTACGGTCGCGATCAGCACCACATCACCGAGGCCGAGTACAAAGCGGTGGCGCGCGCGCTGCGCGCGGCGGTCGAGCCTGATCCGCGGGTGAGTGGCATCCCTTCGACGAAGGGAAGTCTGTGACGAAGAAGATCACGATTCTCGACTACGGCTCGGGCAATCTGCGTTCGGCGCAGCGTGCGCTCGAGCGGATCGGCGCCGACGTGACGGTGACTGCCGACCGTGATGCCGCGCTGAATGCGGACGGACTCGTCGTACCGGGCGTCGGCGCGTATGAGGCGTGTATGGCCGGGTTCACGCAGGTGCGCGGTGACCGCACCATCGGGCAACGGCTGGCCGGCGGACGCCCGGTGCTGGGCATCTGCGTCGGCATGCAGATCTTGTTCGAGCGGGGTGTCGAATTTGGCGTGGAAACCGAGGGCTGTGGCGAGTGGCCCGGCGAAGTGAGCCAGTTGCACGCACCGGTGTTGCCGCATATGGGCTGGAATACCGTTGAGGCGCCAGCAGATTCGGTTCTGTTCCAGGGATTCAACGCCGACGAACGCTTCTACTTCGTACATTCCTACGCCGCGCAGAGTTGGGCTTGGAAAGCCGAGGATTCGCGGCTTCCGCCGGCCAAGCTAACCTGGGCCACCCATGGCGACCGGTTCTTGGCAGCGGTTGAGAATGGACCGCTGTCGGCAACACAGTTTCACCCGGAGAAGTCCGGTGACGCGGGCGCGCAACTGCTACAAAATTGGCTGGAGGCGGTATGAATGGCGAAAGATAAACCGCCGCAACCATTTTCGTTTGTCCGGCTGGCGCTGCTGGCTCTGGGCGCCGGCGCGATCGTGCTGATTGTCTCCATCCCGATCATTCTGCTGCTGGCGCAATGGTCGGTTACCGCCGGACTGATCGCCGCCGTGGTCGCCATCATCGCGATCATCGCCGCGATCGGCTTTGTTTCGCAGCGCATCGTCGGCCAGGCCGAGGAGCAACTCAAAGATGAAATCGCACAACGAGAACAAGAGAGAAACAACAACGGTGGCTGAGAACACGACCGAAACATCCCGAGTGTCGAGAACCCTCGAACTGCTGCCGGCCGTCGACGTCGCGGATGGCCAGGCCGTGCGCCTCGTCCAGGGCGCTGCCGGTTCGGAGACGTCCTACGGTTCGCCGCGCGATGCCGCGCTGGCCTGGCAGAACGACGGCGCCGAGTGGATCCACCTGGTCGATCTGGACGCGGCCTTCGGTCGCGGCGACAATCGTGCCTTGCTCGCGAGTGTCGTGGAAGAACTCACGAGTGTGAAGATCGAACTTTCCGGCGGGATCCGTGACGATGACTCGCTGGCGGCCGCCCTGGCTACCGGCTGTACGCGGGTGAACCTCGGCACCGCCGCGTTGGAGAATCCCGACTGGTGTCGACACGCGATCGCCGAACACGGTGACCGGATCGCCGTCGGCCTCGACGTCATCCGTGTCGAGGGAAGCGATTCCTACCGACTGCGCGGACGCGGCTGGGTCACCGATGGCGGCGACCTCTGGGAAGTTCTCGAACGCCTCAACAACGACGGCTGCGCGCGCTACGTCGTCACCGACGTCTCCAAGGACGGCACGCTGGCCGGACCCAACCTCGAATTGCTCGAGCAGGTCGCCGCCGCGACGGATGCGCCGATCGTGGCATCCGGCGGCGTGTCTACCGTTGACGACCTTGTTGCCATCGCCGGACTGACCAGTGTCGGAGTCGAAGGTGCCATCGTCGGCAAGGCGTTGTACGCGGGACGTTTCACGTTGCCGCAGGCACTCGCCGCGGTCGCACAAGTGAGCGGCGACGAAACCGCGTGAATTTGGACCTACCCGAGTTGACGAGTACCGCGGTGTCGGTACTCGACTCCGTCGCGCACGTCTTCACCGAAGGACTAGGCGCGCCGAGCGCGGTTGCCAAGGGTCGCAACGACTTCGCCACCCAGATTGATCTCGATCTGGAACGTCTGATCAGTGATCGACTCGCGGATCGAACCGGACTCCCGGTTCACGGTGAAGAATTCGGGGGCCCGCCGGTCGACTCGTCGACGGTATGGGTTCTCGACCCCATCGATGGCACCTTCAACTACTCTGCTGGTCTGCCGCTGACCGGCATGCTGTTGTCGCTAGTCTCCGAGGGGCAACCCCTGATCGGGCTCACCTGGCTGCCGTTGCTCGACCGGCGTTATGCGGCATACGACGGGTCGCCGCTCTATTGCAATGGCCGGGAATTGCCACAGTTGCCGACTGACGAAGACCTGTCGTCGTCGGTGCTGGCCTACGGGGCCTTCAATGCCAAGGCAAAGGGGCGGTACTTCGGCGCGCGTCGTATCGACCTGCTCACTGAACTCAGTTCGCGAGTTTCACGCATCAGGATGCTCGGTAGCACCGGCGTCGATCTTGCATTTACCGCGGCTGGCGTTGTCGGCGGCGCGATCACCTTCGGTGGACACCCGTGGGATAACGCTGCGGGGGCATTGCTGGTGCGATCGGCCGGCGGCATCGTCTCCGATCTCGACGGCAACCCGTGGTCGGTAACCTCACCGTCGCTCGTCGCCGGTAGCCCCGGATTACACGCGCAGGTGCTGACGTTGATCGAAGAGTTCATCGCTGGCAACTGGAAGGAAGAAGAATGACCGGGAGGACTGTCGTATGACTGTCGCCATTCGTGTAATCCCTTGTCTCGACGTGGACAACGGGCGCGTCGTTAAGGGCATCAATTTCGAGAACCTCCGGGATGCTGGCGATCCCGTCGAACTGGCAGCACGCTACGACGCCGAAGGCGCCGACGAACTCACCTTCCTCGACGTCACCGCCTCAAGTTCGGGCCGCTCGACCATGCTCGACGTCGTCAAGCGCACTGCCGACCAGATCTTCATCCCGCTGACCGTCGGCGGTGGTATCCGCACAGTCGATGACGTCGACGTGATGCTGCGGGCCGGGGCCGACAAAGTCAGCGTCAACACCGCTGCTATCGCCCGTCCCGAAGTCCTCGCCGAGATGAGCAGACGCTTCGGTTCGCAGTGCATCGTCTTGTCGGTCGACGCTCGAACCGTGCCGGCGGGTTCCGCGCCGACGCCATCGGGCTGGGAAGTCACTACCCACGGCGGCCGCAACGGCACCGGCATCGATGCTGTCGAATGGGCGCGTCGCGGTCAGGAACTTGGCGTCGGCGAGATCTTGCTCAATTCGATGGACGCCGACGGCACCAAAGCCGGTTTCGATATCGCCATGCTTACCGCGGTACGCGCCGCGGTCGACGTACCGGTGATCGCCAGCGGAGGTGCGGGAAAAGTCGCCGACTTCCCGCGAGCGGTCGACGCCGGTGCCGACGCCGTGCTGGCCGCGTCGGTGTTCCACTTCGGTGAGCTGACCATCGGCGAGGTGAAGGCAGCGATGGCACAACACGGCATTGTGGTGAGAACGGCCAGGGCGAGCGAGGCTACGGAAAATATAGGAGCTGACGCGCAATGAATGACACCCTCGATCCGCAGATCGCCGGGCGACTCAAGCGCAACGATGTCGGGCTATTCGCGGCTGTCGCGCAGGAACGCGAAACGGGCATCGTGCTGATGCAGGCATGGATGGATGACACGGCTCTGGCGCGCACCTTGGCGACTGGCCGGGCCACGTATTACTCACGATCGCGTCAGGAGTACTGGGTTAAAGGCGAGACCAGCGGCCACGAACAGTATGTTCGCGAAGCGCGCCTGGACTGCGACGGCGATACGGTGTTGCTGATCGTCGATCAGATCGGTCCGGCGTGTCACACCGGAAACCACAGCTGTTTCGACACGGACGCATTGCCACTCAATCAGTTTGTGCCACAAGACAATGCCCCGGTAGCCGCACCGTCGGGCGAATAGGAGAACCCACATGCCCCTGATCCAGATCTCGCAGACGCCCGGTCTGTCCGATCGCGTGAAGCGTGAGACGATCGCGGCGGTGACCGAGGCATATGCCAAGGCCACCGGCAAGAATCCGGATTCGGTGTGGGTGACTATCACCGAAGTGCCGCGCTCGCAGTGGGGAGTCGGGGGAGAACCTCTCGGATGAGCGACGCAGCCACCACCACCCTCGAGACATTTCTCGACCTCGCCAAAGATCACCGCGTCGTCCCGGTTACCCGTAAGGTCCTCGCCGACTCCGAGACTCCATTGTCGGCGTACCGGAAGCTGGCGGGCGATCGGCCCGGCACCTTTCTGCTGGAGTCAGCTGAGAATGGGCGTTCGTGGTCGCGATGGTCCTTCATCGGTGCCGGGTCGCCGGCCGCGCTGACCGTCACCGACGGAGAGGCTAGCTGGTGGGGGCATACGCCCGCGGGTGCTCCGGTTGGCGGCGATCCGATTGCCGCACTTGCCAAGTCGCTCGAACTACTGGCCACCGATCGGCTGCCGGATATGCCGCCGCTGACCGGTGGATTTGTCGGCTTCATGGCCTACGACATGGTGCGTCGCCTCGAACGGTTACCCGAGAACACCATTGACGATCTGCATCTGCCGGATCTGTTCATGCTGTTGGCCACCGACCTCGCCGCCGTCGACCATCACGAGGGCACGATCACGCTGATCGCCAACGCGGTCAATTGGGATGGCAGCGACGAGCGCGCAGAGCAGGCGTACGCCGATGCGGTTGCCAGGCTGGACGCGATGACGACGGCCTTGCTCGCGCCGGCGTCGTCGACTGTCTCGACTTTCGATCGGCCCGCGCCCGACTACACCTCGCAGCGCACACTCGATGACTACCGCGAAATTGTCGGAAGCCTGGTCGGGGAGATCGAAGCGGGCGAGGCATTCCAGGTGGTTCCGTCGATGCGATTCGAAATGGACACCGACGCTGACCCGCTCGATGTCTATCGCGTTCTGCGAGCATCGAATCCGAGCCCCTACATGTACCTGCTGCGAGTACCGCAAACCGACGAGCGGCCCGCGTACACGATCGTCGGTTCCAGTCCGGAGGCGCTGGTCACGGTCAGCGATCGGGTCGCGACCACCCATCCGATCGCGGGGACTCGCTGGCGCGGTAAGACCGATGAGGAAGATCAGCTTCTCGGAAAAGGTCTGCTGGCAGACGAGAAGGAGAATTCCGAGCACCTGATGCTCGTCGACCTTGGGCGCAACGACCTTGGGCGTGTTTGCAAACCGGGAACGGTGACCGTCAGCGACTATCGGCATATCGAGCGGTATAGCCACGTGATGCACCTGGTGTCGACGGTGTCGGGGGAATTGCGCGAGGACAAGCAGGCACTCGACGCTGTTGCCGCCTGTTTCCCCGCCGGAACGCTGACCGGTGCGCCGAAGGTGCGCGCGATGGAATTGATCGATGACCACGAAATCACCAGACGGGGCCTCTACGGGGGGATCGTCGGCTATCTCGACTTCGCGGGTGATGCTGATACCGCGATCGCCATCCGCACCGCGTTGATGCGTGCAAGTGAGGACGACGGCCCAGCCAGGGCATTCGTTCAGGCCGGCGGTGGCGTCGTGGCCGACAGTGAGGCGGAATACGAGTTCAACGAGGCTCGTAACAAGGCGACGGCTGTTCTCAACGCGATTGCCGCGGCATCGACGATGCATAGGGTCGGCGAGTGAGCGAGACCGCGCCCACAGACGACAAGACGGTCGTCCGCCGCCGCCAAGCGGTAGCGGCGGTAGCGCTAATAGCCGGTGCAGCGACGCTGTGGGCCGCGTCGCGGATGGTCTGGGCGACGCTGACGGTTACCGACGATCTCTCGCCGGTTCGCGCGATGGATGTGCACGGTTCGGACTGGAGTCCGTGGCTGACGCCGCTGGCGCTGGTCCTGCTCGCCGCGATTGCTGCCGGGGCCGCATTGCGCGGCTGGGCACTTCGGTTGGTGGCAATTCTGGTGGCGCTTTGCGGGGTTCTCGCGGCATCGCCGGCGGTATCCATGCTGGTCGGCGGCGATCAGGACAGTTACGCCGCAAAAGCGATTGACCTAGCGCCGCAGTTCCGTCTGCTGCTGGTGAGCACCAACGGCTGGGCCGGAGTCGTCGTTCTGGTGGGAGCGGCATTGGCGGTGATCGGCGGTGTCCTGCTGCTGCGCGTGGCGAATGGCGAGCGGATGTCGTCCAAGTACGAATCGCCGGCCGCACGCCGTGCGGAGTTGGAGAAAAAAACCTTTCGGGAGTACCGCGAGCGACAGCAGGAGCAGCCATCCGATGCCGAGTCATCGGCACCGGAAAGCGAACGTTTGCTGTGGGACGCACTGGATACCGGGGTAGATCCAACCGCCGAAGACCAGGACTCAACCGACGGCAAATAGGTTGCCGTGACGCACAGTGGTGTAAGCCACGCCCCGACGAAATGACCCCGTGACGGCCGGTCTACCCTTGGGGAACCGGCAATACGACCGGTAGTCACCACCGGGCGTCGGAAGCAGCAGCGGGCGGCCCCACATAGATCCGTCAGAATCGACTTTCGGCGGATGAGCAGAAGGGGCGTCGCAGTGTCGAACACGCAGACGGTACTCGACTCGATCATCGAGGGAGTCAAAGCTGACGTGGCTGCACGCGAGGCTGTCGTCGACTACGAGACAGTCAAGGCGGCAGCGGCGAAGGCTCAGGCGCCACGCGATGCGATGGCAGCTCTACGTCAGCCTGGTATCGGGGTCATTGCCGAAGTCAAGCGTGCCAGTCCGTCCAAGGGCGAGTTGGCAAGTATTGGCGACCCGGCGCAATTGGCGAAAGCGTATGAGGCCGGCGGCGCGCGAATCATCAGCGTGCTGACCGAGGAGCGACGCTTCCGCGGTTCGCTCGCCGACCTCGACGCGGTGCGCGCCGCCGTCGATATTCCGGTGTTGCGCAAGGACTTCATCATCGGGCCGTACCAGATCCACGAGGCCCGCGCCCACGGTGCCGATGTCATCTTGCTCATCGTCGCGGCACTCGAACAGACCGTCCTCGAATCACTGCTCGACCGCACCGAATCACTCGGTATGACGCCACTGGTGGAAGTCCACACCGAAGAAGAAGCCGATCGTGCACTGGCTGCCGGTGCGAAAGTCGTCGGCGTGAACGCGCGAAATCTCAAGACACTCACCGTCGATCG
The DNA here is from genome assembly GCF_048537885.1 of Gordonia sp. CPCC 205333. Taxonomy (NCBI): domain Bacteria; kingdom Bacillati; phylum Actinomycetota; class Actinomycetes; order Mycobacteriales; family Gordoniaceae; genus Gordonia; species Gordonia sp. CPCC 205333. Next base: position 92,770 of record NZ_JBCLVI010000005.1, on the reverse strand, counting down.
TGACTCCTTCGGGCGGATTGCCCCCGGGCTGCCGACCGAGGTTATCCGGATCGCCGAGTCGGGTGTGCGTGGCACCGCTGACCTGCTCGCTTACGCCGGTGCTGGCGCCGATGCCGTCCTAGTCGGCGAAGGGCTCGTCACAAGTGGCGACCCACGTGCCGCGGTGTCGGAGTTGGTGACTGCCGGGACGCACCCGTCGTGCCCCAAACCCGTTCGCTGACAACATAATTGGACACATGAGTACTGACTCCTCTTCCGTGAACTATCCGCCGGCCAGTGTTGGACTGACCACCCGTACCTCCCTGGAAGCCGACGAAGGCGGCCACTTCGGAGTCTATGGCGGCAGACATGTGCCAGAGGCGTTGATGGCAGTCATCGACGAGGTCGCCACCACCTATGAGAAGGTGCGGTCCGACACCGACTACCTGACTGAACTCGATCGCCTGCAGCGCGACTACACCGGGCGTCCCTCACCACTCTACGAGGCGAAGCGACTTTCCGAATTCGCCGGTGGCGCAAGGATTTTCCTCAAGCGTGAAGATCTGAATCATACCGGTTCGCATAAGATCAACAATGTGCTCGGCCAGGCGCTCCTCGCCGTCCGAATGGGCAAGCCGCGCATTATTGCTGAAACCGGAGCGGGTCAGCATGGTGTGGCTACGGCGACCGCCTGTGCGCTGCTCGGTCTTGAATGTGTCATCTACATGGGGCGCGTCGATACCGATCGCCAAGCACTCAATGTCGCTCGGATGCGCCTTCTCGGTGCGACGGTGATCGCCGTCGACAACGGCTCGGCCACACTCAAAGACGCGATCAACGAGGCCATGCGTGACTGGGTTACCAACGCGCACAACACTTATTACTGTTTCGGCACTGCCGCGGGACCACATCCGTTCCCGACGATGGTGCGTGATCTGCAACGCGTAGTTGGACTGGAGGCTCGCGCTCAGATTCAAGAGCAGGTCGGCCGGTTACCCGATGCCGTAGTGGCCTGTGTCGGTGGTGGATCCAATGCGATCGGCATCTTCCACCCGTTCATCGACGACGCGTCGGTGAAGTTGGTGGGCTACGAAGCGGCCGGCGACGGTGTCGAAACCGGCCGTCACGCGGCAACCTTCACTGGCGGCACGCCGGGTGCGTTCCAGGGTGCCTACTCGTATCTGTTGCAGGACGAAGACGGCCAAACCATCGAAAGTCATTCCATCTCAGCAGGTTTGGACTATCCCGGCGTTGGTCCCGAGCACGCCTACCTCAAAGACACCGGCCGCGCCGACTACCGCCCGATCACCGATACCGAAGCGATGGACGCGTTGCGTCTGCTCAGTCGCCGGGAGGGAATCATTCCCGCGATCGAATCGGCGCATGCGGTCGCGGGCGCGTTGAAACTGGGGCAGGAGTTGGGCGAAGACGCGATCATCGTGGTCAGCCTGTCTGGTCGAGGGGATAAGGACGTCGACGCTGCCGGACGCTGGTTCGGACTATTCGATCGTCCGCAATCGGAAAGCGAAGACAAATGACCGTCAAAACCGCACCGTCGAAGCTCGGATCGGTTTTCGCGCAGTGCCGCAGCGAGGACCGTAGTGCCCTCATCGGCTATCTCCCGGTCGGGTATCCGACGGTGCGGGACTCGGTCGAGTCGTTTCGGGCGATGGTCGAATCTGGTTGTGACATAGTCGAAGTCGGCGTTCCGTATTCCGATCCGGTGATGGACGGCCCGACGATCCAGGATGCCGCCGACGAAGCGCTCCGCAATGGTGTGCGCGTACGTGATGTGTTCACCGCCGTCGAGGCAGTCGCCTCGGCCGGCGGACAGGCGGTTGTGATGAGTTACTGGAATCCGGTACTCGCGTACGGCGTCGACAACTTTGCCCGCGATCTGGCTGCCGCCGGCGGAGCCGGACTGATCACGCCCAACCTCATTCCCGAGGAAGGCGCCGCATGGCATGAGGCGTCGGACGCGCATGGACTGGACCGCATCTATTTGGTCGCACCGTCGTCGACGACCGAACGGCTCGCGCTGACGGTCGACTCCTGCCGTGGATTCGTATACGCGGCATCGACTATGGGGGTTACCGGCGCGCGTAACGCGGTGTCGAATGCGGCACCCGAACTGTGTGCGCGTGTTCGCGAGTACTCCGACATCCCGATCGGCGTCGGCCTAGGGGTCCGAGACGGCCGTCAGGCCGCGGAGATCGCGCAGTACGCCGACGGTGTGATCGTCGGATCGGCGCTCGTCAGCGCTGCGGCGGCGGGCCTCGACGAACTGTCCGGTCTGGTCAGCGAACTCGCCGAAGGTGTGCGCAAAGAGTACTGAACACCCAACACGCGACCCGCTCGCGCGGTTGCCGGTAGCGGCCACGTTAGGGTTGCATTCGTGACCACCACGACGGTTCTCGCCTATATTCCGAGTCCACCGCAGGGCGTTTGGCATCTTGGCCCCCTCCCGATCCGGGCCTACGCGCTCTTCATAATCCTCGGCATCATCGTCGGCTGTTGGTGGGGTTCGCGCCGTTGGCGTGCACGCGGCGGACAGGAGGGCGAGGTACTCGACGTCGCCGTGTGGGCGGTGCCGTTCGGTCTGATCGGTGGTCGGATCTATCACGTCATGACCGACTGGTCGACGTACTTCGGGTCCACTGCCGAAAAGACACCTATTGACGCGCTGAAGGTATGGGAGGGCGGACTCGGTATCTGGGGCGCAGTCGCGTTCGGAGCACTGGGTGCGTGGTTGGGCTGCCGTCGCCACGGAATCAAACTGGGTCCGTTCGGTGATGCCATCGCTCCGGCGATTCTGCTGGCACAGGCTATCGGCCGGATCGGCAACTATTTCAACCAAGAGCTCTTCGGTGGGACGACCTCACTTCCGTGGGGATTGGAAATATTCGACCGCCGCAACTCTTTTGGGCAGATCGGGCCCAACGTCATCGACGGCGTATCTACCGGTCAAGTGAATAGCGGACTGCTACCGGCAGTGCATCCGACGTTCCTCTACGAATTGCTGTGGAATGTGTTCGTCGTTCTAGTACTGATCTGCCTGGATCGATATCTGCGCATCGGGCACGGACGGCTCTTCGCGCTCTACGTGGCCGGATACTGCCTGGGGCGCTTCGGAATTGAGTTGATGCGCACCGACCACGCCACCGAAATTCTCGGTATTCGGATCAACGTATTCACCGCGGCGATAGTATTCGCCTGTGCGGCAGCCTACTTCGTGTTGGCGCCGAAGGGGCGCGAACTTGGGTTGACGATGTATCGACCGTGGCGGGCCGAGGAGCTCGAACACGCCGGTGTTGTCGGCTACGTTGATCCGTTCGACAGTGATGACGATTATGACGACTTCGAAAATGATGCCGCAGCGCAGCCCGTAAAGGCTGATGGTTTCGTTGGCGTACCGACAACGCGGCTGACAGAGGTTGAGGATGCCGATGCGGGTGCGGTCGGCGCGCCGGATGCAGCGGCGCCGTCGGATGAGGCGGCGTCAGAAGACGGCGACGCTGAGGACGCAGACTCTTCCGATGCCGATCACACAGACCCTGTCGAGACCGGGGACAGCGACTCGTCAGAGGGGGATGCGACTGACGACGATACAACTGAATCCGACGACGCTGATTCCGGGAATACTGAATCCGCGGCCGCAGACGGCTCAGCGGATGACGATCTCGCAGTCGCCGCCATCGTGACTGGTGCCACCGCCGATGACGATGATGACGACCGTATCGTTTCGGCAAGCCGTGAGATCGCCGCATCGGCGGCGACGATCTTCGAGTTGATCGCCGATCCCGCTCAGCAACCGCGCTGGGACGGCAACGGAAATCTCGCGCAGGCCGCCCAGGGACAGCGAGTACATCGGGTCGGCGACACCTTCGACACGACGATCACCCGAGGCCAGGTGCGGCGGAACCACATCGTCGAGTTCGAGGAGGGCAGACTGATCGCTTGGTTGCCGTCCGAACCCGGCTCTACCCCGCCCGGACATCTATGGCGGTGGGAACTGGCCGTCACTGACGACGAGAATACGACGGTCACACACACCTATGACTGGACCCGGCTCGATGATCCCAAGCGGCTAGAGCGTGCTCGGTGGACGACGTCGGACAAGTTGCGGGCGTCGATCGATCGCCTCGCCGAGGTCGTTGCGGGCGAGCGGGTCGTGGATTCGGAGTCTGCGGCCGATGCCGACGAGCCCGAACCGGCCGAGTCGGCGTCGACTGACGGCGATGACCAGACCGCCGAGACGCCGAATGTCACACCCAATATCGTCAAACGCGTCGATGCCCAACCGAAGGATTCTTCATCCGAATCAGGCGATTCCCCGAGCGTCACGTAACAGCACATGACGTGGAAGTGACAACTGGTGCTCCGGCTGCACGTGAGTGGTGTGCACCCGACTAAGCTCGCCTAGGTGACTCGTCGAACAAAGATTGTATGCACCCTTGGCCCTGCCACTTCGACTGATGAACGAGTGCGCGAGCTCGTCGACGCTGGAATGAATGTCGCCCGGTTGAACTTCAGTCACGGTGAACACGAGGATCACGCCGAGATGTACGGGCGTGTGCGTCGGGCGAGTGATGCGACCGGGAAAGCCGTCGGCATTCTCGCCGACCTGCAAGGTCCCAAGATTCGTCTCGGCCGGTTCGCGCAGGATCGGACCGTGTGGGAGAACGGTGAGGAAGTCCGCATCACCGTCGAAGATGTTGCGGGTACCCACGATCGGGTGTCGACCACCTACAAAGAACTGGCGCGGGACGCGAAGGCCGGGGACCGACTGCTCGTCGACGACGGCAAAGTCGGCCTGACCGTGACGGCAGTCGACGGTGACGACGTCGTCTGCGTTGTCACCGAAGGTGGCCCGGTAAGCAACAACAAAGGCATCTCGCTACCCGGTATGAATGTGTCGGTGCCGGCGATGTCAGAGAAGGATCTCGCCGACCTCGAATTCGCGCTGAGTCTGGGCGTCGACCTGATCGCCTTGTCGTTCGTGCGCAGTCCAGCTGACATCGAACTTGTTCACGAAGTGATGGATCGTGTCGGGCGTCGAGTGCCGGTGATCGCGAAACTCGAGAAGCCTGAAGCCATCGACAATCTGGAAGCGATCGTGCTGGCTTTCGACGCGATCATGGTCGCCCGCGGCGACCTCGGTGTGGAACTGCCGCTCGAAGAGGTGCCGTTGGTGCAGAAGCGGGCCATTCAGATGGCGCGTGAAAACGCGCGACCGGTGATCGTGGCGACGCAGATGCTTGAGTCGATGATCGAGAACTCGCGGCCGACGCGAGCCGAGGCATCCGACGTCGCCAACGCCGTCCTCGACGGTGCCGACGCGGTGATGCTGTCCGGTGAGACGTCAGTCGGCAAATTCCCGATTGAAGCGGTCGCGACGATGGACCGGATCGCGAAGACTGTGGAGAGCGGATCACGTGAAGTGCCGCCACTCGACCATGTTCCGCGTACCAAGCGGGGCGTCATCTCGTTCGCGGCCCGGGAGATCGGGGAGCGGCTCGACGTGAAAGCCCTCGTCGCGTTCACACAGTCGGGTGACACCGTTCGTCGATTGGCGCGGCTGCATTCGCGACTGCCGCTGTTGGCGTTCACACCCATCCAGGAAGTGCGCAGTCAGCTCTCATTGAGTTGGGGGACTGAGACTTTCATCGTCGACAAGGTGACCGATACCGATCAGATGATTGATCAGGTGGACCATCAGCTCTTGGATATCGGACGGCTGGAGGTCGGCGACACGGTCGTGATCGTGGCTGGCGCGCCGCCCGCGACCGTCGGCTCGACCAACCTGATTCACATCCACAAGATCGGCGAGCAGGACCACTGAAGGTTGTAGCGAGGCCCGGCGGTCGGGTGGTCAACTTTGGCTGGCCGAGTTCCCGGCGAGGCGCTAGCCGAGGCGGGTGTATCGAGACTGCCCTGCCCGCCATCCGAACCGGGTGCACAGAGACCACCGGAGCGTCACTACTGTGGTTGGCGTGACTGATACGCGAACCGAATCAGAGGACCTCGGGAAATTGCTCGCACTGCTCGACGTCGAGCAGGTCGATGAGAACGAGTTCGTTGGCCAGCATCCGGAACAGGTGACCGCGCGGACCTTTGGCGGTCAACTCCTGGGCCAGGGTGTCGTCGCCGCATCGCGCACCCTGACCCGAGGCAACCCGCCGGTTCACGCGCTGCACGCGCATTTCATTCGCGGTGGCGATGTGAAGCAGCCGATGACCTACCGGGTCGACCGTTTCCGCGACGGCAAGTCATTTGCCAACCGCCAGGTGACGGCGGTGCAGGGTGGCGAGGAGATCTTCACCATGCTGGTTGCTTTCCAGGACAACTCGGCGGGTCTGGATCACGCCGTTGAGATCCCTGAGGTCCCCTACCCGGAGGAGTTGCCGCCGCTGGGGGAGCATTTTAAGGGCTTCGAGGATCGGGTGGCCGCATTCGTAAATGCGTTGCATCCCATCGATATTCGCTTCGCCAACGACCCCAGCTGGAAGATGCGTGAGGCCGGCGAAACCCTGACAAGCAACCGTGTCTGGATGAAGGCAGACGGGACGATGCCCGATGATCCGAGTCTGCACGTCGGCGCGATGTGTTATGCCTCGGATACCACCGTGCTCGACTCGATCATCACCACGCACGGCTTGTCGTGGGGGATCGACCGACTATTCGCGGCCACCGTGAATCACTCGATGTGGTTCCACCGCGAATTCCGGTTCGACGAGTGGATGCTCTACGCGACCGAGTCGCCCACGGCTGCCGGTTCCCGCGGCATCGGGTCGGGGCGGTTCTTTAACCGCGACGGTTCACTGGCGACATCAGTCGTGCAGGAGGCGTTGATCAAATACTTCCCGCCGAAGAAGAAGGACTGAGATGGATTCCGACCGACCTGACGAGAAGCCACAAGCGGACGACACCGGCACCGAGAGCGTTGACCGACCCGAGTCCGAGGTCGAATCTGGTGCGGCACAACAGCCCGCCCCCTGGGAACGTGCCCAGACTGATGACCCGGAACAGGTCGCCCAACCGGAGCAGTCCCCGACGTCGGGCGACCCGTGGGCGACGCCGTCTGCATATCCGCACGGCCAGTATGGGACGGGGTTTCAGTCCCCGCAGGTGCCGCAAAACCCAAGTGCGCCGCAGTATTTCGGCGATCCCCAGGCAAGCGATCCCCAGGCAAGCGATCCCCAGGCAAGCGATCCCCAGGCAAGCGATCCCCAGTATGGCGCCGTTCCTCAAGGCGGCGGCGAGCAGTACGGCTACCCCCAATACGGCGCACCTCAACATGGCTACCCCCAATACGGCAGCTCCCAATACGGTGCACCTCAGTACGGTAGTCCTCAGTACGGTGAAGCCCAGCACGTCGGCGCACCGCAGTATGGAGCGGCTCAGCCTTACGGCGTCCTTCCGCCAACTCCGCCTGCGCCAGCGCAGATGTGGCTGCCGTCAGGTGCAAACCTGACGCAGAGTACGTGGCGAAAGCGATGGAGAATACCCGTCATCGTGGGAAGCTCCATCGTCGGAGTGGTGATGGCCGTGGTAGCCGTGATCGCTATCTTGGCCGGTTCGATCAACGGTTCGGTGTTCACCGGCAAGGGGATTGTGGTCGTCGCGTGCCAGTCCGATTCGCTTCTGCAAGCGATGATCAAGCCCGGCACCGTCGTCGAAATCTGGGCTCAGGACGGAACGCGTGAAGGGGAGACGCGACTCGGACCCAAGAAGGCGGAGACCTCCGATGATGGGCGACGCGTCTGCTATATGACTTTCGAGGTCGATGACGTGCGGGCGGATCAGGCCGGCTATGACATCCGTGTCGGGCCGTATACCCAATTCGTCACGGCTCAGGCTCTCAAGTCCAGAGATGGCGTGGTGTTACGCCCGTTCTGACCTCGTCAGAACTGTCGCTGAACGTATTCCGGCACCGACCTCGTCAAACCGGCCAGCCGCGCGATCGATGAATTCTTGCCGCGAAGTAGCTGCATCTGCAGAAACTGCTCGATCGGGAAGTTCCACAGTGAGCTGCGCTCCCAAGTGCGTTCGAAGAGTGCTTTCGCTGAGGCGACAGCGTCGGGTGAGCGTTGGGAGATCTGGGCGATGAGGGCATCGGCCGCCGTGTGCGGGTTGTCGGCCACCTCGGTGACGAGTCCGATCTGCTTCGCATAGGAGGCATCGAAGATCTCGGCGGTCATGGTGAGCTTCTTCGCGACGTCGATGCCGATCAATTGCGACAGGCTCGCGGAGGCCGACATGTCGGGGATGAGTCCCCACTTGGCCTCCATGATGGAGAAGTCGGCGTCGGCCGAGACGATGCGGAAGTCCGCGCCGAGCGCGATTTGCAGCCCACCACCGAAACAGTGGCCGGTTACCACCGCGATGACTGGAACTGGAACAGAGCGCCACACCCAGGCAGGATTCTGAAATCCGTTCGCGGTGCCCGAGAACAGTCGTGGGACAAAGGTTCTCAGGACACGGCCAACCTGTTTGGTGGTACTGCCGAAGTCGAGGCCAGCACTGAAGCTGTCACCGGCGCCGTAAAGCAGGACGCCCCGCAGGGACCTGTCCTTCGCCGCGCGGCGCGCGCAACGACCGAGCTCGTCGAGCATGTCGAGAGTCAGCGCGTTCAGTTTGTCGGGACGATTGAGCACCACGTGCGCGACGTCGCCGACGACGTTATAGGTCACCAGATCGGACATAGTTATCGAGGCTACCCGGTGGGCCAGGTCACGCTCGGTTAGACTGCTGCGATTGCAACCGTCGGCGAGTGGAGATAGTGCGTGGAAACCAGTATCAACTGGGGTGACGAGATCTGGGTGTCCTTGAAGTGGCTCGCGATTGTTGTTGCGATTTGCCTCGTCGGTCTGCTGGTCATCGGCTACCTTGTCGCTCGGTTCACCGTGTGGGGCAAGCAGTTCTGGCGGATAGGTGGTGGGTTTTTCACCGATCCGGCGACACGGATCTCCGCGTGGGGCCTGGTGTTTGCCCTGACCTTCCTCGCAGTTCTCGGAGTGAGACTCACAGTCCTACTCTCCTATTGGAGCAACGACCTTTACACCTCGTTGCAGTATGGCGCGCAGGCCCTATCGCAAAATGACGGCGGTGCGCTAGACGAGGCGAAGTCATCATTCTGGAAGGCCATTTGGCTGTTCGTCGTGCTTGCCAGCATGCATGTGGTGCGGACCCTTATCGAGATCTATGTGGGCAGCGCCTTCGAGATCAGGTTCCGGACATGGATGACCGAGCATGTCACCGCTGATTGGCTGGGCGAGCGCGCGTTCTATCGCAACCGTTTCGTCGGGCAGGCGCACGGTGGCGGCGACGCACTCTTGCAGGCAGGGGTAGACAACCCAGATCAGCGTGTGCAGGAAGACATCCAAGTGGTTGCGTCGGAGTCACGGACAATGATGTTCAGTGCGAACGGTTCGTCGAGCAATGGCGTGATTCCCGCAACGGTCAGCATCGTTTCCTTTACGAAGATCCTGTGGGATCTGTCCGGGCCGATGGATATCTTTGGTACGGAAGTGCCGCGAGCAATGGTCTTTCTGGTCATGACGTTCGTCCTGATTGCCACCGTCGTGGCGTTCTGGATTGGTCGTCCGCTCATCCACCTGACCTTCTTGCAAGAGCGACTTGCGGCAAACTTCCGCTACGCGCTTATCCGCGTCCGTGATGGCGCCGAGAATATTGCATTTTACCGTGGTGAGGGTGTCGAGCATTCGGGCCTGCTCAGTCGATTCGGTCAGATCGTCAATAACTTCTGGCGAATCGTCTTCCGGACTTTGAAATTCACCTCGTGGAACTTTTCGATCACCCAGGCCTCTGTGGTCGTCCCGCTGGTCGCGCAAGCGCCCCGATTCTTCGCGGGTCAGATTCAGCTCGGCGATATGACCCAAACAGCTTCGGCATTTGGCGAACTACACGACTCGCTCTCCTTCTTCAGGAATGCTTACGTCACGTTCACCGGCTACCGAGCGTCGCTCATCCGTCTCGACGGCCTTGAAGACGCCAATGTGCGGTCACGTTCACTTCCCGCGATGCTGACAAAGGATGTTCCAGCTGATTCGCCGGACACGGTTGGGCTGGACAACGTCGAGATCGCGGTTCCCGATGGACGCAAGCTCGTCGACGACTTGACTCTCGGCCTCGGTGTCGGCGACGCCCTTGTCATCAAAGGGCAATCAGGTTCGGGCAAAACAACGCTGCTTCGTGGTCTCGCCGGGCTGTGGCCGTTCATCGATGGCGAATTCATCCGGCCGGCAGGCAATGCCACCCTATTTTTGTCTCAGGTGCCCTACATACCGCTCGGTGATCTGCGGACGGCGGTCGCCTATCCGGCTGAGCCGCAGACATTCACCGACGATTAACTCAAGGCAACTCTTGAGCGAGTTATGTTGGGCCACTTGACCGAACGCCTCGACGAGGAAGAGGACTGGTCGAAGGTATTGTCGCCGGGAGAGCAGCAGCGTATCGCCTTCGCCCGGGTGTTGTTGACCAAGCCGCGCGCCGTGTTCATGGACGAGGCGACGTCGGCGGTCGACGAGGGCCTCGAGTACACCCTGTATTCGCTCCTTCGTACTGAACTGCCCGATATGGTGATCGTTTCGGTGAGTCATCGCAGCACCACCGACCAGCATCACACCAAGTTGCTGCAGTTGATTGGTGACGGCGAGTGGACGTTGACGGACTTGGAGCGACCGTCGCCGACGAAGGGGTAGCGGCCCCGCCGTCCGGGACTTCGTCCGCATACTGTTGCCGCCCGCTGCGAAAATCGTCCGAATAGTGCCTTGGGAAGGGCATATTGCCCTTCCCAAGGCACTATTCGGACGAATTTCCTGGAAAGGTTCACGGTCGAAGGTGGCGCACGCACCTATCGGATGTGCGCCAGACCGACCCGTATCCGCCGCAGCTGGTACCGCGACGCGGACAGCCGGGGCTTGACCAGGGGCAGCCCCGTTTGGTTGGCGATTTCCTCGACCACTTCGTCGACGGTGCGGTCGTCGGTTCCGATCGGGACATCAAATCGTTTGTCGGACAACGCAGTCGTGCAGCGATCGATCTGTTGCATCGCCCACGTCTCGTCATGGCCGAACAGCTTTCCGACGCCGTAACCGAGCCGAAGGCGCAGTCGCTTTCGCAGCGTGCGTGCAGACGCGATTAGCGCGAAATGCCTCACTTCGACGCCGGCGTCGGACAGGCCCTCCATTACCTCGTCGAAGTAGTCGGGCTCGACCAGAGTCATCGGCACAATGACCGGTCCGTCATGGGTGGCGACGGCGTCGGCCAGCGTGGCGATCACTGCCGACCGCCACTGAGGGCGGTCTTGAAAGTCGTCGCGGGCGGATTCGGGCAGCATGCGATGGATGCCGAAACCGACTAGTTCGGGGTCCGAGACGAATGAGTTCAATAGGCGTCGGTGCAGTTCGAAGGCGGTTTGCGTCTTTCCCGCGCCGAATGCGCCGTTGATCCACAGCAATGGGTACGACTTGTTTGCGTCGGACATGACACCCCAGGATAGCGACGCGGCAGAAGTCGTTAGCAGTGATAAACGGCAATTCAGACATCGCGGACGCTGCAATCTCGCTACTGTGGCGTGCAACATACCCGATCGACGCCTCGAGGTTCACTTAATGTCTGATACACCGATCACGTTCTCGCATGAAAGCGGCGCGCAAGTTTCGACGCTGCCCGAAGCCTTCCAGCAAACAGTCAAGATCAGGCCCGACGCCGTGGCGTTGCGCACCGTAGGTGGAACGACGAGCATCACCTGGTCGCAATACGCGCGGCGCGTCCGTACCATCGCCTCGGGCCTAGCCAATCTCGGTGTGCGACAAGGTGATCGGGTTGGCATCATGCTGACCAACCGGCCCGAGTTTCATCTCGTCGATACCGCATGTCTGCATTTGGGCGCAGTGCCGTTTTCGATCTACAACACCAGCTCACCCGATCAAGTCGGGTACCTATTCGGCAACGCGGGAAACACTGTCGTGGTGACCGAGCAGGTCTTCGTCCCGGTCATCGCCGCAGCGACTTCCGACGTGAAAACTGTTGTGGTGGTGGATGGTTCACCAGATGGTGCCGTCTCGTTGGCCGACGTCGAGGATAGTCCCGCCGCTGACTTCGACTTCGACGCCGTGTGGCATGCGGTGCAGCCGACGGACCTGGCAACGCTCATATATACGTCGGGCACAACCGGTCCGCCGAAGGGCGTCGAGATTTCACACCGCAACATCATCGCCGAATTGACGGCACTTGCCGAGCATGTCGATGTCGGCTTCGACGACCGGATCGTGTCGTATCTACCGGCCGCCCACATCGCCGACCGCGTGTCGGCGCACGCGGCCAATCTCGTTCGCGGGATTCAGATTACGACGGTTCCCGACCCGCGCGAGATCGCCGCTGCGCTTCCCGACGTGCACCCGACCTTCTTCTTCGGCGTGCCCCGCGTGTGGCAGAAGATCAAAGCGGGCATCGAGGCAAAGCTCGCCGAGGAGTCCAGCCCGGTGAAGGCAAAACTGGGGGCTTGGGCGTTGCGGACTGGCGCGGCTGCCGCCAAGGCGCAATTGGCTGGCCGTAAACCTGGCGCCGCTGACGCGTTGCAGCACGCCGTCGCGGACAAACTCGTGCTGTCGAAAGTGCGCGGCGCGATCGGGATGGATCAAGTCACCTTCGCTGCGTCAGGCGCGGCGGCAATCCCTCCGGAAGTTCTGGAATTCTTTCTCGGCCTCGGGATTCCGGTATTGGAGGTATGGGGCATGTCCGAGACGACTGGTGTCTCGACGATGACGACCGCGGAGAACCTGAAGATCGGTACCGTTGGCAAACCGGTCCACGGTGTCGAGGTGAAGATCGCCGAGGACGGCGAACTGTTGATCCGCGGCCCGGTGGTGATGGAGGGCTACCGCGGCCAGCCGGAAAAGACGGCGGAGACGATCGACGCTGACGGCTGGCTTGCCACCGGCGACATCGCCGAGGTGGACGCCGACGGCAACGTGACCATCGTCGATCGCAAGAAAGAACTCATCATTTCCGAGTCGGGAAAGAATATGTCGCCGACCAATATTGAGAATGCGATGAAAGCGGCGTCATCGCTGATCGGTCAGGTCGTCGCCATCGGTGACGCGAAGCCGTATGTGTCCGCGCTGGTTGTTCTCGACCCTGACGCCGCCACCGCACGCGCACACCTGCACAAACTCGGTGATGAGGATATCGCGACCGTGTCGAGTCACTCGGCAGTGATCGAAGAGGTGACGGCGGCAATCCGACAGGGTAATGGCAAGTTGTCCCGCGTCGAACAGATCAAGCGATTCGCGATCGTGCCGGCTGCGTGGGATCCAGGCGGTGACGAGCTGACACCGACGATGAAGTTGCGGCGCAAGCCAATTGCCGATAAGTACGCAGAGCGGATCGATGCGCTGTACTCAGGTGCGACGTCGTCGGGCGTTGTCGATTTGGGCTAGCAGGCGTCAGACGGAAACCGGTCCCCGTGAGTGCTGCACATGCCCGGAGCGCATCTGCGCGCCTCAGGGGGATCGCCTTTCCCGAACAACTGCCACGGCCCAGACCAGCATCCACACCGACATCGCGCCGACCTGAATGCGCTGGGCCAACCCCAACCGATAGTCGCCGGTGAGGTTGTCCGCGATGAGCATCCACGCGGTGGACACCACGATCACTCCGAAAATCGTTGTCCCGGCGACTCGTAACAATCGCCATCGATCGCCGGCGAAGGAGGCGAGGCTCGCGGCAATGATCGCCGTGAACAGACTGATGACGGCAACCGAACTCGTCAGCGCATGAACATGGTGCAACTGTGGAAAGATGCCGCTGGGCTCCCACGGACAGTCGGCGTCGACACCGGGAATGCATTCGATCGGCATCAACGCATCGGCCAGCGTCGCCGCGCCGAAGCAACCGAAAGCGATGATTGCGATGAGCGACCGATAGCCCCGTACGGCCGGCGTTGGCAATGATAAGACGAGCATCGCGACCATCGCGGCGACGGCGGTGATGATATCTCCGGCGACGTAGACCTGGCGGTGTGGCCGGCCAGCGGCGTCGAGTTCACTGAGGAATGTGCGCATCGGGTCGAGTCCACCGGCCCAGAGGTGTTCCAGGGTCCACGATGAATAGCACAGTCCCGCTACGCCTATCGCGATTGCCGCGATCCACAGTCGGGCGGAATATCGCCTCGGTGAGTCGATCGACGCCGGCTCAGTACTCGTGGATTGCACTAATCCAGAGTAGACGTGCCGACCTGCGATTCCGGCACCGTGGGTGTGCGGTTACGGCACCCAGTTGAACTCGTCCGGATTTGGTCCGCGACGTCGGTCAGCGTTGAGAGCCTCGATCGCCGAGACTTGATCATCGGAGAGCTCGAAGTCGAACAGTTCGAGGTTTTCGGCGATGCGTGAGCGGGTGACCGATTTGGGGAAGACGATATCGCCGCGCTGAATATGCCAGCGGAGGACAACCTGCGCGACCGAACGGCCGAGACCGGCGGCGATGGGAGCCAGCGCCGGGTCGTCGAGTACATCTCCCTGGGCGATCGGTGACCATGCCTCGGTGACGATCTGATGGTCGGAGTTGAACTGGCGCAACGGATTCTGGGAGAGATACGGGTGTACCTCGATTTGGTTGACGACCGGTACGACGTCGGTTTCGGCCAGCAGCCGCTCCAGGTGAGGCTGGTGGAAGTTGGAGACACCGATCGAGCGGAACTTGCCGTCCCGATAGGCCTCCTCAAGGATGCGCCAGGTGGCGACGTAGTCGCCGACCTCGGGAAGCGGCCAGTGGATGAGGTAGAGGTCGACGGCGCCGATGTCGAGTGCGTCGACGGTGCGCTGGGCTGCGGCAGCGGTATCAGCCTCGGGAGCGTGCGCGTTGTTGTTGAGTTTGCTGGTCACGAAGATCTCGTCGCGCGGGATGCCCGATTCGCGAACCGCCTGGCCGACTTCGGCTTCGTTTCCGTACATCTGCGCGGTGTCGATGTGGCGGTAGCCGAGTTCGAGTGCGGTCAACGTCGCGGCCTTGGTCTCGTCAGCGGGAATCTGGAAGACACCGAAGCCGAGCTGCGGAATGGTGATGCCGTTGTTAAGGCTGATGGACGGGATCGAATTCTGTGTTGAAGCCATAGTTGATTCAATGAGCCTCGACGCCGGAGTTATTCCGGCACGGGGATTACATGTGATGCTGATTTCAACCCGACCGCTACGGGCGAAGGCGTCTCGTGTGCGGTTTGCGAGGAATGGGCGATATACCTATCTCGGCCCGGTGCCTCGTCAATAGCTGGTCGACAGGTATTCCCACTCGTATTCGTTTGTCGCCTCTTCGCCTTGGTAGGTGCAGATCAACGTGCGGCGCCCGACGGCGACCTGGTCATTCAGCTCGTCAGCCGTGCACGGCTCGCCTTCAGCGGCGTAACCCGAGGACTGGGCGGTCGACGACGGTGCACTGGTCACCGTGACAGTCGACGGTGTCTCGGTAACCGTTTCGGTCGCGATGCTGGTGGTGGTCACGGTGGCCGTCGGGGTCGCGACGCTCGGAGAATCGTTCTTGCTACTCCACATGAGATAAGCGAGAAACGCGATCGCGCACGTGCACAACGTGATGATGACCGCGATAACCGTGGTCGGAGCCTGGGAGCGCATCTCAGCATTATGTCCGGTCGCGCCCCGATTCATCAGGGGTAGAGACCAGAGATGGCCCGCATCACAGTCGACGGTGGTTATGCGTGCTGCTGCAACCAATCGATAAGCGGTGTGGCCTCTCGCCAATGGGTGCGAATTCGATTCACCAATTTCGGCGTGTGCACGATTTCGTCGAATCCGTAATCGCGGGAAACACTCAGCGACTTATGTCGGAGCAATTCGATGCGCGGGTGCTCGATATCCCATCCTCGTGGTGCGGTCTTCAGTGTGGTGCCGCCGACCTCCCAACCGGATCGGGTCAGTGTGGCGATGGCTTTCTCCAATTCCGGACCGTGCCGCTTATGGTCAATCGCTGCGCGGATGGCGGCGAGACGTTCGGCATCAGCGTCATAGAAGCCGACCGCGACGGTGAAGCCGGGCGCTGCGATTTGCACGTAATAGCCGGTGGCCGGACCAACCGGGATAAATGCCCCCTGGTGAGTTTTATAAGGCGTCTTGTCTTTGGAGAATCGGACATCGCGGTGCGGGCGGAATATCTTGACCGATCCGAACTCGTCGGCCAGTTCGTCGGTGAGTGCAGTCATCGGCTCCACGACCGCACTGCGGTAGATGTCCTTATGTGCCTCCCAGAAGACTTTGCTGTTGTCGTTTTCGAGGTCGTCGTAAAAGTCGAACGCCGCTTCGGGAAAACCGGAGAAGGTCATGGTGCTCCTGTCGGGAAGTTGTACGTATGTCATTGACAGTCGGTCATAGGGGTCAATGCTGGCACGAGGCGGATCTGTCACCTGATGCCACCCAGTTGTTCATATTGCTCACTAGAACGGTTCACGACTCTCTGGCAGGTTCCGTGCGGTGAAGGTCATCGGAAATTCCTTGAAAGCAGTTGCGGCTGCCATGATCGTCGCCGGTGGGCTGTTGGTCCCTGGACAGGCGTTGGCGGCTCCGTCGGCATGTGCGTTCGCGCCGACGTCGGCGCCGACGAGCGCCGGGTACAGCGCATCGCAGAAGGCATCGCCGTTTGCGACGAAGGCCCCGGCCGACCATATTGGCGTACTTGACGGTTTCAGCCAGATCTCCGATGTCGTTCGTCAACAGAACCTCGCGAACGCGGTCGCGATCAACGTGACGTCGGCGCCGACGGTCGCGCAGTACGCGGTGAATGACAACTATGACATCGAAGGGCCCGCGATATTCAACGCGCTCGGCTCGAAGCTGTCGCCAGCCTTCTACGCAGCCTTGCGCGCTGGCCAATTGCCCAAGACCGCAGCTCTGTTGCTCGGCGAGGACGCGCTCGTCGGGGAGCGGGTTGGCACGGCGAAGGAGAAGAAGTACTTCCACAATCTGCGTCCGTTTGAGGTTGCGCCGCAATTGATTCGGCACTACGGCGATGGTCGTGCGGATCTGTACGAAGCGGTACGGGGCACTGGCTCCTATCCGTCGGGTCATACCACCTGGGGTTTCACCCAAGCGTTCCTGATCGCGTCGATGCTGCCGGAAGTCGGTCCGCAGCTACTTGCCCGCGGTGCCGAATACGGCTATCACCGCGTTGTGCTCGGCGTGCACTATCCACTCGACGTCATCGGTGGACGAATGCAAGCTGAATCTACTGTGGCGCAGGTGCTTTCCGATCCCAACTTCGCCGGCCTGCTGGGCGAGGCGAAGACGGAACTTCGTGCGGTGCTCACCGCGCGGACGGGTGCGCCACTGGCGCGTGTCGTCGCCTGTCAGTCGCCGTATCAGTCGACCGGGGATGCGTTGAAGACTTACCGCGAGCGGGCCACGTATTCATTTGTCGCACAGGGCAACACATCCCGCGCGCTGACAGTGCCGGCCGGCGCGGAGAATCTCATCCGTGCTGCGCATCCGAATTTGTCGACCACGCAGTTGCGTCAGCTACTGGCGCGGACTGCCCTTCCAGCCGGGTATCCGCTCGATAAGACGGGGCGCGATGGCGGTTGGCAGCGTCTCGATATCGCGAAGGCATGGCTGGCGCGCTGAGCTAGCCTTACGATGTCGCCGGGATCCGTTGTTCGAAGGTGTTGCTGTCCAACGCATCTCGGGCCCGCGCGCTAGCCAGGGAGCGAAGTCGCAGCAGTTCTGCCTTGTCGTGGGCGATTGATCCACGATCCTGGGCGTAGGCGAGCGTGTGGTCTCGCATCCACGCGACCTGTGCTGGGCTCAGGATGTCGTTGGCATAGCTGAGCCCGACGGCGACCGCGCCGGGGATTAGCGCGCGCAACTCCTTCGGGCGGAAGGCCCAGCCAAGTGGGCACGTCGACACCCCCTGGTTCTTCGATAAGAATTGTTGCATCAGCAGGACGATGAAATCTTGCTGGTCGAGAATGCCGCGGCGTCTGGCGCCACCTTCGAAAACTGTTATATGCCAGCAGTCTTCCGCAGCTGAGTATGCGGAAATTCGAGAAGTGCCATCGACACTCCAGCGCCCCCTGGTGTTCTTCGACATTGACATACCCGCAGCGACGAGGGCGGGTGCAAGAGTATGGACAGTCCACGGTGCCGGAAGATTTGTCACGAATGCGGATGCGAGTTCGGCCGCAGTCAATTCGATCTGACGGTCAGTTGGCCCACACCGGCGTAGCCCGCTGCGCACGATCTCGGTGACAGCGAGCTCAGTTGGTGAGGGCTCACCATGACTGCCAGCTCCCAACTGGCGGCGCAGCCGCCGAAGGAAGGTGCGGTATTCGCCGCGGCTCTGGAATGGCGGCAGTGCAATGTCCTCGACCAATTCCTGGTGCCATTCAATAGGGATGCGGTCGAGGTAGCGCAGCCGGAATGCGAGTTGGCCGGTACTCGTTGATTTGCGATCGGTCATGAAGGGTTGGACGCGAGCCGGCGTCGAACGGTTCCATTCCCGGTTCACAGCATTGCGTACGCACCACCCACCGGGCAGCATGGAGCGATGTCCTCTGTGCAACTGGTGGAAGTCGGCCCACGCGACGGCCTGCAGAACGAGACCAAAGTCCTGAGTGTTGACGCGAAAGTCGAACTCATTTCCCGCGCCGTCGACGCGGGGGTTGGTCGCATCGAAGCGGTGAGTTTCGTCAACCCCAAACGTGTTCCGCAAATGGCAGGTGCCGAGGAAGTCATGTCCGCGGTGCCTCGTTCCGACGACGTGTCCTATATCGGGCTGGTATTGAACCGGCGCGGTCTGGAACGTGCGCTGACCGCCGGCGTCGATGAGGTGAACGTCGTTGTGGTGTCGACCGAGGAGTTCAGTCAGCGAAATCAGGGTTGCAGTGTGGCAGAAGGGATCTCGGCAGCGATCGACATCGTCCGTGAGACGCGCGCGGCCAGCGTATTCAGCACCGTAACGATCGCGACGTCATTCGGCTGTCCGTTCAGCGGTGAGGTGGCGGCGAGCTGGATCGGCGAGATCATCGCTCAGTTGGTTCACGGTGCTGCGCCCGACGAGATCGCGCTCGCCGACACTATCGGTGTTGGCGTGCCGGCCCAGGTGCGTGCGCTGGCCGATATCGCGGCTGCCGAGGCGCCGGGTATCGAGCAGCGCTGGCATTTCCACAACACCCGCAACACCGGATACGCGAATGCGTTGACCGCCCTCGACGTCGGCGCGAGTGCTCTCGACGCGAGCATTGGCGGTTTTGGTGGTTGTCCGTTCGCTCCAGCGGCCACCGGCAATATCGCGTCTGAAGATCTCTTGTACGCCCTCGACCGTAGCGGGTTGTCGACGGGTGTTGACATGGACGCTGTAATCAAGGCGGCCGATTGGCTTGGCGTCGCGTTGGAGAAGGATGTGCCAGCTCTCCTGGGCCGGGCCGGCGGTTTTCCGTAGCGCAGAGCGGCGAGTTACGTCCGGCCGTTCCAACGAATCGCCGCGGCGGCAGCGAAATCGCCCGCATGCGCGAACGCAGCCGTCATCACGATCTGACCGGGTTCTATTCGGCCGGAGTCGATGAGAGCGTCGAGAGTCATCGGTACTCCGACGGCGAACAGGTTTCCGCATTCGTCGAAGGTATCCGGGTGGTGTTCTTCGGAAAGTTCCAGTGCCTCACGCCAATTGCGGAGGAAGACACGATTGGGTTGATTGGTGATGAACCAGTCCAGCTCGGCCGGGGCGATGCCGATGCGTTCGGCGGCCTCGACCGCGACTTCGGGTACGAGGCGGTTGCCTCGGGAGAGCACTTTGGCGATCTTGGCATTGGTGAATCCGACGTGTATCTGTCCGGGACCGGCTTCCCAGTACTTGCGGGCCGGCTGCGAGACGGCTGTCATGTCAGGGGCGTATTCACCATAGGAGCGGCAGACCGTGGTCAGCACTGGATTGCCGTTAGCGCCCAAAGTTAGTGTCGCCGCTGCGGCGCCGTCACCGGGTATCGCGGCTTGAGGTTTGCCACGAACCTGATCCTGGGTGAAGATCTGTCCGGCGCTGTTCTGCGCCAAGCCGATGAGCGCCTTGCGTCCTCCGCTCGCTGCGAGCAACGCCGCGGCGATCTGGATCATATGGGCGAATGCCGCACAGCCGCCGTTGTGAACGTCGAGGACTGTTGCCGGCTGTAGACCCAGTCGGTAGGCCACTTCGCCGCCGCATCCACGCACGGGTACCTCGGGCAACTGGCTGTGGGTGAGTAGTACGTCGACGTCGTTGAGGTAGTCGGCGCCGTGCCGCGCGGTCAGAATCGATGCCGCGCTTAGGATCATGTCCGCCGACGTCTCGTCTTCGGCTGCATGGTGGCGGAAGGCGGGAGCCCGGAACATGACGTTGTCGGCGAGGTCATCGTCTTGTGCGAAGGCGGCGAAATACGATGCCGGAACCTTGTTGGCGGGACGATAGGTTGCCAGATCGGCAATCGAAATAGCTGGTGCCACAGCGGAAGTCATTGACGCATCCAATCGGGGGTGAGAGGCAGATCGTTGCGGTGACGGTATTCGGCGATGCGGATGAGATTGTCGAGTTCGATCTGGTGACCCGCCCAGAACACATCCCAGAGGTCGCCGACCCATTCCTCGCGGTCGGCGGGTGCGGTATCGGGGTACGGGTTGTCGTCGTAGTAAGGGTGGTGGCAATTAGTCCATAGGACAACAGATCCCGGCTTGCCCAGCACTACCTGGGCGTCGACGACGCGCATCAGATAGATCATCCAGAGGTCAGTGCCCTGATCCCATGCGCAGTGGTAGTCGACGGTCATCGCATCGGCGTTGGCGATGGTGCGGACGAACAGTTTCGTATCCGGGTTGAGCTTGTCGTGCCCCACCCATAGATCGGGCTCATCGGTCTCCTCCAGACCTCGCGTGCTGTAGGTCCATTCGTCGAGAGATTGTGTGCGAGAGAGCCATTCGTAGAGTTCACGCGGCGGAACGTCGGCGTATCCCTGAACTGTGCAGAAGTCGCCGTAGATCTGGTTATGCGGATAGACCGAGCGGATCATATCGACGACACGATAGGTATTGTCGGCGCGACTGTGGGTTTCGACGCGGATCACTCCGTCGAGGGGAGGATTGGCGTTTAGGTCGGATCCTCCGGGGGATGGAGCGGCCATCTGAGTTCCTTCCGTGCGAAATCGGCGGGCGTGCCTCAGGCGGCAGCACGCGATCGAGAGTCTGCCCGTCGTCGACTCCTAGTGAGGAGATCCGACCAAACAGCCTGACAACAGTCGATGCTGGGTGAATTATGTTGTTGTGGAACCAGTCTCAGCCCCGCGAGGCCAAGAATCGATCCATAGTTCGCTCTGCTAGCGCGGTGATCGTCAGTGACGGGTTCACCAGTCCGACCGCGCCAGGGCAGAACGAGCCGTCAACCACGTACAGATTGTCGTAGCCTTTCACGGTTCCGTCGGCGTTGGCGGCTTTGCCGATAACGGCGCCGCCGAGTCCGTGGAATGTCGATCCGGATCCGAATCCCGCTGCGCGAGAAGAGATCACGATTCCATTGTTAGGCGTTCCATGACGGGTTTCGGTTTGATAGTGGAAGTGATTGGCGAATGCGGTGGCGCGGCGATCCAATGTGCTGGTGCCTTCGCGGAACGGATAGTTCAGTTCCGTCCCGCGGGTGCCGTGGACATAGTCGATCGTGCCGCGTTCGTCGGTGTGTACCTGGATGAGGTGCGTGGTGGCGACGCCGCCAAGTGGTGCGGGAAACGGACTGGCCTGGTAGATCATTGCCGCCGGACCGCCAGGCAGCCGGTCGTCGCGGATACGCGCATAACCCGGCCCGCCCTGGCGTGGGCCTTGGGCATCGCGCAGGTTGGTGCGGACGATGAGGAAATCGCCGTTGCCGCCGAATCCGTCGCCGATCTTGCCCGAGAGTTTGGGCAATGCTCCCTGCGCGCGAGCGCGGACCAGCAGGGAAGTGGTGTGATACGAGCCAGCTGCCATGAATAGATAGTCGGCCTCCGCGGTGACCGTGCGGATGGTGCGATGTTTGTCGTCGATGAGTCGAGCCCGGACGACGAAGCCTTTCTGACGACTGCGCGGGCGGATGTCGAAGACCTCGTGCATCGGCTTGACAGTTACGTTGCCGGTCGCTTCGGCGGCCGGGAGGTAGTTGTGGTCGACCGAGTTCTTGGCGCCGCTGTTGACACCGTAGGACAGGTCGCCGACGCTGACGCCGGGCCGGGCTTTGCCGGCCAGTTCGCGGCGGACCAAGTCCCAATTTATTTGGTAATCAACAAATTTCGGCTTGGTTCCATAGCGGGCGACGGTATTGAGCCAGGTACGTGCGCCGGTGTAATTGGGGTGGGCGAGAATGTCGTCGGGCAGGTGGGTTGCATTGAGCATTTTGCGGGCGCGGGGAAAGTACACGCTCGCGAGTTGGTCGTAGTCGGTGCCGCCGGGGAAGACCTCGTTGAAGTCAGCCTTATCCGGCTGGACGGAAAAGGCTCCGAAGACCAGCGATCCGCCGCCTACGCCCGCGCCGTAGACCGACTCGATTCCGTTGCCCTTGATGGCGTCGAGAACTCCCGGATACTGTTCGACGGGGACCTGCAGGGTGCTGGAGATGCCTGCGGTGTTGCTGAACCACGCCGCGCGTTTGTCGGGAGCGTCGAAGGTGGCAAAAGTGTTGCCGTCCTTGCGAATCGGCCATCGGCGACCGCGTTCGAAGACCGTCGTCTTGATACCCGCCCGGCCAAGGCGCAATGCGGCCACAGCACCGCCGAATCCGCTGCCGATGACTATCGCGGTGGCGCCGTCGGGGGCAGCTGTAGCAGGGGGAGTTCCGAGCGAGCCAGCTGCGGCTGCTCCGGCGACGATCGCTGACGTGCCGAGGGCGCCACGCAGAAATGTGCGGCGCGAAACCTGTGAGGATTCTGAGCGATTTGGTTGCACGTTCAAACACTAACCGAAGAGAGGGGCAAGGTATACCTAAACTTTTCGCGGCGGTGACTATCTAGAACTTTGTTGACGCTGGTGTCGCAATTGATCGGTGTGTCGCCGCATAAACGCAGCCAACGTCTGACGCGTATTAGCCAAAGGTGAACGAATAGGCACGCAGCCCCGGCGAAAGCGCGATCGTGACGGTGCCGTTTTGCGAAGATCGATGGCTAGCGACAGTCCGAATGTCGGGTGGTCCGGATACGACGACGGTTCGAGTCGATCGGCCCTCGGTGATGGTCAGCGTGCCGGTGCCACCGACATTGAGGTAGACCTCGCGAGCCCGGTAGGTCAGCGTGAGCCGCGCGTCGACGTTGGCTGTGATGTCGTCCTCGGCAAGCGTCCAGTTGCCGCTGAGTCGGTATCTGTTGGCGGCTGGAGCAACTGCGTCGGTGAAGGTGTGCGGTCCGGCCGTGTAATCGCCGGAGCCGTCGTATGTCTGTTGTTTGGCGATGCCGAGAAATGTCTCCGGTGTCCGTTGTCGATCAGTTGGCGTGTCGTCGGCGAGGTCAGTGGGAGCGGGTAACTCGACGTCGGGGTTGGCCGTGGTCAGTAACGCGCGAATGTATTGCTCATTGCGGTCATATTTGCCTTCCCCGAGACTTACGTGCCGGATCACGCCCTTCGCATCGATGAGATAACCGGCCGGCCACGCGACATTCTGGAATGCGGTCCAGGTGCGGTAGTCGTTGTCGACCGCGACCGGGAATGTCAGGCCAAGTTTCGCTGCTCCGGATGCGATATTGCCGGTGTCGTGTTCGAAGGCGTACTCGGGTGTGTGGACACCGATCACTTGAAACCCGAAGGGCGCGTACGCCTTCCACCACGCTTCGACATGGGGTAGCTCTCGCTGGCAGTTGATACAGGAATACGCCCAGAAATCGATTAACACGACCTTCCCGCGTAACTGCGCGATTGTCGTCGGAGATCCGTTGAGCCACTTGGAGATTCCCGCGAACTCAGGTGCGCGTCCGCAGTTGGTCAGCCCGTTGTCCTCGGCGTTGAATGCCGCCTCCTGGCATGCCCGCAACGAGCCGTTGCCCGCTGCTGCCGGCACGGTGACGTGAGTTTGTAGTGGGTCTGCGAGAGACGCTGTGTAGTCGGGGATTCGACGTTGGATGGCACCGGTCAGGTCGAAAGTCAATGCGACCGCGAGCGCGATGACGAGCACGCCCGCGATACCGCGGACCAGGCGCTGTCGACGCTGGATTCCGCGTACGCGGGCGCTGAGTCGATTGCCCGCGAGCGCGACGATCAGTAATGGCACGGCAACGCCGGCCGCGAAGGCGACCGTGAGCAGAATGGTCTCGGCGCCGATTGTTCCCGTGGCGCCCGCGACGGCGATGGCCGCGAGAATCGGCCCGGCACAGGGCACAAAGACTGCGCCGAGTGCGAGCCCGAGCACGAATCCGCTAGCCGCACCGGAACCTCTAGGCGTGATGTGGCGCTGTGGAATTCGCGCGAAGGCGCGCTCGATCAATTGCTCGAGTGAGGGGATCAGCATCGCCAAACCTACGACGACCAGAGCCGCGAGGCCGAGCCACCGAAGCAGCGATGTCGGGAGGTGCAGCGCCGCGAGCAGCAGCGTGCCGAAGAGCGTGATAAGCGCGAAACTCAGGGTTAGGCCGAGGACGATGCAGACAGGGCGCAAGCGACCGGGTTTGGTGGGCACGGGGTCGGAGTCGTCGGGGGAGGGGGCTGCGGCGCTGCCAAGGAGGACGACTGGAAGTACCGGGAGAACGCACGGCGAGATGCCGGCGAGGATGCCGCCGACAAAGCCGACGAGCAGGAGTGTCACTTGGTCACCAAGTGGTGCCGTTCATGCCGGGGATGACGCAGCGTCCGGCGCGGTCGACGCGCCCGATGAGCATGAGGTCGTAGCCGGTGCAGTGTGAGTTAATCGGTGCGCAGGTGTGCACGGTGGTGATCACCTTGTTCGGGCCACATGAAGTGCCAGGCGCGGGAGCGGCATTGGCGGCGCTGAGTCCGCCGATTCCGGTAATGATCGCTGCGGTGGCGGCGGTGATCGCTGCCAGACGGCGCGGAGTAGAGAGTCGGACCATCGTGGGCCTCCCTAGGTTGACTGCTGTCTCAGGCTACGCCGGGTGTGAGGTGGGTCACAAGGAGAGTTGGACGCTTCTTGGCGGCTACTGCAGTGGAATCTCTACACCTCGTTCCTTATCGGTCCGTCGACCGAAGATTCGCCGATCTGCCTCGGCTATTGCCACGTCATTAATGCTAGCTTCGCGCCTTTCCATCAGCCCTTCCGTGTTGAATTGCCACAGTTCGTTCCCGTGGCTGCGCCACCACTGACCATCGGAATCGTGCCATTCATACTGAAATCGCACCGCTATCCATCTATTTCGGAAGCCCACAGGCTCTTTCGGAGAGCGTAGTTGAGTTCGCGTCCCCACTTCGCGGTGAGGAACAGGACTATTTCGAGCCGACCCGAAATGAACGCGTCTCGATTACGCCATGCCGAATCGAGCGTGTACGCGAGTGTCACTCGTTCCGGATCGCGCGTGTTCCACGCATCCTCGGCTGCCTTGGCCTTCTGAAGGGCCGTCTTTCGGTGAGGCATGCCGCCAGCGGTTTGACCTTATGGGCTGACGATGTTGACAAAGGACTCGCGGCTCCTCTTCGCCTGCTTTCTGGTGGAAGGAGCGATCGTGGTGGCTTCTATCTACCTGGGATCGGCGGTTGCGCGGGAGGCTCACACCGCGGCCCGTGCGCGTATGGACAACTGACAATGGTGTGAGCGTGTTCACGTGAGTACGTTTGTGGTGGACTGGCTGCCACCAGCTGGACCGGCGAAGCCCGGTGGACGAGTGGCTATCCGGTTAGCAATTCGGTAATTGCACGGGTGCATGCGCGTTAGCGTGCATCGACGTCTCCCAGTCCTCGATGGAGACCCGCGAAGGTACATCCTTGATCGCCGCGAGGTGTGTTACGACGTCATTCAGATCGGTGAATTCATAGACACTTCGTGCGACTTCACGATCGATATACCAGTGGGGAAAGTGCAATTGATATGTCTCTCCCGACGGCCAAGACAGCGTAATTCGGTACTGGTGTTCGTCGGCATCCTGCTCCGCCACAACATCGAAGCCGGAGTTTTGGAGCGCATCCTTGAGGGGTGCCATGTTGACGATACCGACTATCGCCAGGCGTCCGAAGATGAGGTCAGACTTTGCAATTTGAGGGATCTCGTAGTTGAAGAATGGGATGACCGGATATCCGGCCTGCTCTCGGTTTTGCGACATGGGTACTTCGAATATACGAAGTGCGGGCTGGGTTCCGTACTGATGCCTGAGTGTGCTCTCAGTGATGTCATCGATCATCTGTGACTGAGCAAAGTCGGTCTCGCGTAGGCCCGAGGCGTTGTAAAACACCGCGTAGCCTAGGAACTTGTCGATCGACATGTAGCTGTAGCCATTCCTCCGCGCTTCCCTGATAGCGGACCGCAACTGGTTCCAGTGGTTTGTTGTGTTGCTCGTCGGTTGGAGAGTGATGGTCCGAATACCGTCTAGATACGAAATCTGATCGTCGGCGGCATCTCCGCGGCGCTTGGCTGTATAAAGCCGTCGTAGTTGCGCGCTCAGTCGTCGGTCTTCTCGCAGACTCATCGAAGGGGGCGCATCCTCGGCAGTGGGTTCCTTGTCGCCATCAAGCTTTTGTGCCAAATCAGCCAGAGACTCGTTGCTGTATGCATTGACAGTTATGACAGCGTTTGTCGTGCCGTCCTCGTCGACGGTTTGCTCGCGAACGGAGCTCTTCACCTCGATCGTCTGGAACCGCCGATCGAGCGAGGTCTCCCCGAACCTCAGAAACGTGACGTCTCCAATCCGAAGCCAGGTTGTCAGATCGTGGACGATCGGGATTCCGAACCGCTGCCCCAGCCAGTCCGTGGCCAGTGCGAAAACCGACTGATCGCTGACCGAGTACTCAGATATTGGCGGCACTGGGCCGTGCATCAGTGCGCCAATATGCTTGCGGTCGGTGAGCATGACCTGCCACGCGAGAGAATTCCCTAAGCACCTCGCGTACCACCGAAGTCTCTGAAGATCTTTCAGAGCACCCTGAGCAGCTGGGTCGACCCTTATCTGCCGTTTGAGGAGACTGATGTCTCGTTGGATACTCGCTTGAAGCTTGAGGAGGGAAACCTGGAAGTCGATGAACTCACTAATCCCATCCGAAATTAGTCTCAGCATGTCGGCGCGTCTTGCGAGTCGGTCCAACTGTCGCATCACCGAGCGGAGTCGAGCATTTGTATAGGGCTGGCCAGTGACGTAGGGCTTCACATGGCAAATTCTAAGACTCGCAGCTGACAGGTTTCGCTGATCGGGTTCCGGCGAGTCCGTTCGCGATACCTCGTCGGTGACCAGTCTGTGACGGTGCGTACTCATCATTCGGTCGTCGCGGTTTGCGGTTGCCGGTTCGGGGCGCTGGGCCTGCCTGCGCTGCATATGGCTACGACAGCCGCCACACGTTCGCCACCGTGCAGCTGTCGGCGGGTGGCAGGGTGTCGCAGTGGCTGGGGTCACGCCCAATACTCACTGACTCTTGATAACTACGGCGACTAGATACCCAGCGATAGCGGCGGTGTGTTCAATAGACTGCTTGAACTCGCCCCGGCTTCGTTCGCGCGGGCACTGCCCGAACTCCAATGTTGTTCAGCTATTCGGACGGTGAGACATCGTTGGTTCCAGTACCGACATCGATAGCTGCCTCGGATATCACGCCGTCAACATCGGTTTTTAGGTGCTCCAGCGCCACTTCAGCGTTCTTTCGCGCCGACTCCAGCGCCAGCCGCGCGATCATGTCCTTGCCGGGATGCGCTGCGTCATAGATTCGCTGTGCTCTATTCCTATCGAAAGTAAGGCGGGGGTATTCCCTGATCTGGGTGCAAATCGTCCGATAAGATCAGTTAGTTTTGGGGTGGCTACCAATTCGAGGCGCTTTTTCAGAAGGGTCGCTTCTTCAATTGCTGGTTCCATCCAACTGTGAATCTCAGTCTGCATCTCCACATCGGTGACAGGTCTGCCAGTAACCACGTCAATCGGCCAGTCGTCGACAAATTCGTGGGTCCTGTGCTGAACAATCCCCAGATTGCGTGTGGCTCTAGACAGTATTGTGTGGATCTCAATAACCATGGAAATTGCCTGTTCGCGCCGCCATTTTTGATACTCACGGGTATTGGCGGCGGCGATAGTGGAGCGGCCGGTCTCAAGGGCGACTTGATACTTTGTGTGGCGGTCGGCCGCAAAAACTTGATGACTACAGTCAACACCCACACACGCGAGACCGCCGACAACAGTACTGCCGAAAGTGTGCAGTCGTTAATACATTGCAATGGCGCAGAAACCAACGCCTATCCCGCCCTCCGTTACCTAACGCAGAGAAATCACACTAAACGGCCCTGACCTGCGGAAATAAGAAACACCCCAAACATTTCACCCCCGTGAGAAAAACGGGCCGTCGTTGCGGATATGTACCATGTAATGGGGGAATGGGGTACCCCGGCGCCCTTTGGGATCTTTGTTGGCGGTGTGACCAGCGACTATTGTGCAGTCATTGTTATTGGTGCAGATATAAATATGTTCTGAAAGAATCCCGCTAAAGGAGTCCCCTCATGAGTGCAATGGTTATCGGAGTCATCGTTGCGACGGTGCTTGGCGGTCTATTTTCGATGTTTGTGCGTGTGGGGAAGACGGTGCAGGCTGAGCAGCGCCGTCAATAAGTCGAGGATTGTTCATCCACGCTCGTTTGATAATGTCGTGGCGAAAGCCGACCTGCTAGAGGAACTAAGGCCCGAAGCTTTCCGTGTCGCCTATGTGGACATCGATGAGTTGTATCGTGATCAGATTATTAACGCGACGGGCGCGGTGATCGCAGAAGCTATGACCACGGCGTTGACCGATGAGGTATTGCGCGAACAAGCGGTCAGTAACTCGGCGAACTGGCGACACACTGTTCGTACCGAAGCTGAGCGGCTAGGCATCATCTGAACCTGTAAAACAGCTTCGGACTGTGGTGATGGATCGCAGATACGACTAAATCGGAACCCCACGTAGTTGCAGGTTGAACCACTATAAGTAGGAGACGATAATTGAACGACAACTGGAAAGAATATCGGCCGATCACTAGCTGGGATGAATATCGAGAACAGAAAGCTGAATGGCGGGACTGTCTTAATCAAGCCTCCGAGGACGAAGATCTGAGCAAGTTTATTAAGTTTTGGATCTATAGTGGATCGTGGTTAACGCCGTGTAGTAAAGCTCTAGAGAGGTTTGGAGCGCGAGGATACTTCGAGTGGCGACGAAATTATGGTTTTCTTCCGCACGAGCCTGAATCTCGTTTGAGATTACTCTACCAGAACGTGGTGGACTGGGAGAGTGGAATATCCTGGGCGTCCCGCCCACAGCATACCGACGGGATGGGAGTTCAACTTGAGGCCCTCAGGAAGTATGCCGATGTCAGTAGAGCGGACCAGACGGTATGGGCTGCATTAGTGCCGCCAGAGGCAATCAAAGCGCGGTTGTGGAAGATTCAGGATATTACGCCTAACGAGTGGTTGGCCCGGATGGGGTCACGTCGAATAGTTGTAGCAGACGACTGTGATGCAGAATGGATTGTCGACCCCAATCAGATAAATCCTGAATTGGTGTGCATTTGCGACGCTGCACCAACGAACGTCGGCACGTTCAAGGTCCCCTACACGTCTGCTATCCCCGAGGGAATCGTCAGAACTTGTTAAACGGCGTCGAAACCGCAGCGGGGTTACCTATGCTGCTGCTCTCGACGTTGAGGATATCGACATCACGAGCCAGCTAGACCTATTGGCGGCAAAAACGGGGACTGTTATAGGCGGTCGCGTATGTGATTCTCTTTCCCTGCTCGTTGAATCCAATTCCGATGGCGAGACACGAGTGTGAAGTGACCGCAGATTTCGCCTGATCGCGAATTATCGGGATCAGTGGTCCTAGTTCATCGGAACTCTTGATGTAGGGCTGGAAGAACGAATCATCGGGAAAGTTCTCATTGATCCAGCGGGTCTCGTAAATGGAGAACCGGTGTTCGTAAGTTGAATATCCGGGGATATTGAACGCGGAGTTTGGGGCGGCGAGGGCGTTGGACGCCAGCGGGCCAGACAGTGTTAAAGCCGTCGCGCCCCCGATGAGGAGGGCGCGCTGGAGAATTGGTTTTATCGTCATTGTGATCATCTCACCAATCTGTGTTGTGGAGGGCTACTTGTCGTAATCACCGGCTTCGACCCCCGGTGGAAGCCGGGGGTCGCCGAAGTGGTGCGGGAGCGATCGTTCGTCCTCCAACGGCGCGCCCATGTATCCGCCGCCTTGCACGACCCCCTGGAAGCCGCGAAATCGTCTGCTCTTCATGCGCCTTCGTAGTACATAGATGGTGGAGCCGATCACGAGGACTGGCACCACTAGAATTGCGCTGACGATAAAAATATCGAGTAAACTCATCGCGGCCTCCCTGACATAACACGCTGCTACTGCGGAAAATCGACGCCGATGGCCGAAAGGCGCGACACCTCGTCTGGCGATGCCGGTCGCCAATCTGAGGGATGCGTCGGAAACTTCGCAGTACCGCCACCGTTCTTAATTGAGACGGTATACGAATGACGAATCTCGTATTGCAACTGCCACGTCGTTCCAATATAGGTCGTGCCATCCGCCAGCTTCACTGCACTGTTGTAGACCGGCTTCGCTCCGACAATCCGGGCTTGGTAGCGAATGTCGCTGTTGGCGATTGGAGGAGCCGTGGGCGAGTAAACTCCCGTAGGCCCTGACCAGCTACCTGTGTTTCCGGGCGAGTCCGGGCTTAGGGAAACCATAGGTCCGGTTGCTGGTCCGCCTTGGAATCCTGGTGCTGGTCTCGTCGGAGGATTTGAAAATGTTAACACCGTACCAGGACCGTGCATGCCCTCGGCGGCTCCGAAACCTGGGTAGTCACCGGCACGCCTACCCAGGCGGGTGACGTCGGCGCGAGTGGATGTTTGGCGGCGAAATGGTTTGAGCAGATCGCCTATGCCGATTCCGGCCCGCGATGTCAATGCAGATGACCCATAGCTAGCGGTTTTTGTTCCTGTCGACCTCAGGGCGCGAGCTGTGCGGGGGTGGGCGACCGCCAAAGCTGCGGCACCGGCCATCAGCCACACACTGGCCGGTATGGCCGGATTATCCGGCCCAGTAGATGCGCTCGCAGTCTGCTGCCGTTGGTCGTGATCGGCTGTTGTCTTGTTGGCTGGAGACGGGCGCGATGGGATGCTGGTTTCGGGGGTGGGAGCTTGACGAGTAACAGGCGACGGTGCCGTAGTGACCGCCGGAGCAGCAGTTGCAGGGGTGGTGGGCACCCGGTCTGGGACACGAGTTGCTGGTGCAATTGATTGTTGGCCTGGTACGGGGACGATCGGTGTGCCGTTGCCTTCACCCGGTCCGGGTCCGGGATTTGCTCCGATGTTCGGTCCACCGCTAGAGCCGTTGCTTCCGGTGGTGGTCGGCGGTGGGGTGTTCTGGGTCGGTGGTGGTGTGTAGGTGGGGACGCTGATGCAGGGCCAGTTTGAGCCGTATTGGGCACGCATCTGATCACATAATGCGTCAGCGGTGGCGGGGGAGTGTGTGGTTATTGCGATGCCTAGCCCGCCTCCGATACCTAACATCGTGAAGGCGAACACACTTGCGGTGGCTTTCCGCGTCCAGGAGATGCGATGCGTGTGGTTCATCGTTTGTTTCCCACGATCGCCGAAACGATGGCATCTGCGCCGGTCCAGAACCAGCGCCCCGCGATCGACATGACTAAGAAGAACACTAGAAATACTGGGATGGCTCCCCATCGGTCCGACCAACCCGACAGGTTCGTCAGGTTGGCTGCCGCAACAATGAGCAGGATGGTGCCTGCCAGAAACAGGACTACTTTGAGTACTGGTATCCCACTCTCGCTGTCGTCCTTAGCCTTCGAGGTGGCGCGAGTCGCCTCGAAGGACGGCTCGTCTATCTGAGGGATGGGCGTGGTTTCGGCTGAACTGTTTGACATCTATCTCTCCCCGATTGCGGGTGTCATGGGTCGCGTATTGATGGTGTGCTGTGCCGCGCTCATAGGTAGTGGGGCTTTCCGTAGACGTGAATGGTGTTGTCGTTCAACGGTGTTGAGATCGCGACTGACACATACGCTCTGACCGCGACCGGTCCTAAACAACCCGAGACCTTCAAATGGACGCCGTCGAGTTCCACTCCGGCGTGCGCGGCGGCGAGCTTCTTTGAACCGAACGACACATCAGAAATCGTGCCCGGGCGCAGGGTGGTGGAGATGTTCGGCATTACCTGCGCACCCAAGATCACTGCGGGCGGGTAACTGATTGACATCTGCGCTGTCGGGCCACCGGTCACCCCGAGGGTGACACCGGAGGTGACGTCGGTGTTGCAGGCAACCGCGAACCCGACTGAGAGTGCCCCGGAGTTGACCGCGACCTTGCCAGTGCCGCGAATATCGGCGGCGCCTTTGAGCGAGAGGTAGCCTTCGCGGGTCCACGGACTTTGATCCAGGGGTGGGACTGAGCGTACTTTCTCGCGGAGCTTCGATGCCGAGACCGTCCAGCCGTCATCGGTGTGCTTGGATACGGTTCGATCGGAGAACGATGATGGTGCTGCGCCCGCGTTAGCTGCTCCATTGAGAGCCAGGCACAACATCGCTGATACGATCGTTATGCCGGTGTAGCCCCATCTGCTGGACATTCGCCCCCCTGTATTTCAAATTGATGTTAGCAAGTAAAAGTACGCTACATTACTGCTTCACGCTCGTCAAGGCGAAATTGTGGATCTTGAAACCATCACGCAGGGTGATGCCCTTCGACATGCGATGTAGCGGCTCTAAAAGAGTTGTCAGACAATGAAACCGCCCCCACCAACCCAGTAATCGGGCAGGTGAGGCGATTTTCGTGGATCGAGCGGGTCAGATTGCGTTCAACGCGTACCCCACGCGTTGCATAACCTCCGATGCCGCCGACAACCCCGCTGCCAACGCCTGCAAATCGGTGGGGTCCATCAACGCATCTTGTACGCACAAGCACATCCCGTTCTCAAGGCCGTCATCGACACTGACCCACGTCTTGACCTCCAACGGCACCGTTACTGACCGGGAGAATGAGTGCGTCAACTCCACCTCGTATGACGCCCACACAATCTCGGTGGACTCCGCTTTCTCGGAAACAACCGGGTAATACCCAGCCCGTCGGCCACTGCACCGACCGCTGCGAGGTTGGCGGCAAACCTGTCAGCTTGCGTGATCACAGTCTCCAACGCCACACGCGCGCATACTTCCTGTGTGCTGCGCCCAGTCATTGTCGCAATCATTCCGAAGATGCTGTCGATCAGATCGGGTACGGCAAGGGTCGGTAGTCCCGGCCTGCATCAACTCGCCCAACCGCGCAACACCAGCACGCAAAGGCTCCACCTGAGCATGCTCAGGCGCTTGGTCACACGCACGGTCAGCAAGCTCAGCGAGTTTGGCAAACGTCGGGTTGAAAGTCGTCGCGGTTGTGATGGTGTTGGTGGTTTCGATAGTCATTTCGGGCGTCCTCCGGTCGGTGAAAATTCCTGGTCGGAGTGGTCGCAAAATGACGCCTGTGGACCCCCTGTTTTCCATGCGCTTGCCATGCACGAACCTCCGCATGGCAACTTGTGAAACAAGAAAACCCCTGATGAACAGGGGTCTCTCGGTGCCCCCGGTGAGACTCGAACTCACACTGGACGGGTTTTGAATCCGTTGCCTCTGCCAATTGGGCTACGGGGGCGTGCGGCCCGTTAGCCGCGAAAGATCACTCTAGTAGATCGGTCCCAGGAGAAGCCAACCCGGTAGGGTCAAGGGTGCCCGACGTGCGGTGATCGTCGGCGAATGTGTTTGGGAGAGAGGCGAAAGCGATGACTGACGGCAAACAGGTGGGCGACGCAGCCTTGACCGCGCATCGCGTTTTGGTCGCCGAGGACGATTCGCTGATCCGGATGGACCTCATCGAGATGCTGCGCGAAGAAGGCTACGACGTCGTGGGGGAGGCGCCCAATGGGCAGGTCGCCGTCGACCTCACCGTCCAACTCAACCCCGACCTCGTGATCATGGATATCAAGATGCCTATCCGCGACGGCATCGACGCGGCAACCGAGATCGCCGCCAAACGCCTTGCGCCCGTGGTGATGCTGACGGCGTTCAGTCAGCGCGACTTCATCGAGAAGGCACGCGACGCCGGTGCGATGGCCTACCTCGTCAAGCCGTTCACGAAAACAGATCTGGTACCTGCGATCGAAGTCGCGGTTAGTCGCTACCAGGAGTTAACCGCGCTGGAGAACGAGGTTGCCACCATCGGCGACCGTCTGGAAACCCGCAAACTCGTCGATCGCGCCAAGGGGCTGCTGATGGCGAAGCAGGAAATGAGTGAGCCGGAGGCATTCAGTTGGATCCAGCGCGCCGCGATGGACCGCCGCACGACGATGAAGGCTGTCGCGCAGGTCGTCGTCGAAACTCTCGGCTGAGCCCGGGTAAACCGCCCAAAACGGACATCTTGTTAAATCTGTGAAACTCTCCCAGAAGAGTGCCTGCACGGTTGTCCCAAAAGCGCGCGCCCGCCCGATCTTCGGTTTATCTTTTTGCGAGGGTCTTCCCTGTGAACCTCCGCGTACCGGCGTCGGAGGGCAAGTGAGAGGTAGCTCATGCACCGTCGCATCACCACGGCCACCATAGCGGTGGCACTGACCGGAGTACTCGCAGTCTCCGCATGTGGCAGTAAGTCAACAGATTCCGACGACACGGGGAGTAGCGCCGGGGCGCCCAGCTCCGGACTGTCGATCGACAAGCTCGCGCAGATCAACACGTCGGGCCAGGAAGTGCCGGTCACCTCAGAGACCGATGCCGTCAGCCCGGCCGGCGATGGCAACGCCAAATGTCCCAACACGACCATTGCGATGGCCGGCGCGCTCACTGGCGCCGACGCCGCGCTGGGCATCAACATCCGCTACGGCGCGCAGTTGGCCGTCGATCAACACAACGCGGCGAATGCCGGATGCAAGATCACCCTGAAAACCTTTGACACAGAAGGTGATCCGCAGAAGGCGACGCAGGTCGCGCCGCGGATCGTCGGCGATGACTCGATCGTCGCGCTGATCGGCCCGGCGTTCTCCGGCGAGACGAAGGCGACCGGCGGCGTATTCAACCAAGCCGGTTTGGTGTCGGTCACCGCCTCGGCGACCAACCCCGCACTCACCGACAACGGCTGGAAGACTTTCTACCGCGGCCTGGCCAACGACGACGTGCAGGGACCGGCCGTCGCCAAGTACCTCACCGGCAAACTCGGCAAGAAGAAGGTCTGCGTCATCAAAGACGACACCGAGTACGGTGCCGGCCTTGCACGCGCGGTCACCGCGTCGCTGGGATCGGCCAACGCCGACTGCAATGGTGACGTGAAGAAGGGGGAGCGCGACTTCTCCGCAGTGGTTACCAAGACCCAGCAGGCCAATCCCGACGCCGTGTTCTACGCGGGGTATTACTCGGAGGCCGCTCCTCTTGCGCAGCAACTGAAGTCGGCTGCCCCCGACGTCACCTTCGTCTCCGGTGACGGCGCCAATGACCCCAACTTCATCTCGTTGGCGGGTAACTCGGCCAAGGGTGCGGTGCTCTCCTGCCCGTGTGGTCCGGCACCGGACAAGTTCAAGGCGGACTACACCGCGAAGTTCAACCAGGCCCCTGGCGTCTACTCGGTCGAGGCATATGACCTCGCGACCATCCTGATGAAGGGCATCGTCGAGGGCAAGCGCACTCGGCCAGCTCTGGTGAACTACATCAAGAACTACAGCGGCAACGGACTGGCACGTAAGTACCAGTGGACCCCGAAGGGTGAGCTCACCTCATCCAATATCTGGGTCTACGAGGTCAAGTAATTCGATGACACACAGCATGTCCGGACGACCTAAGTCCGGACATGCTGTGTTGTCGTCGTCTCACCTGCGGTGGCCTGTAACTAACGCGAGAAGATAGCGCGGTGAAATTTCACGAATGATCGTCCATACTCTTGCCGAGTCGGCAGCGCTGGCTCCTCATCTGCTCGACCCACAGACCCTCGCCTCCGACATCTCCTTCGATCTCGGTGCGCTGCGCACGGGATTCTGGAGCCTGACGATTGAGGGCCTGGCCTACGGAGCGATCTACGCCCTGGTGGCGGTCGGTTACACCCTGGTCTACGGCGTCCTCAAACTCATCAACTTCGCCCACTCCGAGATTTTCATGCTCGGAATGTTCGGGCAATATGTCGGTCTATTGCTGTTGGGCTTCTCGCCGTCGGGTGACACCTACAGCATGGGCACAATGATGACTATCGCCTACCTGCTTGCCGCCGGTCTGATCGGAATGACCGTATCGGGCACTGCTGCAGTAGGTTTGGAGTTCATCGCCTATCGTCCGCTACGTCGTCGCGGTGCCAAACCACTTGCGTTTCTGATCACCGCGATCGGCATGTCCTTTGTTCTGCAGGAAGTAGTGCATTACCTCCTACCGAAGATCAACACGACGCCGCGTCTTGGTGGATCGACGGCCCAACCACAGATCAAATTGGTCGATCCGACGGTGCAGTTCCACGTCTTCGGTGCGCCGGTGTCGAATCTAACGCTGGTCACCATAATCGTGGCGATCGGGCTGGCGTTGGGTACCGACCTGATGCTGAATAGGACAAAGCTCGGTCGTGGGGTCCGCTCGGTCGCCCAGGACCCCGACGCTGCGTTGCTGATGGGCGTCTCTCGCGAGCGCACCATCATGGTCACGTTCCTGATCGGCGGAATTCTCGCTGGGGCTGCCGCACTTTTCTACACCCTGCGCATCCCCACAAATATCGTCTACTACGGCGGATTCATCCTCGGTATCAAGGCATTCTGCGCGGCGGTGCTCGGTGGAATCGGCAATGTGCGCGGGGCGTTGGTCGGTGGTCTGTTGCTCGGCGTGATGGAGAACTACGGTTCGGTGGTTTTCGGCAATCAGTGGAAAGACGTTGTGGCTTTCGCATTGCTGATCCTCGTGCTGATGTTCCGACCGACCGGCATCCTTGGGGAGAAGCTCGGAAAGGCACGCGTATGAACGAGACCAGTACAGCGCGCACCAGTCGGCTCAGCAGCCGGTGGGCGTCGATCCGCGACCGCTGGAACGATTTGTCACGGCCGATGCAGTGGCTGGTAGGTGCGCCGCTGATCCTGCTGATCGCGCTTCTGCCGGTTATCAATCCGCCGTTTATCGCAACAACCGCCGTAGACTTCGGTGCGACGATGGCTCAGGTGGCGATGGTCGCGTTGATCGCAATCGGCCTGAATGTTGTTGTGGGACAGACAGGTCTGCTCGACCTTGGGTATGTCGGGTTCTACGCCGTAGGCGCATACGTCGTCGCGTTACTGACGAGTCCGGCCAGCCCGCTCTGGGATAGCATCGACCACGGATTGTTCTCGAGTCCCTGGGCATGGCTGGCGTGTGTTCCGCTGGCGATCATTATCACCGGCATCACCGGCGTCATATTGGGCACGCCGACGCTGCGGGTGCGAGGTGATTACCTCGCGATCGTGACGCTCGGTTTCGGTGAGATCGTCCGACTGTTGGCCGACAACCTCACCGGTCTCACCAACGGCGCGGCCGGCCTCAACAACGTGTTGTTCCCGGAACTGGGCAAGAGCGATGCCCACCCGGAGGGAGTCTTCTCCAACTCGAACGATTCCGGAATCAGCTACGGCGTCTGGTGGTACTGGCTGGGTATCGCCGCGATCATCGTTGTCCTACTGGTGGTCGGCAATCTGGAGCGCAGCCGAGTCGGACGCTCCTGGATCGCCATCCGCGAAGACGAGGACGCGGCCGAGATCATGGGAGTGCCCACATTCAAGTACAAGTTGTGGGCCTTCGTCATTGGCGCAGGTGTCGGCGGCCTATCTGGCGCGATCTACGCCGGCCAAGTCCAGTACGTCGACCCGAAGGCGTTCACCGTCATCAACTCGATGCTGTTCCTGTGCGCCGTGGTACTTGGTGGCCAGGGCAACAAACTCGGGGTGATCGTCGGCGCGTTTATCGTCGTATATCTGCCGGCGAAAGTGCAGGGCGTCGAAGTCGGTGGGCAATCGCTCGGCGACTACAAGTACCTGTTCTTCGGAGTCGCGTTGGTGCTGTTGATGATCTTCCGCCCACAGGGACTCTTCCCGGCGCGGGCCAGACTAATCACCTTCGGTCGCAAGGTCTATTCGACGGCGCGACGCGTTCCCGAGTCCGGAACCGTTGCGCAGGAGGCACGTTCATGAGACATCGACGCTCCGACGACTGGACCTCTGACTCAGTACAGCAGCCGGCCGACCAAACACCTGGCATCGAATCGCCAACCGTCGATCCGCCGCAACCGCTACCCGACGACGCCGCCCCTGATACCACCGCCCCCGATACCACCGCCCCCGATACCACCGTCATCGTCGATCCCGCCGCCATCGACCCGGCTCTCGCAGACCCAGAAGCGGTCGCGGAAATCGTTGCGCCGCAACGGGAGATCGCTTCGGAAGAGGGGGAGGTGCTACTCGAGGTCGATGGAATCACTGTCGAATTCGGCGGACTGGCCGCCCTCGACGACGTCACCTTCGACATCAAACGAGGCGAGATCCTCGGCTTGATCGGACCAAACGGAGCCGGTAAGACGACATGCTTCAACGCCATCACCGGCGTCTATCGGCCCAGCCGGGGCACGGTGGTCTTCGACGGGAAAGTCCTCGGAAAAGTTAAGCAGCACAAGATCACTCGGCTGGGAATCGCCCGCACATTCCAGAACGTGCGAC
The DNA here is from genome assembly GCF_048537885.1 of Gordonia sp. CPCC 205333. Classification (NCBI taxonomy): domain Bacteria; kingdom Bacillati; phylum Actinomycetota; class Actinomycetes; order Mycobacteriales; family Gordoniaceae; genus Gordonia; species Gordonia sp. CPCC 205333. Next base: position 53,934 of record NZ_JBCLVI010000005.1, on the reverse strand, counting down.
TGTGGGGCGAGATGACGGCATTGGAAAATGTCGCGGTCGGGACCGACGCCCGGCATCACACCTCGGTCGCCGGAGCGATCTTCCGCACCCCACGGCACTATCGCGAGGAACACGACGCCGTCGACCGCGGGATGGCCCTACTGGAATTCGTCGGGATCGCCCCGCGCGCCGCCGAAAAGGCGTCGAATCTTTCCTATGGTGACCAACGGCGACTGGAGATCGCGCGGGCGTTGGCGACCGAACCGAAATTGCTATGCCTCGACGAACCAGCGGCAGGCTTCAACCCGCGGGAGAAGGCCGCGCTGATGGATCTCATCCGCAAGATCCGCGACGACGGTTACACGGTGCTACTCATCGAACACGACATGCGGCTGGTCATGGGGGTCACCGACCGAATCGTGGTGCTGGAGTTCGGTCGTAAGATCGCCGAGGGGACCCCGGCGCAGGTGCGTGAGAATCCCGCAGTCATTGCGGCCTACCTTGGAGTTCCTGATGACGACATCGCCTGAATCGCCGGTGAACGACGCGCTGCTGACTATCGAGGACCTCGCCGTTCACTACGGCCGGATCGAGGCGTTGCACGGCATCTCGCTGCACGTCGGGACCGGAGAGCTGGTGACTCTGCTTGGTGCGAACGGGGCGGGGAAGTCGACGACGATGCGTGCGCTGTCCGGACTGCATAAGCCCACGACTGGGCGAATCGTGTTCGACGGCACCGATATCACCTCGGCCTCAACGCATTCCCGAGTGGAGCAGGGAATCATTCAGGTGCCCGAAGGCCGGCACATCTTCCCCGGCATGACTGTGCAGGAAAATCTCGACATGGGCTGTTATGCAAGGAAATTCAAGTCGAAGGCGACGTATAAGTCGACCCTCGGCCACGTCTTCGGCCTGTTTCCCCGGTTGGCCGAGCGGCGGGGCCAATACGGCGGCACCATGTCGGGTGGTGAACAGCAGATGCTCGCAATCGGCCGCGCACTGATGGCGCGGCCCCGGCTACTGCTTCTCGACGAACCGTCAATGGGTTTGGCGCCCAAGGTTATTGCGCAGATCTTCGCGATCATCAAGCAGATCAACTCCGAGGGGACAACCGTGTTGCTGGTCGAGCAGAACGCGCAGCAGGCGTTGAGCCGGTCCGACCGCGCCTACATCATGGAAACCGGTGTCATCACCAAGGAAGGTGCCGGGCGGGAGCTGCTGCATGACAACGCCGTGCGGGACGCTTACCTGGGAGTCGCGTAACCGCGCCCCAGCTTGTCGGTAGGACCCACTAGACTCCACACGGTGAGTGACACCAAGACCGCCCAAGAGACGCCGACCCTGATGCTCCTCGACGGCCACTCGCTGGCCTACCGTGCCTTCTTTGCATTGCCGCCGGACATCACAACGGCTTCCGGGCAGGTCACCAACGCGGTCTTCGGCTTTACCTCGATGCTGATCAACCTCCTGCGCGACGAGCAGCCGACCCACCTCGCCGCAGCCTTCGACGTGTCACGAAAGACCTTCCGATCGGAGATGTTCCCGGAGTACAAGGCGCAGCGTGAGTCGTCGCCGGACGCATTCCGCGGGCAGGTCGACATCATCAAAGACGTGCTCGACGTCCTGGGCATCCCACACTTCTCCGTGGAGAATTTCGAAGCCGACGACGTAATCGCCACCCTGGCCACCCAGGCGGATGAGCGTGACTACAAGGTGCTGGTGGTTACCGGTGACCGGGACGCCCTGCAATTGGTCAACGACAACATCACCGTCCTCTACCCAAAGCGCGGCGTATCGGAGCTGACCCGCTTCACCCCGGAAGAGGTGGAGAAGAAATACGGTCTCACGCCGGCGCAATACCCCGACTACGCGGCGATCCGCGGCGATAAGAGCGACAATCTGCCCAATATTCCCGGCGTTGGGGAGAAGACCGCGGCCAAGTGGATTCGAGAGTACGGTTCGCTGACCGGATTGGTCGACCACGTCGACGAGATTCGCGGCAAAGCCGGGGACGCCCTGCGCGCCAACCTTGCGTCCGTGCAAACCAACCGGCAGTTGACCCAACTGATTCGCGACGTCGAATTATCTTCCGGCCCAGATGATTTGAAGGTCGTGGGCTGGGATCGCGAACGTGTCCACGCGCTATTCGACGAGCTGGAATTCCGTGTCCTGCGAGACCGGCTATTCGCCCAACTCACCTCGGTTGAACCCGAGGCCGAGGCAGGGTTCGAGGTCGATGGTGAATTACTCGCCGCGGGCAAGGTGCGTGCCTGGCTCGACGAGCACGCGCGTACCGGACGCAGCGGCCTGTCGATCGTCGGCGCGCAGTCGGTGATGGAGTCCGACACCGAAGGAATAGCGATCGCCGCGGCCGATGGGGTCTCGGCCTATCTCGACACCTCAACCCTCGACCCCGACGACGAGCAGGCACTCGGCGACTGGCTTGCCGACGAATCCGCCGACAAGGCCGTTCATGAGGCCAAGTGGGCGTTCCACGCCTTGCGAAGCCGCGGCTGGCAGTTTAAGGGTGTCAGCAGTGACACTTCCCTCGCCGCCTACCTCGTTCGACCGGGCCAGCGAACCTTCAACCTCGATGATTTGGCGTTGCGCTACCTGCGCAGGGAATTGCGTGCCGACGACACACCCGGCGACGGTCAGATGTCTCTGCTGGATGCCGATGCTTCCGACGACAAGCAGTCCCAGCAGCAGATGCTGCAGGCACGTGCGGTGGCGGAGCTCGCCGACGCTTTCGACGCCGAACTCGAGCAGATCGAGTCGCGGACGTTGTTGACCGACCTGGAACTGCCACTGCTTTTTGTGCTTGCCGAGTTAGAGGCGACCGGAATCGCCGTGGACACCAAGCACTTTCAGACCCTCGAAGCCGGTTTCGCCGACCGCGTCCGTACGGCGGCCGACGCTGCCTATGACGTCATCGGTGAGCAGGTGAACTTGGGCTCGCCCAAGCAGTTGCAGGCAATCCTCTTCGACAAGCTCGATATGCCGAAAACGAAGAAGACCAAGACCGGGTACACGACCGATGCCGACGCGCTGCAAAGTCTCTACGAGAAGACTGAGCATCCGTTCTTGGCGCATCTCCTGGAGCATCGCGACGCGACACGACTGAAGGTGACGGTTGACGGTCTACTGAAATCCGTTGCGCCAGATGGCCGTATCCATACGACCTTCAATCAGACGATCGCGGCAACCGGTCGGTTGTCATCGACCGAGCCGAACCTGCAGAACATCCCGGTCCGCACGTTGGCAGGCCGGGAGATCCGCAAGGGGTTCGTCGTGGAGCCCGGTGAGGGGTCTGGTTTCGAGACCTTGATGACGGCCGACTACAGCCAAATCGAGATGCGCATCATGGCGCATGTCTCCGAGGATGCGGGCCTGATCGAGGCATTCAATTCAGGCGAGGATCTGCACAATTTCGTCGGATCGCGGGCTTTCGGCGTGCCGATCGACGAGGTGACAACCGAACTGCGACATCGGGTCAAGGCGATGTCCTACGGCCTGGCCTACGGGTTGAGTGCCTTCGGACTTGCCGCCCAACTCGGCATTAGTCGCGAAGAGGCGAGCGAACAAATGGAGGCGTATTTCGCACGATTCGGCGGAGTACGCGACTATCTGCGCGACGTCGTCGGGCAGGCTCGCAAGAACGAGTACACCGCAACACTTTTCGGTCGTCGCAGGTACTTGCCGGATCTCACCAACGGCAACTTTCAGCGGCGTCAGGCCGCCGAGCGGATGGCGCTGAACGCTCCCATCCAGGGCACCGCTGCCGACATCATCAAGGTGGCCATGATCAATGTGAACAAGCGGTTGGCGGCCGAGGAACGACGTTCCCGGATGCTCCTGCAGGTACATGATGAGTTGGTCCTGGAGATCGCCGATGATGAGCGTGACGACATCGAAAAGCTGGTTCGCGAAGAAATGGGCTCGGCGATCGAACTGTCGGTGCCGCTCGATGTTTCGGTCGGTTTTGGCCGCTCGTGGGACGACGCGGCGCACTGATATAGCCAAGACGCGCGGCGCGCGTATACAGATAGCCAGCGTCGAGCTCGATGACACAGTATGTTTCTTCTCGAGATTCTCGGTGTTTGATTCCGGGTAACCAAGGCAGGAGAGAAGAGTGTCGAATCGACGACGTGGCGCACGCGGTGGGTGGTTGTCCGCCGTCTCGATCATCGCCGTCATGACCGTTCTGTCGCTGTCGTCGTGTACCAACGACGAATCTCTGTTGGACACCAAGCCGATCAGTTTGACCATCGCCAAGCAGGCCGACATCGCCGCCGCGGTACCGGCGGAGATACGCGAGACGGGGGTGCTGCGCATCGGCACCAATCCGCCGTATCAGCCGAATGAGTTCAAGAATCGCGACGGCGAGATCATTGGCTACGACGTCGATCTGATGCGGGCCGTATCGCAAGTTCTGGGCTTGCGGCCGGAGTTCAAGGAATCAGACTTCGACAAGATCATCCCGGCCATCCAGGCGGGGACCTTCGATATGGGGATGTCGTCGTTCACCGACACCGCCGAACGAGAGAAGCAGGTCGATTTCGTCACCTATTTCAGTGCCGGCGTCCTGTGGGCGCAGCGAGCCGATGACGATGTCGACCCCGACAATGCCTGCGGGCTGAAAGTCGCAGTTCAGGCGACGACGTACGAGGACACCGACGAAGTGCCGGCCAAGAGCGCGAAATGTGTTGCGCAGGGCAAGGAGCCGGTCATCAAGGTGAAATTCGACAGTCAGGACGAAGCTGTCAACGCACTTCTCCTTGGCCGGGTCGACGCGTTGTCCGCCGACTCGCCGGTCACCGCGTACGCGGTCAAGAAGACCGATGGTCAGCTGGAGATCATCGGGCCGGTATATGACGCCGCACCCTATGGGTTGCCGGTCCGCAAGGGGTCGTCGCTGGGCCCCGCTCTGCAGCGCGCGATGCAATACCTGATGGATAAGGGTTACTACCGAACCATCTCCGAGCATTGGGGCGTAGAGAGCGGCATGATCAGCACCGCCAAGATCAACGATGCCGCCAAGGGCTGAATGATGTCGATTAAGCAGGGTCAGGAGAGTCGATGACAGTACCCGACAAGCCGGCGGGAGGAGGCGCCGCGGCGCCGATCAAGGCCGTGCCGCTGCGTCATCCGGGCCAGTGGGTCGCCGCCGCCGTAATCTTCGTGCTCGCCGCACTATTCATCTACGGTGCGGCCACCAACGGCGCTTACCGCTGGGGTACCTACCGGCAATATCTGTTCGACACTCGAATCCTGTCGGGTGTCGGCTACACCCTGGCTCTGACCGTGCTCGCGATGGTCATCGCCGTGGTGCTCGGCGTATTGCTCGCGGTCATGCGGTTGTCGCCGAACCGGGTATTGCGCTATTCGTCCTGGACATATTTGTGGATCTTCCGCGGTACCCCGGTCTATGTGCAGCTGGTGTTCTGGGGACTGTTCGGATCGATCTACAAGCGGATCGATATCGGCATACCGTTCACCGTGCAATTCGCGCATTTCGATATTCAGAGTCTCAACGCCGCCTTCTTATTCGCGGTGATCGGGCTGGGCCTGAACGAGGCCGCGTATATGTCCGAAATTGTCCGGGCCGGAGTGTCCTCGGTAGGTGAGGGTCAAACCGAAGCGTCTGTGGCACTTGGTATGTCGTGGTCGCTGACGATGCGGCGAACGGTGCTTCCGCAGGCGATGCGGGTGATCATCCCGCCCACTGGCAATGAAGTGATCTCGATGCTCAAGACGACGAGCCTGGTAGCGGCAGTGCCGTTCAGCCTCGAACTTTACGGTCGGTCGCGCGATATTTCGGGCGTGAACTTCCAGCCGATCCCGATGCTGATGGTTGCCTCGACGTGGTATCTCGCGGTGACGAGTGTGCTGATGATCGGCCAGTACTACCTCGAGCGGTATTACTCGCGAGGCGCGAGCCGACAACTGTCGGCTCGCCAGCTCGAGGCGCTGGCAGCCGCCGTCGACACCACGACCGATAAGAAGGTGTGAGCGCGATGACTGTTCCAATGGTGCGCGCCGACGGCGTGTGTAAGAATTTCGGCGCGCTGCAGGTGCTCAAAGGGATCGACCTGGAAGTGCAGCGAGGCGAAGTCGCGTGTTTGATCGGGCCGTCCGGCTCGGGTAAGTCGACTTTCTTACGTTGCGTCAACCATCTCGATGTGGTCAATGCCGGACGTCTCGTGGTCGACGGCGAAGTCATCGGTTACCGCGAGCGCGGTGGAAAACTCTATGAGATGAGCCCGAAAGACGCTGCGCGCCAACGTCGTGACATTGGGATGGTCTTCCAGCATTTCAACCTGTTCCCACATCGCACCGCGTTGGAGAACATCATCGAGGCGCCTGTGCAGGTGGCTCGCATACCCAAAGCGCAGGCCATTGAACGGGCTCGTGAACTGCTCGACCGGGTGGGCCTGGCGGATAAAGCCGATGCCTACCCGGCGCAGTTGTCCGGGGGACAGCAGCAACGCGTCGCGATCGCCCGCGCGCTCGCCATGGATCCGAAACTGATGCTCTTCGACGAGCCGACATCAGCGCTTGATCCCGAACTCGTCGGTGATGTTCTCAACGTTATGCGTGAACTCGCTGCCAGCGGAATGACGATGCTGGTGGTCACCCACGAGATGGGTTTTGCCCGCGAGGTCGCCGATCAGCTGGTGTTCATGGATGGCGGTGTGGTGGTAGAGAAGGGCAATCCGCATGAGCTGTTGGCCAATCCGACCCATGAGCGGACACGAGGATTCCTGTCGAAGCTATTGTGAGCGTCTATGGGTGACATAGTGCGCATCGGAGTGCTTCACGGCGACGGCATCGGGCCCGAAATCGTACCGGCAGCGGTCGAGGTCGCGGCGAAAGCATTGCAGCGCAACGACATCGGTGTCGAGTGGATCGAATTGCCATTCGGCGCGGCGGCTATCGACTCACATGGCACGGCCGCCCCGAGCGAAACACTGGCCGCGCTCGACGAACTCGACCTGTGGGTTCTTGGGCCGCACGACTCTGCCTCGTACCCGACCGAATTCCGTGGGCAGCTCACGCCGGGCGCGGTGATTCGTAAGCGCTACAACCTGTTTGCCAACCTGCGGCCGGCGAAAGCACTGGACGCCGCGCGGGCGATGGCACCCGGCATCGACCTGCTAATCGCGCGCGAGAACAGCGAGGGGCTGTATGCGGATCGGAATATGGCCGTCGGATCGGGGGAGTTCATGCCGACGCCCGACGTCGCTCTCGCAGTTGGGGTGATTACCCGCGCGGCATCCGAACGTATTGCGCGCGAGGCCTTTACCTGGGCAAGGCGACGCCGGGGAAAGGTAACCATCGTCCACAAGGCGAACGTACTGACGATGACCACGGGTCTGTTCCGCGACGCCTGCCTCGATGTCGCCAGGGACTTCCCCGACGTCGAAGTATCGCAAGAACATGTCGACGCGATGGCCGCACATCTGGTGCGGCGGGCAGCCGATTTTGATGTCGTGGTGACCGAGAACCTGTTCGGTGACATTCTGTCGGATTTGGCAGCCGAACTCGCCGGCTCACTCGGCACCGCGGCATCCATCAACTGCTCGGCGACCAAAGCGATGGCGCAGGCCGCGCATGGGGCCGCGCCGGATATCGCGGGACAGGGCAGCGCGAATCCGATTGCGATGATCTCCTCCACGGCAATGCTTTTGGCTTGGCAAGGCCAGCGTAGTGGTGACGAGCGATTGGCGGCTGCCGCAGCGTCGATCGATTCCGCCCTTGCCCGCGCGATCACGGCGGGAGTGGCAACGCGTGATCTGGGCGGCACCGCGAGCACTGCGACGTTCGCACAAGCTGTTCTCGACGGTCTCTGAAGACCAGCAGTCCCACGCCGATTCCCGTGCTATCGCACGCGCGCCGACGTCAGTGCATAGGGTGCTTCGAAGGGATCGAGTTTCACTGGAAGGAGATCGATGCGTGGCCTGAGGAAGGTATCGGTCGCCGTATCGGCATTTGCCCTCGCGGCAATGCTCGGTGGTTGCGGTGGCGATCACACGACCCCTCAATCGAATCCGCCGTCGAGCGGCACCCCGCTATTACCGAGCGTCGAACGCGACAATGCCATCGCAGACCAGGTGCCGGCGAAAATTCGCTCCACCGGAAAGATGACCGTCGGTATCAACGTTCCGTACGAGCCAAACGAATTCGTCGACCGGACGGGAACACTCGTCGGATTCGACGTAGACCTGATGAACTCGATCGGCACGGTACTTGGCGTCGTGCCCGACTTCCGACGAAGCAAGTTCGCCGCACTGATCACCGACATCCCTAAGGGGCGGTATGACCTGGCTATTTCGTCGATCACTGACAATTCACGCCGGGAGAAGTCGATGGACTTCGTCACCTATTTCAACGCGGGGGTCAGTTGGGCCAGCAGAGCCGGCGATCTCGTCGACCCCAGCGAGGCCTGCGGCAAACGAGTAGTGGTCAAAGCGGGCACGGTCGCAGACCGCGTCGATGTCAGCGCCCGCAGCGATGCGTGTAAAGCGCAGGGGCGTAAGGAAATTGTCGTCATCGGAGTCGGCGACCAGGATGAGGTAACGCGCACGCTGCTCAGTGGCAAAGCCGACGCGATGGCCGCTGACTCGCCGCTCGTCGCCTACCAGGTGAAACAGTCGAGCGGACAATTGGTTCTCGCGCCGGGCGTATTTCTGTCCCAGCCGTACGGGATCGCGTTCGAAAAGGGTTCGGCGCTGGTGGAACCGGTCCGTGCCGCGCTGCAGTCGCTGATGGATAGCGGCGAGTACCAGCGAATCGCGCGCAAGTGGGGTGTCGAGAACGGCACGATCCCCAGCGCCCTCATCAACGGCGCGTACGGCTAACGCGGCTACCTCGGGCTAGCGGCAGGCTTATGCGTGCAGAAGATCGCGGTCCCCGGGAAATACGATCCACGAAGCGGACTCCACTGCCCCCATTCGCGCTCAAAGCCTTCGGGCCATTCGGGTTCGACGATATCGTCGAGAATCATTCCGGCCAGCCGGATTTCACGGACGCGGTCACCGATGGTGCGGTGGTGTTCGACATATGTCGCGACACCCTCGTCATCGAATTCGGTGTAGGGGGTCCGGCTGAAATATGGGATGGAAACCGTCAGCCCGGCGGGGCCGGGATCATCGGGGAACATCCACCGCATCGGATGGTTGACGGCGAAAACCCAACGGCCGCCTGGCTTTAATACGCGAGCGACTTCGGACATGACTCGCGCCGAGTCGGCCACGAAGGGCACCGCGCCGAATGCGGAACAGGCCAGGTCAAAGGAATTGTCGGCGAAGGGCAAGTTTTCCGCGCCGGCTTGGACCAGTGGAACGGTGACGGCGTCGTCGGCCATTGCCGAAACGCCGTGGGCGAGCATCTGCTTCGATAGATCAAGCCCGACCGGGTGCGCTCCGTTCGCCGCGAGCCAACGCGCACACGGTGCCGAGCCACACCCGATTTCCAGAATCATTTTCCCGCCGATGGGGCCCAATAACTCGGCATCGGCTTCGCGTAACCCCTCCGGGCACCAGACGAAGTCGCCGCCGACAGTGTGCTCGCCGAGGAAGTCGCCATGAGTCGCGTGGTAGTCATCGGCGTCGGAATCCCACCACGTGCGATTGGCATGTTCGCTGGTCGATGAGTCGATGTCGCCGAGAAGCCTTGGTGGCCGGTCGGATTCACCCGGAGAGCTCATGTGCGCACATGTTAGTCGTCAGCAGTCGCGGCCGGACAACACCCGTTCTGTCTTCGCGTCGCCGTCCCAGTGGCGAAGACCGGTGAATGTGATCGCCGCGTCGTCGACGTCCAGCGAATCGAGGGCGGCCGATATCTGGTCCGGCGTCATACGCCGGGCAATTGTGACGTGTGGTGTCCACGCACCGGGGGCGGTGTGCGGGACTGCGCCGCCGGGCAGCAGGGGAGTGACGAGCCGAACGACAGTCGCGTGGACTGACAGCAGGTCTGCAGAGGGCACCACAAGTCGGGCCAGGGTGCGATGAGATCCGGAGCCGAATACCACCACCGCGCCAAGGCGGCAGGTGATCGGCAGGCGCATCGCCACCGGACCCAGAACTTGCGGCGCGCCGCCGTCGATCACCGGAGCGGCGAGCAGTGTGACATGTGGCCGGTTGGTTTCGGTAGCAACGTCTGCCTGACTGGGCAGACCCGCGTTGGCCACGGCAGCCCACTGGCCGCGGATTCGGCGATCGACGGCGTCGTCGAGAAGTAGTTCGATGGAATGGGTCATCGTCGGCTCATATGCATAGGATTTTCGGGGTTGGTTTGCGTTCGAGTCGGTTGATTATGCGAACTCGCGGCGGTCTCATTTGCCCAGCGCAATCGGGATGGCGTAGTGTTACGTGCGCGCGTGAAGTCTCGCGCGCGTCGTCGTGCCCGGCCAATTTTCCTCACGGAAATCTGCTGGTACCGGGCGCGGCAGATCAAAAACATACACCTACTACATACCTGTCCGGAGCAACTCAACATATGTCGTCCCCCACGATCACCTCGCCGCAAGTAGCCGTTAACGATATCGGCTCGGCTGAGGATTTTCTCGCCGCCATCGACTCCACGATCAAGTACTTCAACGATGGTGACATCGTAGAAGGAACCATCGTCAAGGTCGATCGGGACGAGGTTCTGCTCGACATCGGTTACAAGACCGAAGGCGTTATCCCTTCCCGTGAACTCTCCATCAAGCATGACGTCGATCCCAATGAGGTCGTCAACGTCGGCGATGAGGTGGAAGCACTGGTCCTCACCAAAGAGGACAAAGAAGGTCGCCTGATCCTGTCCAAGAAGCGCGCACAGTACGAGCGCGCGTGGGGCACCATCGAGGAGCTCAAGGAGAAGGACGAGGCCGTCAAGGGCACCGTCATCGAGGTCGTCAAGGGCGGCCTGATCCTCGACATCGGCCTGCGTGGCTTCCTGCCCGCGTCGCTGGTCGAAATGCGTCGTGTCCGCGACCTTCAGCCGTATATCGGCAAGGAGATCGAGGCCAAGATCATCGAACTCGATAAGAACCGCAACAACGTGGTCCTGTCGCGTCGCGCGTGGCTCGAGCAGACCCAGTCCGAGGTCCGCAGCGAGTTCCTGCACCAACTGCAGAAGGGCCAGGTCCGCAAGGGCGTCGTGTCCTCGATCGTCAACTTCGGCGCATTCGTCGATCTCGGCGGGGTCGACGGTCTGGTGCACGTTTCCGAGCTGTCCTGGAAGCACATCGACCATCCGAACGAGGTCGTCCAGGTTGGCGACGAGGTCACCGTCGAGGTGCTCGACGTCGATCTCGACCGCGAGCGGGTTTCGTTGTCGCTCAAGGCAACTCAGGAAGATCCGTGGCGTCAGTTCGCCCGTACCCACGCCATCGGCCAGATCGTGCCCGGCAAGGTCACCAAGCTGGTGCCGTTCGGTGCGTTCGTCCGGGTCGAAGAGGGCATCGAGGGTCTGGTTCACATCTCCGAGCTGGCCGAGCGCCACGTCGAGGTGCCGGATCAGGTTGTCGCCGTCGGTGACGACGCGATGGTCAAGGTCATCGACATCGACCTGGAGCGTCGTCGGATCTCGCTGAGCCTCAAGCAGGCCAACGAGGATTACACCGAAGAGTTCGATCCGTCGAAGTACGGCATGGCCGACAGCTACGACGATCAGGGCAACTACATCTTCCCCGAGGGCTTCGACGCCGACACCAACGAGTGGCTCGAAGGCTTCGAGGAGCAGCAGGGTGTGTGGGAGGCTCGGTACGCCGAGGCCGAGCGTCGTCACAAGATGCACACCACCCAGATGGAGAAGTTCGCTGCCGCGGCTGCCGAGGCAGCCAACGCTCCGACCGACTACTCGTCATCGTCGTCGGATGAGAACCGTCCGGCTGGCGCGGCGCAGCAGGCACCGGCGTCCACCGGTGGTTCGCTGGCCAGCGACGAGCAGCTCGCTGCTCTGCGCGAGAAGCTTTCGGGTAACGCCTGATTCGCTCTTAGCTAGTTAAAAACAGCTTCCCGGTCCAATATCGGACCGGGGAGCTGTTTTTGTGCTGCCTGCGGATGGGTTACGCGCGGATGCCACTCAATGCGCAGCTTCGGTAGGCGTAGTGCTTTGCGACGCGGCGGCCATTTGCCCATACCGCGCAACCAATGTAGGCGCGCGAATTCTGGGCGGTCGCGCGGATATTCGCGGTGTCATAGCTGTAAGCGGCGATTGATCGCTGCCAGCAACCCGATCCCAGCCAACGGGTAGTCCGTCCGGACTCCGCAATGGACTCACCGACGCCCACTGCATAACTAATAGTTGCGTTGGTCGGGGTCTGATTGCTTGCGCAGACGCGCAAAGTGTATTTCACCGCCCCAGCTGCGGTCGCCGCCGGAGCCGTGGCGGTTAGCCCGATAGTCGCCGTGGCGACGACTATGGCCGTGGTAGCCGCTCGTGTCAGTTGGGTCATCTCATCCGCCCCGTTTCATATGCGTCGCATTCTCGTGGATAGCGAGACATTGCGCTCTGATTGATTTCGAGCCAGTCTAATTGCTGGGCAACTCTTAGACCTTCCCGATCGACATATGCCTTGTTGACAATAATTACCATTAACGGGTTGAGTTGTCCGACATGCGCGTATTGAACATGAAGAGAATAGCGGTCGTCGTTGCCGCACTTGCCATTCCGGCGTTGGCCTCCTGCGGGACGAGCGCTGAGTCGTCCGCACCTTCTGCGAGTAGCAAAGCGCCAGTCGAAGAGTCGTCGAAAACTCCGCGCCTAGCCGTCAGCTATGACGGTGGCATCGTCGTGCTGGACGCCGACGACCTGGGCCAGGTCGCCGACATTCCGTTGGACGGATTTCTCCGCCTGAACTCGGCTGCCAACGGTCGCAATGTATTCGTGTCGGTCTCCGACGGCTTCCGTGTTCTCGACATGGGCACCTGGACCCGTCAGCACGGCGACCACGGTCACTACTACACGTCGACACCGAATATGACGGACTTGAAGTTCGGCGGTGCCGAACCCGGCCACGTCGTGCCGCATGACTCTCGTATCACCCTATTCAGCGACGGTACGGGAGAAGTCACTGTCGTAGAGCCGGTCGACTTGGCCCGCGGCACCGCAAGCGCCACGAGTTTTACTGTGCCGCAACCGCATCACGGTGTCGCGGTGGCGCGAGGGGACGGCGCGGTCGTAGTGACTGTTGGGAATGAAGACAAACGCACCGGCCTGGCGGTACTCGACAAGAATCGCAATGAGATCGCTCGGACCGATGAATGCCCGGGCGTCCATGGTGAGGCTGCGGCGGCAGGCGGAGTGCTGACCTTCGGCTGCGAGAACGGCATAGTCGTTCTTCGGGGCAATACCTTCACCAAGATCGCCAGTGCCGACTCGTACGGACGGATCGGCAACCAGGCCGGCGCGCCGGATTCGCCGGTAGTACTCGGTGACTACAAGACCCAGCGCCCGAGCAAGGACGAGAACGACACCAGCATCGAGCGCCCGCGCCGGTTCACCTTGACTGACACGGCAGCGAATGCGATCCGCGTCGTAGATCTGCCCACCAGCTACAGCTTCCGGTCGTTGGAGCGCGGTCCGAACGGTACAGCGGTCATCCTGGGCACCGACGGTGCGCTCTACCGGTTCGACGCCGCGACCGGACGGCAGCTTTCACGTGTCGACGTGATCGCACCGTGGACCGAACCCGAAGAATGGCAGTCGGCAATGCCGAATCTATTCGTCCAGGGGTCGACGGCGTATGTGTCCGATCCCAATACGCGCACACTTATCGCGGTCGATCTGTCCTCCGGCAAGAAGATCGCCGAGACGACGCTTCCCCAGCGGGCCATCGAATTGACGGGCGTCACCGGGTAACTGTCGATATCCCACAGAAAATACGACGCTCGCGTCATTGTTGACGTGTACCGCCAACTATCTGTGGGGTGGTTCGGGCTACAGCCAATATGCGGGCGGGCCGTGCGGCGGGCAATAGCCGACGACATGATCTTCGAAGAACGGTGCACACCCAGCGGTGATCGCAAAACCACCATGACGGTGCGCGGCTCGGAAGTCGACGTCGGCGTCGTCAGCGGTACGCGGCGGTTCGAGGTTGATGTGGGCGACGGGAGCCTCGCTCGTCGCTGCGGCGGCGAGCCTGCGGAGTTGGTCGGCCGCCGCGGCGCGTACGGCGTCGGGCAGATACTGCCACATCACCGAATGCGAAATCACGGTGAGCGTGCCGGGCGCGGGGTTGATTGTGGCGAGAAAGGTGTCGGCCGACTGGTTCCGAACCGAAACCCTTGTGGTGGAAGCGATGTCGAGCGCACCACGCAACCGGTCGAGTCGAACCGTCTGGTCCGGCCAGACGAACGACTGTAGCGACAGTGCATCGTCGACGTCAGTCGGGTCGAGTGGATTGATGTCGCACCCGACGCGATCGACGATAGTCAGATCAACCTCGGCCGGCGGATGCCCGGTCCACGCGTCGGCGAGCACCACCGGTGACGAGGCAGGTCCGCGTGAGCCGCCCGACCAGCGCACTGTGAAGTGATCGACCAGCAGATTGAGGCCAGCCGAGGCTCCGATCTCGACGAGACGGACCGGCAGTGGCGCAGCGGTGACGACGAGGTCGAGTGCGCCGCGTAATGCCGCGCTTCGGCCGACCTCGTTGGTCTGCGGCGCCTGGCCGAGGCGATCAGCGATGTCGAGTTGCTTTGTGCGACAAATGTTGTGGAAGGACTCCCATAGTTCGCCAGGCGTGACGACGGTGGGATCGCCGCCGCAACTCGGGTAGGCACGGGCCAGATCAGGTGCGGCGCCGGTCAATGCCAGCCGGTGGACAGCACCGAATAGCCGCAAGGTGATCGCCGAACCGGTCGGCTCGTACGCCAGCGGCGCGAGGATATCCGCGACGATGCCGCCTCCTTCGGCATCGCATGCGGCGGCTTCCATCAGGTGGGCATAGAGTGGCGAACCGAGATTGCCACATGCCTTGCCCTGCATCCGAGTATCGGCGGCGATCAACTCATTGGCGGCCGACACAGGTCAGTAATCGGTGATTGTCACACCGAGTGCGGTGAACTGTTGCTGGAGCCAATTGTCCGTCCACGACGTCGTCGGACATCCACCGAGACGGCTGGCGACGTCGCGCGAGTATCCGCCCCAGGAAAGCACGCGGCAGACCGCATCGCTATTGAGGACCTTCGATATCTCAGCGGACCGTGCGGAGCCCAGTTGCTTTGACGCGGACTGCATGACGTCGAAATGTTGCCACCACTGCTGTGCCCCTGCATAACCGAAGGCAAGCATGAACTCCTTGAGTTCGGCTTCTGCGGTGGGCGTCCAGTAGATGAAGATGGTCTTGTAATACGCCGGCTTGTACGTAGCGGCCGCATAGGGCTGGGAATCGCTCACATTGGAACCGATACCACTGTTATAGCGAGTGTCGGAGGTGAAGATCGCGGTGATCTCGGTTTCCTTAGCCTTCTCGCGTAGCCAATCGTTGGGTGTCGCATATCCCGATAGGAAATTCGAACTCTGAGTCTCGGCCGTTGGTGGCGTCTCGGCGTACGAACCGGCCTTGAACTTAGCCTCCTGACCCGAAGCGGATCCGGAATCGCCCGTTGGGGTTGCCGACGTACTAAGTGACAGCGACGTTGATGGACCGGCAACCCTGGTGGAATCGTTGCCGTCACTGTTTCCGACGAGTGCGACGACCAGGACGATCGCCACCACCAAGACGATGGCGACGGCGCCGACGATTCCCAGAATCATTCCGGTGGATGACTTCTTGGGCGGCACCGGTGGCGGTCCGTACGGGTTGGGCCCAAAGCCCGGCGCCCCGTACGGTGCGGTGCCCAATGGTGGCTGGCCGACGGGCGAGGTAGGTCCAGGTTGCCCATAGGCGGGGGCCGGAGGCGATGCGGGCTGTTGCTGATACCCGGCCTGACCATAGGAATTCGGCTCGGCGTGGACTTGATTGGTCGTTTGGTCGCCGACGGTCTCGTCGCTGAACGGAGCAGGCTGATGTCCGCCGGTAAATCTGGGATCGGGCCCGTACGGGGAATTCATGAAATAAACGTACCCCCGGACATATGCCTCGCCATAGACCGGAAGGGTGGGTTGGCCGTCGGTGCACTCGGGAGATTTGTCAGACTGGACTGGTGATCAGGGTAGGGCTGACCGGCGGAATCGGTGCGGGCAAATCGACAGTGGCCAAGACGTTCACCGACCGCGGTGCATATCTGATCGACGCGGACAAAATCGCGCGTGAAGTTGTGGAACCGGGCAGCCCCGGCCTCGCCGCGCTGGTCGAAGCGTTCGGTGCCGAGATCTTGACCGAGGACGGCTCGCTCAATCGGCCCGCACTTGCGGCCAAGGCGTTCGCCGATGACGAACAACGCGGAAAACTGAATGCGATCACCCATCCCCTGGTCGGGGCGCGTACGCAGGAGCTATTGGCTGCCGCACCCGCGGAAGCGATTGTGGTACAAGATATTCCACTGCTCGTGGAGAATCACACGGCGCCCTTCTTCCATGCCGTTGTCGTCGTCGATGCCGACGAAGAGGTTCGGGTCCACCGGCTGACGACGTCGCGCGGGCTCGACGAGGCTGATGCGCGTGCTCGGATTGCCGCGCAGGCGACCGAAGCCCAGCGCCGCGATGTCGCAGATGCCTGGCTGGACAATTCGGGATCGCCGGATGAGTTGGCCTCGGCAGCCGCCGCGCTGTGGGACGAGCGCCTGGAACCGTTTCAGCGCAATGTCTCCGAACGGCGGGTGGCGCGTGGACCGGTTCGTCTGGACGCCGCCGATCCGACGTGGGCGACGGCGGGCCGCAAGATAGTCAATCGACTGTGGGCAGTCCTGGGCGACAAGGCGAAAGCTATCGATCACGTCGGTTCGACGGCGGTCGCCGGGCTTGACGCCAAGCCGACCATCGATATTCAGGTGAGTGTCGCAGACCTCGACGTCGCTGACACCTTCACCGACTTGCTCGCCGACGGCGGATTTCCGCGCGTCGACGAGGTGCGGTCGGATATTCCGAAGGCCGACCCGGATACTCAGATCACTGATCCGCTGTTGTGGGCCAAACGTTTTCATGGTTCGGCTGATCCGGGACGCCCGGTGAACGTGCATATCCGGGCAGTCGGGTCGCCGGGACAACGTTTCGCGCTCGATTTCCGCGACTGGTTGATCGACGATCCACTGGCGCGCGCCGAATATGCGGAGATCAAGCGGGCAGCGTTGGCCGGTGCTGATGGTGACGGTGAACGATATGCGGCCGCGAAAGAACCGTGGTTCGACGAGGCCTACCGGCGAGTGAGTGCCTGGACAACTGGGCGAGAGTAGTCAGTCGCCGTAGAACGCTTGGGGATCGATCTCGTTGATGGGCAACCACCGCGGGGCGGGACCGCCATGATCGGTAGCGTCGGCTGACTCACGCCCATAGCCTTGCAGGGTCAGGGCCAACACGGGAGTCTCGTCGACGTGCCGCGTGACGGTGTAGAGCACGGCCAGCAGATGTAGACAGCGTGCCGAGCGAGCTCGGCAGGAGCAGTCCGACCCGGCGAGGGTCGGAGCGGGGGACTGGCCGGCGTCGAGGAGTGTGCGGTGGTCACCGTCGCCGAGGTTGTCCGGTGCCGTAGTGAGTTCGGCGAGCGCCGACGACAACTCACGGGTCATCGCGCCGAATTCCACGCTGACCACGGACGCCTCCGATCCGCGATGAACAGTCGCACGTGCTTCACACCCGTCGAAGGTCACCGTGACACCGCCGTTGCGGGCGATGCTCCGAGCTCGTGGCAACATCGATTCGGGTCTGTTGGACGCCAGCGGCTCGGCGAGCCGGAGAAAGTCCTTACCCCAAGCGGTATAACCGAATTCGTTCATCTCGGGTCCTCCTCGCGCGTCCTGCGCAGTACTTCGACCAGTCCCTCGTCGGAGAGCGATGTCAATGCGGTCAACGCCGACGCGTCCGAATCCAGTGCGAGAGCGGATTTGCGCTCGTGCATAGCTGCGATGTGCTCTTCGATAGTGCCTGCGGTGGTCAATGTGGTGATCGTGACCGTCCGGGTCTGCCCGATGCGATGGACGCGGTCCGACGCCTGAGCCTGTACGGCGGGATTCCACCACCGATCGAAGTGGACGACGTCAGCGGCGCGCGTCAGGGTGAGACCGGTACCCGCAGCTTTGAGGCTTGCGATCAATAATCCAGAACCCTTGCCGGCCTGGTAGTCGTCCACTATCGAGTCGCGGTGTGAGCGGCGCAGGCCACCGTGGAGGAATGGCACGGCAACGTCGAACTGATCCGCGAGATAGGCGCGCAGGAGTTCACCTGTCTCTCGGTACTGAGTGAAAATGATTGTAGGAGAGTCATTTTCAAGATTCGTGCCGACGATATCGGAGCAGGCATCGAGTTTGCCCGAACGGCCGGCGAGGTGATCGGCATGCCATGTCGGTGTCGTGCTGGCGAGGACCGGATGGTTGCACACTTGTTTGAGTCGGGTGAGAGTCGCCAGGATTCGGCCGTGTCGCTGGGTGCCGAGGCCGAACCCTTCGTCAATCGCGGCGGCAAGCAGTTGGTCGTAACGTGTCGCCTGTTCATCGGTGAGGTCGCAGGCGACATCGGTGTGCAACTTGGCGGGCAAACTGGTCGCGACCTGACTCTTGCTGCGGCCCAACACGATAGGCGCGATCGTGGCGCGCATTCGGCGCATCGCTTCCGGCGAGCCCTGGCCGATGGGAAGGGTGAATCGCCGCCGAAAGAGGGCGCGGTTCGAAAACTGCTTTCGGGCAACGAGATTGAGCAGCGACCATAATTCATCCAGGTGGTTCTCGACCGGAGTTCCGGTCAGGGCGATCCGTGCGTCACTGTCCAACGCGCGTGCCGCCTTGGACACTTGTGTCCGATGATTCTTGAGGAACTGTGCCTCATCGAAGATCGTCGCCGACCAGTGCCGCTGTGTCAGTACCTCATGGTGGCCGCGCAGTGTTGGATAGCCGGTGACTACGACGGAGCAATCGTCTGGCGTCTCGAGGTCGCCGCCGCGATACCCGATCGGATTGAGCTGGGGCGCAAAATGTTTGATTTCGCGCAGCCAATTGGTGACCAATGACGTCGGGCAGACGACCAACGCGGGCGATGATGTCGCGGGGGCTTGATGGACCAGGAACGCGATGGCTTGCAGCGTTTTGCCCAGGCCCATCTCGTCAGCCAGAACGGCTCCGCCGGAGTGACCGACGGCGTCGAGGATGAATCCCACACCACGGACTTGATACCCGCGCAGTTCGGCTCTCACCTGATCTTCGAGGGTGGTTCCGAGTCGGAGCGTATCGCGCAATGTGGTGCTCGCGTAGTCAGCCGAGATAATCGAAGTTCCCAATGCGTCGGGGACAGCATGTGCCGCGGTTGGCAGCGGAGCTTGTGCATCGACGTCGGCGGCCAGCGTCTGCCAGGTGCGTAGCGATGCCGACCGATCATCGGTGCCGACGTTGGCCAACTCCTCTGGGTCGACAATCCGGCAGTCGACGGGAACGAGGCGAATGTGCAGTCCCGGCTTCTGTTCGTCGAGGCCGGGAATGGCGAGGTTGATGGTCTCGGTGGCGTCGGTGAGGCGGCCGGAACCAGGGGTGGACCACAGGGCGAAAACATGTCGGTCGGGTAAGTAGGTGGCCTGCGGGGAAGGCAGAGTGACCTCCGATAGATGGTGGTGTGCGGCGTAGCGACTCTACAACGTACACTGTACGGAAATAATTCCCGAGGGCCGGGGACGATTTCGCAGACGGGACTTTTCGACGATGACTGACGACGCTGCCACCGCGCGACGCATCATCGAACTCCTATGGCGGCGTGAGCAACCGGCCCGACGCGGACCTCGACCGCGTGTGAGTGTTGATGATGTGGTGCGAGCTGGAGTGCAGCTAGCCGACGCCGACGGACTGTCGAAATTGTCGATCAGGTCAGTGGCCACACGCCTGGGGCTGCGGCCGATGAGCGTCTACACCTACGTGCCGAGCAAAGACGTGCTGGTCGCGTTGATGGTCGATTCGGTTGCTGCTGAAGACGGTGATATCGGCGAACTTTCGCTGCCTGATCGACTGGCGGCGATAGCCGACCAGTATCGCGACGAATTGGTTCGCCATCCCTGGTTGCTGACGATCTCAATGTGGCGGCCGGTGCTGGGCCCACATCTGTCAGCTCGCTATGAACGCCATCTCGCGGTGCTCGAAGGATCGGGGCCTACGGGCGGCGGGCGTTTCGACGACGTTGAACTCGACACAATTGTCGCAGCATTGCGGTCGTTTGCGACCGGGAGTGCGCGAGCCGAAATCGATGCGCGCTCCGCCTCGACGATGACAGGGCTGACCGACGAGGCATGGTGGGAGATCTATGGTCCGCTGCTGGCCGAAGTGATGACGACACAACAGTTTCCGGTGTCTTCGCGGGTTGGCGCGACGGTCGGTGAGCTTTACCAGGCGCCTGGGGACACCGACGCGGCCTATCGTTACGGGCTGGCGCGGCTGATCGACGGAATCGTCAGTGCTCCCCGCTCGACGTTCAGCGCGTAATCACGTCCGATCGAGCCACGTCATCTTCTCGCCGACCTCGGCGTCGAGCCAGGCTTGTACGTCATCGTCATGCGCCGCTGCGCCGACGAGGGCCCGTGTCGCGATCAATACGGCTTGTTCGCATTGGAGGGTCGTCAGGAGCCCCGCGACGCGGGCATCGAAGATCTCGTCGATGTCGATGAGGTCGAGTGGTGAGCCCGGTAGATCGACCAAGTCGAGGTACCAGTCCTCGGAGTGCCAGCGCCCCTCGGCGTCGGGGCCGGTGAACCGCCCGACGTCGAGATAGAGTCGCTGGCCGGTTCGATAACCTTCGACGAAGTGAAATATGCTGGCGCGCAATCCAAGTGATGGCAGGAGCCAGCTCTCCAGATGCGAAAATCGAGGGTGGTCCGCGGTTCGTGACATATAGAGGCCGAAGTCGGTTCGCCGGTATTCCTCGACGGGGCGGATGAAACCCTTGTTGTCGGTGTTGGTCAGGGCCGGGACGTCGAACACCTCACGTTTGGGCGGGTGGAGGTCGCTGCTCATTCATTACACATACCATCGCGTGGTTACGCCTTGATGATATTGCCGTCGGTGACTTCTACAGGAACTGCTGGCAGCGCTGTTTTGGCCGGTCCGTTGGAGACTGTGCCATCGAGGTTGAATTTGCTGCCGTGGCAGGGGCAGTTGATCTTGCCATCAGTGACACCGCTCAGTTTGCATCCGGTGTGCGTACATGTCGCGGAGAATCCGGCGATTCTGCCCGCCGTTGCTTGGGTCAGTACAACGTCGCCGACGATGATTCCGCCGCCGACCGGAACGTCGGAGACGGGGGCGAGTACACCCGCTGCCGCAGTGCTGCCAGGCGGCGGTGCCTGACTCTCGGTGGTCGTCGTCGTTTCGGAATCGCTACTACCGCAAGAAGATACGGTGAGAGCGATGGCCGTGGCGCCTACGGCCAGACCGGTTCCGGCTACGAATCGACGACGGGTGACTGTGGGCTGGTCATCCATCGGAAATCCCTTCGGGGCAAGATTCAATTATGTGGGCTGTGTCGCCAATCATCGCGCATTCGGTTGGCGTCCACACCCGAGTTGGTCAACCTCCGTAGGTGACGATGGTCCCGACAAACGCGAATGGCGTCGCGCCGGGAGCGCACCCGCGGAAGCTACTGGTGGGCTGAGGCCCCATCAAGCCGACTCGGCTGCCTCGATCATTAGGTCCCCGGCGCACGGTGACTTTGATCGCGTAGGCGTTGGTCAGGGCGCCTGGCTCGCCCAACGGGGCGACCGCGCGGATCGGATAGACCAGCGACGCGACATTGCCGCGCACGTAGATACAGGTGACCGGACCAAGAAATTCGACGCCGATCGGTCCGGAACCGTTGAGAACCTGCGCGCGGTAGGTGCCTGCGGTGTTTCCATTGGCGGTGCGCACGCCGACAGCGTCGATGCGAAGTGAATGGAAGTTGCCAGTGAGAAGCATGTCGCCGTGAATTCCCAGCGCTGCGGGCGTTGCTGCCGAAGCGGTGGGAGCGATCGCGGTGACTCCGGTGGCGAGGCCCGCGGTCGTCGCGATTGTCGCCAGAAGATGGGCGAGCGACCGGTGAGATGTGAGTTGGTTGAGCATTGGAAACCTCGATGAGGTGAACCCGACTGTTATGACGTCATAGCGCGTACTGCTTGCCAGCCGGTCCTGACGTTACGCCGATCGGGTGGCTTGTCATAGGCCGCGGCTACCCTGTGCACATGGCGTTTGCAGCAGAGCAACCGATCGTCGCGCACTCCGAGTTTCGCCCGATCGGGGATATTGAGCGTACCGAGGCCCGCTTTGACGTGGTCAGTGAACACGTGCCGGCGGGCGACCAGCCTGCGGCCATTGCTGATCTAGAACGTCGTATCACCGCGGGGGAGCGCGACATCGTATTGCTGGGCGCGACCGGTACCGGAAAATCGGCGACAACGGCATGGCTCATCGAGAAGGTGCAGCGGCCAACGTTGGTGATGGCACCCAATAAGACGCTCGCCGCCCAGCTCGCGAATGAGCTTCGAGAGATGTTGCCGCACAACGCTGTTGAATATTTCGTCTCCTACTACGACTACTATCAGCCCGAGGCGTATATCGCGCAGACCGACACCTATATTGAGAAGGATTCGTCGATCAACGACGATGTGGAACGGCTTCGGCATTCGGCGACGTCGAATCTGCTCTCGCGCCGCGATGTCGTGGTCGTCGCATCGGTTTCGTGTATCTACGGTTTGGGAACGCCTCAGTCGTACCTGGATCGTTCGGTGGAGTTGGCAGTCGGCGAACAGATCGATCGCGACGCACTGCTGCGGCTGTTGGTGGATGTGCAGTACACCCGCAACGACCACGCGTTTACCCGGGGCAGCTTCCGGGTGCGCGGCGATACGGTCGAGATCATCCCCTCCTACGAGGAACTGGCCGTCCGAATCGAGTTCTTCGGGGACGACGTCGAAGCCCTCTATTACCTGCACCCCCTGACCGGAGATATTGTCCGGCAAGTGGATTCGCTCCGAATCTTCCCGGCAACGCATTACGTCGCCGGGCCGGAGCGGATGGAGAGGGCAATGAGTTCAATTGAAGCCGAACTCGCCGAACGCCTCGAAGATCTGGAAAGCAAGGGGAAACTTCTCGAGGCGCAGCGACTGCGGATGCGTACCTCCTATGACCTGGAGATGATGCGGCAGGTCGGGTTCTGCTCCGGAATCGAGAACTATTCGCGACATATCGACGGTCGTGGTGCCGGCACCGCGCCCGCGACCCTGATCGACTACTTCCCGGATGACTTCCTGCTCGTCATCGACGAGTCGCATGTCACCGTGCCGCAGATTGGTGCCATGTACGAGGGGGATATGTCGCGTAAGCGCAACCTCGTTGACTTTGGCTTCCGGCTCCCATCGGCGGTCGACAATCGTCCGCTGACCTGGGACGAGTTCGTCGATCGGATCGGCCAGACGGTATATCTCTCGGCGACGCCCGGACCGTATGAATTGGGTCAGTCCAATGGCGAGTTCGTTGAACAGGTGATCCGGCCGACGGGCCTGCTCGACCCACAGGTTGTGGTCAAACCCACCGAGGGCCAGATCGACGATCTCGTCCACGAGATCCGAGAGCGTACCGAACGGGACGAGCGTGTCCTGGTCACCACGCTCACCAAGAAGATGTCCGAGGATCTGACCGACTACCTGCTTGAACTTGATATTCGGGTGCGCTACCTGCATTCGGAGGTCGACACACTCCGCCGGGTCGAGTTGCTTCGGCAACTACGTGCCGGCGACTATGACGTCCTGGTCGGCATCAACCTGTTGCGTGAAGGACTCGACCTTCCCGAGGTGTCGCTGGTCGCTATTCTGGACGCGGATAAAGAAGGTTTTCTCCGGAGTACCACCTCACTCATCCAGACGATCGGTCGCGCCGCCCGAAACGTCTCCGGCGAAGTGCATATGTACGCCGACAAGATTACTGATTCGATGAAGAATGCCATCGAGGAAACCGAACGACGCCGCGAGAAGCAGATCGAATACAACAAGAAGATGGGCGTCGATCCCAAGCCATTGCGGAAGAAGATCGCCGACATCCTTGATCAGGTGTACCGCGAAGCCGACGACGATTCAGTTGCCGTCGGCGGATCGGGTCGTAACGCCAGTCGAGGGCGTCGTGCACAGGGCGACGGGCCGAAGCGAGGGAGTTCGGGCATCGTCGAGAAGCGCGATGTGTCGACGATGCCGCGTGCGGAATTGGCTGATCTGGTTTCGCAATTGACCGATCAGATGATGTCAGCGGCCCGTGACCTGCAATTCGAGCTCGCCGGGCGCCTGCGTGACGAGATCGCGGATCTGAAGAAGGAGTTGCGAGGCATGGATGCGGCCGGAATCTCGTAGCCGATCGCATTTCATCAAGTACTGTAAGCAGGCTAACTGTGGCGATCGGCACGATTGCGACCCAAACTCTGTTGAAGCAAACTAATCTCACTAGCCAGACAAGTCCTAATGCTCTGTTACCTCTGGAGGGAATTCAATGAGCGCATACCAGACGATCGTGGTCGGCACCGACGGTTCGGAATCGTCGTTGAAGGCAGTCGAGCGCGCTGGCGCCATTGCCGGTAGCGATGCCACGCTGGTCATCGCCTGTGCGTATTTTCCGAACGATCACCGCGACATCGATGCGATGTCTGACGTGTTGAAGGAAGATGCATACCAGGTTCACGGTTCCGCACCGACTGAGGAAATTCTCCGCAGTGCCCGGGAACGCGCAAATAAGGCCGGGGCTGAAGTGGTTCAGCTGCGGCCGGTGAAGGGCGCACCAGTCGATGCGCTGCTGCAACTGGTCGAAGACACCCGCGCCGACCTCCTGGTAGTCGGAAACCGGGGTCTCAACTCACTCGCTGGCCGACTGCTGGGTTCGGTTCCCGCGGATGTTGCTCGTAAGGCATCGAACGACGTGCTGATCGTTCACACGACCTAGTCAAGTTCACCAGAGTTCACCTCGTTTCCTCACATTCATCTCCAACTGTCATGGGGTGAACATGAGGAAACGAGGTGAACTTTTGCGTTAGAGCCCACGACGTGTCAGTCGGTGATCGTCGGCATCTCGGCCAACGCGCGAGGCAATTCGTGGGCGTATACGACTACTAGGCGCTGCGTCGCGCGCGTCAACGCTACATAGAGATCACTGTTGCCGCGTGGTGATTCGCTGATCAGCTCGGCTGGTTCGACGACGATGATGTTGTCGAATTCGAGGCCTTTGCACTCGACGACGTTATGCACCTTGACATCTGGGGCATTCGGCGACGCGTTGAGCGCGATCGCGGCTTCGTCGAGCAGCGCGTCGGGCACGATGACCGCGGTCAACCCCGGCCAGTCGGCTTCGATCGCTATCTTCATCGCTGTCGAAACGCGTTGGGCGGCAATGACATTTCGAGCGACTGGCTTTATCCCGTTGCTGCGCAATGAAGTTGGTGCGTGCAGCGATCTCGATATGCCGGCGAGTACTCCGGTCGCATAATCCATAATCTCGGCCGGCGTGCGATAGTTCACGGTCAGCTCGTGCAGCTGCCAGCGATTGGCGACATAAGGTTCAAAAACGGCGCGCCACGACGTTGTTCCGGCGACATCGCTGGTCTGAGCCGTGTCACCGATGACGGTCATCCAGCGATTCGGTATGCGACGCATGACCATTCGCCACGCCATCGCCGAGAGCTCTTGCGCCTCGTCGACGATGACATGCCCAAAAGTCCATGTGCGATCCTCGAAGGCGCGTTCGGCAGTCGTCATGCGCTTGGATTCCACCTGGCGCGCGGCGAGTTGCTCGGCGTCGATCAGGTCATATGCCATCAGAATCTCGGGATCGAGTTCGTCTTCGATGTCCTGGGGGGCCGAGCCGGTCAGGATGTCCAGTGCGTCCTGGGCTTCGGCTAGTTTCTGCCGCCAGCGTGCTTTGTCCGCCTCGTTCGCGTCTTCGGTCTGGTAGCCGATCAGCTCCGCCAGCTCGTCGATGAGCGGAATGTCGCTGTCGGAGAAGGAGTCTCTCGCAGCAATGTCCGGGTCATGCAGCGCTGCGCGATCGGCGTCGGGCCAGCCGGGGGTCGCCCTCCGGATATCGGACGGGCTGCTCAGCAGGTCGGTGAGCAGGCGCTGGGGAGTGAGATACGGCCAGAATTCGAGAACGGCGGCACGGATGTCGTCGTCGCGGCCGAGGTCGTCGCGGATATCGGCGAGGTCGGCCGAGGTGAGCATCTGGGACCCGTCGATGACGCTCGCCCCGATAGTGCGAGCGTGCGCGGCGGCCAGCCCATCCAAGGCAGCGCGCAGGAACACCGACTGCGCCTGGTTGTGCGCGCGGCGGGAACTGCGCGCTTTCGCGCGTGCGGTCTTGACCATCTCGGAGTCGAGGAACAGGGGGTAGCCGTCGAAGCGGAGCTCCACCGGGTGCTTCGGAAGTGATTGTCGCGCACGGACAGTGCGTTTGAGGACGTCGAGGATCCGAAGGTCGCCCTTGACGGCGCGAGCATCGCGAGAGTCGTTGTGCTGCGCCGAAATTCCGGGAAACAGGTTGCCGACGGTGGACAATACGACACCGGTCTCGCCGAGAGAAGGCAACACCTGGCCGATATATCGCAAGAACTCGGTGTTGGGTCCGATGATCAAAACGCCGCTGCGCGAGAGGATTTCACGGTGCGTGTACAGGAGGTATGCCGCGCGGTGCAGTGCGACCGCCGTCTTGCCCGTACCCGGCCCGCCCTGCACAACGGTGATACCGCGGTGCGACGATCGGATGATCAGGTCCTGCTCGCGCTGGATGGTTTCGACGATGTCGGTCATCTCGCCGGTTCGAGCAGCGTTCAGCGCGGCGACGAGAGCCGATTCATTGACGACGTCGCCGTGTCCGAGCTCGTCGATCTGGGCCTCGCCCGCGGTGAGCACTTCGTCGGAGAGTCCACGCACCGTCCGGTTGCGGGTGCGGATATGCCTGCGTCG
The DNA here is from genome assembly GCF_048537885.1 of Gordonia sp. CPCC 205333. Taxonomy (NCBI): domain Bacteria; kingdom Bacillati; phylum Actinomycetota; class Actinomycetes; order Mycobacteriales; family Gordoniaceae; genus Gordonia; species Gordonia sp. CPCC 205333. The sequence goes on along the minus strand of NZ_JBCLVI010000005.1, from coordinate 26,927 downwards.
AGCGACGCCGTCGGTGGCGGCAGGTGTCGCCAGGTAAAACGGGCGCGAGAGGGGAGCGCGCCAGTCGAGCAGCAGGGTGGTGTCGGCGTCGTCGTCATCGAGGATGCCGATCCGGCCGATCCGTCTGATTTCGTCGTCGTCGAGGTCGAGGCGGCCAAAATACAAGTTGTGTTCAGCCGCGTCGAATTTAGCCAGATCCTCGACGTACAGGCGTTCGTACGATTCGCGTTCGGAGAGCGCCTGCGGGGTGTCGGCGGACTCGCGCAGCGTGTCTGACAGTCGGCGTTTGGCGGTCGACCGCATCCGATCGAGCCGCGCGTACACCGCGTCGAGATGGGTTTGCTCGTCGGTGATGCGCGGGTCGACGACGTCTTCATCGGAAGGGGGGCGCGTGTGCGTCACGGTGGGTCAACAACCTCCTGGCAGCCTATGCCGTCGCGAAAGCGACTCGAATAAGCTTACGCGGCGGACGCGAGACCGACCGGGTGTCGTCGTCACCAGCCGCGTTCGCGCCATTCATCGAGGGATCCACGCTCGGCACCGAGTGTCGTACCGCTGCCGTGTCCGGGATAGACCGCGGTGTCGTCGGGATAGCGGTCGAAGATTTTGCTGGCGACGTCGCGGTAGAGAGTGGTGAAATCCTCCGGCCGCCAAGTCTTTCCGATGCCGCCGGGGAATAGGCAGTCTCCGCTGAACAGGTGAGTGCGCGGCTGGGAGTGATCGGCGTCGGTGTCAGCCAGTGCCAATGCGATTGATCCCGGGGTGTGACCGACGAGGTGAATGGCATTCAGCGTGAGGTTGCCGACGGTGATTGTGTCGCCGTCATCGACGAGGACGTCGGGTGCGACCGGCAGGGCAGGTGCGTCCGCACGGCCGGCCGCGGTCGGGACGCCCGAATGCGCGGCGTTGACTGCTTCGAGTGCCTGGACGTGGTCGGGGTGCTGGTGAGTGGTGAAAATGCTCCTGAGCTGGCCGGGAAGACTGGCGAGCAAACCTTCAATGTGTTCTGCGTCGTTGGCGGCGTCGATGAGGAGTTGGTCGCCGGTCTCGCGGCAGGTCACGACGTAGACGTTGTTATCCATCGGTCCGACGGACAGGGCGGTAATGGTGGCGTGATCGGTGACGACATTGACGTGTGGGGCAGGTGGGGCAGAGTGTGTTTCGGCCATGCGGTCACGGTAGTCGCCGAATCCAAAGTTGTCAGTGCCCCTCGGTATCGTGGATACGTACGAATTCTCGGACGTGAATATGTGAGGAATCCAGTGGTTGATCGCCTGATCGTGCGCGGTGCGCGGGAGCACAATCTTCGGGGGATCGATGTCGATCTGCCGCGAGACAGTCTCATCGTCTTCACCGGCTTGTCCGGGTCAGGGAAGTCGTCCCTGGCCTTCGACACGATCTTCGCCGAGGGACAGCGTCGGTATGTCGAGTCATTGTCGGCGTACGCCCGGCAGTTCCTCGGTCAGATGGATAAGCCCGATGTGGATTTCATCGAGGGCCTATCACCCGCGGTGTCTATTGATCAGAAGTCCACCAACCGGAATCCGCGATCGACCGTCGGCACCATCACCGAGGTCTACGACTATCTGCGTCTGCTCTACGCCCGAGCCGGCAAGGCGCATTGCCCGCAGTGCGGTTCGCCGATTGCCAAACAGACCCCGCAGCAAATCGTCGACCAGGTTCTTGAAATGGAATCCGGGGTGCGATTCCAGGTGCTCGCGCCGGTGGTGCGTACCCGTAAAGGCGAATTCGTCGACCTATTCACCGAGTTGCAGACGCAGGGATACTCGCGCGCCCGGATCGACGGTGTCGTGTACCCGTTGACCGAGCCGCCGAAGTTGAAGAAGCAGGAAAAGCACGACATCGAGGTCGTCGTCGACCGGTTGGCGGTTAAGCCGGCATCGAAGCAGCGTCTTACCGATTCGATTGAGACTGCGCTCGGGTTGGCCGATGGGATTGTCGTGCTGGACTTCGTTGACCTCGAAGAGAACGACCCCAAGCGGGAACGGCGTTTCTCCGAGCGGATGGCATGTCCCAATGGCCATCAGATCGCTGTGGATGACCTTGAGCCACGGGCATTTTCGTTCAACTCGCCCTATGGCGCGTGCCCGGAATGTGACGGCCTCGGAATCCGCAAGGAGGTCGACGAGGATCTTGTCGTTCCCGACCCGGATCTTTCGCTCGCCGACGGAGCAGTCGCGCCGTGGTCGTCGGGGCATAACGCCGACTACTTCCTGCGACTGATGGGCGGTCTCGCTGAACAGATGGGCTTCGACGTCGACACCCCGTGGCGCAAGTTGCCGATTAAGGCGCGGCGCGCGATCCTCAATGGCAGTGATCATCAGGTGCACGTGAAATTCCGAAATCGGTACGGGCGTACCCGTTCGTATTACACGGAATTCGAGGGTGTGATGGCCTTCCTCGCCCGTCGCATGGAGCAAACCGAGTCCGAGCAGATGAAGGACCGCTACGAGGGGTATATGCGCGATGTGCCGTGCCCAACCTGTCAGGGTGCGCGGCTACGGCCCGAGATTCTGGCGGTGACCCTGGACAACGCGGTACATGGACCGAAGTCGATTGCGGCTGTCGCTGAGCTTTCGGTCGCCGAGTGCGCCGACTATCTATCAGGGCTGAAGTTGGGCGAGCGTGAGCAGGCGATCGCCGGACGTGTACTCAAAGAAGTCCAGGCGCGTATAAAATTCTTGCTCGACGTCGGGTTGGAGTACTTGTCACTGTCCCGCGCGGCCGGATCGCTGTCCGGCGGTGAGGCACAACGTATCCGGCTCGCTACCCAGATCGGCGCGGGTCTCGCGGGAGTGCTGTATGTGCTCGATGAACCATCGATCGGGCTACATCAACGAGATAACCGTCGACTTATCGAGACGCTGACACATTTGCGCGACCTGGGAAATACGCTGATCGTCGTCGAACACGATGAAGACACTATTCGTTCCGCGGATTGGATCGTCGATATTGGCCCGCTGGCCGGTGAACACGGCGGGCAAGTTGTGCACAGTGGCAGCTATAAAGATCTGCTGAAGAACAAGAAGTCACTGACCGGAGCGTATCTGGCTGGTCGCGATACGTTGCCGGTACCTGATATTCGGCGTCTCATCGATCGTAAGCGGCAACTCACCGTCGTCGGCGCGCGCGAACACAACCTGCGCGACATCGACGTGTCATTTCCGCTTGGCGTGCTGACCGCTGTCACCGGCGTATCCGGTTCGGGTAAGTCGACGCTGGTCAATGACATCTTGGCCACCACGCTGGCCAACAAGCTCAACGGCGCCCGGCAAGTTCCGGGGCGGCATAAGCGAATCAACGGCCTCGATAATCTCGACAAGTTGGTACAGGTCGACCAGTCGCCGATCGGCCGGACACCGCGGTCCAACCCGGCTACCTACACGGGAGTCTTCGACAAGATCCGCACGCTGTTCGCGGCGACCACCGAAGCAAAGGTGCGCGGTTATCAGCCGGGACGGTTCTCGTTCAACGTCAAAGGTGGCCGGTGCGAGGCATGTGCCGGTGAGGGCACCATCAAGATCGAGATGAACTTCCTGCCCGACGTCTACGTGCCATGCGAAGTGTGTCATGGCGCGCGGTACAACCGCGAGACCCTGGAAGTGCACTACAAACATAAGACGATCGCCGAAGTTCTGGATATGCCAATCGAAGAGGCTGCCGACTTCTTCGAGCCGGTTACTTCGATCCATCGGTACCTCAAGACTCTCGTAGAGGTTGGCCTTGGATATGTGCGGCTCGGACAGCCCGCGCCGACGCTGTCCGGTGGTGAAGCGCAACGGGTGAAACTCGCCGCAGAGTTGCAGAAACGCTCGATGGGCCGAACCATCTACATCCTCGACGAGCCGACGACCGGTCTGCACTTCGAAGACATCAAGAAGCTGCTCGGCGTCATCAACGGACTCGTCGACAAAGGCAATACCGTGATCGTCATCGAGCACAATCTCGATGTCATCAAAACCGCTGACTGGGTTATCGATATGGGGCCCGAAGGTGGCAATGGTGGCGGAACCGTTGTGGCACAAGGGGTGCCGGAAGATATCGCAACCGCGGCCGAGAGTCATACCGGGAAGTTCTTGGCGGAGATTCTGCAGGTGTGAGGGTGCTAACTGCATGCTGATGTGATGCGGGGGAGTGATTCCCTCGCGCTCAGTGACTCTGCTGTTTTCAGCCGAATTTACTGACCCATCGACTTGCGGATTTCCGCCAGTTTCGCGGCCGCCGCGTCTTTGTTCTTGCGGTACAGCTCGTCGGCCGCCTGAGCCTCGGCCGTCTCGTTGGCAAGTTCCTCGGATCCGAGGGCTCGGGTCACCCGCTGCTCGATCTTGTCGCGGACATGATCAAAGGTCGGAACACCCGAATCGGTGTACGGCGTCGCGGTAAGGGCGGGATCGAGCGCCGCCGGGTTGATCACAATCTCGGCGTCGACGATGTCGGTGGGTTGCGCGGGGTTGAGGTCGTCGCCCGGTACGTCGGTCATCACCCCAGGGTAGTCCGCGGTGCTACCGCACCGGGCCGGTCAGCTTCTCGCCCGGCCCTTCGCCAGGTTCGTCGGGGTGAGCACTCGCTTCGCGGAAGGCGAGTTGGAGTCCTTTGAGGCCGTCGCGAATCGGAGCGGCGTGAATGCCGAGATCCGGGCGCGCTGCGGTCACAATTCCGGCCAGCGCGGTGATCAGTTTGCGGGCCTCATCGAGATCGATTGCTTCGGGGGAAGCGTCATCGGCCAGACCGAGTTTTTCCGCTGCCGCACTCATCAGCATGACGATGGACTTGGTGATCACCTCAATGGCGGGGATATCAGCCAGGTCGCGCACGTCGTCTAGGGCTGGCCCCTGATCATCGCCGCTGGTGGCCGAATAGGAGTTCTCACTCATGACTGTTAGACTTCCACAGTACGACCGCCCTGGTGTTTGCCGGGGTTCGCAAGTGGAGTTCCGCTCCCACCGTTCGACGCCCAGCTAGTCTGGCGCAGTTGCACGGTCCGGTCCACGGCAATTCTCCCAGCTGGGAAGTAATTGCGCAGGTTCGACGTTGTCCATTGTGGCTGCGGCGCGACTTGGATGGATCGGTCGGTTTCGGAGCCCCGGTGGCAGACGCGCAAGCGTATTGCCGACGGGGTTCTTTGCTGAGGTGAGTTCCCCTTTCGGGCCTGGTGCCGGTCGTGAACCGGCCCGCTCGCGCGCTCCCGGCGCCGGGTAGCCAGACCTGTAAGCATTGAATTAGGAGGCCCCATCAGCACTGAGACTCGCATCAACGAGCGCATCCGCGTCCCTGAGGTCCGACTCGTCGGACCGAATGGTGAACAGGTGGGCATCGTGCGTGTTGAAAATGCGCTCCGCCTGGCCGAAGAAGCCGATCTCGACCTGGTCGAGGTTGCACCCGACGCTCGGCCACCCGTCTGCAAGATCATGGACTACGGCAAGTTCAAGTATGAGGCGGCTCAGAAGCAGCGCGAATCGCGTCGCAACCAGCAGATGACCGTCATCAAAGAGCAGAAGCTGCGCCCCAAGATCGACGATCACGACTATGAGACCAAGAAGGGTCACGTCATCCGGTTCCTCGAAGCGGGTTCCAAGGTGAAAGTGACGATCATGTTCCGCGGTCGTGAGCAGTCCCGACCAGAGCTTGGGTTCCGGTTGCTGCAGCGCCTGGGCAACGATGTCGCCGATTACGGATTCGTTGAGACATCTGCCAAGCAGGACGGTCGCAACATGACGATGGTGCTCGCGCCGCATAAGGGTGCGAAGACTCGCGCCAAGGCTGCGCCGCAGGGTCGCACGCGGGGCGACGACGCTGCTCCGGCAGCCGAGTAACGCGCCAACACTTAGACCAATCGCAGGTCTCCACAGGAGAACTGCACAGTAAGCATGAACGGCCAAGGTTCGCCGAAAGTCGTTGAATGGAAAAGGAACTCACCATGCCAAAGGCAAAGACTCACAAGGGCACCGCGAAGCGATTCAAGGTGACCGGCAGCGGCAAGATCGTGCGTCAGAAGGCCGGCCGCCGCCACCTCCTCGAGCACAAGTCGTCACGTCGTACCCGGCGTCTGGACGGCACCGCCGTCGTCAGCGAGAACGACGCACCGCGTATCAAGCGCCTGCTCAACCGCTGATCACACTTTCCCCACACGACTTGAAGTAAAGGACTAACAACATGGCACGCGTGAAAAGGGCGGTAAACGCCCAGAAGAAGCGGCGCGCAACTCTCGAAGCGTCCAAGGGCTACCGCGGACAGCGCTCGCGGCTCTATCGCAAGGCCAAAGAGCAGCAGCTGCACTCGTTGACCTACGCATACCGCGACCGCCGCGCGCGCAAGGGCGAGTTCCGCAAGCTCTGGATCCAGCGCATCAATGCCGCTGCCCGGGCCAACGACATCACCTACAACCGCTTCATCCAGGGGCTCAAGGCCGCTGGCGTCGAGGTGGACCGTAAGGTCCTCGCCGACATCGCGGTTACCGACGCGGCGGCTTTCACCGCGCTGGTCGAGATCGCTCGCAAGGCGCTGCCCGCCGACGTGAACGCGCCGGCCGCCTGATTTGAATTCAGAGTCACGACCCGCGAGGGCGCATCCGACAGCTGACCCGCTGTCTGATCGCTCCTCGCGGGTTGTTTCGTTTGCCAAGCTGACCCGAGCGTCGGTGCGTCGGGAACGCGGCGAATTTCTCATCGAAGGGGCCAACGCGGTCACCGCCGCTCTCGACACCGGCCGCGCGACACACCTGCTGGTCCGAGACTCCGATGCCGGCCGGTTCGCCCATCTCATTGACCGTGCCGTCGACGGCGGTCTCCAGGTACTGCCGCTGACGTCTCGTGCGGCAGACAAGTTGTCCGAAACATCAACGACGCCAGGAATTTTCGCCGTATGCAGCCTGCTCGACGCTAACCCTGGGCAGGTACTCGGTGCCCGACCCCGTCTGTTGGCGATCGCAGTCGAGATGCGTGAGCCGGGTAATGCCGGAACGTTTATCCGCTGTGCCGACGCAATGGGTGCCGACGCGGTGATTCTGCTGGGCGATAGCGTCGACCCACATAACGGCAAATGTGTCCGCGCCAGCGCCGGTAGCGTCTTTCACGTTCCGGTGATCCGCGAGCGCGATATCACGGCCGGTCTTGACGCGGTGCGGTCGGCGGGACTGACGACTCTCGCTACCGCTGCCGGGGCCGAATTGAGCCTTGACGATGCCTCAGAGATCCTTACCCGACCAACGGCTTGGCTATTCGGGAATGAGGCGCATGGCTTGTCCGACGACGTCTTGGACGCGGCTGACCACCGGATATCCATCCCGATCCGCGGACGGGCCGAGAGCCTTAATCTCGCTGCGGCATCGGCGATCTGCCTCTACGCGAGTAGTGCGGCTCTGAAACGATGAGCAAGGAAGCATCATGATGCTTTGCGTCTGATGAAGTGATGCTAGGCTGCGATATGGCACGCACAACGATTACCCTCGACGGCGACGTCGAAGCCCTATTGCGCAAAGCGATGAGCGAGCGGGGCATCACGTTCAAAGAGGCGGTTAACGACGCCATTCGTATCGGGTTGGCAAGGCCGATCGCTCACAATCAGGACATCAACTTCCCGACCTATTCGATGGGGCAACCGCGGGTGGACCTGACTCGGGCGCTGGCGGTGGCAGGGGAACTGGAAGACGAAGAGATCGCTCGCAAGCTGGAGCAGGGACGATGATCATCGTCGATGCGAATATTCTGATCTATGCGGTCAATAATGATGCCCCGCAACAGGATCGATGTAGGAGCTGGCTGGCAGGTGAGCTCGCGTCCGGCCGTCCCGTTGGCCTGCCGTGGACATGTTTGCTCGCCTTTGTCCGAGTGACCACTCATCGGCGACTATTCGCGACGCCCCTCGACTCTGCCCAGGCGATGGGAATAGTCGGGTCCTGGCTCGACCTACCGAATGTGACGGCCCCGGAACCGGGCGGTCGTCACTTTCGGATCTTGCGGGAGTTGCTGGAAGGCGCGGGAACAGCTGGCAACCTCACCAACGACGCGTATCTCGCGGCGCTCGCCCTTGAATTCGGCGGCAAGATCGCCACGTTGGACCGTGATTTCGCACGATTCGACGTGCCGTTGGTGATTCCGCCCCAACCCGCGTAGTTCGCGGGCGCTGACCGAGTAGTTCTGCTCAGTTTTGGCGCCGGTTCACCAGCGAGGCTTGACGCATGACCGTGTCAACCGCACCCCGCCCGACGTCGAGCACCCTCGATACCACCACGTCAAAGCCTCTGAATATTCGCCAACTCCAGTCAGCATCGCTGGCTCCGACATCGCGACGAATGACTGCGGCCCGCCTCGACGCCGTCACCGGCGCCGGCCGCGACCGAGTCATCGATCTTCTTCGTCTGGTGTCGTTGGTTGTGGTCATCGCCGGGCACTCGATCATGCTGACCGTCAGCGTTATCGGCGGCCGAATCGAGTTGGGAAATATCCTCGGCGACGTACCTGCCTTGCAGATCGGGACGTGGCTGCTGCAGATACTCCCGCTGTTCTTCTTCGCCGGCGCCGCGGCGTCGACCTACGGATGGCGAACTGGACGAAATAGTGCGGGACATTGGTTGTTCGCCCGGACACAGCGTCTGTTGCGGCCGGTCTTCTGGTATCTGCTGGCAGTGGGGGCGGTGGTGGGAATACTTGTCGCGCTGGGTGATTCAGCGATGCTCGACGTTGTCGCGAGACTAAGTGTGCAACTGCTCTGGTTTCTCGGCGCCTACCTGATGATTCTCGCGCTGATTCCGCTGATGCAGCGGATAGCCGACGGCGCGACGCTGGTAGCGGCGATTCTGGGTTGTTACGCGGTGACCGCCGTGATGGATTTGCTGAGATTGTCCACCGGGGCTCAGGAATGGGGTTTCGTCAACTACCTGGCGGTGTGGATGATTCCCGCCCTACTCGGCGTCGGCTATGCGAAACGGCTGATCCGCCCCGGCGTCGCGCTCGCGGTGGCCCTGGGAATGCTTGCGGTGAATACGATGCTTGTCGCGGTCGGGCCCTATGAAGTTTCGCTGGTGACCGTGCCTGGCCAACAATTCTCCAATATGACACCGCCGAGCCTGTTGTTGGCCGGGCACACGATCGTACTCAGTTGTCTGGCCGTGGCCGCTGCACGAGGACTGGCCCGAATCGTCTCCCATCCACGGGTGTGGTGGTTCGTCGCTCTCGGTAACCGCGGCGCCATGACTCTTTATCTATGGCATCTGCCGGTATTGGCGCTGATCATCGCTGGAGGCATCGCGTTGGGTTTCGATCGGTCAACCGGTGCGGCGGGGTACGGGTGGACCGTCGGGATCGAGACCGTTGCGCTGCTCGTGACGATGATTCCGGTGGTCGCCGTGCTGTCGCGCCTGGAAAACCGTCCGCTGCGCTGGTGGGATACCACGCGCGATCGGATGGCGAGCATGCCACGTGACGCCGCTGTGTGGGGTCTGCTGATGGTTGGCGGGTTCGCGATTCTCATGGTTGCCCGCGAGGGCCTCGTCGGCTCCGGAGGATGGTGGCTGGTTGGCAGCGCGAGCTGCGTGGTCATCGCCCGGGTAGTGACTCAGGGTGACGTCGATGCGCAGGTCAAGTGATATGACCTGAGTCGGGAGAGTCGAGTGCGATGCACTACTGTCGAGCCTGACTTCTGTTCCCGAAACCGCATGAGGAGACCGCCGGCCGTGGCCACCGATTCCGCCGACAATATTCGTTCACCCCTGGATCCCGCGGTGCTCGATGACGCCGTCGTTGCGGCCGTAGCAGCATTCGAGGCGGCATCAACTCTCGAAGAATTACAGGCGGCGAAGGCGGACCATCTCGGCGAACGTGCGCCGATCTCGCTTGCGCGCCGGGAACTCGGATCGTTGCCGAAAGAAGAGCGCTCCGCCGCGGGCAAATTGGTGAACCAGGTTCGCGCGCGCGTGACCGCCACGCTGGACGAGCGGACCGAAGTCCTGACCGCGGAACGCGATGCGGCGGTCCTGGTCGCCGAGGCCATCGACGTCACTTTGCCCAGTGCGCGACGTCCGGTCGGGGCACGGCATCCGATCACGGTGATCGGTGAGCAGGTCGCCGACGTCTTCGTCGGGATGGGTTGGGAGATCGCCGAAGGGCCCGAGGTTGAAGCCGAACACTTCAACTTCGACGCACTCAATTTTCTGCCGGATCATCCCGCGCGATCGATGCAGGACACTTTCTACATCGCGCCTGAGGGATCTCGGCAAGTGCTGCGCACGCACACCTCGCCGGTGCAGGTGCGGGCGATGCTGACCCGCGAACTGCCGATATATGTGGCATGTCCCGGACGGACTTTCCGTACCGACGAACTCGACGCCACGCATACCCCGGTCTTCCATCAGATCGAAGGTCTCGCCGTCGACAAGGGGCTGACACTGGCGAATCTTCGCGGCACACTGGAGAAGTTCGCCAAGACATTGTTCGGCCCGGACACAGTCACTCGAATGCGGGCCAGCTATTTCCCCTTCACCGAGCCGTCGGCGGAGATCGACGTCTGGTTCCCGGCCAAGAAGGGCGGCGCAGGCTGGATCGAGTGGGGCGGCTGTGGCATGGTCAACCCGAATGTGTTGCGTGCCAGCGGAATTGATCCTGACATCTACTCCGGGTTCGCATTCGGCATGGGACTCGAGCGCACTTTGCAGTTCCGTACCGAGATCACCGACATGCGCGACATGGTGGAAGGCGATATTCGCTTCACCACACCGTTCGGCCCAGCCGCCTAACCGCCGTGACCAGCCCACACTCAATCCCTCAGAAACGAAAGTAGAACCCACCGTGCGTGTTCCACAGTCCTGGCTCACCGAAGCCCTGCGGGTCAGTACCCCCGACTGGACCGCTACCGCCGAGGAGATCGACGCGGGGTTCGTGCGCGTCGGGTTCGAGATCGAGGATATCGAGAAATTCCCGACGATCACCGGACCGCTGGTTGTCGGTCGGGTGGCGACCATCGAGGAACTCACCGAGTTCAAGAAGCCGATCCGGTTCTGCACAGTTGAGGTCGGCGAGGACGCGCCACGCGAGATAGTCTGCGGTGCAAGAAATTTCGCGGTGGGCGATCTGATTGTCGCTGCGTTGCCGGGTACGGTCTTGCCGGGCCCGTTCGAGATCGCGTCACGTAAGACATACGGCAAGGTTTCCGACGGCATGATCTGCTCGGTGACTGAATTGGGTATCGGCAACGATCACAGTGGAATTTTGGTGCTGGCGCCCGGAACCGCTGAACCGGGAGCCGACGCCCGCGAGGTACTCGGCCTTCACGACGCCGCGATCGACGTGAACGTCACGCCCGACCGTGGATACGCGTTCTCGATGCGCGGTCTTGGCCGCGAACTCGCCAGTGCGTTCGCCGTGCCATACTCGGATCCGGCGGCCGAGGTGATCGTCGGTCCGGCGACCGAGGGCTGGCCGGTCGACATCGAATCTGATAGTGCCGCAACGCGATATACAGCCCGGATTATTTCTAACGTTGATGTTTCCGCCGACTCGCCGTGGTGGTTGCGCAAACGCCTACTGGTCGCCGGCATCCGGCCGATCTCCGGCATCGTCGATGTGACCAACTACGTCATGATCGAGCTGGGACAGCCGCTACACGCCTTCGACGCCGACAAGATCAGCGGCGCGATCACCGTGCGCAATGCCGCGGCAGGGGAGAAGTTGACCACGCTCGACGGCATCGAACGCACACTTGATCCCGAGGATGTTGTCATCGCTGATGACTCGGGGGCCATCGCACTCGCCGGTGTCATGGGCGGCGCGGCAACCGAGGTGAGCTCCGACACGACTCGAATTCTGTTGGAATCAGCCACTTTCGACCAGGTGCGCGTATTTCGAACCGGAAAGCGGCACAAGCTCACCTCCGAGGCCAGCAAACGCTTCGAGCGCCTCGTCGACCCGGAAATCACGGCGATCGCATCGGTGCGGGCAGCCACGCTCATCACCCAGATCGCCGGTGGCGTCATCGCTGATGACTGGACCGACGTGCGCGTCGCGCCCATCGAGCCGGTGTCGATTGACATCGCCGCCGACGCCCCGGATAAGACCGCCGGTAAGGCATACCCCGCCGGGACTACCCGTACGCGTCTGATTGAGGTCGGATGCGCGGTGGCCGAGCGAGCGAACGGGCTGACGGTCACGCCACCGTCATGGCGACCGGATCTGCGGCAACGTGCCGACCTGGTCGAAGAGGTTCTGAGACTCGAAGGGCTGGAGGATATTCCGGCAATCATCCCGACTGCGCCGGGTGGCTCGGGATTGACGGCTGCGCAACGTCGTCGGCGCAGTGTCGGGCGGACGCTGGCGCTCGACGGTTTTGTTGAGGTGTTGCCCTACCCGTTCATGCCCGCGGGCGTCTTCGATGTCTGGGGCCTGGCCGACGACGATCCACGCCGCCTGACGGTTAAGGTGCTCAATCCGTTGGAGGCTGATCGACCTGAGTTGAATACCACTCTGCTGCCGGGCCTGCTGGAGATGACCGCGCGCAATATCGCACGCGGACAACGGGATCTGTCGCTTTTCGCAATTGGGCAAGTCGTCGAAGGTTCGGTCGGTTCGGTGACGCCGGCAGTCGTCGCCGCGCTCGATGTAACGCGACGTCCGACCGAGGATGAGGTCGCGGCCATTGATGCCGCGTTGCCAATCCAGCCGGTACACGTCGCGACGGTCCTCACCGGTCTGCGGGAGCCCGCCGGGCCGTGGGGGCCGGGGCGCGTTGCCGATGCGACCGATGCCTTCGAGGCCGCACGGACCGTCGGTCGAGCGGCCGGCGTCGCAGTGGAGTTGGTCGCCGATAGTGAGAAATTGCCCTGGCATCCGGGGCGTTGCGCGCGAGTCGTTGTGCCGGGCAACGGTTCTGATGAGCAGGTGACTGTCGGTTGGGCAGGGGAGTTGCATCCGGCAGTACTCGAACGTGCCGGTCTGCCCAAGGGGACTTGTGCGGTGGAGATCTCGATCGACGAGCTGCCGCTCGACGTTGTGCTGCCCGCTCCGGCCCTGTCAGTGTTCCCGGCGGTGTTGCAGGACCTGGCCGTCGTGGTCGACGCTGACGTTCCAGCCGGTGACGTGGATAAGGCGCTGCGCGCGGGTGCCGGTGAGCTTCTGGAAGCTCTGGACCTGTTCGACGTCTTCGTCGGCGAGCAGGTGGGCGAGGGTAAGAAGTCGTTGGCTTTCGCGCTGCGCTTCCGTGCTTCGGACCGCACGTTGACCGAAGAAGAGGCCAACGCTGCGAAACTCGCGGCGGTCGACGCCGCAGCGACGAGTGTCGGTGCGCGGCTGAGGTAGGTCGGCGAGGGGTAGGTCGGCGAAGGGTAGGTCGGCAAGGGCAGGTCGGCGGCGTCGGCTCAGCGGGGCGTTTGTGAATCTATTTGCATCGTGATGCATAATGATTCCATGACGACGCGAATAGCTGTGGCGGGTGCCAGCGGATATGCGGGCGGGGAGATCCTTCGACTACTGCTCGGACATCCGCGATATGTGTCCGGTGAGATGGAGATCGGTGCGCTGACTGCCGGTGGCAACGCCGGTACCACCCTGCGTGGACATCATCCGCACCTATTGCCGCTGGCCGATGTGGTTTTGCAGGAAACGACCGCCGACGTCCTCGCTGGCCACGACGTCGTATTTCTGGGACTCCCGCACGGTACGTCCGCGGCGCTCGCCGACGCGCTGCCACCGACGACGATCGTCATCGATTGCGGGGCCGACTTCCGCCTTTCCGATCCGCAGGATTGGACCGACTATTACGGCGGTGACCACGCGGGGACGTGGCCTTATGGTCTGCCTGAACTCCCCGGCAATCGGGAGCGGCTGCGCGACGCCAGTCGGATCGCGGTGCCGGGCTGTTATCCGACCATTTCCATTCTTTCGCTCCTGCCGGCGCTGGCTGCGCGGATTGTCGAACCGCACGTCACGATCGTGGGCGTGAGTGGAACGTCCGGGGCGGGCCGGTCACTGCGCGTCGATCTATTGGCTTCGGAGGTTATCGGCTCTGCGCGGGCCTACGGCGTGGGCGGTGTGCACCGGCACAATCCCGAGATCTCGCAGGCGCTCTCCGATGCGGCCGACGAACCGGTGGCGGTGTCGTTCACGCCAGTGCTGGTCCCGATGGCCCGGGGTATCCTGGCCACCTGTACCGCGCGCACTACCGCGAGTGCTGCCGACATCGCGGCGGTATATGAAAAGGCATACGGCAGTGAACAATTCGTACATCTGCTGCCCGACGGCACGCTTCCATCGACCGGATCGGTCATCGGGTCCAACGCGGTGCAACTGGCAGTGACGGTCGACGAGCGGGCCGGGACGATGGTCGCCGTCGGCGCGATCGACAATCTGACCAAGGGCACCGGCGGGGCCGCCGTGCAGTCGATGAACCTGGCGTTGGGCTGGGATGAAGCAGAAGGTCTGTCCGTGGTAGGAGTCGCGCCGTGAAACTGGTTAGGGAACAAGGCGTTACGGCGCCGTTGGGCTTCCGGGCGGCCGGTATCGCGGCGGGGATCAAGACATCCGGAAACGCTGATCTCGCCCTCGTCTTCAACGAAGGTCCCGAATATGCCGCTGCCGGAGTCTTCACCAAGAATAAGGTCAAGGCCGCACCTGTGCGGTGGAGCGAGCAGGTGCTGAAAAGTGCCGCGTTGCGCGCCGTCATTCTCAACTCGGGTGGTGCCAACGCGTGCACTGGGCCGGGCGGATTTCAGGACACGCACGCGACCGCGGAGAAGGTCGCCGCCGAGCTGTCGAACTGGGGAACTGAAACGGGCGCAATCGAAGTCGCCGTGTGTTCGACCGGAATCATCGGCGACCGACTGCCGATGGACAGGATCCTCGCGGGGGTCACCGAGATTGTGCACGAGATGGCCGGTGGCTTGTCGGGTGGCACCGACGCCGCCTACGCCATCATGACCACCGACACGGTGCCTAAACAGGCAGCTCTGCACCACGACGGCGGATGGAACGTCGGCGGAATGGCAAAAGGCGCGGGGATGCTCGCACCCGCGCTGGCCACCATGCTGGTGGTTCTCACGACAGATGTGAAAGTCAGTGCCGCTCAACTCGATACCGCGCTGCGGCGGGCGACCTCGCGGACCTTCGATCGGCTCGACGTTGATGGAGCGACATCGACGAACGATACCGTGCTCCTGCTGTCCTCTGGCGCCAGCGAGAAGGAGCCGACCCAGGAAGAACTCGATGCCGCGGTATTCGCGGTATGTGACGATCTTGCCGAGCAGCTCATGGCCGACGCTGAAGGGGCGACCAAACGCATCATCATCACGGTGCGCGGCGCGGCAAGCGAGGACGACGCACTGATCGGTGCCCGCACCATCGCACGGGATTCGCTGGTCAAGACCGCATTATTCGGATCCGATCCCAACTGGGGTCGGGTGCTGGCGGCGATCGGTATCGCACCGATCGCACTGGACCCGGACCTGATCACCGTGTCCTTCAACGGTTCTCCGGTATGCGTCGATGGGATGGGGGCCGACGGCGCCCGCGACGTCGACCTCTCCGGCGTCGACATCGTGGTAGATGTGAACCTCAACGTCGGCGACGCCGAGGTGTCTATCCGTACGACTGACTTGTCGCACGGCTATGTCGAAGAGAATTCGTTGTACACCTCATGACCGTCTCACTCACCGCGCTCGATAGGGCGAACGTCCTCGCCGAAGCGCTGCCGGCACTCCAAAGCCTGCAGGGTGCAACGGTTGTCGTGAAATACGGTGGCAATGCGATGGTTGACGAGCAGCTGAAATCGGCTTTTGCCGCCGACATGGTGCTGTTGCGGGCCTGCGGTATTCATCCGATCGTCGTGCATGGCGGCGGCCCACAGATCTCCGCGATGCTCAAACGTGTTGGGCTACAAGGGGAGTTTCGTGGTGGATTCCGCGTTACGACACCCGAGGTGATGGATATCGCCCGGATGGTGCTATTCGGCCAGGTCGGCCGCGAGTTGGTCGGACTGATCAATTCCCACGGTCCGTACGCGGTCGGTATCAGCGGTGAAGACGCGCACCTGTTCACCGCGACACGACGAACGGTTGACGTAGACGGCGTAGCCACCGACATCGGACTAGTCGGCGATGTGACGTCGGTCAACACGTCGGCGGTCACCGATCTCGTTGCGGCCGGCCGGATTCCGGTGGTTTCGACAATCGCTCCCGACCGCGATGGAGTCATCCATAACATCAATGCCGACACTGCGGCTGCTGCGTTGGCCGAGGCGCTGGGTGCGGCTCGACTGGTGGTGCTGACCGACGTCGAAGGGCTCTATACGGCCTGGCCCGACAAGTCGTCGCTGGTCGAGCAGATCACCACTGATGAACTCACGCAACTGCTTCCGCGGCTCGACGCCGGCATGGTGCCCAAGATGGAGGCATGTTTGCGTGCGGTCACCGGCGGCGTCGAACGCGCCCATGTCATCGACGGCAGGGTGCCGCATTCGGTGATTGCGCAATTGCTCACCTCGGCTCAGATCGGAACCGCGGTCGTGGAAAACAGTGAAGGACTGGGGAAGTGACGACGCACGAATGGCAGCAGCGGTGGTCCGCTGCGATGATGAACAACTACGGCACGCCACCGGTCGCACTGGTCGATGGTGAGGGCGCGGTGGTTACCGACGCCGACGGCAACCAATACTTGGATCTCCTCGGTGGAATCGCGGTCAATGCCCTAGGGCACGGCGATCCGTCGCTGATCGAAGCGGTGTCGAAACAGCTTGCGACACTAGGTCACACGTCGAATCTCTATATCACTCCACCCGGCGTCGAACTTGCCGAGCGGCTGCTGGACAAATTCGGCCATCCGGGGCGGGTGTTCTTCTGCAATTCCGGTACCGAGGCCAACGAGGCCGCGTTCAAACTGGCGCGCCTAACCGGCAGACCAGAGATCGTCGCGGCCGAGAAGGCATTTCACGGCCGCACGATGGGCGCACTCGCGATGACCGGGCAGCCTGGTAAGCGAGATCCGTTCGAGCCGATGCCGGCCGGTGTGAAGTTTGTGCCATACGGGGACGCGGATGCCCTCGACGCCATCGTCACCGACAAGACAGCTGCGGTCATCCTGGAACCCATTATGGGCGAGAGTGGTGTCGTAGTGCCGCCGGCCGATTACTTGGCGCAAGCTCGACGGATAACCGCCGAACGCGGCGCGCTGCTCATCTTCGACGAAGTGCAGACCGGAATCGCCCGCACCGGAACGTTTTTCGCGCATCAGGCCGCTGGAGTGGTGCCGGACGTGATCACCCTGGCGAAGGGTCTGGGCGGTGGATTGCCGATCGGTGCCGTGATCGCCACGAGTGGGTCGAACGGCGCCGCTGCCGACCTCTTCGGACCGGGGATGCACGGCACGACCTTTGGTGGCAACCCGGTGTGCACCGCTGCGGCGCTCGCCGTGTTGACTCGTATCGACGAACTTGACCTCTGCAATCACGTTGCAGCCGTGGGTAAGTCGATCGTCGCCGGAATCGAAGAGTTGCAGCACCCGGCCATCGATCAGGTGCGCGGGGCTGGCCTTCTCATCGGTGTGGTGCTGACCTCCGACATCGCGAAGGAGACCGAGCTGCTCGCGCGAGATGCGGGATTCTTGATCAACGCGCCCGCCCCGGATGTGCTGCGTCTTGCGCCGCCGCTGATATTGACCGAGGAACAGGGCGCAACCTTTGTCGCGGCCCTTCCCAAACTGTTGCATGCCGCAGCCCAAGGAGTGCACCCATGACCCGTCATTTTCTTCGTGACGACGACCTCACACCGGCCGAACAGGCCGAAGTCTTAGCTCTCGCAGCGGAATTGAAGGCCGCGCCGTTCTCGCGACGACCATTGGAGGGGCCGCGCGGTGTTGGGGTGCTCTTCGATAAGAACTCCACCCGAACACGGTTCTCGTTCGAAGTCGGCATCGCGCAACTGGGTGGACATCCAGTCGTCGTGGACAGTGGGACAACTCAACTGGGCCGTGACGAGACGTTCGCCGACACCGGCGCCGTACTGTCCCGATATGTCGAGGCGGTAGTCTGGCGTACCTTTGGCCAGGATCGCCTCGAGGCCCTCGCCGCGGGGGCGTCAGTCCCGGTGGTGAACGCGCTGTCGGACACCTTTCACCCGTGTCAGGTACTTGCCGATCTGCAGACGATTATTGAGCACAAGGGTCGTGCCGCCGGATTGTCGATGACCTATCTCGGCGATGGCGCGAACAATATGGCGCATTCACTATTACTCGGTGGCGTGACCGCGGGAATGAATGTGACGGTTGCGGCACCCGAGGGTTTTATCCCCGACCCCGAGGTCATGCGCGCGGTACGTCAACGCGCCGCCGAGACTGGCGCGAGTGCGCGAGTGCTCGCCGACCCGGTCGAAGCGGTCACCGGCGCCGACGTCGTCGTCACCGATACCTGGACATCGATGGGCCAGGAAGACGACGGACTCGACCGGATCGGACCGTTTCGGCCCTATCAGATCAACGACGAGCTGCTCGCGCACGCCTCGGCCGATGCCATCGTTCTGCACTGTTTGCCCGCACATCGCGGCGAGGAGATCACCGACGCGGTCATCGACGGGCCGGCCAGTGTGGTCTTCGACGAGGCGGAGAACCGACTCCACGCGCAGAAAGCGTTGCTCGCCTGGCTGCTCGAGAACCAAGACAGATGACTACCGGCGCACAACCCGCGTCGCTCGCGGCCACCCGGGCCGGTCGACACGCGCGTATCGTCGCGATTCTGTCGCAGCACCAGGTGCGGTCCCAGTCCGAGCTGTCGAGCCTGCTCGCCGCCGAAGGTATCGAAGCGACGCAGGCAACACTGTCACGTGACCTGGACGAACTTGGCGCGGTGAAATTGCGCGCGCCTGACGGTGGTGTTGGCGTCTACGTCGTGCCCGAGGACGGGTCGCCGGTGCGCGGGGTATCTGGCGGCACCGACCGCCTGGCCAGACTGCTCGGCGAACTGCTGGTATCGGCCGACGCGAGCGGAAACCTCGCAGTGCTGCGGACCCCGCCGGGTGCGGCACAATACCTGGCGAGCGCGTTGGACCGGGCCAGTCTGCACAATATCGTCGGCACAATCGCGGGAGACGACACCGTCTTCGTCGTAGCGCGAGAACCGATGGATGGTGCGGGCCTGGTGGCCTGGATCGAAGCATTGATCTAGAGCACGCCTACCCGCCGTCAGCCGCGCGGCGGCTGGACCGCACAATAGAAGCCAAACAAAACCCGATTCACAGAACTATTTCAAGGAGTTACAGCACCAATGGCTGAACGCGTCGTACTCGCATATTCCGGTGGACTCGACACTTCCGTCGCGATCAGCTGGATCGGTAAAGAAACCGGTAAGGAAGTTGTCGCCGTCGCCCTCGACCTTGGGCAGGGTGGCGAGGATATGGAG
The DNA here is from genome assembly GCF_048537885.1 of Gordonia sp. CPCC 205333. NCBI lineage: Bacteria > Bacillati > Actinomycetota > Actinomycetes > Mycobacteriales > Gordoniaceae > Gordonia > Gordonia sp. CPCC 205333. The sequence continues at coordinate 7,541 of NZ_JBCLVI010000005.1, read as the reverse complement.
GTGGTGCGTCAGCGTGCCATCGACTGTGGTGCCGTCGAAGCCGTCGTAGTAGATGCGCGGGACGAATTCGCCGACGAGTACTGCCTGCCGGCTATCAAGGGCAATGCGCTCTATATGAATCGGTACCCGCTCGTCTCAGCGATCTCGCGGCCGCTGATCGTCAAGCATCTGGTCACTGCGGCGCGTGATCACGGTGGCACCGTGGTAGCCCACGGCTGCACGGGTAAGGGTAATGACCAGGTCCGCTTCGAGGTCGGATTCGCCTCCCTGGCACCCGATCTCGACGTCATCGCGCCGGTCCGCGACTACGCCTGGACCCGGGAGAAGGCGATCGCCTTCGCCGAGGAGAACGCCATCCCGATCACCGTGTCCAAGAAGTCGCCGTTCTCCATCGACCAGAACGTATGGGGGCGCGCGGTGGAAACCGGCTTCCTCGAGGATCTGTGGAACGCGCCGACCAAGGATGTCTACGACTACACCGAAGACCCCACCGCCAACTGGAATACGGCCGACGAACTCGTCATCACATTCGATAAGGGCCGCCCGGTGGCCATCGACGGCCGCCCGGTGAGCGTTCTGGGCGCCATCGAAGAGCTGAACCGCCGCGCCGGTGCTCAGGGAGTTGGCCGCCTCGACGTCGTCGAAGACCGCCTGGTCGGCATCAAGAGCCGCGAGGTGTACGAGGCGCCGGGGGCGATGGTGTTGGTGACCGCGCACGAGGAACTCGAGCATGTGACACTCGAACGCGAATTGGGCCGGTTCAAGCGCCGCACCGACGCCGAATGGGCCGAACTTGTCTATGACGGACTGTGGTTCTCGCCGTTGAAGCGGTCGCTGGATGCTTTCGTCGACTCGACCCAAGAGCATGTCTCCGGCGAGATCCGATTGCAGCTACACGGTGGCGCGATCATCGTCAATGGTCGACGCAGTAACGAATCGCTCTACGACTTCAATCTGGCAACCTACGACGAGGGCGACAGTTTCGACCAGTCGGCCGCCCGCGGATTCGTTGAGTTGCACGGACTTTCGTCCAAGATCGCGGCCCGCCGGGATCTGAACCTGTGAGTTCCGACGCCGATCCGACGTCGAGTACCAACGAAGGTGCGCTGTGGGGTGGTCGGTTCGCCGACGGCCCGGCCGCCGCGATGGCCGCGCTCAGTAAGTCGACGCATTTCGACTGGGCGCTCGCACCCTTCGATGTGACGGCCTCGAAGGCGCACGCTCGCGTCCTGAATAGTGCTGGTCTGCTTACTGATTCCGATCTGGTGGCGATGCTCGACGGACTCGACCGGCTCGCCGCCGACGTTGCCGACGGCAGCTTCGGACCAGCCGAATCAGACGAGGATGTACATGGCGCCCTCGAACGTGGATTGATCGACCGGGTCGGCACCGAACTCGGCGGACGACTGCGAGCCGGTCGATCGCGTAATGACCAGGTCGCGACCCTGTTTCGGATGTGGCTGCGCGACGCCATCCGGCGTGTTGGCGCAGGTGTGTTGGGTGTAGTCGAAGCGCTTGTGGCGCAGGCTGCTGCACATCCTGACGTGATGATGCCGGGCAAGACCCATCTACAGGCCGCACAGCCGGTGCTGTTGGCGCACCAGTTGTTGGCGCACGCCCAGCCGTTGTTGCGCGACCTGGATCGACTGGCCGATGCGGATCGTCGAACTGCGGTGTCGCCGTATGGTTCTGGCGCTCTGGCGGGATCGTCACTCGGTCTCGACCCGGCCGCCATCGCCGCAGATCTAGGCTTCAGCGGCCCGGCGGAGAATTCGATAGACGCGACGTCATCGCGTGATTTCGCGGCCGAAGCGGCCTTTGTCTTCGCGATGATCTCGGTGGATCTATCGCGGCTCAGCGAAGAGATCATCCTGTGGAGCACACCGGAATTCGGCTATGTGACGCTTGCTGACGCGTGGTCGACGGGATCGTCGATCATGCCGCAGAAGAAGAATCCCGACGTCGCCGAGTTGTCTCGAGGCAAGAGTGGACGGCTGATCGGCAATCTCACCGGACTGCTGGCAACACTCAAGGCGCAGCCGCTGGCATACAACCGGGATCTGCAGGAGGACAAGGAGCCGCTGTTCGACTCGGTCGCACAGCTGGAGCTATTGCTGCCGGCAATGGCGGGGCTGGTGGCGACGTTGACCTTCCATGCCGAGCGGATGGCCGAGCTTGCCCCGGCTGGATTCACGCTGGCGACTGATATCGCAGAATGGATTGTGCGGCAAGGTATTCCGTTCCGGGTTGCACATGAGGTGGCTGGCGCGTGTGTACGCGCCGCGGAGGAGGCCGGCACCGATCTGGCCGGACTGACCGACGATCAGCTCGCCGCGATCCATCCGGCGTTGACCCCGCAGGTCCGCGAGGTACTGTCAGTGCGCGGATCCATCGAATCGCGAAACGCGCACGGCGGAACGTCGTCGTCGCAGGTAGCTCGTCAATTGCGGGTGTTGGAAGGTCAGCTGGGCGCGTTGCGCGCGGAATTCGGCTGAACTGTCTGTCGGGGGACAGGACGGTTAAGCGTCGATACCGGCAGCGCCGGTTCGACCCGAATCGGACGCTTGTACAGTAGCGGTGATGTAGGTCACGTCCAGGTCGCGTTGAGATTGAGCGCGCCGAGGTGAGGGGTTTTACAGTGGACTTTTCGATCCTGCCCAGCGTGGGAAGTGCGGTCGACCGAGTCGTCGCGACCGCGCAGAACGGGTTGGAAGTGCTGCGCCTGGGCGGACTCGACACCGGTACGCAACCGGCGCCGTTTCAGATCGTCGAGACGGAGAATATGTTCCGGCTGCGCCGGTACTTTCCCGACGATCCCGGCACCGGTCCGCACGTAGTTCTGGTGCCGCCGATGATGGTGTCGGCCAACGTCTATGACGTCACTGAGCACAACGGTGCGGTGTCGATCATGCATGAAGCGGGGATTACCCCGTGGGTGATCGACTTCGGGTCACCGGACCGCGAAGAGGGCGGTATGGAACGCACGCTCGCCGACCATATCGTCGCCGTGAGTCGTGTGATCGACATTGTGCGCGAGGTGGTCGGGCAGGACGTTCACCTCGGCGGATATTCGCAGGGTGGCATGTTCGCCTATCAAACCGCGGCGTACCGCCGGTCCAAGGGGATCGCCAGTTTGATCACCTTCGGCTCGCCGGTCGATGTGCTCGGTGCGCTGCCGCTGGGATTGCCAGCGAACCTGGTGGCACCGGGCGCCGAGTTCATGGCCGACAAGATCCTGCCGCACGTCACCATGCCGAGCTGGATGGCTAGAGCAGGTTTCCAGCTGGCCGATCCGGTCAAAACTGCCCGAAGTCGCATTGATTTCCTGCGGCGCCTGCACGATCGGGATGCCTTGCTGCCCCGTGAGGATCAGCGGCGATTCATCGAAGCTGACGGTTGGGTCGCCTGGTCGGGGCCGGCGATCGCCGAATTGCTCCGTCAGTTCGTCGTACACAACCGCATGGTGTCGGGCGGCTTCGTGATTAACGGCGATTTGGTGACTTTGGCCGAAATCACTTGTCCGGTATTGGCTTTCGTCGGCGAAGCCGATGACATTGGCCAGCCCAAAGCTGTTCGCGGAATCCTGCGTGCCGCGCCGAGCGCTGATGTATACGAGTCGCGCGTGCCGGTCGGGCACTTCGGTCTTGTGGTCGGATCGACTGCCGGAGCGCAAACCTGGCCGACGACGTCGGAATGGATCAACTGGCAAGAGGGAACCGGCGAAAAACCTGAGCGCATGGAACACATGCGTGAGGTCGAACCCGGAAGATCCGGTGGCGGCGTGAGTCTTTCCTCAAGGCTGACGCATGGACTGGGTGCGGTCGCCGATGCCGGCGCCGCGGCGGGCCGGGAAGTCTTCGAGGCCGCCAATTCGATCCAGCGCACATCGCTCGCGGTCGCTCAGGAGTCGGTACGGACGGTGCCGCGGTTGTTCCGACTCGGGCAGATCCAGTCGGGGACCCGGATCTCGCTCGGCAAGCTGATGTCGGAGAACAACAAACGCGCCAAGGACAGTGAGCTGTTCCTGTTCGAGAACCGAGTGCTTACCCATGCGCAGGTGAACACTCGAATCGACAATGTCGTCGCCGGTTTGATCTCGTGTGGCATCCGACCTGGCCAGCACGTCGGGGTGTTGATGGATACCCGGCCTAGCGCGCTGGTGGTTGTCGCGGCGCTGTCGCGTATCGGTGCGGTATCGGTGATGCTATCGGGTGAGTGGAACCTCGACGAGATGCTGCGGATGGCGGATACCCGCATGATCGTGACTGATCCGAGTCATCTCGACGTCGCCGTCGAACATTCCAAGAATGTGCTCGTACTTGGTGGTGGCAGCGGCGATTCGCGTGCGATCGCCCAAGCCGACGGCAACACCATCATCGACATGGAGCAGATCGATCCGGCCGCCGTCGAGATTCCGTCTTGGTATCGTCCGGATCCGGGTCTGGCGGGCGATCTGGCATTCGTCCTGTTCACCCGCGCTGGTGGAAAACTCACGCGGTGGCCGATTACGAATCACCGGTTCGCCATGTCCGCATTCGGAGCGGCGTCGGCCGCGGGCCTGACTTCGGGTGACACGGTCTATTGCCTGCCGCCGCTGCATCACGCGTCGGGCCTGCTGACAACTCTGGGGGCGACGGTCGCGGGCCGGTCGAGAATCGCATTGTCTGACGGTGTCAACGCCGAGACCTTCACCACCGAGGTGCATCGGTACGGCGTTACCGTCGTGTCGTATACGTGGTCGATGATGCGCGAGATCATTCGCTCGCCCGGATTCTCCATCAACCAGCACAATCCGATTCGGTTGTTCATGGGCTCCGGTATGCCGCCGGGATTGTGGGAGGAAGTACTCAACAGTTTCCCCCGTGCCAAAGTCCTCGAGTTCTTCGCGACGGCCGACGGTTCGGCGATCCTGGCCAACGTCGCCGGCGACAAGATCGGGTCGATGGGGCAAGCCTTGCCGGAGACCAATCCGGTTCAGATCGCGGGCGTCGATCCAGTTCGGGAATCGCTCGAAGTCGGTGACAGCGGGTATGTGCGTCGTGCCGACATCGATGAAGTCGGCGTTCTGCTGTCACGCGCGCGGCAACGTTTCGAAAGTTCGTCGACCGTTCTGCGGGATGTGTTCTCGTCGCATGACCGGTGGGAATTGTCGGGACATCTGTTCCGGCGGGATTCCGATGGCGACTACTGGTACATGGGCACGGCGGCGGCGATTGTCCGGTCGGCCGACGGCTTTGTCTTTCTGCCTCCCATCGAAGACGCTCTCTCGCGAGTGAAGGCGATCGACCAGGTAGTCGCATACGCCGTCGGGGAACCGGGTGAACAGGTGGCGATCGCGGCGATAACCGCGCGGGCATCGCACGCCGGGCAAACGAGTAAGGCAGATTCGATCACGGTCACGCAACTGCGTACCGCGCTGGGCGGACTACCGGCCAAGCAGCGGCCGCACATTATCGCGTTGGTCGACGAGATCCCAGTGTCGGAGTCGTATCGACCGCTATGGGTCGACATGGCCAAACGCGGCGTGCCCTCGCCCGGTGCACGAGTCTGGTATCGCGACGAAGACGGCCGGTATCGCCGGTACACGAAGTCGGCAGCCGCCCAACTACAGTGGGGCGCAGGTAAGTAGCTCACCGCTTGATTACATTCGCCCGAAGAAAGGTCCAGGGTTTCCCGATGCCTGCAGAAACGTCCTCGCGCGCAGCGCAGATCGACTCCATCGTCCGTGAACGACTTGTCTGCCCCCAGGATCAGGGGCCCTTACTCGACGCAGGTAATGAGCTCTACAACCCCCGCATGCGGGTGGCCTACCGGATTGATGGCGACGGCATTCCGGTGATGCTTGCCGACGAAGCACGGTCGGTCGACGAGGCCGAACACGAGCGACTGATCGGCTGAAGGCAAGATAGGTCAGGTGAGTTCTGAAGGTGCCCAGCAGGCAACCACGACCGTGACCGACATCATCGATGAATTGGAATGGCGCGGATTAATCGCACAGTCGACTGACCGCGACGAACTACGTGCGGAAATCGCTAAGGGGCCGATCACGCTGTATGCGGGTTTTGACCCGACGGCGTCGAGTCTGCATGCCGGCCATTTGGTGCCGCTGCTGACACTTAGTCGATTCCAGCAAGCCGGGCACCGGCCGATAGTGCTCGCCGGAGGCGCGACAGGTCTGATCGGGGATCCGCGTGAGGTGGGCGAGCGGACGATGAATTCCACCGGCACCGTCGCCGAATGGGCGCAGCGGATCGACGCTCAACTGCGGCGATTCGTCCGTATCGACGATGCGGACACTGATCAGGTCAGTCAATCCGGCGCGATAGTCGCCAACAATATGGACTGGACCGGGCCGCTATCGACAATCGAATTCCTGCGTGACATCGGGAAGCACTTTTCAGTGAATGTGATGCTCGCGCGGGACACGGTGAAGCGTCGATTGGAATCGGACGGCATCAGTTACACCGAGTTCAGCTACATGCTCCTGCAAGCCAATGACTACCTGCAGTTACATCGTCGGTACGGCTGCGCACTGCAGATCGGCGGATCGGACCAATGGGGAAATATCGTCGGCGGCGTCGATCTGACGCGTCGAGTCGACGGTGCCGCGGTGCATGCGATGACGCTCCCGCTGGTCACATCGTCGGATGGGAAGAAGTTCGGTAAGTCGACCGGCGGCGGCAGTCTGTGGCTCGATGCCGAACTGACAAGTCCGTACGCCTGGTACCAGTACTTCGTGAATACCGCCGACGCGGATGTCATCCAATACCTACGCTGGTTCACCTTTCTGAGCCGTGACGAGATCGCCGAATTGGAATCTGCGACACAGGAGACCCCGCATCTACGTCGAGCGCAACGGACGTTAGCCGCGGAAATGACGACGCTCGTCCATGGTGCTGATCAAACCTCGGCCGTCGAACAGGCGAGCGCCGCCCTGTTCGGCCGTGCCGAACTGACCGGACTTGACGAAGCAACGATAGCCGCGGCGTTGGGGGAGACGACGATCGCCGACTACGCAGGCGGAGATGAACCGACCTTGGTTCAGATCCTGGTCGATAGTGGTTTGGCAGATGGGAACAAGGCCGCACGTCGGGCTATTGGCGAGGGTGGTGCCTATGTGAACAACGAGAAGATTTCGGACCCTGATTGGACGCCAACCGTCGGGCACCTCCTACACGGCCGGTGGCTGGTGGTCCGGCGCGGGAAGAAGACTTTCGCGGGCGCCCGCTTCGACACCGCGACGTAACATTTGCGAGTCTCTGACCAGCGGATTTGACACTCTGTTCGTTTCTGCGTAACTTAATCAACGCAGCGCAGCGAGCCACGAACTCCGGTCCTAGTGATTAGGGGAGAGTGAGCGTGTCTGGTAGAGTGACTTAGTCACTTCGCTGAAGCGAGTGCCAGCCCCTCGAACAGAACGTAAGTAACTTTTGCGCTCTGGGGCAGCCTGCAGGATCCGTGCCGAACAAGTACGTCCAGTGGGTGTGTGTTCTTTGAGAACTCGATAGTGTGTGATGGATTGTTTGATGCCAATTTTTTTT
>NZ_JBCLVI010000004.1:0-716177 GCF_048537885.1 Gordonia sp. CPCC 205333 | reverse complement strand
GCCCTCCAGCGCCAATGGTACTGCACCCTAACCAGTGTGGGAGAGTAGGACACCGCCGAACTACAACGTTGAAATACCCCGTATCCGGGCCGTACCACGGTTCAGATACGGGGTATTTTCTATATGAACCACACACCGGCACACCCGACTCGACAAGACAGACCCGACCGGATTTTCGGTCGGGTCTGTCCGCGAGGGTCGGGTGTGCGACTGGTGCTCCTATTACTCGCTGACACTCGCCGCTGATACGACCGCCAGCAGATCGCCGGCCTCCACCTGCGCCACCTTCGTGATCGCCGTCCGAGTGATCGTTCCACCACGAGCCGCGGTGATCGCAGCCTCCATCTTCATCGCTTCGATGGTGCCGATCGTGGCTCCCGCTTCGATCGTGTCGCCCTCGGCGACGGTCAGCGTGACCACACCGGCAAACGGCGCAGCGACATGACCGGGATTGTCCTTGTCTGCCTTCTCCGCAGCTGGAACTTCGCTGACAATAGACCGATCACGTACGGCGACCGGCCGCAATTGGCCGTTGAGAATACACATGACGGTACGCATTCCGTGTTCGTCGGCCTCGGAAATGGCTTCCAGCCCGATGAGCAACGTGACACCTTTGGCCAGTTCGACGTTGTGCTCATCGCCGCTGCGCAGACCGTAGAAGAACTGGTTCGCCGACAGTCGTGATACGTCGCCGTATTTGTCGAGATGAGCCAAGTATTCCTTGGTTGGACCGGGGAAGAGGAGCCGATTGAGCGTGGCCTGTCGGGTGTCCGAATCACCAGCGAGACCGGCTTCGTCCTCGTCCGTCAGCGGAGTGATTGGCTTCGCCGCGGCGCGGCCAGCCAATGCGCGAGTGCGGAACGGCTCAGGCCACCCGCCGACAGGCGTGCCAAGTTCACCGTGCAAGAAGCCAATGACGGAATCGGGGATGTCGTAACGTCCCGGATCGGCGGCGAAATCGTCGACGTCGACGCCGGTTCCGACCAGCGCGAGGGCCAAGTCGCCGACCACCTTCGACGACGGCGTCACCTTCACCAGTCGACCAAGCAACCGATCCGACGCCGCGTACTTCGCCTCGACCTCTTCGAACCGGTCACCAAGTCCGAGCGCGATGGCCTGCTGCCGCAGATTCGACAGCTGACCACCGGGAATCTCATGCGTATAGACCCGGCCGGTGGGCGATGGCAGACCAGATTCGAAGGGCGCGTACACCTTTCGCAGGGCCTCCCAATACGGCTCCAGATCGCATACGGCGTCGAGGGAGATGCCGGTGTCACGTTCACTGTGCGCGGCGGCCGCGATGATCGCCGACAACGACGGTTGGCTGGTGGTACCGGCCATCGGCGCACTCGCGCCGTCGACGGCGTCGGCGCCGGCCTGCCACGCGGCCAGATAGGTCGCCAACTGTCCGCCGGGAGTGTCGTGGGTATGAATGTGAATCGGCAGGTCGAAGTTGCTCCGCAGCGCGGTAACCAACTTCGACGCCGCGGGTGCGCGCAGCAGCCCGGCCATATCTTTGATCGCCAATACGTGCGCGCCGGCATCGACGATCTGTTCGGCCAGCTTAAGGTAGTAGTCGAGCGTGTAAAGGTCTTCGGCTGGGTTGGCCAGGTCACCGGTGTAACTCATCGCTACCTCGGCGATGGAGGCTCCGGTCTCGCGGACAGCGTCGATCGCCGGGCGCATCTGGTCCACATTGTTCAGCGCGTCGAAGATGCGGAAGATGTCGATACCCGTTGAAGTGGCCTCGGAGACAAAGGCTTTCGTGACCGCCTCGGGGTAGGGCGTATAGCCAACCGTATTGCGACCGCGCAGCAGCATCTGCAGACAGATATTCGGCACGGCCTCGCGTAGCTGGGCGAGACGATCCCATGGGTCCTCGTGTAAGAACCGCAGCGCGACGTCGTACGTCGCGCCGCCCCACGCCTCGATGGAAAGCAGTTCGGGAGTCAACCGGGCGACATGACCGGCAACGCCGAGCAGACTCGAGGTCCGCAGACGTGTCGCCAGCAATGACTGATGTGCGTCGCGGAAGGTGGTGTCGGTGACGCCGAGCGCCTTTTGCTCGCGCAGGGCAGCTGCGAAACCCTCGGGGCCCAACTCCAGCAGCCGCTGACGCGAGCCGGCCGGCGGCGGTGTGGACAGATCGACGGCAGGCAATTTGTCGAGTGCGTACACCGTCGTCGGGCGGGTGCCATTCGGCTTGTTTACCGTGACGTCGGCGAGGTAGGCGAGCATCTTCGACGCGCGGTCAGCCGACGAATGCTGCGTCAGCAGATGCGGACGTTCCTCGATGAATGAGGTGGTGACATGTCCGGCGCGGAAGTCGGGGTCGTCGAGTACTGCCTGCAGGAACGGGATATTCGTCGAGACGCCGCGAATCCGGAACTCGGTGACGGCACGGCGCGCATGAGCAACTGCCGTCGGGAAGTCGCGTCCGCGACACGTGAGTTTGACCAGCATCGAGTCGAAATACGCACCGACTTCGGCACCGAGCGTAGTGCCACCGTCGAGCCGAACGCCACCGCCGCCGGGGGACCGGTATGCGGTGATCCGGCCGGTGTCCGGGCGGAAGCCGTTGGCCGGATCCTCGGTGGTGATACGGCACTGCAAGGCGGCACCGTGCAGCTTGATGGCGTCTTGGGACAGGCCCAGGTCGGCGAGTGTGGCGCCGGCGGCGATACGCAATTGCGCCTGCACCAGGTCGACGTCGGTGACCTCTTCAGTCACCGTGTGCTCGACCTGGATGCGCGGGTTCATCTCGATGAACACGTGATTGCCGCGCTCATCGACGAGGAATTCGACAGTGCCCGCGCAGCTGTAGTCGATCTGCTGGGCGAACGCGACGGCGTCGGAGCAGATCTTCTCTCGCAACGTCGGATCCAGGTTGGGGGCGGGAGCGAGTTCGACGACCTTTTGGTGGCGTCGCTGAACCGAACAATCCCGCTCAAACAGGTGGATGACGTTGCCGTGGGTGTCGGCGAGGATCTGCACTTCGATGTGGCGCGGATTGATGACCGCCTGCTCAAGGAATACCGTCGCATCGCCGAAGGCGGACTCGGCTTCGCGGGCCGCGGCCTCGATGGCTTCGCGCAACCCAGAGATCTTTTCGACACGACGCATGCCGCGGCCACCGCCACCGGCGACCGCCTTCACGAATAGCGGGAAAGTCATCGACTCGGCGGCACTCACCAGCGCATCGACGTCGGTTGACGGCTCCGACGATGCCAACACGGGCAGGCCGGCGGCCTTGGCTGCGGCGATCGCGCGGGCTTTGTTGCCGGTCAGCTCGAGCACGTCACGAGATGGCCCGACGAAGGTAATGTCATTGGCCGCACACGCCGCGGCGAGGTCGGGATTCTCCGACAGGAAGCCGTAGCCGGGGTAGATGGCGTCGGCGCCGGCCTGGCTGGCCGCTGCGACGATCGCCTCGATGTCGAGGTAATTGCGGACCGGATGGCCCGGCTCGCCGATCTGATAGGACTCGTCAGCCTTGGTGCGATGTGGTGAATTGCGGTCTTCGTAGGGAAATACCGCGACGGTAGCGACGCCCAATTCATAGGCTGCGCGAAAGGCGCGGATGGCGATCTCGCCGCGATTGGCTACGAGCACTTTGGCAAACGTACTGCTTGTCATCTGATCGGCATTCCCTTGAGCGTCGTTGAGGATGGCTCTGACGTGGACCGTTGAGTGCTGCGCTACGACACCCGACCCGCACCGTGCGTGGACGGCTCCTCAACCCTGCCACGTTGATTTCCCGGACGCGAACAATTGGGTTACACGGGGGTTACATCGGCCTGGTGACCGGCGACATCGCGCTGTCAGAAGTTTCGAATGTCTGTCCCCAATACTCGCGTAGGTTTGATTCCGAACCAACCCAATGCCCAAGGGAGTCTCATGCGTATCGGAATCATGCTCAACGATCAGACCGGTCCGGACGCCCTGCGTCGGCTCACCGACGAGGTGGCGCAGATAGCCGACGAAGGATTCGAAACCGCTTGGCTCTCACACATTTTCGGGATCGACGCACTGACGGCGCTGGCAGTAGCGGGCTCCCAGGTGCCGGGTATTGAACTTGGCACCGGCGTGGTGCCGACTTATCCGCGGCATCCGGGTGCGCTGGCCCAACAGGCGCGGACCGCCGCGCTGGCCGTCGGTGCGGGCCGGCTCAACCTCGGCATTGGACTGTCCCACCAGGTGGTCATCGAGAATATGTTCGGCTACGACTTCTCCCGGCCGGCCCGGCATATGAAGGAGTATCTGAATATTCTGGTGCCATTGCTCGACGGCGATCAGGTCTCGTACAGCGGTGAGACGATGTCGGGCAACCTCGCGATGACGATGGGCGATAGCGGACGCGTACCAGTGCTCGTCGCCGCGATGGGCGCGACGATGCTGAAATTGGCCGGTCGGCGCACCGACGGCACAGTGCTGTGGATGACCGGGCCGGCAACTATCGCCGAGCACATCGCGCCGACGATCACCGCTGCGGCCGCCGAGGCGGGCCGACCGGCACCACGAGTCGTATGCGCGTTGCCGGTTCTGGTCACCGACGACGTCGAGGCAGCAAAAGCTAAGGCCGCCAAGCTATTCGAAGTCTATGGATCGCTGCCGTCGTATCGGGCGATGATGGATCGAGAAGGTGTGGCCGGACCGGAGGAGTTGGCGATCATCGGTGATGAGGCGCAGGTCGCGGCGCGCGTGCGCGCGGTATTCGCTTCGGGGGCAACAGAATTCGCCGGATCAGTATTTAGTGGCGGTGACGAGGCGGTTCGTACGCGAGCGGTGTTGCGCGAGCTGGCGGACTGAAACCAGCGGCGTCAGTGAAGGCGGGGGAGTGACTCCCTCGCTGACGTTGACAGTGCAGGGTAAAGAATCCGGGGCAGACACAAGACGCCGCCGCCCGGAAACCGGACGGCGGCGTCGTGTCGAAAATTCTTAAGAGGCCTGAGCCTGCTTGGCGGCCTTGGCCGCTTCCCGGGCAAGTGCGCGGTCGCGCATCTCCTCGAAGCGAGTGGCGTCCTTGCCCAACTGCTCGAGGAAAGCTGCCAGCTCTTCACGGGTCTTCTCGCCCTCGGGGCTGAAGTCGGTGCGGTCGAAGACATTCCATTTACGCAGCACCGGCATGATGACCTCTTCGAGGTGCTGGCGCAGGTCGTAGATGCCGTGCTTGGCCATCAACACGCCGTGGCGGCGGAAGTTCGGCATGCCGGCACCGGGCATCTGGAAGTTGGTGACAATGTCGGTGACCGCGCGCAGCGTCTGGTCGGGGGAGATGTCCATACCCGCACCACAGATATTGCGATAGAAGATCATATGCAGGTTCTCGTCGGCGGCGATGCGCTGGAGCATACGGTCGGCGATCGGGTCGTTGCATGCCTTTCCGGTGTTGCGGTGGCTCACCCGAGTGGCCAGCTCCTGGAAGGTCACGTACGCGACGGAGTGCAGGATGCCGAGCTCGTCGGCATGCTCTTCGAGTTCGTCGGCGCGACCGGCGGCGGCCAGCATGGGGTCGTAGCCATTGGTCATATGGATCATGCGCGCCTCTTCGAGGGCTACCGGATCCACGCCGCGGGTCACCACCAGGTAGTCACGCATGACGATGCCGTGGCGGTTCTCCTCGGCGGTCCAGCGACCAACCCAGTGGCCCCACGCGGAGTCCATCGAGAAATTGTCGGCGATCACGCGGTGATACGACGGCAGGTTGTCCTCGGTGAGGAGGTTGGTGATCATCGCGGCCTTGGCGACCTCGCCGAGCTGCGACTGTTCGGGGTCGTAGTCGACGCCGCCGAGTTCGGCGAAGTTGCGGCCCTCGTCCCACGGCACGTAGTCGTGCGGGTTCCAGTTCTTCGCGGTCTTGAGGTGACGGTTGACGTTATCCTCGGCCACTACCTCCAATTCCTGGAGAAGTTCGAGTTGCGTGAGCTCGCGTGCCATGTAATTTCCTCCGAACAAGCTTTCCGCGGTTTCAGTGATTGTGGGTAGCCCGACGCGCGTTCACGTTGATGAGGGCGGGCACCAGTTTTAAGCGTACGGCATTCGGCGAGGTCGCCCAAACATCTCCCTACGGGCGCGTAACCGGCTGTGAGGTCGCTGTACAGCAACGGCTATGTCGCTGCGAGCGCTCTGATCGTTAGCGGAATCCGACGATATGTTGCCGACGTCACGTACGCGGCGGCCGCGTGCGGCACGATGGAAAGAATGCAGCGGTTGAGTGGTTTGGACGCATCGTTTCTCTACCTGGAGACCCGGTCGCAGTTGATGCATGTCATCGGCATCATTGAAATCGATCCGGCGACGGTTCCCGGTGGATACAGCTTCGAAAAGATGCGGACCGAACTTGAGCGCCGCTTGCGGGCCATGCCGACGTTTCGTCGCAAACTCGACAACTCGGTGCTCAACATCGACCACCCGGTGTGGGTGGAAGACACCGATTTCGACATCCAGCGGCATGTGCATCGCGTCGCGGTGCCCTCGCCAGGCAGCCAACGCGAAGTCGCCGACTTCTGCGCCCATCTCGCCGGTCAGACCCTCGATCGCGGCAAGCCGTTGTGGGAGTTATGGGTGTTGGAAGGGGTCGAGGGTGGCAAGGTCGCGGCGATGCTGCGGATGCATCACGCCGGCGTCGACGGCGTGACCAGCGCAGATCTATTGGCGCAACTGTGCACACTCACGCCCGACCCGCCTGAACTTGACGAACAGAAGGTCAAGGAGACTGCGGGGTCGTCGTCGCGCGCGACGATGGCGGCCGGCGGTGCCGTGAATTATCTGGTGCAGCGGCCGATCGCGATGGCCAAATTGTTGCCCGCGACTCTTCGGGTTCCGGTCGGCTGGCTGCGACGTGCCCAATCGTCGGACGCGATGCCCGCACCGTTTCAAGCTCCGCGTACTCCGTTCAACGCGCCAATCACGCCCCATCGGGTGGTGGCGATGAGCCAGGTGCCGATGAGTGACGTCAAGAAAATCAAGAATCACTTCGGCGTGAAGATCAACGAGGTGGTACTGGCGCTGGTAGCTGGCGCCCTGCGTGACTATCTACTGCGTATCGACGCGCTACCCGACCAACCGATGGTGGCGATGGTGCCGGTCTCGGTTCACGACGCCGACGAGACCGACCTGGTCACCGAGGGCACCAACAAGGTCAGTGGCATGTTCACCGAACTCGCAACCCATATCGCCGATCCGGGCGAGAGAGTCGAAGCATCGGCGCATGCCTCGCAGATATCCAAAGCGCATCACGCCGACATCGACGCCAACATCCTGCGCGCCTGGGCTCAGTTCGCGCCGGGCACGACTCTGGCCGCAGCAATGAAGTTCTACGGCGATCGCAAACTGTCGAATCTGCATCCGGCCGTCTTCAACGTGCTGATCTCCAATGTTCCCGGACCAGATTTTCCGATGTACTTCCTCGGTGCCCGCGTCAAAGGTGTTTATCCACTCGGCCCGGTCTTCCACGGCGGCGGCCTGAACATCACCGTCTTCTCCGCCGACGGCCAGCTGAATTTCGGCCTATTGGGCTGCAAGGAATTGGTGCCTGACGAATGGTCGATCGTGGAGAGTTTCAAAGCCGAGGTCGAGTTGCTGCTGGACTCGTTCTGAAAACCGAATCCGGTGCCAACTCGTGCGGATTCCGGGACGCTATCGGTTATCCAGCTCGGCCAGCCACGCCCGCACCGATGCATCGGACGGCGAGCGCCAATCCCCGCGCGGCGATAGTGATCCACCCGAACCGATCTTGGGTCCATTCGGCATCGCCGTGCGCTTGAACTGGTTGGCCATGAAGCGGTTGAGGAAAACTCGCAGCCACTTCTCGATCGTCGCGCTGTCGTAGTCGGGTGACCACGCGTGCTCCGCGAGAAACGCCACTTTGCTTGGGCGGTAACCGAATCGAGTCAAATAGTAGAGAAAAAAGTCATGCAACGCGTACGGCCCGACAGTGTCTTCGGTCGACTGCACTGAGCCATCCTCGCCGGGCGGGATGAGTTCAGGGGAGATGACGTCGTCGAGGATTTCCCGCAGTGCCGAAACGGTCTTCGCGCTATGCCGACTCGCGGTAATATTTCCCGTCGCTTCGCTCGCCCCGGCAATATTTCCCGTCGCTTCGCTCGCCCCGGTGGTTTTTCCCGTCGCTTCGCTCGCCCCGGTGATATTTCCCGTCGCTTCGCTCTCCCCTATCATCCAGCGGATCAGATGTTGGATAAGGGTTTTCGGCACCGATGAGTTGACGTTGTAATGCGACATCTGATCGCCCACTCCATAGGTGCACCATCCCAACGCCAGTTCCGACAGGTCGCCGGTACCCAGCACGATTCCGCCGAGATGATTGGCCAGCCGGAACAGATGTGACGTCCGCTCGCCTGCCTGCACATTCTCGAAGGTGATGTCGTATACCTTCTCGCCCTTGGCGAATGGGTGATCGAGGTCGGCCAGCATCTGCAGGCAGGACGGCCGGATATCGAGTTCGGTTGCCGAAACTCCCAGCGAATCCATCAGCTCGTGCGCCCGGCGCAGGGATGCGTCGCCGGTGGCGAAGCCGGGCATCGTATAGGCGTGAATGTTGGTGCGCGGCAAGCCGAGCAAGTCGAATGTGTCCACCGCGACGAGCAACGCCAGGGTCGAATCCAGGCCGCCGGATACTCCGATCACAATCTTGTCGATGCCGGTCGCTCGCAACCGGGCGGCGAGCCCCTGAACCTGAATGTTGCCGACTTCGCGGCATCGCAGATCCCGGTCGATCGCCCCCGACGGGACGTAAGGGAATCGGGCGACGTCGCGTCGCAAGTCAGTCACCGATGATGGTGAGAGGTCAAAGCCGATGCGCCGCAACTGCTTCAGATCGGATGCGTAGTCGCCGACCTGATCGCGCATGCTGATCATGCGTCGACGCTCCTGGGACAGTCGATCGAGATCGATATCGGCCGTGATGGTTTGATCGGCGATCGCGAACGGTTCGCTGCGCGCGAGCAGGGTGCCGTTCTCGGCGATCAACGCGTCGCCGTCCCAGGCTAGATCGGTCGTCGACTCGCCGAATCCGGCGGCCACGTAAACGTAGGCGGCGGACAGTTTCGCGGAGTGGCTGGTACACAACGCTTTCCGGTACGCCTCTTTGCCAACTGTCACCGGACTTCCGGACAGGTTCACCAGTACCGTCGCGCCGGCCAGGGCGGCCCAGGTGCTCGGCGGGATCGGTACCCAGCCGTCTTCGCAGATTTCTACGTGCAGGTTGAAGCCGGGCAGGTCGTTTGCGCTGAAGATGAGGTCGGCACCGAACGGAACATGTTGCCCCAGAACGGTCGCGGTGTCGGTCGGAGCGTCGCGCGCCGCGGCGAACAGGCGTTGCTCGTAGAACTCGCGATAGTTCGGCAGATACGACTTGGGCACGACGCCGAGAACGTCACCGCCGTGCAACACCACGCCGCAGTTGTACAGCCCGTCTCCGACGACAAGCGGAATGCCCACGACAACAACGGGAGTCAGGCCCCGACTCGCCTCGAGGATCACTCGCAGGCCATCCAGGCATGCGTCTAGAAGGGCGTCCTGCTGTACGAGATCGTCGACGCTGTAACCACATAGACCAAGTTCAGGGAAGGCGACAAGGGCTGCGCCATCGGCGGCTGCCGACGTCAGCAGCTCGATCGTCGCTTGCGCGTTGAACGCCGGGTCGGCGAGCTTGAGCACCGGGACGGCGGCGGTCACTCGGGCAAAGCCGTGGTCGTAGATCGTCACCCCGCAACCCTAGCTCGCCGGGGGTGGGGGTAGTCAGATCGAAGCCGCTATGCCTATTATGCTGAATTATGAATTTACGATCAATCAAAACGCTGGTTGTCGGTGGGGCGCTAATCTTCGGTGCGACGTTGTCGTCGGTCCTCGCCGCTCCCGCCGCCAACGCTGACATCCGCCACGAGGCTTCGGTACTGTGCGCGGCTGGCACCTGTAAGAATAATGGCCCCAACTGGGACGTTGGCTTCGGCAACGTCGTCTGCGGGAATGGTGTGACCGCCCCCGGTATCGCATTGGTGCCCCCGCACGGCATCGCGCCGCTCGCGTCCGCTGCTTGCCAGCAGCCGCGCCTGTACGGATAGTTCCGGCACCGACAACTACGCCCGTTCGCCCACGCCCGTCGCGGAGGTCCGCGGCGGGAGTGGGATACTTGTCGGCGTGATACGAGGCGACCGGTGACGACGACGAGCGGTGGGCTGAGCAAGCCCGGTGCCTCGACGTATCGCGCACGCGTCCTCGATACTCGTGCCGTGATCTCGCGCGCGAGCGTCGCTTGCGTGGTTCCGGCGCTCGCCGTCGCCGCACACGGCATCGCCGGCGGTGAACTACCTCAGAGCGCCGGTCTCGTTATCGTCGCTGGAATCGGTGTGGTTGCCGGCCTGCTGATTCGGGGTGCGGGATTACTGGGTGTCGCCGGGGTGTTGACCGGCGCTCAAGCGGCTTGCCATGCGGCGCTGTCGATCTCGCATGGGCACCTGATGACCGCTGACCTGACTGCCGCGTCGGGGGCCGCTTCGATGCTGCTGACCCACCTGGTCGCGATTCCGTTGTCGGCGGTCACGATTGTGGCTCTCGCCCATCTGATTTCACTGATCACCTCGGTATTGCGGGTGATCGACGCCTACGCCACCCCGGCGCCACGGGATACCTACTCCGGCTATGCCGCACCGAGTGCGCTGACCGGGTGCCGAATCGATGTCCGACACCCCGTTCGCGGGCCGCCGATATCCGCCGGCGCGCCCCTTCTCATTATCTGACGGTCATATCTGCTGTGCCCGACAGACTTTCGTTGGCGCGCTGACGCTCCCACCCATGAGCAGCCATTCACGAAAGAGCAAAATCGTCATGTCCTCATCAAACCTGTCTCGTTCACTCCTGCGTCGAGTGGCGGTGCCGGTGGCCGTTGTGGCCGCAGCCGCGACGACCGCACTCGCCGGCGCCGGTACGGCCGCCGCGCACGTGTCCGTCTCGTCCAGCACGGCAACGCAGGGTGGCTACGGTGTCGTCACGCTGCTGGTCCCCAATGAATCCGACGCCGGCGCCGCGACGACGAAGGTCTCCATCGAGATTCCGCGTCTTAAAGGCCTGCGCACGGAATCGGTGCCCGGCTGGCGCGCGGTCATCGACAAAGATCCCAAGACCGAAGAGGTCCTGCGGGTCACCTGGACCGCGTCCGACGGCAATGCCGGTGTGAAAGTCGGCGAATTCGGAGAGTTCAGCATCGCCGGTGGCCCATTCCCCTCGCAGCCGACAGTCAACCTGCCCGCGGTCCAGACCTATGCCAATGGCGAAGTGGTCAACTGGAATCAGCAAGCAGGTGCCGACGGCACCGAACCAGAACATCCCACACCGTCGGTGACCTTGCCCGCGGGGGAAGCCGGCGATGCGCATTCGGCGTCGCACACATCGACTGCCAACGAGACCGAGGATCAGTCGGCGTCGGCGTCGGATAACACCGCGCGCTGGATCGGTGGTATCGGATTGGTTCTCGGCGCCCTCGGCGTCGTGGTCGGTGTCGGCGCTCTCGCACGACGCGGCCGTGCTGCGGGGAAGAGCACATCCGGCGGCGACGATGCGTAGGCGCGTTGGCCTAACCGCTTTCGTCCTGCTGTTCTCGTTGGTGGCAGCCGTATTCGGTGCGGCGTCGGCGACCGCGCATTCTCGGCTGGTGTCCAGCGATCCCGCCGACGGCGCCAACGTTGCGACGTCGCCGCCAGCGGTGACCCTCACCTTCAATGAGGCGATCCAGGAGTCCTTCGCCGTACTCACCGTGGTCGGGCCGGACGGAAACTTTTGGCAGCAGGGCGATCCCAGCGTCGTCGGACCGGCTATCAAGGTCAATCTGCGACCGTTGGGTCCGGCCGGCACTTATCAGATCAACTACCGGGTGACGTCGGCTGACGGCCATCCCGTTGAGGGTAAGCGATCTTTCACCCTTACCGCCGCGGGCACCGGCACACCGGGTCCCAGTGCGCAGCAAGCCGCCGACGATGAGTCCGACGGCCTACCGATCTGGCCGTTCATCGTGGTCGGCGTGGTCGTTCTGCTGGGTGGCGGGGGCGTCGTCGTGTGGATGTCGCGGCGTCCGGCCTAGGACTGACGATGTCGAATGCGGCGGGTAACAGCGCCCCGCTGACGGTGCGGCGCCGGGCGACTCTGCTCGGTGCCGCAGTACCCGCCGCGTTCGCCGGACTGTTGACGTGCTGGTTGCTCGCAGACCCGACCGGGCCGGGCCTGGCCTCGACGGCAGGTGTGGTTGCGCTCATCGCCGGGGTGGCTCTGGTGGGACTCGGTTGTCTGCCATTGCTCGGAGCGCAACCGTCGTTGGCGGCGATAGCCGGATTCGCATTGGTGTGGCTAGTCGCCGATGTGATCGTCACTTGGTTCGACGTGGCCTCTCGGGCGGGGATTCCGGTGGCATCGGTGCGTGTCGGGCAGTTCGTCGATGGTGTGACTTCATCTCCCGGAGAAGTGATTTCGGGAGTCGTCGCAATGGCGATCATCGGGTGGGCGCTGCTTGCCCGGCGTACCGCTGAGCCAGTGATTCCGGTGACCGTCGTGGGCGCGCTGGCGGGGTTGGGGATCGTCGCACCCGCGGTGACCGGCCACGCGGCTACCCACACGATGGAGCCGATACTTGTTGTGGCGCACGTACTTTGCGCGGCGTGGTGGTGCGGCAGTTTGGCGGCGATGGCGATGACGGTAACCAGCCGAAATGGGTGGCGGACGGTACTACCGGCATTCTCGCGTCATGCCCCGATCGCGGTCGGCATCTTAACCGTCACCGGATTGGCTTCGGGTGCAATCGAATTGGGTTTCGACGCCGACTGGTGGACCACCGGCTATGGACAGGTGATGCTGGCCAAAACCCTCGGGCTAGCAGCGCTCATCGGACTTGGCGCATGGCACCGTCGACACTGGGTTCCCGAGGTGATGGCTCGGCGCGGCACAGTCGAACGGTCGCTGCGCTCCGCAGTGGTCGAAGTAGCGCTGATGTGCGTCGTACTCGGCCTCGCCGCGGGACTGGCTTCGACCAGCCCATTGGGCTAGCGGTGTGATCAATCCTCCGCCGGATCCGATAGGTTCCTGATCGCGGCATCGTGAGCGCGGATCTCGTTCTCCCTGGCCTGGTCGAGTGCCCGATCAAGTGCCGCGCGCGCGTTCTGCGTTCCGGCCCGGCGCATGGTAACCAATAAGTCGGTTGCCCAGGCGATTTCATCATCGGTAGTCGGTATCCAGCCGGGGCCTCTGCGCCGGATGATCTCGTCGTGCGCCGCCTTGATGAATACGGCGGCAGCACCGTCGAGCTTGTCGACGAATTCGGAGTGGATCCCGATCAGGTCCGACAGTGTCATACCCCGCTCGACGAGTTGACCGAGATTGTCGATGATGTGCTCGTCGATGGGCCGGTAGCGCGTCGGGTCATCAGTCGGGATAACGATTTGCGCCCGAACCAAGTCCGCCAAGATGGAATCATCCAGTGGACCTAGCTTTCTCGCGAGTTCGCCGACCGTGACGGCCTGCGGTGGCTCCGATGCCCACTGCTGGTCGAGGAGGTCGGCGAGGTCGAGAACCTCGCTGATAGACGCACGCGGATTGGTGAGGAATGTCCCGATGTGCTTGAGTGTGAACCCATTTCCGAGCAGCCGGTTGATCGCCCTGAGGTTGGCCAAGTGCCGCTCGGTATAGATCGCGATCCTGCCCCGGCGCAATGGCCGGGGCAGCAGACCCTGCTCTTGATAACCGCGGATGTTGCGAGTGGTAGTTCCAGAAACTCGCGCCAAGTCATCAATTCGGTACTCAGTCACATCGGACACCCTATCCGGCTACCGATTCTTCCAACGCTTTCTGACGGACTGAGATGCGGAAGTCTTGTAGGTCGACCTGCCGCAGCTGATTGACATATTGTGTGGCGAAGCCGGGGAACATCGTCGCGTTGAAGCCGTCCTCGGTGAGATACCAGCTCTGACAACCCGAATTCCACGTTGTTCCGGTCAACTTCGCTTGAATATCCTCGTTGTAGCTGGCCTGTGCGTCTGAGCGCACCTCGAGAGATTTCCAGGCATTCTCGGTCACCAGCGAAATGGCGTCGGTGATGTAGTCGATCTGGGCTTCCATGTAGACAAGCGCGGAGCTGTGACCCGGACCGGAATTGGGCCCGAAGGTGAAGTACAGGTTGGGATATCCCGATACCGCGACACTGCGGTAGGCATAGGCTCCCTTACTCCACTCAGCAGCCAGGTCGCGTCCGTCGATGCCAGTGATCGGGATCGGAGTGCCCGCTTTGGAAACTTCGAATCCGGTGGCGAAGACAATGACATCGGCCTGGTGTTCGATGCCTTCGACGGTGCGAATTCCGTTGGTGGACAACTGTGCGATCGGCCAGGTGACCAGTTTACAGTTGTCCTTCTGCAGCGCCGGGTAGTAGTCACTGGTCATCAGCAGGCGTTTGCACCCCGCCGCGAAGTCGGGGGTGAGTTGACGACGCAACCACGGATCGGATACCTGTGATCGCAGGTGCAGTTTGCTGACTGCTTCGACGACGCGTGTCAGCGGCGTATTCCACACCACGCCGAGCGCGACCGACTCATGACCCCAGAACCACGCGGAACGTGCGAGCCGTTGTGTCAGTGGAGTTTTGCGATAGCGCTCCTTGGTCGACTCGGTGATCGACAAGTTCACCCGCGGAAGAACCCAGCCGGGTGTCCGTTGGAAGACCTTGACCGACTTGGCGGTCTTGACCAGCTCCGGCACTATCTGCACCGCACTCGCACCAGTGCCGACCACTGCCACCTTCTTGTCGGTGAAGTCGTAATCGTGATCCCAACGGGCACTGTGGATCTTATGCCCGGCGTATTCCTCGATACCGCGGATATCCGGGAATGACGCGTTGGCCAACGGTCCCGAAGCGACGACGACCGAGCGCGCCCGCACGGGCTCACGGCCGCTGTCGAAGGTGATCGTCCATTCGCCGGTCTCCTCGTCGTATCGAAGGCCGGTGACGGTGTGCTCGAAGCGGATATGTGAAGCGACACCGGAGGATTCGACCATCGAGTCGATATACGCCAGGATCTCATCGCTGCCAGAGTAGGTATGCGACCAGTCCGGGTTGGGCGCGAAGCTGTAGGAGTACAGCCGCGAAGGAATATCACATGCGGCGCCGGGATAGGTGTTATCCCGCCATGTTCCGCCGACGCGGGTGTCCCGCTCGAATATGACGAAGTCGGTGATCCCTTTGTCTTGCAACCGGATCGCTGTTCCGATTCCGGCGAAACCGGCGCCGATAATTGCTACCGAGATACTCATGATCAATACCCCTATGCGGTGGGTTCGTAGGTCAGCTCTTGTGACCAGGTCGGCTTGCGATGCACGAGGTCGAACGGAATCCGCGCGGTTACTTTGACCAGGGAGTCGGCTGCGAAGTGGTACGGCACGTTCTTACGATTGATGACCCAGCTGCCGTGCCGGGCGACCAGCCGGTACATCGGGACCCGGCGTGCGTACTCGCTTCGTTCGCCGACCGACCGGTATCGCTTCATCGCGCCGTACAGGCGCTCTTCATCGACGCCCATCGCAACAATGTTGTCGCGCATCTTGTTCAGTAGCGGCACATAGCTCAGGATGCCGATTAGTAACGAAGGATTTACCCATCCACCGACGAACTCGGTCGCCAGTTTGCGCGCACTCGCGTGACCGAGAATATCCATGACTTCGAAATCCACTGCGAGATGGCGGGATTCATCGGAATTGATTCGTTTGAACACTTCCTGCGCCACTGGGTCTTTCACCTCGTCGGTGATGAATTTGATCAGTGCCCCGTCGAGGGCCACCTCGAGCATCGGGATCACCGTGCCGAGGAAGGACAGCGACATACCATCGGAGTATTTGTCGAGGAAGTTGATCACCAACTGCACGTTGATATTCGGTGACGGGATCTCATCGCCGTCGAGCATTCCCCACCGTCGCATGAGTGCGAGTTCGGCGTTGGCATGCTTCTGCTCTTCGGCGTGGAAGTGCTCGTAGATACTCTTCAGCGTCGGGGTCGGGGCCTTCTTCGCCATCGCGGCGAAGCCACGCGCTCCGACATTCTCGATCCACATCAGGTCGGAGAGAAACGGTTTGAGCTTTGCGTGCAGTTCAGGGTCGATGAGTTCGGCGCCGGGCGCATCCCATTCGATGTCGGCCAGTGCCCATTGCCGATCCTTGATCATGGTGAGCATATTGTCGAGATCCATAGCCATGAGTCATGCCTTTCGTAGTGGGTGAGTGTGTCAGTCGGTCGGCAGGAGTCGGCCGAGAAGTCCAAGGCCCCAGGCGTATTGAGCGGGGAAGTGACGTTTGAGATGCCATACGACATTGGCGTCGAACTGTGGGAGGACATAAAGCTTGCCCAGATCATTGGCATCGAGGGTTTGTGCTGCGACTCGCGCCGGTGAGATCCCGGTCAATGTCATCAATCGATCGGCGATTGAATGTCCATCGGCGGTGATGCGACCGTCGCGTGCGACGTTGGTTTTGACGAAGGTTGGGCAAAGAACGGTGACATCGACGTCGGAGCCGCTGAGTTCGGCCGCGAGTGTCTCCGACAACGACATGACCCCGGCCTTGGAGACGTTGTACGGACCCATCGCTGGAGCCGCGGCGAAACCAGCGGCCGACGCCACATTGATGATGCCGCCGCCGGATTCGCGCAGCATGGGAGCGAACAGCTCGCAACCGTGTACAACGCCCCAGAGATTGATACCCAACGCCCAGTTCCAGTCATCGAGGCCGATATTTCCGACCACCTGGCCGCCGATGCCGACTCCGGCGTTGTTGATCACCAAGGTCGGCGGGCCGTCGAAGGTCTCGCGAGCAAACTCGGCTAGGGCTTCGACATCGCTTCGCGAGGAGACGTCGCAGAAGAACGCGTGTGCGGGCCGCGCCGTGGCTTCGCCGATCAGGGCGACCGTCTCTTTGGCGCGCTGCGGATCGATGTCGGAGCAGATCACTTCCCCGCCCCGGCGTGCGAGTTCGAGGGCGAATTCCCGCCCGATGCCGCTTCCCGCACCGGTGACGACGGCCTTGGCGCCGATAGATGTGCGACTGCGGGCGAATTTGACTCGCAATTGGTCGACTCCGAGCATTAGGAACACTCCTCTGTGAGCTGGTCGGCGGATTGGTTGTCGACAGCGTCGAAAGCCGCCCGGATGAAGTCGCGGACGCGGAGTAACGCGGCGTCGGCGTCGGGCCCCAGGCGCGGGAGCGCCTGGAAGACATGCATCATGCCGGGCCATACTTCGAGGGTTGCTGACCCGCCGTGTCGGTTGACCTCGTCGACGACATAGTGGGCGTCGTCGGCGAGCATTTCGGTGCTGCCGACTTGCACGAGGAATGGCGGCATCAGTCGCGCTTGCGAGAAATTCAGCCGAAGCCGGGGATGGTGCGGGCTTTGTCTGCGCGTGTATAGGTCGACTAAACGACGGGCCGCGCTAGCCGAGATGGCCGGGTCGCGGTGTTTGCGTTCGCAGTTCTCGGCAAGAGCCAGAGTCAAGTCGATAAGGGGCGAAAGCAGTACGGCGGCTGCGGGATTCAGGTCTGGAGCGATGTTGGTGTTACCTAGTAGATCGCAGATCAGATGCCCCCCCGCAGAATCTCCGGCGATGACGACGTCCGATGCGGCGTAGCCCTCGCTCAACAGCCATCGGTAGCCGCGCTCGACGTCATCTGCCGCCGCTGGAAAGGGATGCTCCGGCGCCAACCTGTAGTCGACGACGAAGACCGGCTTTTCGGTGACCGCCGAGAGCCGCGCGGCGAGGCCGCGATGGGTCTGGGCGGAGCAGATCACGTAGGCGCTGCCGTGGACGTAGTAGATCGCTCGCGCGCCAAACTTCACTGCCGGAGCCAGGACCCATTCACCCCGTACGCCGTCGACCGCGACCGGAATCACCTGTGTGCCGGCTTGAGTCGGTCCAAGTGTGCGCATGATGCCGGCGACCAGTACGCGCGCCACGCGAACACCGCCCGCGTTCATCGGAATCAAGCCGGTCACCCGACCGAGGGTTTGCCGAGTGAGTGTCGCGGTCAGGATCGCACGCGCCGACGGCGACGTCGGCACCGGCGGAGCCGTCGAAAGTATGCTGTTAGCCACTCGACTATGTCAGCACCAACCGTGCCAGTTGTCAATGGCACGGTTGATGCTGGCGCAATTCTGCGGCCTCGATATGGCCTCTGATCAGGCTTCTTTCTCGTCCCAGAGTGCTAGCAGCTCGGTAAGGATGTCGGTTGCCATACCTAGTCCGCCCAGATGTGATTCGCCGTGCATTGTGTAGAGCCTGGCGTCGGGCAGCAGATTCACCATGTGTTCGCCGTGACGGAACGGGATGATGTGGTCCTTGTCCCCATGCCACCAGCGGACGGGCACCGAAACGTCGCCGACGCGGAAACCCCAGTCGCGGGCGAAGACGATCGCATCGGCGAACGGCGCTTCGGCGCGGCGAGCACCGCCGTGCAGCAGGTCGTCAAGGAACATTGCGCGAAACTCCGGGCGTGCCAACAGTTCTCGGTCGCCCTGCGGTGACAGTCGGCCGTAGAGGCTGATCGCGGGTACCGCTATCGGGCGGGCGACGCCGAGGACCGAACTCAATGCGCGTCCGATCGGGGCGCCAGCGACCTGCAGTATCGGAGCGGCGAAAGTGGCCAATTGTGTTGCGCCGCCGCTGACCGCGTCGGCGCCGACAGTCGGTGCGACACCGCCGAGCACTCCTGCGACGACCACGCGGTGCGGCGCGGCATGAGCCATTGCCAAGGTGTAGGGCCCTCCACCGGATAGCCCGATGACGGCGAATTTGTCGATTCCGAGGGTGTCGGCGACTTGGAGGAGGTCAGGAGCGAAGTCGCTTACCGCTCGATAGCGATGTGGCGTCGACGATCCGACGCCCGGACGATCCACGCCGACGATCCGCACATGGTGTTCTTCACCGAAAGCGCGGGCCTCAGTGGGGATTTGGCGGCGCGCGCCGGGGGTTCCGTGCAGCCAAAAAATCGCTCGGCCGGTGGCGGATCCGAATTCGGCGAAACCGATCCGCCGGTTCTGCCCGACTGCGACACTGCCCTCGATCTTCGGGCGCTCGATGTCAATCACCGAACCAGCATGCCACGGCCATTTCATTGGATATCACGTACCTGTGGCATCGGTCACCTTGTTCAGCGCTGCGATGTCGGCGCCGCGAGGCAAGGGGCCCGTCGCGCTTTCAGTGCCGAAAACGTGGACGGCCCGCTGGCTCGCGTACGCCGGCCAACCGGGCGACCCGGTCTTGGCGAATGACACCCAAGCGGCATGGACTTCGTCGGCAAGCCGCTGGGGAGCGGCGGAACCGGTGAACGACTCGCTACCGGCCAGTGCGTCGAAAACGAACGGCAGTTCCAGCGCATGGCATGGTCCCAGGTCAGAAACCGCTGTTCCCCAGGCGAACTCGTAGACGAATACGTCGCCTTCGGACTGCTCGGCCGCACTGGCCAGAGTGAGCATCGGCCTGCGAAAGAAGAGGTCGGAGACAATATGGTCGAAGATGTCGCCGGGGGGTTCGCCGACATGATTGGCCACATACGCGGCCACCGTTTCGGCGTCGGCTCCGAATCGCGCTACTGCCATCGGCAGCACCTCTTCGGTGATCGCGCCGCGAACCCCGCTGCTGGTACTGAACAGCGAGAACTCGCGGGCTGTGCTGCCGGCGAGTAACGCGATGCCGCTGCCCGCGCCCTGAGCCACCGCGTCGTCAGGAAAGACGGGAATGAGCTCGTCGAAGGCCGGGATGAATCCGGTGATGCCGCCGCCGGCGGAAATCGTGGTCGCACCCCACCGCGCCGGGTCGGGGGCTTGCCGGATCTCGTCGCTGATCTTGTTCTGTGCGGAGATCAGGGTCGCCGGATCGACACCTGCGAAGGCAGCAGCAGTGGGCTCGATTCCCAGCAACGCCGCCAGTTCGGCGGCAACTTTGAGTGCATCGTCGACCTCGACGATGGAATGTCCGTGTCCACTTTGCACGATGGCTTTGCCGAACAGTCCGGCTGTAGTCGGTGCCGCCAGCAGATTAGCGACGCTCATTCCGCCCGCGGACTCGCCGAAGATCGTGACATTGGCCGGATCGCCGCCGAATTGAACAATGTTGTCCCGCACCCATTCCAGAGCGGCGATCTGGTCGCGCATCCCGAGATTGGTCGGCGCTCCTTCGATCGGCAGGAAGCCGAATGCGCCGAGCCGATAGTTAATCGAAACCAGTACGACGTCGTCGCGGGCGAATGTGGAACCGTCGTACATCGGCGAAGCATTCGAGCCGCGCGTGAATGCGCCGCCGTGGATCCACACCATGACCGGCAGGCCGGTGGCCTCGATACTGGGCGTCCACACATTCACATTGAGGCATTCACCGCCGAACTCGTCGGCTGCGACCTTGCCGAACCAACTGTTGATGGGCTCAGGGTAGGGCGATTGCCAACACGACGGACCAGGGGCCGTCGCCGGTCGGATGCCGTCCCACGGGGTGACCGGGGCTGGCGCCCGGAAAGCCAGCTGACCGACCGGCGCGGCAGCGTATGGAATGCCGAGAAATGTTGTGACGCCGTTGTTTTGCGAACCCGCGACCTTGCCGCCGGTAATGCTGACCGTGATATCCATCTGTCGCTTTCGTCGGCTCGGTGAGGCGTCCTGCGCCCCGTATCCGTCGCAGCAAGTATGCCGCGTCGAGTCGGCCGGCGGTGTCGTTTGCGTGTCAGTCAGCGATCGGAGAGGTGGGCCGTGGGTGGGCGGGCCACCAGATTCGGTCGCCGAGGACCACCATCGCGGCTGGCACCAGCACACTGCGGACCAGCGCGATATCGAGGAGCAGTCCGACGCCGATGGTGAAGCCGATCTGTACTAGGTTGAGCACGGTGCCACTCATCAGCGCGAACATGGTCAGCGCGAATACCACGCCCGCGGTGGTGATCACGCCGCCGGTGCTACCGAACCCGCGTATGACACCGCGCACCATGCCGTCGGAGGCGGCTTCTTCGCGGATGCGGGAGGCGAAGAGCATGCTGTAGTCGGCGCCCACCGCGATCAACGCCATGAATGACACCGGAATTACCGACCAGTCCAGCGGGATGCCGAAACCGTGCTGCCAGACCAGGGTTGAGATGCCGATCGTGGCGGCGAAGGACAGTATCACCGTGCCTACCAACAGAATTGGAGCCAGGATGCTCCGCAGCAACACGATCAGGATTAGGAGCACGGCCAACACGGCGACGGTGGCGAAGATGATGAAATCGCTGATGACCTGGTCTTGCATACCTGCCGACAGGGAGGCCAGGCCGGTGGACTGCACCTGTGCGTCAGCGAGGCCGGTATCGGCGAGCGCGCGATGCGCGATGCCGGGCAGTTGCCCGCTGATGTCGAGCGCTTGCTCGCCGTAGGGATTTACCTTCCAGGTGACCAGCATCCGCGCGGTCTTGCCATCGGGTGCGAGGAGAAGTTGACTACCGGCGACGAATCGTTTGTCGTGCAACGCTTCTGGCGGAAGATAGAAGCCGGTTCCGGGACCGGTGGTGGTCTTGGCGCTCATCGTCGTCAGATAGGACGACGCGCGGTTGAGTCCAGCGGTCAACTGACCGGTCAGCTTGACGGTGCGGTCAGTGCCCTCTTTGACTTGCCGCAGCCCCGTTGCCAGCTGAGTCATACCGTCGGACAGTTGCGCGACGCCGTCGGTGAGGCGGGCGAGATCTGACCGGACTTGTTCGGGTGAGCGGCCGTTGAGTTGGCGAGTCAGGTTTTCGACGGTGTTCAGCGCGCTGCGGAGTTGGGGGAGTAGCGCGTTCGACTTCCTGACCAGATCGGCGGGGACACCAGCCAACCCCTGAATCGAACGCAACGTTTGCGATGCGCGCCCGCCCAATGCCAGGTCGAGTTGCCCGAACGCGGCGCGGGCCACAAGACATGTCGGGTCGGCTTGGCAGCGCGCAGTCGGGCGGGCGGTGATCAGTGGGCCGAATGTCGAATTGAGTTGACGCAGTGCCGTACTCGTCGTCGCGTCGGCTTGCTGAAAACCCGCCACCAGGCTGGTGATCGTCGACAGCGTGGTGCGCAATATCGGAAGTGTGTCTGCCACGTTGTTGGTGGACCCGTCACTGGCGATCGAGACGATGTTCTGCGCGGTGGCCAGGCCGTCGAGCACCGTACCGGCCATTGTCACAACCTGGTCGGTACCGGAGACCAAGGCGGGCATTTGGGAGACCGCGTCGTCGGCGCCTGCGCTGAGCTGAGTGACTCCGCTGGCAAGCCGTCGCAATTCCGGTGACGCCGTGACCATTTGGTGCGCGGCATTGCCAAGTTGATCGCCGACGATGCCGGTCTGATATCCGCTGGCCGCCTCGGGCAGCGGTTTCCCGTCGGGACGAGTGATCGAGGTGACTTTGGCGACTTCAGGCACATTCGACAGTGCGATGGCCGAAAGCTCCAGGGCGGCAAGATCGGTGGTGTTGCGCAGGTCGTGATCGCTGCGGACGATCACGTATTCGGGAGCGATGTCGTTGACCCCGAAATGTTTGTATACGGCGTCGTAGCCGCGGGTGGAATCATTGGCGTGCAGGAACATCGACGACTCGTCCCAGTTCATCCGGAAAGTGGCCAGAATCGATGCCGTGCCAACAAGGAAGATGACCACCACAGCGGTGTAAACGCCGGCATGGCGG
Source organism: Gordonia sp. CPCC 205333 (assembly GCF_048537885.1). NCBI lineage: Bacteria > Bacillati > Actinomycetota > Actinomycetes > Mycobacteriales > Gordoniaceae > Gordonia > Gordonia sp. CPCC 205333. The sequence goes on along the minus strand of NZ_JBCLVI010000004.1, from coordinate 693,470 downwards.
ATGACACGAACACCACGACGCTGCCATATGCGGGTGCTGTCGCCGCGCGGCTCAGCGAGTCCACGCTGACCAGCCAGCGATAGGAGTGCCGGCGGCAAGGTCAGCGCGACGGCGGCAGCCACAAGAATGGCGATCGCGGTCGGTGGACCGGCGGTGGTGAACATGCCGATTTTCGTGAAAATCATTGCGGTACAGGCAGCCGCGATAGTGAGGGCCGAGGCCACCAGGATGGGCGCGGTGCGACCGCTGGCGACGGCGACGGCATCGGCGACGGGTATCTGGTTGCGGCGAGCCTCGTGGTAAGAGGCGATGGTGAAGATCGCGTAGTCGGTACCCGCACCGAGAACAAGTGCGGTCATGATGGCGATGGTGAAGTTTGAGACCGACAGCGCCCCGTTGCCGCCAAGTATCGAGATGATCGGTCGGGCGATTCCCAGCGTGATACCAATGATGATTAATGGGATCGCCGCGGTGGCGAATCTGCGATACGCGACGAAGAGAAGTGCGGTGATCAACGCGATCGAGACCAGCGTGATGATCAGTAGTGAGAAATCCATCGCGGAGAACAGGTCGGCCAGGGTCGCTGTCGGTCCGCTGTAGTGCACGACCAGACCGGCGGGTTTGGGTATGTCATTGATAATGTCGCGGATCGCGCCGGTGCTGTGGTGTGCGCGGGTCGATCCCACCGACCCCTGCGCCGCGATCATGAGTGTGACGGCCTTGCCGTCAGGGCTGCGTGCGATGTCACGCGATAGCGGATTGCCGTAGATGTCGATGACGTAGGCGATGTTCTCTTTGTCGGCCATCAAACGTGACAGCAGGTTCTGGTAATACTGCTCGTCGCCGGTGGAGATGCCGCGCTCGTTGACTAGGACGATGCTGCTCACGCCGTTGGAGGGCGGAACCTTGAAGTCCCGCGCCATTGCCTCAAGGTGTTGATTGGCGGCCAGATCGCCGGGGAGGAAGTCGGCAGATGTACGCGCGACCGTCAATTCCAGCTGGGGCACAACGATATTGAGCGCGGCGGCGACTACGACCCAGAAGCCGACGACCCACCACGCGTGACGCCCGATCCAGCGGCCGGCCGAGGTGAAGGCCTTGCTTTGTCCATGTGCCATGAAGAGCTCCGTCGTCGGTAGGCATGCCACGTGGGCCGACTATGTCGGTGTACATAGCTGAGATAGCTTCACCTACAAATGACTCGGCGGTCAATTGATCGGCGATGATCGAAACGAGGCGCACATTATCGGAGGAATGTGTCTTGGGTCACTTAATATCGGATTGGGGGCCTCGATTTGGCGCCGTGGAAACGTCTGTATACTTTTGGGCTGTTGCCCTCGCCGCGAGGTGTGTGTGACGACCAGCCCCTTTAGCTCAGTTGGTAGAGCTACGGACTTTTAATCCGCAGGTCCTCGGTTCGAGCCCGAGAGGGGGCACCCTCACCGCCGTCGTCAGGTCCCTCTGGATTTGCGGCGGCGGTTCCCGTTAGTAGCCACGACACTGGTACGCCGGTTGCTAGCGCCCAGGCATTCAGAGTGATTTTGCGCGGCTCGGACTTGCCGGACTCGGTATTGCTAACGCTCTGACGCGAGATGCCAATGATCTCAGCGAGCTGCCCTTGCTCCAAACCCGCCGCTTCGCGAGCGATCCGGGCGCGGTGTCGCACCTCGATCACTGGCACCGTTCCAACTTCGTATGCGCTGGTCATGTTTCCAAGTTAAGACATACGACAATGGAATGCAACTATGCGAACAAGTGCGACCATAACTCGATAGTTGACATGCGTCGTGTTTAACGAGTAGAACATGACTCATGTCAAGTTCAGAACCTGAGTCAATGGTTACAGTTGCGGAGGCCGCGGGGATTCTGGGGATATCGCGTCGCGGTGTGACCGCCGCGATTCGTTCAAATCGATTGACCGCCCGAAAGCTCCAGGGTCGAACCGGTGCGTATCTGCTTGACCTAGACGAAGTGCGCAAATTCGCGGCGTTGCGAACGGTAGGCGCGTGATGTCGTTTCCGAAGCAAGAGCATGTAGATGACTGCGATGCCGCCGGGTCTGCTGGCCTACCAGTAGCCGCCGCTGCCAGCGAGCACACTCAGCAACGGCGACACCGTCGATGGCTACGGGATCTTCTCCGGCTCAACACTTTTGCGCCGCGAACTACTACCGGTCGCGCTCACCATCAACGACGGAAGCCAGGCATTCTCAGTCGACGTCACGCCCATCTTCCGATACCGCGGACTCTGACGCGAGAGTCGCCATCGGACGGCACACCGCCATCCGCGCGGGCAAGCTGAAATGAGCTTGGCTCGCGGCTACCAGACCTCCGGCGCCGAGAGCAGTGCGAACCTTGCTATTGCCAACCGTGGCGTGGTGTGCTGTTATGTATCGATAGTTTGCGTTGCCGCATGGGTCTTGAGCATTGGGGATCAGGATGTTTCGTCGACTCGGAGTCGGTTTCGTTACGGTCATCGCGCTGATGCTCGTGTCAGGGATGGCAGGTAGTGCCACGGCGGCGTCGTCGTTTGCTGATCGGACGGTATCCAAGCGCACAGATGACGGATGGATAGTGTCAGCGTCGAAACTGCGCGAAAAGGTGCGATCGGTCCCTCCGCTGGATCAAAGCCCCTGGACCCGCGAAGGGTACCTATCGTTGAAAGGCGCCGCCGACATTCGTGGCGTTGGCAAGACCGCGGTGAACTCCGGTGCGCTGTCGGTGGGCTTTGCTGTCGCCTGTAACACCGATGTCACCTCGGGTATCACCCTCGGTGTTACTGGTGGGCCCACCGCGCAGATGTCGATCACCTACCCGCCCGCCCTGGTGATTGGCGCGCAAGTCCTGCCGAATGTGTCGACCACTCTACGCCCCGGCACCATCTCCGACGTCTCCTTCGGCACGAAGAAACTCGCCGCCGCGCACGCCGGAATCGAACTAGACGGCGTCCACCTGAAAGTCTCAGGATGTCTCGGGCCGGTCGCCGTCAGAGCGTGCGTATCCGTCGCGATCTCTACACCGTTGAACGACAACACCATTCACGTCTACGGCAAACCACACTACCTCTAAAAGTCGAAACCACCGCCGCAGCAGCACGCTATTGTTCCTCCAGGGGAGAGACACATGACCCACAGTTCAGCCCAAACCGCCCCGATTCGTCGAGTGGACACACCGCACGACCAGTCGGCCGACCCGACCACGCCGACCAACGATGCTGGCAAGGGGATCCCCGTCGTCGAGGTCGTACTCTTCGTCGCCGGGACAGTCCTATTGATTGTTGCTGCGGCGAATCTGACCAACATGTCCGGCTGGTCGGACCGGTGGGGACCGATCCCAGTATTCCTGGTGTTCTTCCTGGTGATGTCTATCGCCGGCCGCTGGTTCTGGACCGGCGCCGATGCTATCCTCTCCGCGATCGTGGGTAACCGATGAGCACGCACAAACGGAACGACAAACAGCCGCGCTGGTGGTTCCGACGTACCGCCGCCGCCGTCTTGGCCTTTTCGGTTCTGGGTCTTGGCGGCGTCGCTGCGTTCAGCGTCGTCACCGACCAACCACAAGCCCGCGCCGACGCATTGTGTGATCAGATGCGCGCCCAGTATGGGTCGAATTGGCCGTGCATCAGCGTGCCCACCTACACGCCACCCCCCACTCAAAACACACCACCACCGACAACCACCGGCAGCAACAATTCAACCGGCGGACCCAACATCGGAGCCAACCCCGGCCCGGGACCCGGCGAAGGCAACGGCACACCAATCGTCCCGGTCCCTGGTCAACGAGCCCCGGCACCCACCCCACAACCGGCCCAACCACCACGTCAAACACCCGCAACGCTCCCGGCAGCGCCGGCCGAGCGGACTCCGATTACCGCACCAGCACGCCGACCAAACAAGCCCACACCCACGCGCCCGCAGCAACCCACTCCCACGAGTAATTTGCCGCAGGTGAACGTGGAGTCTGCTCCGCTGCCCACATCACCATCGGTGCCGCTGGCAGTGTGGCTGGTCGGCGGGGCGGCCGCGTTGGCCGTGACGCGCCCCCGGGCGCGAAACAGTGTTTTTGGTAGGTATTCTCCGCGCCTAGTTAATACGCCCCAACTGACAAGATCGGTGCCGTCACTCTTTCAAGCGTTTCTCCGCAACGGGCTAGGCGGCTCGAAACACCTCGCGAGTGGGCTGGCAGGGCCAGGTCCTGACGATCCGGTCCAGATCTACCCCGGCGACCCCATCGCGATTGTTGATCCGATATTGGGTCCTATTCCGGGCAGCGAGATGCAGTTCGTTCCCGATTCACCTGGGTCAACCCACGGCAAGATCGTGTGGCATGACACGCCTGTGATACCGCCCGGCGCGAAATATGCCACCTACGGCGTGACGGTGACGCGGAATGGCCAAAATGCGAAATCGCATTACATTCTCAGAGGCCGCACCTTCTCCGGGGTTATCGAGGATGTCAACGCGGGGGACGTAATCAATTTCCATCAGCGCGCGGTCGCCGTGGACTCACGGGGCAATACTACGATCGTTAACGTCCCGGGGACAGTCCAGCCCATCAGAATCCCGTCCCCCGGGCAAACTGACGGAGGTCCCGGCCGTTGGGTGTACATCGGCAGCGAGTCCGGCATGAAATCGACCCCGCGCTACTATCAGCAGTCTGTAACTCATACGGCCGTCCCGTGGGTGTACGAGGTAAACGGAGCCCACTTCGATGGATTTTATATCGATAAGTCCGGGGGAAAACACCTCTTGGAGGCTAAGGGAAACTATGCTTGGCTAGCCGACCAAGGTGGGGCGGTCGTTCCATGGGGGCTAAAAACCCATGAAAAGACCCTCGGCCAGATTATTCGACAGAGGGACGCTGCCCGAGGTTCTGGCGCAAGCGTTGACTGGTACATTCAGAATCAAGGTTCAATCGACTACTTTGTGAGTGCCGCCGGTCAGGCGGGCACGAACTTTATCAAGTTCCACCTCGCGCCGAAGGGTCGCCCAAATTGACAGATTCGACGCCTGCGGGCGGTGAACCCGTAGAAACTTATGCCAATCCCCACAGTTCGCTGTATCGGGTGAGGGTCGCACCGAGCGCTTTCACCCGTTTGGAGGCCGCCGAGCTTGCAAACGCTGCGCTCGGGGCACTCTCGGACGCATTTGCGCTACTACAAGATTGGTACGGTGAGGGTGCGAATTGGGACGAAGCGCACGGTAACCTTCAGTATGGATACGATGGTGCGACTATAAAGCCTGAGGTATTCGGTGCCATGGACGTGGGGTACTGGTTCCACATGATATGGAACGAGCCCAGAGCTGGCCACAGAAATCAAGTAACCTTCATGATTCCTAACCAACCGGCAGATCATTTTGCGACACCGAGTCATGTCTTCAACGAGACGCCGATCATGAGCCTATCGGTGCACCGGCAATATCTTTCCGATATCGACAGTCAATCATTGGTCGAATCGTTGGAGCGCGTCTTTTCTCCGTCTCGGATAGACGTAATTCCTGTTGGTTCGACCGCGCCGATAGATTTGTACAAAGCCTGATTCGGAAGTGGTTATCGTTCGCTGTCTAGTCCCGCGCCGAAAGCCGCTTCACTATCCATAGGCAATCGGGCTTACGCGGTCTCATCGAGAGGCGTGAGCGGATTCCGGTTGCGTTCACGAAATAGGTCGAGGTTGGCGGTGGCCTTACGTTGGGTCCGGTCGGAAACCTTGGTGCAAATCTGGGTGGATGCAATGCTTCGATGGCGCATCAATTCCTGTACCACTCGGAGGTCGTTTCCGTCGTCCAGCAGGCTCGTGGCGTACCAGTGCCGCAATGCGTGCGGTGTGCCCTTCACACCTGCGCGGCGCATTGTCCTGCTGATGACCTCGGAGACGCTCTTGCGGTGTACGTGCTCGCCGGGATGGCCGCGCATCGGGAACCACCACCCTGTGGGCGGCATTTGGGCAGCGATCTCGGCCAGAATGGGGTGTAGCGGAATGGATTTGGGTTTTCGACCCTTGCCTGTCACCCAGAGCAGTCCAGCGCCTAGGTCGAGTCGTCGGTGCGGATCTTCGCTATCTCGTGTGCGCGTAGTCCGGCGAGCAGCGCGAGTAAAATCATTACGCGCGTTGATCCCCCACATTCGGGTGGCGAGTAGTCGGGGAACATCGGCGTCGGCGATTGGCCGGGGTTCGCGTTCTGGCACTTTCGGTGTGCCGACCTTGATCATCGGGTTGTCGGCGCGGCGGTCGTCGATCTGTAGCCAGTTGTACCACGCCGCAAGGTACGAGGTGTAGGTGGCGGCCGTGGAGTCCGACCACTCGTCGTGCCCGGCGATCCACCGCACAATGTCGATGGCGTCGGCATGTGCGGGCTGCACGCCGGTCTCGATGTGGAAGCGGCGGAGTACTCGGATTCGTTCGGTGATCGTGATTGGCGAAAGGCGTTTCGCGTGCTGCCAGACCTCCCAATCCGAGAGCCCCACCGTCAATGTCGTGTGCATCGGCTGATTTTGCACGGTCGTACCAGTCAGCCGGATTACATTTGCACTAATTGCCCTGGCTTGTCCTGCTTTTGACAGTTGTTTACGCACCTTTAGGCTGATCCATTCATTCGTTCGGATGACCTTGTTCGTAGCCGCGGTGCACGTGGTGCGCGGGTAGGGGAGCCGCCGCGCGCTTGACGGTCGACCCGGATCGCGGTCATGCCGCGTCCGGCATCGACACATCGGGAATGGGCGCGAGTCCGACGGACTTTTAATCCGCAGGTCCTCGGTTCGAGCCCGAGAGGGGGCACCAGATCGACTAGGCTTGTCGGCACAAATCCACCTCATTTACCCGGAACCACCTCGGTCCTTGACCGGGGTGAACTCGGGTAAACGAGGTGGATTCGCAGGGTCGTCAGCCCGGTAAGGAGTCGCGAATGCTCTTCATCCATGGAGCGGGCGGATACCTCGACGATCGGCCCTTGGCGGAAGGACTCGCCGACGCCACCGACGGCGCGCTGCTCCTGCCGCATCTGCCCGACGACGATATGTCCGTCGAGACGTGGGCGCGCGTCGTGCGGGACTCGGTAACCGAGTCCGGTACGAGAATCGTCGTGGCGCATTCGTTCGGGGCCTCGATACTTCTTCACGTTCTGGCTCAACAGGATTGGCCGATATCCGCAGCGATCCTGTTGGCGATGCCCGACTGGAGTCCGGCGGGCTGGGATAGTCCCGACTACGCGTTCGACGGCCCGGAGCCCAGCGTCCCGATATCGCTGCACCACTGCCGCGACGACGAGATTGTGTCGTTCTCGCACCTGGCATCGCATGCCGCGCGGCTGCCGTCGGCGCGCGTTGTCGAGCACATCGCAGGCGGACATCAATTCGGTGGAGCCCAGTCCGCAATCGTCGCCGATATCGAGACGTATTCCTACTGAGTCTCCTTTCGGCTCACCGGATTCCGATACTTGGCCCAGCGGTCCGCGCTCTTCACAGTGCGAATTCAGTCTCGCGAGTAGCCTGGTTCAAGTGAGCGCCAATGTCTTCGGTCCAGCCAAACGCGCCTTTGGGCATGTGCTGCGTCCATATCCCGCCGACGCGGTCCCGGCCGGTTCGATGGTCGAGTTGGCTGGTCGAGGCTCGACCTACGTCACCGATACCGGCCCACGCGATGCGCCCGCGGTGTTCTTATTGCACTCGGTCCTGACCACCGGCCTGCTGTGCTGGTATCCGAGTATCCCGGCTCTGAACGAGAACTATCGAGTCATCACCCTCGACGCTCGATGGCATGGGCGCGGCATCCGATCCGACGATTTCACGCTGACCGACTGCGCCGACGACGTCGTCGCTCTGGCCGATGTACTCGGCATCGACGAGTTCACCGCGGCGGGTTTCTCAATGGGCGGTGGCATCGCGCAGCTAGCCTGGCGTCGCCACTCCGACCGGGTAAACGGTCTGGTGCTCTGTTCCACCGGCCCCTTCTTTTCGACAAGCAAGCCGGAACATCAGGCGAAGGCTCATCGCAGTGGACGCGTGCTACATACGGTCGACCGGTTGTTGCCTCATCCCACGGAAGCCAAACTCGAGGACACCGACGCGCATACCTCGATGTGGGCGCTGCGACAGTTCTTCTCAACGCCGCTCGCTGAAATGTCTCGGTTTGGAAATGGTTTGGGGGAGTTCAACTCCCGGGACTGGCTCGGCGAGATTGACGTGCCGACGTCGGTGGTGGTGTCCACGCATGATCGCGTAGTCGAGCCCGAACGTCAGGAACTGCTCGTAAACGGGATCCCCGGAGCTCGACGGTTCGATGTCGACGGCGGACACGCATGTTGTGTCTTGGGAGCGCAGAGATTCGTCCCGAGACTCGTGGAGGCTGTCGAAGCGGTGACCGTGGGTACTGTTCAGAAGAACGTCAGTACCGCGTCGACAACTCGGTAGTCGTCGTCGACGACGGCCAGTACCTTCCACTTGTCCAAGGTGGTGCATGGATGCGACACCGTCGAGCAGATCAGGTCGCCGACGCTGATGTCGGCGGCGGTCGGCACCGCGACGTGTGCGTGTTGATCGCTGAGCTTCAGCGTTGTTGCACCGCTGAGTGATTCGAGTCGGTGCGGCGATTCAGAACCGCTGCCCTGTCGAACGATCTTGACCGGCACCGGAAGTCCCGCGTCGAACGAACAGTCGCGCCGTCCCATCGAGGTCAGAATCAAACCCGGTTCGGGTCGGGATAGGACCGTCGACCACACCTCTAACGCGTTGTGTAGCAATGCTTCACCGTTTCGTCGACCGGCCAGCGGGGAGCCCCGGTCATACATCCCGCCGTCCTGAGTTACGTAACACCCGCTGCGCAACACGATTCGCGCCGGAACCGGCCACCCTGGATTCGCGAATGTCGTCAGAACCCGGTCGAACCATAGGCTTCCACCCGCGGTGATGAGAATCGATGACGCTGATCGCAGACTTGAGGTTTCGACGAGCGCTCCTGCGATAGCTCGTACGGCGACCAAGAATTCGTCCACCGCCGATGTATCGATACCGCCGCCGGGGAGAAGACCTTCGAAACACTCAACACCGACCAGGCGCAAATGTGGTGCTTTGTCTATCGCGGCCGCAACATCTTGTGCCGCAGGCACATCACGAATGCCGCAGCGTCCGTCGGCATGTCCAACTTCGATCAACACATTGACTGGCCGTGGGCACGCCGAGCGGGCGAGTTCCAATTCCAGGAGGTCGACGGCGGCGACGGAGTCCGCCAGGCAATAGAAGTCGAAACCCTCATCGGATGCGATTTCGCTTGCCAGCCAGGAGATTACGTTCTTCTCGACCAACTGGTTCGCATAGATGATGCGTCCGACGCCGAAGTCCCGATATAGGCGCAGGTGTGCGGGAGTGGCCGCGGTCAGCGCCCATGCGCCGATCTCGATCTGCCGCGCGAAGACCTGCGGCGCCATCGTCGTCTTGCCGTGCGGTGCGAGTAGTGCGCCGGTAGCGTCGCAAAACTCTTGCATGGCAGTGATATTCGACTCCAGGTCGCGTCGTCGAAGGATCGCGACCGGCATGGGGAGATCGCCGCCGATCACCGTATGGCCAGCATCGGCGAACGCCGCGAGCGACTGAGGTGCAGAACTCAACGGCAGGCCTTTGGTTCCAATCGGTAAGTCCGTGTCCCGCAGTGCGTCCACGCGCGCGGCGTCGAAAGTAGTCACTCGTTCATGCTCACGAACTGGAGCAGATTGCCGCAGGTGTCGTCGACGGTTATCGCTGTGGTGGTGCCCATATCGGCAGGTTCACCCAGTGCCCGAACGCCATTGGCCACCAACTCGGCATAGGCGGCCGCGACGTCGTCGACCATGAATGAGGTGCACGGGATCCCGTCCTCCACCAGAGCTTGCTGATATGCCAGAGCGGCCGGATGTTCGTTGGGCTCCAACAACAATTCGACGCCGTCCGGTGCGTCTGGGCTGACTACGGTGAGCCAGCGGGCGGCGCCGATCGGTATATCGTTCTTGACGACAAAGCCGAGTTTTTCGGTGTAGAAGGCCAGGGCCTTCGCCTGATCGTCAACGAAGACACTGCTGACATAGATGCGTGGACGCATGATATTGCTCCGTTCAATCGGTGGGCCAGCGCGCGGCGATGGCTTTGAGTGGGTCGGTATCAACTGTGTGAATCTTGGTGCGGCCGACTCGCCGCGAATGCACCAGACCGGCCTCTTCGAGGATTGTGAGATGCTGCGAAATAGCTTGTCGGGTAGCGGTATTGGAGTACTTGGTGGCTACTCGGGTGCAGATGTCGAACAGTGTCAGGTCGTTGACTGCGACGAGTTCGTCCAGGATCTGCCGGCGAGTCGCATCAGCGATGGCACGGTAGATGTCGGACACTCGCCAACAATAGGCAAGTGTTTACTTGCCTGTCAACCCGGGCGCGAGGGGGTCAGTTGATAGTCGGGTCGTCGATCTCGTTGTGGTTGAGTCGACGACGGTCGGGGAGGAAGCCGTGCTCAACGCCCCAGAGGGCCGCTTGGGTACGGGTTGTCACGCCGATTCGTCGATAGCAACTGCGGATGTATGTTTTGACCGAGTTGATCGAGAGCCCGGCGCGATCGGCGACCTCGGCATTGCTCAGACCCTGGGTGATCAAAGCCAGGACCTCTGATTCGCGCTGAGTCAGCCCTTCTTCGCGGCCCGGCCAGTCGCCAGCGATGACCTTCGTGCCGGTGCGATCGAGGTGTACCGCTCTCTCGCCGCGATGCACGGCCAGCAACGCGGCGACGAGTGAGGCCGCGGGCAATCCTTTCGCGATGTACCCGCTAGCCCCATTCGCCAATGCCGCATCGATCAACTGCGCGTTGAGATTCCACGAGTAGACGACAACTTTGTCGACCAGCGGATTGGCGGTGAGTCGACGCACTTCCGCACGGTCGCCCTGCGGATTCGCGAACGAATCGTAAAGCGCGATATTGACTCGCTCGCTGACGTCGGTGTTGGTATTCAGTTCGACTATTTCGATGCGGTCCTGGTACGAGCGAAGCATCGTCGCCAGACCCTGTACGACTACTTCGTAGTCGTCGACCAGGGCTACTCGAATCGGTGTCATCACACAATCATATTGGTTCCAACTACACCCCTGAGGGTGAAGACATGACGTGCCCAGTTCCGTACGGTTCTCGCTAGCGGGTGAGGAAAGGAATCGAGAATGACACTGTCGCTCAGCATTATCGGCTGGATTGTCCTTGGCGGTATCGCCGGATGGATTGCTTCGAAGTTTATGGGAACCGATGCGCAACAAGGAGTCCTGCTCAATGTTGTCGTGGGTATCGTCGGCGGACTGCTCGGCGGATGGGTGTTGCGCCTTGTCGGAGTCGACGTCGCTGGCGGTGGCTGGCTCTTCAGCTTCTTGACCTGCTTGGCGGGTGCGTGCCTGCTGCTATTCGCGGTGCGACTCATCACGGGGCGTCGACCTGCCTGAGTGATGCCATCGGAGTGTGATCTGCGCGATGCCGTAGGGATCGGGATGTCATGACACTTGAATCCGAAACATGTTCGGCGAGTGCGGAATTCCGCGACGGCGGCGAAGTGCCCCAGGACTGTGGACAGTCGACGTTGGACCGGATCGCCGAGGTCGTCGAGCAGCGAATGCTGATCGAGCAGGCCAAAGGTGTGTTGAGGTTCGTGTACCAACTCGACGATCAGCGTGCGTTTGATTTGCTGGTGTGGCGGTCGCAGGTGACGAATACCAAGCTCCGGGACCTCGCGGCGGCATTGTGCGAGAAGCTCGACACGGTCGCGCCGTCGAGCGACACGAGGGCTCGCTTCGATCAGCTGTTGTCGACTATTCATGAGGGAGTCGCCTCAACCGGCATCGACGCTGGCGTCTAGCCGGGTTCGCCATCTCGGGAAATTCGTCCGAATAGCTAGATGCCTGGGGCATATTGCCCTAGGCGCCCACTTATTCGGACGAATTTCCCGACGGTTCTGTAATCGGGCGGAATAGACACCGGGGGCGATCAAGTCGTCCGGTGTAGCGGCGATTCGCGTTGGCGAAGTTGATGATTCGGGTCTCAGTCAACGGTTTCGTCGGTCACTGTTGAGCGTGGGCAAGCTCAGCGGAGGTGGCGGCAAATGACAAGTCGAATAGTCGGTGTGGTCGTGGTGGCCATCGCCCTGGTCGCTGGTGGCCTGACGGTCGCTCCTGCCGCTCGGGCGGTACCGCCATCAGGCGACTCCTTCTACCGCTACGGGGGCAATCTCGCTGGCAAAGCGCCGGGACAGATTCTGCGGTCGCGCACGGTGAAATTCGTATCCGAGGGGCAAGTGGTTCCGGTTGCCGCCACTCAGGTGCTCTACCGCAGCATCGGGGAGAACAATCAACCGATTGCCGGAGTGACCACGGTCCTGCGTCCGCGAACGGCCAAGAAGACGCGTCTCCTGTCATTTCACATGGCCTACGACGGGCTTGGTTCGCAATGCGATCCGTCGTACACCCTGCAGGGAAACAAGCCGGGAACAGCGGGACGTCTTGAGCAAGTGAAAATCATCGAATACCTTGCCCGCGGATTCACCGTTGTGGTCCCGGATTACGAAGGCCAGCAACAAGAGTGGACCATCGCGCGTCAGTCCGCACGACTAGCGCTCGACAGTGTCCGGGCGACCGAAAGCTTGCTGCGACTGCCGTCGTCGACGCCGGTCGCGTTACTTGGATACTCGGGTGGGTCGGTGCCAACCGAATTTGGGGCGGAACTGGCACCGGCCTATGCGCCCGAGCTGAAGATCGTCGGGGCCGCCGCGGGAGGGCTGCCGGTGGATCTGGCGCATAACCTTGGCTATGTCAGCGGTAGTAAGAACTGGGCCGGCGTCATACCGGCGCTGGTGGAGGTCTACCGCCGTACTTACAACCTCGACGTCGCATCGTTTCTGTCGAAACGCGGTCGGTACTTGATCGAGAAGGTTCGCAACGGGTGTATCGCATCGTTCGCTGGCAAATATCCAGGCCTGACGAATGCCGACATGGTGCGTGCCCCCTACACGAGCCTGCTGCAGGTGCCGTCGGTGAGCAGAGCCATCGCCCGCAATGTGATGGGCACGATCGGCAGGCCGCGGGTGCCGATGCTGCTCGGCGTGGGACAGTCCGACCCGACCGGCGACGGCGTGATGATCACCGCCGACGTCGCGCGGCTGGCCGCGAACTATTGCGCCAAGGGGGTGCGTGCGCACTACTCACGCTATGCCGGTGATAGCCACGCGAAGGCGTTCCTTCCCTTCGAGGCAGAGGCGGACAGCTTCCTCACAGCACTGTTCGACCGGCGACCGGTTGCCACCTGCTGAATCGCAAAAATCGGGTGTGACCAGACGATTTGTAAATCGTGGCAGTCGTGTCATAAGCTAATTCAGCTCCCAAACGGAGAACACCGGCCCCCTTCGTCTAGCGGCCTAGGACGCCGCCCTTTCAAGGCGGTAGCGCGGGTTCGAATCCCGTAGGGGGTACGCATGGCGAATCGCTTAGCGATTCGTCGGGCAGCAAGGCCTTGTGGCGCAGTTGGTTAGCGCGCCGCCCTGTCACGGCGGAGGTCGCGGGTTCAAGTCCCGTCAAGGTCGCCAAAAATCACCGGCAAACGCCGGTGATTTTAGGTTTCGGCGCATGCCGGTGCCGCCCGGCCAGGTAGCTCAGTTGGTACGAGCGTCCGCCTGAAAAGCGGAAGGTCGTCGGTTCGATCCCGACTCTGGCCACAGAAAAGCCACCTGGTGACAGGTGGCTTTCATCGTATCTGGGGCAGTTTCGCGGAAGGTCCATGTACCTTCGACCTCGTGAGTTTCTTTCAGAATGCCGCGAAAGTCTTCAACAAGGCGGTCACCCCGCTGCTGTCCGCGCCGGTGGTCGGCGATCGATTGGCCAAGTCGATGGCTGTCATTTCCTACACCGGGCGACGGACGGGGAAGACGTTCAGCACTCCGGTGAATTATCAGAAGAGGGACGACGACTCGCTGATCATCGGCGTGATGATGCCCGACAGCAAGACCTGGTGGCGCAATTTCTATCCCGATCCGGCCCCGATCACAGTGGCCATCGGCGACACAGCCCGGACCGGCACCGCGGTTGCCCAGCGCGATGAGAAACGCGGTGTGCGCGTCAAAGTCACCTTCGAGGCCTGAACTGAGTTGTCCCTACGGTGACCCAATCAGCGCCGCGAGGATTCGCTGCGACCGAGCGGTCATTTCCTTTGCCGTCTGACTGGGGTTGCGAATCCACCATTCGATGAGCGCGGTCACCGAGTATTCCCACACCAGTGCGGCGGCCGACAAGTCATCGGCATCGCGCAAACCGAGGATCTGGAATCCACGTGTGCCACCCGCGGCCGCCTGCGCGCGCAGTTCCTGTTGCTGGGTGTATTTCACGGTGGCCGCGCTTCCCTCAGGCGCGCTGCGGTCGAATACCAGATGCCAGTCGGTCGGTCGGTCGGCGAGAGCCCCGAATATGGCGGCCAGTACGGTCTCGGCTCCGATGTCGGTGGTATCGGCATGGGTCTGGGCCATCGCATCCGCGATTGCTTGGCGCAGGCGTTTTCCGACGTTCTCCGCACACGTGGCGTATAGGTCCTCTTTGGATCCGAAATAGGTGAGCACTAATGCTTTCGATACGCCCGCCCGGTCGGCGATCGCGGTCAGCTGCGTCCGCACGAAACCTGACTCGCCGAATTCAGCGCACGCGGCGTCGATGATGAGCGACTCACGCTCGTTTCGCGGCATACCTTTGGTACCAGCGCGCGAAGAAGTCATGTGAGTGACATTCTCACATCGGATGCCGACACCGCTCGGCGGTCCAAATCCACCTCGTTTACTCGAATTCACCTCGTCGCATATACGAGGTGGATCCGGGTGAATGAGGTGGATTGCCGCCCCGTCCTGTAGACCAGACGCATGGCTCACATCACCCGGTCCGGCGCGCGCGATCGGCTCTCCGCCTGGCCGCGGTGGGAAATCGACAATTCTGACGGTCGTCTGCGGGCCTCGGCTGTCGCGATCACGGTGGTTCATCGGGCCGGAGTTCCGGGGATCTGGGTGCTCAAACGTCCCGCGTCGATGCGCAATCACGCCGCCCAGTTCGCGCTGCCCGGCGGCCGGCTCGATCCGGGCGAGACGCCGGTTGACGCGGCTCTGCGGGAACTGAACGAGGAACTCGGCATTGAGTTGGACGAGGACGCGGTGATCGGGGTCCTCGACGACTTCGAGACGCGGTCGGGATATCTAATGACGCCCATCGTCTGCTGGGCCGATGACGATCCCGCGATTACCCCGAATCGAGACGAGGTATCGAATGTGTTCTTTATCACATTCGATGAGTTGGGCGTTCCGCCGCGCTTCATCTCGATTGCCGAGTCCGATCGGCCGGTCATACAGCTTCCCATCGCGAACTCGCTGGTCCACGCGCCGACGGCGGCTGTCGTCTACCAGTTTGCGGAAGTGGTGCTGGCCGGTCGGGACACCCGCGTGCATGAGTTGGAGCAGCCGGTTTTCGCGTGGAAGTAGGCGAGCGCGCCGGAGAGTCGGGAATCGATGCGGACTGCAGTCCGTTTGAGCTAGTGTCGGGTGAGACAGCGTCGCCCGCCCAGACAACCCGAATTCTCAAGGAGCTCACCATGACTGCAGCAACCACTTCGCCCCTGGCCGTCGGCAACTGGGTAATCGACCCGACCCATTCGACCGTCGGCTTCTCCGTCAAACACCTGATGGTCAGCAAAGTGCGCGGCACTTTCGAGAACTTTTCCGGCGCGATCAGCATCGCCGAAGACGGCAGCCCGTCGGTTAACGCGGAGATCTCGGTCGCATCGATCTCGACCAACAATGAGCAGCGCGACGGCCATATTCGGTCGGCTGACTTCTTCGACGTCGAAAACCACCCAACCGCCACATTCGTCTCGACTTCGGTTGCCCCAAAGGGTGACGACTACGTCCTCGAGGGTGATTTCACGCTGAAGGGTGTGACCAAGCCGGTCACGCTGAACCTGGAGTTCAACGGCGTCAATCCCGGGATGGGACACGGACCGGTCGCCGGCTTCGAGGCCACCACGGTCCTCAGCCGTAAGGATTTCGGCATCGATATCGAGATGCCCCTCGAAGGTGGCGGCGTCGTGATCGGCGACAAGATCACCATCACCCTGGAGATCGAGGCCGGCCAGCCCGCCGCCTAAATCTGCGCGCAAATATCGACCGCGGAACACGCGGTAAACGACACTGACCGGGCCGGCACCACGAGTGCTGACCCGGTCAGCGGCGTTTCGCCGGTAGGGTAAACGGAAGATCGCGCACCGCCGATCGATCACCGGAGACCGGCCGCTGGAGGAGATGCGCAATGCCCCAGTCGCCCGCCGTGCGCGCCGCAGTGGTCGATGCGAGCGCCCGGGCCAAGCGACTGCTCGTGACGGGCGGCGTTCTCGACTTCGACCAGCGGCAATGGTCCAAACTCACGCTTGCCGAACGTGCGCGTCTGGCTCGTCACGCCGCGTGGGTAGCCGGGATCGCATCAATCGGTGGAAACGCACTCATCGGGGTCGAGACCATGGTCATGGTGGTGTTCTCGCTTAATGGCGGTGAGTTGTCGTGGTCGGGTGCCGAGCTGCCTAGTATCACCATGGTCGCCGCCGCGCTGGTGGTCAGTGTCATTCTCAATACTGTTTTGGCGGTCGTGCTGTTCCGGCCTCAGTTGAATTGGTTCATCAGCGGGGAACCGGCTGACCGCGCCCGCCGCCGCGCGGTCATCGCCATTCCGTATCACCAGGTGTACGCGACATTCGCGGCGTGGGGATCGGCGCTACTGGTCTACGCGATTTGGAATCACCATCTCGCGTCGATCCAATTCATTACTGTCGCAGGCGGATTCGTGCTGGCCGCAGTATCGAGCGCGTGTATCACCTATGTCTTCATCGAGCGTGCTGCCCGACCTCTTGCGGTAATCGCGTTGCGGGACAGCCCGATCGGCCACGTAGTGCACAGCGTCGCGAAACGCATGATCGTGGTGTGGGCGGTCAGTTCGGTGGTCCCGATGGCCGGTCTGCTGATGATCAACGTCGGCCGTGGTGTCGGTTGGCTGCCGCCGGTGGCCGGCCGAGTCGATTGGGCCACATTGGTTTTGGCGTTGGTGAGTCTTGCCGCCGGCATCCGGGTAATTTTGCTCGTCGGATCGGCGATAGCTGACCCGCTGATCGACTTGCGCAAGGCGGTCGAGCGGGTCGACGAGGGTGACCTGTCCACCCGGGTTGCTGTATACGACATGTCTGAACTGGGTGTGTTGCAGCACGGATTCAACTCAATGGTCGAGGGGTTGGAAGAGCGTGAACGAGTTCGTGAATTATTCGCGCGTCACGTCGGCGACACCGTTGCGGCGCAGGCCCTCGAAGGTGGCGGTGCCGCGCGGGGGACTAAGACTGTCGTCGGTGTGCTCTTCGTCGACATCACCAGCTCCACTCGACTTGCCGCACAACATGACCCGGTAGCCATCGCCGCGGTGCTCAACCGTTTCTTCACGATCGTCGCCGACGTCGTCGGGCGACATGGCGGCTTCATCAACAAATTCGAGGGCGACGCCGCCCTGGCGATTTTCGGTGCGCCGGTCGCGCTCGACTCGCCAGCTGACGCCGCACTTACCGCGGCTCGCGAGCTCGCCGCGCAGTTGACGCGATCACTCGCTATCAGGTGGGGGATCGGAGTCTCCTACGGAACCGTTTTCGCTGGCAATATCGGCGCCGAGACGCGGTACGAGTACACGGTGATCGGCGACCCGGTCAACGAATCTGCGAGGTTATCCGACGCCGCTAAACGGGAAGGCGTACCGGTCCTGGCCAGTGGCACCGCGATAACCGCGGCCGGTCCCGGCTCCACCGGCTGGTCGCTATTGTCGACCCGCGTATTGCGCGGACGCTCGGAGCCAACCGAACTCTTCGCGCCCGACGACATGCCCCGCATACGTGGGACAGCGCAACGCAGCATTATCGGTGACCTTGTCCGAGCGCCGTATCAGGCAATTGTTCGGCGTGGTGTCCACTGAGTGGTTTGGTTGACTGCGGGTTTCATGCGCCGTGTATCCACTGGCGTCGGACCGGCTTGACAAATAGTGTCGCGGGTTAGCATTATCCGATAACGGCCGTTGTCAGAATTATCGAGCGGCTCCTCAACCTGTGAAGGGAGCCAGATGGATCTGGAGTGGTCACCCGACGAACTCGATTTTCGTGACGAGGTCCGAGCATTCTTGGACGAATATCTGACACCCGATCTGCGGCGAGCGGGGCGGCTGATGACTAGCGTCTACTCCGATCACGAGGCAAGTATGGCCTGGCAGGCGATACTTCATGAGCGCGGATGGGACGCGCCAGCCTGGCCGGTGCGCTACGGGGGTTGCGACTGGACCCTCACTCAGCACTACATCTTTTCCCGGGAACTAACTCTTGCCGGGGCTCCCGCACTGTCTCCCATGGGAATTCGCATGGTCTCGCATGCCATCATGGCATTTGGAACCGACGAGCAGAAGGACTATTTTCTGCCGCGCATCCTGACCGGAGAGGTGTTCTTCTGCCAGGGATATTCCGAGCCGGAAGCCGGTTCGGACCTTGCGGCGTTGTCGATGGCCGCCGTTGACGACGGCGATCACCTCGTGGTGACCGGCAGCAAGATCTGGACCACGCATGCGGGCGAAGCCAATTGGATGTTCGCGCTGGTTCGGACTTCACGCAAGGAACGCAAACAACAGGGCATCACCTTTGTGCTGATCGATATGACGTCTCCGGGTATTGAAATTCGCCCGTTGGTGATGACGTCGGGCGAGCAGGTGCAGAATCAAGTGTTCTTCGACGCCGTGCGGGTACCCAAGACCGGGGTCCTCGGGCAGATCGACGACGGCTGGACCGTTGCGAAATATCTACTCGAGTTCGAGCGCGGCGGCGGCGCGGCTGCCCCTGCGTTGCAGGTGATGCTGGAGAATGTCGCCAGCGCCGCCGCGAATCAGCCGGGCGCCGGCGGCGGACCACTCATCGATTCGCCCCTGTTCGCACATAAACTCGCCGATGCGCGGATCCGAACTCAGGTGTTGGAGATATTCGAGTACCGGGTTCTCGCCGCCGTTGCCGCCGGAAAGAACCCCGGTCCAGCGTCATCAATGGGGAAGATCCTGGCGACCGAGTTAAGTCAGACGATCACCGAACTGGCTATGACAGCGGCGGGTGTGCGTGGGCGGGTCTACCAGCCGCATGCGGCGGTACCCGGCGGCCCGATCAGTGAATACACTCCGCCCGACGACGGATATGTCAGCGGTGACCCGTGGCAGGCGGTTGCGCCGCTGCGGTACTTCAACGACCGCGCCGGGTCAATTTACGCCGGTAGCAACGAGATTCAGCGCAATATCCTCGCTAAAGCAGCATTGGGGCTGTAACACAATGGATTTCACTCTCACCGCAGAGCAGCAGTTGCTGCGTGACGGACTGACCAAATTTCTCGCCACCCGATACGACCTCGATACCAGTCGTGCGGCGGTGAAGACGGGTGCCGGCTGGCAGCCCGACATCTGGCGTGCCTTCGCCGACGAGTTGGGAATCCTGGGTGCCACGATTCCGGAAAGCGCGGGTGGAATGGGCGGTGGCCCAACCGAACTCATGGTGATCGCCGAGGCTCTCGGCCACGGACTGGTGGTGGAGCCGTATGTCGACACCGTTGTCGTCTCGGGTGGATTGCTCGGCCGGATCGGTACCGACGCCGCCGTCGAATTATTGGCGAAGATCGCGGCGGGTGACGCCGTGGTCGCACTGGCCGCTGTCGAACAGGATTCCGGAGCACTCGGCGAAATCTCGACCGTCGCCGAACGCGATGGCGACGACTGGGTGCTGCGCGGCAACAAGATCGTCGTTCCCAGCGCGCCGTTGGCCACGCACCTGTTGATCAGCGCGCGCACTGATTCCGGTGTCGCGCTATTCGTCACCGAATTCAGCGCGGATACGCCAGCGTCCGGTCTCACGGTGCACCCGGTGCGCACTGTCGATGATCGACTGGCGGCGGATTTGGTATTCGACGCCGTCAGGTTGCCGGCCGCCGCACTGTTGACCGACGTCGAAGTGGATGGCCTGTTGTCGGCCGCCGTCGACGAGGGGGCGGCGGCGGTGAGCGCCGAGGCCGTCGGAGCGATGCGAAAGGTGCTCGACGATACTGTCGAATACTGCAAACAGCGCCACCAGTTCGGTCAGGCCCTTGGCACCTTCCAGGCGTTGCAGCATCGACTGGTCGATATGCTCCTCGAAGTCGAACAGGCCTCTGCCGCAGTACTTCTCGCGGTGCTCAACCTTTCCGCGCAGGCCGACGATCGAGCGCGTGCGGTGTCGGCGGCAAAGGTGACCGTCGGGCGGGCGGCGCGATTCGTCGGACAGAATGCCGTCCAGTTGCACGGTGGAATGGGGATGACCGAGGAACTGGCCGTCGGTCATTATTTCAAGCGGCTCACCGCTGTGCAGTACGAGTTCGGTTCAACCGACTACCATCTAGATCGATACACCCGGCTGACTCGGCCGACGGTGTAAATCCCGGGCGAGACTTCATAAGGAGAACCGATGGGTTGGTCTACTGCCGATATCCCTGACCAGAGCGGCCGGACCTTCGTGGTCACCGGCGCCAATAGTGGGCTGGGTGAACAGACTACGCGCGCGCTCGTCGGGGCCGGCGCGAACGTCGTGATGGCGTGCCGCAATCTCACCACGGCTCAGGCACTCGCGGACACGTTGGGCGAACGCGCACGCGTCGAGAAACTCGACCTATCCGACCTCGCGTCGATCCGCGATTTCGGATCTCGCGTCGACACCGTCGATGTGCTGATCAACAATGCGGGCGTGATGGCGGTGCCGGAACGGCGAACCTCTGACGGATTCGAAATGCAAATGGGCACAAATCATTTGGGCCACTTCGCGCTGACCGGTCTGCTCCTGGACAAGGTGACCGATCGGGTGGTGACGCTGTCGTCGTTCATGCACCAGCTCGGTCGCATCAATCTCGACGATCTCAACTGGGACAAGCGCCGATACCGGCGCTGGAGCGTCTACGGCGACTCCAAAATGGCCAACCTGATGTTCGGTAAGGAACTCGCGAAGCGCCTGGAGGCGAGTGGATCGTCGGTGGGGTCGATGATTGCTCATCCCGGCTATGCCGACACCGGTCTACAGGGACACACCGAGTCGTTCATGGACCAGTTGATGGCGATCGGCAACAAGACGCCGTTCGCGCAGTCCGCCGAAGCCGGCGCGTTGCCGACCCTTTTCGCGGCTACCTCGCCGGAGGCGAAGTCGGGACTGTTCTATGGCCCCAAGCGGATCATGGTTGGTCCACCGGCAGTATCGAAGTACAACCGGCGGGCCAACAACCAAGGCACCAGGAATGGGCTGTGGGACCTGTCAACGAAGCTGACCGGTGTCTCGGTGGCGTAAGCGGCGGTAACTTCAGCGCCGCTCACCCGGCGTCGTCTAGCGCAGCGTGAATTTGATCGCATTCGATGCCCCGGATACGGCATCGGTGACGGTGATCGAGTAGTCACCGGCGGCTTTCAGCCTGAATAGCTTGCGAGATGTGCAGAATTTGGACTTCGCGGTTCCGTTTTTCGCGGTCACTTTGGGGCCGGTGAGTTTCACGGTCATCTTGCATTCATCACTGCCGACTTCTTCGCCGGTTTGGATGACGGAATTCCACTTGACGCCGATCTGTGAATTCCTTGGGTAGACACCGCTTTCAACGGCCTTCACACCGTTGCCAGGCAGTACCCAGACGTTGATCGAGCGCACGCCGTTGGGTGCATCGGCCCGACCGAGTTTGCCATAGTGCTGTTGTTTCTTCGATGACGAGCCAAGGTCGGAACTTCCCGCGCTGCCGAAGATATCGCTCGATCCTTCGGCGTGTACCGGAGCCGCACATACGGTGAGAGCTGCTGCGGCGGCGAGTGTTGCGATTGCGACTTTGTGCTTCATACGAGAACTTCCCAGGCGTCGACGTCGTTTATAACGAAACGATTAAACCACGCCATGGCTGGGCATCCCGATTCGGCCGGAAACGTCCGATTGCTACCAAACGCCCAGTTCACGGAACTGGATGCTAATTCTTGGGCCGACGCTCGGGGACTTGGGCACCGCATGCTCCCAGGTTCGTTGGCAGGACCCGCCCATGACCAGCAGGTCGCCAGCGCCGAGGGTGAGACGTATCGACCGGCCACCGTCAGCCGGACGCAACAGTAGAGGACGAGCCGTACCGACCGACACGATCGCGATCAAGGTGTCTCGAGTGGCGCTGTGGCCGATCTTGTCGCCGTGCCATGCGACGCTGTCGTTGCCATCCCGGTAGAAACACATTCCGGCAGTCGCGAATCCTTGCGGAAGTTCGTGCCGGTAGTGCTCGCTCAAGGTGGTGCGTGCGGTGTCCAGCACAGGGTCGGGAAGTGGCATTGTCTGGTCGTAGGTGCTGACCAACCGCGGCACCGCCACCACGCGGTCATACATCTGCCGGTGCTCGGCGCGCCAGGGTACATCGGCACGCAATTTCTCGAACAGGATGTCCGAACCGCGCAGCCAGTGCGGATGTAGATCAATCCATGCGCCGTCGGAGAGTTCTCGACGGGTTCCTCGGCGGCTCAACGGATTCAGCGCCGGCGCATCGGCCGGCTGCTCGAAGAGTGAACCTTGTAGCCCGGTGGACATATCGCCAGAATAGCAGGTAGTCGAATGAATGTTCGAGTTTGGCGGCGGTGTGTCTACAGCCGCGCCAGGCGGCGCGCGCCTTCGATCAGCGAGGCGTCGTCCTTCGCGAAGGCGAAGCGCACCAGATGTTTCCAGGGTTCGGGGTCATCGACGAATGCGCTGACCGGCACCGCCGCGACGCCGATGCGTTCGGGCAGTTCCCGGCACAGTGCTGCCGCGTCGTAATAGCCGAGCGGCCGCGGGTCGGCGCAGACGAAATACGTTGCCTCGCTGCGGTGTACGCCGAATCCGGCGTCGGCCAGGGCGTCACTGAGCAGATCGCGTTTGCGCTGCAACGACTTCGCGGATTGGCTCACCCACTCCATTTCGGTATTGAGTGCGTGGGCCACCGCGGGCTGGAACGGTCCACTGCCGACGAATGACATGAACTGCTTGGCGCAGCGGGCGCCCTTCACCAGGTCGGGCGGGCCGGACAGCCAGCCGACCTTCCAGCCGGTGCAGTTGAAAGTCTTTGCGGCACTGGAGATTCGGACGGTGCGCTCGCGCATACCCGGTAAGCTCGCGATCGATGTGTGCGTCCGACCGTCGAACACTAGGTGCTCGTATACCTCATCGGCGATGGCGATTACGTCGTGCCGCACGCATAGGTCGGCGATGGCCCGTAGGTCTGCCTCTGAGAATACGGTGCCAGTGGGGTTATGCGGCGAATTGACAATGATCGCAGCCGTTTTCGGGCTAAACGCTTCGGCCAGCCGGGCGTGGTCGAGGCGAAACCCGTCGCCGTCGGCGATCAAGGGGACGCTGCGTCGGACCGCTCCGGCCATCGCGATGGTTGCCGCGTAAGCGTCGTAATAGGGCTCGATGAGTACCACCTCCGAGCCGGGCTCAACGAGACCGACGACCGCTCCGGCGATGGCCTCGGTTGCGCCGACGGTGACGAGCACTTCGGTGTCGGGATCGTATTCCAGGCCGTAGAGCCGTTCTTGATGAGCGGCGACGGCGGAGCGCAGCGCGGGTACGCCCAGTCCCGGCGGGTACTGATTATGGCCGGTGGCGATGGCCCGCTGCGCGGCGTCGAGCATGCTGGGCGGGCCGTCGGCGTCGGGGAAACCCTGGCCGAGGTTGATCGCGCCGTGGGTAACCGCAAGGGCTGACATCTCGGCGAAAATCGTCTCTCCAAAGGGTCTAAGTCGCTCGACAGTCACCGGATCACCGTACCGCCTTCGACACACTCGAGAAGTACAGCGCGTTAGGCTGCGCTAACATCTTGAGTTCATGAGGAGAATTTCGTCCGTTCTGTCGGTACTGCTCGCAGCCGCTGCTACATTCGTCGCGGTGCCGGCTATCGGCGGCCAGACCGTCGCGACCGCTGCGGTGTCGCCTATTCCAGCACCAACCGGCCCGTATCGAGTCGGCGTCCATGTCGCGCGATTCGTCGACGCTGGTCGAGCGGATCCGTGGCGACCGGGCCGGCGCGAACTTCCAGTGACCATCACCTACCCGGCCGACGATGTCCGCGGCCACGTGCGGGCACCCTATGTAACCGCTGACGCTGCCTCAATCGCGAGGGCCGGTGGGCTCGATGTCACCCGACTGGTCGGCACCCGAACCAACGGTTATCTCGACGCGCCGGTTGCGCGAAATGTGAAATCTCTTCCGGTGGTTGTCTTTTCGCCCGGATTTCTGACCCCGCGATTCGTCTACACGGCGCTGACCGAAGATCTGGCGAGCCGCGGATATGTCGTGGTCGCGGTCGACCACACCGGCGACGCCGCCGCGACGGTCTTTCCCGACGGCCGCGTTGTGGGCATGTCAGTCACCGACAGCTATTCGGAAACCACCCAGCGGAAGTCAGTCGCGGCCCGCGTCGCCGACGTTCGGTATCTGTTCGGGCAGGCCAGACGCTGGAATTCCGGGCACGTGATCGACGCTGACCGTCGGGCATTGCCGGCCGGCCTTGGCCGCGTGATCGATCCGGCCAAGCTCGGCGTCTTCGGGCATTCGATGGGCGGCGCCGTCGCCGCAGAGGTCTCTCGTATCGATAAGCGCACCGGTGCCGCGGTGAATGTCGACGGAGCGTTACGTGTCGGTACTCCCGCGGCTCCGATCGTTACCCGCCCGTCGTCGCGCCCGGTCCTACATCTGGCTAGTTCACTGCATGCTAACAGCGCCGAGGCACGTGCCAAATGGTGGTTGCCCTACCTCGCGAACACGCGGGTTAGCGGTGGATGGTCGAGGGTGTACCGCCTCGCCGATTCCGGACACGCGAGCTTCACCGACGTCGCCGCCTTTGTGCCGCAGTCGGTACCCGATGTGCCGTTTCTCGCCATTCCCGGTGGGTTGAGTCTGGGTACCGCTCCTCGTCTGGTTGCGATCGCAACTCAGCGAGCGCTGATCGGCGACACCTTCGATCGCTTCTTGAAGGAGCGCGCTGTGCCCAGACTGGACAACCCGAAGGCGTATCCGCTGGTCAGTGAGCTTCGCTAAGCAGTCAGCCGCCTGACTCATAACCACGAAACGGGCGCATCGGACTCGGGTGCGTGCCACACTTTCGCCATGACGACTTATCGCTCAGTAGTGAAACGTGTGTCGGCAGCGCTCGTTGCGGGCGCGGCGATGGTGTTGGTTGCCGGGTGTAGCGGCAGTGTGTCGATCGGTGGCTCAGACGCGATCACCAAGGCCGGGGATGCCCCGGTCGGTAGTTGCGTGAGGATCGGCACCGAGCCTAAGGACGGCAAGGTCGAGGTCTTCAAAGCCAGCTGCGATACCAGCGGCGATCTGACGTTCATCGCAGCATCGGTGGTGCCGGCCGGACAGGAGTGTGCGGATCAGAACTACTCGCATATCACCTTCGACAATGATTCCGAAAAACTCTGCGTGGCATCGAATTTCGCGGCCGACACGTGCTACCAGATTCCGACCGCCGGTAGCGCGACGCTAGCCGACTATCGGCGCATCGAGTGTTCCGCGACACCGAAAACCGGGACCACCGCCTATCGCGTGGTCAGTCGCACCGAGGGCACGGCAACCTGCCCGGCCGGCCAGCAGGCCGTCAACTATGCGCAGCCGAAGCCACTCGGATTCTGCCTGGAAGCGGCTGCCTGACCCTTACGTCTGTTCGCCGATCGCCGGCCCCAGTAGGTCGTCGGCGTCGGTGATCCGGTAGGCGTATCCCTGCTCGGCGAGGAAGCGTTGACGATGCGCCGCGTAGTCGGCGTCGAGGGTATCTCGCGACACCACCGAATAGAAATGTGCTTGTCCGCCATCGCGTTTCGGCCGTAGCAGTCGCCCGAGTCGCTGTGCCTCTTCCTGGCGCGACCCGAAGGTGCCCGACACCTGCACGGCGACCGATGCCTCGGGGAGATCGATGGAGAAGTTCGCCACCTTCGACACCACCAAGGTCTGGATCTCGCCGGAGCGGAACTGATCGAAGAGGACTTCCCGGTCCCTATTCTTCGTCGAACCCTGAATCACCGGCGCGCCCAACGCTTCTCCGAGTTCTTCCAGCTGATCGATATACGCGCCGATAACGAGGGTCGGCGCGCCACGGTGTCGGTCGAGGATCGCTTTGACGACGTTGACCTTGGTATGCGCCGTCGAGCACAACTTGTACTTCTCCTCCGGCTCGGCCACCGCGTATTGGAGGCGTTCGTCGTCGGTGAGTGTTACCCGGACCTCGACACAATCTGCCGGCGCGATCCAGCCTTGTGCCTCAATATCTTTCCACGGAGCGTCATACCGCTTCGGGCCGATCAGGCTGAATACATCGCCCTCGCGCCCGTCCTCGCGGACGAGTGTCGCGGTGAGTCCGAGTCGACGTCGGGACTGTAGATCGGCGGTCATTCGAAACACCGGCGCGGGCAGCAGATGCACCTCGTCGTAGATGATCAGCCCCCAGTCGCGAGAGTCGAAGAGATCGAGATTCTTGTACTCGCCCTTCGATTTTCGGGTCATCACCTGATAGGTGGCGATGGTCACCGGACGAATCTCCTTGCGCTCACCGGAGTATTCGCCGATCTCCTCCTCGGTCAGCGATGTCCGGGCGATCAATTCCCGCTTCCACTGCCGGCCGGCAACGGTATTGGTCACCAGGATCAACGTCGTCGCCGAGGCTTGCGCCATCGCCGCCGCGCCGACCATCGTCTTACCTGCACCGCAGGGCAATACGACGACGCCGGAGCCGCCAGCCCAGAACGATTCGGCGGCCAGCGCCTGGTAGTCGCGCAGATGCCAGTCGTCCTGTGCCAGGGCGATCGGATGCGCTTCGCCGTCGACATATCCCGCCAGATCTTCCGCCGGCCACCCCACCTTGAGCAAAATCTGTTTGAGACGTCCGCGCTCGGATGGATGTACGACCACGGTGTCGTCGTCCAGGCGTTCGCCGAGCATCGGCGCCACCTTCTTGTGCCGCAGGATTTCCTCCAACACGGCGCGATCGAAGCTGACCAGGGTCAGACCGTGCGCGGGATGTTTGACCAGTTGGAGTCGACCGAAGCGGCCCATCGTATCGACGACATCCATCAGCAGCGGTTGTGGTACCGCGTACCGCGAGAAGGTGACCAGTGCGTCCACCACCTGCTCAGCGTCGTGGCCGGCAGCGCGCGCGTTCCACAACGCGAGCGGGGTCACCCGGTAGGTGTGTACGTGCTCGGGTGCGCGTTCGAGTTCGGCGAACGGGGCGATCGCGGCACGGGCGGCGCCGGCGTCGGCATGATCCACCTCCAGTAGGAGAGTCTTATCCGATTGCACGATCAAGGGTCCATCAGTCACCCGATCCATTGTCCAGGTGTGCGGCGATGTTGTCAGGTGAGGGTCCTCACCGATCTCCGACGAGGGCCCCACGCACCTACTTCTCGTCGAGTAATTCGATGCTGGTCACCCGGTGTAGCGAGAAATGCTGCTCCTCGTCGGTGGCGACGTCGGCGGCGACGAGTTGCCCCGCGCCGAGCAACCGTGGCCGAACGATATGCCGGCTCGCTCCACCGTGTGCGTCGACATAGTCGATGCGCAACTGTCGGGCGGTGCGTAGTGCCAATTGGATCAGCGCTACGGCCGATTCGCCGCTACCGCTCGCCCGTACCGGCGCTGATGCTTTACGCGGTGTCGCACTCGCCCGGTCGGCCGACCGAATCCGCGACACGATCTGCTTGAGTTGCGCGGGCGTCGGAGCTGGGCGCCGCGGATCGGACTGCCGGGGGGCGCGGGTGTCGCGGATCCGGCTGCCTTGCGGCCGCAAGTCGACCAGGGCGCCGGAGGAATCCTCACCGGCTGGAGTGAATCCCGCACTGCGCAACTCGTCGATGACGTCGCGCACCGATGCGCCCGACACTGCGACCGTTGGTGCCAGTGCCCGCAGCGCGAGCGCTTCGGCGGCGTTGCTGCGCAACACTTCTGCCATCGTCGCGGGGTCCTCGCAGCGGACGAATGCCGACGCGATGCCGACGCGCAGGCTGCCATGACGTCGTGCGACATCCTCGATCAGATAACTCAATGCCTGAGGGACCGGCGTCGACGAGTGGGTGGTGAACATCGCGATCAGTTCGGCCCCGCTGCGGCCGGCGTCAAGTGCTCGCCGCACGCTCGCTTCGGTGACGCGGTAAACCGAAGCGGCACCGCCGGATTCGAGGTCAGCGACCAGTTCGACCTGATCCGCGAGTTCATGTGTCATCGGTCCGGGCACGACCAGGGTGAGGTCGGCCTGGGTGAGGAAGTGGTCCACCGGTTTCGGTAGGGAGATGTCGATAGCCGACGAGATCGCCGCATCGGACTCGGCGGGTGGCGCGATGAGCGCGGCCCGTCCGACGCTGCTCAGCGCGTTATGTGCGACCAGCCCCAATTCCGTTGCCTCCCTGATATTTTCGGATATCAGGGCTCGGGTGAACTGGCGGAGCCGACGGGGATGGCGCCAGAGTAGATAGGCGGTGAGATCGTCGATCGACACGCTTGTGCCCGGCAACGCTTCGCTCAGCGCGGTCAGAATCGTCATCCGCAGGGCGGCGGCCTGGCCGTCGTAGACCTCGGTCGACAATGCGGGTAATGCGTTGCCGTCGCGGTCGGGTTGGCCGACCAGCCAGGCGCGGCGAGGCATCCGGAGCCAGGTGGCGAGCAACGCCTGCCACTGGCGTTCGGTGCTTTGGCGTAGCCACCCATCGGCCGCATGCGTTGGCGCCCAGGCGAAATCATCGGCGCCGACCGCGGGCGTCGGATCGGGATATCCGGCGTCAACGAATCGCAGATAGCCGAGCAGTTCGATGATCAGTCCGACGCGGGTCAATGACAGGCCGGTGGACTTGGCGAGGCGACGCAACTCACGAATACCCATCGCGCCCGATCGCAGTACGGCGGCCGGAGTCTCGCCGAGCAGGTGAAGCAGCAGCGTCGAATGGCGGATGAGTTCGAGGGCTTCGCCACCGGCCGCGGCGTCGACGTCGACGAGAGTGAATCGAGACTCCTCGCCGGTCGGCGTCAACGACGGGGCGCGTAAGTCATCGAGGCGCAGCAGTGGCTCGTGGCGCAGTAACTGGCGGACCACCGGCACGATTTCCACGGTCTGGTCGTCGATGCGGGCCAGCATGCCAGCCGCCAGCAGCGTCGGGACCGGGAGAGACGGGTCGCTACCTGGAGCGGCGTCGCGGCTGCGGCCCAGCGGTGGTCCCTGTGACAGTGTCGTGAGAAGTGCGGTCTGCGGCTGCGGGAGCTGATCGAGTTCGGCACGCCATTGCTGCGGGGTACGCGTGGCCGTCGGCGCGGTGATATGCCGTCCCTGCCACGGCATTGCCGAGGGTGCATGGGCAGGTGCGACGAGCCGTCGGCCGTCGGTCCACAACAACGCCCGTTCGGTCAGCAGCGTGATTCGCTCGGCGATGTCGGCTGGTTCGGCCCGGCCGGTCAGCGCCTTGGCAACCGCGGCCGGCGTCGGGGGTTTGTCGGCGGTGGCCACCACGTCGAGGACGGCTACCGCGAGGAGATCCAGCGATTCCCCGGCCAGCGTGATCGACGCCGCCGACAGCGCGCGTTGGGCCAGTACCCCGGTGCCCTGCGGCGGTGGTGAGGCGAGGTCGGGACGGGCGGCCAGGAGAAGGGCCAGCTCGTCGTCGGAGCGGTCGGCTAGTTCGATGGCGAGCGACTTCGGCGTCATCGAATGACCGCCACCGACCGCTTCACACTCATTCGATCAACCTTACTTACCGAGCGCATGGCACAATAACCGACGTGGCTGATAAGGAACCTGCAGCAGCGGCTGCCAAGAGTAAATATGTCGACAACGGCTGGCCGAACACCGATGGCGAGCATGCCGTCTCGGAATTCGCCGCCAACGTATCGGGTGCGTTGTCTCCGTTCGGGAGTACGGAATTCCCGCTCCCGGTTGAGGATCTGCCGTTTGTGCAGTCCAAGACGGTTGTCAACAGGTAGAAGAATTGGAGAAGGGCCCTGCACGGGTGAAAACCTCGTGCAGGGCCCTTTGTCTTTGGGGCGCTAGGCCGTTCAGGGGAGGGGCAGCAGCGACTTGTTCTTGTTGTAGAAGTCGAGCTGGCCCTTGTCGAGCTGGTAGCCGCTGTTCTTCGCAGCTGTCCACAGGTTCTTCACCGCCGGGTCAACGGTGCCCTTCTTGCCCGCGGTGGTGAGAGCGTCGTCAACCTGCTTCTTCACCTCGGTGGTGTCCTTGGCGTTGGGAGCAGTCTTCAGCGAATTCTGCGGCGCGGCCTTGTCGGTCTTCGGGGTCTTCAGGTTCGACGGCGCGGTGGTCGGAGCGTCGCGCTTGGTCGGGCCCGAGAGAACTCCGCCGCAGGTCGGCCATGCGCCGTTGCCCTGCGTCGCGAGAACGCGCTCGGCGATGGCGATCTGCTGTTCGCGAGTCGCCTGATCCGCCGAGGGGGCGTACTGGGTGCCGCCGTGGGCGGCCCAGGTGCTCGGGCTGAACTGGAGGCCACCCTGGTAGCCGTTGCCGGTGTTGATCGCCCAGTTACCGCCGGACTCGCAGGCAGCGACCTGATTCCACTCGGAATCGGTGGCGGCGCTGGCGTTACCGGCCGAGAGCATCGCCGCTCCGCCGCCGAGGACGGCTCCGGTGAGGGCGACCTTGGCGAAGGTCTTGGTGGTTGTGGTGGAGGTCGGCTTGCGATGACGTCCGGACATAGTGGTATTCCTCTCTCCACGCGCCTACGAAGTCAGCTGTCGGGTTCGAGCGAGAGGTTGCCCGGCCCCACGTGCGGCTGGAAGCCGTTTGCGGAGCTACACCCCAAGGATCTGTCGTAACGTTTGGGCGTTACCCATGCGATACATCAGAACCGGGTCTCAGGGGAGAATGGGTCCCCCGTCCTTGTTCCTGAATTGCAGTTGTGCGACCCAGCTGGCGGAACAAGGCTCGGCGCGGCCAGCTGATTCGTTTTTAGGTTTGGGTGACAACCTGGCTGGTGGTCGCTTTGAACCCTACGGGTTCATAGCGGGTGGATCACCCCAGCGGCGCAAGTGATTTTTAAGGGTGTTTCCCCGGGTGCGGCGTCGTCTGAACGTCTTACCTGCTCACGCCAGTGATGCCCCGTTTGTAGCCGATCCGTTATGCAGTCGTTATGTGACAAACGTCACAGGCATTAGGTGGCTTGCGACACGCGCTTGCGGACTTCCAGCGAGCGGAATGTGCTCGCGTGAAACACAAGTGGTTCGACGCCGGGGTCGGCATGCAGGGCGTCGATGCGCAACAGGACGAGTGTGTGATCGCCCGCGGGGATCTCGTTGTACAGGCTGCACGAGAGCGACGCGGCCGCAGCCGGGATGAAGACGGCTTCGGAACCCGCGTGCAGGGGATCGATGTCGTCGAATCGATGCTCGGCCGGACCGGCCAGCTGTTTGCACAAGTCAGCCTGATCGCTGGAGAACACACTGACTCCGATCGAGGTGACGCCGCGCAACCTTGGCCATGTTGTCGACGTGTTCTGCACGCAGAGCGAGACCAGCGGCGGGTCCAGTGAGACTGTGCTGAACGCGCTCGCGGCCATCCCGACCAGCTCACCGTCGAGCCGACAACACACTGCGACGACGCCAGACGGGAAGGCGCTGTATGCCTGTCGGAGACTTGTGCCGTCAGTGGTGGGGGTCAGGGAAAGTTGAGTCGAATCTGCGGTCATGCCGAACGCCGTTTCTTGTCGGTGGGTTTTGTAGAGCGACCCGTCACGACTGTTGCGATCAGTGCGATCACAAGTCCGACGGGGGCACACATCGTGAGTACGTAGACGAGGGTTGGTGCGGTCCGACCGTCGGCGACGAGCGGCGTCACGAACAACGCGACTATCGCTACCAGCCCGATCGCAAAGATCGCGATGGAAAGTTGCAGCAATCGGTTGGAGCGGTCGGAGCGCATGAAATCAACGGTAGTGCACGCGTATGCGGCAGTCGGCCAGCGAGACAGTCGATGCGTAAACCGGGGTGACCGGAGTGGACGACGTTGGATAGACTGGTCGCAACAACACGCGCCTTTGCTCATTGTCATGGGTCAGGGCGCGTTTGTCGTGAAGGTCCCGCAGGCCAATTGAACTGCGGGAGTGATCAAGCACAGATTAAGGGTGAGCACAGTGCCTACCGGCAAGGTGAAGTGGTACGACACGGACAAGGGTTTCGGCTTCTTGTCGCAGCAAGACGGCGAGGACGTATACGTCCGCTCGTCGGCGTTGCCGGAGGGTGTTGACGGGTTAAAGCCCGGTCAGCGCGTTGAGTTCGGGATGGCGGCGGGCCGTCGTGGACCGCAGGCACTCACCGTGACGATTCTGGAGTCGGCGCCCAGCGTCGTCAAGAACAGTCGCGACGCCGCGCGCAAAGAAGCTGCGGTCAAGCGGCATTCGCCAGACGAATTGCACGGCATGGTCGCGGATCTGATCACGCTCTTCGAGAGCAAGGTGCAGCCTGACCTTCGGCAGGGCCGCTACCCGGATCGCAAGACGGCACAACGTATTTCCGAGGTGGTGCGGGCCGTGGCCCGCGAACTCGAACACTAGGCATCGAATAGACCCGATACCGACCGTCGAGCAGATTACTGTTCGGCGGTCGGTCTCTTTGGCGTGGTATCGGCGGCGAGGAACCCGCGGACCACGAATCCCTGCGGGCTCTCGATCGCCGACGGCGCCTGCACTTCGATATTGATCAAGGTGCGTTCAACCGTCGATCGCAGTGCAACGGTGAATTGCGTATTACTGGGGTAGATGGGCTCATCGCGCACGATGCCGTTGGGTGTGTAGTACTCGGCGATCAATGCCCACGGGCTGTCCGCGATATCCGCCGATACCGAAACGAGCGCCGTTTGCCCGACGTTGACCGGTACATGTGACTTTGTCCGGGTCGCCTTGCTACGTAGTGGCGGATCGCAGTCACGCATCAGGACATCGCACCAGACGATCGGATACACCCGCGTCAACTCGTCGCCGACGGCGATCTGCAGATAGGGCCGGTGATCAGATTCGGTCTGATGTGCCAACAGTGCCGCACCGCCGACGACGATCGCACCGAACAGCGCGACGACGGCCGCGAGAATAGCCAGGATCTTCTTTTCTGCGGCGGTGAAATTCACGATCGTCCTCGATGTGGCGGTAGGTCTGTCGGCCCGGGCTGGTGCGCGCGCGTCGGTGCCGACGTCGGGCCGGGGTGGCGAGCAGGGGTATCGCCAGCCACGCGCTGATGTGGAGCCTCCGGCGGTCGGGGCGCCTGCGTGCGAGCGCGCTGCACATGCGGCGGTAGGTCGATGCCGCCGGTCGGCTGCGCGATGTCGGGACGCTTACCGCCGAATCCGGGGATCATCGTGCTTCCCCTGGTGGTCAGCACCGTCTGCAAAAGTCCGATTGCCAACAATACGGCGACCACACCGAAGCCGACTTTCAGGTTCGACGGCAGGAGTACGCCAAGGGAAGCGCCAAGCACCCAGGACAATTGCAGGACCGTCTCGGACCGTCCGAACGCGGAGGCCCGCGACTCTTCGGGGAGATCGGTCTGGATCGATGAATCCAGACATACCTTGCCGATCGCACTGGTTCCCGATGCGACCAATGCCGCGACAGCAGCGACCACCACGCTGCCGAAAACTGTTGCGAGGACAGTCACCGCGAAACACGATGCCGTTGCCCACACGACGATGGCCGGCGGATTCTTGAGTTGTAGTCGGGTGCCGACTCCATTGCCGATGAGATTGCCAACGCCGGCCGCGCCGCCCACCGCGCCGAGCATGAGCAGCTGAGCCCAACTGGAGTCGCCACTCTGATTGGATTTCGCATAGAACGCGATGAACAACGTCAGGAATCCGGTAAGTATTCGGATGGTGCCGTTACCCCATAGTCCGGCGACGACTTTGCGGCCGAGTGGCTGGCGCATCGTTCGCGCAATCGCATTGGCGGTGAGCTTTGTCTTGCCCTCGCCGGTACCGGTCCGTTGTCGGGGTGCTGTCGCGGCAGGTTCACCGTGGTAGGTGATCGTCGTGGGGATCTCGCCCTCGGTGCTCTCTACCCATTTGGGGATCCGCATACACAGGTACGCGCCGGCGCAGGCGACGACCGCCAGCCACAGCAATGCGCCGGGAATGTGGATCGGCAGTGCCTTGGCCAGCAATAATTCGAAGATTCCGGCAACCGCGCCGCCAATGAGGGTGCCGCCGATCAAGCCGAATGTGGTCAGTCGGGAGTTGACGCGCACGAGGTCGATGGTCGGCGGCAAAACACGGGGTGTGACCGCAGATTTCAGCACACCGAACGATTTGGATAGCACCAGCAGGCCAAGTGCGCAGGGGTAGAGCACCCACGGGTCGTAGGACACCTGACCGCTGACGCTGTCCCAGGTGTAATTCGAGATGATGAGCAGGGCGAGTATTACTCGGACACCGAACGTTGCTGCCATCGCGATCCGACGACCGTGCTGCAGCTTGTCCAGTAGTGGGCCGATCAGCGGCGCGATCAGCGCGAATGGCGCGATGGTGAGCAGTAGATATAGCCCGACGCCGGTTTTGGATTCACCCGATGCCGCGGCGAAGAACAGGGTGTTGGCCAGCGCAACCGTCATCGCGGCGTCGACCGCGGCATTCGCGATGACCGGCAGGGTCAGCGCGGTCAGCCCGGACCGATCCGCGCCGTCCGCGGTCACCGCCTGATGAATCTTGCCGATACCCCGGTTAGTCAGTTCACGACCGCGGGCAGCGGCGACGCGGGTGACCGTGATCTTCTTTGGCCCGCCCGCCGCGCTCTGCTTGGCGGTGTTCGGCATTGCCGGCGTCGAATGAACCTGTTCGGTGGTCTCATCGAGCGGCGGCAGGTGCGGATTATGCGTTCGCGGCGTGCGGTAGGCGTTGCGATCAGATGGCGAACGACGCTCGGCCGCGTCATGTTCGGCCGGAGCCGGACGACGCCCACGGGTGGCACGCGTCGGGGCGTCCGGCGGATAGTTCGCCGCTCCCGGATGCTGATTGGGCCGTCCCCGCCCATTGCGTGCGTTCACAGAAGTCAATTGTTCCCTATTCCACTGACAAGGGGGCGTTGCCCCACGGTTCCCCGGCGATCCGATGGTGCGATCGGCAGGTGCGATGTGCCTTTCCCGGGCGGATATTGCACACTGGATGGCGTGAGTTCTGTGTTGGAGAATGACCGGTTGAGCGCGGCTGTCGATGTTGCGCGCGATGCGCTGATCGCCGACGGCCAACGGCCGGGAGACCATCTCGCGTCGACGGTCGAGGGGGACTGCGCTGTCGCCCACTACTTCGCCGCCGATGTTCCGGGGTATCAGGGCTGGCAGTGGTGTGTCGTGGTGGCCGGTGTTCCCGGCTCCGACGACGTCACGGTCAGCGAGGTCGCACTCCTACCCAGCGACGGTGCGCTGCTCGCGCCGAGTTGGATTCCGTGGATCGAGCGCATCCGGTCCGGCGATATGTCGCCAGGTGATCTGCTCGCCGCGCCGGCCGACGATCCGCGATTGGTGCCCAATCAGATCGATAGCGGCGACGAATTCCGGTTCGAGTCCGAGCAGACCGATCCTGACGATATCGCTTCTGTCGCCGGTGAACTCGGCTTGGGTCGCAAGCGAGTACTCAGCGCGGCCGGTCGTGCCGACACCGCGCAACGCTGGTTCGACGGTGGCTTCGGTCCCCATTCGGAGATGGCGACCTCGGCTCGTTACCACTGTGCCAGTTGTGGGTTCTACGCACCGCTGGCCGGCTCGCTGCGCGCGGCGTTCGGTGCGTGTACCAATGAGTACGCCGCTGACGGACATATCGTCTCGGCCGAATACGGTTGTGGCGCACATTCGGATGTCGTCGGCCCGTCCGGCGAGGGTTCGCCTGCTTTCGACGCATATGATGACGGCGTAGTCGAGATCGTCGCCGATGCCACAGCCGGCGCGTCCTAGCGTCGTCGGGTGGCCGACTCCGCGCTAGCTGCCGACCCGTTTGGCCTTGCGGCACTTCGGGATTCAACCCTGTCGGCCTGGCGTTCCTCACCGACCCGCCTCGCGGAAGATAGTGCGACCGAGCATGATCTGGTAGCTATCGGCTATCGCGATCGGTTGTTTATCGAACTGGCGGCGAACGCCGCCGATGCCGCGACCGCCGCGGGTATCGAAGGGCGAGTGAGCGTTTGGCTCGACGATGAGCGCACCCTGGTCGTCGCCAACACGGGCGAGGCGCTGAGTGCGCAGGGCGTCGCCTCACTACTCGCCGTGCGAGTATCGCCGAAACATTCCCAGAATAGGGATTCCGCGGCAGTGGTCGGGCGCTTCGGCGTCGGGTTCTCGGCGGTCGCCACTGTCGCCGACACGGTTGAAATACGTTCGGGCAGTGGATCGATCGTCTTCGACCGACGACGTGCCGCGCGTGGTGCCGACGCCGCGGACGCTCCCTTACTGCGAATGGCCTGGCCGATCGATACGCACCCGCCCGCTGGGTTCGACACCGCAGTGGTACTGCGCCTCCGCGACGACGTCGATGCCGCGGTATTACTCAACGCTATGTCGTCGAGTGTTGCCGATCTACTGCTGGAACTTCCTGCGCTGGAACAGATCTCGGTGGGGGATCGGACCGTTATCCGACGCCGGATCACTCTGGCGAGCGGAATTGATGAGATCATACTTGATGCGGGACAAGGGGATACGCGACACTGGCTCCAGTCAACGGCGCCGCCCGACCAGACCGATGGCGCACCGGGCACCCGTTGGCTGATCGAAATCGTCGACGATGTGCCTCATCCCTACGTCAATGACTTTCTGCGCGCGCCAACTGAGACCGACATCGAATTGTCGTTGCCGGCCCGATGTATCGCCTCGGTCGCGGTCACACCGGATCGTCGGCAGTTGTATCCGGGGACTGATATCGGCGTGGCCGCAGCGGGTTTCGTTGAGTTGGTTCGTGCGATCGGGCCGGCGCATCGAGCGCTGCTCATACCTGCCGGAGGACTCGCCCGCAATGACATCGATGCGGCATTGCGCGACGCGATCACCACCGCACTGCGAGCGAAACGGTGGGTGCCGCGGGCGCATGTCGCCGACGGTGAGGATCTCGACATCGCCGGCGCGGTGGCATTGGTATTCCCCGATATGTCAACCGATCTGGGCGATCTGATCGGGCAGGTCCTCGCTGACCTCGTCGCCCCCGAACTGTCCGAGACCCGCTTGTTGGCGCGGCTGCGTACGGTTGGTGCCACCGCGATCTCGCTCGCCGATCTGGCGGCCGAACTCGCGTCGGTACAACAGGCGCCGGGCTGGTGGCAGCGAGTGTATGAGGCGCTGTCGCCGTATGTCAGCTCCGCGCACGACGTCGAAGAACTCGGCGCCCTGCCTATTCCGCGTTCCGATGGGCGGATGAATTTCGGTGCGCGCGGCCTGTTTCTGTCGGCGCCTGGGGTGGCGGGCGGCAGCTGGTTGCCAACCGTCGATGACGCTGCGGTCCATCCGCTGCTGGAAAGGTTAGGGGCACTGCCGGTTTCGGTATCAGAGATGTTGTCAGCGGATTCGCTGCGCAGTGCGGTCGAGGCCCTCGACGACGCCTTCGACGACGTGGACTTTGATGACACCGCCGATCTGCTGGCCGCCGATGTGTTGGCGCTGATCGCCGCAGACCCCGCTGCCGACATCCCGAAATGGCTGGCGGGCCTACCGATTCGCGATGCCGACGGCGAACTGGCGAGAGCTGACGAACTGCTCTTGCCGGATAGTCCACTGGCCCAAGTGCTGGTGGCCGATTCACCCTTCGGGATGGTCGACGAGGAACTTGTCGCTCGACACGGCGTCGAGGCTCTGCGACGACTCGGCGTCGGGTGGGGGTTCTGTCTACTCCACGACGACCTGCCGACCGGCCCTGACCATGATCTGCCTGATGAAGATCGCTGGTGGGACGAATTGGCGGCACCTCCCGCCGAACTGTGGGCGGTCCGTGATCTAGATCTGGTGGCCGAGGACCGCTGGCGCGATGCGTTGCGATTGTTGGCGGCCGACCCGGATATCGCGGCGACTTTGGTGGACGCTGACGGCTACACCTGTTGGTGGCTAAGAACTTTCGCCCGGATTGATGGTCGCAAGTTGGCGTGCTGGCGTGCGCCGGGGGAGGTCGACCTCGACGAAGTCCTCGATGTGCTCGATCACCCGAACGCCGACTCGTTCGCTAGCGCGTTGGCGCAGGTACCGGTGCACGCGAAGGCTACCGCGCTCGCCATCGTCGAAGCCCTCGGCGATCGTACGCGAACGATTTCTCCCGGGAAGTCAATCGGAGCGTATTCGGCTCTGGCACAAGCGCTTTACGATGGGATCGTCACTATCGACGATCTGGCCGAGCTGTCCGATCCGGGTGCCGTGCGCGCCTTTGACGGAACGGTCGTGGGAGAGACCGCACTGGTCGTCGATCAGCCGTGGTTGCTTCAGGTCGCGCCGCCGACGGGTGTGGTCGTGGTCGGCATTCCGGTGGAGCCGACGGCTGCGGAGGCGATCGCCGATGCCTTCGACCTGCGGCTGGCGTCGGAGGGACTCGACACGGAGATCGCCGAGCCGGGGACGGTCGCCACCTGGTCATCCAGTGTCGAGGCACTGTCGTTCGCCGCCCAACGAAGTCAACCGGTCCTGCGTGGCGAGGTGCGGTTGCATGATCGCCTGACGGTGCGGGTTCGTGATGACGATTCCACCCGTGACGTCGACGTTTCCTGGTGGATCGACAGCGCGGGGGTGACACATCTCCAGCGCTTTACTATGATGTCCTAGTTAATTCAAACTAACTGGAGGCCGGGATGCCCGTTGAACGCCTACTTCCCAGCGACGAAGCACACGCACTGATCGAGTTGACCCGCGACATCGCCGACAAGCGAATGGCACCGATCGTCGACGCACATGAAAAATCCGAGACCTATCCCGAGGGGCTGTTCGCCGAACTCGGCGCCGCTGGACTGTTGGGCCTGCCATACCCAACCGAATGGGACGGCGGGGGGCAAAGCTACGAGGTGTACCTACAGGTTCTGGAGGAATTGGGCGCGCGTTGGGCTGCCGTCGCGGTGGCGGTCAGCGTGCACGGGTTGGCCTGTCACCCATTGTTCTCCTTCGGAACCGATGAGCAGAAGCAGCGATGGCTGCCGGATATGTTGAATGGCAAGCTGATTGGCGCGTACAGCCTGTCCGAGCCGCAAGCGGGCTCGGACGCGGCCGCAGTGGCGTGCAAGGCTACCGCCGTCGAGGGCGGCTACTCGATCAACGGCACCAAGGCGTGGATCACCCACGGCGGCATTGCTGATCAGTACAACGTGTTCGCGCGGACCGGCGAGGCGCGGTCGTCTAAGGGGGTGTCGTGCTTCCTCGTCGCTCGCGACACCGAAGGACTGTCCTTCGGCAAACCCGAGGAGAAGATGGGGCTGCATGCGGTACCGACGACGTCGGCGACCTATGAGAATGCGTTCATCTCGGCAGATCGCCTGCTCGGATCTGAAGGTGACGGGTTGCGAATCGCCTTCTCCGCCTTGGATTCCGGCCGTCTGGGTATCGCCGCGGTGGCAACCGGGATCGCGCAATCGGCCCTGGACGAGGCAGTCGCATATGCGAAGGAGCGAGAAGCTTTCGGCCGCAAGATCATCGACCATCAGGGCTTGAGCTTTCTGCTCGCCGACATGGCTGCCGCCGTCGACTCCGCGCGCGCCACCTACCTCGACGCCGCCCGCCGCCGCGACGCGGGGATGGACTACTCGCGAGCCGCGGCCACCGCGAAACTCGTTGCCACCGACGCCGCGATGAAAGTGACAACCGATGCGGTGCAGGTACTCGGCGGCTACGGCTATACCCGCGACTTCCGCGTCGAACGGCTGATGCGTGAGGCGAAGATCACCCAGATCTTCGAGGGCACCAATCAGATTCAGCGTCTGGTCATCGGACGATCGCTGGCGAAGTGATTCGGTGACCGCGTGATCCTCGAACAGACCAGCGTCGACGTCGACGTATACCGATGGGTGACCGAACGACGCGGGGAACCGTGGATCACCTTGTCACATACGGTGACTTTCCTGGGCAACACGATTCCGTTGACGATCATCGTCGTAGCGGTCGTCATCGGATTGTCGATCCGGCGTCACTACGCGACGGCGGTTCTCGTCGGCGCGGGATCACTATCGGGATATCTGCTGATGGTCGCGCTCAAGGCGATCTTCGGCCGCGAGCGTCCGCCGGAACCCGACCGTCTCATCGATATCGGTAACCACTCGTTCCCGTCTGGACATTCGATGATGAGCGCGGTGTGTTATGGACTTTTCGCGGTAGCCGCGTTCCATCTGAGTAGTTGGGTGCGCGAACATCGGTGGATCATCGGCACCGCGCCGGCGCTCGCGGTGTTGATCGGTGTCAGTCGCATCTATCTCGGTGTCCATTGGCTGACCGATGTGCTGGCGGGCTGGGGCATCGGCGCACTCTGGGTGGCGCTGTGTCTGGTGATCTGGAGATGGTGGCGGTCGAGGCTGCCCGGCGGTGAAGCCGAACCGGTTTAGGGGCTACTCCAGGCCTTCCTGGGCGCCTTTCGAGCCGCGACGTGCTCCAGCGCGCTGAACGACGAAGATCGTCGTGCCGAGAACGCCAACCGCCAGGCCAACCCAGCAGACCCGTAACAGTCGCTCGTCACCGATGCCGGTCACCCATACGACGATAGTCGCGACCAGCCAACCGACCATTCCGAAGATGATCACCGGCTCCGGCGCGCGCAACGATGCCGGGAGTTGAGGTACCTGATCCGCTGCGTCGCTCATCGCATCAGGTTAACTTCTCTTCGTGGCAGATCAGCAGCCAGGCGAGCAGCCGGACACATCAGGGACGCAATCGGTCGGAGCGGTCGACCGCTATTTCAAGATCACCGAGCGAGGTTCGACACTCGCCCGTGAAGCGCGCGGCGGCGTCGTCACCTTCTTCACGATGGCCTATATCGTGGTGCTCAACCCGATCATCATCGGTGGTATCCCCGGCGAATCCAAGAACGCCGACGTGTTGGGCAATGTGCTGCCGCTGGCCCAGGTCGCGGCGGTCACGGCGTTGGTCGCCGGGGTGATGACGATCGTCTTCGGCT
Organism: Gordonia sp. CPCC 205333; assembly: GCF_048537885.1. NCBI lineage: Bacteria > Bacillati > Actinomycetota > Actinomycetes > Mycobacteriales > Gordoniaceae > Gordonia > Gordonia sp. CPCC 205333. The sequence continues at coordinate 652,268 of NZ_JBCLVI010000004.1, read as the reverse complement.
TGGTCGCGCGCTATCCCTTCGCCATCGCGACCGGTCTGGGCATCAACAGTCTGCTGGCGGTTTCGATTGCGCCACAGGTGACTTGGCCCGAGGCAATGGGTTTGGTGGTCGTCGACGGCATCATCATAGTGCTGTTGGCGGTTACTGGATTCCGGACCGCGGTGTTCAACGCGGTCCCCGATGAACTCAAAGCGGCCATCGCCGCCGGCATCGGCTGCTTTATCGCATTCATCGGGTTCGTCGACGCCGGATTCGTCAAGCGGATTCCGGACGCCGCGAAGACCACGGTGCCCGTCCAGTTGGGGATCGACAATTCAATCGCGACCTACCCGACGTTGATTTTCTGTATCGGCGTCTTGTTGATGGGTGTGCTGGTGGTGCGGAAGGTGCCCGGCGGCCTGTTGATCGGGATTGTGATCACCACGGTCATCTCGATCATCATCGAGGCGACTACCGGACTCGGATCGGGCGCCAAGAATCCGCACGGATGGAACCTGTCGGTTCCCGAATTGCCGAGTTCGTTGGGCAGTTTGCCGAATCTGAGCTTGGTCGGCGACGTTGATCTATTCGGCGCGTTTACGCGGATTGGTATGTTATCGGCTTCGGTGTTGGTCTTCGCGCTGGTGCTGTCGAATTTCTTCGATGCGATGGGCACGATGACCGGTTTGGGTAAGGAGGGTGGCCTGGCCGACGAGAAGGGCAACCTGCCGGGTATCGGAAAGGCTCTGGTGGTTGAGGGAACCGGCGCGATTGCCGGTGGTGTGGGGTCGGCATCGTCGAATACCGTCTTCGTGGAATCGGCCGCGGGTATCGCCGAAGGGGCGCGGACGGGTCTGGCCAATGTGGTGACCGGGGTGCTGTTCCTGATCGCGATGTTCTTCACGCCGCTATACGAGATCGTTCCGCTCGAGGCAGTCTCGCCAGCGCTCGTGATCGTCGGCGCGTTGATGATCGGGCAGGTCAGAAGCATCGACTTCACGAAATTTGAGTATGCGCTGCCGTCGTTCCTGACGATTGTGGCGATGCCGTTCACCTATTCGATCGCCAACGGAATCGGCCTGGGTTTCATCGCCTGGGTGGTGCTCGCGACGGCCAAGGGCAAGTGGCGGACGGTGCATCCGCTGCTCTGGGGAGTCGCATTGATCTTCGTGCTGTATTTTGTGCGAGGGCCAATTTCAGATTTACTAAACTAACGCCAGTGTAGTTCGTTTGGACCAAATTGGGACTGGCAGTCTCATGAAATATCGTAAGTTTGCCAAAACTTGATCTAGGCTAAGCAAGTGAACGAAGCATTGAGCAGTGTCGACGCCATTCCCGATGGAAGCCTCGCCGGCGACTTGTCGCTCGCAGTTGTTCGGTTCGCACGTCGGTTGCGAGGACGTCGAACGAGCGGATTGGTATCGCTGACGCAACTGTCGGCGCTGGCGACGCTGTATCAAGAAGGCCCGATGTCGCCGGGTGCGTTGGCAGCCGCCGAACGGGTGCAGCCACCGTCGATGACGCGTGTCATCGCCTCGCTAGCCGATCTCGGCATGGTCGAACGTCAGCCCCACCCGTCCGACGGCCGGCAGGCGATCGTCAACGTCTCGCCCGACGGCGTCGAGGTTGTCGCCGCGGAGTTCGCCGCTCGTAAAGAATGGCTCAGCGATCGCCTCGACGAGCTGAACCCCGCCGACCGCGAAACTTTGCGCAAAGCCGTCGGGATTATCGGCACCATCATCACCGGCGAGGACAATCAGGGCCCGGTGCGGGCGGTGCGCCAACCTGCCACCCACCGGTCGGGTATCTAGCCGGGGCATATGCTCTAGAAGAAGGTCCCGGTTGACGGGATGCGCTCGGTGGCGAACGCGGCATCGAGCGACCGAATCGCGTCGATGCTTCCGCGGATCCGTCCGGCCCGTGCGAAATCCGCCGCGCGGTAGCCGCCGAAATAGAGGCTGCCGAGAGTCGGCAATGACAACGTGACATCGGCGCTGGCGTCCGACCGCGTGACGGTAGCTTTGCCGCCGTCGACGGCAACGGCGAATCGTCCGCCGGCCGAACCGAATTCATCGGTCACTTCGAGGATCAGACTAAGGTCGGCGGCGTAGCGTCGGCCGCTCAACGCGGCGATGACATCGAGAATATGTACCCAGACGGTGTCATCGCGTGCGACCGTTCGGACAGATCGAAAATCACTGAGCTTCCAGGGAAGCGGATCGTCGGTCACCAAGTCGACGTTCACCGTGCTGGTGCGGTCCAGGTTCGTCAGCACTCGCCATAGGGCGGTGTGGGCGTCGTCGGTCACGGTGACAATCTCAATGACCTCGACTTCAGGAATACCGTCACCCCGGTGTAGGCGGTACATCGCATAGCCGTCGGCGTGCATGAGATAGAACATTTGCGTGTGGTCGGGCCGACGTTCGGCCGGGCGGTCGGCGAAAATCGGTGTCCACCAGCCGGATACCCGCGTGATCGCCCCTGGGTGCTGCGCCGCCCAGCGACGATGGATCTCTGGAATCAGTTGGGCGGCTTGCTCGGTCGTGCCGTAGAAGGTGCTGCCCCGGGAGGTGTCTTCGCCTCGCCAGCCCGCTCCGGTCGGCACTTTCACGTGATCGATGGTCGCTGCCACACCAAACCCGAAACGTTCGTAGATCGTTGCCTCGGTCGCGGTGAGGATCGCGAACGGATATCCCTCGGTACGCCATTGCTTGGTCAGGTCGGTGAGCATCATCCGCAGGATTCCTTGCCGTCGGTGCGTCGCGGCGACCGACACCCAAGTCAGTCCTGCGGCGGGTGTCGGCGTGCCGCCCGGCGGGGTGATCTGCATCCGGAAGTAGGTACTGAACCCGACTAGCGGAGCACCCGGAAGTGAACCGTCGCGCACCACCCGCATGGTGTCATTAGTCAGAAGTTTCGAAAGCTCTTCTCGCGCAGCATCATCGATAGGTGTTGTCATCGCGAATGCGCGAGCGTCGGCGACTAAGATGTCTTCCCAGTCGCCATCGGTCGCGGGACGCATAGTTAGCTCAGGCATATAACCCAGAGTATTGCCTCACTTCGCCCGCATGCCAACCAATTATTCTCATCCCATGAGTACTTCGCCTCGACTGGCGGTCACCGTCGTTGACGTCACCGACTCCGACGATCCACGCGTCGACGACTTCCGTGACCTCAACTCCGTCGATCGTCGCCCAGATCTGCCAGTTCTGCCCGGCGGTCGGATCGGCAAGGGACTTGTCATCGCCGAGGGGGTGTTAGTCGCGCAGCGCATGATCGCGTCGAGGTTCACGCCGCATGGATTTCTGGGAGTCGACAAGCGACTGCGCGAGTTATGCGCTCTCGACGGCGGCCTCGTGATCACCGACGACCCCGACGCTATCCCCTTCTATCGGGCGAATGCCGAGGTGATGGCAACGATCGTCGGGTTTCATCTCAATCGCGGGGTACTCGGTGTCGCCCGACGCCCCGAACCGCTCGATCCGGCCGAGATCATCGGCCGGGCCCGCACAATCGCGGTGCTCGAGGGGGTTAACGACCATGAGAATATCGGCAGTATCTTCCGTAACGGCGCGGGCCTGGGTGTTGACGCGGTGCTATTCGGTGCCGGCACCGCCGACCCGCTCTATCGGCGAAGCGTGCGGGTGTCGATGGGACATGTCTTGCTGGTGCCGTTCGCGATGTTGCCGGAGTGGCCGCGGGAGCTTGAACTACTGCGTGACAACGGATTTCAGACCATATCGCTAACACCCGATCCGGTGGCGGTGCCGCTGGCGCAGGCGGTCGACGCCGATCGGGTAGCCTTTCTCGTCGGCGCGGAAGGTCCTGGACTCAGCGAAACGGCTATGCGCGCCAGTGACATTCGGGCCCGCATCCCGATGAGTCGGGGTACCGACTCGCTGAATGTCGCGACGGCGGCGGCGATCTCGTTTTATGAGCGAGTGCGCGTCGTCGGCCGAGGATAGGCGGCATAGTGGGTGATCGAGGTCACAACGATCTGGCGACAATCGCGTTTCGTTCCTGCTCCATTGGCGTGAACTAGGGCACACTCGCACACGTGAGCCTGGAACTCGCGCGGGAATCAACAAGACGCGAACCCACACCCTGGGTGCTGGGGCTCACCGTCGCGGCCGTCATGCTCGTTTTCTCTGCGGGAGTATTACTCGGCATCTTCGAACTCGTCGATTCGATCAGTGAACTCGCCGCAGTCGCAGTGATCGCGATCGTCGCAATCGGTTTGGCGAGCACCCTATGGGAGCTCCGAGTCAAAGCGGTCTGGCGGTGGATCGCGTGGGGCACACTGCTCGGGTTGCTCGCCGGGTTCGGTTCTGCGGCGGTTTTGGCTTTTATGCACGGCTGAGCGAAAGTCGGCTTAAAGTGTCGCGCCCCGTTAGGGTCACTACCTATGGCTACCCGTGTGCCTCCAGCAGGCCCTGCGACGCCCCGTTCTCATCGGGCTCGTCGACTCGCAGTCCTTGCCGTAATCGTCTCGTTTTTCGCGGTGCTACTCGCCGGTTGCGGGTCGAGTGATGATGCGGCATCGACCGATCTCTGCGCGCCCCCCGGCGTCGGCTCGGCGGCTTCGGCTCCGACCAATTTGGACGCGGCGTCGGGAAATGCGGCCGAAGATAAATACACCACCCCAACGACCAAGCCGCTGGATCAGATCGACAAGAACGCACTTGGACTACTGACGTCGGGCAAACTGTCAGTTGGCACCCTGTCGGACGCGCCGCCGAGTATCTGCGTCGACTCCTCTGGACAATTCACCGGCTTCGACAATGAATTGCTCAAAGCCGTTGGTGCCAAACTTGGTCTGCAGGTTGAATTCTCCGGCACCGAGTTCGCGGGACTGCTTTCCCAGGTCGCCAACAAGCGATTCGACGTCGGATCGTCGTCGATCACCACCACCGACGATCGCCGAAAGACGGTCGGTTTCACCAACGGCTATGACTTCGGCTATTTCTCACTGGTCGCGCCGAATGGCGGAAATATCAAGGGTTTCGGCGACCTCAAGCCCGATGTGCGGATCGGCGTCGTCCAGGGCACGGTCCAAGACGACTATGTGCAGAACACGTTGCACTTGTCGGCGGTCAAATTCCCCGACTACGCCACCGCGTACGCGAATCTCAAGAGCGGCCAGATTGATGCGTGGGTCGCCCCATCGCAGCAGGCAGAGGGGGCGATCAAGCCCGGCGATCCCACCTCGATCGTGCAAAATACGTTCAGCGTCAACAACTTCGTCGGCTGGGCCGTGAACAAGGACAATCGAGCGTTGACTGACGCGCTCAACTCCGGACTCGACGCCGTCATCGCCGACGGCACGTACGCGAAGCTGTACTCGGATTGGGTTCCGCGGGTACTGCCCGAGGGCTGGAAACCAGGGTCTAAGGCGGCGCCCGCGCCGAAACTTCCCGACTTCGCGGCGATCGCGAAAACCAACGCGCAGAACACGACTGAGGAGGCCGCCGCGCCCAAGTCGACGTTCGAGCAACTCGGCGACACCTTCTTCAACTGGGAGCTCTATCGCAAGGCGTTGCCCGATCTGTTCAAGACCGGCTTGCCCAATACGCTGATTCTTGCGCTGGTGTCCGGGGTGCTGGGAACAGTCCTGGGCATGCTGCTCGCGGTAGCTGGCATCTCGCGGACACGATGGTTGCGGTGGCCGGCACGTATCTACACCGACATCTTCCGCGGCCTGCCCGCGGTGGTCATCATCTTGATCGTCGGTCTGGGCGTCGGACCGATCGTCAGCGGATTCACCGACAACAACCCGTATTGGCTTGGCGCGGTTGCACTTGCGCTGATGGCCGCCGCATATATCGGCGAGATATTCCGGTCCGGTATTCAGAGCGTTGAGTCGGGCCAACTGGAGGCATCGCGGGCCATCGGCTTCAGCTACCGCCAGTCGATGGCATTGGTCGTGATCCCGCAGGGCGTACGACGTGTACTGCCGGCGTTGATGAATCAGTTCATCGCGCTGATCAAGGATTCGTCGTTGATCTACTTCCTCGGTCTGCTGGTCACCCAGCGAGAACTATTCGCCGTCGGCCGGGACCTCAACGCGCAGACCGGAAACCTCTCGCCGCTGGTCGCCGCCGGTCTGGTCTATCTGGTCCTCACGATTCCGTTGACACACCTCGTCAACTACATCGACAAACGGTTGCGAACGGGCAAGCAGGAGACGCTAGCCCCCGTCGAAGCCGACCTCGTCGTCGAGAAGGGATGACGCAGTGCCTACCGATCAGAAGAAGAAGGCAACAGTCGCCAAAGAGTCAGTGTCATTGCAGGGCACCGGCCTTCACCTGGCATTCGGCCCGAATAAGGTGTTACGGGGCGTGGACATCAACGTTGATGCCGGCAAGACCACCACGGTAATCGGCCCGTCGGGATCGGGTAAGTCGACTTTGCTGCGAGTGCTCAATAGGTTGCATGAGCCGCAACAGGGCGACATCGTCGTCGATGGCCGTTCGGTACTCAACGACAATCCGGACGAATTGCGTCAGCGGATCGGAATGGTGTTCCAGCACTTCAACTTGTTCCCGCATCGCACCGTCGCGGAGAATATCGCGCTCGGTCCGCGCAAACTGCGCGGGTTGTCCAAGGATGAGGCGCGAGCACTCGCCATTGAGCAGCTCGAGACCGTTGGCCTTGCCGCCAAGGCAGATTCGCGGCCGGGGAATCTTTCCGGCGGTCAGCAGCAGCGCGTCGCGATCGCGCGGGCACTGGCAATGGCGCCACAGGTAATGTTCTTCGACGAGGCAACGTCGGCGCTCGACCCGGAATTGGTCAAGGGTGTCCTCGCGTTGATGGCCGACTTGGCATCCGGTGGAATGTCGATGATCGTGGTCACCCACGAAATGGGTTTCGCCCGAACTGTTTCCGACGACGTCGTGTTTATGGACCACGGCCAGGTCGTCGAATCTGGTACCCCGGAGAAGATCTTCGACGATGCGAGCAGTGAACGGCTCCAGCAGTTCCTGTCGCAGGTGTTGTAGGCGCTACTAGTCTTTGGAACCGAACCCGAAGTAGCGTCGGACTCGGCCGCCCTTTGGGGCCTCTCCCGAGGTTTCCGGGTCGCCGCCGTCGGCACCGTGGAATGCGGTCGCCAACTGGTTCGGGGGCGCCGACGTCGGCGCGGCCGTGGCTGGAGTGGCCGCGAGACTAGCCGCGTACGCACGCTCGTCGTCGCCAGACGGCTGGTAGCCGGCCGGATGAATAGCGAACGCGGTCACCGGAATTCGCGCCGGATCGACGTCATCGGCGACCGCGGGCGGAGTGAACCGGAACCCGAGCCATTCCCGATTGGCGTGCTCGGCGAGCTGCGCGGGATGAAATGGCAGTGCGAGGGGTTGGGGCGCAACGCCTTCGGCGTACTGCAGTGGATATTCACCGCCCCAGAACGGTGACTCGAACACGAACGGGAGCCCCGAATCCTCATATATGTCAATGGGATTCGCCGAGAAGCTGCGGCGCAGAACGCCGTCCTCCCAGCGTGCGAAGACGCCGATGGATTCGACCGGATCGGTGTGTAGCAACGTCGCAACCTTCGCCGGTGCGACCGACGCCACCGTCTTGGTTAGTGTCGACGGTTGCCGAGTGGCGAATAATGGACTCGCGATCACCGACGCGGATCCGAACGACCCGACGAAGGCATGCGAATCGTCTCCGGCCATCGCGGCGGCGAGGTTGGTCGCCGCGAGCGGGACGAGCGTAACGGAGTCACCGTATATACGGGCGGCAAGTTCGCGCGCCTGCGCGACGTCGTTATGAAGCGGCCCCCGCAGCAGCGCGGCGGGATCGTCATCGTCGATTAGCCATAGGGTCAGGGCGCGGTTAGACACAGACAATGACCTTAGCTGTTCGGGTTACTGCGGACTCCGAGAAGTACGTCTTCCCAAGCCGGGACGGACGGTTTGCGCTGCTTCCGACGCCGCGGCTTGGCCTCGTCGGCGGATTCGGTGCCTGTGTCGGCCTGCGCCGAGTCGGTGGTCCGATGATCGGCCTTCTCACCGACAACGCTGAAGCCGAGCTGCAACGTCTCCTCGGTTGATCCGCCGAACTCAGGGGATGGGTCGTCGGCGGACTCGGGAACCTCGTCTACGTCGTCGACAACCTGCGCATCGATGACATCTACGGACTCGCCAGTGTCATCCTCGCCGTGATGCCGCCCGACAACAGCGCCCGCATCGACGGTCACCGACTCGGCAACCGTTCGGGAATGCGCGGGCCGGGACATCTGCGGCACCGAGACGGGTGCGAGTCGACGTCGTTGAACCGCAACGGCTTCGGGGTCGGTCAGCTCGTCGGCGAGGTCATCGAGCGGGTCGGCAGTGCCGCCGTGCGCGCCCGGATGAAAACGCCAATGCGCATAGTTATCGGTGCGACCAACCTGCCATCGCACCTGGACCACCCAGAACCCGTCGTCGCCCTTCCAGGCGTCCCATTCGGTGGCGACGGCACTGTGACCGCGTGCCGCCAGGGCGGTATCCACTACCTCGCCGAGGGACGCAACCGCAGGTCCGTCTTCACGAATCGGATGAGCCAGCGAGGCCAGTTCGGCGGCCCGGGCGCGTTCGAGCAGGACTGGGTGAGCGAAACGTTCGACGCGATCCGGTGAGACCCCGGCGATCGCGGCGACTTCTTCGACGGTAGCCCCGGCGCGGATGCGAGCCTGAATCTCGCGGGGGCGCAGCGTCGATTCCATCTCTATCTGAATCTGTCCGAGCCGGGAAAGATCGCCGCGTGCGGCGGCTCGAAGGCGGTCGTCGGCACGAATGCGGAACTTCTCTTTCGTCTCATCGTCTTGTACCACGACGTGACCGCCGTCGGCTTCAACGCTGATGACGCGAAGTTCACGCATCTGCTCCTCCTGACGGTTTCGGATGACGCATTGCCGTCCACGGTAGTGCACATCCGTCGCGCACCACGATGCCGACACGCGGAAAACCGCAGTTCAGGCCTAGTCGGTGACGGAAGTTCCCAATGATACGCGAGTTACAGCTGACCGACGACGTAGTCGATGCTGGCCGTGAGCGCGCTGATGTCGTCGGGCTCGATCGCCGGGAACATGCCGATGCGCAACTGATTGCGACCGAGCTTGCGATACGGCTCGGTGTCGACCACGCCGTTGGCGCGCAACACCTTTGCCACCGCGGCGGCATCGACATCTTCGGAGAAGTCGATGGTGCCAACGACCTGACTGCGGTGCGCCTCGTCGACGAACGGCGTCGCGAATTCGCTCGCCTGAGCCCAGCTGTACAGGCGCGAGCTGGAGTCCGCGGTCCGTGCGGTGCACCAGTCGAGGCCACCATTGCCGTTCATCCACTGGATCTGGTTCGCGAAGAGCAACAGTGACGCGACGGCCGGGGTGTTGTAGGTCTGGTTCTTGCTGCTGTTGTCGACGGCGGTCGGCAGTGAGAGGAACTCGGGGCACCAACGGCCGGTGGCCGCGACCTCTTCGACGCGAGCCAAAGCCTTGGGGCTCATCAACGCGACCCAGATGCCGCCGTCGGACGCGAAGCATTTCTGCGGCGCGAAGTAGTAGACGTCAGCGTCGGCGATGTTGACCGGCAGACCGCCGGCGCCCGACGTCGCGTCGATGGCGACCAATGCGTCACCGGCGGCTGCGGGGCGTACGACCGGAACCGCGGCACCAGTCGAAGTCTCGTTGTGTGCCCAGCCGATCAGGTCGACGTCGGCGGCCTGCTCAGCGGTGATCGAAGCGGGGTCGGGCGCGGTGCCCGGATCGGTGGAGATGACGGTGGGGTCACCGAGGAACGGCGCCTTCTTGGCGACACTCGCGAACTTCGACGAGAACTCGCCGTAGGTCAGGTGCAGCGAGCGTTCTTTGATAAGACCGAATGCCGCGGCATCCCAGAAGGCGGTGGTGCCGCCGTTGGACAGTACGACCTCGTAACCGTCGGGTAGCGAGAACAGATCGGCGAGCCCGGACCGGATGTCGCCGACGACGTTCTTGACCGGTGCCTGGCGATGACTGGTGCCGAAAACCGATGCGCCGGTATCGACTAGCGATTGCAGTTGTTCCGGGCGGACTTTCGATGGGCCACAGCCAAAACGACCATCGGCGGGCAGGAGGTCGGCGGGGATAGTGATCGCGTCGGTCATGATTACAAAGTCTAGTGCTGTGCGGCGGGCCACTTGTCACTGCGGTCGCGGTGACAACCCGATAGGCGGTTCCGGCGCGAACCAGGTTTTCGCCGAGTCCCGGGTCCACAGCAGGATCGGGACCGCGATGGTGGCGATGATGCCGATGCCGGTGAGGATGAGCAGGGTGGCCGCGACGGTCGCGAAAATGGCGTAGCCCCGCCACCGGCTGCGCAGCAGCATGGCCCCGGCGATGACCGCCAGAAGCGCGGCGACCACCCCAACGAGAGCTCCCGCACGCGCACCGTAACTGGTGGTGGCGGCGGGATCGGTCGTGAGCATCCGCAGAACGCCACCGACAACGCCGATGACGACGAGCACTGTGCCAGCCGCGAGCACCGAGCCCGGAGGCATGTTGGCAGCGGCGACTTCACCCGAATCCGGCTCAGTCATCGGCTCAGCCCAGATACGGCGGCGGCACCTGCGGCTGCTGTGCGAACCAGGCCTTCGCCGAGTCCTGAGTCCACAGCAGAATCGGCACGGCGATGGTGGCGACAATGCCGATACACGTGAAGATGAGCAGTGCCGAGGCGACGGTTGCGGTAATAGCCGCGGCCTTCGATCGACTGGTCAGCAGCATGATGCCGCCGACGATCGCAAAGAGGGAGGCAAGTAATCCGACAATGCTGGCGATAGCGCCGCCAGCGGCTTCGGCGCCGGTGCCGTAGTCGGCCGTCGTGACGGCGAAGGCAACCACGCGAAGCAATCCGGCGATCACGCCGAATGCGATAAGCACGATGGCCGCTCCGATAACCGCCCCGGGCCGTTTGTCCACCGGCAAAGGCTGGCCGGGAACGAGATTGTTATAGCCGGGTTGCTGGTAGCCGACATTCGGATCGGCCGGCCAGTGGGGTTGCCCCGGAGTGTTCGTCGCGGGTTGGTCGTCTTTGTTCAACTCGTACGGATTCGGACCGGTCATACGGGCGCCCCCAATGTTTGCGATAGTCAGCTTCGCCGTAAGTCTAGCGGAGGTCGCGAGTGGGTTTGCGCCCTTGATGTGGTGTGAACGGCATGCGATGTACTTCGATCAGTTTCCTCGTCGGCGCGTGCCGTCCGGTGCGGGCGCGCCCCCGGGGGACGTCTAGTGCAATGGGCGAATTCTCGTCCCCGCCAGTGGGACGCGAGGGCAATATGCCCTCGGAGTGTGTTGAGGGGGACGAGATTTCAGTGGGTGGGCCAATGGGTGAGGCCGTGCTCAGAGCCGTTCCACGACATCGACAAGTCGGCGCAGGAACGCCTCCTCACCCATCGTGTTCATCTTGAAGAACACCGCTTGGCTGCCGCCGGCGGTTATCGCGGAGAGGAATAGATCCTCGCCATGCCCGACCAGGGTGACGCTCATGCTGACCCGATTGCTGCCGGCCATCGAGTAGCGCTCGTAAACCCTTACCGCACAACGGATCCCGTTGGCCTCGAAGTCGCTGCCATCCTCATAACTTGCCGACGAGCTACCGGCCCGGATTCCGTCGTGTACGGCATTGAGCACCCGCTCGAAGTCGCCGTGGATCAGCTTCTCGTATTTGGCCATCGGTTCCCCCGGCTAGTTGCTGTTCGGTCTTTTACCTATCCGTTGATCAAACCCCAGCCTTCGACATCCTCGGGACGCCGCGGCGCGGGGCCGGTGTAGAGGGCGGCGGGGCGCACCAGTTTGCCCAGCCGTTTCTGCTCCAGAATGTGAGCGCACCAGCCCGCGGTGCGGCCACAGGTGAACATCGCCGGCATCATATGCGGGGGCACCTCGGCGAAGTCGAGAATGACCGCAGCCCAGAATTCGACATTGGTCTCGATGGCGCGATCGGGCCGGCGTTCGCGCAATTCGGTGAGCGCGGCCTGTTCCAGGGCGGCCGCGGCCTCGTAGCGAGGGACGTCGAGTTCCTTTGCGGTGCGGCGCAATACGCGTGCACGTGGATCCTCGGCTCGATAGACCCGGTGGCCGAAGCCCATCAGTTTCTCTTTACGGTCGAGGATGCCTTTCACCAAGGCGCGCGGATCGTCGGTGCGTTCCACCTCTTCGATCATCGGCAGTACGCGCGCGGGTGCGCCGCCATGCAGTGGGCCCGACATCGCGCCGATCGCCCCGGACAGTGCGGCGGCGACGTCGGCGCCGGTCGAGGCGATGACGCGCGCGGTGAACGTCGAGGCGTTAAGTCCATGCTCGGCGGCACTCACCCAGTAGGCGTCAATCGCGGCGACATGTTTTGGATCGGGATCACCCTTCCAGCGCGTCATGAAACGTGCTGTGACCGTGTCGCATTCGTCGACAACATGCTGCGGCACCGCTGGCTGGTGAATGCCGCGAGCGGACTGCGCCACATAGGATAGAGCCATGACCGATGCCCGCGCGAGGTTCTCCCGTGCGGTGGCGTCGTCGATATCGAGTAGCGGTTCGTAACCCCAGATGGGGGCGAGCATCGCCAAGGCGGCTTGTACATCGACGCGCACGTCGCCGGTGTGGATCGGCAGCGGGAATGGCTCAGCCGGGGGCAGACCGTCGCCGAACTTGCCGTCGACGAGTAGTGCCCAGACATCGGCGAAGGTCACCTTGTTCTCCACCAGGTCTTCGATGTCGACACCGCGGAACCGGAGGTTGCCGCCGTTCTTATCGGGTTCGGCGATTTCGGTGGTGAAGGCGACGACGCCCTCAAGGCCGGGCACGAAGTCTTGCGGTACCGAGTTGGTCATGGCTCGGATTGTATGGGATCAAGACAACTGGCAGCCGACGTCGGGCATTGGAGTGATGCGAGTAGATTACGCACGGTGCCACCTAAGTCATCCGATGATTCGATCGACCTCGCGGGTATGCGGGTCGGATACGGTGCCCGCGCCGATGAGCAGTCGACCGGCGCGGACGGCCTGGCCGCTCATCTCGATGTGACGTGGCTTGTCGGCGACCCGCCGTGGCTGTCGCTGTTCAACCGCTGGATCACTGATGTCATCCGGGGCGGCGGTGGTACGGAATTCTCGACACCCGCGCAGCCGCGGGGGATGGCGTATATCGAGGCGAATGCGATGGTGCTCGGCACCGTTGACGCCAACGGCCATCCACAGACCCGAACCGTATTGTGTAAGGGTGTTGATGCGGCGGGCGTGGTGTTCTTCACCAGCTACGACTCCGCGAAAGGGCAAGCGCTCCAAGCGAATCCCTATGCGTCCGCGACATTCCCGTGGATCGGCCTGGAACGTCAGGTACATTTTCGCGGGCCGGTGAGCAAGGTCAGCGCCGCCGAAACGCAGGCCTACTGGGACTCGCGACCGCGCGGTTCGCAACTGTCGGCCTATGCATCGGCGCAGTCGGAACCGATCGGATCTCGAGAGGACTTGGAGGCGCGAGCAGCGGCGATCGCCGACCAGTTCGGCGGCATCGACGGCACGCAGCCGGTTCCGGTCCCACTGACCTGGGGTGGTTACCGGATCGATCCGCAGGTCGTCGAATTCTGGCAGGGGCGTGCCGATCGTCTGCATAATCGCGTGCGTGCGGTGGTGGTCGACGACAGTTGGCACGTCGAACGATTGCAGCCCTGACGCGGCGATGGCTCAATTCCTCGCGGATACCGCGCCACTTCGCAACGACTTCTTCCGTCGTTTGTGGGTGGCGAATATCGTCACCGTCATCGGTGCGCAACTCACCGTGGTCGCGGTTCCCTCGCAGATTTATCAAATCACCGGAAGCTCGGCCTACGTCGGACTAACCGGGGTTTTCGGTTTGGTGCCGCTGATCGTCTTCGGCCTGTGGGGTGGCGCTCTCGCCGATGCCTTCGACCGTCGCGTCATCTTGCTGGTTACCACCGTCGGCCTGATCGGTTGTAGTGCGCTGTTCTGGGCGCAGGCTGTTCTGGGGCTCAACAACGTATGGATCTTGCTCGCGATCTTCTCGTTGCAGCAGGCATTCTTCGCCGTCAATCAGCCGACGAGGTCAGCGGTGCTGCCCAGACTGCTGTCGGCCAAAGAGTTGCCGGCTGCCAATTCGCTCAATATGACGGTGATGCAGGCGGGTGCGATTGCCGGACCGTTGGTCGGCGGCATCCTTATCCCCATCCTCGGCTATTCGTTGCTGTACTTCTTCGACACGATCTCTCTGCTCACGACGCTGTGGGCGGTCATCAGCCTTCCGTCGTTGAAGCCGTTGAGTGACGGTGGCGGCGGCCGGAAGACAGTCGGGTTGCGGTCGGTCCTCGACGGATTCGTCTATCTGGGTGGGCATCCGGTGTTGCTGATGTCTTTCGTCGTCGACCTCATCGCGATGATTTTCGGTATGCCGCGCGCCTTGTTCCCACAGATGGCGCATGAGAGTTTCGGTGACAAACCCGAAGGAGGCCTTGCCTACGCGCTGTTGTTCGCCGCCATTCCCATCGGTGCGGTGATTGGCGGCGTGTTCTCGGGTTGGGTGTCGCGGGTATCGCGGCAGGGGCTGGCGGTGATTGTCTGCATCGTGTTGTGGGGCGGATCAATCGCAGTTGCCGGCGGCGCATTGTTTTTCGCACATGGCACGACTCTGCCTATCCTGCCGATTGTGGTGGTGGCCTTGATGGTCGGCGGTGCCGCCGACATGGCGTCGGCCGCATTCCGGATGTCGATGTTGCAGGCAGCGGCGAGTGATGACGTTCGCGGGCGACTGCAAGGGGTGTTTATCGTCGTCGTGGCGGGCGGGCCGCGTATCGCGGACGTCGGGCACGGTGTGGCGGCAGCGGCCGTGGGTACCGCGGCCGCGACCGCCGGTGGCGGCATCGCGGTCATTGCTGGAACAGTGATCGCCGCGCTGGCAGTGCCGGCATTCGTGCGCTACCGCGTAGGGATGCGCGGATAAGTCGCTGCGGTGACCCCGCGTCGCCGCAGTGACTATTTAGACCTCGTTAGCCTGCCAGGGCAGATTCGCCCGACGCTGGGCATTCACCGGGCAGTAATGCATAGGGTTGTCCCGTTGCGCATCCGACGGCATATTGCGCTGTGGGGTTTCGAGGATGGGGGCATCGATCGGGACTCGGCCGCTCACTCGGTCGTCGGCGTCGCGGGCGCGGGGGTGGCGGCGGTAGCGGGTCGGAACGAGGTGCATCGCGGCGTTGACCGCTTTGCCGAACAGTCGTAGTCGTCGTTCGTCGCGGTCAGACCAGGACAGCCCCATCATCTCGCGGACCGGTGCGTCGTAGAGGCCGGTGGTGATCCACATGAACATCTTCTGAACCTGCCCGACCTGCAACCTCCACAGCGGCATCGGCATCCACGACATCCACGGCGGCGGCGGGAGCTGGGAAATGTCGAGTACCGTGCGGACTGCCGCGTGGTCACGTAATACATTGCGGCACATGTGATCCCAGTATTTTTGGAAATCTTCGTAGGTGTCCGGGCAGGGGCGCATGCTCACGCCGTACATGGCATACCAGGTGCGCGACTCCTCGAAGAGTTGCCGTTTGGTCGCCTCGTCGATTGGCGGTCCGAAGATCTCCGCGCAGCGGACATTGCCGTACCAGAAGGTGGTGTGCGCCCAGTAGAAGACATCTGGGTCGAGTGCGTGGTAGCGCCCGCCGTCGTCCATCGTGCCCTTGATATCGCGGTGGTAGTCGCGTACCTGGTGGCCGGTGTCGGGGGTCAGGTCGAAGACGACGCCGCCGATCGGATAGATCGACCGGAGTAGTCGCTGCCAGCGTTCGCCGAAGAAGTCGGAATGATCCCAGACACCGGCGGCGAGTTTCGGGTGCATGTTCTGCATCGACCCCGACCACAGGCCCATCAGCATGCCTCGCCAGTCACCGAAATAGCGCCAGGTCGCTGAGTCGGGGCCGAGTGGTGTGACGTCGGGAGATTTGTCGGCAGGGGAGTCGACGGCGGGGGAGTCGACAGCATGGGGCAGTTCGCCGCTGTTGAGTGACGGGTCGGGCAGCACCTGGGTCATGAGACGAAACTCTATGTTCGTCTCACGCTGGTGTCAATGAAGTTGGCTGGAATCTGCCGATGTGGATATCACGAGGGAGATGCTCCCTCTGCGACGCCGACGCCGCAGGTTTTGGTCGGGCATCAGCTACCCACGCCGCAGTCGCACGACATTCCCCGGCGCCAACTGGCCGGCCCGGTCCAGCGACCGCGCGGACAGTACCGCGACCACCGGATAGCCACCGGTAACCGGATGATCGGCCAGGAAGATCACCGGTTGCCCACTTGGCGGGAGCTGGATCGACCCGTGGGCGATTCCCTCTGACGACAACTCGCTCAAACCGCTACGGTGCCGAACGGCAGCGCCGTCGCGACAATCCAGCCGCACCCCGACGCGATTGCTGGCCGCGTTGACCACCCAGGTCGCGGTGAATAGGTCCGCTAGGTTGTCGACGCGGTCGGCCCGCGGCCCGTCGGTTGCGTCGAGCACTACGACGTCGGGCAGTCGATCATCGACGGGGGCCGCGCCTATCGCCGGCCAGGAATTGTCGTGCGGACCGATCGGCAAGTGTGCCCCAGCGGTCAGCGTGGCCGGTCCGAGCGTGGCGAGAGTATCGGTCGACCGCGACCCGAGGGTTGGCTCGATATCTATGCCGCCCCGGATGGCGACGTAGTTGCGCAGCCCGGAAGTTGTTGTGCCGATGGATAACTCGTCTCCGTCGGTCAATGGCATCGATGCGTTGCGACCGTAGGCGACGCCGTTGCGGGCGACGTCAGCCATCGCGCCGCTCACCGCGGCAACCACATCGCCGACCGCGCGCAGTCGCAGCCCGCCCAGCGTCGTCTCGATACAGGCGGCGCCTTCGGCGTTGCCCACCAAGCGATTTGCCAGTCGTAACGCCCCACGGTCGGCCGCCCCCGACCGAGGCACGCCCAGATAGGCATAGCCCGGCCGGCCGAGATCCTGCACTGTAGCGAATGGGCCCGGCGTAAGAATTTCGACGGCGGTCATCGTGCGGTCACAAACCGGACCCAGGTGCCCGGAGCCAGCCGGGCCGGGGGAGTGCGGGTAACATTCCACAAGTCAAAGTCGGTGTGTCCCAACAGGTACCATCCGCCCGGGCTATCAGTCGGATAGACGGCGCTGTATCCCGCCGCGACCGCAACCGACCCCGCGGCGACTCTCGGGCGAGACTCGTCTCGACGCGACAAAGTGGACAGCGGGTTGTCGCCCTCGGGTACCAAATACCCGAAGCCCGGTGCGAATCCCATGAAGGCGACCCGCCATCGCGTCGATGCGTGGGCGTCGATCACACCACGCCGGGAGAGTCGCAGAAGTGTGGCGATTTCGTCGACGTCGGGTCCGTCGTAATGGACTGGAATCTCGATACTCGAACTGGCGCGGGGCTCGTCGTCATCGGGAATAGTGGCGGTGCGCAAGACGCGGCGCACGCCCAGCGAGTCGATGGGTGCGCTGGCCTGCACGAGCAGCGTCGAAGACGTGGGCACGACGTCGGTGACGTCGGGTAACAGGCCGGCGGCAACGGCATGGTTGATCGCGTCGGCGGCGGCGGTCACGGCGTCGAGCGGGGTGGGCTGGCCGGTGAAATCGAGAAGGACCGCGTCGGGACCGGCGGGACGCTCACGCACGCCTTTAACCTACTTAGTGTCACGTCGAGAATCGAGTAACTCCAGGTCAAGCCGCCGCGTCTATTACGCGGAGGTTACACGGGCGACCCTGTCTCCGCTGCGAATCCGGTGAAAGGCTACTTTGTATCTTGCAACTCTCACCTGAGTAAAGGGGTTCGTGTGTCTGCTGAAACAGTCCCAGCCGACCAGGCGTCCGACAGTCCCTCCGCGACGTTCACCTACCCCGGTGGACAGCTGGAACTGCCGATTCTGGAAGCAACCGAAGGCAGTGATTCGGTCGCGCTGGGTAACCTGCTGGCGAAGACCGGTCTGACGACCTTCGATGGCGGGTTCGTCAACACCGCGGCGACGAAGTCGGCTATTACCTATATCGACGGCGATGCTGGCATTCTGCGTTATCGCGGGATCCCCATCGACCAGCTCGCGGGCAAGTCGACGTTCATCGAGGTCAGCTACCTGCTGATCTACGGTGAGCTGCCGTCGCAGTCCGAGCTCGACGACTTCACCGAGCGGATCCAGCGGCATACGCTGCTGCACGAGGACCTTAAGCGGTTCTTCGACGGCTTCCCGCGTAACGCGCATCCGATGCCGGTGCTGTCGAGCGCGGTCAACGCGCTGAGCGCCTATTATCAGGATTCGCTTGATCCGAAGGTTCCCGAGCAGGTCGAGCTGTCGACGATTCGTCTGCTCGCCAAGCTTCCGACCATCGCGGCCTACGCGTACAAGAAGTCGGTCGGTCAGCCATTCCTCTACCCGGACAATTCGTTCAACCTGGTGGAGAACTTCCTGCGGATGACCTTCGGCTTCCCGGCTGAGCCCTACGAGGTGAACCCCGAGGTAGCCAAGGCCCTCGACATGCTGTTCATCCTGCACGCCGACCACGAGCAGAACTGTTCGACGTCGACGGTGCGCCTCGTCGGATCCAGCCAGGCCAACCTGTTCACGTCGATCTCCGGCGGCATCAACGCACTCTGGGGGCCGCTGCATGGCGGTGCCAACCAGGCTGTGCTGGAGATGCTCGACGAGATCAAGGCTTCCGGTGGCGACACCAAGGCCTTCATGGATCGGGTTAAGAACAAAGAAGACGGTGTGAAGCTCATGGGCTTCGGACACCGCGTCTACAAGAATTACGATCCGCGCGCGGCCATCGTCAAAGAGACCGCGGATCAGATCCTCGCCTCGTTGGGTGTTCAAGACGAACTACTCGACATCGCCAAGGGCCTGGAAGAGGTTGCGCTACACGATGATTACTTCATCGAGCGCAAGCTCTACCCGAACGTCGACTTCTACACCGGCGTCATCTACCGCGCGATGGGATTCCCCACGCGAATGTTCACCGTGCTGTTCGCGCTGGGCCGGCTGCCCGGCTGGATCGCGCACTGGCGGGAAATGCACAGCGACCCGACGACCAAGATCGGTCGTCCGCGTCAGCTGTACACCGGCTACACCGAGCGCGACTTTGTCGTGATGGGAGACCGCTAATGGCCACCGAGAAGCCCGAAGTCGAATTCCCGGAGGGACCCGCACCAGCTGAACTGCAGGTCGTCGACCTCATCGAGGGTGACGGCGCCGAAGCGCAGCGCGGCGGCGTCGTTGACGTGCATTATGTCGGCGTCGAGTACGAGACCGGCGAGGAATTCGATTCGTCGTGGGATCGCGGTCAGTCGGCAAACTTCCCCCTCGATCGGTTGATCCCCGGCTGGCAGGAAGGCATCCCCGGCATGAAGGTCGGCGGACGTCGTCGGCTGACGGTGCCGCCGGAGCTGGCTTACGGACCCGCGGGTGCCGGCCACCGGTTGTCGGGCAAGACGCTGGTGTTCGTCATCGACCTGCTGGGCGCCAACTAGTTCTTTCACTGCAAATGTCCCCGTAGCGGGAGCAGACGCAATAGTGCCGTCTGCTCACGTCACGGGGACATTTTCTGTTTCACGGAACTGTTCTGGCGTCGGCGGCGCCCAACTCAGATGTGCGGCAGCGTGTTACACAGCACAGATCTGACCATGCCCGACCTTCAGGCGGATATGGGGATGACGTACTGGCCGATATCGCTGAGTTCCAGCTGAACTCAGCTACATAAAGCCGACGACCGGAATCCGTGTGCGACACCGCGACTGCGGACTTTGCCGTTCACCGAGATCTGACACTGTGCTGTATCGCCTTCGCTCTGCATACGCAGGCCCAAGATCTGGCGAGGTACCGAACTGGGGAAGGTTATCGTGCGGCGGTAGAGACCGTCTGGGCCCTTCTCGGTGAGTGCGAAGTCATGCTGCTGGCGCAGAATATTGACGCCGTTGTAATAGGAGATGGTGCCCCAGGACGTCGCCGAGGCCACGCTGAAACTGATGACGTCACCCCGGGTGGCGGCCGGTGCGCTAGTCGCGGCGACCGTGGTTCCGGCGAAAGCCACGGTAGCCGCGGTAGCTCCGAAGATCATCCATCTGCGCATGTCCTCAACATCCTCACTAACCGGGTGGTTGATACCACTTGATATAACGATTATCGCGTACATCACATCATGTCGGTGAAGTTATCTTGCCACTCGGTGTTGTCGAGGTCGACGTCAGGGGCGGTTAGCCGCGCGAGGTCAGCGCTTCGATCCATTTCACCCGTGATCCGGTTCGCAGGATCGACCGTTGGTAAATTTTGGCAGCCGTCCACGCCGCGATCGCGCAGGCCACGATCATAAGTATCAGCGTCCCGACGATCTGGAACGTATCGGTGTCGCCGGTAGCGATCCGCATCGGCATCAACGCCGCGCTGAATGGCGGAATCCAGCTCAGCGTCTGGATGAGCGTTGAGTCCAGAGCGTTGATGCCGAAGGTCGCCGAGTACACGACGGCCAGCGCCAGGATGGTCAGTGGAGCCGAACTCGCATTGAGCTCCTCCTGACGCGATACCAATGCACCCGTGGCCGCGTAGAGCGTCGCGAAGAAGAGGAATCCGAGCACGAACCAGATGAGTACGGCCGCGAACACCCCGCCGGCCAGGCCGGGCAGTGTCAACAGCCCGGTTGCTTTGCCGGCGATCACCGCCGTCGCTCCAAGGATCAGAACCTGAGCCAGTGCGATGGCACCGATACCCAGAATTTTGCCCCACAGCAAGTGCAGCGGTTTGATAGTGGCCAGCAGGATCTCGACGACGCGAGAAGTCTTCTCCTCGACGACCCCGACGGCAACCATCGAACCGCCGGTCATGATTGCCATCATCAACAGAATCGTTCCGATGAGCGCGATGGCAATCCGTTGGTCGGCGTCGGGTTTGCGCGGCGTGGTCTGCTCGGCATTAACCGTGATAGCGGGCAGTGACTTTGCGTCGACGCCGCGCGCTGACAACGCGCTCGTCATGCTCACCGAATCGATGGTGCTTCGAATCGCGCCGTCGAGTTGGGGATCGATCTGGTTCTTGCTCACCGCGACGAAGTTTCCGGGGGACGTCGCGACGATTGCCGCATCGAGACTGCCGTCGGCCACCTGACTGCGCGCCTGCGCGGCATTGTCGATGCGGACCACCTCGATCGGCACACCGAGTTGATCACCCACGCTGGGCAATGTCTCGCTGATGGTCGCCGTGCCATCGCCGGTGATGCCGACGCGTTGCCGGTCGTCGCCGCCGGTGACCAGCGCCAGCACTATTGCGCCAACCACGATGACCACCATCATGAGAGCGGTGGTGATCAGGAAGGAGCGGGTCTTGGCGCGTGTCACGATTTCACGTTGTGCCACAAGCCAAATCGCGGATCGGGCGTTCATGCGGAAACCACCTCTCGGAAGATCTCGGTCAGGCTGGGTTTGCTGGTTCGGAATTGGTGGACCGGCCCCGTGGCCAGCGCAGCGTGCAAGATCTCCTGGTCGTCGGCGACGGACTGATCCAGGGTGAGTCGAGTCGTGACGCCGTCGTGGGCCACGTCGAGAACTCCGCGCAGGCCGTTCGCCCACGTGAGAGTTGTCGGGGGACCGACTACTTCGAGAACCGCGCCATGACCCGACCGGAGCTCATCTACGGTGCCGACCGCACGCATCGCACCCTTGACGATGACGCCGACGCGATCACAGAGCTGCTGGACCAGGTCGAGTTGATGGGACGAGAACAACACCGGCACACCGGTATTCGCCTTTTCGCGCAGTACCTCGCTCATGACGTCGACGGCGACCGGGTCGAGGCCGGAAAAGGGTTCGTCGAGCACGAGGACGTTGGGGTCGTGCACCAGGGCGGCGGCAAGCTGCACCCGTTGCTGATTGCCGAGTGACAGGTCGCCGACATTGTCGTTGATGCGTTCTCCGATGCCGAGTCGTTCGGTCCAGCGGGTAACGCTCGCGGCGGCGTCATCGGGTGAAAAGCCGTGTAGCCGTGCGAGATACGAGAGTTGCTGCCCGACCTTCATCTTGGGGTACAGGCCCCGTTCCTCGGGCATATAGCCGATGTTGCGGCGAGTGGAGAAATCGATGGGGTCATCGCCGATCGTGACCGAGCCGGAGTCGGAGGATAGGACGCCGAGGATGATTCGCATCGTCGTCGATTTGCCCGCACCGTTGCTGCCGACGAACCCGAAGATCTCACCAGGTGCGACGGAGAACGAAACATCTTGCAGCGCAACGAGATCACCGTAGCGTTTCGCGAGGTTGCGGACATGGAGGGCGTGGCTCATCGTGGGTCACTTTCGGTTGTGTCGGGGTCGAAATCGTCCGGATCGGGATCGGTGGTCCACCATGCCGTCAGCAGGGTGGGGGTCATGGTTCCGGTCAATAGAAGCGCGATCTGGGTGATGGCCGCACCGTAGACATATTGGGACGGCACGCCATCGTCGTGCCAGCTCGACAAGAAGATGAGGATGAAGTACGGCACGAACATCAGGCCGACGAGAATGCCGAAACTTATTGAACGCGCGGCATTTCGCTTGGCGAGCTGAAACTCGTCCAGCGCTGGTGCGGGAGTGTCGGCGATTGAGCCGGACACGATGCGCAGCACGTACTGCGCGGCGATACAGCCCACGATGCCGATGACGAACGGGATGGAGAACCACCATGAGAAGTAGGCAACGACTGAGCTGATCAGGATGAGAAGGAGGTTGAGGATCAGCAGCCGTGCGGCTCGCCGGGCGCCTCGGCGGTTATGCCACGTCGGTAGGCGGTGACCGTTCTTGCGAACAAAGGTGTCGTGCATGCGAGTGCGCCACGCTTCATAGCGGCGCCAGAGCCTGGGTGTCGCCGCTTCGGGGAGCGGTGAGTGCGGATCGGTCGTCATTGCGAGGCGCCTTTCGAATGGTCGGATCGCGGGGCGGCGCGGGCTGGCTCGTCGGCGCGCCCGTAGAGCTCGGTCGACATCGCGCCGAACGGAACGCGGCTGAACACTGCCTCGACGGGCAGTGAGAACACCGCACAAATTCGGAAGGCCAAGTCGAGACTGGGGTAGTTGTCGCCGCGTTCGAGTGCGCCGACCGACTGCATATTGATGTCGACCAGTTCGGCGAGCTGAGCACGCGACATCGACCGCTCGGCACGCAACACGGCGATGCGGTTGAAGATTGGGAGCTTATCCCCACGTCTGACAGGACTCACATGACATAGTGTTGTGAAAACACAACAGAATGTCAAGACGAGAGATAGCTAGTCGTTCGATCAGAAGACCTCATCCCTGTCAGTGCCCGTGAAGGGCAATATGCCCGCAGGTTCAAGTGGTCTGGGCAACGTCCCCTGAGGGGACGAGATTTCAGGTGTCGTCGCCAGTCAAGAACTCCGCAACGTTTCGCGCGGCCTCACGGCCCGCTCGGTTCGCGCCGATCGTTGACGCCGACGGCCCGTAACCGATCAATTGGATCCGCGGATCGTCGGCGACAGTCGTGGCGAGCCGTCCGGTCATTACGATTCCACCGCCCGGACCACGCAGGCGTAAGGGAGATAGATGATCGAGAGAACTGCGGAATCCGGTATTCCAGAAGATCACATCGACGTCAAGGGTCTCGCCCGCCAGCGCTCCGCAATCCCAGGCGACGCCGGACGGAGTTATCCGTCCGAACATGGGTCGCCAGTCGGCGAGAATCCCATCCTCTCGGGCGGCGGCGATAGCCGGCGTTAGTGGCAGTCCGGTCACCGACACCACCGACGTGGGTGGCAGGCCGGCCCGGACCCGTTCCTCGACCCGGGCAACCGCTTCGCGGCCCCGGTCGGGGTTGAAGTCCGCTGGCCCGAAGGACGGCTCGGTTCGCGATGTCCAAAACGTCTGTACCCCAGGCGCATTGCGTGCGATCTCGATGAGTAACTGCACCGCCGAGATACCGGCACCGACCACCAGTACTCGCTTGTTCGCGAAGTCCGATGGTCCGCTGTAGTCGTGGGTGTGCAGCTGCCGTCCGCCGAATTCCTCTATGCCGGGCACATGCGGTATGAACGGACGCTCCCAGGTGCCGGTCGCGTTGATGATCGTCTTCGAGGTGATCTCGAATTCGGCCCCGTCGTCTCGGGCTGCCGCGCCTGACCCGGTGACCCGAGTGAGGAATAGTGACCCATCGTCCGACCTTCGCACCGACCGCACCCGGACTGGCCTGCGCACCGTCAGCCCGAACTTCTCCTCGTACAGTTCGTAGTATCGCGGCACCGCGCTCGATGCCCGCACCATGCCGTCGTGGAGTTCGTCTTCGCCGAGTGCTTCTACCAGGCCCAAACCGGGCAGATCGTGCACGCGGTTGGTTCCGGCGAGCGTGAGTGTTGGCCAACGGAACTGCCACGCCCCGCCCGGGCGCGGCGCGGCGTCGAGTAGTTGGTAGCGATCGCTCAGGCCGAAATGTTCTAGGTAGTAGGCGCCGGACAACCCCGCCTGCCCACCGCCGATTACGAGTACATCGGAATGTGCGAGTGGTGCCTCACCAGGGTCGATGTCGATTACTGCATCAGCGCTCACAGTTATCACTGTGGCATGCGCCGCGGCGCGGTAGGTTATTGCCCATGATTTTCAGCTCAACTACCGACTCCGTGACCACGATCGAACTGGCCCGAGAAGCCAAGCGCAATGCTCTGGACGAGCAGATGGTGGCTCAACTCTCAGACGCGTTCGCCACCGCGGCCAGCGACGGGTCGCGGGCGATCGTGCTTACCGGGCGCGGTAGCGTCTTCAGTGCGGGCGCTGACCTCTCCGGCGCCGTCTATGACCCGGCATTCCTGGAAAAGCTCGTCGCGACATTGCAGCAGATCGAATCGACTCCGGTGCCGGTTATCGCGGCCCTGAACGGTTCGGCGCTCGGCGCCGGATTGCAATTGGCGATGGCCGCCGATCTGAGAGTGATGGCACCCGACGCGCTGGCTGGTATTCCGGCCGCGAAAATCGGTGTGGCCGTGGATGAGTGGACCATCCGACGGCTGGTGTCGCTAGTCGGTTCGGGGCAGGCGCGCGGAATGCTGATCGGCTGTGATCCACTATCGGCGGATCGAGCCCACGCGCTCGGTTTCGCCAACCGCATCGGCGACCTCACCGATGCCCAGCATTGGGCAACCACGATAGCGTCGCTCGCGCCGCTGACCCTGCAGCACTACAAGCTGGTGCTCAACGGCGACGGTGCGCGTGACTCGGCGCCCCAGGACCGCATCGATGCGATGCTGAAGGCATGGCAGAGTGAAGATTTGGCCGAGGGGCGCGCCGCGAGGACAGAAAAGCGAGTACCCGTATACAAGGGACGCTAGGGAACTGGCGGTTGGATCTCTCGTGGTCAGCACTCGACCGACGGCGCTACCTACCCCAGCACCCGCTCCAGATAGGGGTTGCTGAATACCCGTTCGGGGTCAAAGCGTTCCCGAACCTTGCCGAAGTCGTCGAATTTCGGGTACACCGACCGTAGGTAGTCGGCGTCGCGGGTATTCATCTTGCCCCAGTGCGGACGGCCTTGGTGGGCAATCATGATCGCTTCGACGTCGTCGAAGTATTTCTGCGAGTCGGTAGCGTCATCACCCGAATACCGATGCGCCGCAATGTATCCGCTCACCCGACCCGACGCCGTCGACAGCATCAGATCGTCGGCCGCCGCCGCGCGCACCTCGATCGGGAAACTCACTCGATACCCACGCCGCTCGATCATCGAACGCACCTCGCGTACGGCGGTCGGCACGGCTTCTAACGGAATCGCGTATTCCATCTCCCGGAAGCGGACATTGCGCTCGGACGCGAATACCTTGGTCGACAGGTCGGTGATGGTGCGGGGCGAAAGTGCTCGTCCCGCAATGTTATTGAAAGTCGGCACCACCTGCGGCCAGCGCGCGCCGATCCCGCAAAGAAGCCCGAGCATACTGTTGCTGAGCAGTTCGTCGTCGATGTAGCGACGTATCCTGCCCGGCCCCGACGCCGGCGTATCGGCGGGACCGCGCGTATTCGTCTTGGTCAACGTGCACTCGGTGTGCGGGAACCAGTAGAACTCGTAGTGGTCGTGTCTCGTGACATTGTCGCCGAACGATTCCAGCACCTCGTCGACGTGTCCGGGAGCTTCGACCGCGGTCAGCGTGAAGGCCGGCACACACTGCAGTGTCACCTCGGTCACGATGCCAAGTGCTCCCAGCCCCAGCGCGACCGCCTTGAGATCTCGATCGGATTCCTCAATGCGGCGTACCGTCCCGGTCCCGTCCACCAGCGTCGCAGCGACGATCTGCGTGGAGATTCCGCCGAAGCCAACCCCGGTGCCATGAGTGCCGGTCGACGTCGCCCCGGCCAACGTCTGCTTGTCGATGTCGCCGAGATTGGGCATCGCGAGACCGTGCGGTGCAAGTAGCTCAGGCATCTCGTAGAGATGGGTACCCGCGCCGAGGGTTACTCGGCCGGTTTGTGAGTCGACACTCCGCAATCCCCGCAGATTCTCTAGTGTCACCTGCACTCCAGGTGCCACCGCGATGCCCGAGAAGCTATGTCCCGCACCGATCGGCTTCACCGTCAAGCCATGTTCGCGGGCATCGGAGATCAGTTCGGCCACATCGGTTTCCGACCTCGGCCGACGTACTGACACCGGATCCGCAGTCTCCGTACCACCCCAATTGCGCCATCTACTGACGGCTGTCGCGGGTGTCTGCTCGTGAGGGCTCACAGGAAGCTCTTTCCTTCACCCCGGTAGGTCGGCACCACGTCAACGACACGGGGTCCGCCGTCGGCATCGCGGTCGATGATGGCGACTTCGTTTGCGTGTTCGGCCGCCTCGCCGGATTTGGTATGACGAAACCATACTCGGTCCCCGAGGTTGCGGCCATGTGCAGCTTCGCCGCGTAACGGCGTTTGAACTTCGCCGGCTGCCTCGGTGCCGATATAGGAAAGTTCTTGTGGCCAAACAGGTTTAGGGAGCCGATCCGGTGCGGCGGGGCCGGATGCGATCCATCCGCCACCGAGGCAGGTGATGATGTTAGGTGTCGGCCGGCGCACCACGTCGAGGCCGAAAGCCATCGCCGGGGCGGGGTGAAAGTGCGCGTAATTGTCGAAGAGGTGTCCGCCGAAGAAGCCGCTGCCCGCGGCGATGTCGGTCACCGAGGAATCCGTTGCGGTCTCCTCCAATGATCCGGTGCCACCGGCGTTCACGAACTCAAGTTCGGCATGCCGGGAGATCGCGGCGATGGCCGCACCACGGCGCTTGCGCAGTTCCGACATCGAACGATCCTGCATTGTGGCGACCACGCGATTCTTCACTCTCGCGCCGGCTACCTGGTTTCCGACGCCCGCGACCTGCGCCTCGTATGACATCACGCCGACCAATTTGAATCCCGGCCGTTCGGCGATCGCGCGTGCCAGCGCTTCCGCGTCGGCGGGCCGGTGTACCGGAGAACGGCGCACCCCGATATGGACCAGACCGAAGGCCAGTCGCAGGGATGCGTCGAGGTCGATCGCGATGCGTACTGTGCCGCGCTGCCCGGGCGCGCCGACGGAATCGATGAGGTCCAGATGTTCAGTGGAATCAACCAACAGCGTCACGCGTTCACGTGCGATGTCGTCGGCGAGGAACCTGCCGATCGCGCCGCGCGATGTGGTTGGGTAGCCCATCAGTACGTCCGGGATGCCGAGTTCGGTTGCCAGCCAACGTGCTTCGTCGACGGAGTAGGCCAATACGCCCGCAAAATCATCCCGGCTGAGAATGTCGCCGATGACCGAACGCACTCGAAGCGATTTGCTCGCGACCCGAATCGGGACGCCGCCGGCGCGCCGTCGAAGATCGGCGATGTTGTGCTCGAGTGCGCCCTGATCGATGATCAGCGCCGGGGAGTCGAGCCGCGCCGCGCGTGCCGCAGCATCGATGCTGCGCCAGTACGTGTCAGGATCGGATTGCCAGAGCGCTTCAGAGGGGTTGGGCATGCTCAATCATTACATTGACGACGGCGGTAATCAGCTGACGGACCACCTTGTCGTCAGCGGTGCTGAGGTAGGTGAGCGTGATCGCGTTGGTGGTCGCGATCATCAGCGGCGCCAAATCGCTTACGGGTACGTTGAATTCGACGTTCGCACGGGCAGCGCCGACCCGCAATCCGTCACCGGCGATCGCGTAGAGACGTTCATACATAACTTTGCCGGCGTCGTCGAGTTCAGGGTGGTTATGCGCGTAAATGCCGAGGGAGATCGTCGCCTGCATTCGGCCGGGATCAGCACGCAGCATCTCGTAAAAAGTGTCGAGGTTCTCATACATGTTGGCACGAAGGTGTTCGATGCCCTCGCCTTGTGGATTGGTGCCCGGGGAGATGGCGTCGAGCACCGCGCCGAGGTCGCTGGGTACCGCGGTGTCGATCACCGCGCGCAGCAAAGCGGTCCGACTCTCGAACGCGTAGTGGAAACTCGCCAGCGGCATACCGGCTTGGGCACAGATCCGTCGGGTGGTCGCGCCCTCGACGCCAAGGTCGGCGATTACCCGGTAGGCCGCACTGATGAGCGCCGAGCGGCGATCCTCCACCGACATCCTTGTCATCTGGCGTCGATCTCCTTCGCTGGTACGGCGTATGCCGATTGATTGTCGGAATCGACCTGTGATCGGTTCGTGACAAATCCTAGCGTGGCGTCGCCACGCGCGACGGCTAACGCCTAACCCTCGTCGAGCACGATTAGTGTGGTTCAAATGAGCACATCAACCTTGGCGCAAGCGGCAGCCTTCGGAGCCCGTGCGGCGGCCACCGTCACCGATAATCTGGCAGCGCGCGGGGTGACGCCGGCGCGGGCGGTTGGCGCCTCCGCGGCTGACATCGCACCACACGTCGTCGGGTCGGAGTTTTTGCGCGACGGCCGGTTCGGCAACCTGGAGCCGCCGATCCCGATGAACGGCAGCCCGGCGGGTGCCGTGAGTGACATGATTCGCCGCCCCGGTCGGCCGAGTCGGCCGATCGTCGTCACCACCCCCGATTTCGCGCACCAAGCTCGCGACCTTGCGGTGACGTGGCTCGGCCATGCGACCGCTCTGCTGGAAATCGATGGTTCGCGCGTGCTTACCGATCCGGTGTTCTCCCGGCGATGTTCGCCGTCACAGCTCGTCGGACCGGGCCGGATGCATCCGACGCCGTGCGCAATCGCCGACTTGCCGAAACTCGATGTCGTGTTGATTAGCCACGATCACTACGACCATCTAGACATGAGCAGTGTCATCGAGTTGTCGCGAACCCAACCCGATGCTGTCTTCGTCGCTCCGATTGGTGTCGGTGCGCATTTGCTGAGCTGGGGGATTCCCGCCACTCGAATTCGGCAGACCGATTGGCACGGTCAGATCGAGGTGGCAGCCACCGGTGGAACGTTGACGTTCACTGCAACGCCGGCCCGCCATTTCTCCGGACGGGGCCTGGCGCGCAACCTGACTCAGTGGGTCAGTTGGGCGATCGTAGGCAAGGAGCATCGAGCGTTCTTCTCGGGCGATACCGGCTTCACCGAAAGTTACGCCGACGTCGGGGCACGGTTGGGGCCCTTCCACCTGACTCTCATCGCGGCCGGCGCTTACGACGTCCTGTGGCCGGATATTCACGTCAATCCCGAAGAAGCGGTTCAGATTCACCGGATGTTGACCGGAGACCTGGGTGCCGACGCGGTGCTCCTACCTATCCACTGGGGCACCTTCAACCTTGCCCGGCATACCTGGGGTGACCCGATGGCACGGGTGTTGGCCAGTGCCGCAGCTGAATCGGTGACAGTCCTGACGCCCCAACCTGGTGGCGACATCGACCTGGTGACCCGCACCGGATCGGGCACCGTGCGCCCCGACTGGTGGGAGCGATCCGCATGAGCGAGAACGTGTTGGTGAAGAGTGCCAATCCCGGTCTTACCTCGGCCGAAGTGGCACAACGGGTTTCATCGGGACAGGTGAATACCCTACCCGACCGCTCCGGCCGCACCGTGTCAGATATTGTGCGCGCCAACATCTTCACCCGTATCAATGCGATTCTGGGTGTCCTGTTCGCGTTGGTCGCGGTGACCGGATCGATGATCAACGGACTGTTCGGCCTGTTGATCGTCGCGAACAGCGCGATCGGCATCATCCAGGAGATCCGGGCCAAGCAGACCCTCGACAAACTGGCCATCGTCGGCCAGACCCGCCCGACGGTACGCCGCGACGGGGTGGCGCAGGAGGTGGCGCCCGACGAGATCGTGCTCGACGACATTATCGAAATCGGACCCGGTGACCAGGTCGTCGTCGATGGCGAAACCGTGGAGGCTGGCGCACTCGACGTCGACGAATCGCTGTTGACCGGGGAAGCCGATGCGGTCGATAAGACGCCAGGCGATCAGATCCTGTCCGGCAGTTTCGTGGTCTCGGGCATCGGCGCCTATCGCGCGACCAAAGTCGGCGCCGACGCCTACGCTGCCCAGTTGGCGGCCGAGGCGTCGAAGTTCACCCTGGTGGCGTCGGAGTTGCGCAGCGGAATCAACCAGATCCTGAAAGTCATTACGTGGCTGCTGATTCCGGCTGGAATTCTGACCATCGTCAACCAGCTGTTCATCAGTAAGAGCGGTTGGAAGGACTCTATTCTCGGTATGGTCGCGGCACTGGTGCCGATGGTTCCCGAGGGCCTGGTCCTGATGACCTCGATCGCGTTCGCAGTCGGCGTGGTTCGCCTGGGACAGCGACAGTGCCTGGTCAACGAGTTGCCCGCGATCGAAGGTCTGGCGCGCGTCAACGTGGTCTGTGCGGATAAGACCGGCACGTTGACCGAGAACGGTATGCGGCTCTCGGACGTGGTCTCGGCGACGGGTGACGATACGCCCGACGACCGATACCGAGAAGTACTGGCCGCCTTGGCAGCTCGCGATCCACGCCCGAACGCGAGTATCGCCGCCGTCGCCGAGGCATATCCCTCGGCGCCCAATTGGTCGACGACCGCGGTCATGCCGTTCACCTCAGCCAAGAAGTGGAGCGGAATGTCATTCCGTGACGACACCTCTGGCGCCGACACTGGCAACTGGCTTATCGGTGCGCCCGACGTCCTGCTTGACCCGCAGAGCGAAACCGCCCGCAAGGCAACACGAATCGGCGAAAGTGGATTGCGTGTCCTGCTCCTCGCACGTACCGATCGGCCCGTCGACGCCGAGCCGACCGGCGACTCGACAGTGCCCGGCACGCTCGAACCAGCTGGCTTGGTGGTGCTTGAGCAGCGAGTTCGGTCGGATGCCAGGGAAACGCTCGACTACTTCGCCTCGCAACGGGTCGACGTCAAAGTGATCTCGGGTGACAATGCTCGATCGGTCGGTGCGGTAGCCGAGTCGCTTGGTTTGGGTAATGCCGACACCTCGGTCGATGCCCGCGAATTGCCAAGTGACCAAAGCGAACTCGCCGACGCGGTGGAGAGCGGAGTAACCTTCGGGCGAGTACGCCCCGACCAGAAGCGGGCGATGGTCAAGGCATTGCAGTCGCGGGATAACACGGTTGCGATGACCGGTGACGGCGTCAACGACGTCTTGGCGCTCAAAGACGCCGACATCGGCGTAGCGATGGGATCGGGTAGTTCAGCGGCACGGTCAGTCGCGCAGATTGTGTTGCTGGACAACAAATTCGCCACATTGCCCTACGTCGTCGGCGAGGGTCGTCGGGTGATCGGAAATATCGAGCGAGTCTCGAATCTGTTCCTCACCAAAACCGTATACGCGGTATTCCTGGCGCTGCTTATCGGCATTGCCGGTGTGGCGGGAAAGATCTTCGGTTTCGATTCACTTAGCTATCCGTTCCAGCCGATCCACGTCACTATCTCCGCATGGTTCACCATCGGCATCCCGGCATTCGTACTCTCGTTGGCGCCCAACAACGAACGGGCACGTACCGGCTTCGTACGTCGCGTATTGACCCAGGCGGTACCCAACGGACTCATCGTCGGCATCGCGACATTCGTCACGTACGTGATCGTCAACCCCGGTGGACAGGGGCGGGCTCTTGGTTCTGAGGACACCGTCGCGATGAGCGCCGAGCAAACACAGGCATCGACAGCGACGTTGATGACGTTGATCGCCGTCGCCGTCTATGTGTTGGCCGTTGTCGCGAGGCCATATACCTGGTGGAAAGTGCTTTTGCTGACCGCGTCGGTCGGGGCATACTTGATCATCTTCGCCTGGCCCTGGACGCAGGATATGTTCAAACTCGACTCGACGAATTGGGCGATGAACAGCACCGCATTGATTAGCGCCGCAGTCGCTATCGTGGCCGTCGAGATAACGTCACGAGTCCTGCCCCGAGTAGTGCGGGGCCAAGGCGGCTCGTCTTAGACTGGGAGCCGGTGCGAAGGAACGGCCTTCGCGTGACGAAGGGGCCAGAGATGGATCTCAAAGGCTTGATCGATAAGGCGAAGTCGGCACTCAAGAGCAACCCGAGCCTGGTCGACAAGGGTGGCGACGCCATCGACAAGGTCACCAAGGGCAAATACGCGGGTCAGGTTGACAAGGCGCAGGACGCCGTCAAGAAGGCTGTCGGTTCGGAGGAGAACAAGCCGCCGCAGCAGCAGTAACCCGGTCACACTTCTATCGCCGTCGTCTCGCTCATACGAGACGACGGCGATTGTGGTTTAGCGGACGAGGTTAGATCTGATCGCTTGTTTTCGCGTGCCGACGGTAGGCCGAGACCGTCGGGTCATCGGAAATCCAGAACCGCCACGGTCGGTTCGCCGCGTGTCGTACGCCAACGCGCGGACCGGACGAGATCTCGACGGCCGAGGTGTCGCTACCGCGGTCCAGATAGACCGGCGTCGCAGTCGTCAGGTCGGTTCCCAGGTCGGCGATGGTTATCCCGAGCGCTTTGGTGAAATTTCCCGGCCCGCGTGCCAGGTAATTGTCGGGAACTGGCCCCCGACGTTCGCGTGCGAGGGCGACGCCGCCGTCGATGCGTCCGGCACGGATCAGAACCGCCGACGCCTGCTCGGTCGGTCCGGTCACGACATTGGCACAGTGGTGTCCGTGAATGCGGTAGACGTATAGCCGCCAGGGCGGGCCGTACATGATCTCCGACCTCGGCGTACGGGTGAATGCGTGCGATGCCGGGTCGTCGATTCCGGCATAAGCCTCAACCTCGGTGATGATCGCGGTCACACCATGACCGACGAGTCGGGCACCCAACAGGTCGCGAGCGCGGTCGATCACAGTATTGTCTGCGTTCATGGCAAAAACGAGCGACTCCATTGTTGTGGACATCTCCCCGGAAGATACCTGGAAATTCGCGTCCGACCTCTCTCGCTTCGAGGACTGGCTGGTCTTGCACGACGGATGGCGAAGTGAAGTGCCCGCCCCCGGCGAGCTTGGCGTCGGCACCAAGGTGGCATCGATCATCAAACTCAAAGGTGCGCGCGTGCGCTTCGATTGGGTCATCGAACATTTCGACGCACCGCGCGGCGTGCGGTTCAAAGGTAGCGGCAAGGGCGGGGTGAAAGCCAAGATTGATCTGGCCATTGCCCCATCCGGCGACGGATCGACTGTTACCTTCACCGTGGAACTCGGGGGTCTGCCGCTCATCGGTCCGGCAGGCAAGGCCGCCGCGATGGCGACCAAGGGCGACCTCCAGGAATCGCTGCGACGATTCCGGGAAACATTCGGCTGACTGGGCGCTAGGAGTAGAGGCACTATGGGACGGCACACCTCGGGTGATGACACCGAATCGCAAGGCAGCGGGCGACCGGACACAGGGAGCCATCGGCTGCCCGAGGTCGATCCGCGCGGACCGGGTCAGTCGGGGTATGCCGGACCAGGCCGCGCGGTGCGGTCGTCGGACGGCCCTGCGAATCAACCGGTTTCAGACCGTGCTGAGTCGACCTCGCGTCGCACGACATCGGGTCCGCTGGTGGCGGACCAGAAACCCGGTGACGACACATTCGGTTTCGACCACCGGGACACGGGATCATCGCGTCGGGCCGGAATCCTTTGGGGTCTACTCGCATTGCTCGTCGTCGCCGCATTGGTGACCGGCCTCGTCCTGTGGCGATCCGGCGTCGTCGGAGGGTGCGGCGATCGGACGCAGGTGTCAGTGGCGTCTGACCAGACGATGACCGGATCGCTCAAAGCGCTGGCGCAGAAGGCATCTGACAACTCGTGCTACGACTTCACGGTCAGTACACTGGCCGGTGCGGATGCGCCGGGCCTACTGACGCAGGGCGACAAGGCACCCGATCTATGGGTCGCCGACTCGCAGACACAGGCGCGTCGGGTCACCACCCAGGTACGTCGCAACCTTGATCTAGTCAACGAGTCGACTGCGAAATCGCCGGTAGTCGTCGTCGGCAAACAGGTTCCCGCACTGGCGAGTTGGACCGATGTGATGAAACTTCCGGACCTGCGGATGGGATCACCGATCGATACCTCGACCGGTGACGCGCCCATCATCGGTGCGCTGGCAGAGGTCAACGCCGGGACACTGCAGCAGAAACAGCTGACCGATGCGATGACAGTGCTTGCGGTGCAACAGAATAACGCGCGACTGGCGAACGACAACGAGGGCACGCGGCTCAACTTGGCGAATACGTCGAACGTGCCCGTGGTGACCACCGAGCAGCAGTTCCTGCTATTCGCCCGTACCCACCCGGGGTCGGAGCTGAAGCAGAAGGCGCCGTCGGACGGCACGGTGATGTTGGACTATCCAATGGTCAACACTGCGTCGTCGGCGCGGCATGACGACGCGGCTGCGGCCGGAAAAGTGTTGTCGGACACCATCAATGGTGGTGACGGGCAGAGTATCTTGCACGAGGCGGGGTATCGCGGTGCCGATGGCGCCGCGCTGCCGGGTAATTCTGGGCTTGGCAACGTCGAGCTGCTGAACCTCAAGGACCCGACGCAGGTGGATAAAGCGTTGCGTCAGTGGCAAGTCCTTGGCGTACCGATCCGGACGCTCGTCGTCGAAGACACGTCGGGCTCGATGGAGCAGTCGGCCGGCTCGGGTGACGGCACCCGCGCGGATCTGCTGCTGCAGGCATCGCTGACCGGACTGAAGTTGTTCCCCAACAACACTCAGATCGGTGGTTGGGCGTTTTCGATCGACAAGGGTGGGTCCGGACAGGACTGGCAAGAATTGGCGCCGATCCGCCGGCTCGATGCACCGGCGTCGGGAGGAAAGACACACCGCGACTACCTCGGTGACGCGGTCCGTCGCGGTCTGAGCGACCTCGGCGGCGGCACCGGCCTCTACGACACCACGCTGGCCGCGTTCAAGAAGGTTCAGGACAGTTACGACCCGAACTACTCCAACAGCGTCATCATCATGACTGACGGCGAGAATGAGGATCCGAACAGCATTAGCCTCGATACGCTGCTGTCGGAGCTCAAACGCCTGGAAGATCCGGCACGGCCGGTCTTGATCTTGACTATCGGTATCTCCGACGATGCCGACACTGACTCGCTCAAGCAGATCGCCGACACAACCGGCGGAACGTCGTATGTGGCGAAGAGTGCCGACGACATCAAGACCGTATTCGTCGACGCGATAGCGGCGCGAGTAGCCGCTGCGGGGCGGTAGCGGCGTCGGGCGGGACTGAGTTGGCTTTGGCTGGTGCCTGCGGTTGGGGCGTCGGTGAGGGAGGGTGCCCCTCGTCGGCGTTGAGGGCGCAGGCTTGAGTCTGAGGTGGCTGGTATCTGTGGCTGGAGACTGCGCGGGGGCGTACTTCCCTCGCCGATGTTGAGGGTGCAGGTTTCAGCTGGGATGCAAGCTGCTGCTTGGGTGCCAGCGGGGGCACACCTCCGTCGCAGACGCCGAAACGGCAGATTCCAGCCGACCTATCTGGCTGGAAACTGCCGCTCAACGATGCCGTGCGGGCGGTGCTACTTCACTTCCGACCGCAGGATTCGCAAGATGCCCAAGCCCAACGGGATCGCGATCCAAATCAGTGCGGAGACGATCAGTTTGGTCCACTCGCCACCCGACGCCCAGTCGCTGGACTGGAAGGGCTCGTTGGTCTGCGTCGTGTCGATCCACTGACCCAGGTTGTCGTGGAACCACGGCACCATTCCGCCGACGATGCCGAGCACACTCGGCAATGCGAAGTAGGCGACGATCGCGCCGGGGGTATTGAGAATCAACGCGGCCAAACCGAATCCGAGCAACAGGCCAAAGATCTGCAGCACAAAGGAATTCACCAGGTTGGCTGCCGTGAATGTCCATGCCCCGGCCGGATCGCCATACGCGATCCCGGCGATAACATTGCCGATGGCTCCGACGACGAGTGACAGTGCGACAGCTCCGATGGCGGCGATCACCGCCGCGCCCAACTTGGCGAGCACGATCCGCTCTCGGCGAGGTTCCATCGTGAACGTCGTCAGCGCGGTCCGTTGGCTCCACTCGCCGGTCACCAGCAAGATGGCCAGGATCGGCAGGATGATCGCGGTCGGCATGTTCATCATCCCGAAGAACTCGCTGTAGGTCAGCTTCTCGGGGGTGTTCGCGTTGGCGATCAGCATCGCGACGACGACGACCGCCGTGATCACCCCGATCGACGCGACGAGCCAGAATCCGGCGCGGGTGTCGACGAGTTTGCGCAACTCCACTTTGATCAAGCGGCTCAACGGAATTGGGGCGGCCGCGGTATTGATGGTCACGGGCGGTGCGACGGTGGTCATGAGGGGACTCCTTGAAGGACTGGCTGCTCGCGCTGGGTCTGCTGGGTGAGTTGGAGGAACATCTCCTCGAGGCGCGCACCGTCACCGGGACGCAGTTCGACGAGGGGGATGCGTGAATCGAATGCGATCCGCCCGACGTCGGCGGGAGCGGCGTCGACGGTGAAACCGCCGCCGGCGGCCTGCTGTGCACTGATTCCAGCGGCATGCAGTGCCTGCCAGAGCGCGGCGTCATCGGCTGAGATGACTTTTGTGCCCGCACCGGCGAGCAGTTCGTCTTTGGTGCCTTGAGCGACGATATGTCCGTGCCCGATCACGACGATGTCGTCGGCGATGATCTCGATCTCGTGCAGTAGATGAGACGACAGCAGAACCGTGCCGCCACGGTCAGCGTAATTACGCAGAAGTGAACGCATCCAATGGATTCCGGCCGGATCGAGGCCGTTGGCCGGCTCGTCCAGAATCAGGATATGCGGGTCGCCGAGCAGAGCGTTTCCGATGCCGAGGCGCTGACGCATGCCAAGTGAGTAGTTGCGGACACGACGTCCGGCTTCCTCGGAAGTGAGGCTGACCATGTCGAGGACCTCATCGACGCGACTGCGCGGAAGGCCCAATGTCATCGCCGACAGGCGCAGGATTTCCTCACCGGTGCGGCCCGCATGCTGTGCCGACGCGTCGAGCAGGACACCAACCTGTGTCGCAGGATTGGGAATGTCGGCATACGGTGTGCCGCCAAGTGTCGCGCTTCCCGACGTCGCGGGGGTCAGCCCGGCGATGATGCGCATGGTGGTCGACTTTCCCGCGCCGTTCGGGCCGAGGAAGCCGGTGACCTGACCGGGCTTGCAGGTGAAGCTGACATCGTCGACAGCGACGTAGTCGCCATAACGTTTGGTGAGGTGTTCGACTGTGATCATGGCTTCTATGCTCGCGGGTGCCGGGGTATCGGCACATCATGCGGCAGGCCAGAGTGATACCGACCAAAGTAGGGGTGTCGGCAGCCGCGAGGCTGACGCCCGCGAGCCGACAGTCGGTCTACGGTGGGTGAGTGCGCCCCGAGGACTACCAACCACCGCTGAGTTGGTGGAGCACCCTGTGGCGATTCGGACTGATGGTTGCCCTATCGGCAGTCGTGTTCGTGCCGCGGTTGGACTATCAACTCGAGCATGCGCGCTGGTGGTTGGCCGCTGACCTTGCGCTTGGCGTCATTTCCTATGCGGCGGTTTGGTGGCGGCGGTCGTATCCGGTGGCAATCGCGACGTTCACCAATATCGCCGGACTTGTCTCCGCGACGTCGGCTGGTCCGGCGACGCTGGCTCTGGTCTCCTTGTCGACTCGACGGCGCTGGCGTGAGATTGTGCCGCAAGCCATCCTCTCCTTCGTGTGTGGAGCCGTATCGGCGCGGTATTTCAGCGAGCCGGGAACTGAAACCAATACCTATGTCGACGTAGGTGTGCTCGCGGCGGTCGTCGGGATGATGGTGGCCTGGGGGATGTATATAGGTTCGCGACGAGAACTGTTGGCCAGCTGGCAGTCTCGCGCACAACTGGCTGAAGCTGAGCAGAGTGCCAAAGTGGCCAGCGCACGGACAGCTGAACGCACCCGAATCGCTCGCGAGATGCATGATGTTCTGGCACATCGAATTTCGACGGTGAATATGTACGCGGGGGCACTGGCGTTCCGCGATGACCTTCCCCCCCAACAGGTTCGCGAGACGGCGACAGTGATCGCCGAGACTTCGCACTTGGCGCTCACCGAGCTCCGGGAAGTTCTCGGCGTACTGCGGGAGGGGCCGGGTGACGCGGCTCCAGAGAGTCCACAGGCCGGACCGCAAGATATCGACGCGCTGGTCGATGACAATCGAAATACCGGTATGCGTATCGAATACGCTGCGACGGTAGATTTTTCGACGCTGCCGTCGGCGGTCGGAAGAACCCTGTACCGCTGCGTGCAAGAATCGCTGACCAATGCGCGAAAGCATGCGCCCGCCGCGACGGTGCATGTGCGGATCACCGGCGATCAAGAATCCGGTATCGATTTGGAAGTTGTCAATGCGCTGCCATTGGCCGCGACTGTTCTTTCCGCGCCACCGTCGGGGTTTGGTCTCGTCGGTTTGGCCGAACGGGTAGAACTCAGCGGTGGCCGTGAGTCACACCGGAAGACCGCCGATAATCGCTTCATTCTGCGGGTGTGGTTACCGTGGCAGACATGACCGCGCGTTTGATGATCGTTGACGACGACCCACTGGTGCGTTCCGGCTTGAAACTTCTGCTGGGCGGCGACCGTGATTTGGAAGTGGTGGCCGAGGCGGGTAACGGGCGTGAAGCGCTCGATACGCATAACGCCGAACCTGTCGACCTGCTGCTGATGGACTTGCGGATGCCGGTGATGGACGGGATCGAAGCGACGGCGATGCTTAAGGGACTCAATTCGCCGCCGGCGGTGATTGTGCTGACGACCTTCGACGCAGACGACTACGTGGTGCGCGCACTGGCGGTTGGGGCGGATGGCTTCCTGCTCAAGGACACTCCGCCGGCTGACATCGTGGCGGCGATCAAGAACGTGCTCGCCGGCCAACCCGCGCTGAGCCCGACGGTGACGGCAGCATTGATCAAACAGGTTG
This sequence comes from Gordonia sp. CPCC 205333, assembly GCF_048537885.1. Taxonomy (NCBI): domain Bacteria; kingdom Bacillati; phylum Actinomycetota; class Actinomycetes; order Mycobacteriales; family Gordoniaceae; genus Gordonia; species Gordonia sp. CPCC 205333. The sequence goes on along the minus strand of NZ_JBCLVI010000004.1, from coordinate 612,994 downwards.
TCGACGGACACGGTGACGACCGTTCCGTCCCGGCGCGGCGCGCGGTGGAGTCATTGACCGCACGCGAACGCGAGGTGGCCCTCTGTCTGGCTAAAGGGGCATCGAACGCGGAGATCGCTGCTGAGCTGTTTATGAGCGTTGCCACGGTAAAGGCCCATATCTCAAGGATTTTCACCAAGTTGGATGTGTCGAATCGCGTACAGGTGGCGATCGTAATGCACGACGCCGGACGGGCGTAGCGCCACCTTATCGCCCGATTAATGACCGAACGAAGAAGGTTAGATTCGCTGGCTTCTCAGCCAGGCGTCGCACGAAATAGCCGTACCACTGCTGACCGTAGGGCAGGTAAACCCTCACCTGCGAACCTGATTCGACCAATCGGCGATGTCGTCGGTACGGATGCCATAGAGCATCTGATACTCCCACGACGCCAGGTCACGATCAGCCACTCGGGCGTATTCCATCGCCGCGGCGATCATGGCCGGATCATGTGAAGCAACCATCGGATAGCCGTTGCCTCGCATGAGAATTCGCAGGCAGCGCAGGAACGACTCGTCGACCAGTTGACGCTGTCCGAAGGAGACCGAGGCCGGTTCCGCATAGGCACCTTTGCATAACCGAACTCGTGCATCGGCCAGATTGCGGCAGTCGTCCTCGGTTCGGCGCAGATACGCTTGCAGCACTGTTCCGACGTGGGCATATTCCGATCGCAACTCGCGCAGAATCTCCAAGCGGTCGTCGACTGTGTTGGATGCCTCCGCGTCGAGGGTTACCAGCACCCCGGCGTGATGCGCTGCGGCACAGATCGTTCGGGCATTTTCGGTGGCGATCTTGCGGCCATTTTCTGGCAGTGTCAATCCGATCGCGGTCAGTTTGACCGATACTTCCATCCGGCCGGCCGTAGCGTACGAACTCATCGCCGACATTGCCGCGATGAGGCCCAGGTACTCGTGTACGGTCCTCACCGCGGCAGGCTCCTCGTTGGCGTCCTCGCCTAGGTAGTCGACCGTCACCGACAGTCCGTCAGCCAATTCCCGCCCCAGCACCGCCAACAGTGCCGTACGGTCGGTACCGGCGACGAATCGGTCGACCACCTTGGCCGTCAGTGAATTATGTTGGGAGAAGGACTTTATCGCCTGGCTCGACGCTGCGGCGTTGATCGCCGGGCGCAGCACCGAATCGAAGACCACACTCATCATTCACCGGCCATATGCGGATAGGGCGACGACGTCGGGGGAACGAACGTCTCCTTGATCGTGCGCGTCGACGTCCAGCGTGCGAGATTGGCACGCGACCCGGCTTTATCATTGGTTCCCGACGCTCGCGATCCGCCGAATGGTTGTTGCCCGACCACCGCTCCAGTCGGCTTGTCGTTGATATAGAAGTTGCCAGCCGCGTACCGCAGCGCCGACATCGCGGTGGCTACCGCATTCCGGTCGCGGGCGATCACTGCCCCGGTCAGTGCGTAGGCCGCCGTCGAATCCACCACCGGCAGAATGGATTCGTAGGCGGCGTCCTCATAGACGTGGACCGAGAGAATGGGCGCGAAATATTCGGTCGCGAAGGCCTCGTCGTGCGGATCATCGGACAGTAGGACCGTCGGCCGAACGAAGTACCCAACAGAATCGTCGCAGTTACCACCGACCGCTACGGTCACCGTCGGCGAACTCTTGGCGCGGTCGATGGCCGCGACTGCCTTGTCGAAGGCACGCCGATCTATCAGTGCGCCACCGAAATTCGAGAGATCGCGCACGTCACCGTAGCGAAGTGACTCGGTCTCGGCGAGGAAGTCGTCGCCCATCCGCTGCCATACCGACCGCGGCACGTAGGCTCTTGACGCCGCCGAGCACTTCTGCCCTTGATACTCGAATGCGCCTCGCACCAAAGCTGTTCGCAGCACGTCGGGGTCGGCCGAGCTATGTGCGACGATGAAGTCTTTGCCGCCGGTCTCGCCGACCAAGCGTGGGTAGTTCCGGTAGGTCGGCAGATTCTGGCCGACTATGCGCCATAGATGTTGAAAGGTCGGCGTCGACCCGGTGAAGTGGATACCTGCCAACTGATCGTCGCAGAGCGCTACGTCGGACACGGCTCGCCCGTCGCCGTTCACCAGGTTGATGACACCTGGTGGCAGCCCTGCTTCGGTGAGTACCCTCATCGTGAGATGGGCCGAATATGCTTGTGTGGGTGAAGGTTTCCACACCACGGTATTTCCCATCAGTGCCGGTGAGGTTGGCAGATTCCCGGCGATCGCGGTGAAGTTGAACGGAGTGATCGCGTACACGAATCCCTCGAGAGGGCGGTGGTCGAGGCGATTCCATACCCCCGGTGAGGACACTGGTTGCTCTGCCAGTAATTCGCGAGCGAAGCCGACGTTGAATCGCCAGAAGTCTACGAGTTCGCATGGACTGTCAATTTCTGCCTGCTGCACCGTCTTTGACTGGCCAAGCATCGTGGCTGCTGCGATCCGCTCACGCCAGGGTCCGCTGAGCAAGTCCGCCGCACGCAGTAGAATCGCGGCGCGATCGTCGAAAGGCGTTGCGGCCCAGTCCGGCCGGGCGGCCAGCGCGGCATCGACCGCGGCACGTGCGTCGGCGTGTGTCGCGTCCGCAATTGTGCCGAGTCGCCTTGTATGTGCGTGCGGCTCCACTACGTCGATCAATTCGCCGCTGCCCATCCGTTCGACGCCGCCGATGATATGTGGGAATTCTCGACCGTCGGCTGATGCGGCGTCGAGTTCGGAAGCTATCGCCGATCGTTCAGGCGATCCGGGTGCATAGTCGTGTACGGGTTCATTGACCGCGCGGGGCGGCGAGGTGATCGCGTCCATGTATCCAGTTGACCGCCGAACAGCGCTCGGCGCCTATAGCCGATCAGATGATGATTGGCGGTAGTATTTGTCCATATGGACAAAGCGCGCGACATGGTCACTGGCCGCGGGGTGCGGCTAAGTGAACTTTTGTCCGCGCTGGGCAATACGGTGGAATCGTCGGTTGGCTTCCCGAATGTAGATCCCGTCGTAGCGTCGGTCGCGCTCTTGGATGCCGATGACGTACACCTCGGCGTCGGGCCGTCGGCACGCGCCGCCGACATCGTTCTGTTCGTCGGTCTCGACGTAGCGACAATCGCAGCATGGTTCCGCGCCGCGTCTGACGTCGGATCGCTACCGACCACGGTGCTTGCGAAGAACGTGCCCGCGGGGATTTCCGACGAGCTCGTCGCGGCCGGTGTCGTCGTGGTTGCGATTGATCCGCGTGCCCGATCCGAACGGATCTACAACGTGATCAGCCGGGTACTCGACGATGCCGTCGTCGGTGACACCGGCCGATCAGGCCGCGTCGAAGACCTGTTCACTCTTGCGGCAGAAGTGGCCCGACAGACCGGCGGGTTGGTGAATATCGAAGATGAACGCGCTCAGCTCCTGGCCTACAGCACGGCCGACGAGCGGGCCGACGAACTCCGCCGACTGTCTATTCTCGGTCGTGAAGGCCCACCGGAGATGATGGCCTGGTTACGGCGTTGGGGTGTGCTCGACGCCGTGCGCAAATCCACCGAAGTGGTTGCGGTAACGGCGCATCCCGACCTCGGTTTGCAAGCGCGGCTTGCCATGCCGATAAGGTCTGGCAGCGGCGGTGAGTTCTACGGCACCATCTGGCTTCAACGCGCCGGGCACGACTGGGCGCAGGACGTCGAACAGGTGCTGCGCGGTGCGGCAGCGCTCGCGGGACGGGTGATCGCACGGCGACGCGCTGCCGGGACTGCGCACGACGACCTTGTCCGCCGGTTGCTCGGCGCCTTCGGATCAGATATCGACTTCGACTACCTCGCAACCGAATTCAATCTTTCGACGGACACGGAGGTGATGCTCGTGGCCTTCAGTGTTCTCGACGAATCAGTCAGCGAGACAATTACTCTGACGACCTCTGAACTGGCCGCGCTCACGCTGCACGCAAGCGCGATCGCTCCGCTGTCGCTGACTGCGGCCATCGGGGCAAGGGTGTACGCGGTGGTTCCGACAGATGGACTGGCGCCCAACGATATTCGGGACTGGGCGGATACCGCTGTCACCGGTGCCGCGCGACTATTCGGCCGGCGGATACGGGCAGTTGTCGCCGGGCCGACGTCGGGCCTGCGCGGCATAGTCGACCTGCGCGTGCAAGCCGACCGCGTGCTCGACGCCGCAATCGGGGGCCACCATCTGATCGACGATGTGACGACGGTCGAGGCGTCGCAGACCGGGGTGTTGCTCGGCGAAATCGTCAGCTACCTGGCCATGCATCCCGACCTCGTCGATTCGCGGGTGCGAGCCATCGCCGCGGCTGATCGAGAGACCGGTGGATCGCTGAGCGCAAGTCTGCGCGCATACCTGGACCGGTTCGGCGATGTCCGGAAAGCGGCGCAGGACTTGAATATCCACCCGAATACACTTCGATATCGGATACGTCGGGTCGGCGAGATATCCGGCCTCGACCTCGACGATTCGGCGACCAGACTCGTCGTCGCACTGTCGTTGCGAGTGGTGTGACCCATGTTGATCGCGTTCGACGGTAGCCTCAGCACTACCAACGAGATTCGCCGCCGCACCAGTGTGTGCCGCGTCGAATCCCCATAGCGTCGAAGGTATGGCAACTTCTACGATGACCGCAGTCCCGCCGGAACTTCCGCTAGCGTCGAAGCCTCGACGCCCATCGCCATGGCAGATTATCGGCGGGACCCCGCGCCGATTCCTGACCTCATCGGATCCATGGCGCGGCCTGGCCTACGCGGCGGTGACCGTGGTGGTCGGGTGGCTGCTGTTCTTCGCCTACGTGGTGATCCTCCTGCTGCCGCTCGCTCCCGCGTGGTCATATCTGCTGGGCAAGATCGAGCGACAGCGCGTGGCGCTCCTGCGGGTGCCGTCGATCGGAGACCCGCATCCGCACTTGACCGGCTCGATCACTGAACGGGCCGGCGCGCGGTTGGGCGAGGCCGCGACCTGGCGTGAGGTTGGCTACTCGCTGGTGCTGGCGGCATTTGCGCCGCTCGCCAGTCTGGGGTTGCTGATCTACGGCGCATTCTTCGGCGCACTGCTGTTTTCGCCGCTGTTCGCGAGTACTGACGAGTCGATCAATATGGGCCCGTGGGTTGTCGACTCGTTTGCGGAATCATGGGTGCTGGTGCTGATCGCCATCCCGGTCGGCATCGTGGGCTTGTATCTCTGCGGGGCCGTATCGGCCGCGTTCGCGTCATTGGCGAGTGGGTTGCTCGGCCCCCGAGAGGAAGAGCTCGCCGCGTTGGTCGTCAGCTTGCAGTCGTCGCGCGGTGTGCTGGTGACCTCATTCGAGGGCGAGCGGCGCCGCATCGAGCGTGACTTGCACGATGGCCCGCAACAAGATCTGGTCGGAGCGTCGATGCAGTTGGGTGAGCTCGCGCAAGCCACCGACGACGTACAGGTCCGCGCCGACATCGAAGCGGCGCAAACGCGAGTCGAGCGGGCATTGTCCGGCCTTCGCGACACGGTCCGCGGCGTTTACCCGCAGGTCCTCGATGATTTCGGTATCGAGGCGGCGTGCGCCGAATTGGGCGGTCCGATCGCGGTGCGCGTCCTGCCGAAGGCGGGCTGGGTGAGCGGCCGACGCCTATCCGCCGATGCCGAGCGTGGAATGTATTACACCGCAAGCGAAGCCGTCACTAACACGAGCAAGCACGGTCAGGCGTCGATGGTGATCATCGAATTCGATGCCGCGACGTCGGAGGCGGGAGAGCAGATCATGATGACAATCACCGATGACGGAGTGGGTGGGGCCGACGTCGCCAATGGCACCGGGCTCGCAGGGTTGATGGAACGCGCGGACGCGCTCGGCGCGACTTTGACGGTGACCAGTCCAGGCGGTGGGCCGACGGTATTGCGCTGGGTGAAAGTTCTCTGAGTCGGTGCGGTCGACGTCTTCGGCGGTTCGATCGATATGTCATGATCGGATCGACCGAAGGGAGTCGACGCCTGTGGGTGCGCGGATAGCTGTCGCGGAGGATTCGGTGCTGCTCACCGAAGGGCTGGTTCGCATACTTCAGCGAGCGGGACATGACGTGGTGACGACAGTCGCGGACGCGGATGCATTGCGCGCCATCAATATTGACGATATCGATCTGGTGGTCACCGACGTCCGGATGCCGCCGGGCGATGGCGATGACGGACTTCGGGCGGCTGTCACGCTTCGTGAACGCCGTCCCGGGCTGCCGGTTCTGGTGTTGTCGCAATATGTCGCCGCCGCCTATGCGCGGCGACTTCTCGATTCGACGTCGGGCGCGACCGGAGCCGTCGGGTACCTGCTGAAGGAACGGGTCGGGCGGGTCGACGACTTTCTGCGGGCGGTCGACACAGTCTGCGCCGGCGGCGTCGTCATCGACCCGGAGGTCGTCGCAAAGATGTTCTCGCCGAATGTGATCGACCGTCTGACACCGCGCGAGTCAGAGGTCCTCCAATTGATGGCGAAGGGGGCAAGCAACTCCGAAATCGCTGCGACGCTGGTGGTTTCGGATGCGGCGGTCGCCAAACATGTCGCCAACATCTTCACCAAACTGGACTTGCCGCCGGAGTCGGAGAACCGCCGGGTGCGGGCGATCTTGATGTACTTGGCGCATCGTTGAGAGTTCGCCGCCTGTCCCCGGATGGCGTGAGTGTCGATCGGCTGGGACAACCAGTCGCCCATTTAGGCCTAGGACCACACTGCTGACTCACCCTCGGCGCTGTGACGTAGTCGTCACCGATGTTTGAAGACCGCCGATAGTTGGTACCTTCGGTCCATCCCCGTCATTCTCCATGCCATACATTTCTCTACGAGGAGTCCCGTGCTCAAACGCGAAGTTTCCGCCCATCTCGACGTCGACATCAACGGGGAGACCGATCTGGAATTTCAGATCGCCATCGCACCGCATCCGGGGACCGAGGTGAGCGAATCGTTGTCGTTCCTACTCAACGGCCAACCCCTGGACGTCCATGAGATCAGCGGCGCCCACGGCACCCGCATCCATCTGATGCATGCCGGCGTCGGCAACCTGCAGGCGAAGTACGAGGCCACCATCCTCGGCAATACCCAGCCTGCCCCGGTGTCCGACTATGATCTGTCGCTGTACCTGCGCCCGAGCCGCTACGCCGAGGCGGACAAGTTCTTCGGTTTCGCCGCAAAGGAATTCGGGGACGTCACCGAGCCGTCCGCGCTACTCGAGAAGGTTTCCGCCTGGGTGGGAACACATCTCGACTACGTACCGGGGTCGAGCGACCCGATTGACGGCGCCGCGGACACTTTGCTGGCTGGTGCAGGCGTGTGTCGCGACTATGCGCACCTCGTCGTCGCCGTATTGCGCGCCGTCAACGTCCCGGCCCGACTGGTCGCGGTCTATGCCCCCGGCTGCGATCCAATGGACTTCCACGCCGTAGCGGAGGCCTTCGTCGACGGGCATTGGCGAGTCGTCGACGCCACCTGCCTCGCGCCCCGCCAGACCCTGGTGCGTATCGCAACCGGTCGCGACGCGGCTGACACCGCCTTCCTCGACAACCACAACGGCAGCATTGTGCTCAACCACACGACCGTCACCGCCGTTGTTGATGGCGATCTGCCCAATGACGATCTTGGTCAGTTGGTGTCGCTGACCTGACCTCACGTAGACTCCACACGTTGACGACAACGCTTCAGGCGCGTCATCGCCCTCGTAGCTCAGGGGATAGAGCACCGCTCTCCTAAAGCGGGTGTCGCAGGTTCGAATCCTGCCGGGGGCACGTGGCCGAAAACTACGCAGCAAATCCCAAAATCGTTCTCGTGACCGGCGCGTCCAACGGCATCGGTGCGGAGGCAGCCAGGTTGTTCGTTCAGCGTGGGCACACCGTGTTCGGCACCAGTCGTAATCCAGACACTGTCGCCACCAAGGTTCCGGGCGTCACTTATCTGCGACTCGACAACGCCGACGCCGCATCGATCGCCGACTGCGCCAAAGCGGCGGGCGACGTTGACATTCTCATCAACAACGCGGGTGAGTCGCAGGCCGGTGCATTGGAGGACACACCGATCGAAGCGATTGAGGAACTGTTCGCGAACAATGTCTTCGGTCCGATCGCCCTCACCAAAGCGCTGCTGCCCGGAATGCGGGAACGTCGGACCGGCACGGTCGTGATGGTCGGTTCGATGTTGTCGAGTTTCCCGGTGGCGTTTCGCTCCAACTACGCCGCCACCAAGTCGGCACTCAAGGCATTTGCGATGGCCAGCCGACGTGAATTGGCGCCCTACGGAATTCGGATGTTCACCGTCGAACCGGGCACGATCGCGACCGGGATCGGTACCCGCCGGACCATCTACATCGGTGACGACTCGCCGTACAAGTCGGAATACGAGACGCTCGCCGCGACGACTCGGAAGAACGAGGACAAGGGTCTGAACACTGCGGTGATGGCGAAGGTCATCGTCGACGCTGCGCTGTCGGATGACCCAAAACCGCTGTATGCCAAGGGAAATCGCGCCGGATTGGTGTTCTTGGCGCAACGTCTGCTGCCGCGCCAGGCGATCCTCGACGTGGTCGCCAGGGTTCACGGCCTGCCCAAGATTCGTGCCTGACCATCGAATCAGGCTGCGCGTCATCGGGATCGGGCCCGGCGGCGTCAAACAGGTCACTGTCCAGGCGATCGAAGCGATGGCCGGTGTCGATGCGTTTCTGATGCTGGATAAGGGCACGGCGAAGAAGTCGTTGCTCGACGCGCGGACCGCGATCCTGCAGGCATACGCACCGCCTGACCATCGCGTCGTCGAGATTGCCGATCCGCCGCGAGATCGTCGGCCGGCCGACTATGACGCCGAGGTTCGGCGCTGGCATCGTGCGCGGGTGGATGCGATCGCCTCGGTCCTCCGATCGCAGATACCTGACGGCGGCGTGGCGGCATTCCTGGTCTGGGGTGACCCAGCGCTGTATGACAGCACCTTGCGTATCGTCGAACAGCTTGCGGCGCTTGAGGGCCTGACACTGGATGTTGAGGTGATCGCAGGTGTGACCAGCGCGTCGGCGTTGACGGCCGCGCACGGAATCGTCGCGCACCGGATCGGCGAACCGATTCACATAACCACCGGGCGTCGCCTGCCGGAGACGCCGAAAGAGGTTGCGGGCAACCAGATCGTGATGCTCGACGGCGACCTTGCCTTCTTGGCGACCGCCGACGCGAACGACGAGATCTGGTGGGGCGCATATGTCGGATCCGACGACGAGATCTTGATCAGCGGCCGAGTCGGTGACGTCGGAGAGCAGATCCGGTCGGCGCGCGAGGAAGCGCGAGCCCGGATCGGCTGGATTATGGATATCTACCTGCTGCGCAAGTAAATCTCGTCCCCGTGAACGCCCTCGAAGGGCATATTGCCCTTCGAAACCCGTGCGGGGGATGAGATTTCACCGGGTCGGAACTTCTGCCCGCGGGCTCACCACACTTCAGACAGCGCGCGCAGAATGTCGTCGCGAAGTTCCTCGCGGCAGATGACGAAGTCGGGCAGGTAGGCGTGTGTCGTGTTGTTGTAGACGATCTCCGAACCGTCGAGGCGGCTGCAGTGCAGCCCGGCGGCAAGGGCGACGCCGACCGGCGCGCAATTGTCCCACTCGTATTGGCCGCCGCCGTGCACGTAGGCGTCGACTGAGCCACGCACCACAGCCATCGCCTTGGCGCCGGCCGACCCGATCTGCACCATATCCAGGGACAGACGGTTGGCAACCCACGAACTTTCATAAGAACCGCCGAAGCGCGAGGTCGCGATTCGGCCGGTGAGTTCACCCGTCAGCGGCTCGACCTCGTCTGAGCGGAAGAGTTCGCCTTTGGCGGGCAACGACACCGCGGCCACCGTCGGGCGACCGCCTTCGGTGAGCGCCACGTGCACGGCCCAGTCGGTGGTACCCGACGCGAACTCGCGGGTGCCGTCGAGTGGGTCGATGATCCAAACGCGTTCGGCCGTCGACCGGTCGCCGACGTCTTCGGCTTCCTCGGATAACACCGCGTCGTGACGGCGGTGTCGGCGCAGGACTGTCGAGATCCATGCCTGGGCCATTGCGTCGCCGACGTCGCCGAGCTGACGGCCGTCGAGTAGGTGTTGGTGGCGCACGCCGACCAAGATCTCTCCTGCACCCTGGGCAATGTGGGCAGCGAGGTCGGCGTCGGTATATCGGGAAGACATTCCTTCCGATGCTACGCAGGCAGCGGTGATGGCGTGCCGCGAGACGTCGAAAGCGCGTGTTACACCGTGGCGTACGGCACACTAGATATCATGCCCGAGCTTCCCGAGGTGGCAGCGATCGCCAACTTCCTCGACGACCGCGCGGCGGGTTTCCCGATCCGACGCGTCGACGTCGCATCCCTGGCTGTGTTGAAGACAGCTGACCCGCCCTACACCGCGTTGGCCGGTCGGACCATCTCCCGCGTGCACCGCATCGGCAAATATCTGATCATCGAAACGACGCACGGTGCCGATGGGCCCGACGACGCCGAGCCGGTCATTGATCTGATCATTCACCTATCCCGCGCGGGATGGCTCCGGTGGAGCGAGAACCTCTCGCCGACACCGCCGCGTCCTGGGGGCAAGGGCCCCATCGCATTACGAGTGCATTGCGGCATGCCGGGTGAGGGATTCGACGTCACCGAAGCCGGTACGCAGAAACGCCTGGCGGTATGGGTGGTCCGCAAACCCGAAGACGTCGAGCGGATCGCGACGCTGGGGCCGGACGTACTGAGCCTGTCTCGCAACGACTTCGGCGACTTGCTCGGCACAACGGGTGCCCGGGTCAAGAATGTCCTCACCGATCAGCGGGTCCTCGCCGGCGTCGGCAACGCGTATTCGGATGAGATCCTGCACACCGCGAAGCTCTCGCCATTCGCGACGTCGAAGAACTTGACCTCGGAGCAGCTGGACGGTTTGTACGAAGCGATCCGAGCGGTCCTCGCCGATGCGACGTCGCGGTTGGAGGGGCGCGAGGTCGCAAAGATGAAGTCGGAGAAGCGAACTGGACTCCGTGTTCACGCGCGAACCGGGCTTCCGTGTCCGGTATGCGGTGACACTGTCCGCGAAGTGTCATTCGCCGACAGGTCATTTCAGTACTGCCCGACGTGTCAGACCGGGGGAAAGGTGCTGGCGGACCGTCGGATGTCGCGGTTGCTGAAATAGTTGACGGCTGGCGGCGTTGTGGTCGGCTCGCGAGGTCGGCGCACCGCGTCTCGATACACCAGCCCTCTCGCAAGCTCGATGGCTGGCACTCGACGAGCGGAGGGGCTGCTCTCGCCCGCTCGATGGGTGGTGCTCGATGAGCGCGAGGTGCTGCTCTCGCACGAGCATGGGTGGTGCTCGACGAGCGCGAGGTGCTGCTCTCGTACGAGCGATGGCTGGTCCTCGAACGATCGGAGGGGCTACTCCGCTGTCGGTGTCACCCGTACCGGCACGTTCTTCATCAGCGGCTGGTCGCTCTGGGTGCTGTAATCGGCGATGCCGATCAGTGCATTGCATTCGGGCATATAGCCGGCGGCGGCACCCCTGGGTAGGTCGTACCGCAGTGCGCGGAAGCGGCGAATCGTGCGGACCGAACCGTCTTTCGACGTCGAGGTGATGTCGACGAAATCACCCTCCGAGAGGCCGCGCTCGGTCATGTCATCCTCGTTCATGAAGATCAATTCGCGGATATTCTTGATACCGCGATACCGGTCGTTATTGGAGTAAATGGTGGTGTTCCACTGGTCGTGACTGCGCATGGTTTGCAGGATCAGGACCTCAGCGGCGTCGGGGATCACATTGGGCAGCGGTGCCAGCGAGAACTCCGCTTTACCCGATGATGTGCGGAAGTCGCGTTCCCTGGCTGGTTGCGGGATGCGAAATCCGCCCGGCTGTTTGACGAGGTCGTTGAACCCCTCGAAGCCGGGCAATACCTTCGCCATCACATCGCGGATTCGGTCATAGTCGTCGGAGTACCACGACCACGGAGTCGCACTGTCGGGCAACGTCGATTCGGCGATGCCGGCCAGAATCGCGGGCTCCGACATCAACTGCGTCGATGCGGGGCGTCGCTTGCCGCGCGAGATATGCACCATGCTCATCGCGTCCTCGACGGTCTGTCCTTGCAGACCGCCGGCACGTTCGTCCCTCTCCGTGCGGCCGAGGCAGGGGAGGATGAGCGCTTCGCGTCCGTGCACCAAATGGCTGCGGTTGAGTTTGGTGCTCACCTGCACGGTGAGATCGCAATTGCGAAGTCCCGCAGCGGTATACGCGGTATCGGGGGCAGCCATCACGAAATTGCCGCCCATCCCGACGAATACCTTGACCTCGCCGGCATTCATCGCCTCAATGGTGGTCACCGTGTCCAGGCCGTGCTCACGTGGAGAAACAATGCCACATACTTCGTCGAGCTTGTCGAGGAAGGCGGCGGTGGGGCGGTGGTTGATTCCGCAGGTGCGGTTGCCCTGCACATTGGAATGCCCGCGTACCGGCGACGGCCCGGCCCCCTCGCGGCCGATATTTCCACGCAGCAGAAGGAGATTCATGATTTCGCGGACGGTATCCACGCCGTGCTCATGTTGGGTGATGCCCAGACACCAGCTGATGATGGTCTTGTCGGATTCGACGTACCAGCGTCCGACTTCCCGGATCAGTTCCCCGGGAAGTCCGGACTGGGTGATGATGGTGTCCCACGGAGTCGACTCGACCAATGCCCGGTACTCGGCCAGCTGATGGGTGTACTCAGCCAGGAACTCGTTGTCGAGAACGCTGGGATCGGTTGCCGCGGTTTCAAATACAGTCTTCGCGACACCGCGGATGAGGGCGAGATCCCCGCCGGGACGCACCTGGAGGTTGAGGTCCGAGGTCTTGGTGGCCCGGAACCGGGCCATCTCCAACATCTCATGCGGCACAATAGTTTTCGTCGCACCAACTTCGACCATCGGATTGATGTGCACGATCTTCGCCCCGCGTCGGGTGGCCTCGGCGAGTGCGGTCAACATGCGCGGTGCGTTCGATGCCGCATTGTTGCCCATCACGAATAGGAGGTCGGCCCGCTCCCAGTCGTGGGTGTCGACGGTGCCTTTGCCGGTGCCGATCGATGCGGTGAGCGCTCGGCCAGACGCTTCGTGGCACATGTTGGAGCAGTCAGGAACATTGTTGGTGCCATATTCGCGGGCCAGCAGTTGGTAGAGGAAGGTCGCCTCGTTGCTCAGGCGACCCGATGTGTAGAACGACGCTTGGTTTGGTGTCGCCAGCGATCTCAGTGTGCCGCCGATAATTTCGAATGCACTGGCCCAGGAAATCGGCAGGTAGCGGTCAGTCTGCGCGTCGTAACGCATCGGTTCAGTCAGCCGCCCCTGGTTTTCCAGGTCGAAGTCGGTCCAGTCGGCGAGTTCGGTCACCGTGTGGTCGGCGAAGAAGCGATTGTCGACACGCTTGGGGGTCATCTCCCAGGTGACGTGTTTGACGCCGTTCTCGCAGAAGTCGAGAGTAAGTTTGTTGTCGTCGGGCCAAGCGCAGCCCGGACAGTCGAAACCGTCGGTGTGATTCATGACGAACATCGAATGGGTGCCGCGACCAAGTTCGCGCTGTTTGGCAAGGATAAGGCCAACCGATTGCGCCGCGCCCCACGACGCTGCCGCGTGGTGATACGGCCTACTCGACCAGTTGCCGTCGGTGAGCGGGCCGAAACCACCCTGGCGCGGTTCGTTGGGAGCCAATCCGGGAACCCGACCGGCGAGCGTGGGTGCTGGTTCGGCAATCGATGTCGGAATAGAATTGTGCACCTTGGGTTTTGGTGTGTGATCGATGGTCATCGGGGATCGCTTTCCTGGGCTGGAAGGTGAGGGCGCGGCGGCTGTGGGTCATCCCGGAATGGCCGAGAGACTGGATTCGGCGAGGATTCGGTCGGGACGGGAGTAGACATTCATCGTCTCGCCACGGAGAAAGCCGACGAGAGTAGTTCCGGACGCTTCGGCGAGTTCGGCCGCGAGCGACGACGGCGCGGATACCGCGGCCAATATCGGGATCCCGGCCATCACGGCCTTCTGGACTAGTTCGAAACTCGCGCGTCCAGATACCTGTAACACGCTGGCGCGCAAGGGAAGTCGATTGCTCAACAAGGCCCAGCCGACAACCTTGTCAACGGCGTTATGCCGCCCAATGTCTTCGCGAAGAACCAGCAACTCACCCGATGTCGCATCGAATAGGGCCGCCGCGTGGAGACCCCCGGTCTTGTCGAAGGCGGATTGACGCTCGCGTAGTCGGTCGGGGAAAGTGGCGAGAAATTCGGCATCGAGAGTGACTGTGTCCGCGGCGACGTCGAAATTCGACACGGTCTTAACCGCATCGATGCTGGCTTTGCCGCACAGGCCACACGAACTACTCGTGTAGAAGTTGCGCGCAGCGGTGGCCGGCACCACCGCGTCGGGGGTAAGTGCGATGTCGAGAATGTTGTACTCGTTCCCGCCGCCGCCCGAACCCGGTCCACCGCAGTGGATCGCCGCCCGGAATTGTTCGGTGCGGCAGATGGCTCCTTCGGAGACGAGGAAACCTGCGGCGAGTTCGACGTCGTGGCCGGGGGTGCGCATCGTGACGGCTAATGCATTGCCGTTGATGCGGATCTCGAGGGGTTCTTCGACGGCGAGAGTGTCGACGCGACGCTGCGGATCGCGACCGACGGTGATTTTCGTCAGCGGTCTGCGCGTGGTAATTCGCCCCATGACTCCCGACCGTACACCCTGATAGAGGGGGATTCGGTGCCACGAGTTGGTAACCCGGCAGGTAGGTTGGCGGCCATGACCAAACGGCAGAAGATCCTTATCAGCGGTGCCAGCTCGGGCCTTGGCGAGGGCATGGCCCGTGAGTTCGCGAAGAAGGGGCGAGCGTTGGCCCTATGTGCGCGTCGAGCCGAGAAGCTCGATGCCCTGGCCGCCGAAATCGTGGCGGACGCGGAGCGGGTCGCGACGGCGACGGTCGATGTGACCGACGTCGACCGCGTTGGTCCTGCGTTCCGCGATCTCGCGGACCAACTCGGCGGTCTTGATCGCGTGATCGTCAACGCCGGACTTGGCAAGGGCGCGCCGCTGGGCACCGGCAGAATGCACGCCAATATCGAGACGATTCAGACGAATCTCATTGGGGCAGTTGCTCAGATCGAGGCGGCACTGGAAATCTTCCGCGAACAGAATGCCGGTCATCTCGTCCTGATCAGTTCGATGAGCGCGATCCGCGGATTGCCCAAAGCGCAAGCGGCGTATTCGGCCTCGAAGGCCGGCCTGTCGGCACTGGGGCAGGGTCTGCAGGCGGAATTCGCTAACTCGCCGATTACCGTGTCGGTAATCGCACCGGGATATATCGAGACCGATATCAACCGTGGCGTGAAGACCAAGTTGATGTCGAAGACCGACGACGGCGTGCGAGCGCTGGTGAAGGCGATCGAAGCGGAACCGCGGTTCGCGCCGGTGCCGAATTGGCCCTGGGTGCCCCTGTCGTATGCGCTGCGGCATTTGCCCGACGCGGTAAGTCAGCGGCTGGTGTAAAGCGAGACTCCGTGACGTTAGGCGAATGTGGGTCGGAGAAATGACACCAAACCGGCGTCGATCGATGTCGTGTCGTACTCTTCCACCGAGGCGGGGGCGAGGTGTCCCGCGCAACTAGTCTGAGGGACATCGAGATGACAGAACAACAATCGCCACACGGGGCGGTATCGCAGGGAACTCCGTCAGTACCGGCAGTCGCGGACTATTCCGGGTTCTCAATTGGCGCCGTCGTGACGATTGTCGGATCGATTCTGGCTTTGGCGTCGTATCCACTCGTCTGGTACGTCGCGAAGATTGACGACGCCGCGACGATAACGGGGTTCGGCACAACCCACAGCACCGACACCCTTGAGGTCACCTATCAGTCGAGCAGGCTCCATTGGGCGGTGGCAGCGGCGGGCATCGTGCTCCTGATTGTCGGGTTCACGCGGTTGATCGGTAAGTACTCCGAAGCCTGGAAACGTCCGACTCTAATTGTGGGGGCGATTGGTGTCGCAGGAGCGGTCGCCAGTGCTGTCCTTGTCGATGGCGATTTCAAACTCGGGATCGGCGTGTATCTCGCATTGGTTGGCACGATCGTCGCGCTGGCGGGAGGAGCGATAATCGCTCTCGCCAAGAGATAGCGTCAAACTGGGTAGACAGGTTTACCGGCGACTTCGCTGCATGAAATGTGATTCATATCACTGCATGTGGCAATGTAGGGCATTGAAGTTGCAGCGCCCCGGCCGGTGTAGAAGACTTCTGCGCCGAAAGCAGTAGTCGCTACGCATGCAAACGAATGGCCTCTCCATTTGTCCGGCTAACGAGTGCGGTAACATGCTGCGCGAGCGGGTCGGAGGGATTCGATACATGCGAAAAGCCATGGGCGTCATGGGTGTTCTGTTGGCCGTTGTGCTGGTCGCGGGATGTTCGTCGCGACTGAGCAAGGACGAGGATTCGGCCAAACAGGACGTCCCGTCGGTGCAGTTGAGGGCATGGTCGCAACTGCATAGCGAGCCATACGGTATTCCGGTGCGTGCCCTGCAGTCCTACGCATACGCTGCGGCGGCGATGGATAAGGCCGTTCCCGGTTGTGGAATCGGCTGGTCAACTCTCGCGGCAATAGGCGCGGTCGCCAGCGAACACGGCAGCGCCGACGGCTCGTCCATCGGGAACGACGGCATCGTCTCACCGCAATTACGTGGCCTGACTCAGGCGAATCCTGAACGTGCGAAGCCAATCCCTGACACCGACGCCGGACGTTACGACGGTAACGACACCATTGACGTCACCATGGGACCGATGCAGATCATGCCCAGCAAATGGGAACAATTCGCGACCGACGCCGACAACGACGGCAAGGCTGATCCGGACAACTTCGACGATGCGACGCTGACCGTCGCGCGATACCTCTGTGCGGCCGGTGGCGACCTTCGTAAGTCGGATGGTTGGGCCGCGTCGGTGGCGCAATTCAATTCGACGCCGGGATTCTTGGAAAAAGTACATGCGTTCGCCGGCCGGTACGGGCGCTGAATCGTGGGGATGAGGAACATTCAGATGAACACCACGACTACGAAGAAGCGTGTCGTCGCGGGGTGCGTATTGAGTTTGTCGGCGACGTTGGCACTCGCGAGCTGCTCGTCGAACTCCGGCAATTCGCAACAGGCGCAGGCACCAAATCTCAACGCTCAGCCGCAATTGAGTGTGCCGAATGTGCAGAACGCGGCGATGATCGTTCCCCCGGCCCCGGCCGTTCCGGAACTGCCGAAGGGTGGCGATGACAAAGCGCCGGTGACGGTGGTACCCGATCAGAATTCGCCGGCCCCGACCGGTCCGGGTAATGATCTGTACCCAACGCCGAAGACGGAGAACGTCGGCGAGAAGCGTGGCAACGGCCAGCCGATTACCAAGGGTGGTGTGACCAATGCCTTCGTCACAAAGCTGACCGGGTCGCAGTCCGCTGATCACACCGACACCAAATGGGGCGTCGCGGGCGCGGGTAACGCGGTCATGTGGGACAACGGCAACGGCCAGGTCATCACCATGTTCGGCGACACCTTCGGGACTCCACGGCCAAAAGGCGAGTCGAGCGGTCAGCCGCCGTATGTGAGTGGTGCGGGTTTCAATCTGCCGATCATGCCCAAGGAGATCCCGTTTCCCGCGTTGCCGTACGTCAATCTGAAGCAGGGGGGAAAGCAAGGATCGGGTTATGCCGGTGATACCGGTACGTCGGCGCCGACCGGATTCGATTGGCGTGTCAACACTTTGGCCTACAGCTCAACCCGCAATCTCAACCAGATGAGCTACAGCTCATTTCTGAGCAACCGGGCGAATCACGCGCGGGAAGTGATTCCCGCTCGCCGCGTCAACGGTTCGGAGGTCACGACGTTGCCGACGTCGGGAATTTCGATCGGCGGCAAGCAATACCTCTCGTACGCATCGATCCGCCGTTACGGTCCCGCTCCGGGTTCATGGACGTCGAATTACTCGGGTATCGCCGTATCGGGTGATAACGGCGCAACCTGGCGAAAGTCGGGCACTGCCTTCTGGACCAACGCCGGTCCGGCTCGCAACTTCCAGATGCCCGCTCTCGCGAAGCGCGGTGGCATGGTTTACATGTTCGGCACCGAACAAGGCCGCGTCGGTGGCGTCTACGTCGCCCGCGTGCCGGCGAATCAGATCATGTACCGAGCGGCGTATCAGTACTGGACGGGTACCCACTGGCAGAAGGGACTCACCGCTGAGCCGCGTTCGGTGGTCTCCGGTGGCGTAGGCGAGGTTTCGGTGCAGTACAGCCCGTCGCTCCGACGTTGGCTGATGATCTCGACCGACGTCTTCAACAACGGCATCGTGCTGCGACAAGCGGCGAATCCGCAGGGGCCGTGGACGTCGCCGCAGGTGATCGCGTCTGCCGCCAACTATCCGTCGATTTACGGGGCGAGCATCCACCCGTGGTCGAAGGGGAATGATCTGTACTTCACCATGTCGCAGTGGTCTAGTTACAACGTCTACCTGATGCATGCGACCGTGACGCGTCGCGGAATCCCCGCGCCGTCGGTGACTGTCCCGGAGATCCCCTTGCCGGGCGGCGCACGCATCCCGTTTGGCCCGGCGCCCGATCTGGGATCGCCGAAGTTGCCGACCCTGCAACTGCCAGATTCGATGCAGGGGCCGGGCAGCGGTCGCAACGCTCCGCGTGGTCCGGGTGGATGATTTGAATTATTGCGGTGGCGATCCGTTACCGCTAATGTTGGCATTTGTCGTAGGTAGTTAGTTCGGGTAACTGGGAGGACATATCATGGCTGGTTTCTTTTCGGTCGAGCATGCTGCGGTGAAGGGGCATGCTTCGAATTTGCAGGATGCGGTAGGGAAGTTCACGTCGAATTCATCTGAGTTCGAGTCGGCGATGGATGACCTGCTGGGGAAGATTGACGGTGGCGCAAAGGAAGCGTTGTCGGGTCTGAAGGATCAGTGGAAGTCCGCGGCTGACCAGGTGAATAAGGCCCTGGGGCAGTTAGGGGCTCGAACCGAGCAAGTGTCGTCGGACTACACCCGCGGTGAGTCGGACCAGAACGATACGGTTCGTTCGGCAGGTGCTCATATGAACTTCCACGATGCCGAGAACACCAACATCTAAGTTCGACTTCTTTGCCCGTTATTCTTTTGATTGGAGCGTGTGATGACGGATTATTCGTATGACCATGGTGCGGCGCAGCAGGCTGAGGAGCGAGTGGAGACCGCAGCCACCAATCTGCAGTCGGCGGTGGATGAACTCGAAGAACATGTGACGAAGTTGGCTTCGGCATGGTCGGGCGACGAGCATGAGACCTATTCGGGGATTCACGGCAAGGTTTCCCGCGGATTCGACTCGATTACTCAGGTGCTGACACAGATTAGGCAGACCTTGGGTGACAATTCGCAGCAGGTGTTGTCAATGCAGAAGGGTATTAATAACACCATTTTGCATGGCTGATTCCGGGTGCGGTCTCGGCTGATTCGTTGCTGGTTCTTTCAGGAGGGTGAAAGTTAATGCCTGCTGCGCTGTTGCCTCCGTTGGAGACATTTACGGCTCCGGTAGATTCGTCGCCGATGTGGTTGGGGGGCACGCCAGCGTCGGTGGTGTCGGGTGCGCAGAAGTACCTGGATTTTGCCGACCATTCGGACAATGCTGCTCGTCTATTGCGGTCGCTGAACACTGCTGATTTTCAAGGCGATGAGGCTGAAAAATTTCGGTCGAAGCTTGATGATCGGTTGCCTGATTGGCTAACCAAAGCGGCGACGGCGCATCGCAATGTCGGCACCGGTATCAAGGCGTTCGGTGGGGTGTTCACCACTGAGCACACGCTGATGACGTCGATTCGCGCTCAGGCGCCGGGGTCGCATCAGGCAGTGCAGACGGCTGCGCATAACGTCAACCGACTAGAGGCCGAGTTGGTGGGTGCCGAGGGCGCAGAGGCGACGGCGTCGGGAAATTTGACGCAAGCCAAGGTTGCGGTCACAGCCGCCGCTGCGACACCGGGTTTACCGGCTGCGGTTGCGAATGAGACTCAGGCGGATTCGGCCTTCGCCGCTGCCGAGGCACACGCGAATCGGGTGCGCGCCGAGTTGGCCGCCGCGTGGACCCATTATCACAATATGATGGGCGCGTGGAATGGCCTTTTGACAAAGGCTAATGGCGTTCATACGGCGATGGAAACGGCGTCGACGACGGCGAAGGGTGTCATCGACAAGGAGCACGACACCCCGTTCGAGAAGAATCCGTCGGGCTGGAACGCCTTCTGGAAGGGCGTCGGCGATTGGATTGATGATCACGCCGATATTCTGGGAAAGATATCGGAACTTTTGTTATTCGCTGGCGGCATTCTTGCGATGTTCCCAGGCTTGGGAACGATCATCGGCGGCGCGCTGGCTGGAATCGGTCTGGCGATCAGTGCGGCGTTGGCTCTGACCGGAAATAAGTCGTGGGGACAGTTCGCCATGGACGCGGTGGGGGTTATTCCTGGAGTCGGCAAGCTCGGCCAAGTGGGTAAGCTCGGGAAGCTGGCGAGCGAAAGCAAGTTCGCTAAGGGCGTTAAGAACGTATTCTCGTGCGGCGAGCCCGTCGACGCGGCGTCGGGTGAGTTGATCGATACCGAAGTCGATTTGCGGATCGACGCGGCCTTCCCGCTGATTCTCGAGCGGTCACATATCTCGTCATTCCGTGCTGGACGTCTATTCGGCCCATCGTGGTGCTCGACGCTCGACGCTCGAGTTGAGGTCGACGCCGACGGAGTCACGGTACTCACCGCTGATGCGGCGGTCCTTCGGTACGCAAACCCGTCGGATGAGAACGAGGTGATGCCCGAGGTCGGCACCATGCCGTTGTCTTTCGTCGATGGCGCTTACCGCATGCGTGATGTTCGAACAGGCGTGACGTATGAATTCGCTCTGTTCGGTGAAAGGTCGTCGCTGGAATCCGGCGGTCCTATCAGCGCGTCCAGTATTGGTGGAGCGCTGGACATGTCGCTGGTTATCGGTGTGTCGGCGATAGTGCACCACTCTGGGCATCGCATCGACGTCGAATACGACACTCAGAGCGGGCACATTGCGCGACTGCGGCATTCCGGTGGTGCCACGGTCGAAGTCAGCACTGACGAAGCCACTGGTTTGGTCGCCCAATTGACCGTTAACGGTGACGGTAAATCCGACGTCGTTCGGCAATTCGACTATTCGTCTTCAAATGACCTCGTTGCGGTGACCAATTGGTCAGGGCAGGCCCTTCGCTACGAATACGACGGTGATCACCGGTTGATCGGCTGGACCGATCGGAATGGGCATTCGTATCGTCACCGATATGACGACATGGGTCGCGTCGCGGTTCAAGCTGGTACGGGTGGTGTGTATGCGAATGCGTTCGTGCATTTGCGGGACACCTACGAAGGTGCGCCGGCCGCCGGTCATGTGCTCGCATTGATCGAATCGGTCACCGAACTCGACTCCACTGTCGATCTCGTTGGAATCGATACGAGGCTCGATCGCCTCGCCTCGTTGCCGCTGGCGTCAGCTATCAGCGAGCACGGTCTGTCCGTCGCTGGCATCGAATTCCATATTGACGCTCGCGATGGCTCAATCAGTGTCGGACGAGTTGAACCGGAAGCCCCCGTCGTAGATGAAATGCTGGGGCGGTTGAGGGTTCATGTATTCCGCTCGACTGCTGATGGAGATATGTGGCAACACATTGATCCTGCCGGCGGAGTGACCACCTACAGTCATCGGAATCACGCGGTTGTGTCGGTTGTCGACGCAGTTGGTGGCGAGACGCTGATCGAACGAGACGAGTTCGGTGCTGTTACCGCGACCACCGAACCGGATGGCGCGCGGACGTCGACACTGTTCGCAGGATTGGGCGTGCCGGTTCGGCAGGTCGACGCGATGGGCCGCGTAACCGAGCTTGAGGTGGACGCCGCGGGAAATGTCACGTCGATCATCGATCCCAATGGCCGCAGAACGGTTCGCGAGTTCGAATTTAGGACTTCTGGATCGGTTCTCTCCCGAATTGTGGATTCATCGGGCCTAACGACCGAAGTCACGTGCGATGACGCGGGACGGCCGACATTAGTTGTGGAACCCGGTGCGCGCGTATGGACATATGTCTACGACGCATTCGGCAATATTGTCGAAGCGACCGATCCCGAGGGCAATACCACGACTCAAGTCTGGAATCCCGATCACCTGCTGACTCTGCAGACGAATCCGGACGGCACAACTCAAACCGGTGAGTATGACGGCGAAGGCAATCTGGTGGCGGCGGTCGACGAGGCCGGTCATCGGGTAGCCAGTGAGTTCGGCCCGATGGATTTGCCCCTGGTATCTGTGGTGGCAGACGGCGGGCAATTGCGCACGAGTTACTCGACGCAGGGTGAACCCGTCGCAGTAACTAATCCTGATGGAATGATCTGGCGGTTCGACCGGGATGAGGCTGGCCGCGTCCGATCGGAATCCGATTTCAATGACGCGGTTACGTCGTACGAATACGACGCGGCGGGTCGCGGTATATCTCGTATCGATGCGTTGGGTCGTCGTTCGGTCACCGAGTATGACGCCGTTGGCAGGGTAGTACGTGTCAGCGCGGACGACGACGTCAAGAATTTTGAATTCAACGCGGCGGGCGAGCTCGTCTCGGCGGTTAACAATGACGCGCGCGTGGAATACCAGCGCGATGACTCGGGTCTGATCGTCGGAGAGACAGTGAATGATGTCTCGGTCTCGTGGCGGTGGTCGCCCGACGAGTTGAGCGTCACCCGCACGGTGGACGGATCACGGTTGGGTCCGGCCGGAGGCGTGTGGTCGACTCTGTTCGAGTTTGATCCATCCGGCCGGATCGGCTCGGTCGTTACGGCTGGCCCGGATGCTGGTGTCGGCGGGGCGACCGGTATCGACGGCTTGCGATTCTCTTACGATCAAATCGGCCGCGAAGCAGGGCGGGCCATCGGGTCCTTGTCGCGGCTAGGGTTTGGATACGACTCTCGGAACCGGCTGACTTCTCTGCAGATCGGTGCGGCTGGCGATCCTCGCTCCGGCAGCTCGGATGCGCGGGTGGTCGGAGGCCGCAGATGGTCGTATCGGTCCGACACCTACGTCGAATCATTGACGGACCTGGCGTCGGGACGGACTAAGCGGTTCGGGCTCGACTCAGTGGGGCGCGTCTTATCGTCATCACTTGATCAGTCTCGTGAGGAAGAGCGGTACGCGTACTCGCCGGCTGGCGTGCTGGCGGCGAGCGACGGCGTCGCGAGTAGTTCAGAAGGAGTGGCCTCCTCGCCGATCGCCGGCGTCGCTCGCGTTGAACAGTCGGATCGTGTGGGTTCGGCCGGCACACATGTGACTCGCGCGGGTCGATCACGCTTCTCCTACGACGCTGCTGGTCAGATGGTCATGCAGACGACGTCCAGGTTGTCGCGTAAGCCGTCGGTGACACGTTTCGAGTACACCACCAATGGCCAGATCCGCACTGTGTTGTCACCTGATGGCACGCGGTGGCGCTACGGGTACGACGCTTTCGGCCGGCGTGTTTCCAAGCGGCATACGTCCGCCGACGGGCGATTACTGGATTCAGTTGTATTCGGTTGGGACGGCGATGACCTCGCCATCCAGGTCAACACGGCACACACTCCCCGCGCCGGACTCGGTGCGGGTGGTGCTTCGGCGTGGGTCTGGACTTATCACCCTGCCACTGGCGACCCGCTAGAGCAGCACGCACGGCATTACAGCCCAGGTGTAGGTGCAGGTGACGGATTCACCGGGCAGCCGTCCGCCGTCGGATCGGTCGCAAGTTCGCAGGCGTCGATTGACGCTGAGTTCTATGCAATTGTCGCCGACCTCAACGGTGCGCCGACCGAATTGATCGACCCCGCTTCCGGGCGGATCGCCGGCCGGGCCAGTTCCACAGTCTGGGGACAGACTCGATGGGCAGGCGCCTCAACGGTGCTGAGATTCGCTGGGCAACAGTTCGATCCCGAGACCGGGCTGCACTACAACCGACACCGGTACTATCACCCGGAGACGGGTAGCTACACGAGTAGCGATCCGCTGGGCGTGGCTCCCAACCCTGCTTCGGCCACCGCATACGTGCACAACCCGCACACGTGGATTGATCCGCTGGGTTTGAAAATGTGTGGCGGAGTTTACGGGCTGTTCGACAAATCGGGAAACTTGCAGTATATCGGCAAAGCGACTCGTTTTAGCTCGGCAAGATATCGTCACAGTGTTAATCCATTTCGCTCGCATTTGGAACTTAGACCACTTGAGCGTATGACTAACAGTACGTCCCGACTTCGCACAGGCGTGGAGCAGGCGTACATGGATCGCTTCCCGCATACCTCAGCGCAGCAATCGCTATTCAAAGGAATGGCGACGGGAAATGTGTATCGGAGTACACTTTCGGCAAATATTCTGGCGGACGGCCAAAAGTACCTGATCTCAAAACATGGGAGCCTCGCCAATCTTGCCAGCCATGTGGATGCAGTTGGTGCCGGAACGAAGATCGTATGAATCCACAAGATCTGGGGCCTGGGGTGCTGGTTGGCATCGTGTCTGATGACGAGCGGCACGCGGCTGTTTCGGTGGTCGCTGCAGTATCGCGTTATCGGCGCGTTACGGCTGCGGCGTTGTACGCGTTCTGCACACCAATCCCAGCGACTCGTGAGGCATCATCCTGGCACATTCCGGTAGACGTAAGACCTGAGCTGGCCAAGTTTGCTGCTATAGTCCATGGTGCTGAAACCGGATATCGGAAATTTGAATATCTTGGTGTCCTCAACGGATTCCGATCGGAATTCTGGGAGAACCCTGCCTTTTCGGATGGTCAGGGAGGAGTAATCCGATATCCGGCGGCTCGCTTAGATAATCCTGATTTTGATCGACCAAATCCAGCCACATACGGTCGAGTGTGGAATCATGTGAACTCTGCCGCACAGAATCTTCCCTTTATAGTCGGCAAGAAGTGTGGCGATGTCGAAGTGTCACGTGAAATCACGGAAGAGCCAAAGTATCTATTTTAAGCAAATGCAGGAGCCGGCGCCCGAAAGTATACGCGACGAAAGGCGCTCGCTTATCGGAATCTCAGTTATCCGAAATGTCGGCTCCATCCGGAAAGTACTCCGAGTAGGAGCGGCGATGTGGCGGCGTCGTGGTCCAATAGTCAGATTGGCAGGTAAAGGATGGTGGCAACAGGGCGATCTTTGATCTGTCGGATTGAGAACTTGGTCGCTGCTCAGCTATATAGCAGGTTGTCCAAGGATTCTAAGCTTAGGCTTGTAGAGAATAAGCGGTTGGAATATGATATTTCCGATGGTTACAGTGTTTATATCGATCTTGTCGTCGAATTAGGTATCGAAGACAGGTCCGATGCCGTATTTGCGGAAGTGGCGACAAGTTTTCGGTTAGTTTCTGCCCGTGTGCAAGAATTGTAACGAGGCACACAATATGGCGACGGTCGGGTGTGGGGTGTCGGTCTTGGTGCCCTCGTGGTCTCGCCCGATCGCTGGAAGATTGCTATAGACGAGGAATCGGGGCAAATTGCCGATGTGGAACGTGCGCATCGCTATGCGTCGGCCGTGCATTCCGCTTTTCAGCGCATTTGTGACGAGGTGCCGACTCTGGACGCATTGGTAGAGGCAATGCTTCGGGACGATGAGCCGCCGTGGGCTTTTCCGGGAATGCTTGGGCTGCTCGCTACTTGCGCCGTGGGGAGGGTTGACGAAGGCTACGCGTTATACCGAAAACACTTTGAGGCTAAACTAGTAGGGTCCGATGAGAGTCAGCTTGCGGCTGCGAACGGGGCCGCGATGATTTTGGCAACCTTTGATCGTACTGAATTGGGCGACGAGCTGGTGGCGTTGGTCGAAGGTCGGGTTCGTCAACGGCGATTGGAAGCTGAGAAGGCGGAGGCTGATCGTCGCGCGAGGGTGGCTGCGAATGCTGAACGGGACAAGTCTCGGGTGATTAAACCGTTGACTGTTAAGAATAGGTTGCCGAAACCAGGGAAAGGTTGAAAGATTTGTCCTATGATTTAGCTGCATTCGACCCCGCAGTTGCTCCCGCAGATCCTGACGAGTTTGTTGCCTGGTTCGAAGATTTGATGGATGAGACAGAGCCAACGGGAGTCGAGGCGGGGTCTGCGCTGGGAAGCTGGACCGCGTCGATGATGGACACTTATCCCGTTAGCGAGACTGCGGATGGGGACGAGGGTGCCGACTACTCGTCGGTGTATCCCGCAATGGCTTATGTTGCAGCCGGGTGGGACGAGGCAGCCGACTTCCGCGAAGAAAGCCTACGGCTGGCTGCTTCGCATGCTGTTGGGCTATTTCTGCTCAGCGATCCGGTACCGACTTTGTGGTGGCCTGACGGACAGGGCGGGCTGCGGCAAGCCGCCCAACTCGAAAGCTGAACCGGCGCACCACAGTTCGAGTGCCCACCTTCAGCCCTATCGGAAGACTCGTTACTTCGGAAAGTACGGAGGCGTCGATGGAAGAACTGTGTCCAAAATATTTCGAATCTGTTGTGGGATTGGAGTTTGGCAGCCTTCTTGAGATTGTCCCGCGTGACCGTGAGCTGGTGAACGGACCGTATCTAATAGACGGCGCAGTGGAAGATGGATTGTGCCTTTCTATTGTGGGGGCGAAGCCCCTTACCGCATTATGGAAGTCATCAGGGGTAGATGAGGGGCTGGAGATTATCATTGGAAATCCTAATCCTGAATTATTCACAACCCGGAAGCTCGCCATAGAACCCGCAGTAGGGCAGGTAGTTGATGTCGTCGCGGCTCCTGAAGTTGATGGTGGGGTTTACCAGCTGGTAGTGCAAGGCGGAATGGCAGATTCGATATTCTACTGGGCGAGGTCGATGAGACTGCCGGGCTGGTGAAAGCAGCGTCTCAAGCTGAGACGTTGGTTTGGAAGAGTGAAGTAATCGCAGTCGATACCTCTATTACGGGTGCTCTACTGCATAGAAGATGAGTTGGTTGCCTATACTGTCCGTAGGTTTGCTGCGGTCGGAACTATTTGGCTATGAAATATGCTATTTGTGATCTTCTGTCGAGCGTTTTCTATCTTTGAATTTCATGACAGTGAAGGGCGGACGAGGTGTTCGAGAAGTTTGAACGGACCTACACGCCGACGGCGGGTCAGGGGTCGGAAGTGGAAGATGCGCGTCTAACCGGCTCCCCGGTAGATGCTGACGAGCTTATTCGGACTATGGGCGGGACGGTGTATGACTTCGGCCTCTATCGGATTTGCACTCCGCAATTGGCAAATCAAATTGCGGGATGGATAGCTGAGGACTTTCCCAGCTATGCGCGGAAGATCTTGCCGTTTGCGTTTGACTGGCTTGGCAGAGTTTGGGGGACCACCCTCGGGGGTATCCCGTAGCATTGCAAGATCTACATGTTTGAGCCGGGCGTAGATGTGTTTGAAGTTCCCTCTACTTTTTCGGACTTCCATGACTGTGAACTATCCGACTACAAAGAAGACGACTTGCTTGCATCGCTCTTCAATGAGTGGCGTGAATCGACCACCAACTCCGAGCTGCGTTACAACGAGTGTGTTGGGTACAAGGTTCCGTCGATACTGGGCGGGGACCTATCGGTTGAGAACCTGGAATTGACCGACTTTGCAGTCAACTGGTCGTTGATGTCTCAGATCAGCAAGCGAGCGACGGAACTCCCGCCGGGCACCACGATCGGGCAGATCAGAATCGACGACGAGTAGGCTAGACGGTCCAGGTCGATCCAACCTAGTAGCTTGACATAGGTTTGAAGACGGAAGGAGCCTGATTGCTGCACATGCCGTCCGGCCAAAGATGAACCGTCGCATAACAATTCGCGTGCGCGTCGAGCCAGGGACTCTTGAGTCAATGAACGGCACGCGAGGCAGCGATCGCGCTCCTCGCGATGCGACGACGAGGTGGGGTTGATACCGATCATGTTCAGGCAGGGTGCGCTCTTCGGTGTCGTATCGAAGGATGAGCAACGTGCAGCCGTCGCGGTGGTGTCGCGAGTGTCGCAGTACCGCCAAGTCACCGGAATGGCGCTCTATATGTTCTGCACGCCCGTCCCTGCGACTCAAGAACGCTCGGCATGGGTCGTTCCCGCTGTTCTGGTTCCCGAGTTGGCTACGTTTGCGGTGATAGTGCACGGGATTGAGACGGGGGTCCGAAATTTTGAGTACCTCGGGCAGATGAACGAATTTAGGCCCAAGATATGGGAGAGCCCCGCGTTCGACGATGGCCAAGGAGGTGTTGTTCGATGTCCGATAGCTCGATTGGATAGTCCCGACTTCGAGAGAATAACTCCAGGCAAATATGATCGAGTGTGGAAGCATGTGAATTGTGCCGCTCAGAATCTTCCTTTTTTGGTCGGGAAACAGTGCGGCAGAGTCGAGGTACCACACGAGAAAATTGAAGCGCCTAGAATGCTATTCTAGGTATAGTCGGAAGCTATACATCGATACGAAAGGCTGGGTAACAGATGGGTGCTTGGGGCGATGGTCCGTTTGACAACGATGACGCGGGGGACTGGGTAGATGAGTTCGATGAAGCCGACGCTGAGGGCAAACTTGAGCTATTGCGAGAGACATTTCAGGTCGAACCGGATAGCCCGCTAGAGGCTGATCAGTCATGTGCTGTGATCGCTGCGGCCGCCACGGTCGCCGCCCTGGTCCCTGGCGGTCCGAGCGTTGACGAAGGCTATGGTCCGCAGTCACTAGAAGACGCTGATTTCGTAGTTAGCGATGTATTAATCAAAAATGCAAGCGAAGCACTGAGCATTGTCACCGCTCCTCAGACCGAATGGTCCGAGTTGCGGGCGGAGGTGGATGCACGAGATGATGCTTTGGAGCAGTTGAGGCCGGTGTTCGACGCACTGCGTCGAGTGTGACGCCACGACCGGTTGAGTTGCGTTGGTAGTGTGACTACTGCTGGAGCGCCGCCCCTGGTCCGGGCGGTATTCGATTTGGTCGCACATTCTGAAATAACCACGCGAGAGGCTTCGAATGTCCGGTGATCCGGGATTGGCGGCCGGGCAGGTGTGGGCAGCGCCGTCGATTGAGTTGGGCAAATGGAGTGCATCTCTTGTCACTCACGTGACTAGAAGTCATGTGAGTATCCATGACCTGGACTGGTCCGGTGTTAGGTGCCCGACGCTGGATGAACTCGCGCACGCACCGCTCCTCAAAGAGCGTGATCTTCATACACATGTCCGAGTAACAGGCAGGAACGCTCCTCCGCCAAGTTACGTCCTTGTTGGTAAGCGGCGGCTGCCGCTTCTCAACAGAGATTCGAAAATCACCACCACGACTTGGCGGGTCGGCCAACAACTGGCCCGGCGCGAGTTCGAAGCCGGGAGGATCGATGCGTTCTTTTCGGAATGGGATGGTAGGACTAGTCGAAGTCGCGGACAATGTGCGTACGGTTCATTTCGTAGGAAGTCGCCTTGACTTCAGGACCTCGCCCGCGTCTTTCCGAATGTGAAGGACGTGCGGTCGACCGGAAGTTCAGTTCAGCTCCAGAACACGGATTCACGGACACGGTCCCACGCCTGCGACTAACTAGCCGTCTACCTGACAGGCGCCCGCCTATCCGCGCCACTGGTTGGGCACACCGTTCGGTGGCATCCCGACGGTAACCGGGAAGCTGTCGGCGATAGTCGCTGCCAGTTCGATGAGTGCGGTGCGAGTGTCTCGGCCGACCAGCTCGAGATCCACTTGAGCACCCTCGGCGAGGTGGCTGTCATAGGGGATCACCTGAACCGCTCGGGTTCGGCCAAGGAAGTGCTGAGCCATCATATCGATGTCGACGGGCGGGGAGCCCGGCGTCGATGAGGAAATCACCACGACAGACTGGCTGACGAGCCGCTCGTAACCGTGGTGGTTGAGCCAGTCGAGGGTGGCGGACGCACTCTGCGCTCCATCGATCGCCGGGGAGGTGACCAGGACGATCCCATGTGCGAGGCCCAGAACGCCCTTCATCGCGGAATGCATGAGGCCGGTGCCGCAGTCCGTCAACACAATGTTGTAGTGATTGCGCAGAATTCCTACGACTCGTCGATAGTCATCCTCGCTGAATGCTTCCGATATCGCTGGATCACGTTCGGACGCAAGCACTTCCAGCCGGCTCTCAGCCTGGCTCGTATGTGCTCGCACATCCGAGTAGCGCGTGACATTGGGATCGTTGAGCAAACCACGCACATTCGATGTGGTTTGCTGCGGGACCCGGCTCGCGAGCGTCCCCAGGTCGGGATTCGCGTCGACGGCGATAACGCGATCACCACGAAGTGACGCGAATGTCGACCCCAGGCCGATGGTGGTCGTTGTTTTGCCCACACCACCCTTCAACGACAGGACCGCGAGCCGGAAGTCGCCACGTATCGGCTGACGCACGCGCTCGATCAGTTGGTCGATGTGCTGTTGCTGTGCACTGTCGCCGAGATTCACGACCCCGGCGGTGGCGCTATGCACCGCGCGCCGCCATCCTGATTGAGGCGCCTTCTTTGACCTATGAATCAGTCGGATCTGGTCGAGACCCGGTGGGGGAGCAAGGTTTCCGACCGGTGGCTGGTTCGGCGGATAGTGCTGCTGCACCGGCTGGCCTTGCTCAATAGGTGGCTGCTGGTGGACCGGCTGCTGCTGTTGCGGTGCGTAACCCGGGTTCGCGACCGCTGCGCCATGAGGTACTCCCAACGTCGGATCGTACTGCTGGGGGTGGGGCTGAACCGGTGGTTGTTGTGGCGGCACTTGGTATTGCGGCGGTGGCTGAAAGTTGGGTGGCTGGAAATTGGGCGGCGAGAAGTTGGGAGCCGGAGAACTCTGCGGTTGAAAATGTTGGGGCGGCTGGAACGACGAGTCCGTGGCGTTCGCATTCTCGCCCAGACTCGGGTCCTCCGCGATACCTTCTTTACTCGCGTGCTGTCCGTAGAAGGATGGCGGGGTGAAGTGTTGTGCCGCAACCGGTTCGGGCTGATCGGACCCGGTGAATACATCTTGGGTGGGTGATGCTGCTGCAGGAGAAGGGGGCGCCACGGGTGGTGCGGCGACAACCGGCGGCGGGGAAACGGGGGGAGCTGGTGATGGAGGCGTGACGGCGTGTTGTCTTGGCGGAGGCGGTTCCGACGCGAGAGCACTTTCAGGTGCAGGTGCAGGTGCAGGTGCAGGTGCAGGTGCGTCGATCTCGGCATCATCGTCGTCACTGGCCGGGACCCAGCCGCGCGGTGCTGGTGGGGGCGGCGGAGGCTGTCTATCCCCAGCGAAGATGGGCGTCGCGGTCCCCGGTTCATTCACGATGCCGTTCCCGGCTATCGGCCCCAATTGCTCAGGGGTGCTATTCGGTTCGCCGACTTTGGCGGTGGGGTCCGGGTCGCTATCGTCGTCATCACTCAGCCACGGTGGTGGCATATCTGACTGATCGTTGCCCATTCGTCCTCCGTTTGTGTGCCGCCGAGAGATGGTTGCATCGCTGCGCCCCGCAGCCTCCATCAGGATAGTAGGATGGCTAACCATGACTACCGGGGGTGACCCGCGCACCGTACTGCAGGCCCATAAACTCCGCGCGCAGCTGGCGTCGTCGGCTTTGATTCATGGCAGTCAGCCACTGCGGGGCAAGCAACTCACGCTGCGACTAATTGTGATCTCATTGGTGTTGGCCGCCGTCATCCTGGTCGGCATCGTTGCCGCGGGATTCATCATCGACTATTTTGCCTCGCGACGACGCTGACTGTGATGTGTCAGTACGGCCAGAACAGGCCGTAGACCCCCTGCCCGACGAACACGACGGGGAAATAGGCGAGTGCAAGCGGCAGGTCCACACCATCGAGGAAACGGCGCAGTCGCGCTGCCGGAACTTCATCGAGCGCCGGGAGCTGTCCGATAAGGACCGCGATTCCGACAATGATCGTGCCGACAACGCCCGCGATAATGGCAGCGGCCTGAGTCAACTCGATCCAATGCGGCACTGCGCACACTACGACCACGGCCGACACTGCTGAGGCGCCGAGCATCGGTGCGACATGCCGCGAGTGGGTGAACGACCGACTGCGCAGAGTGAAAATCAGAACGAGTAGGACCGCGACAACACCTTGCTCCCACACTCCGGTACCGGCGATGATGGCGACTACCGGGATGAGCAAGGCAGAAGCGGCCCACACCAACCCGTCGACAACTTCACGCCCGCGATGTAATCCCTTTTCGACAGCCGCGCGTTCAGCCAGTTCCAATTGCTCACTGCGCTGTATTTGGGCGAGTAGGCCCGACGAGGACAGCGCCAACCGCGGGGTGAAAATGGTGACAACGACCAGCCCAATCGAGGCCCATACCGACAACGCGGTGGGATTGGCCCCGAGGGCGAACGCGCCGCCGGCGACGTATAGCGAGCCGCCGACGAGTCCGCCCGCCAATGTCAATGACCGCGAGTCCAGGCTGGTATAGGTAGCGAGTGCTGCGATTAGTGCTCCGGTAGCGAACGCCCAGCTCACCGATTCGGCAACTCCGACGCTTTGCGTCGCTCGCCATACTGCTAGCCCGCCGATCGGTGCGGCTGCCCAGGTCACATAGCCAAGCGGTTTTCCGCGCGCGAAGGTGCCTATCGCAATCGTGACGAGCGCCAATACCGCAAGGCCGCCCGCCACGGCAGTATCCGAGGACTGCAGCGCGACAAATCCCGCTCCGCTTAACAGCACTCCGGCGAGGACCGCCGAAAGCCAGACGCGCCTGGACTGTGCGGTCCAGCGTTCGTACCGGTCGTCGACGGTGCGACGCATCTCGGCGATGACATCGTCAACGAAGGGTGGTGGTGCCGCGTCGGGAGCCTTTGTCAGGTGAAGGGTGACGCCGTCGGCGATGGAATGATCGGCGAGTGTGTCATCGAGCTCGATCGGACCGTGAGTCGGTAAGGAAAGCGCCCACGCTGTCGTCGGCGCGGCCGCGGACGGACCGAACATCGCGACGACATCGTCGATATACTCGACGACCGGGCGATGCGCCGGCAGGCTGATGTCGAGTTGGCTGTCATCGGCAAGCACTGTTAGCCGCACAAACGTTGCGCCCATGGGGTAATCATTGCAGATGATGGTTAGTCCTTGCGCTGCCACCTGACCGACGAGACTACGAGGGAAGTGCCGGTGGGTACCAGACTGGTTCATCGACCAGCGCGACTGCACATTGATCCGTTACCCAAGGATCCACTGGTGATCGCGCGTGTGCCATCCATCGATTCCGCGGGTGGCGCCAATTCCGCGCTGCGCGCGATCCTTCCGCTCTTCGCGGGTTTGGGCATGATGGCGATGATGATGTCGTCGGGTAATCCGATTCGGATGATCGCGGGCGGCGCGATGGTCACCGGTGCGGTCATCGGCGGTATCGCCATGTTCGTCTACGCCAAAACGGGTGCTCGTAAGAAGGCAGAGCAACAGCGTGGCGTCTACGTCGAATACTTGGCGACCACTAGAACCGACATCGAGAGCGAAGTGCGCGACCAACGCGAGTTGTCGCTACGACGTCACCCCGTCCCGGCGAACCTCCTGGAGGTAATCCGGGATCCGTCGCGGCTCTGGGAGCGACGGGCGAGCGATGCCGACTTCCTCACGGTCCGCGTCGGTAGCGGTGTCGGGCCGTTGGCGCGCGCGGTCCGCACATCTTCTGACGATGATCCGCTCAAACGGCCAGAGCCGGTAGCGCAGGCTCATCTCGACCGTGTGGTCGCGTTGACCGAACGTATAGATAACCTGCCGATCGCGGTGCCGCTGACGGGCGTGGTGTCGGTCGTGGGACCAGCCGCCCAGACCTATGAGGCAGTGCGTGCGATACTCATCCAGTTGGCGGCGTTCCACGCGCCCGAGGATGTGCGAGTACACCTTGCCTTACCCGCGCGAGGGCTGTCCGACTCGTATCGGTGGGCGCTGTGGCTGCCGCATATCCTTGACCCCGAGCAGTTCGACGGTCCACTGGGCCGTCGTCAGACGTCGGTCGATTCGGAGGATCTCACCGCGCTCACCACCGAGATTGAGCGGCGACGTGCGGAACTGGCCGACAAGTCGAAGCGTTACGGCGACCACGTCGTTGAGGGGCATCATCTCGTCGTCGTGGCCGACTCGGACGATCCTCACGGGCGGGAAGTGTTGTCTCGCTTGATGGTTGGCTCTGACCTCAGGCAGTTGAAAGTCGTCGCGGTGGTTCTCAACGAGGATCGGCAACTCGAGCCCGGCACCGTCGACACGCGGGTGACGATTGGCGAGGACCGGTCGGTGACGGTCGAGGTTCTAGCTGAGGTACCCAACGCGTTCGGCGCTCAGGTCGATAACGAAGAGAACCAACGGGAGCGGCGGCTCATCCGCGGCGCGGCCCGCGGCTCGATCGACGTAGTGAGTACGTCGCTGGCAGAGAATGTCGGACGACGGCTCGCGCCGATTCGCCTGGTCGAGGATTCCGCACCCGATGCTCCCCTCGAGACGACGATCACCCTTGATCGCCTGCTGGGGATCGACGACTTCGGTTCCTACGACATCGACGCGATGTGGGCGCCGCGTCCGCTGGACGACTTCCTCAACGTGCCCTTCGGCATCGACGGAAGCGGTGCGCCGGTACGGCTGAATCTGAAGGAGTCCGCTCAAGACGGCATGGGGCCACACGGTCTGTGCGTCGGCGCCACCGGGTCGGGTAAATCGGAAGTTTTGCGTACCCTTGTTCTGGCCCAAGCTGTTTGGCATTCACCGGAAAGACTCGCGCTAGTCCTGGTGGACTACAAAGGCGGCGCTGCATTCGCCGGCCTCGACCAGCTGCCACATACGACGGCGATGGTCGACAACCTCTCCGACGACTCCGGCCTTGTCGACCGGTTACATGATGCACTCCTCGGCGAGATGCAGCGTCGCCAACAGGTGCTACAGGCCGCCGGTTCATTGCCGAATGTCACCGAATACAACCGGCGGCGTGATGCTGGGCAGGACTTGGAGCCCCTCCCGGACCTACTCGTCATCATCGATGAGTTTGGCGAGATTCTCACGGCCAAACCTGATTTCATCGACCTTTTCGTGCAGATCGGTCGGATCGGGCGTTCCATCGGCGTTCATCTGCTGCTGGCGACGCAGCGGCTGGAGGAGAGCAAACTCCGTGGCCTTGAGTCACATCTGTCCTATCGAATCGCGTTGCGCACGTTCTCTTCTCAAGAGTCGAGGACAGTCATTGGGTCGCCCGACGCGCATGAACTTCCGCCGATTCCCGGCTCGGGGATCCTCAAGGTTGACCCCGACATCTTCGCTCGCTTCAAAGCGGCCTATGTGTCCGGCAAGTATGTGCCGCCGGCTGATGCGGAGGACACCACCTTGCCGCCGATTCCCATGCCGTTCGGGTTGAACAACACCACGTCGGCGTGGCTGGCAGAGAAGCAGGACGAATACACCCAGTCGATCCGCGGGGCGACAGTCGAAACGGACGATCCGTTCAGTGCTACGACGCTTGACATGGTGGCGACCCGGTTGGGTAAACACGCGGACAAGGTGCGCCAGATCTGGCTTCCGCCGCTGCCGAATTCGTTGACCTTCGACGCGGTCGTGGGCCGCGTTGAGACAACCCGGGATCGGGGGCTGTCGGTGGTCAACACCGCTGAATCCGGTCAACTGCAATTTCCAATCGGACTCAAAGATAGGCCGTTGCGCCAATGGCAGGGTGCGCTGACGGTCGACCTCGCCGGATCGGGCGGTCATCTCGTTTTCATCGGATCGCCACAATCCGGTAAGACGACGGCGTTGCGATCTTTTGTCCTCGGCGCCGCGCTGACCCACACCCCCCATGAAGCGGCTTTCTATCTGATCGACATGGCTGGCAGTGGGTTGCGGCCGATGACCAGGCTGCCGCATGTGGGCGATGTGGCAACGCGGTTCGAGACCGACAAGATTCGACGGACAGTTGCCGAGATGGTCACCCAACTCGTCGAGCGTGAACGGATCTTCGCCGACCATCAGATCGAGACCGCAGAGCAGATGCGGCAGTTACACAGAGCCGGCCGACTACCTGAATTGCGTTGCGCCGACATCTTTTTGGTCATCGACGGATGGTGGACATTTCGCGAGGAATACGACGAGCTGTCCCGCGAGGTGCAGGAGTTCGCCGCACGCGGCCTGGGGTTCGGTCTGCATTTGATCGTCACGACCGGTCGGTGGGCGGACTTCCGTATTCAAATGCAGAGCATGCTGGGCACGCGAATCGAATTGCGCCTCAACGATCCGCTCGACTCTACGATCGGTCGCCGTCTGATTGAGACTATCCGCGCCGATAACCCAGGGCGCTGCGTCAATCAAGAGCAACTGATGTGTCAGATCGCCGTACCCGCTTTCGGGGCTGACGCGATGGCCACTTCGGAAGCGACAATCACGGCGATCGCGGACGCGTGGCGGGGGCCTGGGGCGCCTGCCGTGCGAATGTTGCCGGATACGATCAGGCTGGACGAGATACGGCGGGAACACCCCACCTTCGACCACGTGCTTATCGGGATAAGCGAGGCCGACCTGATGCCGGTGCGGCTCGACCTCCTCGGCGCCGACCCACATCTCGTTGTTTTGGGTGATTCGGGCAGCGGCAAAACGAATATCGCTCGAACGGTTGTCAACGAGCTGTGTCCGTATTTCTCCGAAGGCCAGCTGGTTTTCGCCGTGCTCGACCTTAAGCGCCAACTCATGGACGTAGTGCCGACGGCGTTCATCGGTGGTTATGCCGGAACCGCGAATGTTGCTGCGCAACTGGTGGCTTCAATAGTGAAGGAACTCGAACGTCGGGTGCCCCCCGACGACGTCACCACTAAACAGTTGCGCGAACGGTCGTGGTGGACCGGCCCCGAGGTCGTGGTCATCGCCGACGACTACGACCTGATGGAAGGTTCCAATAGCCCCTTGCGGCCGTTGGTGCCGTTCTTGCCGCAGGCCCGCGATCTTGGTTTCCACGTCGTCGTGATGCGGCGTGGCGGCGGCGCCTCACGGGCCCTGTATGAGCCGGTCATCCAGGCGTTGAAAGAAAGCGGCGCCGCGGGGTTGCTGCTGTCGGGTGACCGCCAAGAGGGGCAGATGTGGCCTAAGGCGTGGATGACGCAATTGCCGCCGGGTCGTGGCGATCTGATCCAGCGCGGACTGTCGCCGAGGCGAGTTCAGCTGGCGGAGGTACCTGCAGAACATGAGAGTTGAGACCAAACCCTTGATACCGCATCCGAAAGAGGCGAAGAGTTGACGACGGCAGACAACACCGGCGACCCGCCGGCGGACCACGCACCTGACGACGCGGCACAATCGACATCCGCGCCCGAACTGGCGATCGAATGGCACCCGGACGCGTTGCGCCCCGGTTTCGATTGGAATGTGGCTCTCCCGACCGATTGGGCCGTATTGAAAACCCATCCCGCCCAA
Organism: Gordonia sp. CPCC 205333; assembly: GCF_048537885.1. Lineage (NCBI taxonomy): Bacteria > Bacillati > Actinomycetota > Actinomycetes > Mycobacteriales > Gordoniaceae > Gordonia > Gordonia sp. CPCC 205333. The sequence continues at coordinate 575,582 of NZ_JBCLVI010000004.1, read as the reverse complement.
TGGCGGCGGCAGAACGAACGAATCGTCGACGACTACTACGGCGGCAAGCGCGTACCGGCCAAAGTCAGGCGGGCACTGCTCAAGTCGCTCGAAGACGCGGTCGCGGTCACCCAGAAGAATCGAATACTGCTCACGCTGATCCATCCGGGCGTCGATGCCGAGGGGCGTATCGAGAATGTTTCGCTCAACCTGATGTTTACCTCCAGCTCGCCCAGGCTGGCGTCGATGGCGCCGATCCGGAAGGGGCTGGAGGGCAAGTCCGGCACACTCGACGAGCTGACAACGCCGTCGGGTAATGCGTACGTCTTGGCTGAACGCCAGGAGCAGCAGCGAGATGGAGATTCTGTCCGTGATGTTGTATCGATTCAGGCGTTCTATCCGTTGCCGTCGACGACGTGGACACTGGTGATCGGTGCGACGACACCGAGGATTGACTGGTCGAAGTCGCTGCGGGACGCCGTCATCCGGATGACCGGTAGTGTTTCCTGGCACGACAGTCCAACTGTCGATCCGTCTGATGTCGGGTCGGAGTTGCCGAATCCTATCTCGCTAGTCTCATATCGAGTGCCCAAATGACCGCGAACATGGGTGCTGGCCTGGCCGTGTTCGGCCAGGGATGTTAGCCTCGGCAATCAAGACCATCGTTGACGGTGAAGGGGTTGTTGCGTAGTGGGCGACTATATTCGCGTTCCCAAAGAGCACATGATCTCGCTCGGGAAGAGCCTGGAGCAGGTGCGCGTGCAACTTGAGGCTGAGAGCGCAGCGGGTACCACGGTAACCGGTTATGACCATCGTCATGGTCATAAGGTCGAATCTTCCGAGGATGCCTTTCAGGGCGCCTGGAAGACGAGTATCAAGATGCTCGCCGAAGCGATCGGCGATCTCGGCAAAGTGTCAGAGGCGATCGGGGCGGGTGCCAAGGCCATCGATTCCGAAGTCGCGAACGCGGCTAACCAGGCCGCGGGCAACCTCTCGCAATTCAATTTCCACATCTGATAGATCGAGGACTGAGCCGATGGCTGGAGATATTTTCGCTTGGCGGGATTCCGCCGCGACGAACGCCAAGACGCGGGTGCTAAGCGTCTCGACCGCTCTGCTGGGTGATATCAGAGATCTCGACGGCAAGATCAAAGGACGTGGTGGTTGGGTTGGCACCGAACATGACACCTTCACCGATGTCTTCGACAGCTGGGATAAGGCTGCCACGTCTGTCGGTCAGATTCTCGAAGCCGTTTCCAAACTGATTGGAGCAGGCGGTGACGCGGTTGTCGATTACAAGGCGAAGGTGAATCAGGCGCTCGGAGACTGAGCTGGCGCATTGCCCGTCACACGCTGCAGAAGCGTCGTGAAGGCGAACAGTTCTTCGGTGTCGGTCGGAATCGACACAGTGCCCGCACGGTAGCCCGCTGTTTGACGTTGGGGAATCGGGACGACATCGTCGTGATCACACGCGGCGCGGGACTCGTCCGATCCTCCGACAGCGACTACCGTGACAGCTTTACGCCTCGCGGCCTCGGCCAATATCGACTTCCCCTTGTGTAGCCAGCTATGTCCGAGATCTTGCGGATCACCGACGAGCACGATATGCGATGCGAGGCCGGTGGCGACCGCGATAGTTGATTTCGGCACGCCGTGTGGCACGTCGATGATCACGCTCGGAAATCGCCGCTGTAGTTTCCAGACCGCAGATCGCAAGGACTCGGGCGGTATCGCACCCGGGCCGTCGAGCCAGCAGGTGGCCAGGGGGACGGCTGCTGCCGTATCGACGAAGTCGGTAACTCTCGCCCGGCTCAACGAGGCGTCATGAGATGCGGCGAGGCCGATCAGGTCACCGGCACCGGAGGAGGAGAGCAGCCGACGCAACGGTTGCGAAACACCGTCTGCATCGACGGCTACCAGGGGGGTGGGAAGCGCGGACTGCATAAGTGACGCGAGTGTTGCGGTAATCGGGCTGGTCGTGCTTCTGGTGTCGAGTGGCAGGACGGCAACGACCACCGGCAATTGATCAGACGGAGCGAAACTGCGCTGCAGTCGTGCGAGCTTTCCCGCTGACTTTAGCTGACGCCATTTGTTCTGCCCCGTGACCACGTCCGAATTCTATCGGACGTTCGGGGGGCTCGGCGCTCCGATCCACGGGCACCCGATCGGGGTCAGCCGAGCGGCGAGGACAGAAGTTGCCGGTGTGCGCTGCCGTCGCCCGGCGTAAAGGCCGTCCGCTGCGTGAATGACAGGGTGTTGCGGCGAATGCGCAGGTGGTCGCACGCCAGTCGGCTTTCTTAGCGTAGCGAGTCCGGTTTTTCCAGCTCACGGGCCGTATCCTCAGCCCTCGTGTACTTCAACCAGGGTTGGCGACGCCGATCGGTCGCTGTGACCATCTCGCTGCTCGCTGGATGTTTGGTCCTGTCTGCCTGTTCGTCGCGCTTGGACAAGGACGAGGAAACCGCGGTCCGTGATGTTCCTTCGGTCCAGCTGAAATCGTGGTCCGAATTGCATGCCGATCCGTACGACATTCCCGAGCGTGCATTGCGTGCATACGCCTATGCCGCAGCCGCGATGGACAAAGCTGTGCCCGCGTGCAAGATCGGGTGGTCCACGCTCGCCGGAATTGGCAAAGTGTCGAGCGACAATGGATCTGCGAACAATTCGTCATTAGCTCCAGACGGCACCGTATCTCCAGCGCAGCGCGACCTCGACCAGGCCAATCCGCCGAAATCAGCACCTCCCGCCGACACTGACGCCGGAAGATACGACGGAAATCAGTTGCTTGACGTGACTATGGGACCGATGCAAATTCTGCCCAGTAGGTGGGAGCAATTCGCCACCGATGCGGACAATAACGGCAAGGCTGAACCTGACAATATCGATGACGCCTCGCTGACAGCGGCACGTTTCCTATGTGCGGCCGGGGGAGATCTTTCGAAATCGGATGGCTGGACCGCTGCGTTGAATCAGTTCAACGCAACACCAGGATTCGCGGCGAAGGTACATGCGATCGCCGCGCTCTACGGTCGCTGATTGTGTTTGATGCAAGCTTGACCCTATCGGCTATTCGGAGAAGGAAAGTATGAAGAGTCATCGCGCTGGACTGCGTAACCGGCTGTTACCTGGACTGATACTGGTCGTTTCGTCAGCGGTGGTGCTCGCGGGTTGTTCCTCAAACTCCGGCTCCAACAGTGCGAACGGCAATCAGCCGAATCTCAACGCTCAACCACAATTATCGGTGCCAAATGTTCAGTCCGCCGGGATGATTGTTCCTCCCGCGCCAGTCGTACCCGCTCTAAAAGTTGATGCACCGGCAACGAATCCCAATAACAACGATAACAACAATAACCAGAATAATCAGAACGCGCCGACCGGGCCATCGGACTTGTACCCGAAGGACGAAGACAAGGGTGAGAAGCGTGGTGACGGTCAGCCGATAACCAAGGGCGGCGTCACGAATGCGTTCGTCACGAAACTGACAGGCGCCAAGTCAGCGGATCACACCGATACCAAGTGGGGCGTCGCAGGCGCTGGCAACGCCGTCATGTGGGATAACGGTCGCGGACAAGTTATTACGATGTTCGGCGACACATTCGGCCGTCCTCGGCCTAAAGGGGAAAGCTCGAATAAGCCGCAGTACATCACAGGTGATGGCCTCAACTTACAGATCCTGCCCAAGGAGGTGCCTTTTCCGGCACTTCCGTACGTCAGTGTGAAACAAGGCGCTACTCGCGGATCTGGATTTGCCGGTGATACCGGAACCAGTGCACCGACAGGCTTCGACTGGCGAGTTAATACTCTTGCGTATTCGTCGTCGAAGAACCTTCGGCAGATGAGTTATAGCGGCTTCCTCACCGACACAGCGAGTCACGCCCGTCAGGTGATTCCAGCTCGTCGGGTGAACGGTTCGGAGATTACGACCCTTCCCACCTCAGGTATTTCCATAGGTGGCCGTCAGTACATGACATATGCATCGGTGCGTCGATTCGGTCCGTCGCCAGGCTCGTGGACTACCAATTATTCCGGTATCGCGGTGTCTAACGACAACGGAGTCACGTGGCGAAAATCAGGAACCGCGTTCTGGACCAACGCGGGTCCGGCACGAGACTTCCAGATGCTCTCGCTGGCCAGACGCGGAAACTGGGTTTACATGTTCGGCACTGAGCAGGGACGTATCGGCGGCGTTTACGTGGCGCGCGTCCCCGCGAGCCAGATCATGTACCGGGCCGCCTATCAGTATTGGATGGGTAACCACTGGCAGAAGGGTCTGGTGGGCGAGCCGCAGCCGATCGTGTCCGGCGGCATTGGCGAGGTCTCTGTCCAGTACAGCCCCTCCTTGCGCAGATGGCTGATGATCGCGACCGACGTATTCAACAACGGAATCGTCCTTCGCCAAGCCGCGACACCCCAGGGGCCGTGGACGTCGCCGCAGGTCATCGCATCGGCCAAGAACTATCCGTCGATCTACGGGGCGAGCATCCACCCGTGGTCGAAGGGCAACGATCTGTACTTCACCATGTCTCAGTGGTCGAGCTATAACGTCTACCTGATGCACGCGACGATAACGCGCCGCGGAATTCCGGCTCCTTCCCTCTGGGTACCTGAGATTGGGCTGCCCGGTGGTTCGAGAATCCCATTCGGTCCGATGCCCGATGGAATGCCGAAGTTGCCCGAACTGAAACTGCCCGAGTCAATGGGCGGGCCGTCGTCGGGAAATGGCTCGCCACGCGGTCCCGGAGGATAAATCTATGAAAACGCCGGCCACTCGATCCATATTGAGTGGCCGGCGGCTTCGGTGCTAGTTTGCGGTCAGTCTCGGGCCTATTGTCGAAATATCAGCGATCGCTGGTCTCGAATAGATGGCGTGCGAGTTTCACGGTGACGTCGGATAATCCGATAGCGCCGAGGCTCAGATCAAGTCCCCGGCCGGTGAGCGGAAAATCCCATCGCCCGTCGGGATAGACAGTGATGCCAAGTGAATAGGTGCGAATCGACGTCGAGTACCGAGTTACTACGACCTCCGACTGACTGGATTGAAATGGAAGAACAGCCGTCAGACGGCTGGTGTGCAGAAATGGCTGGAGCGGGTTCGCAGTATTGAAGACCCAGTCGGGAATACGTCCGCCAGAGGTTACCGCGACGACGCGGTCGCAATTGTCCAGTGCAGGACGCATGAGAGTACCTGCGACCGAACTGGGGATATCTATGACGAAGCCGCGATATCGGCGTCGAATTCCGTGCAGCGCATCGTTTAGCGTTTCAGGTGAGATCTCTGGGTGGGCAGGTGTCGGAGCAATCACGCCGACGCCGGTAGTTGTCTCGAAATCGACATAATTGTCTACCGCACGACGTTCGCGGCGGGTGATATCGGACTGTCCCAAACCGCCAAGACTTCCACCTGAGGAGGCGCCAAGTAGATGGGTCAATGACCGTTCACCGCTGGTGTCGATGCCGATAATGCGATCATCGAGAGTTCGATTTCCGGAGATCGCGATAAGTGCTGCAACTACCGATGTCGGTGCGGCAGCTTCCAGCGGGACGACGGCAATCCGATGTGGGCGCCATCGTTCCAGATCGATTGAACGTTCGAGAAGTGCCGCTCGCTGGACAGCCGTATCGGGAGAAGGGCGCCAACTGGTTATACTCGATGCGGGCATATCAGAGAGTTTAGGGGAGTCAACTATGGCGGCGCACGATCGTAGAACGATTATTCAGGCTCACAGCCTCCGCTACCGCGCGACTATGCTGGCGGTTCTGCATGGAACTCTTGAACCCCGATCGCAATCGCCGGTCGTGAAACTGCTGCTCTTTTCGATTGTTCTGGCGTTCGCGATCCTCGCGGGGATTCTGGCTGGCGGCATCATCGCGGACCTGATAGTGAGTATGCGCCGTCACTAGGGTGTCGGTCGTTTGAGTGACCCTGCCGCTCGCTGGGATATAGAATCTTGCATTGTAGGGTTCGGAATATGCGCGACCGGAAGGAGCTGGCGGGTGGCGAATTTTAGTGCGGATCCAGATGGCATGGAGCAGCTCGCGGGCACCATGGTCCAAATGATTGAGGGAGCTCTCGTCGCCATTGAATGCTTGGCGAACAGTGGATCGCACGGAGATCGCCAAGGCGTAGCGATTACCGCGTCGGTCGCGGAGTTTCACACACAACTTGGACCCAACATCGTCCGCGCCCTTGACGAGGTACGTCAGCATGGTGAGACTACCCAGCGACTCGCAGCGATCATCAAGGCGCACGATACGGGGCTCGTCGGGATGATCGGCAAGTCACGCGCCACGTCTGAGACCGAATTGCAGGCGGGCGCGCAGGACTTCGACGACGCATCCTCTCGGAGTGCGTGATGCCGGTTCCCATCCCTGAGCCCTTCAATCCGAAGCGCTATGAGATCGAAGGTGAACCGTCGTCGGTTCACCTCTCGCAACAGCAATGGAACGGCACGGCCGGTCATCTTTATCAGATGGCGTCGAATATCGCGATCAGCATCGCTGACGTGCGGTTTTCCGGTCCCGAGGCAGATTTGTGGCGGAAGAAGGCGCAGTCCCACATCGAAGCGGTGAACCACGTCGCCCGGGGTATCCAGGTTGCAGGTGAAGGGCTGGGGCAGTGGGGAACGTCCTTGGATACCGCTATAACGGAAATGACGCCGGTACTGGTGTCGGCGCAAGCTGACTATGCGAGCTTGTGGCGAGCGTTCCATCGGGTCAATCTCGCGGAGGCGGTCGAAGTTGCCGCGCAGGCAGCTCTCGCCGCAGCCGAAGCTGAACTCGCGGCGGCGATAGCGGCGACGTCGGGGACATCGGGCATGGCCGGCGGTGCCATCGCCGCCGCGTCCGCGCACGTGTCGCAAGCTTCTGTCGAGGTGACCAGGGCTACCGCGGAAGTGATTGCGGCGCATCAGGATCACCAGGCGAGTCGACGCAAATGGGATGCGACCAATGAGGAGGCCGATGGGATCCAGTCGCAGCTCGGTGTCAATGCGGTGCTCTCGGCGGGAACTATCAACATCGGGACCAGCCAGCGCCATAATGCGGAAAACGCGATGAATAACGCGCGGTCGACCGGGAATGAAGCCGCGGATTCCGCGGACTCGGTGAAAGGTGGCGACACGGGCCAGCCGGGCACCTTCCGGAACGTGTCGAACACAACTAGCGTGCCCGGCGGTACCCGGACGATATCGGACTTCTCGGCGACCTCGCCGACCACTCGCGTCGCGACCGACAGCTATCAACTGTCGACTACGAATGCGTCGAGCCCGACGAGAGGCGCGACCAATCACGGCGATGCCGGAGCATTCAGCATGCCCGGTTTGCGAGGTGGCGGTACGCGCAAGTCCGGGGACAAGAAGAAGAACAAAAATAAAGACAAAGATAAGAAAGACGGGAAGAAGCCCGACGCCGAGGCCAATGATCTGGTTCTCGGTGGACGCGGTTAACCTACGCCATCGGAAGAGGCTGAATGACGAGTCCGGAGTCGACGCAGCCACCGTCGTGGATGGGTGGACCTGAGTCTGCCAGCGATGATCGACCTCAAACGAGGGAACCGGCAATCGGCGGCAATCCATTCGCCGGCATGACGGCGACGGCGAATGTTGCGGCGTCGACCGCAGTGCATCCTCCGGCCTTCCCGATCGAGGGCGCTGCGGGCTATCCGGCGCCAGCTCAAGCGCCGAGTCAGGCGCAGTGGAGTTCTTCGCCGCGAACCGGGCGGCATGGCGTCGCCGCAGCACCCGCTGGAGTGGACGGCGAGATTCGCCCGGTCCCGCCAGTCATTCCAGAGGCTCCGGCGACCATGGAACCCGGTCCGCTGCCATCGAGAATTCAGCAGAGTCAGGTGGCGCCGGACCCCCAGCTGCCTGGTATACCGGTCAGTCCGCCCAGCGCGCCAATGGCTCCGTCACCGGCACCAATAGCTCCGCCCGAGGTGCCGGTGTGGCATCAGTTGCCGAATGCGCCACAGGCCAATGTCCTACCGCCGCAACCAGACTCGCAGTTTCGCCCACCCATGCACACTCAGGTCGGTCAGTCGGTGATGCAGCAAATGCCGATGACCGCCGGACGCAGAGATCGCGGTTGGCGCTCACGCCTACGAAGTGCGGCCGGCGGCCTGATCACCTTTGGCGGCACTAGCAGCCGTCAAGACATCGTTCAGTTGGCCCAGCGAGTGCGTCAACCGGTCGGCTCGGATTTCAAGGTCGCGGTTCTGTCGCTGAAGGGTGGCGTCGGGAAGACGACAGTGACGATCGGACTGGGGTCGGCGCTCGCTTCACTGCGCGGGGACCGGGTCATCGCGGTAGATGCGAACCCCGATCTGGGAACTTTGGCCCGCAGAGTGCCCCTGCAAACCTATTCGACGGTGCGTGACCTGTTGGCCGACCCTAATCTTGCGCGGTACTCCGATATTCGGCGGCATACCAATCAGGCGTCGAGCCGATTGGAAGTGCTGGCGTCATCGAGTGATCCGGCGATGTCGGAAGCATTCTCCGAAGCGGAGTATCTGCGAGTCGTATCGATTCTGGAGAATCATTACAACCTGATTCTCACTGACTGCGGTACGGGCCTTGTGCATTCGGCGATGTCGGGTGTGCTGAAAGCGGCGAACTCGCTTGTGCTGGTCACCTCGCCGGCGATCGACGGTGCTCAAAGCGCGGTAGTTACTCTCGACTGGCTCAACGCACACGGATATCAGGAACTGGCGAGCAATGCGATTGTGGTCATCGCCTCGGCGCGAGACCGAAATTCCCCTGTCGACATCTCGATGCTGGCTGATTATTTCGCCGGTCGCACCCGCGCGGTTCAGGTGATTCCGTATGACCCGCACCTTGCAGTCGGGGCGCATATCGACCTGGAACAGTTGGCAGAGCGCACTCGCGCGGCGTTCTTGGAGCTCTCGGCCACGGTGGTCGATGCCTTCGCGATCCCGCCGCTGCCGCAGCCTCAGCAGTTTCCGGGGTTCGGTGCGCAACAACAGTTCGGTGCACCGACGTTTCCGGCTGGTCCTGGCGGGTGGCCGCCGCAGCAGTGATCGTGCGGAAATGGATTGTCCGGTTCTGATGCGATGTCACATGTCCTCCCTAGTGGCAGCATCGGAGTTTCCGGTCTTCGCTTACCTACTCATTGGGGTATCGGATATGTACGAAATGATATGTAACACGTCCGTTTGGGTCATCGGCTTTCGGGAGTGCCCAGTACTGGTGTGACATGTCGTTGGTGTGATAGCTAACTACATCAGATAATTCCATTCTTCCCGTGTGTGGGTTCATGACCTGCTGTTGCCCGACATACATAGCAGCGTGCTCGATGCCATGGCCGTTGTTCCAGTCGACAAATATGAGGTCACCGGGTTTCATGCCAGCGTGTGATAATGCCAGCGGATCGGTTACATCCGCTTTAGGGGAGGCATCAACCGTTTTGACGACGCTGCCATGGGGTGCACTGGGATTTCCCCAGTTCATATTGAGGTAGTTAATTAGATTGTCTGCGGTGGCCCACGCGGCCGATGGAACTATTCCTCTCAAGCCGATGTCGTGTTGCGCCCAGTGATTGTTGTCGAGAGAGCTGCGATGGCCGCCTTCGTCGGGCTGGAACCCTCCGCCATAGAATAGGGCGTTTGATATGAAATTGGTGCAGTCATCTGTTTGGCGCCGGAAGTACCAGTTGTATTCGCTATCAGTTCCGTACCCGGTAGCGTACTCATTAACGAAGTTTACCGCGCCTTGACGTGTTCCGCGTCCAGGAATTTCGGGCGGCTTCTTTATTTCCTGATCGTATGGTGCCCCGCCGTCAGTTCTGTATTTGACGGCGCTAATTGCTGGCATCCTGGGACCGTCCCCAGATGGCGCTTGTTTCTTCCGGGTCCGCTCCACAAGCAGCGCGACCAGGTTCTGATTGGCCGCAGTATCAGAATTTCCGGGGATTGTTCTGAACGGTCCGGGATAAACGACGTTGCCTGGCGATTTCTTGCCCTGGACTACGTCCGCCGCGCCTTTTGGGGCTATTTTTCCGGTGTAGTTAGTGTAGCTGGGTGCGGGCGTCGTTTTCGGGATGGGCAACGGCTTATCAGGTACAGACGGCATGCTGCGTTTCTCCCACGATGGCAACGGATGCTTTCGATCGGAATAGACGCTACCTCGCCACTGGACCCGCACTGTCGGTTCCGTGACCGACCTTGTCAAGGTCTCCAGCGGTGTTGGCTGCGGTAGCCGTAATCGTCTGCTCCTCAGGCCAATACGTGTACTGGGCGCGTTGCGGGGGGATTCCCCGCCGAATGAGGCGTCCACGCCCAGGAGGTTCGGCTTGAAGGTAGACCTTGGTGAAGATTTGACCTTCAGAGCGGTCGCCGGATAGCAGAATGCTCGCGCCGCCGTTGTCGCGGAGTCCGGTCAGGACGGGATCGAAAAGGGCCCGGGAAAGTCCACCGGTTTTGCGTGTGACAACGAGGTGGAGCCCGATATCTCGCGCATGGGGAATCAGTGGAATAAGAGCAGATAGCGGGTTAGGGCTCATGGTGGACGGAACGAGTAGATCGTAATCATCGACGATCACGAACACTTCCGGGCCGGTCCACCACGAGCGAGAGCGCAACTGCGCCGGTGTGACGTCATTGCCGGGCAACCGGCTGGACAGAAACTTGTGGAGCCGTTCGAAAGTGATTGTTGCTTGTTCGCGCGTGGTGTCGTAGCTGACCAACGGTGGTTTAGGCACGACGTCGAGAAGACTGCGCCGGGGGTCGATGACCACGATGTTGGTTCCAACGGCTCCACGCCGGGTAACGATATCGCCGATGATAGCGCGCAAGAGATTCGTCTTACCCGATTCTCCTTCACCGAAGATCGTCAAGTGTGGGTCGTCGCCCAAGATGTCGAGGTGTAGTGGCGAGAGGGTGGCTTCATCAATACCGAGTGTGACCGGCGTGGATTTCGCCGCGGTTCCGGAAGTGAGTTCTGAGTACGTAATGCGGTCGGGCAGCATGCGGATAATCGGTGCGCCGGCACCTCGCCACGCCGATCGGATCTGCGCGATCGATTGTTCGACGCGTTCGCCAGTCGCATTGATGATTTGTGCGAGCTTGACGGTCGGAGTGATAACCCGACCGTATTCTTGTGCCCCAATGCGATTTTGGAGCGGCCGGGAGATCATCGAGTCAACCGCGTTGGCCAAGCGATGTTCGATCATCGTGCTGAGATTGGAATTGAGATTGGTGCGAAGATCGGCCAGGCGATTCGCGACAATGATTACATGAAGCCCATATCCGAGGCCGCGAATAGCTATGTCAGTCACGCTGGCGACCAGCGGCTCGTATTCGGAATTGAACGTCGCCCAGCCGTCGATCAGGAGATAGCGGTCGGCAACGGTGATTTCCGGTATCGCTCCTTCGGCAACCATACGGCGCATCTGGCCGACCGAAGAGATGCGGTACTGGACGAATAGTTCTTCGCGTCGGGCCAGTTCATAGGTTGTCTCGGCGACGGCGCGGCGAATTTTGTCGGGATCGAAACGTGTCGCCACACCTCCCACATGCGGGAGGCCTTCTAAATCACCCATCAAGGTTGAAGCCGCGTCGATGACATACCAAGCCACCTGCCGAGGGGTGTGGGTGATGGCGGATCCCATCACGATCGCTCGCGCGGTAGTGGTCTTACCGGTTTGCGGAGCACCAAGAACGAGCACATTCGACGCACCGGTGTCCACATAGAAGGTGCCCTGCCATTGTTCGGCCGGGTCATCGACGGTTCCGATGGGAAACCGCAGCGTCGACTGGACCGACGTGTCGGTGACTTGAAGGCCGCGATCGGCAGTGGCTACCAACTCACCGACGACGTCGGTGAGCGAAAGATCATCGCCCAGCGGTGGAAGCCAGATTTGCTTGACCTTGCGCCCGACATCGCCCATTCGTTCGGCCGCCACTTCAAGCGCGATTTTGTCGAATGGACTCTCCTCGCGCTGATCGACGGCGGCTTTCATGACAGCGGTATAGAGCTCCTGCTGGTTTCGAAGCCATTCGCCGGTTGTGTTCCGAATTCCGTATGGCATGGCCAGGGGTGGCAAATCGAAGCTGACCCGTTCTTCGAGGGGCTCGTATCGCCCCGAGACGTACGCGGCTTTGAAACGGACATAAACATCGGGGTCGACTTTGAGATAGCCCGATCCGGGAAGGGCGGGAAGCTCATGTGCATCGACGGTTCCGATCACGATGCGCGACTCAACGGCAGAGAATGTGCGCAGGCAGATGCGATAGGACAAGTGTGACTCGAGGCCCCTGAGCCGCCCTTCTTCCAGACGCTGCGATGCGAGCAGCAGGTGGATACCGATGGATCGGCCGATCCGACCGATCTGTACGAAGAGTTCGAGGAATTCCGGTTTCTGGACGAGGATTTCGCCGAATTCGTCGATGATCACCAGCAAGTTGGGAAGCGGTTCTAATTCAGCTCCGGCGTCTCGACGATCGTTGTAGTCGTAGATATTCTTCGCCCCCGCGGCCTGCAAGACACGTTGCCGGCGCTGCATTTCGCCGGACATGGCGTCGTGGAGACGGTCGACGAGCCCGTCGCTGTCACCCAGGTTGTCGACCATCGCCGCGGTGTGCGGAAGAATGTCGAGGCCGTTGAAGGCGGCGCCGCCCTTGTAATCGACGAGGATGAATGCCAACCGCTCCGGCGGATGGTTTATCGCCTGAGCCAAGACAAGTGTTCGCAGGACCTCGGACTTGCCTGAGCCGGTCGCCCCGATACACAGCCCGTGGGGGCCATGACCTTCCAGTGCGGATTCCTTCAGATCCAGGAACACTTGGTTTCCGTTGGTGTCGATGCCGAACGGGACTTTCAAGAAATCCGCGAGCGGACGGTGCCGCCAGATGTCAATCGGGTCAAACCGTCCAATATCGTCCAGCCGCAACAGCTTCTCGATGGTGACCGTGGATTCGAGCGGAGCCTCGGCGGTCGCTTCGGCGGCCAATCGCACCGACGCCAACTCGTGCGCGATCGCGGTGGCCAGACTCGGCGTCATCTGATCGACTGAACCCTTTGACGCGCCCATGATGAGCCGCTTGGTCCGATTCGCCGCTGCCAAAGACGCGCGCCGCGGATCGGCATCGGTGGGATTGGGGTCCTCGACCGTGACCTGCCCGTCGTCGGACACCTCCACACGGCAGGTGATCTCACTCGGCTCGGTGATCCGGCGACGAGTGTGGGTGAGGACGCAGATGCCAACCATGGCCGGAGATATTCCGGGTGGGAAGAGTGCGAGAGGTTGTTGTCCATTGGCATCGTCGAGATTGACGACGATGACGATGAACGGCGAAGAAAGGGGAGGATTGCCCATGCGGCCATGTCGTTCGGCGTCGGCGGCACGCTCGGCGATGAGCTGACTCAATGATGCGTGGAGATCAGGATGGTTTGTCGTCGCCCTGCGACGGTGAACAGGTCCGTCGAAGCCGCCTTCTTCCAGTAGATGCGGTGCGAATTTGATCCAGCCATGCGTAGCTTCGTCGCTGCCGATACACACGTGGACGGCTGCGTCCTCAGGAGCGTGCAGTGCGAGATATTGGGTGAGCGCCGCGCGGATAAGCGACTCGCATGCCTGGGTGCTGCCGATGATGGAGACAGTCCCGGACAGTTCCAGGCAAAGTGGGACGTTATCGATGCGTTCGAAAACAATCTTCGCTCGTTCCAGATGTGCAACTGAAATCTGGTCGACTTCAGCCGCTGGGTCACCACTCGCGCTGTAATTTACGTCGCGGGCCAGCGGCCCCGCGCCGGTTCCTATTCGGACGATACCGAAGTCCGGATCCCAGCGTCGGCGTTCGTAGAGGCGTGCTGGACTGCTGATGAGTGACAGCAATTCAGTAGGCGCGGGGTGCAGGCGCAGCTGAACTTCGCGTTGTAATTGAATTTCCGGTTGAAGGTCCGTTTTTAATCGGGTCAGGAACTTTATATAGGTAGTCCGCTGCATCTCGGCGCGCTTGCGGTGACCGGTCTTCGACCGCATATACATCGTCAGTCCCATGAGAAGAGCAACGACGATGAAACCAACTCCAGCAACCATGCGCAATTTGTTCCCGGTCGATGCCATCATCAGCATCATTCCGCCGCCGGCCATGATTGGCATTGCCAACCGCAGCATGATCCCTTCTTGCATCGACGAAGGATCGTCGATGGTCGGTGGGGCAGACACATCCAGTGGCTTCTTGGGAAGCGGGTCGACTCTGGTTCGAGCCGGCCGATGTACTACGCGTGCCGCCATATGTCGCCTCGATCGTCGTAGTCGTCCAAGTCGCCGATAGAACGTAGGCGATGACCGACTTAGTGAATCCCGCAGTGGGAGGTGGTGGCGCGAGCAGCCTATTGTTGCCCGGACACCTGTCGGCGTTTCCCCTCGCGCTCTGAGCGCCATGATCGTACCCGGAATTCGGCATACTTTTGGTCGACTGTTCGCGACGCGTATGGGTGGACGTGTGCGTGACGAATTGTCATCGTCAGGCATGATGGGGCGCATGAGTACTGGTTTTGTCCGGCTCACAGTAGTGGGACCCAATAACCAAGTCGACGTCAGCCTGCCAACCGATGTGACGATTAACGACTGGCTCGCGTCACTATTATCGCTAGCTGTCATTCAAGGGAATGACAATATCGATGTCACGGCGTGGGCCCTTTCTGATCCGGTGCGCGGCCGGCTTTCGCCGGACGAGTCGCTCGATCAACTCGGCGTTTTGGATGGCTCGACTCTCTACCTGACCACCATCACCGATGCCGTCGAAACCCCCTTCGTCGACGATGTGATCGGTGCAATCGAATCTAGAGTCAATAGCCAGTACGCCGTGTGGAAGGGGGCGGCCCGCAACCGTGCGGTTGGCTACCTGGTGGCGGCGGTCCTCGCGGCTTTCAGCGTTTGGCTGTCATTCGTCGGGACCGGCTACACCGGACCGATTGGCTTGATCGTGATCTCGGCGACCGCGTTCGGTTGCGGGTGGATCGGTCGATCCAGAAGTGCGGGGCCGATCGCGTGGGCTGCAGTGTTGGCGCTCGGCGCTCTCGGGTACGTCCTGGGCCAGGACCGGATGGCGGACTCCGTTTGGGCGCTGGCACTGACCGGCGCCGCACTGGCTGTCGCGATCAACTGCCTAATCGGAACGATTCGGCCGGTTGTGGTCGGCGTGGCCGCCCTCGTCTGCGCTGTCGTATTCTTCGTCGTCGCGGTGGCTGTGGATTTTGGGGCCAATGCCATCGCGATCTCGGGATGGTCGATGATTCCGCTGGTCCTGATTCTGGGCTACGCACCAGCGTTGGCCTTGTCGACGAGCGGGATTGTCGCGCTTGTGCGGGGGACAGACGAGGGGCAGCTGGCTAGTCGTACTGACATCGAGCGTCGTCTGGGTACTACCCGATTCCTTGTCGATTTTGTCGTCATCACGACCTCGACTCTGTTGGTTCCCGCACTTATCGAAATAGCTCTGTCGGGGGTTTGGATACAAGCCATTCTTGCGTTGTACGTCGGTGTCGCGCTTGTAATCCGCTCGAGGTCATTCACCCATGCCCGGCATGTAATACCGCTTCTCGGTACAGCATCCGTGGCGCTGACGGCGTCTGCAATCGCCGCACCCCTATGGTTCGGGCTGGCGAGCGACGTCTCCGCCTTATTATCCGCTCTGCTAGTCGCGGGCGTGTGTGGAGCGGTTGTCCCGCTAGCTGTCATCCGGCTGAACGACGTAAACGCGGCCCGCGTGGCACGTGCCTACGAAGTGCTCGACGCGCCGCTGACCTTGGGAATTGTGCCAATGGTGTTCTTGGCGCAAGGGATTTATCAGTTCTTCTGGCCGACGTGATCGGTGGTCCCCGTGTTAGTGGACGGCTAACCTCAGATTTGGCAGCACCGGACGCGCGGTTGCGTTCAACAAATCCAGTTTGGTCCGGATCGACAGTGAACCGGCAGATGAGGGGACATATCGATGGCGTTAACCAGAATTCAGGACGAGGGTCTTCAACAGCACATCAGCCAGTTGATGGATTCCGCGGGCCAACTGCACACTCTCGCTGGTCAATTTACCAGCGCGATTGAAAACACGGTCGCCTCGTGGGAGGGCGACGGTGGCGAGCAGTGGCGCGGATTTGGCCGGCGCGCCAATGAAGCTCAGCAGGATATGACCACGACCCTGACTAGCATTCAATCAAAAGTAGAGGGTGTGCAACGGGCGTCCCGAAGTGGGCAGGCTGAGCAGCACGAGAGTGTTGTTCACCGCGAAGGAGCAGCGGACTGGGCCGATGTTGAAGGCAATTTCCGGAGCGTCTGAATCAATTCGTTGACCAACCACCACTTTCGAAGGGAAGAAAATGCCAGAATACAAGTTTCATGATGAGCAGGTGTCAGCCACTCTTGAAGACCTGCAGAGTCAGGTCACCAGGTATGACGCCGAATTGGAGAACTTCGAGGCAGCTAAGAATACCTTGAAGGCTCACTGGGAAGGTGACGAAGCCGATATCTACGAGGCATTGTTTACCCGTTTCCAGTCGGGGTCGACCGCGGTACGCAATGTGGTTGCGGAAGTCTATAACTCGCTTTCTGAATCCGGTGACCTGAACAACAACATGCGTTCCAATATACGCACGGAGTTGGGGCACTGACGAAATCGCCAGATTTCTGTCAGGCGGTCATCTCTTTCGAGATGACCGCCTTGTCTTCTTAAAATTTGTCTTAGTCTGGAGTATTTGGAGACGGTATGGCTGGCGATTCGTCTTGCTTGTCGGAGATGGAAATTGGTCGAGCAGAACTCGAGGCTCAGATCGCTCATGTGTTAGAAGCGCGGACTGGGCGATCTGCGGATGCTGTCCGGTGTGCAGGCACCCTACCCAATGAGGTTGGCGCCAATCAATCTGGCGCCGTGTTAGCCGCGGGCACGTGGCTGCCAATCAAGGTTGTCATAGGCTCTGACCGCGTCTTCCACGTCGTCGTGGGGCGGACGCCGGTGCCCGAACCCGCGTCGTCGTGAAGGCAGACGCAATCTCGTTCCGTCAGAACGACTTTCAAAGGGGAATGATGTGGTTGGCCCGGTAGCCGATCGGCCGGTGCCGACACCAACGCCCGTACCGCCGGTCAATTACACGCCCTACGGTGGGCCAATCCCGGTTAAAGAGACGCCGTCGCCTAGCCCAACGCCCACTCCCACGCCGTCTCCAAGTCCGACGCCGCCGTCACCATCGTCGCCGTCACCATCGCCGACGCCTGCCTCACCGACCCCCACTCCGACGCCGAGTCCCAGCCCGCCGTCGACCCCCACACCGTCGCCGAGCCCGACGCCCGGTCCGCCGTCGATATCTACATCACCAACTCCCGTACCGGCACCTCCTCCCGCGCCGTCCCCAGCGCCTTCTCCAGTGCAACCGTCACCTTCGCCATCCGCTGAACCCGATGGCAAAGGCGCGAAGAGTGTTCCGAAGTCGGCTAAGAATGAGACCGCACTGGGCGGACTGGTTCTGGGCGACGCGAAGGGGCGCCACGAGGGCGATCGGTGGGAGACGACACTCCCAGACGGAACCAAGATCATCAATACAATTCCGGTGGGCAATGGTGATCAGACCGTCGATCAAGAGTTCGTCGGCAAAGACGGGAAGATTACCTCTCGGCAGCGCGTGGTTTCCAACGGTGAGGGTGGATATCAGCGGTGGAGTAATGAGACCGATGGTCGATCTGGCTATCAACTGCAAATGAAACCCGGCGAAAATGTTGAGGGGATCTCGTGGGATCCGGGTGCGGATCCTGCGGGGGCGATTCCACGGTCGTCCTATGGACAGACCTGGGACGGAAAGAAGTCATCGACAGTGGCGACTGCGGCTGACGGTTCACAGATTCAAGTTGATAGTGCGCAGAAGCCGGACGGTACGTGGAGTCATCGCCAGCAGACCGGCGACGGTTCGGTGACCTTGATGTCATCGGGGCCGGGGGGCAAGGACACAAAGGTGACCGGCCAGATCGACCCGAAAGGTACCGGGTGGTTCACCGACGACTCTGGTCGACGCGTGGATACGTTCATTGATGGCAATAGGTTGCCCGTGTATGTGACTACTGATCCCAACACCGGGTCCAAGACATATCAGTTTGTCGATCCAAAGACGAATCAGTCCAAGGCGAATGTGGTCGATAAGAATGGCTCATTCATCGGCCATATGGACTTCAACCAAGATGGTTCGGTCAAGTCGGGCGAGGTCTTCGAAGGAAAGTTCCGCACCACTTGGGAGAATGGAAAAGTCGTCAAGACTAATGTTGGCGATGATTCTAGTGTCGAATGGAAGAAAGTCACCCTCAACACTGACGCCACCACAACAGTTGAAATGAAGGACGGCACAGTCCTCACGTTGAATGACAAAGGTGAAATAGCGAAGATTGAGATGCCGCCAGACACCCGGTTTGGCCTTCAGAAAGCATGGGATGGTGCATGGGAATCGGGAAAGAATTCGATCAACGGGTTCAGATCACTGGTGGGACTAGGGCCATACGGCACCGCTGACACGTGGAAGGCGTTGGGAGGAGGGATCTTCGACGGGGTGCTAAGTGTCCCTCAGATCGCATACGATGCCTTTCGCGAAGGGGATGAGGGATATGTGGCATCGAAGTCTGCCGGTGACCGAATCGCGGATACGACAAATTTGCTGCTAGGCGTTGACTTTCGTGATTTTGCCGGGGAAGACCCGTGGGGAACCAGCGGACAATTAACCGTTGGAATTCTTAGCTGGATAATCACTCCGACGAAGGTGGTTGGCATTACAAGTCGGGGGGTTAGGGTCGCGGGCAATTCGGCCAAGTCGGTGGCCGCCCGCGCGGGAATCCTCGCACGAGACGCAGCACAGTCGGTTCGGGTCGGCGGGAAAATGGCTCTCGGCAAGGATGTCGCGATCAAGGGACCGCAGATTCCTAAGATTTCGCCGAAGCCCGGGGAGGTCGGCGTGCCGAAGGTTGCAGTGCCTGGAACTGGCGAAACCCCGAAGATTCCCGTTACGCCCAAGCCGTCGGATGGCCCGAAAATCCCAGCGACACCGAAACCGCCGGATGGCCCGAAAATCCCGGCGACTGCGCCGCCGAAGGTGCCCTCCACCGGCACCGCTCCAACTCCGGGCGGCTCGCCACGATCGTTGCCTCCTAAGGGTAAGCCTGGGTCATATGGGTACGACGCGAAGGGGAATCGACTCCCATACGCAAATCCAAAGAGCCGACCTAAATATGGGCGTTTTCAAGTCATCCGAACCTGGGTGCGGTCACGAAACGCTCAGCTGGCGGATATCCGAGAGGGGCGGCTGGCGTTGCCTCTCCCCGGGAGAAATCAAATCTGGGTCCGTATCCTTGACAAGGATGCGGCGACGGCCCAGAACGTCCGATCCATCACCGATTCCTTTGGCCAGCAGGAATGGTACCGATTGGTGACGTGGAAGCCCGGTATGCCTCGCAACTGGGATATGGGGCACCTCGCAAACCAGGAGTACCGCGTCATCCACGACGAGTATATGCGCGGTATGCGCACTCCGAAGGAATTCCTTGACTGGTATCGTGACCCAGAGAACTATCGAGTAGAAGATCCAGCTAGGAACCGTTCGCATATTGACGAAGCTCCATAGTTCGACTCCAAAGAAGGGATGCACGCCGGATGGTGTTTTTGAGGCACTTCACCCAGTACGTATCTTCGTATGACGAATTTTTGGCGCTGTACGACCCGGCCGATCTGGCTAATCAGCCGCAAGCGTTAGTGGGGGCGATAGCAAATAAGAATGTGCAGTTGCGCGTAGCTATTACGCAACGGCTCCTAGATGATGGAGCAAATGCCGCCTATCAAGAGGGATCTGTAAATGTTCTACACGGTCTGTTTGATCGCATTGACAAGCACAACGTACAGTTGGAGGCGCCAATGGCGAAACGATTGATCGAATTGGGGGCTGACGTCAACCTCTATTCTAAGAGAACTCCTACTCCCTTTGTTCTGATGCTGAAGAATGACAAGCTGCCGGGCGAGGAAGCGGCCCCGTTCTATGATATTTTCTTGGATCGTCCAGAGTTGGACCTGACACTTCCGATCGAATATGGTGCGTCTCGGACTATTCGACAGGGTCTTGAATATATGGGCGCGCATACTCGGCCACTTCTTGGTGAGAAGCTAAGATTGCGCGATACAAAATTTGGAGAGTTGCGATGATCGAGTTTATTCCCAACGCGGGTGCCTGTCTACTGTCGACTAATGTCGTAGACGGTAAAGGGGTGATTCGCTGGATGGTCAGGGATGAGTCACACGACCCAGCTGACAACGGATGGCGAATCATGTCAGATGTTGACACTGAAGAGTTCTTGAACTCGGACGGCTGCTGGCGGATTGTTGACTTCAATGAAGCTTGCAACATCGAACCCGCTCTGATTGGCATATGGGATTTTCCAGTGGGTACCGACTTGGAGTTGGTGCGCGATTCGGGTGCTCTGTATATAGTTGATGCCGCTACCGGAAGTATCGTCGATCCGGATTCGTTCTATGTTCCGCCGCAGGCTAGGGAATAGTAATAACAGGAGAGTCCCTTGCTTCCAGCATTCACCTTCGACCTTCCGCAACAATGGGAGATTGATGAACCCACCGCCCGACGATCGGTTGGCTTCATTCACATCGGCTTGATCAACGCCGCCGAACCGTCAACGCGTATCGAATTACGCGAACAGCACGTCGCCGCAATCGACCCCGAGGTGGCTATGGGTATCGCATATGCCAGATTCGCAGTCGACGAGTTGGTAGATCGCACCATCGCCGACGCATTCGGATCCCAAACCTTGCAGGTAGGGGAATTCCTGGTGTCCCAGGTCGTCATGTTCTTCGACGAGCTGCCATTCACCAGTGCTGAAGCACCAGTTCAGCTCGAGCTACAGCTGACGTCGCCGCCAGCGTCCTTCGAGCGAGTCCTGGAGACATTCGCGACCATGGTGGAAACTGTCCGGCTGAGCCCCAAATGGCATCCAGGGTTCGATTAACGCCTAGCCGCCAGCGGGCGGCGTTGGAACCGCCGAACTGCTTGCCGGCACAGGGGTACCCCACACCACCGGCGCCAGCTGATAGTTCAGCGCCGGATCAGTTGTCGTGTTGGCCCAATACACCACTGACGTCACTGTCTGATCGGCGTCGACGACGGCGAGCTGACACGTCGAATACGACTCGCCGGCCTTCATCTTCGCCGGCGGCGTCGGCGCGATGCAGTCCTTGTTATCCGACGGTGGCGTGACCATCAACGCGGCCGATTTCCCATCCACCGAACCGGCCAAACCGTTGAAATCGGGCGCAGCCGTGGACTTTTGGTCCAGCGAAGTCACCGTGATGTACACGTAGTAGGCCTTGCCATCTTTGGTGATCGAATCCGGCACATTCGACGCGGGATTGATCCCGGTGACGGTATACATTGCCAACCCGGTGGTCGGGGCGAAGGTACGTGCTGGGAGGAAAGCGCTTTGACCCCAACGTAATTGAGCGCCAGGGGCGGTGCGTGCGGCTGGGGTGGCCGGCACGCTGACGGTAGCTTTCGTCGCGACCGAACTCGTCGTCGGACCGGTGTCCTTATCCAGCGTGCACGCCGACGTCGCGGCGAGGACGGCAAACCCTACGCCGCTCAGTGCGGCGGTCCGGGCCCAACGAGAACGTAGCTTCATTCGGCTAAGGTTACCGGGCGTCGTCGCAGATCACCGCGCACGGCCGCGTTCGCCGCGATACCACCGCACCAGCTCGTCGGTCGACGAATCGCCTTGTGACACCGGCGGGTCCTTTTCGGTGATCACGCCGAGCAGTTCCTTCGCCTGGGTCTTGCCCAACTCGACTCCCCACTGGTCGAACGAGTTGATGCCCCACACCGCTCCCGCCACGAACACCTGATGTTCGTAGAGCGCGACCAGTTGACCGATCACCGAGGGCGTCAGCTTCGGCGCCAGAATCGACGTCGACGGTCGGTTACCCGGCATTACCTTGTGCGCCACCACATGTGGGTCAACGCCTTCGTCGGCGATCTCGTCGGCCGTCTTGCCGAACGCCAACACCTTCGATTGCGCGAAGAAGTTGCTCATCAGCAGGTCATGCATGGAGCCTTCGCCGGCTGAGATTGGCAGATCATCAGTTGGCTGTGCGAATCCGATGAAGTCGGCTGGGATCATTCGCGTGCCCTGATGGAGCAACTGGTAGAAAGCGTGTTGCCCGTTGGTTCCCGGCTCACCCCAGAACACCTCTCCGGTGTCGGTGATCTCGTGATGCCCATAGATGCCAACGGATTTGCCGTTCGACTCCATCGTGAGTTGTTGTAGATAGGCCGCGAACCGCATCATGTCATTCGAGTATGGGAGCACTGCACGCGACCCGACATCCCAGAAGTTGTTGTACCACAAGCCGATTAGCGCCAAAATGACTGGCGCGTTAGTCTCCAGCGGCTCGGTACGGAAGTGCTCGTCGACCCGATGAAATCCATCGAGGAATTCCGCGAAACCGTCTTTGCCGATCGCGGCCATCACGGACAGCCCGATCGCCGAATCGACTGAGTAGCGTCCGCCGACCCAGTCCCAGAAGCCGAACATATTCTTGGTGTCAATGCCGAAGTCGGCGACCAGTTCTGCGTTGGTGCTTACGGCCACAAAATGTTTCGCGACGGCAGCGGTGTTGCCGGCGGCGTCGAGCTTGTCCCACAACCAGGTTCGCGCGGCGGCGGCGTTGGTCAACGTCTCCAATGTAGAGAAGGTTTTGGAAGCGATGATGAAAAGCGTTGTCTCCGCGTCGAGTCCGGCGAGCACGGAGACGATGTCAGCCGGGTCGACATTCGATACGAAATGACAGCGCGGGCCGTTCGCGTAGTGGCGCAGCGCCCGATACACCATGTCGGGCCCGAGGTCTGATCCGCCGATGCCGATGTTGACGACGTCGGTGATCGCCTTCCCGGTGAACCCGGTCCACTCGCCGCTGCGCACGCGGTCGGTGAACTCGCCCATTTCGCCGAGTACCCGGTGTACGTCGGCGACGACGTCCTGTCCATCGACGACGAGTTTCGTGTCAGCGGGAAGCCGAAGAGCGGTATGCAGTACCGCACGGTCTTCGGAGGTGTTGATGTGCTCACCGGCGAACATCGCGTCGCGCTTCTCCTCGACGCCGACTTCGCGGGCCAAACTGAAGAGTAGTTCCAGCGTTTCGCGCAGCACTCGATGTTTGGAGTAGTCGATATGCAGGTCTGCCACGTCGACGGTGAGGTCCACTCCGCGCTGCGGGTCCATCGCGAATACCTCGCGTAGATGCATCGCGTACACATGCGGCTGGTGCGCGGCGAGTGCCTGCCACGATTGGGTAGCGGTGATGTCCAGATCGAGGTGGGCGTCGGCGTCGGCGCGGTGTGAGTCCAGGCTCATGTTTACCACCCTAGGTGGTTGGCGCCTCGACCGCGATCAGTGGATTCGGGATTGTTGTGTAGCAGACCGACACCGGTTCAGCGCCCAAGCGGGCCACGTCCCAGGCGCAGCAGGAGCATCGCCAGCGTATGGCCCTCCTGGCCCAGTTCGGCGAATCGGTCGAGGACCTTCACCTCCCGGCTATGGACCAGTCGCGGTCCGCCGGATGCCATGCGTGCTTTGCCGATCTTCTTCGACACCGCCGAACGGCGTTTGATGGCACCGAGGATCACCGCATCGAGGCGGTCGATCTCCAGGCGGAGTTCGTCGATGTCGTCGGGTAGGCCGGAAACGTCGTCTTCGAGATCGTATTTCGACAGATCAATCGGGGGCTGTGGATCGGTCACGACTCGCAATTTTGCCACGCCACGCGTCGCACGTACGCACAACCAGCCGTCAACTACCATGCGTCGAGTGATACGAGCGCAACGATCCACCTCTTTTCTCGCCTTGGGTCTGTTGCTGATGGTCATCCAGGCTGGAGTGCGGATAGCCCTGGTGGCGACCGGGAACTTCTACTGGGATGACCTGATCATCGTCGGCCAGGCATCGTCGAATTCGGTCTTCAGCCTCGACTATTTGGCACAGAACCACGACGGGCATTTTATGCCGGGCGCGTTCTTCGTGGCGGGCATCGTAAATGCGATCACGCCGTTGCACTGGGCGCTCCCCGCTACGACCCTGGTGGTGTTGTCGACCATCGCGGCCGCTGCGGTGTGGCGGCTACTGACGATAGTGGCGAGGGCGGGGAGTTCACGTCGTCGCCAGGTGGTGGTCCTCGCGGCATTCGCGTTCTACCTCTTCTCGCCGATGACGGTGCCGTCATTCGTGTGGTGGTCAGCTGGGCTCAATTCGTTGCCACTGCAGGCCGCCATGGCGTGGATCATCGGCGATGCTCTGCTGCTGTGCTCGGGAGGTGTGGATAGTCGTCGGCGCCGCGTCATCGTGGTCCGTTCGGCGCTGATCCTTCTTCTCGCGCTGATGTTCTTCGAGAAGGCGTTGTTCATCGCTCCGGTCGCATTCGGTGTCGCGGCATTGTGGGTGCGGTGGCGACTGCCGGCATCGACAACAGATGCGCTCGTCGGCGATGGACCCGGTATGCCGACTACACCGCTCACCGTCACCTTCACCAGGGCGCGGGCACTGTGGGTGACGATGGCGGTTTTGACCACGGTATGGGCGGTGATTTTCCTGTCGGTCACCGACGGGGCGTCGGGCAGTCATTCGCTGACGCAGACCGCCAAGCTGGTCTGGCGATCGGTGAATAGCGCGATCGTGCCGGCCGTCGTCGGCGGCCCGTGGCAGTGGGAGCGATGGATCCCGTCGCCGCCGATGGCCGAGGCACCGCCGTGGGCGATAGTTCTGGGCTGGGTCGCGGTGGTAGCCATCGGAGTATTCGCCGTAATGCGCTTTCCGGGAGCGCTGATGGTAATAGCCTGTGCCGCAATCTATGTCATCGGTGTGCAGATTCCGGTGATGTGGAATCGGTCGGCGGTGATCACCGCGCCCGAACTCGCCGAGACACTTCGCTATCTGCCCGACGCCGCGCTGGTCCTAGCGATCGCAGGGGTTCTGGTGGCGATGTCGCCGCGACGAGTAGGGCAGGAGTCGTCATCGCGAGTGCCAGCCTGGAGTGCAGCAGTAATCGTTGCGGTACTTGGACTTTCATCGCTGTGGACCACCGCGACCTTCGGTCGTAGCTGGCATGACAACCCGACCGCGGCGTATCTCGCCAACGGTCGGGCTTCCTTCAACGCCAATCCCGACTTCGCGATGTTCGATCAAGCAGTTCCGCTGGAAGTGCTTCTGCCCGTTACCTTTCCGGCGAATCAAATCAGCCGGGTGTTCGGCGGATTGCGGCACGGTCCGACGATCGTGACGTCGACGTCGAATTTGAAGGTTCTGGACACCAAGGGGCGACTTGTTCCCGGCGGCGTCACGTCGGCGCGGCGATTCGACGTCGGTTCGGGTACTTGCGGGCGACCGGAAGTGCGCGCGCCGAGCTCGATCAGACTCGACGGTCCACTCATCCGGTGGCGCTGGACAGTCGCGCTGAGCTATTGCGCGAATACCTCGGGTGAGGCAGAACTGCGGCTCGGCGACGGTCCTCCCGTGCGGTTTCTCGTCGATGCCGGTCTGCATGTGGTTTATGTACAGCTCGATGGGCACGGTTCGGTCCTGCAAGTGGCCCCGCGTACCGCCGGACTCGCGCTGCATACCGGTGCTGGGCGGGTCGGTGAGGTGGCGGAGGCACAGCTGCTGGGTTAGCGTCGCGCCCTCCTGCGGTTCTCACCCATGCGACGACAGACTGTGGAATTCTTTGCCTATGTCGATTCCTGGGGCAAGGGAGTTCATTACCGTAAAGAGCTCTGGTGTTCGTCGACTTGGCGCTGTGCTGGCGGTGGGAATGCTGGCGGTCGGTTGCGCGTCTACACCCGATGAATCAGTGGAGTCGTCGGAACCGCCGCCGATTTCGTCCTCGTTCGCGTCGTCGGTTGCCGGGCAATACGTCCCGATCACATCGGCGAATTGTGCCCTGGAGTCGATGCCGGCGGTGGAGCTGGATCGTCCGCTGGTCAAAGCCTGGACAGCGCAGGCTTTGGCTATTCAACCGAATTCGCAAATCGATGTGGTGCGAACAGGTATCTCCACTCAGGGTTCTCGTTCGACGGTGATGTGCGGAAAATTGCTGGTGGTCACCGTTTCGCCGCCCAAACACGACGACACGACCGGTCATCAGCAGTTCCTCGTCGATGGCCTGCTGTCCGCTCTCGATCCCGCGACGGGCACTCTTCTCTGGAGATCGAAACTCCCCGCGGGTGTGACATGCGACGACGCTCCGGTTGGCGGCGAGCTGCCGTGCGTCTTCCATCCTCGCGAGTTCAGTAAGACGTATTGCGGATATGCGGCTGTGACTCCCGAAATGGCGCGCTGTCGCAACGACATCGCACCGGGAAAGGTCGATGCGCCCGGCATAGTCTTGTACTACTACGACTTGAGAAATGGATCTCCGCGCCTGGAAGTCCACCAGGATATCGACGACATCGCAGTTGAGCAGGCGTCGATGGTGACAGCTGTCTTCCGCGGGAACGGAGGCGCCGGATCAGTCGAGGTTGTCGGCCGATCCGCCGACAACGCAAAAGTCGCCTGGACCACCTCTGTCCCGGTCAAGCGATTAGACGGTCCGTCTTGGTCGCATTGGCCTCAGTCCGAGCTAGCGAGAGTGTTCTCCTACGGCAATGGATTCGTCGAAGTTGTCGCAGGCGACAACCAACACTTCCTGCTAGCGGCGAATACCGGCACAGTAGTAACTCATCTGCCGGCAAGAGGATCTCCGGGTCGTCGCGGCGTCGCGTTTCCTGATTCCCAGGTAGCGGTAATCCGGGAGAATAGGGTGGATATTCACGATTCAAGCGGGCGCGTTCGTCGGAGTCACCCTGGCGTTTTCAACGACATAACGGTGAATCGACGCTCGGCTGATGGAACGCAAAGTTATACACTCATCAGGGTGGGGAATCCGCTACCAGAACTGTATTTCGATCTGCCAACCGGCCGAGAACTCCCGGCGACGTCTCTCATGCCACTACCTGGCTACGACACCACGGACCGTTCGTGGCCAAAATTCACCCTCGGCCGGATCACCGTCATAAGGAATACGAGTGGCTATCCCACTCTTGGTGAGACGGTGAACTACGAAGCGGGAGTGGATACCTTCACCGGAAAAGTCTTGTGGGTACATCGTGGTCCACTCGGCGCGTTCGTCGGACCCGTGAGCGGCTCCGTTGCGTTAGTGCGCCTTCCGCTCGACAGATTTCGACCCGACGAGGTTCGCGCCGTGGATCTGCGGTCGGGTCGTATCCTGTGGTCGATGTCGGCGCGAGGCACGGGCGGTGTACCGGCTGGGCAGCTGGATATCGAGAACACCCGCATCACCAAGTGGGACGCACCGTAATTCGCCTCGCCCTCCTAGCTCGACTTGATGTCGAGAACCGTGATCTGTTGTGGGGTGATACCCGCGGCAAGGAGAAGGACCCGCGCTGCTGCGGCGGAGTTCTCCTCCGCGAATGCCCAGGCAATCTCGGTGCCCTCGGCTGCTTTCACCTGTTGAGCGGCCTGATCGCGCAACTTCTGAGTACCGGACCAGGACGGATCGAAGACGCCACCCTTGAGGTGCTGGTCGTAGCCCGTCGACATGGTGACCAGATAGGAGCCCGACGGCCCGAACCCGTCGAATGCGTAACCGCCCTGTTTGACGATCCACGATGACGGCATATCGGTGATCTGAGAATTGTATTTCGAGGCCGAGCCCGGACGCTTATTTCCGGAGCGCTCAAAGGTCAACTTCTTCTTCACCGATTTTTCGTTGTTATCGATGATCCGGCTGATATCCGCCGGTGTCGAAGTGACGAACGGCAGATATTTGGCGGATATATTCGGACGAATCAAGGTACCGCCGGGCAGATTGCCCAGATTCGTCGCATCGCACTGTGTCCGAGCAGTTGTGCCGACAGCAACACGGACAACCTTGTCGCAAGTACCACCAACTGACCTGTTATTCGCGGTGAACGTGGCGTGGATGCCGTAGTTCAGATAGCCGGTTATAGCGCGGGTAGAAGTGAGTTTACCCTGGACGTCATAAAGGAATTCGCAGGTGGGAACCGCACAGGAACCGCCTTCGACTCGTTTGAGGAGCGGAGTTTGTGGACGCAGACCGGGGGCGGGAACTGCCGCCAGTTCAGGTGCGAAAGACCGGGCGTTGGCGAACATCTTGTTGAGGTCGTTATCGGTGACCGGCGACACCGATGTGTCGATTTTGTACTTGAGTGTCCCCTGGGCGATTCCGTTTCCCTTGATGTGGGTCACCGCGTGCGAATCAGGAGCGAATGTGGTGGTCAATGTTCCCACCGTGATGTTGTTGCCTTCTTGGGTGACCTTCGGGTCTGACGTCGGCCAAAAGCGTGCGTCGGGCAGGCCCTTATTCGGACTATCGAGTTCTTGACCCAGACCCTGGTTCTGGTCGCCGACAGCGAGGCGCCCGGCGAATCGGCGTGGTGCAAGGAATCCGAGCCACAGCAGTCCGGCACTGTCCGCGCTGGCCCATTTGGACTGGACCGAATCGAGATCAAGGGCTTCGGGGACCGGCTTCATCAAGTTGGTCCAGAACTGCTTGGTGGTATTGAGGAATACGTTATTTCCGAGTTGGCGGTACTGGGCTTCCTGACCACCCATCGTGATTGTGCCCTCGGCATTATTGTTGCTGGCTACGACGAGATTCTTGAATTCGATGGTTTGCTCAGGGCTGTTTGTCGAATCTATGAAGCTGTAGGTGATTGAACCGGAATACTTCGCGCCGCTGCTCTGCGCGTATCCGAACAACGCCTTGTCGAGATTCTGTTGAGCTTTGAACGCCGAGGTCGGACCACCATCGGCGGAATGGGGGAACGGAATGAATGCCACGACAAGTGCCACCACAAGTAGGATGCCGCCGATGATCAGCGCGATCAGGGGCAACTTGCTGTTCTGCTTCGCCGGTGTCGGCCCAGGAAAAGCTGGTGCGGCGGGAGCAGATCCGGGTGGAAAATTTGTCATACTAATCCATTGCCTCTCGATCGTCTGGTGATCGCCTGTCGAGGATGCCAGAACCCCCGAACAGAATTGAGGCATATCGTATCGTGTCGACCCACTCCGATGCCCTATGACCGGGGACTTGGTCGGTTGGACGAACGATGAGTGTGAGCGCCCGGTCGGCCGGGTGTTAGGTTGCGGGGACGTCGTATACCGAGATCAGGCTCAGGCCTTCGGCTTTGATCAGATTGCGGAATGCTTGGACTGCGTCCGGCTCAGCGACGTACCAGATGATTGGCCGATACTTCGCAGCAGCCAATTGTTCTTTCCCTTGCCGGACCAACACGCTGTAGCCGGCCCACGTCTTGTCGAATTGCTCGGCTTTGACGTGCTCGCTATAACCTGCGGACCGAGCGATGTAGAGCTTGCCCGACGGACTGAAGCCGTCAAAGACGTAGTCGCCCACGCGTACACCGATTGTCGACGGCATCGCCGTCACCTGAAAGTTGTACTTTTCGACTGGCCCCGCCGTCTTACTGCCGGTGCGGACAGGTCTCGGCGTCGCCGACGACGCTGACTGATTGGCATCGACGCCCTCGGTCAGCATATCCGTTGAATAGATCGCGAATACCAGGAATGTTGTGCCCTTGAAGGTAGGCGGAGCGGCGGTCTTTGCTGATATTCCGCGGACGGTACACCGATACTTGGCGAACTTGTTCAGCGGAACACGAATCACTCGATCGCAGTCGCTGGGGAAAGTGCTTCCGCTGCGGTCCCGAAACAGCGACTTGACACCGAAGTTGCTATAGCCCGTAATCGCAGCTTCCGCGTTCGACAGGGTGCCGCCGACCTGGATTTCGTAGGTACATGCGGTTGACGCGCAATTGCCGATCTGGCGTGCTGCCGGTTGTTCAATCGTCGGCTTTGCCGCGACGACCGGTACCTCAGCCAGTTCGGGAGCCAATGCACGGCCGCTGGTGAACACCTTGTCGATGGCTGTCCGGTCGACGTATTCGACCGCGAGGCTGATCTTGGCGCTTTCCACATAGTTTCGGTAGAGACCGGCGACCTTCGTGACATTCTGGGTTTCGGGATCGAAGGTGGTGGTCAATTCATCGATGGTAAAGCTGTCATCGGAGAGTTTGACCTGCGGAACACGCGTCGGCCAGTACCGGGTGTCTGGGAGTTTCGCTTCGCCGGGCACCACCTCGGGCCCCGGAGCTGACGCGGTACCGACGGAAGGGGACACCAACCGCAGGCCGAGATTCTGCGGCGATAGTAACGCGCCGAGATTCGGGACTCCGGCATCCCTGGAAGCGACCCACTTGTTGTTGATGTTCGCCCAGTCGAGGCCTTCGGACTGGTTCGGTAACAACGACTTCCAGAACGCGGTCGACGCATTGACGAAGGTGAAATTGGCCAGTACGCGGTACTGTGCGCGGTTGCCGTCGTATTCCAGGGTGCCTGCCGCGTTTCCCGATGCGCTTACGACTAGGTCGGTGAACTTCCATGTGCGTTCGGTACCGGGATCCGACGTCGAGTTGTACTTCTTACCGCCATAGGTGAACGAGCCGCTGTATTTCGCACCCGGTAGTTGGGCCATCTTGAACGCGATGGTGTCCGACGCCCGCTGAGCGGCGAAATTTACCTCAGGCCCACCGCTGCCGGATCGGGAGAGCGGAATGAACGAGGTGATGATTGCCAAGGCCAGTACTACGGCGGCGAGAATCAACAGCAGGCGTCCGCGCTTCGCTGGTTGCCGCCGCGCAGGCGTGAAATAACTTGGGTAGTTCACCAGGTAGCCCCCGTGGGTCGGCAGCGATCAGCACAGGTTCGCGATCTCAAAGGGAGATGGTATCGGCCGTGGTGGGATATCTCGCGGGCGTGTCGGTGAACCGAATGATGTCAGCCCCTCAGAGTAGCCTTGACAACCGATATGACAGCACAAGTTACTCATCCCATTGACACCGATCGCGTCGCTGAACTGCTTGACGGACTCAACCCACAGCAACGCGCCGCCGTACTGCACAGTGGGCCGCCTCTCCTGATCGTCGCGGGTGCCGGCTCAGGTAAAACAGCCGTGCTGACCAGGCGAATCGCATATCTGCTCGCCGCCCGCGGAGTGTCACCCGGGCAGGTGCTGGCCATTACCTTCACCAACAAGGCTGCCGCCGAGATGCGTGAACGCGTCATCGGGCTGGTCGGTCCGCGCGCCAATTTCATGTGGGTGTCGACATTCCACTCGACATGTGTGCGGATCCTGCGCGCGCAGTCGGCGCTGTTGACCGGGATGAATTCCAACTTCTCCATCTACGACGCGGACGACTCGCGCCGTCTACTCGGCATGGTCGTAAGGGACCTCGACTTGGACGTGAAGAAATTCGCTCCGCGCGGCGTTGGGGTGGCTATCTCCAACTACAAGAATGAGCTCGTCGCCCCCGAGGCCGCGATCGCGGACACCGCCGACGGCGACCCGACGGCTAAACAGATCGCCGAGATCTACCGGGTCTACCAGCGCCGCCTCCGCGAAGCCAATGCCTTTGACTTCGACGATCTGATCGGTGAGACGGTCGCACTGTTGCGCGCACACCCCGCCGTAGCCGAGTATTACCGTCGCCGGTTCCGCCACGTTCTCGTCGACGAGTATCAGGACACCAACCATGCCCAATACATGCTGGTACGCGAGTTGGTCGGCGAGACGACAACCGAGGACGGTCTGACGCCGTCGGAACTGTGCGTCGTTGGTGACGCGGATCAGTCGATCTATGCTTTCCGCGGCGCGACCATCCGCAATATCGAAGAGTTCGAGCGCGACTTCACAAACGCGGAAACCATTCTGCTGGAACAGAATTACCGTTCGACACAGACAATACTCTCTGCGGCCAACGCGGTGATCTCGCGCAATGCCGGACGTCGGGAGAAGAAGCTCTGGACCGATTCGGGGGACGGCGAACTGATCGTCGGCTACGTCGCAGACTCTGATCGCGACGAGTCGAATTTCATCGCCACCGAGGTGGAACGCCTTACCGATTACACGATCGGCGGGTCGTCCAGTCATAAGTATTCCGACATCGCGATCTTCTACCGCACCAATACCGGTTCGCGCGCCATCGAGGAAGTCTTTGTGCGACATGGGATTCCGTACAAGGTGGTCGGCGGAACCCGCTTCTACGAGCGTAAAGAGGTCCGCGACGTCATCGCTTATCTGCGGGTGGTCGCCAACCCAGACGATGCCGTCAGCGTTCGCCGGATACTCAATACTCCTCGACGAGGGATCGGCGACCGCTCCGAGGCAGTGGTGGCCGTGCACGCGGAGAATCTTGGACTCACGTTCTACCAGGGGCTACTCGACGCGGCCGAGGGCAAGGTCGCGATGCTCAACAAGGGTGGCGTCCGATCCATCGGCGCTTTTGTCGAACTGATTGAGGGATTGCGTAACGATTTCCTGGCGACCTACGGCAGCGCGGACGGCCCGGACTCCGACGTCGCGATCATGGATGCGACTACGGACGGTCCAGATATCGGTGAACTGGTCGACGCCATCGTCGAACGCAGCGGTTATCGTCGGGAACTGGAAGGCTCGAGCGATCCGCAGGACGGCGCACGCCTGGACAATCTGAATGAATTAGTAGCTGTCGCACGCGATTTCAGCATGGAAGCCACCGAGGCAGCAAACGAAGACGAGGGCGATCCAGATGACGGTGGCGTCGTCGGTGCTGATAACGACGGTGAACCGGAACCCGGTTCACTCGCTGCGTTCCTGGAGAAGGTCGCGCTTGTCGCCGACGCCGATCAGGTGCCCGATGAGGGCGCAGGCGTGGTGACGTTGATGACGCTGCATACCGCGAAGGGTTTGGAGTTCCCGGTGGTCTTCGTAACCGGTTGGGAGGATGGGCATTTCCCGCACTTGCGGGCTCTCGGCGATCCGGCCGAACTGAATGAGGAACGCCGCCTCGCTTATGTCGGGATCACCCGCGCAAAGGAGCGGTTGTATTTGACCCGATCGGTGATGCGGGCATCGTGGGGACAGCCTGTGTCGAATCCGGAATCACGCTTCCTGCAAGAGATTCCACAACACCTGCTCGATTGGCGTCGGACCGAGCCGCGTCGCTCCGCTGGTCGAGGTTATGGCTCGTCGGGCGGTGCGTTCGGATACGGATCAACCGAATTCGGTTCCACCTCAGGCGGTTTCGGTTCCGGTCGGGGCCGGTCGTCGTATTCGACGGATCCGGCGCGCGGCCGCAACAAGCAGGTCAACTACGATATCGGCGAGCGGATGAATCATCCCAAGTACGGAATGGGCAAGGCCGTAGCGAAAGAGGGAAGCGGCACAACCGAGAGAGTCACTTTCGACTTCGGCGGAAAGGTCGGGCGGATGACATTCATGACACTCGGCGGACTGCCTGGAGAGAAACTGTAGCGCGTCTACGCATTATTTTTCGGGGTCTCGACGATGTTGGATGGTCGAGTGCCGGCGAGTTTGCGAGGCGGTGTCTCGAGACCGGGAGAGTTGACGTCGGGAGTTGTTGTCTTGCATGGGTTTTGGTGACTTTGTGTGTCAGGTTTCGAGGTCTCGATACCCCTCGTCGCTGCCGCTCCTCGGCACTCGACCAGCCGATAAGACCACTCGCCACTCAATTGAGCGCGAGACAAACGACTGAGTCGGCGTCTTACCTAGCCCGTGTAGCCCGACAGTCGCACGCCGTGCTGTGCGAGCCAGGGCATCGGGTCGATCTTGGTGGTCCCGTTCTTCCACACCTCGAAGTGCAGGTGTGGCCCGGTGGAGAAACCTTCGCTACCGACCAGCGCGATGACGTCGCCAGCGGTCACGTGCTGGCCCTTCTGGACCAGCACTCCCGACGATGCCATATGCCCGTACATCGTGACGGTGCCATCGGAGCCACGAACCTGAACCCAGTTGCCATATCCCGACGCAGGGCCAGCCTCGATCACAACGCCGTCGGCTGCGGCGTGGATGGGTGTTCCCAGCGGGGCAGCCATGTCGATCCCACCATGGAATGATCCCCAACGATCGCAGAAGCATGACGTGAACTGGTATGCGCCGATCGGAATGGGTGAGGTGAACATCGGCCGCCGGGCGAGGTTCTCCGCAGCCTGCTGGGCAGCGGCCAGGTTCTTGCCGACTCCGAGCTGCTTGGTGAAGTTGCTCATGTCCGCACCGGAAGCCGCCGGGGCGACGCCGGGGCCGGTGTCGGCGGCGGTGGTTGCCGGGTCGGCCGGGCTCGACGCCGGTGGTGTGTCGTCGTTGTTGGCGGCCACCTGAGTCGCGGCAGCCACCGCAGCCCCAGCCGCGATCGCCACCAATGCGGCGCGGCCGCCCTTGAGTGCGGTCGGTGGTGCGGAAATCCGGTGTTTACCAGATCCGCGCCGCGGCGACGGCGTCTTGGTGCGGAACGGCTTGGGGGCATCGTCCTCGGCGAAATCGGCGTCCTCGTAGGTCGCTGGAATTTCGGGGATATCGATTGTCGTGCGAAGCGAGCCGCGATGGGTCGTGGTGGCGAGGTCATCGGCGAACTCGCTCTCGGGGATCAGGATGTCCTGAGTGATCTCCGAAGTGGTCGGACGGGCACTGCCGCGGGTCAGGGCCGACGCGTCGATGACCGTCGCGTAGGGGGCGCTGGCCTGCTCCCAGCGCGAATACTGAAGGTCGGCGAATTCCGGGTCATGCTCATCAACCGGAATGATCGTGGTGACCTCGTTGCCGGAGATTTGGGCAAACCCGCCGGTGCGGGGGTTTCGAGTCGCCGAACGTGCGTCTTCGCGTAGTGGCAAGGCTCTGCACTCTTCCTTTCGCACGCCGGCTGCCGACTTATTCAAGTTCTTCAGTCACGGGTATTCATACGGCGGCAGCTGTAACCGTTTCGTGACTTACCGCTACGACGGTAACGAAATGATTGCGGCAAGTCCAACATTCGGTTCGGTTTGCGCGTATTGCAGTGATTCACCTCACACGCCCGCCGGTGGCGCCTGTGCGCCGCTAACCACCTAAACACGGAACGCCATTCGGTGCCAATTGACGCAAAACGGACGTCGACCCGGATCTACTGACAAGTAGCGAGTGACCTGACGCACAACCCGGGAGGTGCCATCAACCTCGAAATTCGGCAGGGTTAAAGTCCGATATGGCCCCCGTTACACCCAACCGGGCGGCAAACCTACGAGATGGTGAGCTGAATGGATCTCTTCGAATACCAGGCGAAGGAACTGTTCGCCAAGCATGGGGTACCCACCACACCCGGCCGGGTGACCGACAATGCCGCCGATGCGCGGGCAATCGCCGAAGAAATCGGCAAGCCTGTGATGATCAAGGCACAGGTCAAAGTCGGCGGGCGTGGTAAGGCAGGCGGCGTAAAGTTCGCCGCAACCCCTGACGACGCGCAGACCCACGCTGAGAACATCCTCGGTCTTGATATCAAAGGCCACATAGTCAAGAAACTCCTCGTCGCCGAAGCCAGCGACATCGCCGAGGAGTACTACATTTCCTTCCTGCTTGATCGCGCCAACCGCACCTACCTGGCCATGTGCTCGGTGGAAGGCGGCATGGAGATCGAAGAGGTCGCGGCAACTAAGCCCGAACGCCTGGCGAAGGTAGCCGTCGACGCCGTGAAAGGTGTCGACCTGGCAACCGCGCGCTCTATCGCCGAGCAGGGACACCTGCCGGCTGAAGTCCTCGACGCCGCCGCAGTGACGATCCAGAAGCTGTGGGAGGTCTTCGTCGCAGAAGACACCCTGCTCGTTGAGGTCAACCCGCTCGTCCGTACCCCCGACGACCAGATCCTCGCCCTCGACGGCAAGGTCACCCTCGACGGCAACGCCGACTTCCGTCAGCCCGGGCACGAGGAGTTCGAGGACAAGGACGCGACCGATCCACTCGAGCTGAAGGCCAAGGAAAACGATCTCAACTACGTCAAGCTCGACGGCGCGGTCGGCATCATCGGCAACGGTGCGGGTCTGGTCATGTCCACTCTCGACGTCGTCGCGTACGCCGGTGAGAACCACGGCGGCGTCAAACCCGCCAACTTCCTCGACATTGGTGGCGGCGCTTCGGCAGAGGTGATGGCAGCCGGTCTCGACGTCATCCTGGGCGATGATCAGGTCAAGAGTGTATTCGTCAACGTCTTCGGCGGCATCACCGCTTGCGACGCGGTGGCCAACGGTATCGTCGGCGCACTCGGCAAGCTTGGTGACTCTGCCAACAAGCCGCTCGTCGTTCGTCTGGACGGCAACAAGGTCGACGAGGGCCGCAAGATCCTCAACGACGCCAACCATCCGCTGGTGATCCTGGCGGAGACCATGGACGCCGGCGCCGACAAAGCTGCTGAACTGGCGAACAAGTAGGAGCCCCGAGAACATGTCGATCTTTCTGAACAAAGAGAACAAGGTCATCGTCCAGGGCATCACCGGCGGCGAGGGCACCAAGCACACCGCCCTGATGCTCAAGGCCGGCACCAATGTCGTCGGCGGTGTCAATGCACGCAAGGCCGGCACCACCGTCAGCCACGACGGCGGCGTCGAACTCCCCGTATTCGGCTCGGTATCCGAGGCGATCGAGAAGACCGGCGCGGACACGTCGATCGCGTTCGTGCCACCGAAGTTCGCCAAAGACGCGATCATCGAGGCCATTGATGCCGAGATCGGTCTCCTGGTTGTCATCACCGAGGGAATCCCGGTGCAGGACAGCGCTTATGCGTGGGCCTACAACGTGTCCAAGGGCAACAAAACCCGCATCATCGGACCCAACTGCCCAGGCATCATCACTCCGGGTGAGGCGCTGGTCGGCATCACACCGAATAACATCACCGGCAACGGCCCGATCGGCCTGGTGTCCAAGTCGGGCACGCTGACCTACCAGATGATGTACGAGCTACGCGATCTCGGTTTCTCCACCGCCATCGGCATCGGCGGCGACCCAGTCATCGGTACCACTCACATCGACGCTATCGAGGCCTTTGAGAAGGACCCCGATACCAAGCTGATCGTGATGATCGGTGAGATCGGCGGTGACGCCGAGGAGCGTGCGGCCGACTACATCAAGGCCAATGTCTCCAAGCCGGTCGTCGGCTACGTCGCGGGCTTCACCGCGCCGGAGGGTAAGACGATGGGCCACGCGGGCGCGATCGTGTCCGGTAGTTCGGGTACCGCGCAGGCCAAGAAGGAAGCCCTCGAGGCAGCCGGTGTCAAGGTTGGCAAGACGCCGAGCGAGACCGCTAACTTGGCACGTGAGCTGTTCCAAGCGCTGTAAGTCTTAGATCCGCAACAGACCAAACCCCTGGGTTGAGATTGTTCAACCCGGGGGTTTCGTCTTGGGTGCAGATGTCTTGGGCCGTGCGATGATTGACTGATGAGTTCTGACGTCACCACGCCGACGGTGGGTGCGATCTTCACCGCGCCGATGCGCGTGGGTGAGTCGCTTCCGCTGGTCGGGTCGTTGGTTCGTGGTCTTCGACATCGGGTGTCTACGGGTATCGACGACGTTGTCGCGCAACTCATCCGGGCCATCGTCGTCGCGTTGGCCGACGAGATAGACCTCACCAGTTTGGTTATCGACAACGTCGACCTCGGCGCCGTGGTCGCGACCGTTGACCTCAACGAGGTGATCACCCACGTCGATCTCGACGCCGCCATCGGCCGAGTTGACTTGATGCGCGTCATCAACAGTATCGATCTCGATGCCGCAGTTGCCCGCGTCGACCTGATGGCGGTGGTTCGGCGCCTCGACGTCGATGCTGTTGTGGCCCAGGTCGATCTTGATGCCGCGGTAGCTCGCGTTGACCTCGACGCCGCTATCCGGCGGGCTGATCTGATTGGCGTCGCGAACGACGTCATCGACGGCGTCGACCTGACCGCGATTATTCGCGAAGCATCGACGTCGGTGACCGCCGATGTGATGACCGATGTCCGAAGTGGTGGTGAGCGCGCGGACGACGCCGTGTCCGAGTTCGTCGGGCGTATTCTCCGCCGTCCACGATCGGTGGAAGACGATGACTGACGAACCGGCCGAGCATCAGGAAGCGTTGGAGCGCAACGATATCCGACACGGAGTCGTCCATGACACCGACCGTGCGGCCGGCATCGTCAGCCGTGGTGCGGCCGCCGGAATCGACGTGGCGATTGTCGCGACACTGATGGGCGCCTGCTACCTTGGTTTGCTCCTGGTGCGTCTCGCGATCAATTTCACCCCACACTGGTCATGGGTGTCGGCAATCCTCACCACGACGGGATTCCTGGCGCTATCGGTCGTGTATCTCTTTGCGTGCTGGGCGATTTCGGGTCGCACGGCGGGATCAGCGATCATGGGTTTGCGTGTCGTCGGGGTACGCGGGCAGCATCTGCGCCCCACGCAGGCGTTGTTGCGCAGCCTCATCTGCGTGGGGTTCGCCGTCGGATTGGGTTGGTGTGCGGTCGATTCCAGACGCCGATCGGTCGCCGACATTCTGGCGCGAACGCGCGTGGTGTACTCGCGCTGACGTCGTCGGAGGTCAGGCGGACTCGGCAGCCACTTTCAACGCGGCCAGGCCCTTCTCGAAATCCTTGCCGAGCAGTTTGTCGAAGAATCCCAATGCGGTCCCCACTCGCGAGAACAGCGTATGAGCGCCGGTCATCGACCAGGTGACTTTGGTGGTATCGCCCGACGGATCAAGGGTGAAGACAACATCATTCGTCGCCTTCATCGGACGTGAGAACAGGACGCGAACCTCAACCCGGTCAGCGGCGTCGCCGGTGATCGTCATCGAGCCGGCGCCGGCCTTCTTATTGCCGGTCCATGCATACTCGGCCCCAACGCCGCGTTCGGCGCCGGTGTACTCGCGCTGCAACTCGGGATCGATATTCTCCCACGGCGACCAGTGCACCCACTGGTGGAAATCGGCGAGGTATGGATGGACCGTTGTCGGTGGGGCGGCGATATCGATATCGCGCGCGATGGTGTACGTCGAGCTCATAGGGTGGCCTTTCCTCGCCGCGGGGTGTTCAGACGCCGTTCTCGACGACGGATTTCAATTGTTCCAAGCCCTGGTCGAGTTGTTTGCCCGCGATCTTATCGAGCATGCCGGTGGCCGCTGCCGCACGGGTCATGAGGCTGTGTTTGCCGACCAGCGTCCAGGCGACATCGGTTTGTGCGTCCTGTGCGGTCAACTCGTAGGTGAGATCCAAGACGACAGCCGTCGGCTTGCGGAACTCGATATGTACTTCGCCGTCGTGAGGCGTGTTGGTACGGACCATTCGCATAAAGCCGGTCGCGCCGTTCTCGGCGACGAACCAGCTGTATTCGGCGCCGGGACCGCTGGGTGGCCCAGAATACGTGCGGGTCATTTCCAATTCGGGATCTTCCCAAGGTGTCCACTTGGCCCATTCGTGAAAATCCGCGAGGTATCCGAAGATCGCGTCGGGGACAGCGTCGATGACGGTGGCGCGTACGACGGTGAATGTTGATGCCAACCCAGTCTCCTAGTCGATGAATTGCGATCGGCGACAGCGTACCGAAGCCGGGCGTTACGGTGTATGGCATGAGGGCCAGCGAACTGATCGCCTCGCTCACCGCGGGGGTCTTCGAGTCGTGGGATACGCCCGTCGACGACGGAGTGATCGAGGTGGCCTATGCCGATTCGCTAGGCCGCGCGCGGGAACGCACCGGGGTCGACGAGTCGGTAATCACCGGTGTCGGTGCGGTCGGCCGTATCCGAACGGTGTTGATAGTCAGCGAATTCGGCTTCCTCGGCGGTTCGATCGGAGCGGCGTCGGGTAGGCGGATCGTCACTGCCATTCGCCGCGCGACGATCGAACGCCT
This sequence comes from Gordonia sp. CPCC 205333, assembly GCF_048537885.1. Taxonomy (NCBI): domain Bacteria; kingdom Bacillati; phylum Actinomycetota; class Actinomycetes; order Mycobacteriales; family Gordoniaceae; genus Gordonia; species Gordonia sp. CPCC 205333. Next base: position 535,801 of record NZ_JBCLVI010000004.1, on the reverse strand, counting down.
GCCGATCCTCGCCGCTCCGGCATCGGGTGGAACGCGTATGCAAGAGGGGACTCCCGCGTTCTTACAGATGGTGTCCATTAGCGCGGCGGTGGCGGCCCATCGGGCGGCGGGGCTGCCATATCTGGTTTATCTCCGTCATCCGACCACCGGCGGTGTGTTCGCGTCATGGGGGTCGATGGGACAGGTCACCTGGGCGCAACCAGGTGCGTTGATCGGCTTCCTCGGACCGAGGGTGTATCAGGGGCTACATGGTGAGCCGTTTCCCGATGATGTGCAGGTGTCGGAGAATCTGTTGCGGCACAGGCTTATTGACGATGTAGTAACACTAGATGAGCTTGGCGATCGGCTGCGGCGACTGCTGTCCCAACTCGTTGACTCGTCGGAAATCGTTGAACCGCAGCATCATTCCGACTACCCCACACCGGTCGCCGACGCGTGGGCCGCGGTGCGGGCGACTCGCGCCCCGGGCCGGCCGGGGCTGAGCGAGTTGCTGGCGAGTATTCCCGGTGAATCGATTGTGGGACCGGGGCCGGTACGTCTTGCGCTCGCAAACTTCGGCGGGGTTAGCGCGCTGGTCGTCGGACAGGATCGCGGTGTCGACGCCGAGTTGCTGCCCGCCGACCTGGCGTTGGCTCGCCGGGGTATCGGCCTCGCGGCAGAGTGGAATCTCGCGCTGGTCACCGTGATCGATACGTCGGGAGCCGCGTTGTCGGTCGCGGCCGAAGAGGGTGGCCAGGCTGGCCAGATCGCGGCTTGTATGGCGGCGTTGTTGGCTACCTCATCGCCGACGGTGGCGGTGCTGATGGGGCAGGGCGCCGGGGGCGGAGCGCTGGCGTTGTTCCCGGCCGACTGGGTGATCGCCGCCGACGACGCGTGGCTATCCCCGCTGCCGCCCGAAGGCGCGAGCCTGATCATGTATCGGGACACTGCTCATGCATCGAAAATGGTTGGTCCTCAACGAATTTGGTCCCACGATTTACACCGGCTCGGGGTAGTCGATGAATTGACCGGCTCCGGCGGCGCTCTGGTGTCTGACGTGGTTGCCGCGGTGAGCCGGCGGCTCACGGCCCGCCCGTCGCCTGACCCGGCGAAGAGAGTTCGCTTATGACGCATACCGAGGCGGGTGGGATAAGACGGCGTCTCGCGGTTGGTGCCGTCATCAAAGATCGGCGCGGACGATTCCTGTTGGTGCTGCGGCGCAACGAGCCGCAGGCCGGCACGTGGACCATACCCGGCGGCAAGGTCGAGAAGGGGGAGACGTTGGCTGCCGCGTTGACACGGGAAGTGTGGGAGGAGACTGGTTTACCTGTCGTCTGCGGTAAGAAATTGTGGGTCGTCGACTTGCCGGACGGCAGCGGTGGCATCTACGAGGTCCACGATTTCCTGGCAATGCCCGACGGTTCAGACGACAGCGAAGTGCGCGCTGGTGACGATGCCGCGGACGCTGGCTGGTTCACCGCGGACGAGATGGCGACGATGACATTGACCGATCGATTGCTCGAGCACCTTCGGTTGGCCGGCCAGTACCCGTGACTTGGTGCGATTGGAAGCGAGTGTCCGATAAAGTGGATCGCTGAATCGATCCGGCGAAGGGGCAGGTATGCGAAGGCGTGTGTTGATTGCGGTGTTGGCGGCATCGACGATGATGCTGGCGGCCTGTGGCACCGACGCGAGCGCCCCGGCCGACTCGGATAAGTCCAGTGAGTCGCAGCCAGTCGACACCACTGACGGAGTACCGGCTGACCCGATGGTCGGGCAGTGGATCGGCAGTTGGTCGTCGGGCGGCGAAACTCGCCAGGCAGTACTGAACATCGGCCGGGGCAATCCGCTGCGCGCGACCATCGATATCCCCGGTCGATGCGGGGCGGACTGGGTCGAGTCCAGCCGCACCGGGAAGACGATCAACGTCGATGCGACTGTGACATACGGCCGCTGTGCGGATAATCGCTGGTCGGTAGCCCTCGGGGCAACTCAGATCACCGCGAGCGATCCCGACAATATCGCTAGTTCGCTGCGTTTCACCAAACAGTAGGCACTGGGACGGCGAGTAAGGTCAGATCGCATAATGGATTCCTCATCGACGGGCGCGGCGATCACCAGCCGTAGTCAAGCGAAGGCGGCCCGTCGTGCCGATCTATTGACGGCTGCTGCGGCACAGATGGCCGAACGCGGTTTTGCCGCAGTGCGTTTGGAGGATATCGGCGCGCAAGCCGGTATCAGTGGTCCCGCGATGTATCGGCACTTCTCGTCGAAAACCGACGTGCTCGACACCCTCCTACTTGAAATCAGTGAGCGGCTCTACGAGGGCGGCAACGAAGTCTGCGAACGACAGTTGCCGCCCTATTCGATGCTTGTCGAGCTGATCGGTTTTCATATCGAAGTTCTGGTCACCAAACCTGACGTGATCGTCGTGCAGGACCGTGATTTGTCGTCCCTCACGCCGGAGGCCAATCATCGGGTCCGCCTGTTGCAGCGCCGGTATGTCGAGCGGTGGGTCGACGTCGTGCAGGACTGCGTGACCCACGGTCTGCTGCCAACGATGTCGCGCGACGAGGCTCGGATACGTGTTCATGCGATGTTCGGATTGCTCAACTCCTCACCACGGTTGCCGTCGACGCCGGCGGACCACTTGCGGCCACTATTGACCGCGATGGCACTGGCGGCCGTTGGAGCTGATGCGGGCCAATATGACCGTCCGTCTGGATAACGCACTACCACGCGCGCGATTGCGGTGATTGAATATCAGGCATGACCGAGCCATCTGAACAGAATCAGACTGACGCCACCCGCGCCATCCCAACTTCCGGCGCTTTCCCTGGGCCACCGCAACCATCACCCGGGCCTGGTCCAGCTGGACCTCCGCCCGGTTGGGCGCCGGTCGCAGCAACGCAGGGATTCCAGCCTCAAGGACCGCAACCGCAGGGGCCGGTGCCCGCGGGGCCGCCACCTGGCTGGGCGCCTACCGGGTATGCACCGCAGCCGCCGAGCTTCGTCGAGCGCGTCGGAATCGAGAATGTGCTCGCGGCGGCGTCGATCTTCTTCGGTGTCGTCACATATTTCATGGGCGCGGTCAGCTGGTTGGTGATTCCTGAGACCGTCGACCGGCAGTTGCAGAATTGGACCGAGGAACAGGGCTCCGGCGTCGCGATACCGGCGTTCTTGTCCTATGAGATGGTGCTCAACCCGGGCTGGTTCTTCCTGCTGTTGGGGACCGTCGGCGTCGCAGCGAGTATCACGCTGATGCCGCGATGGCGACATCTGTTGCCGTTCTTGGCTTTTGGTGCCACCGCGGGTTGGCTGGGCCTGTTCGCGGGGGTGCTGGTTCTGCCGCCATTCGTTGAACTGGGCGTCGGAGCGATCTTGGCGCTGATCTTCGGCTTCATTCAGGTCACACTGTTGGTCGCCGCGACCATCTTGAGCGGTCGCGCGCAGAACTGAACTGAACGGTTGGTCAGGCGGTCGAGTGGCTGGTCGCGCGTTAGCGAGACGCGCCTGTATCGAGATCCGATGAGGTGAATGCCGTTGTCTGGCAAGGATGTTAGGTGTGGGTGGTCTCGATACACCCGTCTCGGCTGGCGCCTCGTCGGGCACTCGACCAGCGGTGGGGTCGTCTGGTCGGGCACTCGACCAGCGGTGGGTGCGCTGTTCGTTTGGTTGGTCGAGTGGGCTCGCCGAGCGCTAGCGAGACGCGCCCGTATCGAGACCCGGTGAGACGAATGCCATGTCTGGCAACAGCATTGAGTGTCGGTCGGACGAGCTTGGTCCGCTCTAAGCGGTCAGTACAATCGGCCCCGACTCGGTGATTGCGATTGTATGCTCGCTATGTGCGGCGCGCGAGCCGTCGGCCGAGCGCAGTGTCCAACCGTCTGCGTCGTAACGGATGCGATCGGTGGTCGCGCAAAACCAGGGCTCGAGTGCAAGGGTGAGCCCAGGGGACAGTGTCATTCCGCGGCCACGTTTACCCAAGTTCGCGACATGCGGATCCTCGTGCATCGTTCGGCCGAGCCCGTGACCACCGAAGTCGCCGTTGACCCGGTAGCCGAACTGCTTGGCGACCGCGCCGATGGCATGTGAGATGTCGCCGAGGTGACCACCGGGTCGGGCGGCGGCGATCCCTTCGGCGAGCGCTGTTTCGGTGGCTCGGATGAGTCGCTGATCCGCTGTCGCCGGCGTCCCGACAATGATGCTGCGTGCGGAATCGGCTACCCAGCCGTCAATCGACACGGCGATATCCATCGTCAGGAGGTCTCCGTCGCGGAGCACGTAGTCATGCGGAAGTCCGTGTAGCGCAGCATCATTCACTGACAGGCAAATGACATTGCCGAACGGGCCGCTGCCGAATGATGGCGCGTAGTCCACGTAACAGGACACCGCTCCACGCAGTGCGATGAGTTCGCGCGCGCGTTGTTCGAGGTCAAGTAGGTTCACTCCGACGTCGGCCCGGCCGGACAGGTCATCGAGCAGTCCGGCGATGAACTTTCCGGTCGTCCGCATCGCGTCGATCTCGGCGGGTGTCTTCAACTCGACCATCAGGTCTCTCCGTTCGAACTAGTGTTGGTATTAAAATACCACGAGAGAGGCAGTTCCTGGTATTTTCATACCGCAAGAGGCTACTCTGGGTCGCATGGTTCGTGTACCTCTGACCCCGGAGCAGATCGCCGCAGGGAGGCGTCTCGGCGCACTGTTGCGTGACGCCCGCGGTGAACAGAGGCTCGACGATATCGCAGGTGCGGCGGGGATTTCGCCGGAGACCTTGCGCAAGATCGAATCGGGTAGGTTGGTGACTCCGTCGTTCTTCACGGTCGCGGCCTTGGCCGATGTGCTGGCCATTCCGCTCGGTAATCTCGCGGCCGCCCGCGCTGTCGACGCCGAATTCGGGCGGGCGGGCTGACCCTACTGTCGGCGCAAACGTTCTAGTTTGTGCTCGTCGAGTTGCCGGATCTGGTCCTCGGTCAGTGCGGGGGTGGTGAGTGGTACGCGCGGCCCGTCGCCCCGTAGGCCGTCGAGCAATATCTCGGCGAACCGTCGCCACGCGCCGTCGGTGTTCTGTGTCGCATCGCCGATCGCGGCGAGCATGCAGACTAACCCGAAGAAGTCGGCGGTTTCGATTTCTGGTCGAATCGCGTTGGCGGACTTCGCCTTTTCGACGATCTCGGTGACGAGTTCCTCGACGGTCGCCTTCGCGGCTCGCATTGTTTCGGCAGTGTGATCTACTGCGGTCAGGACGGTGGCCAGGCCGCGATCGGATGCCATGACGTCGCCGACGGTGGTGAGCAGGATGACTACCGACTCCCACGGGTCGGCGTCGGCGACGGCCGTCCTGATCTTGGCGGCGATGGTTTCCAGGTGGTCGACGAAAACACCGACGATAAGTTCCTCTCGGTTGGCGAATCGTCTATAGACGGTGCCGACGCCCACGCCTGCATGTGCCGCGACATCGTCGAGGGTCACGTCCAGTCCGCGGTCGGCGAAGAGTTCTCGCGCGGCGTCGAGAATGCGCGCTCGGTTGCGTGCGGCGTCGGCGCGCAGCGGGCGCGTCGCGGACGCCTGATCGGTTGTGGTCATGTTCACATCATATCAAGCGGAGGGAATTCCTCCGGTTCGTGCTAGCGTTGTGTCTCGTAAGCGGAGGACCTGCCTCCGAATTCAACTTCACGGAGAATCACATGACTACTCTCACCAAAGAACTCGAGCCCGAGTTCGTCGGGGAGGACGGCACGGGGAGGGGTGGCGACTCGGCATCCGCGCAGCGATCGCATCGCCTGCGCTGGGTAATCCTCGGTGTCCTCGCGCTTGCCCAGCTGATGGTGGTGCTCGACGCGACCATCGTGAACATCGCGCTTCCGCACGCACAGGCCGACCTCGGCTTCGATAACGCCAGCAGGCAGTGGATCGTCACCGCGTACGCGCTGGCCTTCGGAAGCCTCCTGCTACTCGGCGGGCGTCTCACCGACCTCTGGGGCCGCCGGACCTCGCTGATGATCGGCCTCGTCGGCTTCGCCGTCACATCCGCGATCGGTGGTGCCGCAGTCAATTTCGAGATGTTGGTCGCCGCTCGGGCGGGTCAAGGTGTCTTCGGCGCATTGCTGGCACCTGCCGCATTGTCTTTGCTGACAACCACTTTCACTGATACCAAGGAGCGCGCCCGCGCATTCGGCATCTTCGGTGCCATCGCCGGTGGTGGCGGTGCGCTCGGACTACTGCTCGGCGGCATGCTCACCGAGTGGGCGGATTGGCGCTGGTGCCTTTACGTCAACTTGGCTATCGCTGCGATCGCCATGGTTGGTGCTTGGCTGTTCCTCGACCGCTCTCGGTCCGAGCATCGCCCCAAACTCGATCTGCCCGGCGTATTCACGGTGACCGTCGGCCTGTTCGCCGTCGTGTATGGCTTCGCCAATGCGGAGACCGCTGGGTGGGGTGACTGGGCAACTGTCACCTGGCTGGCAACTGGTGTCGTGGTTCTGTCGGTGTTCGGCTGGCTCCAGACCCGCACTGAGCACGCATTGCTTCCGTTGCGCGTCATCTTGGACCGCACACGCGGTGGTTCCTACCTGGTGGTGTTCATCTCGGGTATCGGAATGTTCGGTATCTTCCTGTTCCTCACCTACTATCTGCAGCAGAATCTGGGCTTCACGCCGATCTCGACCGGGCTCGCCTTCCTGCCGATGATCGGTGTGATCATCGTGATGTCGACGCTGGCCACCGCTCTGGTCCTGCCTCGTTTCGGACCGCGTTGGATGGCGACGTCGGGTATGTTCATCGCCGCGGCCGGCATGGTCTGGTTGGCTCAACTCACGGCTACGTCGGCGTACTCGACCGATGTCCTGCCGGGTCTGCTGGTGATTGGCTTCGGTTTGGGCCTGTCGATGGCACCCGCGATGCAGGGCGCGATTTCCGGGGTCTCTTCCGAGGATGCCGGTGTCGCTTCGGCAACGGTCAATACGATGCAGCAGGTCGGCGGATCGGTGGGAACAGCGTTGCTGTCGACCATTGCGGCCAGTGCCGCAACGTCATTCACCACCAGTCACGTCACATTGGCCGCGCCGGCGCTTGCCGCCCAGGCTGCGGTGGCCAGCTATACCACCGCGTTCTGGTGGGCCGCGGCGATCTTCGCGATCGGCGGTGTGGTCGCCGGAGTGGTGATGCGCAGCGGCAAGTTGCCCGACACTCCCGAGGGCGCGGTCGCTTTGGGACACTAAGCCCGTGACCTACTGAACTGTCCCCGTGGTGCGAGCAGAGGCGAGGCTATATCGCCGTCTGTGAGCGCTACGGGGACAGCTTCAGTTCTCAGAGCAGTTTTCGCTGGCGGTTGAGTTCGGCTCGGTAGTGCTCGACGTTGGCCATCTTCACACCCTCGTAACCCCGGACCATGTCAGGCAACTCGGCGATTGATGTTGCCGTGGCCCTCTGTTGGGGGGTCGGCGCCGGCCCGAGCTGTGCCAACAATTGATCGATCACCTCCCGGTACTCAACGACCAGTGCGCGTTCGGTCCGTCGAATCTCGGTGTGCCCGAACGGGTCCAGTGCGGTACCCCGTAGTCGCTTCATCTTGGCAAGCCCGGTCATCCCGGGCTTCGCCCACCGACCCAACGAAATCTTCTCGCGCATACCCATCGCACGCAGTGTCGGCGGATGCAACCGGACCGCAACTTTGGCGTCGGCACCGAAGGTGTCGGCCACCTCGGCGGCGAAGGCGGTGTCGCCAGTCAGGCGCGCCACTTCGTATTCGTCCTTGTAGGCCATCAGCTTGAACAGATTGCGTGCCACCGCGATGGTGAACTGTTCGCCCAGCCCGGACCGGTGTACCCGTGTGACATCGAACAGGTACCTCCGGGCGTACTCCTCGTTCTGATAGGCGATCAGTTCGTCGTAGCGGCGGGTAACCGTTGACGCCAGCTCCCCGTCGAATTCGGCCGTCGCGCGTCGAGCGGCATCCGATGGTGCGTACTCCGCGACGCTGACACGTACCGAATCGGCCGCTGCCGCAACGCCGTCCGGGTCGGCGACGGCCTGCCGTCCGCGCCGGAAAGCCTGGATATTCGCTTCCACTGCGACACCGTTGAGTTCAATAGCCCGCTCGATCGATTCCGCGGAGATCAGCAATGCCCCGGTCTGATACGCCGCTCCGACCATCATCATATTCGCGTATTGTTCGTCGTCGAACAGTTCCTCCGACAGTGCTGCCGCGTTGAGATACACCGCCCGCGCGACCCGCGCGTCGATCGACGAATACACCTGTGCCGCAGCTGGAAAGCCGACTTGAGTGTCGACCACCATCGAACCCGTTGGCACCGTCGCCGTCGACACCACCGCCACCGTCTTCGACGCCGACGCAACCTTGAGATTCACCGGGTCGGCTCCGACCAGTTGGTCACATGCGAGGTAGACGTCGCAGTCGTCGCTGGCAACCTTGGCGGCCTGTTCGGTCGGCTCGGCGGACACCTTCAGGTCGCTGACCACCGCGCCGCCCTTCTGGGCAAGGCCGGTCATGTCAACGGTGCGTGCGCAATTGCCATCGAGTACCGCTGCGGTAGCCAAGACCTGAGACACAGTGACTACGCCGGTGCCACCGATCCCGGTGACTCGGATGGTGAAATTGCCGGTGGCAATGGGGGATCGGTCCGGCTCGGGCAGCGAGTTCGCCAGCGCGGGTACCCGTTCCCTGGCCCGATCTGAGCCCGGAGTCACGGTAACGAACGCCGGGCAATCACCTTTGAGGCAGGAGAAGTCGAAGTTGCACGAGCTTTGGTCGATGTGGGTTTTTCGGCCGAACTCCGTCGAAATCGGATGTACTGAAAGACAATTCGACTTCTCGCCGCAATCGCCGCAGCCCTCGCAGATGCGTTCGTTGATCATCACTCGCTGTGCTGGAGTTTCGTAGGTGCCACGCTTGCGCTTGCGGCGATTCTCCGCCGCGCAATGCTGATCGTGGATCAGCACCGAGACGCCGGGTACCGAGGCCAACTCGGTCTGGATGTCGAGCATATCGTCACGATGGCGCACCTCCACGTCGCCGGGTAGGCCGAGAGTGCGAGTTCGGTTGGGATCGTCCGAGGTCACAACGATTTTGGCGACCCGTTCGGCGAGAAGCAGTTTCACCATCTGCGGCAGATCCATCTCGCCAACCGGGTCCTGCCCGCCGGTCATCGCGACCGTCCCGTTGAACAGCAGTTTGTAGGTGATGTCTTCACCGGATGCCACCGCCGCGCGCAAGGCCAGCGACCCGGAATGCATGAATGTGCCGTCACCGACGTTCTGTACGAAATGTTTCTCGTCCACAAAAGGTGCCATCCCCAGCCACTGAGCACCCTCCCCGCCCATCTGAGTGACGCCTGCGACGTCGCCGACCTGCTGCGGGTCCATCAGCAACACCATTGCGTGACAACCGATTCCGGCTCCGACGAGGTATCTCGAGTCATTCGGCCCGCTCGCTTCGCTCCCGGCGGCAGGCACCTTCGTCGAACTGTTATGCGGACAGCCTGAACAGAAATACGGCGTACGCACGGCCAAAGGCAAGTTGATCCGCTCGCGCCGATTCATGTGATCGTCGAGCCAGCGTTGGGCCGAGGCGATCTGATGATGAACGCCCAGGCGTGCGGCCATGCCGCGAGTCACAGCGTCGACGTCGAGTTCGCCGAATCGGGAGAACAACGTCGAGCCGTCCTCGTGCGTCTTGCCAACGATGGCGGGAGCATCCGGGCGGCGAAAGAGTATGTCGCGCATCATCGTTTCGATGAAGTCGCGCTTTTCCTCGACGACGATCACCTCGTCGATTCCTTCGATGAACCGATCAAGGATATCCCGCTCGATGGGGTACACCATGCCGAGTTTGAGGATGCGGATTCCGAGGCCGGCGAGGTCGGCGTCGGAGATTCCGATGAGCCGCAATGCTTCTCGCATGTCGAGATACGTCTTGCCCGCCGCGACGATACCTATCCGATCGTCGGCGGTACGCGCGACGATCTGGTTGAGGCCATTGAGTCGGGCGTATTCGAGGGCACGCGGCAGGCGGATGGTGAGCTGATTCTGTTCCAGCTCCATGAGATTGGCGCCGAGCAGCTGTCCGCTGGGGATGTGGGGACTGGCGCCCAGGCCGCCGTAGTCGGGAAGAATCGCATCTGGGGCGACGACCGCGGTCGACGCGCCGTCGGCTACATGCGCAGAGATCTTGAGTGAGGTCCATAGTCCCGACACTCGGCTCATGAGCGCCGCGTGCACCCCGAAATCCAGGATGTCGGCGCTGTCGGCGGGGTAGAGGATCGGCATGTAGAGGTCAGCGAGTGCCATCTCCGACGCGCACGGGACCGTCGAGGACTTGGCACCCGGGTCGTCACCAACCAACGCGACCGCTCCGCCGTTTGGGTGGGTTCCGATGATGTTGGCATGGCGCAGCGCATCGGTCGCACGATCGAGGCCCGGCGCTTTGCCGTACCAGTAGCCGACCACGCCGTCGCGTTGGGCACCTGCGGCGTCGGGCGAGAGATGACCGACGCGGGCGGCGACCTGCGAGCCCATTACCGACGTCGCGGCGAGTTCTTCGTTGAGTCCTGGGCGGTGCGTGATGTCGTAGGGATCGAGGTACTTGCGGCGTCGGGCGATCTCGAGGTCGTAGCCGGCCAGCGGCGAGCCCTCATATCCGGAGATGAATGACGCGGTTCGAAGTCCCGACGAGCGATCGACGATCGCGCGATCTCGAACCATCCGGACCAAGGCCTGGATGCCAGTGAGATAAATGGTTCCCGACTCGCGGGTATAGCGATCGTCGAGGGAGAAGGAGCCGCGCGAAGCGGCATCAATGGGAGAGGTCGCGTGTACGCGGCGTGCGCGATCATCAGCGAGGGTCATGGGATTACCTGGCCTTCGTTTGTGGCTCCGACGTTGGTGCCCCGAGGTGGTGGGCGCAAACGTGGAGCGGGCTGTGGTGGACCGCTGGGTGTGCGATCCACTGACCAGACTAGGGAAAGAACGTGAGCGCCGTCACGCTGGATGGAAGAATTGGCGTTCTAGGTGACAAGTGTGGTGGCAGTCACCTAGACTGCATTCAGTTAATGACTAGTAACTGAAAGGTTATCGGTGACCAGCACATTCGACGACCCCGCAGCCAGGCCCGCTGCGCAGTGGCGATCCACCCACGAAGCAAACGTCGCCACCCTGCACGACCGGTTGCGCGCCGCTGCCGCAGGCGGGGGTGCGAAGGCCCGCGAACGTCATACCTCTCGCGGCAAACTGCTGCCGCGCGACCGGGTGGACCTGCTCCTGGACACCGGGTCTCCCTTCCTGGAGGTCGCGCCGCTGGCAGCTTTCGAGATGTACGGCGGCAAGGTGCCGTGTGCGGGTGTCATCGCGGGCGTCGGGCGGGTCAGCGGGCGCGAGTGCATGATCATCGTGAACGACGCCACCGTCTCCGGCGGCACCTACTATCCGGTGACTGTCAAAAAACATCTGCGCGCGCAGGAGATCGCCGCTGCCAACCGCCTGCCCTGTATCTACCTCGTTGACTCGGGTGGCGCGATGTTGTTGCAGCAGGATGAGGTGTTTCCGGACCGGGATCACTTCGGGCGGATCTTCTTCAACCAGGCCAATCTGAGTCGCAACGGTATTCCGCAGATCGCTGCGGTGCTTGGTTCATCTACCGCAGGTGGCGCCTACGTTCCCGCGATGAGCGACGAGACCGTGATCGTTCGCAACCAGGGCACGATCTTCCTCGCCGGCCCACCGCTGGTGAAGGCGGCCACCGGCGAGGACGTCAGCGCGGAGGATCTGGGCGGTGGCGCGATGCATTCGTCCGTCTCCGGCGTCACCGACCACCTCGTCGACAACGACGAGCAGGCATTGGCGAAGGTACGGGAAATCGTCGCGACCCTCGGCCCTCGTGAGCCCGCACAGTGGGAGGTGTCGCCGCCGGTCGCGCCGTCGCGTCCACAGAGTGACCTCTACGATGTCGTGCCAACCGACTCGCGTACCCCGTATGACGTTCGCGAGGTCATCGAAATCCTCAGTGACGGAGGACAATACACAGAGTTCAAGGCGAATTACGGCACCTCGCTGGTGACCGCGTTCGCAAAGATCGACGGTCATCCGGTCGGCTTTGTCGCCAACAACGGCGTCCTGTTTTCCGAATCCGCCCTCAAGGGAGCCCATTTCATCGAACTCTGCGACCAACGTCGTATCCCGCTGGTGTTCTTGCAGAACATCACCGGCTTCATGGTCGGCCGCGAATACGAAGAAGGCGGCATTGCCAAGAACGGCGCCAAGATGGTCAATGCCGTTGCGTGTGCCCGCGTCCCGAAACTTACCGTGATGATCGGTGGATCTTTCGGCGCGGGCAACTATTCGATGTGCGGTCGCGCGTATTCGCCGCGGTTTCTCTGGATGTGGCCCAACGCGCGAATCTCGGTGATGGGCGGTCCGCAAGCGGCCGACACGCTGGGTACGGTGCGCCGCAACCAGATTGAGCGCGGTGGCGACCAATGGTCCGAGAACGACGAGGAAGCATTCAAAGCGCCGATCCGCGAGCAATTCGATAAGCAGTCGGACTCCTACTATTCCACCGCTCGCCTGTGGGACGACGGCATCATCGACCCCGCCGATACTCGAACCATCCTCGGATTGGCTTTGGAGGCAACTCGATACGCGCCACTGGCCGATGCCGGCTACGGCGTATTTCGGATGTGATGACATGACAACGACATCGACCAAACCCATTAATCGCGTCCTCATTGCCAACCGAGGTGAGATCGCGTGCCGCGTGATCGCCACTTTGCGGCGGCTCGGCATCGAGTCGGTCGCCGTGTACTCCGACGCCGACGCGAACGCCCAGCATGTGCGCGACGCAGACCTCTCGGTATGGATCGGGCCCGCGCCCGCCGCCGAGAGTTACCTTCGCATCGACGCCGTCGTCGACGCCGCCCGACGTTCCGGCGCCGACGCGGTACATCCGGGCTACGGATTCCTGTCCGAGAATCAGCACTTCGCCGCCGCACTGGCCGACGCAGGGATCATTTTCCTCGGCCCGCCAGCGACGGCGATCGCGACGATGGGCGACAAGATCTCCGCTCGTGCTGCGGTCGTCGAACGTGGGGTGCCGGTAGTGCCCGGACTATCGCGGCCGGACTTGACCGATTATGAATTGATCGCTGCCGCACCGGAGATCGGGTTTCCGGTGCTCATCAAGCCATCCGCGGGTGGTGGTGGCAAAGGAATGCACCGGGTGGAAGATGCCGATGCCTTGGCGGCGGCACTGGTCACCGCACGTCGCGAGGCGGCCGCGGCCTTCGGCGACGACACCCTATTCCTCGAGCATTTCGTTGACACACCACGGCATATCGAGGTTCAGATCCTCGCGGACCAGCATGGCAACGTCATCCATCTCGGCGAACGCGAATGCTCTCTACAGCGTCGTCATCAGAAGGTAATCGAGGAAGCGCCGTCGGCGCTGTTGGACGCGGCGACGCGCGAGCGGATTGGCCAGGCCGCGTGCGACGCCGCGCGCAGCGTGTCCTACGTCGGCGCGGGCACCGTCGAATTCATTGTCTCGGCACGGCGACCCGACGAGTTCTTCTTCATGGAGATGAATACGCGACTACAAGTCGAGCACCCGGTAACCGAGATGATCACCGGCGTCGATCTGGTGGAGCAGCAGATTCGCGTTGCCGCCGGAGAGCGGTTATCGCTGTCGCAGAATGATATTCAGCTGACCGGGTATGCGGTCGAGGCTCGCGTGTACGCGGAGGATCCGGCGGCTGGATTCCTGCCGACCGGCGGTACGATCGTCGCCGTGGACCATCCGGTACCGCCGAATGCGCCGACTGCCGGTCCGATCCGAGCCGACTCAGCGATGCGCGATGGGTTGGTGGTTGGCTCGGATTATGACCCGATGCTCGCGAAAATCATTGCCTACGGCCATGATCGGGCGACGGCGCTGGTGCGGCTTGATGCCGCCCTGTCCCGGACCCACGTACTCGGCGTCGGCACCAATATCGACTTCTGCCGATTCGTGCTGGCCCGTCCGGAAGTGGCTGCGGGAGAACTGGATACCGAACTGCTCGATCGGCTCGTCATCGACTATGCCGCTCCCGCAACGGATCCCGTGGCGGTGGCGCGGGTCGCGCTGCACCAGACGGGGCTTGATGGTCACCAGGGTCTCGATACAACACCTCGGCTAGCGCCTCGGCGTCACTCGACCACCGGGTGGGGAGCCACGGGAGACCGTGGTCGGTCGCAACCCCGGTGGTCGAGTGCCGGCGAGGGGGTGTTGGGTCGGTCGCATTCTGGCTGGTCGAGTGCCGGCGAGGGGGTGTTGGGTCGGTCGCATTCTGGCTGGTCGAGTGCCGGCGAGGGGGTGTTGGGTCGGTCGCATTCTGGCTGGTCGAGTGCCGGCGAGGGGGTGTTGGGTCGGTCGCATTCTGGCTGGTCGAGTGCCGGCGAGGGGGTGTTGGGTCGGTCGCATTCTGGCTGGTCGAGTGCCGGCGAGGGAGTGTCGGGTCGGTCGCATTCTGGCTGGTCGAGTGCCGGCGAGGCGCTAGCCGAGCCGGTGTATCGAGACCACGGCCTCTGGCATACCGCGATCGGTTGGCGCATCGGTGACACCGCCGCCCTGCGCCACACCGTCACCGACGGCACCCGCATCTTCGTCTCCGAACTGGTGCCCGGCCCGACGTGGACGGAGGCAACAATAACCGCCGACGACGAATCATCCTGGTCGGCAACCATATCCGCGACCGAAACGATGCTCACCGTTGACGGCCTGGCCCAGCATTGGTCGGTCGCTGTCGACGCCGATGGCGTGAGCTGGGTTGCCGGGCCGACGGGTACCTGGGCATTGCGACCGGTGCATGTGCTCACCGACGACGTCGATACCGAACATGCTGGCGACATCACCTCGCCGATGCCCGGCACTATCGTTGCGGTTTCGGCCGCCGACGGTGCCGAAGTCAAAGCGGGCGACGTGGTAGTAGTCGTTGAGGCGATGAAGATGGAACACGCGCTCCGAGCACCTACCGAAGGCGTTGTCGCGGTCAAGGTCGCGGTCGGCGACAAGGTCAAGGCCAATCAGTTGCTGGCCCAGGTACAGGCCACACTCTCCAGTGAATCGGAAAACCAAGAAGAGAAGGCATAGCACCACAATGGAATTGAGCCAAGAATACGCCGACCTGCGCGACAGCGTCCGCGACTTCGCGCGACAGGTGGTTGCTCCGGTCGCCGCGAAACATGATGCGGAACATAGTTTTCCGTACGACGTGATCGCGCAGATGGGCCAGCTGGGATTATTCGGCCTACCGTTCCCCGAAGAGATCGGTGGTCAGGGCGGTGACTACTTCGGCCTGGCGCTCGCCCTTGAAGAACTCGGAAAGATCGACCAGTCGGTGGCCATCACGCTGGAAGCCGGTGTGGGCCTTGGCATCATGCCGATCTACAAATTCGGCACCGCCGAGCAGAAGGAGACCTACCTTCCTGACCTGGTGGCGGGTCGGGCGCTTGCTGGTTTCGGTTTGACCGAACCGGGTGCCGGGTCCGATGCCGGTGCCACCGCGACTACCGCGAGCGACGACGGCGATTCCTGGGTGATCAACGGTGCCAAGCAGTTCATTACCAACTCCGGTACCGACATCACCTCGCTGGTGACGGTCACCGCGGTGACTGGGACCCGGGACGGAGCGACGGGGGACCGTCGTGGTGGTCGCAAAGAGATCTCGACGATCATCGTGCCAAGCGGCACAGCCGGATTCGTCGCCGAGCCGGCATATAACAAAGTGGGTTGGAACGCATCGGATACGCATCCCCTGTCATTCTCCGACGTTCGCGTGCCCAAGGAGAATCTGCTCGGTGAACGTGGACGCGGCTATGCGAACTTCCTGAACATCCTCGACGAGGGCCGAATCGCCATCGCCGCCCTGGCGACCGGGGTGGCGCAAGGCTGTGTGGACGAGTCGGTGAAATACGCCAAGGAACGGCAGTCCTTCGGCAGGGCAATCGGTGACTATCAGTCGATCTCCTTTGCCATCGCCCGAATGGAGGCTCGCGCGCATGTCTCGCGCACGGCCTACTACGACGCCGCGGCAAAGATGTTGGCGGGTAAGCCTTTCAAGAAGGAGGCGTCGATCGCGAAAATGATCTCCTCGGAGGCTGCGATGGACAATGCCCGGATGGCCACCCAGATCCATGGCGGCTACGGCTTTATGAACGAGTATCCGGTGGCACGACACTACCGTGATTCGAAGATCTTGGAGATCGGCGAGGGCACCACCGAGGTGCAGTTGATGCTCATCGCCCGAGAACTGGGTTTCGCGTGAGCGGGGATGGTGGAATTGACCCGGCCACCGGAGCGAGTGCCACTCGAATCACCCAGCGCGGCTTATGGTTCGAAGAATTCGGTGAAGGCACGATCTATGAACATCGTCCCGGCCGGACAGTCACCGAAGCCGACAACGTCCTGTTCACCACCTTGACGATGAACACGCAGGCGCTACATCTCGACGCGGCGTGGTCAGCGCGGCAACCCGGATTCGGCGGGCAGCGGCTGATCAACTCGATGTTCACATTCTCGACTATCGTCGGGCTGTCGGTATCCCAACTGACTCAGGGCACACTCGTCGCGAATCTGGGCTTTTCTGAAGTCGCCTTTCCCGCACCGCTTTTCGCTGGAGACACGTTGTACGCGGAGACCGAGTGCGTGAGCAAACGTGAGTCCAAGTCGCGACCGGGGGAGGGCGTGGTGAACCTGGTGCATGTCGGCCGCAACCAGGACGGCGTCGTAGTGGCGCGCGCCGCGCGGGCCACTTTGGTGCGCAAGCGTCCCGAGTCGAGCCGCGACGGCGGGCGAGCGGAACCACGGGGAACCAAGTCAACCGAAGGGAACTGATCCATGTCCATCGCAGGTGCGTCAACCGGAGTCAACGCTTGGCTGCCGCCCGGGCCGGCACTCCTGTTCTGTCCGGCCGATCGACCCGACCGCTACGCCAAGGCTCTCGACCGCGCCGACGTCGTCATCTTGGACCTCGAAGACGCTGTCGCACCGGAGGATCGGCAGGCAGCTCGTGATGCCCTGGCGGCCAACCCGTTGGACCCAGATCGGGTCATCGTGCGGATAAACCCGCCGTCGACCGGCGATCATCGTCGCGACCTCGCGGCGATTGCCGATACCGACTATCGCGTGGTCATGGTGGCGAAGGCCGAGACGCCAGAATCGGTAACCGCCACCGGATTCCAGTCCATCGCACTTATCGAGACACCACTCGGCGCGGTACGCGCCAACGAGATCGCCGATGCCGCCAACTGCATTGGATTGATGTGGGGTGCAGAAGATCTCATCGCGGGTCTCGGTGGCAAATCAAGTCGTTTCGGTGCTGGTGAACAGCGGCGAGGGACCTATCGTGATGTCGCTCGTCATGTCCGGGCGTCGGTGCGGCTTGCGGCCGCCGCGTACGGACGATTTGCCATTGACGCCGTACATCTCGACATCGGCGACGTCGACGGGTTGGCTGCCGAAGTCCGCGACGCGGTCGCGCTCGGATTTACCGCGACCGCGGCGATCCATCCCTCCCAGGTTGAAACCATCCGCTCGGGCTACCGCCCTGATGCAGATGAAATCGCTTGGGCACGAGAGATATTGGCCGCTGCTCACGACGCGCCCGGTGTTTTTAGCCTGAACGGTCAGATGATCGATGGTCCGGTGCTTCGGCAGGCCGAAAGCGTACTCGCCCGAATCAGCGACGCGGTGTCCTAACTCAACCAATGCACTACCGATCGGATAAGAGAGTTTCGAAGTGAACGCGCAGACTTCCAACCCCCCAGAGCTGTCTTATGCACGAGCCGAGGCCGAGCCGGCACTATTGGACGACACCATTTACGGCAATTTTACCGAGACGGTAGCCAAGTTCGGCGACAACTTGGCGCTGGCCGAGGCCGCCACCGGGCGGACCTGGACATATCGCGAATTGCACCGAGAGGTAGAGGCATTGGCCGCCGGCCTGCTGCGGTCCGGTGTCGCAAAGGGGGATCGGGTGGGCGTGTGGTCGCCCAACCGTTCGGAGTGGACGATGGTGCAGTATGCGACGGCGGCCATCGGCGCGATTCTGGTCAATATCAACCCGGCCTACCGGCAGACCGAAGTTGACTTCGCTCTCAGGCACTCGGGCATCACCATGGTGCTCGCCGCCCCCAGATTTAAAGACTCCGACTACCCCGGGATGCTCGATCGCGCACGAGAGTCAGTGTCGAATCTTGCCTCGGTCGTCATCTTTGAGTCTACGGAATGGCAAGCGCTACTTAATGATCCGTCCGATGGCGACCGCACTGCGGTCGCCGAACTTGCGGCCTCGCTCCGTGCGGACGATCCGATCAATATCCAGTACACCTCCGGTACCACCGGAGCGCCCAAAGGCGCGACACTCACGCACCGAAACATCCTGAACAATGGTTACTTCGTCGGCGAACTGATCAACTACACCGATGCCGATCGGGTCTGTCTCCCGGTGCCGTTCTATCACTGTTTCGGAATGGTGATGGGCAACCTCGCCGCGACGAGTCACGGTGCGGCAATGGTTATTCCGGCGCCGGCCTTCGACCCGGCAGCAACGCTGGCCGCCGTCGAGAAGTATCAGTGCACCAGCCTCTACGGTGTGCCGACCATGTTCATTGCGGAACTGGCATTGCCGAACTTCGATGACTTCGATCTGTCGACCTTGCGCACCGGCATCATGGCGGGATCGCCGTGTCCCGAACAGGTGATGCGCCAAGTGGTCGATCGCATGCATATGAGCGAAGTGTCCATCTGCTACGGCATGACCGAGACGTCACCGGTCTCCACCCAGACTCGATCCGACGACGAGCTGGAACTGCGGGTCGGCACCGTGGGCCGGGTCGGGCCCCACCTGGAGATCAAGGTCGTCGACCCGGTGACCGGCGAGACAGTCCTGCGCGGTGAACCCGGCGAATTCTGCACGCGCGGATACAGTGTGATGCAAGGGTACTGGAACCAGCCGGAGAAGACTGCCGACGTGTTAGACGCCGATGGCTGGATGCATACCGGGGATATCGCGGTGCTGGCCAACAACGGCTATGTGCAAATCACCGGTCGGATCAAGGATATGGTGATCCGCGGCGGTGAGAATATCTACCCGCGTGAGATCGAAGAATTCCTCTACACCCATCCGGATATTCTCGATGCCCAGGTAATCGGTGTGCCGGACAGCAAGTACGGCGAGGAATTGATGGCCTGGGTTCGGCTCCGGGACGGCGTCGCCGACTTCACCGTCGAGGATCTGCGGGCATTCGCCGAGGGGCAGATCGCGCGCCACAAGATCCCGAAGTATGTACGCGTGGTCGATGAATTCCCGATGACGGTCACCGGCAAGGTCCGCAAAGTGCAAATGCGTACCGAGGCAGTCGAATTACTGGGACTGGGCTGATGTCGACCGAAATGGAGAAGTTCGCCGAACTGGCTTCGGCCCGATCGGGACGACAATTGACTGGCTACGACGAACTGTGGCAATGGTCGGTGGATGATCTGGCGGGTTTCTGGCGCGCGGTCTGGGACTACTACCGTCTCGACGAACGCGCCGCATCTCCGCTGGGCCGCGAACCATCCGATGTGTTAGCCGACTCGACTATGCCTGGCGCCCACTGGTTCCCGGCCGTCCGCCTGAACTATGTCGATCAGGTCGTCGCACACTCCGGACTGGCCGGCGCGGCGATAGTCGGCCTCGACGAGAGTGGCGCGCGCACCGAGATCAGTTGGGCCGCATTGCCGAGCCAGATTGCCGCAGCGGCTCAGGCGCTGCGGCAGGCGGGAGTCGGCGTGGGCGACGTTGTCTGCGCATACCTTCCCGATATTCCCGAAGCGGTGGTGGCGTTTTTGGCGACGGCGTCGATAGGTGCGATCTTTTCGGGTTGCGGAGCCGACTATGCGCCCGAGGGAGCGGCCGGGCGGATGGCGCAACTATCGCCCAAGGTGTTGTTTACCGCGGACGGATATCTGTACAACGGCAAGCAAATTGATAAGAGCGCGGACAATATGGCGCTTGCCGAGCTGCTGACGAGTGTCGTCGAAGTAGTGAATATCGGTGAGGCGCATGATGACTGGCGTATTCCCGTGTCGTCGTATGCCGCGCTGGTCGGAGCCTATGACGGCGTGGACTTGGTGACCGAGAAGGTTGCCTTCGACCACCCGCTCTGGGTCTTGTTCAGCTCTGGAACAACGGGCAAGCCGAAGGGAATCGTCCACGGGCACGGCGGCGTGGTTCTCGAGCATCTGAAGGCGGCCGGGTTGCACAGTGACCTGACTCCAGGCGATGTCTTCCTCTGGCAGACCGCATTGAGCTGGATGATGTGGAATTTCCAGCTCGCCGGATTGCTTTGCGGTGCAAGGATAGTCACATACAGCGGATCGCCGCTATACCCCAGCGCAGACCGTATGTGGTCGATCGTCGCCGACGAGAAAGTTACCTATTTCGGTACGAGTCCGGGACAACTACAAGCATCGCGGAAAGCAGGTCTACAGCCCGGCGTCGACCACGATCTGACTGCTCTGCGGTGTCTCGGCAGCACTGGATCGACGTTGGCCGCAGACTTGTTCGTGTGGGTCGATGACAACGTGAAGGCCGGCTTGCCGGTGTCGTCGATCAGCGGCGGAACTGACGTCGTGTCCGCGTTCGCGGGTGGATCTACCGGCGTACCCGTCGTGGCCGGCGAACTGTCGGTGCGCTATTTGGGTGTCGCACTTGATAGTTGGGCACCCGACACCGCCAGTCTGCGAGACGAGGTCGGCGAAATGGTCATCACCGAACCGATGCCATCGATGCCGGTGTACTTCTGGAATGACGCCGACGGAGCGCGCTATCGGGACGCGTACTTCAGTCATCAGTGGACCACGCCGTCGAATTCGGTGTGGCGGCACGGGGATTGGGTGACGTTGACCGAACGCGGTTCGCTCGCTATTCACGGCCGCAGTGATGCGACGCTGAACCGGCATGGAATCCGGATGGGTTCGGCGGATATCTACGAGGTGGTCGAGGGGATCGACGAAATCGCCGAAGCTTTCGTCCTCGGCGTCGACGGACCCGACAGCAAGTACTGGATGCCGTTATTCGTGACATTGATTCCCGGGGCGACGCTCAACGACGCGTTGATCTCGAAGATCGCGTCGACGGTCGCGACAAGGCTCTCACGCCGTCACGTGCCCGACGAAGTGCTGCTGGCGCCTGGAATTCCGCATACCAAGACCGGGAAGAAGCTGGAGGTTCCGGTCACCGCGATTCTGGCAGGTCGCGACAATGTGAACATCGACCCCCGCGCCGTCGACGATTACGCGCTTATTCAGTGGTTTTCGCAGGTAGGCGCAGCGCACGAGTGGTAACTCATCGGCCTTGCGGTGGCGGTCATTCGGGTGGATGACCGCGTCGCCTCGACGTGGTCAACTGAAGATGTATTAGCGTGGTCAGCGAAGTCGAGCGACCTGGCGCGGGGAGTCGTGCCTTGAACAACTGTCTAGCAGGAGATGTCTGAAACATGAGTTACCAGCAGGGTGGGTCGGGCTACGGCCAGCAGCAGTATGGACAGCAGGGCTATGGCCAGCAGCCGGGGCAGTATGGTCAGCAGCCGCAGCAGGGCTACGGGCAGCAGCCGGGACAGTATGGTCAGCAGCCGCAGCAGGGCTACGGGCAGCAGCCGGGACAGTACGGTCAGCAGCCGCAGCAGGGCTACGGACAGCAGCCGGGACAGTACGGTCAGGGATACACCCAGCCGAAGCCACCGAGCCAAGGTCTGCCCGCGAATATCGGACAGATTCTCGCAATCGCAGTCGCGGGTATCAGTGCGGTGACCCTCTTGCTTGGCCTGTTTCACTACGGCTACTTCATCTTTGAGGGCGTAATCCTCGCAGTTCTTGCGCTCGTTACGCTGGTGAGCGACAAGATCGACGCCAAGGTGGTGGCAACGGTCGTCGGAGCGATCTCGATCGCGGCTTTTGTCAAAAAGCTGTATGAGGTCATCTATGTGGCGGTGAAGTCGAGCGATACTTCCTACAGCTTGCTCGATTTGTCCGGTGCGGGAAATACGTTCTGGGACTACATCTATCTATTCCTGACTCTTGTCATCGCCGCTGTTGCTGTGCTGTGGGTTCTAGTGGCTCTGGAAAAGGTCAAGGTCGCACCTGCAGCCGGGGCTTCGGCGACCGCCACCGCTGATCCTTCGGCGACGCCCGCCGTCGCGCAGACTCCGTCCACCGACTCGGCGCCGCAAACTTACGGTCAGGCACAGACCTACGGCCAGGCACAGAGTTACGGCCAGACGCAGGCACCCGCCGCGCCCGCACAGGGCTACGCCCAGCCGCAGGCGACCGCGCAAGGTTACGGCCAGCCGGCCGCAGCCGAGTCGCAGGCTGCGCCGTATGCGCAGACCTCGTACGCCCCGGCCACGACGTCGGCTCCCCAGCCCGCCGCCGCGCCGACTACGGCTTTCGGTGCGCCGGTCGACCCGTCGGCGCCGTCCGATTCCGCTGGCCAGGCTCAGACCGAACCGCCCGCCGACAACTCGGGCAATGCGACGACGGTCTTCAACAGAGACTGACACTTTTGCCATCAGGGGCCGCGCGGATATCTCAACCGCGCGGCCCTTCCTGCTTATCTTGCGCGTTTGGCCTGTCACAACTTGGGTCCGCGCGGCGCGCCCCCTTCGAGTCGCCGGGCGGGCGTGCCACCCTCGAAGATGATGAGCGCCAAACCTGCCGAACCTAAATCCGAGAGCCTCGCGGCGCGACTGCGCCAGTTGCGGCAAATTCGTCGCGCGCAGGTGGCTGGATCGGAGAATTCGGCGCGAGAGTTGGTGTTGGTCGCCTTCGGCCTTCCCGTTGCCATAGTGCTCGCCCTGACGGTGATCATTTCGATCACCGTTGCCGCGGCCGGCGGTGGATTCGGCGGAATCGGGGTATCAGTCGGGTCCGCGTGGCTGGCGATCCATCAGGTGCCCCTCACTATCGCCGGCGTCACCCTCGGTGCACTGCCGTTGCTGCCGACACTCGTCCTGGTCGTGTTGGCGGTGAAGTCGGTGAAACCGGCGATCGGTGAGCGCCGCAATGTCTACGAACTTGGCGCGCTATTCGCTGCCGCAGTCGGTGGTCCGCTGATGATCACCGCGCTCGCGATGGCCGTGGTGATGGACGGCCAATCGGTATTGCCGGTGCAGAGCCCTACGCCGTTGGCAGCTTTCGGATGCACGGTTCTGGTCCACGGATTGGCGACTGCGATCGCGGTCGTCGGAGTGCATTGGCGCGACTGGGCCAGTGCCCGCGGGCTTACATCGATACGGATAGACGATCTCGCACGCGCCTGCAGGCTCGGCGCCGTCGCCATACTCAGTTTGCTCAGCGTAGTCGGCGTGATCATCGTCGTGATGCTCATCGTGCGGCATTCGGCGGTTGCCGAACTGATCGCTCAAGCGAACGGAGTCGACGGCTATCTGGGGTTGATCGTCCTGTCGGTTCTGTATCTGCCCAACCTCGCGGTGGCTGGTGCCGCCGCACTGGTCGGCGCCGACGTCAACGTCGGGCTGGCATCGCTGAGCCTGCTCGACGCACATGGCGGGGCGGTGCCGCCGCTGCCGCTGATGGCAGTACTGCCCGACGGTGAGCTAGGCAAGACGGCCGCGGTCGGATTCATGGTCACCGCAGCTGTCGGAGTCTACGTAGGGTGGCGATGCCGTGATCGTGATCTGATCCGCAGTCTGCGGTCGGTCGCAGTAGCGGGTGCGGTCGCAGCGTTGATCATGGTGCTCGCGACGTGGGCCAGCAGCGGCGATCTCGGCGAATTGGGCACATTCGGAACGAGTGTGCCGGTCGCTGGCGTGTTCACCTTCGCCGCGATCGGAGTGCCCGGAGTGCTGGTGGCGCTGGTCAACGCGCTGACACCGGCGTCGAAGGCCGCGCGGGCAGCCGAGAGCGTCGACGACGTCGAATATGAGTACGACGACGTCGAATATGACGATGCCGAGTACGAGTCGGTTGACGGGGACGAGCCGTCTGACTCCGACGAGTACAACGAGTACTACGTCGATGACTTCGATGTCGATGACTTCGACCCGCAGGACTTCGCCGGGCCGGAATCCGCAGCCGATGAGGTCGACGAGGAGATCACCGCGCAGATATTCGACGACTCGACATCGCAGTCGGGTCGGGCCGCGCGTGGACGTGGGTTGAGCCGCGATGACTACGAGGACGTTGACTACTTTGAGGACGAAACCGAGGTCACGGGTAGACGCTCCTAGGTCAAGTTCTAAGCTAGTCGGGTGACCGATGCGCTTACCCAATCTTTGCCGACGGGTCCGCGCACACCCATCGTCGTACTGGCGTCTGGCGCCGGATCACTGATGTCTGCTCTGCTCGATGTGGCCGATGGCGACGATTCTCCCTATCGAGTGGCCGCAGTAGTCGTCGACCGAGATTGTCATGCGGCCGAACATGCCGCCGCGAGGGGTATCGAGGTGGTGACGGTCCGCCTAGGCGATTACCCAGATCGGGGCGAGTGGGATCGCGCGCTCACCGAATACGTCGCAGGCTTCGAGCCCGACTACGTCGTCACCGCTGGATTTATGAAAATTCTTGGCGCGAAATTCCTTTCGCGTTTCACCGCGCGAATCATCAACTCCCATCCCGCATTACTGCCGGCCTTTCCCGGTGCGCGCGGGGTGGCCGATGCGCTGGCGTACGGTGCCAAGGTCACCGGAACCACGGTGCACCTGGTCGACGCCGGGGTCGACACTGGTCCCATCCTGGCGCAGGCCCCGGTCATCATCAGCCCTGATGACACCGAGGCGACTCTGCATGAACGCATCAAAGCTGTTGAGCGCGTTTTGCTTACCGACGTAGTGGCGGCGATCGCTGCCCGCGGCGTCGTTACCGACGGACGAAAGGCCCACATTCCGTGAATTCTCCTACCGCAGCAGATTCCACCAGGCGACCGGTGCGCCGCGCGCTCATCAGCGTGTACGACAAGTCCGGTCTGACCGACCTGGCAGCCGCGTTACACGCTGCGGGAGTCGAATTGGTTTCGACCGGGTCGACGGCGAAAACCATTGCCGCGGAATCTATCCCAGTAACCGAAGTGTCGGAGATCACCGGCTTCCCGGAATGCCTCGAAGGTCGGGTCAAAACCCTGCATCCCGGTGTCCACGCTGGCATTCTGGCCGACACTCGCAAAGATGATCACCTTAATCAACTGGGCGAGTTGGGCATAGCGGCATTCGAACTCGTCGTGGTGAACTTGTACCCCTTCACCGCGACGGTTGCTTCGGGTGCCACCCCCGATGAGTGCATCGAACAGATCGACATCGGCGGGCCGTCGATGGTTCGCGGTGCGGCTAAGAACCATCCATCGGTCGCCGTCGTGGTCGATCCATCCGAGTACGGAGAGGTTGCCGAGGCGGTCGCGGCCGGCGGATTCACGCTGGCGCAGCGACAGCAGTTGGCGGCCAAGGCTTTTCGCCATACCGCCGACTACGACGTCGCGGTCGCCTCGTGGATGGGTTCGATTGTCGCACCGGAGGTTTCGGTCGCTGGCCAGCCGTCGTTCCCGGCGTGGATCGGTGGTACGTGGGAGCGTTCGGCGGTATTGCGCTACGGCGAAAACCCTCATCAGGGTGCGGCACTTTACGTCGGCGGGCAGGGCGGTGGGCTCGCGTCGGCCGAACAGTTGCACGGCAAGGAGATGAGTTTTAACAACTACACCGACTCCGACGCCGCATGGCGCAGTGCATACGACTTCGATCGGCCGGCTGTGGCGATCATCAAGCACGCCAACCCCTGTGGCATCGCGGTCGCCGACGATATCGCGCAGGCGCATCGGAAGGCACACGAATGTGACCCGGTCAGCGCCTACGGCGGCGTGATCGCAGCCAACACCGAGGTCAGCGTCGAGATGGCGGAACAGGTCGCCGAGATCTTCACCGAGGTGATCATCGCGCCGTCGTATGCCGATGCCGCGTTGTCGGTGTTGACGCGTAAGAAGAATATTCGCGTGTTGCGCGCTCAACCTCCGCAACGGGCGGGCGCCGAAATGCGGCCGGTGTCTGGCGGCCTGTTGCTCCAACAGCGCGACATCCTCGACGCCGACGGTGACAATTCCGCCAACTGGACGCTGGCGACCGGAGAAGCGGTAGACGCGGAAACCCTGGCGGACCTCGAATTTGCTTGGCGCGCATGCCGTTCGGTGAAGTCGAATGCGATCCTGTTGGCGAGTGACGGCGCGTCGGTTGGCGTCGGTATGGGGCAGGTCAATCGCGTCGACTCCGCGCATCTGGCGGTGCAGCGCGCCGGCGAGCGTGCGCTCGGAAGTGTGGCGGCATCGGATGCATTCTTCCCCTTCCCCGACGGTCTGCAGGTGCTGACCGCAGGTGGAGTGAAGGCGATCGTGCAGCCGGGCGGATCGATCCGCGACAATGAGGTCATCGAGGCGGCAACCGACGCCGGCATCACGCTTTACCTCACTGGCGCAAGGCATTTCGCCCACTGAGTCGTCGGCCGGGCAGGCTGATGTCTGCGATGCCAGCTCTGGCGAGGGAGATGTTCCTTCGGCGGCCTTGAGGCTGCAGTTTTCAGTCCGGCGCGGCTGGTGTCTGCGGTGTCAGCTCTGGCGAGGGAGATGTTCCTTCGGCGGCGTTGAGGCTGCAGTTTGCATCCGGCGCGGCTGGTGTCTGCGTCATCACCTTGGGTGAGGGGGATTTGCCCTAGTTTGTGTTGGAGGTGCAGTTTGCGACGAACTTTGACTGAGCTGAAGTCTGCATCTCTAGCTGCGGCAAGGGAAACTGTCCTTCGGCGGGCGTGTCGTCG
Organism: Gordonia sp. CPCC 205333; assembly: GCF_048537885.1. Classification (NCBI taxonomy): domain Bacteria; kingdom Bacillati; phylum Actinomycetota; class Actinomycetes; order Mycobacteriales; family Gordoniaceae; genus Gordonia; species Gordonia sp. CPCC 205333. Next base: position 508,983 of record NZ_JBCLVI010000004.1, on the reverse strand, counting down.
CAGTTTGCGTCTGGTACGAATCCCACGGCCTGTTCACACAGCGGCATATGGCCGATAAGGTCGACGATGTCGATCTCGATCTGTGATGGCGCGAATATCGGCCAACACTGAAGGCCAGTCGTGGGCGACTTCGGAAGCCATGATGCGGATGGTCATCATTCCCTTCTTGAGAGTCATGCGGTCGCGTCGACAGTCGACCAGCTTCTGATGTTCCGCGAGGTGATAGTCGTTGCTGTCACATTCGATGAGCAGTGACCCGATGCGAAGGTCGGCGTGTTCGTTCCCGCCGATCGACGGCTGGACGCGTACGTCGAATCCCAAGGCGCGCAATCTAACTCGAACTATTGACTCAGGGCCCGACATCGCACGGCTGTCGCATTTGTCAAGCAATTTGTCGACGGTTCGCGAGACGTTGCCTAGCTGTGTGCGAAGAGCGGCCTTCGTGAGCGGCGTGTAGTGAAGCGCCGAGTCGCACGTCGCTATCCATTCCTCCGGTGGAAGGCAGCGGACCGCACAGCCGAGTGCGATCGCGAGCGAATCCACAGCGCCTTGCAGGGGAAGCGGTGGCCCGTGGCCTTGGCACCACGCGATAGCCGGTGCGTCGACCACAGATTTGCCGTACCGGCTGAGCCTTCCGTGGTGTACCTCCGGTTCGGCCGGCAGGTATAACTTCGGGTGGAGCGTCTGCTTGTAGAACTGAATGGCCGACAGGCAACTCACCACGCCGCCCGCCTTCACAACCTCGACGGCGAGCGGAACGGCATCGCCGACATGCCACCATCCGCGCCTACAGTTGAAGATCATCTTGTCCTTGGCGGCCCGCTTGATGTCTGCCGTGGACGCGCCAAACGCGTGAAGTTCAGCAGTTGTGTAGACCCCGGTGTCGCGTCCCATACATCCTTTGACGCAGCGGGGAGCCGAATCGGTTTCGTTTGGCTGCAATCTGCGTCGTGAGTGTTGGCGAGGTGTGCTGCCCCCACCGTTGCGGCCATGCCGCAGATGCCGGCCAATGCTGCAATCTGCGCCAATGTGCCCACTGGGGTGCATAGTCCCCTCGTCGCATCTGCGCCGCAGACTTCGTCAGACCAACGCCGGAATCTGCGTTGTGGTCGGTCGCGAGGGCGTACTTCCCCTCGATCGCAGCCGCGCCGCAGCTACTGGCCCGCGACTGCTATCCGCGCCTGCGCTGCTTGGAAGGCGTACCTCCCCTCGCCGTCGACGATGTTGCAGTTTTCAGCCCGGCCCTTGCCCGACTTTCCCTCGCTGCGATTCAAAGTATGTTGGCTTGGACCGCGAACCGGTACCTATTGCCCGGTGAGTGTTTTCGTTGATATCGCCGAACAGGCGCCGCCCGACGCCGCGAGGCCCGGCAAGGCCCGGCCGAAACCGAAACGGGCCTGGTTAACCAAGTTCGGCTTGCCGATTTTGTCGGTGATCGCCTTCTTCGTGGTCTGGGAGATCGCCGCGTTGAGCGGTGTCTGGAGCGAGACCTTCGTGCCGTACCCGAGCACGGTGTGGCGGGCATTCGTTGACTTGTCGACAACGCACGACGGTGTCCGCGGCTATCAGGGCTACCTGCTCTGGGAACACCTCTACATGACTCTGCGCCGCGTTTTCGCTGGTGTGATTGTCGGCGTGGTGCTCGGGGTGCTGCTTGGCTTGGCGATGGGAACGTTCAGCTGGGTTCGACGTTTGCTGGAGCCGTGGCTGACTTTCCTGCGAGCACTGCCGCCGCTGGCGTACTTCTTCCTTCTCGTCATTTGGCTTGGCATCGACGAGGCTCCGAAGATCACGTTGCTCGCGTTGGCAGCGCTCCCGCCGGCCGCGGTCGCCACGACGGCTGCCGTTGTGGCTGCACCGGTTGGCTTGGTCGAGGCCGCGCGAGCGCTGGGGGCGTCGCCGCGGCAGGTGGTGCGCGACGTCGTGATTCCCTCCGCGCTTCCCGAAACCTTTACCGGCATAAGACTTTCGGTTGGCATGGCCTACTCCTCGGTGGTAGCCGCCGAGCTTTTCAACGGCATTCCGGGTATTGGCGGCGTCGTCAAGGACGCAAGTAATTACAACAACACCCCCGTGGTGCTGGTCGGCATTTTCGCCATCGGTATCTCCGGGTTGATCATCGATGGTGTGCTGCGTGCGGTTGAAGTTCGCGCGGTGCCGTGGCGCGGAAAGGTATAGTCCCGCAATGAAATTCCCGTTCAAGGGCCTGCTCGCACTACTTGCGATCACCGTGGCGACACTATCGGGCTGCGCTATCGATCACTCCGGTCAGGACAGTTCCAAGCCGACGATCCGGATCGCCTACCAGTCGTTTCCCAGTGGCGATCTGATTGTGAAGAACAAACGGTGGCTTGAAGAAGCGCTGCCGAAGTACAACATCAAGTGGACAAAATTCGACTCGGGTGCCGACGTCAACACCGCGTTTGTCGCGCGCCAAATCGACTTCGGCGCAATCGGTTCCGCTCCGGTGGCGCGCGGGCTGTCGGCGCCGCTGAATATCGCCTATCAGGTCGCATTCGTCCTCGACGTCGCCGGTGACAACGAAGCGTTGGTCGCTCGTAATGGCACCGGTATCAACACGATTGCCGATCTTCGGGGCAAGCGCGTTGCAACCGCGTTCGCGTCGACAGCGCATTACAGCCTGCTCGCCGCGCTCGACCAGGCTGGGCTGGCGGCTGGCGACGTCGACATCATCGACCTTCAGCCACAAGCGTCGCTCGCCGCCTGGGATCGCGGCGATGTCGACGCTGTCTATACCTGGCTCCCGACACTGGACAAGTTGCGCGCAAACGGAAAGACGCTGATCGCCAGCAAGCAGTTGGCGACGGCGGGTAAGCCGACTCTCGACTTAGGCGTCGTCTCAACAGCTTTCGCGACGGCGCATCCCGACGTCGTGGACGCGTGGCGGCAGATCCAAGCGCGTGCTCTGACAACGATCAAGAACGATCCGCAGACTGCCGCCGAAGCGATAGCCGCCGAGATGGGTATCACGGTCGACGATGCGAAGAACCAGTTGAGTCAGGGGACCTACCTCGATGTCGCTGAGCTGACCACGCCGACGTGGCTCGGTGTCGACGGCAAACCCGGCAATATCGCGGTCAACTTGCAGTCGGCTGCGCAGTTCCTCGCTGCGCAGCAGCAGATTCCCTCCGCGCCGACCCTGGAGACCTTCCAGAAGGCCGTCTATACGAAAGGGTTGCCTGGTGTCTTCAGTCAGTAAGGAGGCCGCGACCGACCTCACGGCGGCACGTAACAGCCGCGGATCTGTCAGTATTCGCAACGTATCTCAGACCTATGGCAACGGATCCGATGCGGTGACCGCGTTGGGCCCCGTCGACCTCGACGTCCCACCAGGCGAATTCCTGGTGCTGGTCGGCGCGTCGGGCTGCGGCAAGTCGACACTGTTGAGGCTGATCGCGGGCTTCGAACAGGCAACCATCGGCGACGTCGCGGTGTCGGGTGGTCCGCCGGTACCGGGGGTCACCTCGGGAGTCGTCTTTCAGCAACCGCGGCTGTTTCCGTGGCAAACGGTCGGCGGCAACGTCGATCTGGCGCTGAAGTATGCGAAAGTTCCGAAAGGTCAACGTGCAGAACGGCGTAACGAGCTTCTTGACCGAGTTGGCTTGGCGGACACCGGAGATCGTCGGATCTGGGAGATCTCCGGAGGGCAGCAGCAGCGCGTGGCGATAGCCCGCGCATTGGCGGCAGAGACATCGTTGCTCTTGCTGGACGAGCCGTTCGCGGCTCTCGACGCGCTCACTCGTGAACGACTGCAGGAAGATCTACGCCAGGTGAGCGCCGAATCCGGACGGACCAGTGTGTTCGTTACCCACAGTGCTGACGAGGCAGCCTTCCTTGGCTCCCGCATCGTCGTACTGACCCAACGTCCCGGCCGGGTGGCACTTGATATCTCGTCAAGTTTGCCGCGTGACGGGGTAACCCCCGACGAGCTACGCGGCTCGCCGGAATACGCAACCCTGCGTGCCGAAGTTGGCCACGCGGTGAAGGAGGCGGCAGCAGCATGAGTGTTATCAACCAGTCACGTACGACGGTGCGCAGCGGCGTCGAACTCGACATCGACCGGTTCGGGCCCCATTTCGGCGCGCAGGTCTCCGGGATCGACATCGCGTCGGCATCTGATGACCAGGTGCGGGCAATTCGCGCGGCGCTGGTGGAGTTCAAGGTCCTGGTCTTTCGTGGACAGCAACTCGAAGACGCCGAACACATCGAATTCGCCAATCGCCTGGGCGATCTCACCACCGGGCATCCCGTGCACGACAGCGGCACCGACGTTCCCGAGCAGATGTACTCACTCGACAGCGCCGACAACGGGTTCGCCGACGTGTGGCACACCGACGTCACGTTTATGGAACGCCCACCGCTCGGATCCATCCTGCGGCCGGTCGTGTTGCCGCCGACGGGCGGCGATACCAATTGGGCCGACGCCGAATTGGCGTATCTATCGCTGTCCGAGCCGGTGCGCGGACTGATCGATCAGCTGACCGCGGTCCACGACGGCAATCGTGAGTTCGGGTACTACCTCAAACATAAGCGCGGTGGTAAAGGCAATACCTGGGATGGCCGCGAGGTAACCGAGCTGACGCCGGTACGGCATCCGGTGGTGCGGGTGCATCCAGAGACCGGACGGCGGGCGATTTTCGTCAACCCCGGATTCACCTCACATATCGAAGGCGTGTCTGACGCGGAGAGCCGGGGAATCCTGGACCTGCTCTACGCGCACCTGACCAAGCCGGAGCATATTGTGCGGCACCGTTGGCAACTAGGTGATTTGGTGTTGTGGGACAACCGAAATACGCTCCACTACGCCAATCGCGACTATGTCGACTTCGACGGCGGGCAACGACGGATCATGCATCGCGTGACCCTGCGCGGGGATATCCCGGTTGGGCTGACTGCCTAATAGCGACTACTCCCGGATCAAGGCGATCGCCTGCGCGCGGTCGCGCACACCGAGTTTCGCGAAGAGCGAGTTGATATGGGTCTTCACCGTGGAGACCCCGACGAAGAGTTCAGTGGCGATTTCGGCGTTGCTCAGACCCTTGCCGACCAGCGTCGCGACCTCTGCTTCCCGGCCGGTGAGGCGCGGAAATCGTTGCGCCACCGAGGTGACGGGCGTCGGCGTCGAGCTTGTTGCCGATTCGGCTGGAGCGGCGAGGTGTTCGACTATCCGCGCGCCGACCTGGGCGTCGAAAGTCGCCTGACCGCGGGCCACTGAACGAACCGCTGCCACGAGTTCGGCGCGGCCAGCGTCTTTAGTCAGATAGCCGCGCGCGCCGGCACGTAAGGCAGTGAAGATCGACTCGTCGTCGGCGTAGGTTGTCAGTACGAGCACCGCAGTCTCGGGGCGGTCGGCGAGGACACGTCGCGTGGCCTCTACGCCGTCGATGCCGGGCATCCGCAGGTCCATCAGCACGACGTCCGGCGTTGTCGACGCTGACTCGACAATCGCTGCCGCGCCGTCGCCTACCGATCCGACGACGTCGATATCGTCGTGTAACGAGAGCACGGTAACGAGGCCGTCCCGGACAATGGCCTGGTCGTCGACGACGAGGACTGTGATGGTCGATTCACTCATTCCGCAGTCCCCGGCATCCGTAGAAGAGCGGTCACTCGAAACTTCCCGATACGGGAATCCTCTTCTGCGACAAGAGAACTACCATTGTCCAGTGCGATGAACCGTTCACGCATTCCTAGCAGCCCGTGGCCGCCGCCGGACGCCGCCAGTGCGGTGCCGACCGACAGTGGGTTGGTCACGGTGAAACTCACTAGACCATCATGCCAATGCACTTCGATTGACACCGGCGATCCGCTGGCGTGTTTGCGGGCATTGCTGAGAGACTCTTGGATGGTGCGGCGAATGATATCGGCGTGATTGGCCGGGACGCGATCGGTGTGACCGTCGCTGCCCAGGTTCGCGATACCTCCGACGCTTCGATGCGCGGCGAGCAGATCCTCGATGTCGGCGAGGACAGCAGCTGAGTCGACGTCGGGCCCGACGATGCCCGGGTCGCGCAGCGCTGCGACGGCGCGACGTGCTTCGCCGAGGCCCTGGGCGGCCAAAGTCCTTGCCGCACCGACACGTTCGGCCGCGGCATCCGATTTCCCGGACTCGAGTAGTGCTTCGACCGCGTCGAGTTGGATGACCAGGCCGCCCAAACTGTGGGCTAAGAGGTCATGGAGATCGCGGGCGAGCGCCACCCGTCGAGCTTCGTCGCGTGCGGCGAACTCTCTCTCGCGCAACAACTTCAGCGCGTCGTCGGAGATTCGAGTCTGGCGTCGGGATAACCCGAGTAGCGCTGCGATAACGATGCCCCCCATCATCGCCAGTAATGAAATCGCCGAGATATCAGCGACCACCGCACCGACGCCGACGGTGACTATTCCGAGCGCTCCGACGAAAACCCCCCAGAGCAGCGGATATTCAGCAGTACCGATTACCGCACCGACCGCGATCACCGCGGGGACCAGGGCGAGCCCCGAGGTGCCTGCCGAAGCCAGTCCGCCGGCCGACGTCGCCACGAGTGCGCAGCCGATCTCGGCTCCGACATTGGTTTGTCGGGCCGGCACAAGCCGTTCGACGACCCGCACACCGACTGACGACACAAGCCAGGCCCCGACCGCGAGGTAGGCGAGGATGTCGACCCACAATGGTCGATCTTCGCCGGTCAGCGACCAGAGAACCACGCCGACGCCGAGCAGGTGGAGCGCGATGCTCAGGCTGCTCGGCGCGGGTTGGGAGTTCATCGCTCCATCATGACCGCAGCGCGTCACGATATGTGGTCATCGGTGCTGCGGCGTGGCGGGTCAGGCGGCCGGCGAACACGAACGTGTTTCCGGCTCGATTGGCTGCGAACGCGAGCAGGATGATGCCGGTCGATGCGGCCAGCTGTGCGCCACTGATGTGTGCGATGGCGGCGAGTCCGATGCGAGTAGCGATCATCAGTCCCCAGAGGGCCAAACCCCAGGGGGCGGTGCGGGATTCGTAGTGCGCCAGGTTGCGGTCGTCCCGGCCGAATCGGACTGGTTCGGGAAGGCGGCGGAAATGCGCGATGGCACCCATCCACGCGCCGATCGCCAGGGAGGTGGCAAGTTCGACGGCGATCAATGTGATGTCGAGTGCGCTGAACCGGCCGTCAGCGGTTCCCAATATTGCCAATCCGACGACGCCCAAAATTGTTGGTAGGCGCCACATCTGGGAGATTTCCACCGGTCGCCAGGTCAGCTGGCGGCGGCCGAGTACCACGATGAGTCCGAGGACGAGTATCGCATCGACGAAGTACTGGGGTGACATGTGCTTGTCCTTTCGGGGAGTGATTGTCCGCAATCAGAATGCTGTGACAGCCCGCGGAACAGATCCCCCCGCGGGTGGAGATGCGGGTGGAGATATCTGCGGGTGGAGAGGTGGGCCCCGAGGTGGGTGTTCAACTAATAGGTTGACAAGCCGGGGGCGGAGGCGTCTACTTGTATTCAACCAATTCATTGAATAAGGGAGGTGATACCCGGCCATGACCGACCAACTGTCGCGAGTCTTCGCCGCATTGGCGGATCCGACCCGGCGTGACATCGTCGCCCGTCTCACCGCGGCCGACGCGACGGTGAGTGAACTCGCCGAACCGTATGACGTGAGTATTCAGGCAGTTTCCAAGCACCTCAAGGTATTACAAGACGCCGGACTCGTTACCCGATCGCGTGAGGCGCAGAAACGGCCGGTCCACCTGGAAGCCGAGGTATTCGATCTCATGACCAAATGGATCGAGCGCTACCGGCGTCAAGCCGAAGCTCGCTATCAACGGCTCGACACACTATTGGCCGACCTCAACGTCGGCCCGCAAGGGCATACCGAAAGTCCAAAACCCAAGAAAGGCAAAGCATCATGACAACCCAACACGTCGAGGCAGCCATCGAGGCCGACCCCAACCTGCCCATCATTCGGATCACCCGGGATTTCACCGCCACTCCGGCGCAACTCATCAAAGCGCATACCGACCCGGAACTCTTCGCGAAATGGGTCGGCCCCGACGGCATGGACACCCGCATCGTCGCCTGGGATGCCCGCGACGGTGGGGAGTGGCGCTATGTCGCCGGCAGAGACGGCGAGGAGTACGGCTTCCGTGGCTGCTTCCACACCATCAGCGACGACCGCATCGTCCAGACCTTTACCTTCGAAGGGATGCCCGACGACGTCTCGCTGGAAAGTATGCGTTTCGAGGACCTCGGCGATGGCCGCACCCGCTTGCACGCGCAATCGCTCGTCGACAGCATCGAGGCCCGTGACGCCTGGCTGGCATCGGGAATGGAAGTCGGCGTCGATCAGGGCTATGCCAAGCTCGACGCTCTGATCGCATCCGGCACGATCTGATGACGAACGGAATCGCCGACCTCGCGCCGGCGCAGCGGCATCGAGCTGTGGCCGGAGAGTTCGCGAAATATGTTGTCGCTACCGAAGATTGGGATGCGCAATCGCCGGTCGCTGATTGGGTTGCGCGTGACGTCGTGCGACATCTGGTCGAATGGTTCCCAGCGTTCCTCGCCGATGGTGGAATCATTCTGGAGCCCTCGCCGTCGGTCGACGTCGATCCGGTGGCGGCTTGGTCCGCACATGCCGCGGCTGTGCAGGCGCTGCTCGACGGTGACAATGCGCAGTCCGAGTTCACTCATCCGCGAGCAGGTACTTATCCGCTGTCGACGGCGATCGACATGTTCTATACGGCTGATGTTTTCATGCATACCTGGGACCTTGCGCGGGCGTCCGGTGTGACTCCCGACCTCGACGAGCAGTTCGCGTCGAATCTGCTTGGTGGGATGGCGCCGATCGAGGAGATGCTGCGCTCGTCCGGGCAGTATGGGCCGGCCAAACCGGTCGCCGACGATGCGTCAGCAGTTGTGAAACTTGCCGCGTTCATCGGCCGAGATCCAGCCTGACCAGCGCAAACCCGACTTCATCGGACAACCCCCGCTCGAAACGGCGTCGGGGATGTCCGGCGAGGTCGGGTTTGCGGGTGGGGCGGTAGGGGCGGGGCGGTCGGGTTTCCGTGGCGGCGACCGGATTTCGCGGAGTAGCGTTGACCGGGTGGCAGATCAAGACACCCCCACCGCCAACTCCCGCCCCACCGAATCCCGGCCTCCGTCGCCGCGCACCCTCGGCGAATTGCGCGCCAGCGGGCACGTGCAGCGCGATGTCCGCGACGAGATTCGGAACAACTTATTGACCGCACTGCGAACGGGAATCGACCCGTGGCCGGGCATCGTCGGGTTCGAGGCGACCGTCGTGCCCCAGTTGGAACGCGCGCTGCTTGCCGGGCACGACGTCGTGATGCTCGGCGAACGCGGCCAGGGCAAGACGCGCGTCCTGCGCACGCTCGTCGGACTGCTAGATGAGTGGACACCGGTAATCGCGGGTTCTGAACTAGGTGAGCACCCGTACGAACCGATCACCCCGGCGTCGATCCGCAAGGCAGCCGAACTGCTCGACGACCTGCCGATCGACTGGCGACATCGCGATGAGCGGTATAGCGAGAAGCTCGCGACGCCGGACACCTCGGTAGCTGACCTGGTCGGTGACATCGATCCGATGAAAGTCGCCGAGGGTCGCAGCCTCGGCGATCCCGAGACCATTCACTTCGGACTGATTCCGCGTGCGCATCGCGGCATCATCGCGATCAACGAATTGCCCGACCTCGCCGAGCGCATCCAGGTGTCGATGCTCAATGTCATGGAGGAGCGCGATATTCAAGTGCGCGGCTACTCGCTGCGCCTGCCGCTCGACGTCCTGGTGTTGGCCAGTGCCAACCCGGAGGATTACACCAATCGCGGTCGCATCATCACGCCGCTCAAGGATCGGTTCGGTGCCGAGATCCGCACGCACTACCCACTGGACCTCGACGACGAGGTCGAGGTCATCGAACAAGAAGCCGACCTCACTGCCACGGTGCCAACCTTCATCGTCGAGATCCTGGCCCGCTTCACCCGGTATGTGCGTGACCATCCATCGGTCGACCAGCGCTCGGGAGTGTCGGCGCGATTCGCTATCGCAGGCGCGGAAACCGTTGCGGCGGCGGCACTTCACCGCGCTGCTCTGCTCGGTGAGGATGTCCCGGTGGCCCGGGTTGTCGACCTAGAGTCGGTGATCGAGGTGTTGCGCGGCAAGATCGAATTCGAGTCGGGTGAACAGGGCCGCGAATTGGAGATTCTGGAGCATTTGCTGCGTAAGTCGGTAGCCGACACCGTGCGCGCCCATCTCGGTGGAATCGATATGGGTCCGCTGGTCACCGCGTTGGAAAGTGGTGAGCCAGTGGTCACCGGTGACCGGGTGACCGCCGTCGAATTGCTTGGCGCGCTTCCTGATCCGGCACGTACCGCGCCAGTTGTCGATGCACTCGCCGAACGTCTCGATGCGACCATTGATGGTGAACGGGCCAGCGCAGTGGAGCTCGCCCTGGAAGGTCTGTTTCTCGCGCGCCGGATCAGCAAGGAAGCTGACGACGCGGGCCAGACCCTCTACGGCTGACAGTTGAGCGGAGAAGCTATGGCCGACAAGAATTTTCATCGATCACGCTATCGCCCCTACGTCGATGGCCCGGATCCGTTGGCGCCGCCGGTCGATCTGCGCGAGGCGCTCTCGGAGATCGGCGAGGACGTGATGAGCGGGGTGTCCCCGCAGCGGGCGTTGCGCGAGTTGCTGCGCCGCGGCTCGCAGAATATGCGTGGGCTTGACCAGTTGCGGGAGCAGATCAATCGGCGGCGTAATCAGCTTCTGCGCGAACGAAATCTGGACGGGACATTCGCCGAGATCCGTGAACTGCTCGACCAGGCGGTACTCGAAGAACGTAAGCAACTGGCCCGCGATCTGGACGACGACGCAAGGTTCGCGGAAATGCAGATCAGTAACCTGCCGCCGTCGACCGCTCAGGCCGTCGAGGAACTGGCATCGTATGACTGGCGTAGCCAACAGGCTCGCGCGGACTACGACAAGATCAAGGACCTGCTCGGACGCGAACTGCTCGATCAGCGGTTCGCGGGAATGAAACAGGCGATGGAAGGCGCTACAGAACAAGACCGCCAACAGATTTCGGAGATGCTGGCCGATCTCAACGAACTGCTCGCTGCGCATAATCGCGGCGAAGACACCACCGAACAGTTCGACGAATTCATGGAACGCCATGGTGACCACTTCCCGGAGAACCCGCAGACCACCGAAGAACTGATCGATTCACTGGCGCAGCGTTCGGCCGCCGCGCAGCAGTTCTATAACTCGCTGTCAACCGAGCAGCGTGCCGAATTAGATCAGTTGGCGCAGCAGGCATTTGGTTCACCGGAGTTGATGAATCAGTTGTCCCAGATGGACTCGCTGTTGCGCGACGCGCGGCCGGGGCTTGATTGGGACGACGCACAGTCCTTCTCCGGAGATCGGCCGATGGGTTTCGGTGAGGGCGCCGCGGCGATACGCGATATCTCCGAGCTTGAAGCATTGAGCGAGCAACTGTCGCAACAGTATGCGGGAGCCGAACTCGCCGATCTGGACTTGGACGCGCTGGAGCGTCAACTCGGCCCGGAGGCGGTCGCCGACGCGCGGACCCTCGCCGATCTGGAAAAGGCGTTGTCCGAGCAGGGATTTTTCGAGAAGACGCCCGACGGGGAATTGCGGCTGAGTCCAAAAGCCATGCGGCAGTTGGGCCAAGCCATCTTCTCCGACGTCGCGCAACAACTATCGGGTCGGTCGGGGGACCGGCGGACCAGACAGACCGGCCTACTCGGTGAGCCGACCGGGGCATCGCGCGAGTGGGAATTCGGTGACACCGACCCCTGGGATACCACCCGAACGATCACCAACGCGTTGGTACGTACCGCAAGTGACGGGCCGGGACGGGCGGGCGGCGTACGTCTGGACGTGCGCGACGTCGAGGTGATCGATACCGAGGCTCGGACTCAAGCGGCCGTCGTGCTCCTGGTGGATACGTCATTCTCGATGGAGATGGAGGGCCGCTGGACGCCGATGAAGCGCACCGCGATCGCGTTGAACCACTTGATATCTACGCGGTTCCGGACCGACGAACTGCATCTGATCGCCTTCGGTCGATACGCGCGCTCGATCGACGTCGCGGAGCTCACCGGGCTCTCGCCGAGGATGGAGCAGGGTACCAATCTGCATCACGCCCTGCTGCTCGCGCAGCGTCACCTACGGCGATTCCCCAACGCGCAGCCGGTGGTGCTGATCGTCACCGATGGCGAGCCGACCGCACACCTTGATCCGTCCGGCGAACCGTTCTTCTTCTATCCACCGCATCCGCAGACGATTGCCCTGACCGTGCGCGAACTCGATCATGTGGCTCGAATGGGTTCGCAGATAACGATTTTCCGTCTCGGTGAGGACCTGGGTCTGGCCGAATTCATCGATCACATTGCCCGCCGCGTGGGTGGACGCGTGGTTGCGCCAGACATTGACGGACTCGGCGCGGCGGTGGTTGGCGATTACCTACGGTCGAGAAAAGGTTAGGTCGAGACATCCAACCAACTACGCCAGAAGCGCCGCTATCAGCGCGATGACCGGGATCGACGCCAACGTCGTGACCAGGGCGGAGTCACGCGCCAACACCTCGGCGCGACGGTATCGAGTCGCGTAGACGAATACATTCTGTGCTGTCGGTAGGGCTGAGATGACCACCTGGGCGAACAGTTGGTGTCCGGACTGGCCGAAACCCCATCGGGCGATCACATAGACCAACAGTGGCATAGCCACCATCTTCAGCGTCGCCGCCAGTGCGACGTCGCGGCGTGGACTGTCGCCTTTTCGCAGGATCTTGACACCTGTCAGCGATAGTCCAAAAGCGAGCAGCGCCAACGGGACCGACGCTTCTCCCAGCATCTTCATCGGTTCGAGCACGGCGTTGGGCGGATGCCAGTCCAGGAATGAAAAGGCAAGGCCGGCAACGCCTCCCAACACAATCGGGTTGGTCAGTGGTGCGATAACGGCATCGCGTACCGTCGATCGGTTTTCTGCTCCGGGAAGCGCGGTGACGTCGAGCGTCACCAACGCTATCGGCGAGTACAGCAGAATCTGGAACAGCAATAGCGGTGCGATGAACGATGCGTCGTCGAGCACGAAGATCGCGATGGGGAGCCCCAGGTTGACACTATTCACATAGGACGACGACAGCGCGCCGATCACGACCTCGGGTACCGCGCGACGCAACACGAAAGTGGCGATGACCGCGTAGAGCGCGCCGATGATCAGCGCGCTTGCTCCGGCGATGACCAGCGTCGAGGAGAAGACCACCGATAGGTCAGTGGTCAGCAGTGAATGAAACAGGAGTGCTGGCGTACATACGAAGAACACCAGACGCGAGAGCACATCGGTCGCAGCTGACCCCAGTACCTTCGTGCGGCCAAGTACCAAACCGACGGCCACCACAATGAAGATGACGGTAAAGCCTGAGACGACGCCGGACACGACAACCGAGTCTAGGTGTCAGTCCCTACCGCGATGACAGTGACGGTGCCGTTCGCCGGGTGGGCATCGCGCGGTGTATATCCTGAATATCTCGCTATCCCTATTCCTTCGGGTGTTGCCGCGTCCGGCAGACAACCGACCTCGCAGTGGAACGAGTGAAAGGTATGAAGTCATGACCGGACCCGATATGTCCAAACCCGGGCCGTCGGAAGAGCCCGGCGCCTACGACCAGACCCAGCTGCGTGACATCTCAAAGCTGGATCTCAACAAACAGCCGCCCGCCGACGACTTCGCGCCCGTGCCTACGCCGGAGCCGACAGCGACACCCGACTACCAGCAGCCCGCCGCGCCGTATATCGCGCCTGGTGCCGCTAGCCAGCCGAGCTATCCGGATTACTCGGCGCAACCGGCCTATCCCACCTACCCGGCTCAGCCCGCTTACCCCGTGCAGCAGCCGTATGGCGCCCCCTACGCGGGATATCCGGGTTACGGCTATACCCCTCGCGCGACCAATGGTAAAGCGGTGGCCGCGATGATCTTGAGTATCTTGGGGCTTCTCGTCAGTTGCGGAGTCCTTGGCATCCCGGGCGTCATTCTGGGCCATATCGCCAAGAAGGAGATCGACGAGTCCAACGGTGCCCAGGATGGTGCGGGCATGGCGCTCGCGGGGATCATCATGGGCTGGATATGCGTCGCCTTCATCGCCTTGTTCGTTGTCCTCGTGGTGATCGGACTCGCTGCGGACGCATCGTCCTGACCGTTGGTTTTGGACGAAGCCGCACTGTTCGGTAGTCTTGACTGGTTGTATGCCGCTCCCGACCGGGGTCTGCTGGTGTACGCACACCAAGACTCGCACGGTATACCTGCACGGAACCTGCATTTATGAGAAGGGCTTAATCATGGCTGTACCCAAGCGCCGGATGTCGCGGGCTAACTCCCGCAGCCGTCGTTCGCAGTGGAAGGCGGACAACCCGGCATTGCAAGAGACCAAGGTGAACGGCGTTGCTCAGCGCATCCCGCGTCGCTTGGTCAAGGCTGCTCAGCTCGGTCTGGTCGATCTCGATCGCCGCTAGTCGCACTTAACTGACCCCCACCTCCATCGCGGAGGTGGGGGTTTTGTTTTTCGTGCTTGCCAGGAAATTAATTGTGACTCTACAATTCTTGTGTGAATACAAGCATTTCCGCGCTGACGCCGCGCCGTAAAGGTGTTAGTGCTGCTCACCTGCAGTCTGAGTCTGTTGATCTCGTCAATGGACATCACCATCGTCAACGTCGCGCTGCCCGACATTCGTGCCGACCTTGGTGCGCCACTGTCGAATCTGCAGTGGGTCGTCGACGTCTACACGTTGACATTGGCCAGTCTGCTTATGGTTTCCGGGGCAATGGCCGACCGGTTCGGTCGGCGTCGGGTCTTCCGTATCGGTCTGGTGATTTTCGCGGTAGGTTCGCTGCTCTGCAGCTTGGCGCCGACGATCGGGATCCTGATCGCCGCGCGGTTTTTGCAGGCTATTGGTGGTTCGATGCTCAATCCGGTCGCGATGTCGATTATCACCGCGACTTTCACCGGCCGCGTCGAGCGAGCCAGGGCGATCGGTGTGTGGGGTTCGGTGGTGGGGGTGTCGACGGCGATCGGCCCGATCGTCGGCGGGTTTTTGATTCATTCGCTTGGGTGGCAGTCGGTCTTCTGGATCAACCTGCCTATCGTTGCGGTCGCACTTGTCGGGACATTCTTGGTGGTGCCCGAATCCAAGGCAGCGCGCTCGCGCCATTTCGATCCGATCGGGCAACTTCTCGCCATCGTCACGATGTTCACTCTGGTCTTCGCACTCATTGAGAGGTTGCCACTACTCGTCATTGTCAGCGTGATCTCGGGTGTGGTCTTCGTCGTACACGAGCGCCGATCCCGTTCGCCGTTCCTCGATCTGCGGTTCTTTCGAAGTGTGCCGTTCTCGGCCGCGACGCTTACCGCGGTCTGTGCGTTCGCAGGGTTCGGCGCATTCCTGTTCACGATGTCGATCTACCTGCAGGGGATCCGCGGACTCTCGGCGGTGCAGGCCGGCGCGATGTTCCTGCCGATGGCGCTCGCGGTGCTGGTGTTCTCTCCGCTATCGGGTCGATTGGTCGGAAAGTTCGGTGCACGACCGTCGTTGGTCGGTGGTGGCACGCTGATGACAGTCGCGGCCGGGTGCCTCACCGTCGTCGGGGCGACGACGTCGCTCTTGGCGCTGGCGGTCATCTTCGCGGTCTTCGGTATCGGATTCGGTCTGCTCAACGCTCCGATTACGAATTCGGCGGTCAGTGGCATGCCGGTTGACCAGGCGGGTGCCGCGGCGGCCGTCGCATCATCGAGCCGCCAGGTCGGAATAACCTTCGGCGTGGCGCTATGCGGGCAACTGTCGGGCGCTGGCCTGTGGTGGACGGTGACGGGTTTGGCTGCGATAGTGGCTGTGCTCGGCGTCGCCGCGACCGGGGCGGTGGCCGAGCGCTCGCGCCAATCGGTGGCAGACCTGCTCGACGAGACAAAGGAGCCGGCGAATGTCTGACGTGACGGGATCAGCCGATGAAGTGTGGAACCTATTGGTACGCATCGCGATTGACGATCGGGATGGCTGGCGTCGTGCGGTTGCCGAGCATACCGGGGTGGCGTTCAGTCGAATTCGGGTGTTGAAGCGACTCAATCGTGCCGGCGCGATGACGCTCAAGGAATTGGCCCATGCGTCGGCGCTCGATCAGCCCGCCACCACCGTCGCGATCAATGAACTCGAAGCGCGCGGCATGGTGATGCGCGATGTCGACCCGGGCGACCGTCGTTGCAAACTGGTGTCGATTACCGACGCTGGCCGACAGGTCGTCGAACGTGCCCATGCCGTTCCCGATCCTGCGCCAAAAGCATTGCAAGAGTTCAGTTCTGACGACTTGGCCACGCTCCGCGAACTACTCGGTCGACTGGAGAGATAGCGCGCCGCCGCCCCGTCGGCCGGGAAAATCGTCCGAATACTTCGTCACCTAGGGCAATATGCCCTCGGCGAGGTGTTATTCGGACGATTTTCCCGGGCGGTTCAACGGTCTGACGGCGACCGGGACTACTGGGCGATGAGCTTATTCACTTGTCGCGACACGAAATTCGGCACGAATTTGCTCGCGTTGTTGAGCAGCGTCGTCTGGATGCCGACCGAGTAATGCGTGCGGTGGATCAGTTTGTCGCTCTGGTTGGGATGTACCGACTCCCAGATGCGCTCGGCAACCTGCTCAGGGGTGATTCGAACACCGAGCGTCTTGGTGGACTTGGCATCGTTGTCGGCCAGCGCGGTCTTGGCCCAGAGCGGCCAGATCCCGACGACGCGGATGTCGTGCGGTTCCCATTCCAGTTCAAGTGCTTCGGTCAGACCCGCCACGTAGAACTTGGCCGCACTATAGGTGGCGATGTCGGGCTGACCGTAGATAGCCGACGCCGACGCGATATTGACCAGGTGGGAGCCTTCGGTGTCGCGCAGATAGGGGAAGGCGACTTGCGCGCCGAGGGTGACCCCCAGAACGTCGATGTCGATCTGACGTTTGATGGCGTCGGCCGAGATCTCGTTGAGTGGTCCGGCGACCAGGATTCCCGCATTGTTGTCTAGGACGTCGAGTTTGCCGTCGGTATGCGAGGTGAAGTCGGCCAACGCCTGTTCCCACTGCTTTTCGTCTCGGACGTCGAGGGTGCCCACGACGAATTCAGGATTGTCGGCCTTCACGGCGTCGAGCGCCTTCTGGTCGACGTCGTAGACGCCGACGGTCCAGCCTTCGCTCGCGAATCGTTGTGCCGTTGCGAGGCCGATGCCGGCAGCGCCGCCGGAGATGAAGATCGATGGCATGTGAGGTAGCCCTCTTTTCTATTGTGGTCGCATACACGGGGGTGAACTGGAATCTGTTCCAATTCAGTACGTCGAAGTCGTTTACCTTGCGGCAGCTCGATGCTATCGTGACAATATTCGTTGTCATACCATCGAACGTTGTCACATAGTTTAGCCCGGTGAACGGGGTAAACACTACTAGGAGGTCGATTCGAGTGACTGCCACCGTATCCCCCGAAAGTGCCGCCAGCGTAGGCGCTGACGTCAGCACCCGCGACACCGGCGCGAACGAGGTCTCTGAACGTCTGCTGGCATCCGCTGCGCGGCTATCGCGCAATGCGATGACCGAGATCGACTGGAGCCTTCCGATGGATCCGGCGCAGTACGGCTGCAGCCCGGAATGGTCGACGCTGTACGGCACCGACTACTGGAACGAGATGACCACCGAACAGCAAATCGCGCTGACTCGTCACGAGTTCGCGTCGATCATGAATATCGGCATCTGGTTCGAGATGATCCTGCAGGAGATGGTGATTCGGGACCAGTATCTCGGCGATTACCACGACCCCGAGTTTCAGTTCGCGCTGACCGAGGTTGCCGACGAGTGCCGCCACTCCATCATGTTTGCCAAGGCCTCGGCGAAGATGGTCGGCAAGTCGTACCGGCCGTCGAAGAAGGTCGGCCGCCTGGGCAAGGTGTTCATGCGGACGGCCAAAGACGAGGTCGCCTACGCGGGCATCTTGGTTGCCGAGGAGATTCTCGACGTCTTCCAGCGCGGTTGTATGCGCGACGAGCGGGTTCTGCCGTTCATCCGCGAGATCAACGAGATCCACGTCCTCGAAGAATCGCGTCATATGAAGTTCGCACGCGAAGAGGTCCGCGACTCCATGCAGACGGTTGGCAAGATCCGTCGTCAGTGGAGTGCCTTCTATATCGCCTCGGCGGCAGCCTTCATCTTCTCCAGCTTGGTGCGTCCGCAGGCCTACGCCGACGCCGGTCTCGACGTCGAGCGTGCACGTCGGGAGGCCAAGAACAACGAGCATTTCGCCTCGATGGTCCGCGGTGGTTGCGCTCATCTGATGGAATTTCTCGACGAGGCTGGCCTGCTGACCAAGCCCGCAGCGCGTATCTACCGCAAAGTGAATATGCTCTGATGTTTGTCATTACCCAGTCATGCTGCAGCGATGCGGCATGTGTGGCGGTATGCCCGGTCAACTGCATCCATCCGACGCCGGAGGAGCGCGGATTCGGCAGCTCCGACATCCTGCATATCGACCCGCAGGCGTGTATCGACTGTGGGGCATGCGCCGACGCATGCCCGGTTGACGCCATCTATCCGGCTGATCGGTTGGGGACTCGCGACAAGGTCTTCATCGACATCAACGCCTCCTATTACAAGGAGAACGACGATGTGAAGTCCGGCTGGAACGACGTTGTTTATCCGACCTTGCCGAAGTTGCCGGCTGGTATGCGGGTTGCCATTGTGGGGACGGGGCCGTCGGGCGGGTACGCGCTTCGCACCATTCTTGATCGCACTCAGGCGCAGGTCACCGTGATCGATAAGCTGCCCACGCCGGGTGGACTGGTCCGTGCGGGTGTGGCGCCGGATCATCCGAGCACCAAGAATGTTATGAAGGCATTCGACATTCTCTACCGCGACCCACGGGTAACGATGGCGACTAACGTCACCGTCGGCCCCGACGTCGCCGTCGGCCAGATCACGCCGGCTGAACTGGCCGACAATTTCGACGCTGTCTTCTACTGCGTCGGCGCGAGTGAGTCACGGCGACTTGGCATTCCGGGCGAAGACCTACCCGGATCGACGTCGGCGACAGACCTTGTCGCGTGGTACAACGCGGTGCCCGGAGCATCGGCACCACCGATCCGGCACGACGGGTCCGGTCGAGCGGTGATTGTCGGTACCGGCAACGTCGCACTCGACGTCGCGCGGATACTGGTCTCGCCGCCAGAGTTGTTGGCAACCACCGACATCGCTGATCGCGCCCTGCGCATCTTGGCGGAGCAGAACGTCCACGAGGTGGTGCTGCTCGGGCGCCGC
Source organism: Gordonia sp. CPCC 205333 (assembly GCF_048537885.1). Taxonomy (NCBI): domain Bacteria; kingdom Bacillati; phylum Actinomycetota; class Actinomycetes; order Mycobacteriales; family Gordoniaceae; genus Gordonia; species Gordonia sp. CPCC 205333. The sequence goes on along the minus strand of NZ_JBCLVI010000004.1, from coordinate 489,623 downwards.
GGCAGTGACTCCGCGGCCTACACCGATGCGGAATACCGTGCGCTGCAATCGATTCCGGGCGTAGATGTGGTGGTACTCGACGATGCGTCGACCGACATCGATCTTTCCGGCCCGGCCGACCCAAGCAACCGCCGCATCGTTTTCCTGTTTCATACCGCGCCCGAGAAGATCCTGGGTGACGCTGCGGTGGAACGAGTTTCGGTCGCTACCGGGTCGACGACCCATGACATTGCCACCGACTTGGTGGTCCGCTCCATCGGCTATCGCTCGGTTCCGATCGGCGGGCTATCGTTCGACGATACGCGCGGCGTGTTCCCCAACGATCTCGGACGTCTTCTCGACGCCGACGGTGTCGTGATGCCAGGGCAATACGTCATCGGTTGGGCCAAACGTGGTCCAAGCGGTGGTATCGGAACCAACAAGCTCGACGCCGTCACCACCGTCGAAGAATTTCTCGACGACGCCGTCGCCGGCTCGCTTCGACCGCCGGTGACCCAGCCGGGTGCGTTCGCCGCGCTGCTGCGCTCGCGCCGGGCGAAGGTGATCGGTTATCGAGGTATGCGGTCGATCGATCGTGCCGAACGTGCTCGGGGAGCGCGCGAGGGACGCCCTCGGGTGAAATTCACGCGGGTCGGCGACATGGTCAAGGCCGCCGGATGGCGTAAAGCCTGAGAATTCGCGTCCGGCAGAGGTTTTCTTCGGCGTCGAAACAACACGCGCGATCCCATTCACGCTGCACAAAATCATTCGTCCTGCTGAAGCGTTAGCAGGGGGAACGAGTTTTCGCAGGTCGCGATTAGTGAACATTGGTCGGTTGGTCGCGTGAATGGATGACTAAGAAGCTCCCAATTGTCCGGCTAAGTTGATAAGTTTGGGCACGGTAGTGACCGAATTAGGAAAAGATTGAGGAGTCCGATGACGCAGCCACCCAACCCCGGCGAGAACCCACAGGGTCAGCCCGGCGGCTACCAGCCTCCGCAGCAGGGCGGTTACCAGCCCCCGCAGCAGCCGGGGCAACCCCAGCCGGGTGGATACCAGCCACCGCAGCAGCCGGGCGGTTACCAGCCTCCGCAGCAGCCCGGTGGTTACCAGCCTCCGCAGCAGCCCGGTGGTTACCAGCCGGGTCAGCCGGGCGGGTATCAGCCTCCGCAAGCAGGCGGTCCGGATTTCGCCAAACAGGGCCAGGGTTATCAGCAGCCGGGGTATCAGGCGCAACCCGGCGGATATCACCCGGCAGGTCAGCCCGGATACCCGGCCAACGGGCCGGTCGAATTTAATGTCGGCGACGCTTTTAGTTGGGCCTGGAACAAATTCAGTAAGAATGCGGTGCCGCTCATTGTCGCAACGCTCGCGTACGCGGTAATCATCGGTGTCATCTACGCGATCGTCTGGGTTGCCGCAGCGGCACTGGGCACCACCTCCACCACTTCGTACACCTCGTCTTATAGCGGCGAAACCATGACGATCGAAGGTGCTAAGACACTCGGTGCCGCAAGCTTTATCGTCCTCATTGTCGGCTACTTGATCGTGTTGGTGCTGGTCGGTGTCTTTGCCTCGGCCTTCATCAACAGCGTGCTGAAGATCGCCGACGGCCAACAGGTCGACATCGGCTCGTTCTTCAAACCCCGCAATGTTGTTCAGGTGATCGTCGCGTCTCTGTTGGTCGGTATCGCGGCGGCGATTGGCAGCATCATCATTATCGGCGGAATTATCGTCGCTTTGTTCGCCTTCTACACCACCTGGGCAGTCGTCGAACGCGATTTGTCGGCCATCGACGGAATCAAGACCAGCTTCAATCTGGTCAAGGACAATTTCGTCACCACTCTGATCACGTACTTGCTGGCGGCGATTATCGCGACGGTTGGATTGATCCTGTGCGGTATTGGCGGCTTGGTCAGTATTCCGGTCGCGGCTCTGTTCACCGCGTACTCGTGGCGTCGGGTCTCCCGCGGTCCCATCGCACCGCTTACCCCGTAAGTACGCATTGCGATAACTGAAATTCGATGCCCGGTGCCACGATGTGGTGCCGGGCATCGGGCTTTCTCAGTGAGTCTTACACGTCTCTCAGCCGGACTGCGATAAGACTGTAGTCATGCGGATTCTTGTCGTCGACGACGATCGTGCGGTACGTGAGTCACTGCGTCGATCTCTTGCGTTCAATGGCTACAGCGTGGAAACGGCGTCGGACGGCTTGGAAGCACTGGAGAAGGTCGTGGCCGACCGCCCCGATCTGCTCATCCTCGATGTCATGATGCCCAGGCTTGACGGACTTGAAGTCTGCCGTCGACTACGGTCGGCCGGCGACGATCTGCCGATCCTGGTGCTCACGGCTCGTGACTCGGTGTCCGAGCGGGTCTCCGGCCTCGATGCGGGTGCCGACGACTACCTGCCGAAGCCGTTCGCGTTGGAGGAATTGCTCGCTAGGCTGCGCGCTCTACTACGTCGCGCCACTCCCGACGACGATGCGGATTCCGAGGCGTTGGAATTCTCCGACCTCACACTTGACCCGGTGACCCGCGACGTCGCGCGCGGCGACCGGTCGATCAGCCTTACCCGCACCGAATTCGCATTGCTGGAGATGCTCATGGCCAATCCGCGCCGCGTGTTGTCTCGCAGTCGAATTCTGGAAGAAGTGTGGGGTTACGACTTTCCGACGTCGGGTAATGCGCTGGAGGTATACGTCGGGTACCTGCGCCGCAAGACCGAAGCCGACGACGAGCCGCGCCTGATCCACACCGTGCGCGGCGTCGGGTATGTGTTGCGGGAGACGCCGCCGTGAGAAGTCTGTGTTGACAGATCGCGATACCTCGCGCTGGAAGGCATTGCGCCGCAACCATTCCGTCGGCAATCGTCGAAACGATGGTGTCAAGAAGGAGATGCGCGCGCCCTGGGCGCTGACTCGCTCAGCGTCGCTGACTATGCGCGTCACCCTCTTGTCGGCGACGGTGGTGCTTGTCTCGGTCGGGTTGATGGCTGCCGCAGCATATTTCGTTGTTTATCGCGCGATGTACAACGAGGTGGACCGACAGCTCGAGTCTCGCGCTGACGGTATGACAGCGCTGGCCAAGTCGGGCATGCTCGCCGAACGACCGCAGGCGTTGGCAACGGGAACGGTGTTCTCCACCAACATCTCTCTGGCGTTGGTGCGTCCAGATGGCGCGACATACCTGATCGGTGAAGTGCCCTTCGAGGATGCCGAGAAGGCGGTCGCCCGCTCGGTCAATGCGCCCGGCCAGCACAACCAGAGCCTGCGTACCCTCGCCAATCAGCGGGTACTGGCTCGTAAACTCGATGACGGCAACACCCTTGTTCTTGCCCAGAGTCTGTTACAGACCGACCGCGTGCTTAAACGATTGGCCTGGGTGCTGTTGGTGGTGGGTGGCGGCGGTGTGGCGTTCGCCGCGCTGGCCGGCACCACTGTTTCGCGGGCCGGACTGCGGCCGGTCACTCGATTGACTCGGGCGGCCGAGCGGATCGCCAAAACGCAGGATCTCACCCCGTTGCCGGTGACCGGCAATGACGAATTGGCCCGCCTCACAGAGTCTTTCAATACGATGTTGCGCGCGTTGGGGGAGTCGCGCGACCAACAGGCGCGACTGGTTGCCGACGCCGGGCACGAGTTGCGTACCCCGTTGACGTCGTTGCGGACCAATCTCGAACTATTGATGGCCTCGACCGCGCCGGGCGCACCGCCGGTGCCGGCGGCGGACATGGTCGAGTTGCGTTCGGATGTATTGGCCCAGATCGAGGAGTTGTCGACTCTGGTCGGTGATCTAGTTGATCTCGCCCGTGAAGACGCTCCCGAAGTGGTGCACGAGGAAGTCGACATGGTCGAGGTCATCGAGCGGTCGTTGGAACGTGTTCGACGCCGACGCAGCGACGTCGACTTCAGGGTCGACGCCGCACCCTGGTATGTCTTCGGTGAGCCGGCTGGGTTGTCCCGAGCGATCCTCAATGTGCTCGACAACGCCGCGAAGTGGAGTCCGCGTGGTCGTGCGATTGAGGTGACTTTGCGCCAGATCGATTTGAGTACTGCCGAATTCACGGTCGCCGACGCCGGTCCGGGGATTCCGCCCGAGGACCGGGAGTTGGTCTTCGAGCGGTTCTATCGTTCGACGCAGTCGAGGTCGATGCCGGGTTCTGGATTGGGGCTGGCAATCGTCCGTCAAGTGATTGTGAAACACGGCGGCAGCATTTCGGCATCACAATCTCATCTTGGTGGGGCGCTCATTAGGATGACTTTGCCCGGACATTCGGTTCCCGTGGAACCATCTCCGGTAGTGGTTCGTCAGTAATGATGAATCCACAATCTGTCCGGAGTGAGCGACTATCCCACGCGTGGTTCTCGTAGACGGCCAGCGAACGAGCCGTATACCGCCGCCTCGACGAGGAGGCCCTGAGCAGAAATGAAAGAAGGCGCACATGACCGGCGATGATCGCGACAACGGTGATCAGACCCCCGACCCGTACAGCTACGGGGGTGACCAAAACGGTCAGGGGGCGACGCCGGATCCGAGCGTGACGCCACCGAGCTCGACACCGCCGAATTCGACACCGTCCGGCGGCGACCAATTCGGTTCGGGGACATCGCCTTTCGGCCCGCCTCCGTCGTATCCGCAACAGGGTCCATCGCAGCAGGGGCCATCGCAGCAGGGGCCTCAGCAGCCTTATGGGACTGACCCGTTTGGTTCGCCCCAACAGAATCCATCCGCACAGAATCCATCGCAGCCCAATTCCCCTCAACCGAATGCACCGCAGCGGTTCGGCTACGGGCAGGGTGGTGACTACGGTTCGACCGGCCATGGCCAACACACGGGGTACGGTCAAGGGAACGCGACCGGCGGGCCGCAGTACGGCGAGCAGCCGGCCTATGGCCAGCCATCGGGAGCGCAGCCGCCAGTGGGCTTCGACCCGGCATCGAATCCCTATGGCGCATATGGCCAACAGAGCACCGCACCATTACAGGCTGCGGTGCCTGCTCCGCGTCGAAAGGGTGGCGCCACGGCGGCAATCGCGGTCGGCGCGGTAGCACTCGCGCTCGTCGCCGGTGGCGCGGGCGCAGCGACATATTCCGCGATTGACGACGACACGCCGTCGACGACGATCTCCGGTCCGCTCGGCGGAGATCCCAACGAGTCCAACAAACCGGTCGAGGCGCCCGCCGGCTCGGTTCAGGCCGTTGCTGCCAGTGTGTTGCCGACCGTGGTTTCGGTGCTGGTGCGCGAAGGCAATGTCGAGGGCGAGGGTTCGGGCGTGATCCTGGACGACAACGGCACCATCATGACCAACAATCACGTCGTGAGTGCCGGCGGCGACCGGCCGGCGAGCAATGTGACCGTCGCGTTCAACGATGGTTCACGTGCGAAGGCGACGGTGGTCGGCACCGACGCGATCTCCGACATCGCAGTCATCAAGGTGAACAAGTCTGGCTTGCAGAAGATCAGCATCGGGACGTCGAAGAATTTGGCTGTCGGGCAGAACGTGATCGCGATCGGTTCGCCACTCGGCCTGGCCGGCACGGTGACCACCGGGATTATTTCCTCGCTCAATCGTCCGGTGTCAACGTCGCGGACCGGCGGTACCACTTCGGTGATCGACGCCATCCAAACCGATGCCGCGATCAATCCAGGCAACTCCGGTGGTGCGCTGGTCAACGCGCGTGGCGCACTGATTGGTCTCAACACAGCGATCGCGACGACCGGTGGCGGCGATTCCAGTGGCACCGCCCGGTCGGGCAGCATCGGTCTGGGCTTCGCGATTCCGGTAGACCAAGCTATCCAGGTTGCCAACCAGTTGATCAAGACTGGGAAGGCTCAGCATTCGAGCCTTGGGGTGTCGGTTCGTTCCGATACGACCGATGCCACGTTGGCTGGCGCGCAGGTGTCCGAGGTGACTGCGAACGGCGCGGCGGCCAAAGCGGGTATTCCCAACGGAGCGGTGATCACTAAATTCGGTGATCGCACGATTTCCTCGGGAGACGCGCTTGTTGCCGCGGTACGGTCTTATGAGCCTGGCGATGTCGTGCCTGTCACCTACACCGCGGGCGGACAGACTAAGACCGTCCAGGTAACCCTGGGCACGCTGCCGGCCAAGTAGAGGCCGTCGACTTCCATTTGTTTGTATAGATATCTAACTCATCGTCATAAGTCGTCGAAAGGCCTGTCGCAATGTCTGACCTGGTTCCCGATGTTTCCACTCCCGTCCCCGACGCAGCGGCCGATGATGCCGCCGACGCGGCCGCGCGCGAGTTCGCTCAGCGTCGTGGCTCCGCGTCGGCACCAGACGGTTCAGAGGTCGGTCGGGCGTTGGTCGTTGTGGTCGGCGACCGCGCGGCACACGGTGATGGGGATACCGCACTCGGCTCGCTGATCGTCGAATTGCTGGAGGAGGCCGACTTCCATGCTGACGCCACGGTCGTCGTCTCCGGCGATGAAGTGGAAATCCGCAACGCTCTCAATACCGCCGTCATCGGCGGCGTCGACTTGGTGATCTCGGTTGGCGGTGTCGGTGTCGGAGCACGGGATGTAACCCCCGAAGCGACCGAAGCGCTCCTCGATCGTCGTCTGCCTGGCATCGAAGAGGCGGTCCGCAGTTCGGGACTGGCCGCGGGTGCTACTGACGCGGGCCTTTCACGGGGTCTTGCCGGCATCTCCGGACAGACATTGGTGGTGAACCTCGCCGACTCGCGGGCCGCTGTCCGCGACGGTATGGCGACCGTGACGATGTTGGCTAGGCACGTCATTGAGTCCATTAGCGACTTCTGAGTCCGACCGTTGACCGAATCGGGTGACCCGACGTGCGGCGGGGATACGGGCGATCCCGACTCGATTAGCGACGCTAAGCAACCCGGCAACATATCACAGCGAAATGAACCCCTCGGTGAGAATTCGCGCAGGCGGCAGCGCCTAGCCGACATTTTCGGCGATGACCTGCCGTCTCAAACCGCCGATGATCGTGATGAAGGTCACATCGGCGCTCCGGTTGAGTGGTATCAAGCCAACCGACCGCCACATTACGAATAACGCATGTACCTGCAAACATGCTTTGGGCTGTGAGTTTTCCTGGTGTTTACTTTCCATATTTCGCTATTCGCATGTAAATACTAAATATCGGAAAGATTAAATCTTCTTATATAAGTGCGTTCATGTTGCTCAGCATTCTCTTAACCCGATAACGTTTCGGCCAAGCTCGCAGTCGCCGACTGCGGGCGAACGTGTGAATATCGGCTCGCGCAAGTTGGGGTCGCAGCCCATTCCGGTGAGAGGGAACGAATGAAGATCAGCAAGCTTGGCATGCGTCGCGCAGCCGCGGCCGCCGCTGTCGCTGCGGTCGCCGCAGTTGGTTTGTCCAGCATGGGTGCGGGTGGGGCCGCAGCCGGAAAGCTGCCCAATGGCTACAAGAAGGTCACCGGCATCGATGGTCAGGTCGTGCAGACCTGGCGTACCGGCGAATACGCCTTCGCGCAGCAGTCGGAGGCGCATAACGGCGCCGGTCGTTCGGCACGGGTATCGGGTACCTACACGTCGAAGATTTCCAAGGGCGGCGGCAACGTCGAGGTTGGTTATTTGGTCGGCTGCCAGGTGAATCTGGGTAGCTTGGATGCGGGTATTTCCATCTCGGCTACTCCGTCGATCGGGGCATCGCTTTCCCTGCCCCTGTCGCCCGGCGAGATCAAGAAGGTCTCAGTTACCGACAAAGACTTCAAGAACAATCTGGTGAGTCTGCAGTTCTCCGGTGTGGAGATCGACGTGCAGGGTTGCGGTGGTTTCGCGCAGGCGCGTTCCTACGTCAAGGTCCTGGCAGCCGATGGCTACAACACCGACGAGGGCACCGTGAACGGCGAGGGCAGTGCTGTCCAGTCCACGCTCTACGGCAAGCCATTCAGCCTCGGCTGATCTCGGCGATCTGACCATCCAGACCTTCTAACCCTGAACTGAACCCAAAGGGGAATCATGAACAAGACCTTTACTCGTCGCCTCGCTGCGGCTGCCGGTATCGCCGGTGTCGCGTTGATGGGGCTCACCACGGTCGGTGCCGGTGGCGCGACCGCAGGCAAACTACCCGGCGGCCACGTTGCTAAGAAACTCATCGACGGCTCCACCGTCAACGCTCGTCTGTACGACGAGTTCGTCAACTACCGCGCCGGTAACGTCGCCAATATCGCGACCAGCCGCGAGGTGTGGGTATCCGGCAAGATCGCCGTCAATATCGGCGGTGGCGCCGAGGGTGGCGTAATCGCTGGCGGCTACGTCGTCGGTTGCCAGGTGAACCTCTCTGGCGTATCGGGCGGAAGCGAAGGAAGCGTTGACAGCGGCGGTACACCGTCCGCTTCGGGCAGCGCATCGATTTCGCTCGGCCCCGGCCAAGCCGGCTTCGTGCCGATTATCGAAACCACCTCGGGTGACTACACCACCTACAAGGATTACGAAGTCAGTGACTTCACCTTCAAGGGCAACCGTGGCGGCGTCGCATTCAGCCAAGAAGGCTTCCGTCTGAATGGGTGTGCTGGTTACGCTTCGGCGCGTGCGCGTTTCACCGTCAAGGTGAGCACGGACTCGGTCAAGGGCGTTATCACCTTGTGGGGCAAGCCGTTCAGCATCGGCTGATAATTGCTCCGGTAATCAAACGACTCAGCGCGGTAACCGATTCGGTTACCGCGCTGAGTCGTTTTATGCGCGGAGCACGAGTCAAGTGGCAAGTGTCAGCATCCTGGTAGGAATCGCCAATAATTGCCAGAAATCAACGGGACTAAACCCTTTACCAGCGATTAGTGACGATCCGAACTCCCAGTCATCGCACAGCGACTTTCCAGACAATCGTTCTAGGGTTCTTACTGGCACTTCGGATGGAAGCATTCGATCGATCTTGTGTCTACCGTTGCGGATGTTCGTCGCGATTCGGTGACGAATTACCGAATCCGTGGTCTTCGCCGCGGTTAACACAGGAGATATCTATGCCTCGTGGTCCTCGTCAGCCCCAGCACCAGCCCCGCGGCCGTCACGGCAATCCGGGTCGGCCGCACCGTGGCCCGAAGCCGGGGCGTCGCCCGGGACCGGCGCCACGCCGGGTGCCGCCACTCGGCTTCTTCGGTTCATAAGGAGTAGTCGCATCACCGCAGTACGTTGAAGGAGAGTCGCGTGACACCGCAGTCAGCCACAATCGGAGTCGCCGACTCTCCAGCATCGGTCACGTCGTTGATCGACCAGCCCGAGCTTTCCTTCCCGTCGAGCGATCCGTGGCATCCGACGCTGACAGTGTTCTCGGCGATGCGACGATTCTCGCCGTATATGTCGGAACTGTGGGGAAAATTGGCCGCCGCTGTCGGTCTGCAGTTCCTCGACGTTCTGGCCAGTGTCGCGGTCGTCTATCTATTCGCGCATATCGTCGACGACGTACTGGCGACTGGCGATCTCCATGCCCTCATCGCTCCGATGGTGTGGTGGATCGTGGTGACTCTCGCGGGCGCGGCGGCATCCTATTTCGGCAGTATTCTCGCCGAGGTCGTTACCGAACGGATGCTGCTGCGCCTGCGTACTGATCTGTATGCGCACACTCAACGGCTCGCGCCGCATACCCGTCGGCAGTTCCAGACCGGCGATCTCATCGCCCGGCACAGCAGCGACGTCGACGAGGTGGAACAACTCGTCTCCTCGGGTATCGTGTCGGGAATTATCGCCGCTGCGTCAGTTGTCGCCTATGCCGTTGCGGCGGTGTGGGTTCGCTGGGATTTGGCGTTGATCGCCTTTGTCCTCGCTCCGGTGTTGTGGTTGGTTGCCCGACGATTCGGCCGGATCCTCAAGCGCGCCTCGCGGACTGAGCGAGCGGCCAACGGCGAGATCTCGTCCCTCATTGCCGAGGGCATCGACAACGGGCACGCCATCGCGGCGGATAACCAGTCAGGCGCCGATCAGGCCCGCGTACAACGGCAGAGCTACCGCTGGATGCGCGCGCGGGTATCGGAGGCGAAAGCCGGCGAGGCATTTCAGCAATCGGTGGTTGTCGTCGAATTACTATGCATGCTTGGTGTTTTGGCGCTCGGCGCGTGGCAGATCTCGGAAGGTCGGACCACCATCGGCGGTCTGATCGCACTGACCGGTTATCTCGGGTACCTCTACCCGCAGATTCAGGCGCTCGGCGGTCTGGCCGTTCAGGTGACGTCGGCGACGGCGAGCGCGGAGCGGGTCGCACAGTTGCTCGACGAGCCCGCCGGCCTATCCGACGATGTCGAGGTGGCTGCACCGATCACTTCTTCCGCCCACCGGCACGACGTCGGGGCGCGAGTCGATTTTCGTAGCGTCGGATTCGGTTATCCCGGCGCGGATACCCGTGTGCTCGAAGACTTTTCGCTGACTGTCCAGCCGGGTGAATGTATCGCGCTCACCGGCGCCAGTGGCACCGGAAAGACAACGCTTACGCATCTGCTGTTGCGTTTCTACGACCCCGACGAGGGATCGGTTGAAGTAGACGGCATCGACTTGCGTGCGCGACGGCTGACCGATGCCCGCGCGGGCACGACACTGTTGCCGCAGCGGATCGCCATCTTCCACGGCACTATCGCCGACAACATCGCCTTCGGTCGCCCCGACGCCGACCGCGCGGCCATTGTCGACGCCGCGCAAGCCGCCGACGCCGACGGATTCATTCGCGGTTTGCCCGATGGCTACGACACCGAATTGCGCGATTCGGGTGCGAATCTCAGTGGCGGACAACGCCAACGAATCGCATTGGCCCGCGCGTTCCTGCGCGATACGCCGGTCTTGGTACTCGATGAGCCGACTACCGGACTCGATCGGGAGACTGCCGACCGCATCCTGGGCCCGTTGCGGCGCCTCGCGTCGGGCCGCACGACGATCATCATCACCCACGATCCGTTCGTAGCGGCGATGGCCGACCGGACAGTGGTGCTCGAGACGCCAGCGTAGAGCAAAAGAACCGCCCCCACGCTGTGGAGGCGGTTCTTTCAATTCGACGAACTAGCGCGAATGGCGTCCCGGGGCATCCGGGTCGCCACCCTGAGCCGGGAATCCGCCCGACGGTGGGTAATCCGACGGTGGGTAATCCGACGGGGGGAAGTCCGATGGGGGGAAATTCGACGGGGGGAAACTCGGCGGTGGCGTGTTGCCCTGCCCCTGCGGAGGGTAATTACCCTGCGGCGGAGGAGGATAGCTGCCCTGGCCGGGTCCCGGTGCGGGACTGGGCGGGGCGTAACCACCGCCGGCCGGCGCTGCCGGCGGCGGGCCCTGGGGCGGCTGCGACGGCTGGACAGCAGGTCCGGGGAACCGATGGGTCTGAAGCGGAATCGCGCCCGACGGCGGACCGCCCAGATCGCGAGACGGCACGATGGCCGGTCCGTCCGACCCGGGATATCCCTGAGGTGTGAATCCCTGCTGCGGTCCACCGGCGGGCGGCTGCGGGCCACGGCCGAATGGACCACTTTCGAACGATTCACTGTCGGACGCTGGCCGATTCGCATCGGCCTCGGCGACCGTCTTGGCTTTGGCCTTGGCGGCGGCCTCCGGGTCGAGGATGTCGCGGATCTCGGTCAGGAGTGCGACCTCGACCTGCTCAGCATCGTCCTTGGTGAAGCCGGCCAACGCCGACAGCTTGTTGTACGGCAGCACGATGATGAAGTAGACCACTGCCGCGACGATGATGAAGTTGACTACCGCTGTAATCACCGCGCCGATATCGACGAAGGTGTTCGCGTTGTCGGTGATCTTGAAGCCGAGTCCGTCAGCCTTATCCGTGCCGATCGGGATGGCATTGATCAGAGGCTGGATGATCTTCGTGGTGAAGGCAGTGACGATGGCGGTGAATGCGGCACCAATGATGACCGCAGTGGCCAACTCAACGACATTGCCTTTGAGTATGAATTCCTTGAATCCCTTAAGCACGCTGTGCGGTCCTCTCGTGTAGATTCCGCTCTCGATTGCAGCACTGGGTAGTTCGGGGGTTCGTCCTTCGCGAGGCTAAACCTAAGGTTGATCTTAAACCAATAGGATCATTCGACAGTGAATGTGATGCACATTCGACACAGATGACCTAAAAGTGCGGCAAGTCAATGTAGGACAACCGTCAGGGCGGTTTTCAGCCCGGCCGTTGCCACCCGGTGGGCGTCACGACCACTCATCGCAAGCAGAATCGGCCGTATACCAGTGGAATTGCCGGTTATTCCGCTACTTCGCCTGGCGACGCCCAGTGCTACGACGGCGTCGCGCGCGAGCAGTTCCGATGTTTCGTCGAGTACGTCGACGACGTCACCTTCGCGAAGGAGATCAGCGACGGCGTCGTCGGCGAGTCGGACGGGTACCAGCCGCGAATCTCGTATTCCGCGCAATGCCGCGGGTAGACGTGACGACAGCAGGCGGACATCGGTCACGATCTCGCCCGCACGCACCGCGCCGGTTACCGTTCGACCGACGCCGTCTGCCGACAGGCGCAGCGCACCGTCGGGCAAGTTCGTGCCCGCGATGCGTCGTATGGTGAGGTCGGAGGCCGCCAGGACGCGGCCCGGAAGCAGGTCATGCGCGGCAGCCACCACCGATTGTCCTTGTGCGGCACGGTGATCGGCGACGGTCACGACCGTGGCTATGGCTACTAACCCGATGGCGACGGCGCGTCGGACTATCACCGCCCGCGCCCACCCGGGCCGCAGCCAGGCAGCTACCCGGTCAGCCCAACGGGGCGCCAGTCGGCCGGAGAGGCTGTCGAATTGCATGTCGCACAACATAGTTGGGAAAACAGCGGGCGTAGCACTGTCTCTTGGGTTATCCACTACGGTTCGCTTGGCGACAAATCTGTGGATAAGGTCGCAGACATGGTTGATGCGCCGGTACATCCGGATCGGTTGGCGACGCTTCGGCGTCGGCTCTCCGCGGAGACCACCGGCGGTGTGTTACTACTGATCGCCTCGGCGATCGCGTTGATTTGGGCGAATTCGCCCTGGCGCGAGGCGTATTCGCAGCTAGTGGCCGTCCAAGTTGGCCCGAGTGGGCTGGGGCTGCACCTCAGTCTGGGACAGTGGGCCGCCGACGGACTGCTGGCGATTTTCTTCTTCGTTGTCGGCGTTGAGCTGAAACACGAGATCGTCGCGGGCAGCCTCCGGCAGCCACGACTGGCCGGCGTTCCGATCGCAGCGGCGGTGGGTGGCATGGCTGTTCCCGCCGCGTTCTTCGTCGTGATCGTCGGCCTACGCGGCGGCGATTCAGATCTGTTGCGCGGCTGGGCAATCCCCACCGCCACCGATATTGCCTTCGCGGTGGCGGTGCTCGCCGTCTTCGGTCGGGGCCTGCCGATCGCATTACGAACCTTCCTGCTGACACTTGCGGTCGTCGACGACCTTCTCGGCATCGTCGTCATCGCCACCGTCTACACGGACACAATCGATGCCGTGGCCCTCGCCGGTGCCCTCGCGGTGATCATGGCATTCGGGGCGGTGGTGCGGATGGATTCGGCCCGACTCCGGTTTGTGCGGCCACCGATACTGATCGCGCTCGCTGTGGTCGCCTGGGGTCTGATGCACGAGTCCGGAGTTCACGCCACGGTGGCCGGCGTGTTGCTCGGCTTCACGGTGCCCGCCATCGCACGGGGCGGCGACGCTGCTCCGACGACATCGATCGAACACGCGGTGCGACCGTTCTCGACCGTTGCCGCGGTGCCGGTGTTCGCCTTCTTCGCGGCTGGAGTCTCGGTAGTCGGAGCGCAGGGTGGACTGTCGTCGATGCTGTCATCGCCGGTGACCGCGGGGATTGTGGCGGGTCTGGTGGTCGGCAAGGTTGTCGGCGTGATGGGGACGACCGCGCTGGTCACCCGACTGACGCCGCTGCGATTGCCCGACGCCGTCGGCCTGCGTGACTTGCTGCCGGTCGGAGTGCTGACCGGGATGGGTTTCACGGTGTCATTGTTGATCGCCGAACTTTCCTTTCCCGATGGCACGGACCACGACGCGGCCAAGGTCGCGATTCTGATCGGGACCGTAGTGGCGGCTGTCATCGGAGCGGTTGCACTGCGGTGGGACGCGCATCGGGCCAGGTCAGCGGATATGAATCTGGATGGAGTCGTGGATAGGGACACCGCCGTCATCGGCGAGAGTTAGCACTCGGAATGTTCGAGTGCCATTTTCGGTTAGACTGACAGACGCAAACATTGATCTTCCGGAGGTTTCGGTGCCAACCTACTCGTATGCCTGCACGGAGTGCGACAACAAGTTCGACATTGTTCAGTCGTTCTCTGACGACTCGCTGACCGTCTGCCCGGAGTGTTCCGGCAAGCTACGTAAGCTGTTCAGCCAGGTCGGCATCGTGTTCAAGGGCAGCGGTTTCTACCGCACCGACAACCGCTCGTCGAATAGCTCGACCTCGTCGGGATCGTCGAGCGATTCCGCGTCGAGCAGTTCTTCATCGAGTTCGGATTCGTCGTCGAGCAGTTCGACGACCACGAAGACCGCTGCTGCGGCGTCGTAGCGCCCCGCTAGCCCAGTTCTACGAATCCACTGCCGGGCGTCAACGCCCATCCAACCCGGATGTCGGTCGATTCTTCGGGAAGCTCGTCGACCAGTTCATCGTCGTACACGACGGCGACCAACTCGGCATCGACACCGCTCAGACTCCGGTCGTAGTAGCCCGCTCCGCGGCCAAGGCGCACTCCGCGCCGATCGACGCCGAGAGCCGGCACAAAGATGACATCGACGGTATCGAGCACGCCGCTTCCCAAGGATGTGCCCGCTGGCTCAAGCAAACCGAATCGACGCGTCTCCAACGAATCCTGGCCGTCGTATGAAATCCACTCCAACGGTGCTGGTTTACCGTCGGGGACGAGTGGCACCAATACGCGGACGTCACGGTCGGCGAGAGCGTCGAGGAAGCTCAACGACCCCGGCTCGGTCCCGACGGGGATATACGCGGCCACCGTCACGTCATATTCCAGCCTGAATGGTGCCGAATAGACCCATTCGGACAGGTTGGCCGCCGCCTGTTCCCGCGCGAAGAGCGACATCGCGTCGCGTCGCGCCGACAATTCCGCCCGCCGCTGCACTTTGGCTGCGTTCCCAGTCACTTCGCACCCTCTCGCCCGGAGGTTCAAAGCCATCGGCATTAGGCTGACGGCTATGGCACGCACCGAGAGTACCGATCTAGACGACGACAAACCGATTGCCCCGCCGATTCCGCGGACCGCTGTTGTTCCCGCCGCAGGTCTGGGTACTCGATTCCTGCCGGCGACCAAGACGGTTCCGAAGGAATTGTTGCCCGTTGTCGACACTCCAGGAATCGAATTGGTCGCTGAGGAGGCGAAGTCGGCTGGCGCCGAGCGACTGTTGATCGTTACCTCGCCGGGCAAAGACGGCGTGGTCGCGCACTTTGTCGAAGATCTGGTTCTGGAGAGCACGCTGGCCAAACGCGGCAAGCAGGCAATGCTGGCCAAGGTGCGCAATGCGCCATCGTTGCTGGAAGTGGCCTCGGTGGTTCAGGACAAGCCGCTCGGCCTGGGTCACGCGGTGGGTTGTGTAGAGCAGTACCTGACTGATGACGAGGATGCGATAGCGGTCCTGTTGCCCGATGACCTCGTACTACCCGGCGGTGTCCTGGAAGTGATGGCTCGCACTCGTGCACGACGCGGCGGATCGGTGCTCTGCGCGATCGAGGTCCCCGACGAGCAGATCAGCGCCTACGGAGTATTCGATGTCGAGCAGTTACCCGACGCGAAGAATCCCAACGTGATGCGGTTGCGCGGAATGGTCGAGAAGCCCAAACGCGAAGACGCACCGTCGAATTTCGCGGCCGCGGGTCGATATATCTTGGACCGCAAGATCTTTGACGCCCTCCGCCGGATCAAGCCCGGCGCGGGCGGCGAGTTGCAGCTGACAGACGCCATCGCCCTGCTCATCGAGGAGGGCGAGCCGGTACACGTGGTTGTTCACCGCGGTACTCGCCACGACCTCGGCAATCCGGGGGGATACCTCAAAGCCGCAGTCGATTTCGCGCTCGATCGCGATGATTACGGTCCTGAATTGCGTGCCTGGCTGACGCAGCGACTCGGCGTTAAGTAGCTCGCGCCGTACATTGCCACCTGGTCCCAGGTGTATTCGGCGCGTCCAGTGAACCAACCGACACGGTGTGCCTCCCCGCGTTGACAGCTTGTGGCGTATAACGTTTCAGGCTGAAGAGGACCGGCTGTGACCGGCGCCGGGAGCACAACGCGGGCCGAGTGACACTGTTTGAGGAGGCGAAATGCGTTCTGTCGATGATCATCTGGCGTTGATCACGTCGGCAGCGGTGATGCCTCGTCCGGTGAAGGTAGCGATCTCGGAAGCTCAGGGCCTGCTTTGTGCTGAAGAAGTGGTTACCCAACGCCCGCTCCCAGGTTTCGACCAAGCTGCCGTCGATGGTTACGCGGTCCGCGCCGTCGACGTTGTAGCGGCCGGCCAGACTCCAGAGGATCTCGACGTCGGCGACGCGGATGTCGATGTCGATGGTGAGCCGATGATGGTCAAACTGCCTGTCGTCGGCGAGGTCGAACCGGGATCCCGTACGCCGACACGACTGCAGCCACGGCAGGCGGTCCGGGTGGAAACGGGTGCGCCGCTGCCGACTCTCGCCGACGCCGTGGTCCCGTTGCGCTGGACCGATGGTGGGGTCCAGACGGTCAGTGTCGGGCAGTCGGTCGATTCGGGTGCATACGTCCGCCGCGTCGGCGACGACGTGCAGCCGGGGGACGTAGCGGTCCGCGAAGGCATGATCATCGGGCCCGCGCAGGTGGGGTTGTTGGCCGCGGTCGGACAGGCACGCGTGTTGGTTCACCCCCGTCCGCGACTGTCGGTGATCGCAATCGGCAATGAACTCGTCGATATCGACCGCGTCCCCGGTCCGGGCCAGGTGTACGACGTGAACAGCTACGCGCTCGCCGCGGCCGCACGTGATGCCGGAGCTGACGTCAACCGTGTCGGTATTGCGGAGCGCGAGTTGTCACGCCTTCGTGAAGTGGTTGAGGCGCAGATGATTCGCTCGGAGATCGTCGTGCTGTGCGGTGCGGTCGGAGGTGCGGCGTCGCGTGCGGTCGCCGACGCGCTGGGTGAACTGGGCGACCTCGAAATCGTCCGCGTCGCAATGCATCCCGGTTCCGTGCAGGGGTTCGGTCGCCTCGGCCGAGACGATGTGCCCACCTTCCTGCTGCCCGCTAATCCGGTTAGTGCGCTGGTCTGCTTCGAAGTAATGGTGCGGCCGTTGATCCGTATCGCACTTGGCAAACGGCAGCCCATGCGTCGGGTGATCAAGGCACGCACAATTGGGCCGATTCTGTCGGTCGAGGGGCGGACCGGATATCTGCGCGGGCAGTTGATGCGCGATGAGCGGACGGGCGACTATCTCGTCCAGGTGATCGGCGGCTCGCCGACCGGGACGTCGCATCTGTTGGCTGAGCTGGCCGAGGCGAACTGTTTGATTGTGGTGAACTCCGATACCGAAGAGTTGCGGACCGGCGATGAGGTAGATGTGATGTTCCTGGCCCAGCGAGGCTAGGCCGCGTCGGAACTGATTGCGCCGCACCATCTTCGTTAGCCGGGGTCGACGACTGCCGGGGAAGCCGGTCGCCGTGGACCCGCAGATGCTGGATGAGCGGCTGCGCGGCGCTGTGGAAACCGGTTTTCCGCCGTCCCTTGGCGCGAACGACACATTTTCTGTCTCGCGTACCAAAGCTGTCGATCCGATGACTAGACTGGCCGAGTGTTCTCGTGGTCCAAATCGCACGTACACCCGGGGTGGCCGGCCACCCTGGGACCGCTGCGCGTTGCCGGTGGATTGGTGACCGTTCGTCCGGTGAGACTCCGCGACGCCGCACGGTGGAGCGATCTCCGACTGCGTAATCAGAACGCTTTGCTGCCCTGGGAACCCACGGCGCCGGGGTCGTGGGCGCAACGCCATCAGCGTAGCAATTGGGGTCCGTTATTCTCAGTGCTCCGTTCGGAAGCCAAACGGGGGACGTTGCTGCCGTTGGTGATCGAGGTCGACGGCGAATATGTCGGACAACTGACGATCGGCAACGTTCAGCGTGGCGCTGTGCGCAGCGCATGGATCGGCTACTGGATCGATTCTGAGCACTACGGAAATGGAATCGCCACTGCCGCAGTCGCTCTGGGCGTCGACCATGCGTTTGGCCCAGTCGGGCTGCATCGTCTGGAGGCAACAGTGCAGCCGTCGAATAGCGCATCGCAGGCGGTGCTCACCAAGATCGGGTTTCGACGCGAAGGGCTGCTTGAACGCTACATGGATGTGAATTCCCGCTGGCGCGACCATATTCTGTTCGCGCTGACCGCCGACGAACTGATGGGCAGTGCCGCTGAAAGTCTGGTCCGGCTCGGGCGGGCCAATTACTCCTGACGGTTATGGTGGCACCATGACTGAATTCGTTGTCCGCGGAACCGCGTCGCAGATCTACTCGGCCGAGTGTGTCTCGGTTCCACTGACGGCCGAATTCGAGGAGTTGAAAAGTGTTGCCGCGCACGAGAAAGCAGTGGCGCTGCAAAGTCGGCTGATTTCCGCCGTGCGCGAGCTTGAGACCGCGGGGTCGGTGCGTAACTGGAGTTCGGATCGCGTACGCAGTCGCAGCTATCGGCCGACCGACCACGACGGAAGATTGCAGCCGCCGATTTATCGCACGTCGATCTCGGTGTCGGTGGAGTTCACCGACTTCGACGCCCTCGCACCGTTCATGGACGCCTGGGGTGCCCGTGATGGGGTGCAGATCGGCGAATTGCATTGGGCGGTACTACGTGAGAATCGCGACGCCTACGAAGCCGACGTGCGTTCCCAGGCCGTTCGCAACGCAATCGCCAAAGCTCAGGCGTATGCCGATGCCGTCGATGCGGGTGCCGTCCGAGCGTTGGCACTTGGCGATCCGGGGATGCTCTCGACAGGTGTGTCGAGCAATGGGCCGGTGGTGCGCGCGGCGATGTTCGCGGCTCCGGCCGGAGGCCACGCATTGGAGATTCAGTCCGATGGGGTCGAGATCAGTGTAAGTGTGGATGCGCGTTTCGTCGCGGGCGAGTAGCGCCTCACAACTCGCCGGTCAGATATCGCTGCAGCGTCGGCCCTACTTTCCGCGCGACGTCGTCGAGTGGCATCGACGCGATCGGTTCCAGCTCGACGACGTAGCGGGTCACGATCAACCCAAGCATCTGAGTAGCCAATAGGGACGTGCGGATTTCCGCGTCATCCTCGACGCGTTGGGCGATATTCGTCAAAATGATCTCGCCGAGGAAGGACCGGATAATGCCGGCGTCGGGGGCGGCCAGCGTGGTCTTCAACAAGGCAACACCGGCACTGCGCAATTCGCCATCCCATACGCCCAGGACGACTCGAATCAGTTGAACGCCAAGGTGTTCCACATCGACTGAGCTGAGTTCGGCGAGGATCTCCGCCGGGTCGACCGGGATGGCGACTGCTTCCAGGAAGAGCTTGTGTTTTGTACCGAAATAGTGGTGGACGAGGGCGGCATCGACGCCGGCCGCGCTCGCGATTGCCCGTACCGACGTCTTGTCGAAGCCATCGCGGGCAAAGAGTTCGCGTGCGCCGTGCAGGATCGCACCCCGTGTGTCCGGGTCACCGGGGCGTCGGCCGCTGCGTCGAGTAGTCATGGCGTCACTACGGTAGCGGCTGTCTACGGAGTGCGTCGTCGCAGTGTGGCCGCCGCCAGGGCGAGCGCGACGACGATACATGCCGCGACGATGACGATGTCGCGCCACATGATGGCGGTCGGGGACTGATGACTGGCGACCTCTTGTAGGGCTTGTACCGCGTAGGTCAGTGGCATCACGCGCGACAACGCCTCCATCCATCCTGGTAGCTGATCGCGTGGAACGAATAGGCCGCATAGGAATAGCTGAGGAATGACGACGATGGGCAGAAATTGCACGGCCTGAAATTCGGTCTGGGCGAAAGCGCTGCACAGTAGACCCAATCCGACGCCGAGCATGGCGTCGAGCATTGCGATTACGAAAACCCACAGCACCGACCCTTGAGTCTGCAGCCCGAGCAGCCAGAACGAGACTCCGGAGGCCAGGATCGCCTGTACCGCGGCGACAACGGAGAACGCGATGCCGTAGCCGCCCAGGAGGTCGAGACGGCTGATCGGAGTGGTCAGCAACCTCTCCAATGTTCCCGACCGACGTTCGCGGAGCATCGCGATCGACGTGATGAGAAACATCGTGACGAACGGCAGGATGCCCAGCATTATGATCCCGATGGCGTCGAATTCGGTTGTGCCACCGGGAAGTGCGGGCTGTTCGGAAAACATGAAGTAGAGCAGCGTCATTAGCAGCAGCGGAATCATCATGATCAACCCGATGGTGCGAGGGTCGGCGCGCAGCTGTCGTAGAACCCGGATTGCCGTTGCACCCAGAAGCTTCGGGTGTATCGGCGATCTGCTGGACGCGTGGGCGGTGACGATAGTCATGCCGCGGACTCCTCGATGAGGGTGAGGAACGCGTCCTCAAGGTTGGATTGCCCAGTGCGCGAGCGTAGTTCGAGGGGGGTCAACTGCGAAACCAGCCGACCATCGCGCATCAGGATCAGGTTGTCGCAGTGCGCGGCCTCATCCATGACGTGGCTGGACACCAGCAGCGTCACTCCGGATTCGGCGAGGCCCGCGAAGCGGGCCCACAGGTCGGCGCGTAAGACCGGATCGAGTCCAACGGTCGGCTCATCGAGGATCAGTAGCTTGGGTTGAGTGACCAGCGCGCAAGCGATCGACACTCGATTCACCTGTCCGCCCGACAGATCCGACGTCGGATGCGGGCCATAGCTGGTGAGGTCGACTGCCGCCATAGCCTCGTCGATGTGTTCCTCGGCGTCGAACAGGGTCGCGAAATAGCGCACATTCTGTTCAACGGTGAGGTCGGTGTACACCGACGCCGACTGGGTCACGTAGCCGACATGACGGCGCAATATCGCGGAGCCGGCCGGGTGGCCGAGCACTTCGATGGTTCCCTCGACGTTGCCTTGAGTGCCGACGATTGAGCGCATCAGGGTGGTCTTTCCGCAACCCGACGGCCCAAACAGACCCGTGATCGAACCCTGCGGGATGGTGACGGTGAGGTCGTCGACGGCGGTAATCGAGCCGCGGCGCACGGTGACTCGTTCGCATGCGATGGCGGGTGGGGAGGTGTTCATCTATGCCTCAATTCATCGTGCGTTGAATTCACCTAACGATGAATTTACTCCCGCTGGTCGTCGAGGGTCAACAGGTTTCTTGGCAAGTCCTGAGAAACCTGATCCGCGTCGGCGCGCCGCCACCGGTCCTGACCGCCGGAGCAATAGATTGTGTGGTGGATTCTTGTGACTCGGGTTAACCAATGTGAGAGGAGAGTCGAATGCCGAACTCGGTGTTGTGGGTAGGGCTGGTGGCCATCTGGCTCTTCGTCTTGGTCCCGATGTTCATCAAGGGACGTCCGGAGGTCGCCAAGACCACCGAAGCCGTCCGGCGGACCCGTTTGCTGCACCGTGGCGGAGCGGTGCGAGCGAAATCGCGAAGCCGTATCGCGTCCGGCGCCCATCCGCATGATGCGTCTTACAAGCGAACTGTGAAGGCGGCGATGTCGGCCAAAGCCGCGGCGGCCGCTGACGCGAAGGCTGCCGAAGCGGACTCGTCGAGTGATGACGCCGATGCCGAATCCGTCGGCGCCGTCGCCTATGAAGAAAAGACCGTCGAGATGAAGAAAGTCGCTCCGGTGACTGTCGACGCGGAATTGGTCGAAGACGATGCCGCCGAAGATGTTGTGGCCGAGGATGATTCGATCGTCGATGCTGAGTACGACGACAGTTCCGAGGATGTCACCGAGGTGATCGACGTCGTAGGTGAGGATTCCGACGCCGAGTATGACGACGACCTTGACGAGGATGCCGAGTATAACGACGAACTCGATGAGGACGCTGAGTACGTCGACGAACTCGATGAGAACGCTGAGTATGACGACGATCTCGACGGAGATGCCGAGTATGACGACTACGACGATGACCTGGAAACCGTTGCCGCGCAAGATCACGATGACGTTGAGTCGGAGCAGGAACAGGGTTCACGGCCGCGTGGGCGGGGTGGCTACAACCCGGAACTAGACCAAAGCCGTGGCGACGTCCGGTACCGCGAACGCCAGCGGGTGTTGATCGGACTGCTGGCCCTGACTCTGCTCGCGGTGGGAGCGGGTGTGCTGTTCGGCATGATCGGTTGGATCGCGACGGGTGTCGCGGTTGTGGCGTTGACCGCCTATCTCGCCTATCTGCGACGAGCGGTGCGCACCGAAGCGCAGATCCGTAAGCAGCGGACGGCACGCTTGGAGAAGTCACGTCGTGAAGCCGACGCGCGTCGCCGCCGCGAGATCGCCGAACCTGAACTCGCCGAACGCATTCCGCGTCGACTACGCCGACCGGGGTCGGTTGTCCTGGAGATCGACGACGACGATCCGATATTCGAGCACCTGCCGCCGTTCCAGCGTCGTCGGGTGATGCGCGAGGACGAGGATTTCCGCCGCGTCGGTTAGCCCACAGACTCAGTTACGAGAACATGCCCCATCCGCGGGTCGGGTGGGGCATGTTCGTGTCTGTGTGCGTCGCGCTCTAGTCGTCGATTGGTGAGATCGAGTCGGGATGATCGACAATCCAGCGTCGACCCAGCGATGCCGCGCGACTGAGTGCGAGCCGTTCGCCGAGATAGGAGAACGGTCCGCCAATGATCGGGATAAGGCGAAGTGCCTCAAAGGGTTTCGCCGGACCGGGGCGTCGATCCAGCTCGCCGGACAGACTGCGCAGAGTCTGTGCGACATTCCATACCGTCGCGATCAGCGAGCGTCCGCCGGTGGGTATCGCCGACGTCGCGCGGCCCGCGGCGTGTGCGTCGATGGTCCGACCGCACAGCACCGCCGCCAACAGCTCCACTTGATACTGCGGCTCGACCACTTCGTATTCGCGTGCGATGGCGACCAACACTATCGCCTGGTTGGCGAAGCCGAGCAGTGCCGTCACCGGCAGGTAGCGCGCCCAGAACCCGAAAACGCTGGGGAAGGCAACGCCGACCGTATTCAGCGCTCCGACGCGAGTGACCCACCACTGCGCACGTTCCTTCATCGATAGCTCGGTCCAGCCGGCGGTGCCCGGCCAGTCCGCGAAATCCAGTGGGGTAGAGGCGAGATGGATCGCCTGATGGCTGCGCGGACCGTCGGGCCAAGGGTGATAGGTGTGCTTCTTGAGGCCCAGGACGTCGCGCTCGGCGAGGAGGTCGAGGACCGGGTTGATCGCAGCGACAGCCTTGTCGAGGATGGCGACGACCTGGTCGTCGGAAAGTTCAGCCACGCCACCACGGTAGGCGACCGGCGAATGCGACGCCGCTCGGGACGGCTGATAAAGTGTCGAAGGCTGGCCTGAAGAGGCCACCAGGGGCTATGGCGCAGTTGGTAGCGCGACTCGTTCGCATCGAGTAGGTCGGGAGTTCGATTCTCCCTAGCTCCACCACGAGACCCCCTCTCACCTGCGACGGAGCAGGAGCGAGGGGGTCTTGCCGTATTCGAACTGAAAGCAGACGGCCAGGACAATTGCTGTGTGCGTGCGGTATGGCGTCGAGTGCACCGCTGAGAAAGAGCGGGGCCTCGGATGCGGGGTGTTCTTCATCCGACACTCGCGTGCTCGACTGGAGCCGACCGCGGCTGAACACGTCGCACAACCCACGTATCCAACCCCCACAACACCAACGCCAACCCCGCGACCCCGGCCCCGATCCACGGGACAACCGGGTAGTCATACCCCGCTGCCAGTGCCAGCCCGCCCAGCCACGGCCCGGCCGTGATCCCGACATTGAACGCCGACACATTCCCAGACACGGCAAGGGTGGGAGCCTCCGGTGCAATGGCCGCGAACCGCGAATTCAAAGCCGGATTCGTGCCGAAGCCGAGCAGGCCAAGAGTGACGATCAAGACAATAGTCGCGCCGACATGATGTGCTGCGAGCGCGAGCAACGCCGAGGTCAACATCAACCCGGTGAACCCCGCCCCGAGTATCGCTCGCGGGAACCGGTCAGCCGTCTGCCCGCCGATCGTGATTCCGATCAGCGCGCCCAACCCGTATCCGAACAGGACCGCAGGTACCCAGGCTGGATCCAGGCCGGTGGTCGTGATCAACATCGCCGCCAGATAGGAGAACGTACCGATCAACGCGGTCGTCGAGACAGCGGTCATCGCATACGACAACCACAATCGGGGTGGTCGAAGACCGCGCAGTTCGGCACGGATGCTCGGCGGCTCATCGGTCCGCAACGTCGGCACCGCGACAACGACAGCGACGGCAGCGACAATTGACAGCACGGCAACCGTCCAAAACGCTCCGCGCCAGCCAAGATGTTGTCCTATCCACGTGCCAACGGGTAGTCCAATGACGGTCGCGACGGTGAGCCCGCCCGCGACGACGCTCATCGCCTGGCCCCGACGTTCCGGCCCGGCCAACGTCATCGCCGTACTCCCGCCGACGGCCCAGAATCCGGCGTAGGCGAACGCACTCACAAATCGCATCGCGAAAAGGACTCCATAGCTGTCGGTGAGTGCGCTGATCACGTGTCCGACGATGAACACCCCCAGAAAGGCGAGCAACGCAAGCCGCCTGGGCCATCGCAGCGTGATGATCGCGAGCACTGGCGCACCCACCAGCATGCCCAGCGCGAACGCGCTGATTAGCCAGCCGGCTTGGGGGATGGTCACATTGAGGTCGTCGGCCAACTCCGGCAGCAGACCGGCGAGCATGAGTTCGCTTGTGCCCTGGGCGAAGATGCCGAAACCGATGATCCAAATCGCACGCGGCATCAGAGCAACGACCCTCCGCTCGCGTCGATCCACTGTCCAGTAACCCATCGCGCGTCGTCGGAAGCAAGAAAGGCCACGATGTCGGAGATATCCTCGGGCTCGGCTACCCGTCCGAGCGGTGAGCGTGACGCAATCGCTTGTCGCCCTTCGTCAGTCGCTAGCCGGGTCGCGTTCATATCGGTCGCGGTCGCGCCGGGGCCAATGGCGTTGACCGTGATACCCCGCGGCCCAAGATATTTCGCGAGACCTGCGGTGAACGCGTCCACCGCCGCCTTCGACATCGCGTAGGGCAGCAGGTCGGGATTGCGTAGCCCGTGGGTGAACGATGTCGAGACATTCACGATCCGGCCGCCGTCGCGCAGCCTCGACAATCCGCTCTGAGCGATGAAGAATGGCGCGGTGGTGTTGACCGCGAAAACCTCTTCGTAACTTGACCTTTCGACGTCGGGGAACGGGGTCCGCGCGCCGAGTGTGCCAGCGTTGTTCACCAGAATGTCGAGGCCCTCGGCCTGTGCGTCGAATGCCGACCACAGCAGGGCGACGCCATCTGGGGACCCGAGCTCCGCGCCGATCGCGAATGCGGAACCGCCGCGCCCCTCCACCTCGTCGACGACGCGATATGCCGCATCTGTGCTCGTGCCGTAGTGGACCGCGACCCGTGCGCCGTCGGCCGCGAGACGTAGAGCGATAGCGCGTCCGATCCCGCGCCCCGCCCCGGTGACCAATGCTGTCTTACCCGTCAACCTCGACATTTGGAGAACCCCTTTTTGTAGCGGTCGCTAGTTTAAGGTGAGCGTAGCAGATTGTGTAGCGGACGGTATAAAATGGCAGTATGGCTTCTACACCGACACGTGGCCGACCTCGTGCCTTCGATCGCGACATAGCGCTCGACCAGGCGATCCGCCTGTTCTGGCGCAAGGGATACGAGGCGACATCGGTCCGCGATCTCAGCGACGAACTCGGGATCGGACAGCCGAGCCTCTACAACGCCTTCGGTGGTAAGCGAGCGCTATTCGACGAGGCGGTCGGTGTCTACGACAGCGAATACGGCGGTTTCATCGTCGCTGCGCTGACCGAAGAACCTACCGCGCGGGAGGCAATCCGCCGCATCTTGTCCGAGGCTCCCGGCAGATACACCCGACGGGGATTGCCGCGGGGATGTCTGGTCGCATACGGTGACGCGGGTACCGACGACCCGGAGGTTCGTGCCGCACTTACGAAGATGCGTGAGGGCAACACGACCGCATTGCGTCGCAAATGTGACAGTGATGTCGATGCGGGCAGGCTCCCCGCTGATACCGATACGGCTGCTGTGGCCGGCTATGTAATGGCGATACTCAACGGTTTGGCGCAGCGTGCTCGCGACGGAGCCACGAGGCGTGAGCTCGACGGTATCGCTCGCGTGGCGGCCGAGGCGGTGCCGACGTTCACGTAGCCGACGTCGACGTGGCGCCCGGCAACCAGCCCTATCTCGTTCCGAACCACCTATCCAACGTCGACTCGAGCCCCAACTGGTCATCGCCGACCCACGCCACGTAACCATCGGGGCGCAAAAGTATTGCGGGAAAGTCGATTTCGGCGTCGGCGTCGACGACGTGATCGACGCGATATCGCCACGAGCCGACTGACAATTTCCCCGTCCGATCGATTAGCAATCCACGCCCGGAGCGCATCAGCCGATACAAATTGCCGCCAGTCAGTCCGACGTCCCGGAGTCGTCGGCCGACGAGGTCGGGCCCATCGCCGAAGTCGTACCGGATCGAAATCGCGGTTATCTTCTCGATCAAATATCGCGCGACATCGTCGAAGTCCATCAGCTCGGTGAACAAGCGCCGCACCGACTGCGGGCCCGCGTCGGTGGACATCAACACCGCCTGCGCGCGCGTGTTGTCAAGGACGTCGGCGGCCACCGGATGCCGTTCGGATTCGTAGGTATCGAGCAGATCCGCGGGTGCCCAACCGTTGATCTGTGCGGCCAGCTTCCAGCCCAGGTTGAAAGCGTCTTGAACACCTAGGTTCAATCCTTGCCCGCCCATCGGCGGATGGATATGTGCGGCGTCACCGGCGAGAAACACTCGCCCGCGACGGTACCGCTCAGCTTGCCGAGTCGCGTCGCCGAAGCGTGAGAGCCAACGAGGCGAATGAACGCCGAAGTCGGTGCCAGCGACGAGGAGGAGCTGCTGTTTGATGTCATTGAGGGTCGGTGGTGCGGTGCGCCCGTCAGCGACATCGGCGGCGGGAACCACCAGGCGATACGTTCCCGTACCCGACGGGCCGATGCCGAACCGTTTCTGTGTTAGGCGGATTTCGGCGACCTTCGCGGCAAGTTCATCGGCTGGCATCGTCACGTCCACTTCGGCGATCAGCGTGTCGGCCGTCGATGGCTCGCCGGGAAACTCGATGTCCAGCAGCTTGCGTACGGTGCTCCGCCCGCCATCGCACCCGACCAGATATTGTCCGGAAAGTGTTGTGCCGTTGGATAATTCGACGCTCACCGCATCGTCGTCCTGATCGATCGCGACGACGCGCTGACCCCGACGCAGGTCAGCGCCGACGGCGACGGCATGTTCGGCGAGGATCCGATCGATAGTCGGCTGCGGTATGCCGAGGACAAATCCGTGGGCGGTGTCGAGGTTCGGCGGTTGAGGGCGTGATATTCCCGCGAAGAATCCGTTGAGTGGGTACTTCTTGCCCTCCGCGAGAAAATCTTCCAGTAGGCCGCGTTGTTCCATGATCTCGATAGTGCGAACGTGAATGCCCAATGCGCGGACGAAGGGCGTGGGTTCCTCATTCTGTTCTAGGACAACGACGTCGACCCCCTGCAGTCGTAACTCGCCAGCCAGCATCAACCCCGTCGGTCCGGCACCGACGACGATCACATCACTCATCAAACCCCTCCTGAATTCGGTTGCGGCCAGAAGAGTTTGCACCATCACCGGGGCCTTGCGGCAAGCCCCCGATCACGCGATATGGTGAAACTGGCGGAAGTGGAACCAACCTTTACATCACCCAATGTAAAGGTTGGCCGACGTTTCTACTACAGTCACTGGCCATGACCACACGCCAGCTCACGCCCGTCTATGTTCTGGGCGGCAATCGCATACCTTTCGCGCGTTCCAATGGCGCCTATCTTGGCGAGACAAACCAGTCGATGTTGACCGCGACCCTGTCTGGCCTGGTCGAGAGATTCGACTTGCGTGGCCAACACCTCGGTGAGGTCGCCGGCGGCGCGGTCGTGAAACTCGCGCGAGACCACAGTCTCACCCGCGAAGCGCTCCTCGACACCGAACTGTCGCGTGCGACGCCCACCGTCGACATGCAGCAACAATGTGCGACCGGCGGGCAAACCGTTGTGCATATCGCCAACAAGATCGCCTGTGGCCAAATCGAATCCGGCGTCGCCTGTGGTGCCGACACGACCTCTGATCCGCCGATCGGGTTCGGTCCGCGGCTGCGCGATCGTCTCGTGCGGATCAACGCTGCCCGGTCGACGGTGGAGATGGCCAAGCAGGCGGTTCGGATCCCGTTGTCACTCGACTTCGACATTCCGAGCCCCGCCGAGCGTCGGACGAACCTGACTCCCGGTGCGGCACAGGCGATTACCGGTGCGGCGTGGGGTATTGAGCGAGCCGAGCAGGACGAGATCGCCCTGAACTCGCATAAGAATCTTGCCGCCGCGTATGACGGCGGATTCTTCGATGACCTGGTAACCCCCTTCGCGGGTCTCGCCGAGGATGACAATCTGCGTCGTGGCCTCTCCGTGCAACGGCTCGCGGGACTCAAACCGTGTTTCGGCGGCCCGGACGGCACGATGACCGCCGCCAATTCGACGACGCTGACCGACGGCGCGTCGTCGGTCCTGATGGGCACCGACAAGTGGGCATCCGAGCGTGGGTTGACGCCGTTGGCGCGGATTGTCGACGCTCAGAGCTGGGGTGTCGACTACGCCGATGGAGACCCTAAGACCCAGGGCGTTCTGATGGCGCCGGTCTATGCGGTGAACGAATTGCTGCGCCGCAACGAGTTGACGCTACAAGATTTCGACTTCTACGAGATACATGAAGCCTTTGCCTCCCAGGTCCTTTCGACGCTAGCCGCGTGGAACGACGCAGAGTTCTGCCGCGATCATCTGGGCCTGGACGCGCCGCTTGGCGCAATCGATCGTGTTCGACTCAATGTTGTCGGCGGCTCCTTGGCGACCGGTCACCCATTCGGCGCGACCGGCGGACGGATTGTCGCGACAGTGTCAAAGCTATTGGCGCAAAAGGGGAGTGGGCGTGCCCTGGTGTCGATTTGTGCGGGTAGCGGAATGTCGGTCGCGATGATCGTCGAGGCGGTCTGAGCTCGGTGCGGACATGTGACAACATACGACTCGTCCACAAAACGGCGCGCTAGATTGGATCTTAAAGCCGCCGAACAAGATTGAGTCCGACATGACCGATACCGTGAACCCTCGCCAGAACGTCACTTTCGACAGTTCGGGAGTCCAAGCCCACGGCTATCTCGCGATTCCGAAGTCGCGGTCGGGCAGTGGCGTCATCCTGATTCAGGAATGGTGGGGCCTCGACGACCATACGGTCGACGCCGACTACCACGGTCTCGCTGCGCCAGTCCTCGGTCACTTCGGCGCACAGGACGCCAGCATCCCGGCGTCGATGTTGGAGCAATTGCGCGAGAAGATCGCCGAGCAGTCCGGCATCGACGCCGACTTGCGGCTATATCCGGCCGGCCACGCCTTCTACAACTCGACTCGGCCAAGCTATCACCATGGATCTGCCGAAAAGGCATGGACGACAACGGTGGAGTTCCTGCGCACTCAAGTGAATTGAGGGCCTTGCCGCCGCTGCGCCGGTGGCGTTCTTGTTCTTATAGCACCGGTCGCGTCCTCGCCTTCCAGCGAAACCGGTGGCGATGAGGAAAGGTAAGGAACGTGGATTTCATTACCTATGCCGTAGTCGGCATTCTGATCGTCGCCGCGGCGAATGCGCTCGGGCCCAAACTCGCGCTAGCCCCCGCGTTGATCCTGGTGCCGGTAGGCGTGGCGATCAGCTTTCTCCCTTTCGTCTCGGCAGTGGAGATCGATCCGGAATGGATTCTGGTGGGAGTGCTTCCACCGCTGCTGTATTCGGCGGCGGTGTCCATGCCCACCATGGACTTTCGTCGGGACTTCACCGCGATCAGTGGGCTTTCCGTGCTTCTCGTAATTCTCAGCGCGGTCGTCCTCGGCCTCATCATGTCCCTGCTGATTCCGGGGGTGAACCTCGCAACTGGCATCGCGCTGGGCGCCATCATCAGCCCGACCGATGCTGTTGCCACGCAAATGGTCAAGAAGCTGGGCGCCCCACCCCGAGTCGTCGCGGTCTTGGAAGGGGAGAGTCTGCTCAATGACGCCACCGCATTGGTGCTGCTGCGTGCGGCAGTTGCCGCGATGGCGGGCGGCATCTCTTTCGGCGGTGTCGCACTGGACTTCGTGTGGGCGGTTGTCGCGGCGGTAGCCGTGGGTGTCGTGATTGGTGGAGCCAACTTGTGGCTGCGTGCACGGATCACCAATCCCGCTGTCAATACGGCGATTTCGTTCACCGTTCCTTATCTGGCATACCTGCCGACCGAGCATGTCCACGCCTCCGGATTGGTGGCGGCGGTGACCGCGGGTTTGGTCACCGGACGTGGCGCGGCCAAGTTCTTCAAACCGCAGCATCGAGTTTCCGACGCACAGAATTGGCGGACCATCGAACTACTCCTCGAGGGAGGCGTGTTCTTCCTGATGGGACTGGAACTGTGGGGGTTGATTGGCGATGTTCACGAGGAGCACAGCAGCGCGCTCGTCGCGCTATGGGTCGGACTCGTGGCGTTGGCCGTCACCCTGGCCGTGCGCGCGCTCTTCGTCGCACCGCTTCTCTCCGGGCTGGCGCGTAGCGCGCGCCGCGGCGAATCCATCAAGCCGCGATTACAGGATCTCGGTGAGCGACTCACGCCGTCGGATGGTGAGCCGGTGACACTGCCTCAACGGAAGCCAATCGGACGCACCGGAAAAGACGGCGCGGTGCGTAATCATTCGCCGGAACAGTTGGCGCGCTTCAGTTTTCGAGTGAACCGCAAACTCGCCGACATCGACTATTACCTCTCGGCGCCGCTGGGGCCCAAGGAAGCGAGCCTGGTGGTGTGGGCCGGGATGCGTGGAGTCGTCACGGTTGCCGCGGCGCAGACACTGCCGGCCGATACGACGTCGCGTTCGCTGCTCGTCCTGACCGCCTTCACGGCCGCCGCGGCATCGTTGCTCATTCAGGGGGGAACTTTGCCGCTGGTGATGCGGGCCCTCCACATCCCCGATACGTCGGCCGAACAAGCCGAGGAGCGCGAGCGGTTGCATCTGGAGATGCGTCAGACTGCGCAACGCGCCATCGCTGAGTCCGGATATCTCGACACGATTCCCGGGTTGCGCGAACGTTTCGGGGCGTTTCTGAAGACGGCCGAACAGGAGGAGGATCAGGAGCAGCATCTGACGCCGCTGGCCCGAGAGAATTTCGTCAAGGCGCGCCTGACGATGATCGACGGGCAGCGCAGCGAGTTGCTCCGGCTCCGCGATGAGGGCGTATACAGCGCTGCGGTTCTCACCGCTGAGCTCGCGATCCTCGACGCCGAAGAAATCAGTCTGCGGATGAGAACCGAAGACGACTAGTTGCGCCGCACCCCGGGTTGATTCACAACGGTTCGCTGACGGCTGGCGAATGCCCAGACAGGATCACTCGCGGTTCGGATGTGTCGCGCCTATCGGCGGTCGATCCATTCGATATATCCGCGCCCGCTGATCGGTTCGCCGCGCAAAGATCCGGTGTATTCATAGCTGCCCGCGAATCCCGCGGCCATGCCGTATGCCCAATCGTCATTGCTGATGCCGACGATCTTGATCAGTTCATCGCCCTCGGCATCGTCGACACGCCAGGTGAACCGGCCGGGAAGGGGCATTGCAAGACCATCGGGTGTGGTGATGACCGAACCGGGCTCGGTTACCTGATGGGCGAATCCACGTTGATAGGTGGAACCACCGGCGTTGAGGTCACGTACGAACACCATTCGCTGAATCGGGAGTCCGCCCGGGCCGCTGAGGTCGGTCATCAGGACTTGTGTCGTCGGCGTCACATTGAGGATTTGATAGGTGAAGAAGTGGATTGGCAATGGTGCCTGTCGTCCCCGCGCGTACTCGTAGGTGCACAGACCCGCGGTATCGACACTGTTTCCACCGATGGTGAACGTGCCGGTGTATTCACAGAGCACACTCCAATGGTCGTAGACCGACGGAATGTGTGCGAAGTGGGAGACCGCATCGGTCGGCTTGATGCTGAGTTCGACGCGTACGTCGTCGACGGCGGCGGTCATTTGAATTCCGTTGGCGGAGTGTTCGATTCGCACCGCGTCGCCGAACCGTAAATCTGAACCGTCGGCAGCCAGTTCACATTCGGACTCGATGCCGTACTGGCGAAAGCTATTGCGGGTAGCCGCGGAGCCAACGAGGAGCCATGCGGTGTCATCGCCTGCTGTTTTGGCGAGCGAGGGGACCGAGAACGCGCGAACGCGCTTGGCGGTACCCAGGACCGAAATCATGTCGAAGAACTGAAAGGGAGCGGGCAGGTCCGGAACCATGATTCCGTAGTGCACTATCTTCCACCGATCAACAGCAGGATGCTGCGGGGTCGTCGGGTCAAACGCTGCACGATTGAGTGAATCTATGCGGTTGACCTGCGAGCCGACGGCGTTGTAAATCCGAGACAGCATTCGGAGTTCCTCACGATAGGAGATATGACTCGCTGGTCAATTTAACCTCGACTGAGATCGGATGCAAGTGGCGATGTTGTGCCTAGTTCCCTCGAAATGACGCCTATTTCATCGCGGCACGGCCGGTCGACGCGCGGACCGGATCAACGCCACGAGCGTCGCGACACACGACAGTGCGAATCCGCCCCCGATCATCACCCCGATCATTCCGACCAGAAAGAGGCCGGTCGAGTCCTTGGTCGACGCGATGATTGCCCATGTCAGCGCGTAGGCGAGCGTTGTCGACGCGGCCGCGGCGAGTGCCCCGGCCCAAATGTGGCGCGCGCGGGCGGTGGCGAATGCGCAGACGCCTGCCGCGCACAAGGCGGTCCCGACGAGTTGCCAAAACCCATATGGCCCTTCAATACTCCCGTTGGGGTACCTGGTGAACCCCACTTCCCAAGTCAAGAACGCTGCCGCGCTTGCCACCCCACCGATGACACCCAGCGCGCTTACGACGGTCAGCGACGCGCCGCGTGAAAGCGGCTGTTCCGACTTCGCGATGACGGCCACCAACACTGCCGCGATCGCTGCGGGAACGGCAGCGAAGACTGCGATGACAACGAGGGTGTACAGACTCATGCGATGCGTACTCCGCGACTCAGTTTCGTTGCAGGTACCCGCAGGCGGCGTGCGGCGATGAGCAGGCCCGCAGCGCCGATCGCGAGATTTACCAACAGCCCGAGGTACCAGCTATCCCCAACGCGTGAATTCTCATGGCGCCGCTCGCGTGCCCAATAAGAGTCTGTGTCACTGCGTCCTCCCCGGCTGTATCGAACGGACTGCGTGTCGGAGCAGCGTAAGTCGGCGATATACGGGGGCGTTCGAGCTCCGGAGACGAGACGGGACATGTCGACTGCGACCGACCGGCCGTTGGTATCCCAGTTGTCAGGATCGGCGGCGCGCGTGCCGTCATGCGGTGCGAGAGCGTCTGCGGTGATGGTAAATGGATTCGGCAGCAGCAGCCACCAGATACGTTCGGTGTGGTTGAACTTCACGGACTCCACCTTGTCGGTGCATACGCCCGCGTCGTCGTAGCCGGACGGGTAGCTGTACTCCTGTCGGACAACGTCGTGGCGTTCGGCGGTGCTCTCGTAAAGCAGGCCGAACAATGCGGGTAGCCCCAGGATCAGGAAGATTACCGTCGCCTGGGTGAGCACTGCCGAGCCCGCTGGCCGCGACGTCAGCGATGAGAGCCCCAAACCTATTCCGCCGTAACACAAGAACAGCAGCGCGAGTATCGCGACACCAAGGATCGCCGGGCCCACGCCATAGGGTGAGGTAGTAATCGCCCAGATCAAGTACGGGCTCGCGATCAGGACTACGACTAGCGAAGCCAGCCAGTTCGCGAACAGCTTGCCAAGCGCGAGTTGCCAATTGGTGATTGATGTGACCTGAACGACGGCCAGCGTCGCATCCTTGCGGTCGCCGTTGATTGACGTTGCGGCCAACGTGGGGGCCAAGATGATGCCGACGAACATCAGTATTGAAATCAAGATTGCGTAGAAGTTGACCGTCCACTCACGGTAAGTGGCGTCAAATGCGTTGACGGCCAGGTACAACGACCCCAATACGCCAAGGGAAACAAATGCGAACAGCACGCACAGTGTGATGCGCCAGCGCGTAGTGCGCAGGCGTTGGCGTAATTCCAGGCCGACGATCACGCCAATGATTCGAAGCCAATCCAGCACGGTGTTTCCTTGCTCGTCGATTGTTGGTTCGGGGTTGCGCTTTGTGGGCTGGGCAGTAGACATCATCGACGCACCGGATCCAACGCCAGGTAGGCATCTTCGAGATGACCTGAGACGCGGGTGAACTCGGCAATCTGCACACCTGAACCGATGAGTCGGGTCAGGTAGTCCGCCGCCGCCCGCTCGTCGGGAAAGTCGATGGTTTCGGCTTCGCCGATGGGCTGGTCGATACGCCGGATGCGCCATCGAGGTTCAGTCGGTGCATGATAGATCTCGGTGCGGCCGGCTGTCATCAGAACCACGTCGTCGACCATCTCCGACAACTCGGTGAGGATATGGGACGACAACAGGATGGCGGCGCCATTGTCGGCCAGGCGGCGTAGATGATCGCGGAGTTCGACACGCGATCGCGGGTCCATCCCGGAAGCAGGCTCGTCGAGGAGCAGGATATTGGGACTGTTCATCAGAGTGCGCGCGAAGCCGAGTCGTTGTTTCTGCCCGCGGGAGAGTTCGTGAGCCTTCTTGTCTGCGAACTCGCTCAGATAGACCTGCGATAGCAGGTCATCCGCCCGAGCCCGTGCCGATGTGGTCGATTGCCCGTACAGGCGGCCGAAGGTCGTCAAGATCTCGCGGCTGGTGAGGCTCTCCCAGGTCCCGAAGGTATCCGGCATCCACCCGACTTGCCGACGTAGTTCGCGTGGTGACACCGGTGTGTTGTCGATGCCGATGGAGCCGGTATCTGGCGCGAGCAGGCCGGCGAGCATAAGGAGCAGGGTTGTCTTGCCGGCCCCGTTCGGGCCGACCAGTCCGCATATCCGGCCGGCGGGAAGAGTGAGGTCTGCGGCTTGAACGGCAACATGTCCCCGAAAAGCGCGTGACAGCCCCGACGCATCAAGTGTCATTTAGAGAATTTACCATGGCTTATCGTGAATAGTCGGCGAGACTGAGTGGTGAACGCCTCATCGCCTCGATTCGAAGTAATGGCATCGCTGGGGTAGAATTGACAATATTGATCCGCGTTTCGGCGCTGGATCACGCGTCGTAGAACGCCTCCTTTTGCCGGATCCCACCGGCCAGATGACTTCATACGGCGAACGAATGCGCACACCTGCGCCTTCGCCATTCGATTCCTCCGGATCGTCACACCAGGGCCTCGCGCCATGCTGTTTCGGGTGAATCATGTTGCCGGAAAGGCAGTTTAAGTTTGAGTACCACGTTTGAATCCTTCGGTGTCCCCGCGGCGATTGTGAAAGTCCTTGCCGCGCAGGGAAAGACCGAAGCATTTCCGATCCAGGTCGACACCCTGCCGGATACCCTCGCCGGTGATGACGTACTTGGTCGCGGCAAGACCGGATCGGGTAAGACCCTTGCCTTCTCCATTCCGATGGCTGCCGGATTGGCCGAGTTGGAGGTCACGCGCAAGCCGGGGGCGCCGACCGGGCTGGTCCTGGCTCCGACCCGCGAGCTCGCCACCCAGATCGCCGACGTCCTCACCCCACTGGCGCAGGCCGTTGGACTGACCGTCACCACTGTGTTCGGCGGCGTCAAGCAGGCTCGCCAGGAGCAGGCGTTCCGCCGCGGTGTCGACATCGTCGTCGCGTGCCCCGGACGGCTGGAAGATCTCATGCGGCAGAAGATCGTTCGCCTCGACAATGTCGAAATCACCGTGCTTGACGAGGCCGACCATATGGCCGACCTTGGCTTCCTGCCGGTCGTCACTCGTATCCTCGCCGCAACGCCAGCCGATGGCCAGCGCCTACTCTTCTCGGCGACGCTCGACAACGGTGTCGACAAGCTCGTCAAGCGCTTCTTGCACGACCCGAAGATGCACTCGGTTGACGAGGCTAACTCGCCGGTCGCGCAGATGACTCACCACGTATTCGAAGCCGCTTCAACCGCGGATAAGAATGACCTGGTGCGTGAATTGGCGTCAGGTACCGGACGTCGGATCCTCTTCATGCGTACCAAGCATCAGGCCAAGAAGCTGGCCAAAAAGCTTACCGCCGAAGGAGTTCCGGCGGTTGACCTGCACGGAAACCTCTCCCAGGCCCAGCGTGACCGCAATCTCGCCGCTTTCGGCGGCGACGGCGCCCGCGTTCTGGTAGCCACCGACGTCGCGGCCCGTGGCGTACATGTCGACGGCGTGGAACTTGTTGTCCACGTCGATCCGCCGGCCGAGCATAAGGCCTATCTACACCGCTCCGGCCGCACTGCGCGTGCCGGTAGTGATGGTGATGTCGTCACCATCTGCTTGCCTGAGCAGCGCAGCGATCTGCGAAAGCTGTTGAGCAAGGCGAAGATTGACGTGAAACCACAGCGAGTGGATGCAAAGTCGACAGTCGTGGGCGAACTGGTCGGCGAACGCGCCGCGTACGTCAAGCCCGAACCGGTCGCAGCCGCACCGCAGCGCAGCGGCGGCGGTCGTTCGTCGGGCAATCGGTCCGGTGGGCGTCCGTCCAGCGGCCGCAGCGGTGGCGCTCGTCGTACCAATGGCGAGGGCGGCCAGGCGCGCCGGTCGGGCGGAGCTGAAGGCCGCAATGCCAACGGGCATAACACTTCCGGTCGTCCCTCGGGCGGCCAGCGCGGCGGTTCGTCGACTGCGGGGCATCAGCCCGGTCGTCGCCGCAGCGGAGCGGCACAGGGCGCTCGGCGCCCCGCGCGTCAAGGCTGATTCAGGTCGTCAAGCCACTCCGACGGCTCGCAGTGCCGCCGTGGTGCCGGCCGCCGCGACGATTACGACGATGAGCGGTGCGCGCAGCACGGCGGCCAGAACGCCTACGGCTACGCCGATCGGTCTAGCCGGCCCAGCGATGTCGGAACCGATGAATAGCGTGCTGGTTAACGCGACGGCGATCAGTAATACGATCGTCGCGCGTTCCAGTACCGCCTCGGCCTTTGGCGTGATGTCCAGGCGCGCCCGCAGTAGCGGCCCGGCGACTCGGATTAGATAGGTGCCGCCGGCCAAAAGCGTTACAGCGCCGGCGAATTGCCATCCAGTCATCAAGACACCAGGATCTTGTCGTCGGAGCGCTGGGTGTCGGCTTTGTGCTGACCTTCCGGTGTCTCGCCGCGGCGGGTAATGACCCATCCGAGCGGAATGCCGACAAGGGCGAGTACCACCGGCAGGCCCGCAGTGACGAAACCCGCGGTTGCGATAGCCATGGCTCCACCGAATATTGCGGCCCAACGGGTTTCGCGATTACGCAGCGCGGGGATTGCCAGCGCGAACAAGAGCGCGGGGAATGCGGCGTCGAGTCCAAGTGTCTCCGGTGAGACTACTTGTCCGATCACGCTGCCGGTGAGTGCGCCGAGCGGCCACGACGCCGCCACGCCGATGCCGCACAGGAAGAAGGCCCGCCGAGCGGCGTTGAGGTCTGTATGCGGCGCGGCGTATACGGCGGTCTCGTCGTTGACGAAATGCGCAGCCGCCAGTCCGCGCCATCCGCGCGGCAGATAGCGCCCGGCGGACAGGCCGTAGGAGATGTTTCGTGCGTTGACAAGTAGTCCGGCGAGCGCGCCGACTATCGGTACGCCGCCGGCCGCGACGACTGAGATCAGGACGAATTCCGAAGATCCGGCCAGAACCGCGCATGCCATGAGGAGAATCTGCCACCAGGCCAGCCCAATGGCGTGAGCGGCGGCGCCATATGACGCGCCGATAACCCACATCGATGCCGCAATGACGACGACATCGCGGGGGATTGTTCTCCATGGCGAACGCATGGCCACTATGATGGACCCATGGACGAGATCCGTCAAGATGAACGATCGGCCGGTATGTCGAACGATCGTAGTAGGGTAAGCCCGCAGCAGTTAGTCGCCGCCGCTCTGAAGCGGGAACGCACGAGAGTCGGGCTGTCGATCGCCGAGTTGGCCCGACGGGCAGGGATCGGTAAGTCGACGTTGTCGCAGCTAGAAACTGGCGACGGAAATCCCAGCGTTGAGACGCTGTGGGCGCTGAGTCTGGCTCTCGGAGTGCAGTTTTCGGCGCTCGTCGACGCTCCGGCGCCGACGGTCGAAGTGATCAGACTGGGCGACGGGCCGGTGATCAAGGCGGGTGAGGCGGACGACTACTCGTCGACTCTCATGTCGGCGGCGCGTCCGGGAACGCGGCGCGATATTTACCTGATCCGCGCTGAACCGGGCCGGCCTCGGGTGTCCGAACCACACGCGCGTGGAGTCACCGAACATGTGATCATCAGCGCTGGACGAGCGCGAGTCGGCCCAACCGATCACGCGGTAGAACTCGCCCCAGGTGACTACATGAGCTACGCGGGCGACCTGGAGCATATCTTCGACGCATTAGAGCCGGGCACGATTGCGGTACTGATCAGCGAATTCTGACGGCGGGCCGCTCACTTCCGCTGGTCGAGTGACCTCCTCCGCTGGTCGAGTGCCGGACGCCGAGCTTGCGTGGTGCTCACTTCCGTTGGTCGAGTGCCGGACGCCGAGCTTGCGTGGTGCTCACTTCCGTTGGTCGAGTGCCGGACGCCGAGCTTGCGTGGTGCTCACTTCCGTTGGTCGAGTGCCGGACGCCGAGCTTGCGTGGTGCTCACTTCCGTTGGTCGAGTGCCGGACGCCGAGCTTGCGTGGTGCTCACTTCCGTTGGTCGAGTGCCGGACGCCGAGCTTGCGAGGTGTCTGGTGTATCGAGACCCCGCAACCCGAAATACCAACGCGCCCAACAGGTCCGCCGCCGCAACACTCAGCCGGAAATCACTCGCGATCGAATGATTTCTTGGACAGTCCTGGAAGCAAATCGAATCGCCCCTCGATGAGCGCCCGACGTTTGGCGCGCGACCAGTTCTGCACGCGTTTCTCCAGCGCATACGCTTCGTCGATCGTTTCGAACTCCGCCTGGTAGACGAGTTCTACGGGCAATCGGCGCCTGGTGTACTTGGCGCCCTTCCCAGAATTGTGCTGACTTACGCGCTTTTCGACGTCGACGGTACTTCCGACGTAGAAACTGTCGTCAGCGCACCGCAGTATGTACATGTGCCCGCCCATGCGCCGACTATGGTGCAGAATTCTGGACGGCGCAATCGGTTATCCACAGGGTGTGGATAGTTGAGTGCTGCGGGTGGCTGGGTTGGGCGTTTCGTCTTGCGTGGTCTCGATACACCAGACACCTCGCAAGCTCGGTGCCTGGCACTCGACCGACGGAGGGTTGGCGCCTGGCACTCGACCGGCGGAGGGTTGGTGTCTGGCACTCGACCGGCCGAGGGTTGGCGTCTGGCACTCGACCAGCGGCCGACTGCCCTATACGACAGCCGAAGCCAACACTCCGGCTTCCAAGTCCTCCCGCAGCATCGCTACCGTCTCGGTTGAGTCGGTCTTGTTGGTGCCAATGAAGCCGGACGGTCCACGCTTGATCCACCCGGTCACGTAGACGCCTCGCATTGGTCCTTGGCCGTCGAGAACTCGGCCACGGTCGTTCGGTATCACGCCGCGCGCATCGTCGAATGGCAGGCCGGGTACGGCAACACCGCGGTAGCCGATTGACGTCAGCACTAATCCAGCGTCCACGTTGACGCTGGCACCCGTAGCTTTCGCCGCACCTGATGTGTCGATCTCGTTGATACCCAACCGAATTCCGGAAACGGTGCCCTCCGCATCGACGAGGATCTCTTCAGGCGAACGGCGGAAGGCCAACCGGATCGTCTTTCCGGCGCGAACGCGGCGTGCCGATATTTCGCGAAGCAGTGCAATCTTCTCAGCGGCAACGTGGTCGCCGGGATGGCCTTGTGCCGCAGGCAATTCAGGTAGCGCTCCGAGCTCAAGCGGATCCACGGTGACATTGGCTCCGCCGTCGGCCAGGCCAACCAACTCGGGCAGGGTAAACGCGGCGACCTCTGGGCCGCGCCGCCCGACTACGAGTACCTCCGATACGGCCGACTTCCGAAGCGTAACGAGTGCGCGACGCGAAATCGACGTATTGGCAAGGTATTCCGGATCCGCGGTGAGGATACGAGCGACGTCGAGAGCCACGTTTCCGTTGCCGACCAGTACTACTCGCTCGCTCGACAAATCGAAATCCAAATCGGCGAAATCAGGATGGCCGTTGTACCACCCGACGAACGAGGTCGCGCTCGCACAGCCGACCGCTTCGACGCCGGGCACAGTCAACGGGCGATCCGTCCGCGCACCGCCGGCCCAGATGACTGCCTGGTGCCGCGACCTCAGCTCGTCGAGCGTTATGTCGCGCCCAACCTCGGTGTTGAGCAGAATGTTCAGTCGTGGGTCCCGAGCCACAGTGTCGAAAAGCCGCATGACAGTGCGGGTTTCGGTGTGATCAGGTGCCACTCCGAAGCGGGCGAGCCCGAACGGTGTCGACAATCGCTCGTATATCGTCACTTCGACACGTGGGTACCGCAGCAGCTCATCTGCCGCGTACATCGCCGACGGTCCGGATCCGACAATGGCCACCGATACGGGCTTTGTGCCCGAAATGCGCAGCGGTGTCGGATGATCCATCGGTGCCATCGGCAGTCGGAACTTCTGGTCCACCGGAAAGCGAACGTCGCCGGCCGAATCGCCGTACTGCCCGGCGTTGATGTCAAGGAAGCGCTGTTGGTTGTCGGGCAGTCGATGTCCCGGCTTGATCGCGCCGACCGGACACGCGCTTACACACGCTCCGCAGTCCACGCAGGTCGATGGATCGATGTACAGCATTTCCGCCGTGCCGAAATCCGGCTCATCCGGCGTCGGGTGGATGCAGTTGACGGGGCATGCGTAGACGCAGGAGGCGTCGCCGCAGCACGCCTGGGTTACTACATGGGGCATGGGTTAGGTCAGGCCGCCCGGTACAGCGGCTCGCTGCGGAAGCGCGACGACCGTCCGTCGATCCCCATTGCCTTCCAGATCCGGCGGGATACCGGGTTCATCAGGCCACACTGATCGCCGAGCATGCGCACATCACCGAACACGTTGTGCAGGAACGCCTTCGAGTCTTCCGAACGCCAGAACATTTCCTTCATGACTGAATCTGGCACGTCGAAGCGACGCTGGAACTCCTTCGGCGGGACCACGATCGCACCGCACAGTACACGCATCACGATAGGGAAGACGAGCGATAACAGGAATCGCTGGATGCGCCCCTTCGCCGGAACGGTCTCGCGCAGCAGGTTGTGTGCGAAGGAGATGTGGCGAGCTTCCTCGGCGACATGTAACTGCATGACCGCAGCCATTGTTGGGTGAAGCTTGGAGCCGGTGCGTAGGAAGTCCTTCTGGATGTGATCGATCGGCTCTTCGCCGCCGAGTACACCGAAGAAGAAGATGGTCGGAAAGATCGTCGATGCCAAGGGCACAAATGGCGAGATCAGCCGGTGGCCGAGTTTGGCACCGGGCACGTCCATACCCGAGCGGTTGACGAACTCCTGAAACATCAGAGTGTGGTTGCACTCTTCTTTGGCCTCGTGGGTGGTGTACCGAAATTCCTTGGCGCCGTTGGGCAATTTGAAGCTGTACTGCATCAAGCCCCGGATCAGGATCGACTCGAACTGCAAGCCCACCTTCGCGACATTGGCCTGACGCCACATGCCGACCTCAATCTGCTTCTCCAGCGGAAGCGATTTGTACCAGTCGGATCGTCCGATGGGGTCGGCCTCGGTCGACAGTACCCAGCGCGGGTCGTTCGGGACGACCGCCATATGCGGAGCGTCCCAATCGATGTCGATGTAGGGGTCGAAATTGCGTCGCACTGACGCGTCGGACAGATCGTCCAGGAGCTGTGCGTAGTCACCGCTCTCGTCATCTGCGGGTGCGGGGACGTATTTTTGGGCTTTGCCACCATCGAGTGTGCTGGTCATAGCGCAACGTTAGCAACATCCATTGTCACAATCCAGGGCGGCACCAAATTAATTGCAACTGTGCAGGTCAGCGTCCTGGTCGGCTTGTCTTTCCGAATGGAAGCAGCGCCATTTCCCGCGCGTTTCGGATGGCGGTCGCTACCTGACGCTGTTGCTGCGGAGTCAAACCGGTGACCCGGCGGCTCCGGATCTTGCCATTGTCGGAAAGGAATTGTCGTAGCAGCGCGACGTCGTGGTAGCTGATGGGTTCGGTGTGCCCGGCGAGGGGATTCGAGCGAGGTTTCGCCGGAGCGGCCGGGCGAGGTGAACGTTTGGTTCCCATGTTTTCTGTCTTTCTCGATTACCAGCTGGACTTTGCGATACCCGGAAGTTCGCCGCGGTGCGCCATCTCGCGGAAACGCACGCGCGACAAACCGGCCTTTCCGATGTAGCCACGCGGACGGCCGTCAACGACGTCGCGGTTGCGAACTCGCGTCGCGCTCGCGTCGCGGGGCTGGCGTCGAAGTTCGGCGGTTGCCGCCAAGGCGGCTTGCGGCGTCGATGCCGGGTTCGCGATGATCGCCTTCAACTCGGTCCGCCGCTCGGCGTATCTGGCGACGAGGACTTTGCGCCGTTCGTTCCGAATGATCTTGGATTTCTTGGCCATTGGGCTCAGCGCTCCTCTTTGAAGTCGACGTGGCGCCGCACGACTGGGTCGTATTTGCGCAAGACCAGACGGTCCGGGTCGTTGCGGCGATTCTTGCGTGTCACGTAGGTGTATCCGGTGCCCGCCGTGGATTTGAGTTTCACGATCGGACGAATATCGGTGCTTTTGGACATCAGACCTTCTC
Source organism: Gordonia sp. CPCC 205333 (assembly GCF_048537885.1). Lineage (NCBI taxonomy): Bacteria > Bacillati > Actinomycetota > Actinomycetes > Mycobacteriales > Gordoniaceae > Gordonia > Gordonia sp. CPCC 205333. Next base: position 446,654 of record NZ_JBCLVI010000004.1, on the reverse strand, counting down.
CCCGCGAGTGCGAATCGCGGCGACCACGGCTTCGATCCCGTCGCGATCGATTGTCTTTATGCCTTTCGTCGAGACGCGCAGGGTGATAGTGCGTCCCTCGCTGGGCAGGTAGTAACGACGCCGCTGAATATTCGGGTTCCAGCGGCGGGAGGTTCGCTTGTGTGAATGCGAAACCTGTTTGCCGAAGCCGGGTTTGCGCCCGGTGACTTGGCAGTGCGCGGACATGTCCTCGTCCTTCTCTGAGTAGGTATGCATGATTGTTAATGAAAACGATTGGCGTTAGCCGATCTGTCACGCTACAGTCGAAGTCGTTCAAATGGAAATCGTTTCCAACAGCAGGCTTTGGAGGTGGAGTATGTCCGACGATGGGCGGACGCCGGTCGTGATGGTCGCCGGACTGGACGCGCGTGCGACAGCCCGCGCAGCGGAAGCGCTGGTGGTCGCGGGAGTCACCCTTGTTCACCATGATGTGAGCCGCCTGTCCGAGGGGGTGGTGGTCGCAACGGTTCGTAGCGTCGATCTCGGTGGCGAGGAACGCATTGCGGTGAATGAGCTCCAGCTTGAGCATGGCTGTGTGTCGTGCACATTGAGGGCGGATCTGTTGCCACTGTTGCGCCGGCTGCATCGAAGGTCTTCGGTGGAAAGTATTGTGCTGCAACTTGACCCAACAATGGAACCGGAACAAGTCAGCTGGGCAATCAGCCACGTCGTGGTCGCCGACATGCCGGGATTCACCGACGCGCCGGCCGGCGCCGACGTCGACGTACGCGCGACCATCGCCTGCGTCGAGGAAGATGCGTGGCTCACTGCCGCGACGGGTGACGAAGAGATGCCCGGTTCGGTCGATGATGACGAGCGGACCCTCGCGCAGGTCGCCGTCGGACAGGTGCGGTTTGCCGACGCGCTCATCGTCGCAGGTTGTGATCCCGCCATGCGCGAGCCCTGGGACTCTGCGAGGCTGATGGCGGTGTTGAAACGCTTGGCACCGAACGCGCCGACGATGATCGAACTGCCGCAGCGTCGTCTTACCCCAATTCTTATGGCGCAGTTGATGACTGCGATCCCTGATAGTGCGCGACGAGGTCGAGTCGCTGGGCCGCACGACCCGCTCCTGGATGGTCAGCCGCCGTTGGATGAAGACTGCGGTGTCCGCTTGGTGGAGTTCAACTCCGACCGGCCATTTCACCCACAACGGCTGCACGATGCCATTGATTCACTGCTCGACGGGGTGGTCAGCGCGCAGGGCAGGCTATGGCTGGCGAGTCATCCCGATGATGCGCTCTGGCTTGAAGGTGCTGGCGGCGGGCTGCGTATCGCTGCAGGTGCGCCGTGGCTTGCCGCTATGGAGCCGGAGGAGAGATCCTTCGAAGATCCTGCGCGCGTGGCGATGTCGGCGCTGCGGTGGGATCCGGTCTATGGCGATCGGCACAGCGCGATCGTCGTGCTGATTCACCGTCCAGACGGCGGTCGTATCCAGGACGCATTGCGGTCCGCATGCCTGACCGATGAGGAAATGGCTGGCGGACAACAACTTTGGGATACGTTTGACAGTCCGTTCGGCATGTCGCATGTCGAGCCCTGCGACGACGTCGAGCTTCCCGATCCCACAACTCGATCCACCGGAGAAAGGCGAAACCCATGAGCCCGCAACAGAAATTGCCCGCGACCACAGCCGACATTGACTATCACCCGGTAGTCTTCGCCGACGCTAACACCGGGAAGCGATTCCTCACCCGCTCGACGGCGACGTCGGCATCGACTGTGCAGTGGGAGGACGGCAACACCTACCCACTGATCACGGTCGACGTGACAAGTGATTCACACCCGTTCTGGACGGGCACGGCGCGCCGGATGGATACCGCGGGCCGCGTCGAGCGATTCGAACGTCGGTACGGGAAGCGGAGCCGGTAGGGGGCGTCGGGCTGATCGCTGCGCCCGACGTCGCAGACTTTAGCGCCAACTGAAATCTGCGGGGCCAGAGTCTTCGAGGGCGAATCTCCCTCGCCTCGCCCGACGTCGCAGACTTCAGTACTGGCTGGAAGCGGCAGAGCCACGGGTTGCGAGGAGTATCTGCCCCTGTGCGCTGTGATGCCGCAGTTTCGGGCGGCGCGCCGCTGATATCTGCACGACCAGCGCCTGTAGGGGAGCATTTCCCTCGCTTGGTCCGACGTCGCAGACTTCAGCAGCGGCTCGAAACTGCACGGGCAGCGCCTGCGGGGGAGTGCTGCCCTCGCCTCGCCCGACGTCGCAGATTTCAGCCTGACCCGACGAGGCCTCCCGCCGCCCAGCCGACCCTCACTCAGACTTCAACACGACATTGCCCGCCGACATGAACAACATCAAGGCGAGGCACAGCAGGAACCATGCCGCACCCTGCCACACACCCCAGCGACGACCGCTGCGATACGCGAGGTAGGTCCGGACCAAGGCGGTGAGCCCGCCGATCAGCATGATCGCCGGTGCGGCGAGGAGTAACGCGGTCCGCAGGGTGTCGCTGGAGGCGGCTGCGACGAGGAGGACGGCGATCGAGAAGCCCGCGGTTACGACGCTATGTACCACTGCCCGACGGAGTGATCCGTCCGATCCGCGCAGATCTGACGGATCGGACTGGGGCACCGACCGCTGCGCCCTGGCGCTGTCCGCCGAGTCTGAGGGCTGGTGTTTGTCGGCCGAATTGGTCACACCGTCAACGGTACTCGTTTGCCCGATTTGCCTTTGTCATGCCCCGGACGTGCGAGAGCGCTGGTTTTCGACGGTTCTCGGCGTGCCGGGCAGGTCGGCTCGGGTCAAAGGTCCATTGCCGGGCATCGGGCAAACGGGCACGATGGGTAGTGGGCCGGCGGCACCGCTGGAAACCCGCGGGTTGTTCGATACAGCTGAGGAGTACAGACAAAAATGGCGAAATTCGTTGTCGGAGTGGATAGTTCGGAAGCGTCGACCAAGGCGGTCCGGTGGGCTGCGCATGCCGCCGCAATTGAGGAAGCCGACCTTACGTTGGTAAGCGCCTACGACGCGAGTGTCAGCAATTACGCACCGGGGCTGGTGATTCCCCAAGATGTGGTCGATGCGATTAGTGCAGAGGCACGCGAAACGGCCGACGCCGCCGCGACCGTCGCCGCGGAAGTCGCTCCCGATCTCCGGGTGTCGACAACGGTGGTTGAGGGCGACGCGGCCGGTGCATTGCTGGAAGTAGGTAAAGACGCCACTGTCGTCGTGGGGACGCGCGGTCTTGGAAGTATCCGTGGGCTGTTGCTTGGTTCGGTGAGTATCTCGGTAGCCGCGCATCACCACGGCCGTTCGGTCATTGTCGAAGGTGACTCGGCTCTTAACCCCGACGGTCCGGTCGTGGTTGGTGTCAGCGATGATCCAGTCAGCGACCCGGCCGTCGCCGAAGCGTACCGGCAGGCATCGCTGCGAAATGTGAAACTCATTGCAGTGCATACATGGTCACAACTCGACGCGGATGCGCTACACGGTTACGGAATCGAACCCGACGCTATCGCGCGGATGTCCGACGACGCCGTCGAAGCGCTCGCCGAGCGGATGGCCGGCTATGCCGCCGACTACCCCGACGTCGAGGTTGAGCGACGCGTGCTGCCTGACGATCCGGCGAAAGCCGTCGTCGAAGCGGCGGGTGATACCGCATCGTTGATCATCGTCGGCAGTCGTGGTCGGGGTGGATTCCGCGGCTTGTTGCTCGGCTCGACCAGCCAAAAGGTGCTGCATCACGCGACCTGCCCGGTGATGGTGGTCCGCCAATAAGGCTCTGGCACTCGGCGATACGCTGAGGGTATGGCGAAACCTAGGCGTGTGGCGGTCGCACTCGGCAGTGGCGGGGCCCGCGGCTACGCACATATCGGAGTTCTCAACGAACTCGACGCCCGGGGTTTCGAGGTGGTGACGGTTTCCGGTTCGTCGATGGGTGCGTTGGTCGGCGGCCTGTACAGCGCGGGAAAACTCGACGACTATGTCGACTGGACCAGCAAGCTGACCCAGCTCGATGTGGTGCGACTACTCGATATCTCCCTCTCCAAGCCCGGGGTGATCGCCGCCGAACGTATTTTGGCGCGGGTACGCGAAATCCTCGGCGACGTCATGATCGAAGAGTTGCCGATCCCGTTCACCGCCGTCGCCACCGATCTCAACGCCGGTCGCTCGGTCTGGTTTCAACGAGGCAGCCTGGTCGACGCGATCCGCGCGTCGATCGCCATTCCCGGCGTGATCAGCCCACATGTCTACGACGGCCGGGTCTTCGGCGACGGCGGCATCCTCGATGCCTTGCCGATCTCGCCGACGACGTCGGTGATCAGTGACCTCACCATCGGCGTGATTCTCGGCTCCGACGGAGTGCCCGATATGGGCTTCGAGCCAGCGGCGGTCGATACCGCCGTGCGTCCGGACACGATTTGGCGGCGCAGTTCGCGGACGTTCATGGACAGCGATTTCATGAGGTCGGTGCGCGACCGCTTCGGCAGCGAAGGTCATCTGCCCGATGGCGACCCCGCCGAACCGATACCTGACGCTGCGGGTGGCGCGGTGGTCGACGCCGGACCGGCGGTGATCGCCGATCCGGGTGCCGAGGTCCTCGCCAAGATGGGGCGGTTCGACGTCCTCAGTCGTTCCCTCGACATCATGCAAGACACGCTGACGCGCTACCAGTTGGCCCGTACTCCACCTGATCTGATGATTCGAGTTCCGCGAAAGTCGGTTCGCACCTTGGATTTCCATAAGGCAGGCGAGATGATCGAACTCGGCCGCAGATTGGCCGCAGAGTCCCTCGATCGGCTCGATTCCGGGAGTGGCACGTGAGCGCTGGCACCGTCCGGTCGAGTGCAAGGAGTGCTATCCCGCGCGGTATCTGGGTGCTGTTGGCAGCGAATGTGGTTATCGCCCTTGGATTCGGGTTGGTCGCACCGGCCTTGCCGTCCTTCGCGCACAGCTTCAACGTCGGGCTGACCGCGGCATCGGCGATCGTGTCGGTATTCGCCGTCATGCGATTGGTCTTCGCGCCGACGGCGGGGCGTCTGGTCACTAAACTAGGCGAGCGACGTGTCTATCTGACCGGCCTGTTCATCGTCGCGGTGAGCACTTTCGCAACTGCATTCGCCCAAACCTATTGGCAGTTATTGCTTTTCCGCGGTTTGGGCGGCATCGGCTCGACGATGTTCACGGTTTCGGCGATGGCGCTGCTGATCCGGATGTCGCCACCGGATATTCGCGGAAAGGTATCGGGGTACTTCTCCGCGGGGTTCCTGATTGGAAATATCACTGGCCCGTTAATCGGCAGTGCATTGGTGTCGTACGGGCTGCGGTTGCCGTTCATCGTGTACTCGGTTGCGCTACTGGTCGCACTGCTCGTGGTCGCGACTGCGCTCGGCGATGCACATCGGGTGGCAACCACTGGCGGGACTGTGTTGGCCGATCCGCTGACCCTGCGGGAAGCCTTGCGCGACAGCACCTATCGGGCCATCCTCGCATCCAACTTCGCCCAGGGGTGGGCGTCGATGGGCGTGCGAGTCGCGGTGGTGCCTTTGATGATCACCGAAGGGCTGCAGCGGGGAGCCGCGTGGGCCGGCATTGTGATGGCGGCATTCGCCGCCGGCAACGTGGTCGCGATCTTGCTGGCGGGCAGGCTGTCTGACCTACGTGGCCGGCGCGTGATCATGTTGCCGGGACTCGCGGTGACGGCGGTGTCGACCGCGGTGTTCGGTCTGCCAACGCAGTTGGCGGTCGTGCTGGTTCTCTCGGTGATCGCGGGTGCCGGCGCAGGGCTGTTCGCGCCGACACAGCAGGCCGCCCTCGCCGATGTGCTCGGTTCCCGAGCGCAGGGTGGGTCAGCGCTCGCGACATTTGGGATGGCCGCCGATTGTGGTGCGGTCAGCGGTCCGATCATCGTCGGCTACCTGGCCCAGCAACTCGGGTTCGGGGTGGCCTTCGCGGCTACCGGCGCGGTGCTCGCGGTGGCCTTCGTGATGTGGGTCTTCGCGCGTGAATCGGCTCCGGCGGCGATACTGATACCGGAGACCGGCGAGTGAACATCGCCAATGGCGACGGGAGAAGGTGATGGCAGGCGGGGCAGACGGACTATCGACGGCGCGACTGCCGGACGGAACGACGCCTGGTGTTACCACCGAAACGGCTCCGTTGCGCGCCGTCATGCTGCATCGTCCCGGTGATGAGATCCAGCGGGTGACGCCCCGTGATACTGACCGATTGTTAACGGGCTCAGCGCGACTCGAGTGTATTCAGCAGGCACATGACTCCCTTGCCGACGTGCTCAGGAACCGCGACGTTGCGGTGTACCTGCTTGGTGAGCTGTTAGTCGAGACCATCGCGGTCAGCGGCGCCGCCCGGATCCAGGGCATCGCAGCGGCCGTCCGCCCGCGGCGACTCGGAGTGCAACTGGCCGGTGAACTCTCCGCGTATCTGCGTGGGCTTCCCGCAGCCGGTCTCGCTGAAATTCTGATCGCAGGAATGACCTTCGACGAATTGCCGAGGCACGACGCTCGGTCGGTGCCACTGGACGGTACTTCGCTTGTGCGGCAGATGCATCACGGTGATGACTTCGCGATCGACCCGCTGCCCAACCTTCTCTTCGCGCGCGACAGTTCGTTTTGGATCGGACAACGGTTCGCCATCGCCTCGTTGGCTTCCGTTGCGCGAGAACGTGAATCGTCGCTGACTGATCTCATCTACGCCCACCATCCGATGTTCAGCGGTACGCGTCGGGCCTATGGATCTCAGGTGGTTCCGGTCGAAGGTGGCGACGTGTTGTTGCTCTCGGCGGGCGTCGCGGTTGTCGGGGTCAGCGAACGCACCACACCTGCCGGGGCAGAATCGTTGGCGCGCAGTCTCTTCGATGACGATCTAGCGCATACCGTGCTTGCGGTACCGATCGACCGTCGGGTTGCGCACACCCGGTTGGACACCCTGGTGACGATGGTCGACACCGATACCCTTCTCGTCGGCCGGTCCGCCGCGATGTCCCTCGTCGCCTACACGATTCGATCGCGCGACGACGGCGGCGTTCGCGTCGAAACCCCGCGGCCGTTTCAGCAGGCGGCGGCCGAAGCGGTGGGTACAACCGAGATGCGGCTCATCCAAAGCCGTCCCGGCTCCGACGATGTCGAGTCGAATGTCGAGGTCGGCAATCTCCTGTCCGTCGCACCCGGCGTGGTTATCGCGTACGACGAGAGTGTTGAGACGAACAGGCGTCTGGTCGATGCCGGCATCGAAGTCCTCGAGATCGACGGCAGCAAGCTGGTTTCCGTCCGAGGTGGACCTCGTGGATTGGTGTGTCCGTTGATTCGGCAGTTCTAGCAGATCAAAGGCGGTATTGACGGAAATTTCAGTTAACGATGACGTACCGAAAGTCGCGAAAAGTTGATAGTTCGAGGCGATCTTTGTTTGTGTATCTAGGTGGCCTCTACTAGAAATCATACGAAACGCACAGTAAATGAAAAGGAACCTTCAACATCGCGCCCACGGGTCGACCCCTGGGTATTCGGCGTCACGGCGGCATTCGTCGTAGGCTTTGTGATCTGGGGCTTAGTAGCTTCCGACAGCCTCAACAACGCAACCGGCAAGGCGCTCGGCTGGATCACCGACAATCTTGGTTGGCTATTCATCCTGGCCGCCACCGGATTCGTAATCTTCGCGCTCTTCCTGGCGTTAAGCAAATATGGCAAAATCCCACTCGGCCAAGACGGGGAAAAGCCCGAATTCCGAACCGTCAGTTGGATTGCGATGATGTTCAGCGCCGGTATGGGCATCGGGCTGATGTTCTTCGGGTCCTATGAACCGTTGCGGCACTTCATGTTCGCGCCGCCGGGAACGAACGGCCGCGACGTCGGCATCGCGATGGCCACGACGATGTTCCACTGGGGATTTCACCCGTGGGCGATGTATGCGGTCGTCGGTTTGGCCATCGGCTACAGCACTTTTCGACTGGGGCGCGGCCAGTTGCTCTCAGCGGTGTTCGCTCCCATCCTTGGCCACCGGGCCAACGGCGCAGGTGGCAAGGTAATCGACATTTTGGCAATATTCGCAACGCTTTTCGGCACCGTTGCATCCCTGGGCCTCGGCGCATTGCAGATTGGCTCGGGTATGCAATCGGCGAACTGGGTCAACGAGCCAAGCAAGTTACTGCTCGTGGCGATCATCGCGGTCCTCACCGCTGCCTTCGTCGCGTCGGCGGTTTCCGGTGTGGCCAAAGGGATTCAGTGGCTATCCAATATCAACATGGTGCTGGCGTTAGTGCTGGCTGTCTTCGTATTCGTCGTTGGCCCAACGGTTTTCATTCTCAACCTGCTGCCGACCAGCTTGGGCGCCTACGCGACCGATATCACCACATTCTCCGCACGATCGTCGGCGACTGTTGATGGCGACGGTCAGAGCTGGTTGGCCGGGTGGACCATCTTCTACTGGGCCTGGTGGGTGTCGTGGACACCCTTCGTCGGAATGTTCCTGGCGAAAATCTCCAGGGGCCGCACCATTCGCGAGTTTGTCATCGGTGTGATGGTCGTTCCGACAACAGTGTCATTGGTCTGGTTCTGCGTGTTCGGCGGCGCGGCGATCCGGCAGCAGGAGCAGAATAAGCTGCCTGGCGTTCCGGACAGTATGACCGCCAAAGCCTTTGACGCACTGTCAGATTCGATTCTCTTCAAGATGCTCGACACGTTGCCCTGGTTCCCGATAGCCGCGGGCCTGGTGATGTTGTTGGTGGCGATCTTCTTCGTCTCGGGTGCCGACTCGGCGTCGTTGGTAATGGGTACGCTCTCGCAGCGCGGGGTGGCCGAGCCGAGCAAATGGGTGACGATCTTTTGGGGTGTGCTCACCGGAGCTGTGGCGGCGTTGCTGCTGGCGATACGAGAGGATGCGCTCGATGGAATCAAACAGATGGCGATTATCGCCGCCTTGCCATTCGTGGTGGTGATGATCGGTATGTGTGTCTCGCTCTACATGGACCTGCGCAAGGACCCTCTCGTCGTCGCACGGGAAGAGTTGCTCAGTCAGGTGGACCAGCACATCAGGACCCAGGCCCAGGAAATCGCCGGTGACGACTTCGGACCGTCCGACGACCGGGCCACCACGGATATCGATACGTCAGAAGTGATCGTGGCCGAGGCGTCGTCTAGTGGTGACGCGCAAAAGTGAGTGAACGTCCGCAAAGGGGCGGCGTCGAATAACCTGCGCCGCGAATAAAGTCTGGTGATAGTCCGTCGGGTGGGGGCAACTTGCCCCTGGTCGACGGACTATCTCCGGAAGATCCCAGGTCTGGTGGGGCGGAGGGAAGCCGAGCGCTGCGCAACTATCCCCAGCTGGGCAACCAGATCTGCAGTCGCCAGGTCTCCTGGCTGATCGGAGCTCCGGTAAGGATCGGCCAGAGCCACAAGAAATTCGCGATGACCATCCCGGTGTAAAGGCAGACGACCAGGATCGCCAGGATATGCCTCTCCGGTCTTCGCGAGGCGGTTCGAGCTGTTGCCGACAGGATGTCGCCGCAACACAATGCCAGGCCCATCACCAGGAACGGTGCCATCGCGGTGGCATAGAAGAAATACATCTGGCGATCGAGGTTGGCGAACCACGGGAGGAAGGCCGCGCCGTAGCCGACGAGTACCGCGGCATATCGCCAGTCCCGCCGAACCACCACTGCCCACAATCCCCAGGCGAGCATCGGCAGCGCGAGCCACCACATCGCGGGCGTGCCGACCAACATCTGTGCGCGCACGCAATCGCCGCTACCGCATTTGTCGGGCCCGTTCTCGATGGCGTAGAGCATCGGTCGCAGGCCCATCGGCCACGTCCACGGTTTGGACTCCCACGGATGGTGATTGCCGGCCGAATTGGTCAGTCCCTCATGGAAGTTCAGGATGCTCGACTCGTAGTACCAAAGCGATCGCCAAGCGGCGGGCACCCACGCCCACGGACCGACCAGCCCGACAGTATTGCCGACCTGATAGCGGTAGACCGAAGTCTCGCTATTGAACCAGGGGATGAAGGCAAGTAGATAGATGATTACCGGCATCACGGCCAGGCTCATCCCGGATGGCACTACGTCTCGCACCAGCGTTCCGACCCACGGTCGCTGAACGTGATAGGCGCGACGGGCCGCAACATCGAAGCCGAGCGCGAGGATGACGAAGAAGATGACGAAGTAGATGCCCGACCATTTGGTTCCGCAGGTGAGACCCAACATCACACCCGATGTGAAACGCCACCAGCGAAAGCCGAGCCGTGGGCCGAACCGACTGTCACTGATCCGGCCTTCGACATACACCCGGTGCATACGCTCGCGCATCTGATCGCGGTCGGCAATCAGAGCGGTGAACGCCGCGAGCATGAAGAACGCCTGGAATATGTCGAGCATCCCGAGTCGGGACTGCACGACCAGCACACCGTCGCAGATCGCGAAAATACCGGCGAGCGCGCCAATGAGCGTCGAGCGCGACATCCGTCGCACCACCAGATAGACCATCATGATGATGCCGATGCCGCAGAGCGCCGGCATGATCCGCCAGCCGAGCGGGGTGTAGCCGAATACCGACTCACCGATCGCCAGCATCCATTTGCCGACCGGCGGATGAACCACCAGGCCGTAGGCGGGATTGTCCTCAATCCAGTTGCCGCCGGTCAGGACCTGCCAGCCCTGGGGCACATAGTGCTTCTCGTCGAAGACGGGAGTGCCCTGATCAGTTGGGTAAACCAGCGCCCAAAAGCGCGTGACGGTGGCCAGTATCAGGATCACCAGGCCGACCCATCGACCGCGGAACCGGTCGGTTGGGCCGAAGATCGGGCGGGGAATCGTGCGGCCTGGTCGACTGCCGAGGTCAGTTGAGTTCTCGACAGAATCTTGAGCCAACGGACCGGGCGCTGTCGAGTTTGCGTCCAGCACGGCAGAAGTCACCCAACCGATCCTAGAGGTCGATGCCGCGCATAGGGTGGATGACATGACTTCGTCGACCGCGGGCCGTTTGATTCTGGCCGCGACACCGATGGGGCAATACGGCGACGCGTCACCGCGGTTGCGGCAGATGCTGGCCGACGCCGACATCGTCGCCGCCGAAGACACCCGGCGCGCCAGGGCGCTCGCCGCCGGCCTCGAAGTGTCTATCGGTGGGCGGCTCATCAGTTACTACGACCAGGTGGAGGCGGCCCGAACGCCGGGGCTCGTCGAGGCGATCCGCGGTGGCGCGGACGTTCTGGTCATCACCGATGCGGGCATGCCCTCGGTGAGCGATCCGGGTTTTAAACTCGTCGCCGCTTGTGCTGACGCCGGGTTGAGAGTGACATGTTTGCCGGGCCCGTCGGCGGTGACGACCGCACTGGCCGTGTCGGGCCTGCCCTCCGAGCGGTTCTGCTTCGACGGCTTCGCGCCGCGCAAGGCAGGCGCGCGAACCGCGTGGCTCTCGACATTGGCAACTGAACCGCGCACCGTCGTGTTCTTTGAATCGCCGCACCGTTTGGCCGATACGTTGGCGGCGGCGTCGAAGGTCCTTGGCGGGAGCCGAAACGCGGTGGTGTGCCGAGAGTTGACCAAAACGTACGAAGAGGTCCGGCGGGGCGATCTGGCGGCATTGGCAGCGTGGGCGGCGGAAGGCGTACGGGGCGAGATCACCGTCGTACTGGCACCGGCCGTCGCCGTCGATGCAGACCCGGCCGATCTGGTGACTGACGTCGAGGCGTTGGTCGCTGACGGACTGCGCCTCAAAGACGCGTGCGGACAGGTGGCAACCGCGGCGGGAGTGTCCCGGCGAGAGTTATACGAGGCGGTGCTAACAGCGCGAGGTTAGGTGCTTCCCGGTGGTCGAGTGCCGAGGAGCGTTAGCGACGAGGTGTATCGAGACTCCGTGAGTGGTGTGGAGAAGTGTTGGGGTGCTTGGGGGTTGGGTTGGTGTGTTGCGTGGTCTCGATACACCGGCAGACTCGCAAGCTCGTCTGTCGGCACTCGACCATCGGGGGTGTTGCGTGGTCTCGATACACCGGCAGGCTCGCAAGCTCGTCTGTCGGCACTCGACCATCGGGGGTGTTGCGTGGTCTCGATACACCGGCAGGCTCGCAAGCTCGTCTGTCGGCACTCGACCATCGGGGGTGTTGCGTGGTCTCGATACACCGGCAGGCTCGCAAGCTCGTCTGTCGGCACTCGACCATCGGGGGTGTTTGTGTGGTCTCGATACACCGGCAGACTCGCAAGCTCGTCTGTCGGTACTCGACCATCGGGGGTTGTTTGCAGATGGTCTGGTGCTTCCCGCTGGTCGAGTGCCGAGGAGCGCTAGCGACGAGGTGTATCGAGACCCGGTGACGCAACGCTTCGACTGAACTCCATGATCGACGACGCCTTGTCCAGGCATTCCTGCCACTCTCGATCCGGATCAGAGTCGATGGTGATCCCGCCGCCTACCCCAAGGGTCGCCGAACCGTCGGGGGTGATCTGGACCGTCCGGATCGCCACGTTCAAATCGAGCTCGAGATCTGGACCCGCGAAACCTATTGCGCCGCAATACACTCCACGTGCCTTTGATTCCCAGTCGCTGAGTAGCTCGCATGCTCGGATCTTTGGGGTACCGGTCACCGATGCCGGTGGGAAAGCGGCTTCGAGCAGCTTGTCGTTCCCTACGGTGTCATCGAGGGTCGCCGACACCGTCGACACCAGATGCCACACGCCAGGGGCCGGAACGACAGAAAGCAGGTCCTCGACAGCAACCGAGCCGATCTTCGCCACCTGCCCCAGATCGTTGCGGACCAGGTCGACGATCATGATGTTCTCCGCGACGTCCTTCACCGACGCCCGAAGAGACGCAGGATCGTCGGATGCGGCGATGGTGCCTTTGATCGGGCTCGATGACACTCGAGCGCCGTGTCGGGAAAGGAACAGTTCGGGCGAGAAACTTGCCACGGCCCCCCAATCACCTTGCAGGAAAGCCGCTTTGGCTGGCGTAGTGGCTGAAGCCAGGTCGACGAAGAATCCGAGCGGTGAGCCGTCGATCCGACCGGTGAACTGAGTGCAGACGCACGCCTGATAGATCTCGCCGGCGCGGATGGCCTCAAGGCACTGGGCGATAGCCGACACGTGTGGCGCCCGTGGCGGAGGTGTCCACGATGCCGACCAAGGAGTTGCGGATGTGGTGAAAGATTCGGCGACGCTTAGACATTCGGCGATCCAGTCCGGAAGCGGATGATCGTCGATATGGCGATAGTGCCACTGATCGTCGCGCAACACCAGCATGTCGTCGGATAGTCCACCAACGACGTCGGGCAGTGGTGACCGCTGTGCATGAATGCCGAAACCGTGGTAGCCGAACCAAAACTGTTGCGGTCGATCGGGTATGGGTGTGTCTGCGGCCAACGCTAGCGACGGCGCGATCACGGCGTCGCCGCCGGCCCAGTCGCCGATCAGCGCGGCGGGGCCGGGCATGCCATGCGCGCGGGTGTGGGCGTCGAGCGCTGTGAGGAGTCGCAGTGCCAAGTGGGTGTCGGTCATGTTGGCGTTGCCGGGGGCGACCAGGGGTGCCTACGCTTCGTAACGCGGGAACACCGGCGACGGCTTGGGCAGCGTAGTGCCCGGAGTCAAACGTGTTGCGGTAGCGGTGAAGTCACGCGCCTTCGCATCGACGGCGAGTAGGTCGAGCAACGTCGCGCACGATGTCGGCATCACCGGCTGCGCCAGCAGTGCGACGATTCGAACTACCTCGGCGCACACGTAGAGCACAGTGCCAGTACGCGCGAGATCGGTCTTCGCGAGTTTCCACGGCTCCTGAGCGGAGATGTAGCGGTTGGTCTCGGCGAGCGTCGACCACAACACCTCAAGCCCCAAATGGATTGCCTGCTGGTCGAAGTGGGCACGCATCTGCTCAAGCAGGCCATCGGCGCGGGTGAGCAGGGCGGTGTCATCGGCGGTAAACGTGCCGGGCTCCGGCACGACTCCGTCGAAGTATTTGACGATCATCGAGAGTGTGCGTTGCGCGAGATTGCCGAATTCATTCGCCAAGTCGGCATTGATCCGCGCGACGATGGCATCGGTGGAATACGATCCGTCCTGCCCGTAGGAAACCTCACGGAGGAAGAAGTAGCGCACCGGATCGAGACCGTACTCGTCGATAAGCGCTTCGGGGTCGACGACATTGCCGACCGACTTGCTCATCTTCTCGCCCTTGTTGAACAAGAAGCCATGTGCGAAAACACGTTTCGGCAATTCGATGCCGGCGCTCAGAAGGAATGCCGGCCAATAGACACAATGGAATCGGATGATGTCCTTGCCGATGATGTGCAGATCTGCCGGCCAGTAGCGATTCAACGTCTGCTCGTCGTCGGGGAATCCGACGCCGGTCAGATAGTTGGTCAGCGCGTCAACCCACACGTACATGACATGGTCAGGATGCCCAGGCACCGGAACGCCCCAGTCGAAGGTGGTTCGAGAGATAGACAGGTCAGTCAGGCCGCCTTTGACGAAACTAATGACCTCGTTACGCCGGACGTCGGGGCCGACGAACTCAGGATGGGACTCGTACAGTTCGAGGAGACGATCCTGGTAGGCGGACAGCCGGAAGAAGTACGTCTCTTCTTCAGTCCAGGTGAGTACGTGGCCGGTATCGGCGGCGACGCGGCTGCCTGAGTCGTCGGTTGTGGTGTCGTCCTCGGAGTAGAAAGTCTCGTCGCGAACGTCGTACCAGCCCGAGTACTTGTCGAGGTAGATATCGCCCGCGTCGGCCATCCGCTGCCAGATGGCCTCCGACGCGCGCTTGTGATCGGCGTCGGAGGTTCGGATGAACCGATCGAAGCTGGAGCCGAGCCGCTCCTGCAGCACCTGGAAGCGATCGGAGTTGCGGTTGGCGAGATCGGCAGTCGGGATACCTTCGGTCTGCGCGGTCTGCTGCATCTTCTGACCGTGGACGTCGGTGCCGGTCAAGAACCGGACGTCGTAACCGTCGAGTCGTTTGAACCTGGCGAGTGTGTCCGCCGAGATGTACTCGTAGGCGTGCCCGATATGCGGTGCACCATTGGGATACGCGATCGCGGTGGTCAGGTAAAACGGGCTGGACTGACCGTGTGAGGCGGCGCTGGCGGTGGCGTTCGACATGATCGTCTCATCGTAGCGGGGTGCCGGCGGGGAGCCGGGAACGGGAGGTGAGCCGCGAAACCCTTCTCCCGGCCCCGCCTGGGCTATTCGGCCACGGTCTCCCGTCGGTACGGTTCGCACCCGACCGGCGCCTTGGGCGGGTCGGAAGTCACGATCGAGGGAATATTGAGATTGACTGGTCCCTCCCCGTCCAGGATGAACTGTTCGCCGTGATGCGCGAGTTGGATCGGCGGGCCGTCCATCAACCGGTAGGTTGCCTTGTCCCGGTCGATGGCAACCACGATCTTCGAATCACGGACGACCATGCGGAACGAGAGATACGACAACCGGCTGGGCAGCCGCGGCGCAAAGGTGATCTGACCGCCGAAATCACGCATACCACCGAAGCCGGCGACACAGTCCATCCACGCGCCGGCGAGCGCCGCGATATGCAGTCCGCTACTGACGTTCTTGTGCAGGTCGTGTAGGTCGGTGAACACCGACTCGCACATCAGGTCGTAGGACAGGTCCAGGTAGCCGACCTCGGCCGCGACGATCGCCTCGCAGCATGCCGACAGTGACGAGTCACGCACGGTCAACGGATAGTAGTAGTCGAAATTGCGCAGCTTCTGTTCAGGTGTGAAGGCATCGCCGCGGGTGTACATCGCGAAGACCAGATCGGCCTGTTTGACGACTTGCTTGCGATAGAGGTCGTAATACGGATAGTTGAGCAGCAGTGGGTATTTGCCAACCGAAGCTTCGAAATCCCATGCGCCCAGATGTGTGAACGACTCACACTGCTGATGTACGCCGAGCTTGTCGTCGTAGGGGATCACCATCGCATCTGCACAGGAAACCCAATGCGCCACTTCGGCATCGGTCACGTCCAACTCGGCAGCAACCTCGGGTCGGCGACGGACAGCGGCGACCGCATCCCGCAGATTCTGTTGTGCGGCAAGGTTGGTGAAGATGTTGTTGTTGACGATGGCGGTGTACTCGTCGGGGCCGGTGACCCCGTCGATGCGGAAGCCGCCGTCGGCATCGTGGTGACCGAGACCCGCGAACATTCGCGCTGTCTCAACCAATAGTTCGACGCCACACTCGGTTTCGAACTGCTCGTCGCCGGTTGCGCGCAGGTAGCGCGCGGTGGCATTGGCGATGTCGGCGCTGACGTGGACGCCAGCGGTGCCCGCCGGCCAGTATCCCGAACACTCGTCACCGTTGATGGAGCGCCACGGGAACATGGCGCCGGGTTGCGAGAGTTCCTGTGCGCGGTGGCGCGCCTTATCCAAAGTCGAGTGCCGCCAACGCAATTCCTCACCGGCCGATGCCGGCAGCGTGTAGGTGAGCATCGGCAGGACGAAGGACTCGGTATCCCAGAACGCGTGACCGTCGTAGCCGGGGCCGGTGAGCCCCTTGGCCGGAATGGCGCGGGACTGGCCGCGGGCACCGGCCTGCAACACGTGGAAGAGGGCGAAGCGAATCGCTTGTTGCAGTTCGGGATCGCCGTCGAGTTCGATATCGGCGTTATGCCAGAAGTCTTCCAGATAGGCGGCCTGGTCGGCCTTCAGATCCTCCCAGCCGGTCTCCACGGCCATCGCGAGTGCGGCGTCGACCTGTGCGCGCAGAGCGGGCACGCTGCGTCGAGCCGACCAGCCGTATCCCATGTACTTGGTCAAGACCAGTTTGGTGCCCTGCGGCACGTTGGCGGCGACGGTCAGGCGTGCCAAATCCCCCTCGGCGCGTACGAAAGTGTCTGCGCGGTCGGGGAATTCGATCTCATGGTCCATACCCGCGGCCATGTGCAGGCCGGACTTGCGGGTGTGATGTACCAGCACACCCCAGTAGTTGCGGCAGTCGGCGAGGTCGGAGACCAGTGGCTGATCCAAGGCGGCGGCGAGTCGAGGGTCGCTGCCCGGAGGTGCCACCGGCTCGTTGGCCAGCAGGTCCGACTGCACCACGATCTTCATGTCCTCGCCGATGGGCTCGACCTCGTAGCGGATGGCGGCGATGGTGCGTTTGGTGAAAGACACCAAACGCTCCGACTTGATCCGTACCGTGCGTCCGGTCGGCGAGGTCCACAGCGTCTCGCGACGCAGGGTGCCGGTCCGGAAGTCAAGTGTGCGTTCGTGTTCCACCGTGGTGCCGTAGCGCAGATCCATCGGCTCGTCTTCGACGAGCAGCCGGATGATCTTGCCGTCGGTCACGTTGACCACCGTCTGGCCGGACTCGGGGTAGCCGTAACCGCTCTCGGCGTAGGGCAGCCCACGTTGTTCGTAGAAGCCGTTCAGGTAGGTGCCCGGCATGTCAACCGGCTCGCCTTCTTCGAAGGACCCGCGTAACCCGATGTGCCCGTTGGACAGTGCGAACAGGGACTCGGTCACCGACAACATGTCGACATTGAGTCCGCGCCAACTCAACTGCCAGGGGTGGATGTCGAAACCGTGATCGGGTGTGGTCACCGCGACCCTCCTTCAAGTAGCTGATCGAGATCGGTGACGACGATATCGGCACCGGCTGAAGTCATCGAGGCGGCTTGGGTGCCGCCAACCCGATCGATGCCGACGACGTAGCCGAATTTTCCGGCGACACCGGATTCGATGCCCGACAGCGCATCTTCGAAAACTGCGGCCTCGGAGGCTGTTACACCCATCAACTCGGCGCCGAGTAGATAGGAATCGGGCGCGGGTTTGCCGGGCAGGCCGCGTCGAGCGACTTCCAAGCCATCGACCCGCACTTGCACGAATTTCGAGAGATCGGCGGCGTCGAGCACCGCTTCGCCATTCTTCGAAGACGTCACGACGGCTATGCCTAATCCCGCGTCGGCGGCGGCCTGAAGATAGCGCACCGATCCCGGATACGGGGTCACGCCGTCACGTTCGAGCAAATCCAAGAATTGTTTGTTCTTTCCCGCGCCGATGGCATCGGCCGTTGCGTCGTCGACGGTGATGTTGCGCGACGCCAGGAAATTGCGCACTCCGTCGAGGCGCGGGCGCCCGTCAACGTAGTCGAGGTAGTCCTGCTCGGTGAACGGACGGTAGACCTCGCCGTCACTCGCCGCACCACCGCCCGCGCGGGTGGACAGGAACGCGTCGAACGCTTCTCCCCAGGCAGTGCGGTGTAGCACGGCGGTCGTAGTCAATACGCCGTCGAGATCGAAAAGTGCGACTCTGATTGCATCTGGCAAACCCAACACTGCGCAAACGCTACCTGTCTTCGACGGATCTGGCGCGCTATGGCCGGCGGGGTGTCTCAGTGCGTGGAAAACCACATGCGGGGGTTGCCCGACCCGTGCCAGCATGGCGGGCATGCAACGGAAATTCGCTCAGGTCGACGTGTTCACTTCTGTTCCGGTACGAGGCAATCCGGTTGCCGTGGTACTTGATGCCGATGGCCTATCCGACACCGACATGGCCGCTTTCGCGCGGTGGACGAACCTGTCCGAGACCACCTTCGTCCTGCCGCCGACCGTCGAGGGCGCTGACTATCGCCTGCGTATCTTTACCCCGGCAGGCGAGTTGCCGTTCGCGGGCCATCCCACGCTGGGTTCGGCGCATGCCTGGCGCACAAACGGTGGCACCCCACGAGGACCTGAGATCGTGCAGGAATGCGGTGCAGGCCTCATCAATATCCGAGTCGACGGAAACCGACTCGCATTCGCCGCGCCGCCGCTGATCCGCAGCGGCCCGATTGACCAGTCGGTGCGGACCGAGATCGCTCTCGCCCTCGGTATCGGTGTCACCGACATCGTCGATGCCGCATGGGTCGCCAACGGTCCCAACTGGATGGGACTGCTACTCGATTCGGCGCAGCGTGTGTTGGACTTAGTCCCGGATATGGCCGCATTGGGCGACTACGAAGTTGGTGTCGTGGGGGCGTACACCGACGTCGAAGCAGGCGAGCCGAACTACGAGGTGCGCGCCTTTGTTCCGGGACAAGGCGTACCGGAAGATCCGATCACCGGGAGCCTCAACGCGGGTCTGGCCATGTGGCTGCGCGCCACACACGATGCCCCCGCTTCGTATGTCGCCGCACAGGGGACCGTCCTGGATCGGATCGGACGCGTATACGTCGATGACGACGGTGATCGAATCTGGATCGGCGGACAGTCGACAACTGTGGTCGACGGGTCCGTCGAGTTATAGGCGGACCGGAGTCGGGGAGTCGGCACCTGGCAGAGTGGGCGCGGTGAGCAAGAGTCGTCGTCGTGAGCCGCCGCCAGATCCGACGCCCCTGCCGGGGCTCATCGACTCCCATACGCACCTCGCGGCATGCGGCGGGCGTGACCCCGAGTCCGTGCGCGAGATCCTCGACCATGCCGAGCGGGTCGGTGTGCGCGCCGTCGTCACCGTCGCCGATGACATGGTCGATGCGCGCTGGGCCGTGGCAGCGGCGGACTGGGACGAGCGTGCTTATGCCGCCGTCGCATTGCATCCGACCCATGCCAATGATCTCGACGATGACACCGCGGCCGAATTGGAGGAGATGGCCGCGCATCCCCGCGTCGTCGCGATCGGCGAAACCGGCCTCGACTACTACTGGCCGGGCAAATCCGACGATTGCGCCGACCCGGCCGTGCAGAAGGATGTTTTCGCCTGGCATATCAACCTCGCGAAGAGGATCGGTAAGCCGCTGATGATCCACAATCGAGAGGCCGACGCCGATCTGCTCGATGTTCTGGCGGCCGAAGGGGACCCGGAGACCGTAATCATGCATTGCTTCTCCGGTGACCGAAACGTTGCACGTGAATGCGTGGAGCGTGACTACTACCTCAGCTTCGCGGGAACTGTGACCTTTACCAATGCTTCAGAGTTGGCGCAGGCGTCGAAACTGGTCCCAGAAAATAGATTGCTGGTTGAGACGGACGCGCCGTTCTTGACGCCGCATCCCTACCGTGGCCAGCCAAATCAGTCCTACTGCCTGCCATTTTCAGTGCGCGGGCTCGCCGCGATCCGTGGCGTCGACGCAACTGATTTGGCTATCCAACTCGGGGCAAACGCTTGCGCTGCCTTCGGGCTTGCTTTGCCTTAATTGCGCACGTTCGTTACCATACTGTGATCCGTCGGATCCCCGAAGTCGTCTTCAGCGGGGTCGGACGAAGACTGTCGTCGAACCAGGGTTGTCACAACGTGTCTGTCGTTTCCAAGATCAATAGCTCTCAGTCGAACCGTGCGCGGCTCGCAGTCGGCGCCGTCGCGTTGACCGTCGCCGCTGGCGGAGCGATGGGGGTGGCGATGCATAAGAACGTCACTCTCAATGTCGACGGCAATATCGAACATGTCTCGACGATGTCGATGTCGGTGGATTCGGTCCTACGGTCCAAGGGGTATACCCCCGCCGACGGTGACCTTCTGCTGCCGGCTGGCAACTCGTCGTTGCACGACGGCCAAGTGGTGACGATGAAGCGGATGAAGTCGGTGACCATCGACGTCGACGGAAAACCCAAGACTGTCCGCACCAATGCTTCGACCGTGCCTGAACTGCTCGCGCAGACCAATCTGGGCGACTCGGCGACCGACGCGCATTTCCCGACGCTGCCGACCAACGGCGCCATCGTTGACGTGACGCTCCCCAAGAAGGTCAAACTGACTGACGGAACCGTCACCTGGACCCCGGACGTCGCCGCGAAGACCGTTGCCGATGTGCTGGCCGCGACAGGCAAACCGCTGGCGCCCACCGACAAGGTCTGGCCAGCGGCATCGACGCCGGTGAAGGCCAATATGGCTATTCGGGTCACCCGTATCCGGGTCTCGGAGACCTCTCGAGTCGAGGCTGTCGCGCCGCCGCAGATCCAGAAGAAAGATCCCAACCTCATCAAGGACCGCAAGGTCGTCGTCAGTCCTGGCAAGCCCGGTCAGGCGCGGGTAACTTACGAAGTCACCACGATCAACGGAAAAGAAGTCAAGCGGAAGAAGCTGGAATCGCAGACGACCACCGAGCCGGTCGCCGCGACTGTTCGCGTCGGAACAAAGCCCGGCGCCCCGTTCGTCCCGGCGGGTTCGGTCTGGGATGCGCTTGCGCAGTGTGAGTCGACCGGCAACTGGGCGATCAACAACGGCAATGGTTTCTACGGTGGCATTCAGTTCGACGCCGGGACGTGGTTGCGTTGGGGTGGCGGCAAGTATGCTCCGCGGGCCGACCTCGCGACCCGTGAAGAGCAGATCGATATCGCCAAGAAGACTCTTGCCGCACAGGGGTGGGGCGCCTGGCCCGCATGCTCGTCGAGTCTTGGTCTGCGCTGAGTACCGACCCCAAGCCCCGACTTCTCGGTCCGGCTCAGATCCGATCTCTCGCAGCGGAATTGAACGTTCGCCCGACCAAGACCCTCGGTCAGAATTTTGTACACGACGCGAATACAGTGCGCCGTATCGTCGCCGCCTCGAAAGTTGGTCCCGACGACACCGTGCTCGAGGTTGGTCCGGGACTGGGGTCGCTGACCCTGGCTTTGCTCGCGGTAGCCGGATCCGTTGTCGCGGTGGAGATCGACCCGGTGCTGGCCGATCGATTGCCTCACACCATCGGCGAATTCGCGCCAAGTCAGCTGGCCGATTTCACCGTTGTGCTCGGCGATGCCATGAAAGTGAAGGCCGCGGACGTGCCGGGTACTCCGACTGCGCTGGTCGCTAACCTGCCCTACAACGTCGCAGTGCCGGTATTGCTTCACCTGATGGCTGAAATTCCCACGCTGACAACGGCTTTGGTGATGGTTCAGGCTGAAGTTGCCGATCGGCTTGCGGCCGATCCGGGGAGTCGGGTGTATGGGGTGCCCAGCGTGAAGGCCCGGTATTACGGAAAAGTCTCCCGGGCTGGTGCGGTGGGACGTAACGTCTTCTGGCCTGAGCCGAAGGTCGAGTCCGGCCTGGTCCGGATCGAGCGCACCGACACCTTCCCCGACGATGCCGAGTTCCGGCGCGCAGTATTCGCCGTAGTCGATGCCGCGTTCGCGCAGCGCCGAAAGACATTGCGGGCGGCCCTGTCTGGCTGGGCGGGTAGCGCGCCCGAGGCCGAACGACGTCTGCGTGCGGCAGGCATCGAGCCGAGCACGCGCGGCGAACGTTTGTCGGTCGACGATTTCGTCCGGCTGGCGCAGGTGGACCCGGCGTAACGTCGTCGACACCGGCTTAGCCCGCACCTGCGTTACGCTGTATTCCCGTGTCCCCATCACTCTCGGCGGTTCCGACCCCGATCACCGTGCACGCGCCATCGAAGGTGAACCTTTACCTTGGCGTCGGGGCGTTGCGGGACGATGGCTATCACGACCTGACCACGGTGTTCCAAGCGCTGTCGCTCGGCGACGACATCAGTGTGACCACCGCCGATGAGCTGACCGTCTCGACCGCCGGGGAGGGTGCGGGCAATGTGCCGGACGATGCGACCAACCTGGCGGCGCGCGCAGCGATCGAGCTGGCCGCCTGGGCCGGCCGCGACCCGTCGGCCGCCATCGTTATCGGCAAACAGATTCCGGTCGCCGGCGGGATGGCCGGTGGCAGCGCCGATGCGGCCGGGGCGCTCGTGGCGCTGGCGACGCTCTGGAAACTCGATGTCGACCGGGAGACTCTGAACAAGATCGCGGCGAAACTCGGCTCCGACGTACCGTTCGGGCTGCATGGCGCGACGGCGCTCGGCACCGGTCGCGGCGAACGGCTGATACCGATCCTTTCGCGGGGACAATTTCACTGGGTACTGGCGCTCGCACGGGAAGGATTGTCGACGCCGGCCGTCTACGCCGAACTCGACCGACTGCGCGCGGCCCGCAGTGACGACGCTGACCATGATGTACCGCCACCGGACGGGTTGTTGCAGGCGCTGGCCGCCGGTGAGCCTGCGCGCGTTGCGGCTTTGCTGCACAACGATTTACAGCCGGCCGCGCTGTCCCTTCAGCCGACCCTGCGTCGAACCTTGCGCGCCGGCGTCGACGCTGGCGCGCTGAACGGTATCGTTTCGGGTTCCGGGCCGACCTGCGCCTTCCTCTGCGCCGACGAAGCGGCTGCGGTTAACGTGGCCGCGGAATTGTCGGGCGCGGGGGTGGCGAAAGCAGTGCGTATCGCGACCGGTCCGGTGCCCGGTGCGCGGGTGGTTTAGTCGCGCATTCCTGATGGAAAGTCGGGGCCGGTACCCCGACATGCCGAATCGCAGACTCGGTAGGGCAGCCGTTTCGGTGAGATAAGAAGGCTGTTGGTCGACGCTCGGCCGACTTGGGTGATCGCACATTTTCCGAATGTCACGAATCCGTATAGACAACCGCATCTCTGATGAGTGTTGACTCGGTCACACCAGAGCGGTAGCGTGCCCCACAATGCTTTACTCGGAGTAAAGCTGAAAGGGTTGGCAATGCACACCGTAGTTTCTGGATACTCGGATCGCGGCTACGAGCGGTTGACGAAGGTCTTCGGGCGAGTCTGGTCGGGTGGTTTGGGCGGCGGCGCGTTGGCTGTCTTCGACAATGGGGTCCCGGTGGTCGATATCTGGTGCGGCAACCGGGATGCGCGTGGCGAGCAGCCCTGGACGGAGTCGACCGCCGCAGTGATCTATTCGGCCTCGAAAGGATTGTCATCGATCGTTATTCATCGTCTCGCTGATCGCGGGCTTATCGACTATGACAATCCGGTTGCCGAGTATTGGCCGGACTTCGCCGCCGAAGGGAAGTCGGACATTACGGTGCGGCAAGTGCTGTCACACACCGCAGGCTTGTCGGCACTGAGCGGAATGTCGCGATCTGTCCATGACGCACTCGACCATGAGTTGATGCAACGACGGCTGGCAAGTTCGCGTCGCGATGAATTGGCGGGGAAACCCGCGTACCACGCGTTGACGATCGGCTGGTTACTCGCGGGAATCGCGAAACACGTCACCGGCAAAGATATGCGAACCCTCTACCAAGACGAGTTATGCGCCCCTCTTGGCCTCACTCAACTGTCGCTCGGTACTCCGAGGCCGCCGGTTCAGGTTGCGGACTATGTCGATCCCCGACGAGTGTTCACCGCTGTAGCTCGCGACAACCTGCTTGCGCGCGGAACGCGCTTCCCGGCAGCTCTCGGCGGGGCCTCGTGCCGTGCGCTCTACATGGGACCGGGTACCGCGCGCATGGTTGCGACGTCACCTGAGAAGTATCTGACGGGAACGCAGATGCCAGCGGCAAACGCGATCTCCACGGCGCGTGACTTGGGCCGGGTGTACGCCGCTCTCGCGACGGACGGCCGCGTCGGCGCAGACCGCCTTCTTTCCGCCGAGCGGGTACGGATGTTCGACGGCGAGCGCCGCTGGCAGCGTGATCGAGTGATCGGACTACCGATGTCATGGAATCTGGGGTTCCATCGTAGTCCGGTCCCCGGGCTCGCCCCCGGATTCGGCCATGTCGGCCTGAGCGGGTGTTTCGGCTGGGCCGATGTGAACAGTGGGCTGTCCGTCGGGTTCGTGCACAATCGTCTACCTTCGACGCTCGTGGGCGACCTTGGAGCATTCTTGTGGCTGGTCCCCCTTGCCCTACGAGGCCAGCGAGCTGCTAGGCGGTTGGGTGGGCCAGGAGCGACTGCTACCGATATGCCGGTCGCCAGCTGATATACAGCATAATCAGCCTCGCAACCTCCATTTATTGCCTCGTAACCCGAATTCCCAACCGAACGCTGCCCGAATGCGCAGCCACGATTTCATGGAATCTTAATCGCGAACACGCGGTGTCATAGAAGCCGTCATCTTCCCGGCGCCACGCCTGGTCCGCTATGCGTTTCGATGACTGTGGACTCTATTGTAAGCGATTGGCGACAGTACTGAGGCCGGCGTGAATGGACCTAGCCGCCAGTCTGCGAATCGGGAGGGAAGTTCGGGTCCGGAAGTGGTGCTCGGATTCAAATCATTCCTCTCATGACACGTGGCGACTCCGGCTTGACGCTTACGTGTCCGGTACAGTCAAGGGCGATTTGCGATCTGCCGAGCCGCCCATGGAGAGGAAGTCGGGAAACCCGTGCCTCCAACTCAACGCCGCCCGAGCGACGACGATCTGCTCGATGCCGCACTCGAGGAATTCGCTAAAAATGGCTACGCCAATACCAGCATGGGCCAAATTGCTGAGGTCGCGCAGTCCACGAAACCGACACTTTATGCGCATTTCGGATCCAAGCAGGATCTGTTTAACAGGGTAATTCAGCGGGAACTAATGAATGTGGTGAGGGAGTTGTTCCCCTACTACGACAGTGTGCTCAATAGCCCGCTCGAAGACAGTGTCGACATTTTGATTAATGTCGGCATGAATTATATCGCTCAACGTCCCCAGATAGGGGACATACTTCGAATATCCCTCGAACTCTCTCCGGATCCTATTGTTTCTCAGCTTATTACTGTGGGCGGCATGTTCGTTGATAAGATTTCCGAATTGATAGAAGCACAGGAGTCGGAGTTCGATGGCTCGTCGATAACCTCCGACGACTTACCCGCCATAGCCGCAATGGTAACCGGATCTGGCGCGGCGCTCGGATACCATATTTTGACCGCGTCGGACGTAGACCGGGAAAATGTCAGCCGCATTTATTCGCAATTTCTGCGCGGAGCTCTTCGAAACTTGGCAAAATAATATCGCCTCAGCTGCCAAAGGCGTTGAGCGCGTTGCCATAACGTCGGAGTCCGGCGATCGAGCCGTTATATCGGTTGAGATCCACCCGTGTCGGCACGCCGGCCAGCCGTCCACTATCGGTGAACTGCCAGAAAGTCCAGGTTCGCCAGCCGCCCTTGGGCATCACCGGCGCGGCTTTGCCGTTGTAGGACGCGATCCATAACGGATGGTCGCCGAATTCGCGGGTGCCACCCATCGCGTTGTTCCAGAACTGTGGGTAGGTGTAGATGATCGTCTTGCGGTGCGTGATCGCCTCGAGCGTCCCGCAGAATTCACGTACCCAGGCCGCAAGCGCTCGTGGGCCCAGTCCGCCGGTCGCTTCCAGATCGAGTACGGGTGGAAGGTCGAGGATGCCGTTTTGGCCAAGCACCGTCGTCGCGTAGAACAGCGCCTGCGCGGCGGCGGATCGGGAGGGATCGGCGTAGTGATAGGTGCCCCGGATCAGACCGGCCGCACGTATCGACACACTGTCGGGCACGAAGTAGGGATTGACGTACCAGGTGGACTCAGTTGCCTTAACCATCGCGAGCTGCTGACCTGCTGCGCGCACCGCGAACCAGTTGATGAACGACGAACCCGGATGTTGATGGCTCGACACGTCAGGGCCGACTTGTGGCGCCGCCGTCGCCGGAGCGGCGGTCAGAGTTCCGGCGGCGATCGCTGCCGCCAAGGTGACGAGCGCCCGATTTCGGATGGATTCGCGATTCACCGTCTCGACGGTACGCACTGGTTACAGAAGTGACAAAAGTGAAGGAGTTTTGTTATCCAGTGCTTATCGGTCGGTGGCCGGGTCGAAATCATGGTCGAGGCTGGCAGCCTCTGCGGCGATGAACTTGCCGACCAGCGCCGGTTGGATCAGAGGAAAGAGATGACTGCCTGATTCGACGACGGTCAGACGGGCGTCCTGAGCGGCGTCGAGGAATCGATGTTCATTCAAGCGGAACGGATCTTGTGCGCCGTTGAGAAATTCAGTCGGCCCGGCATAGGACGCGATCGCGCTGAGAGCGTCGAACGTTGCGAGGCCATTCACTACGTCGCGAATCGAATGCAGGGAGAGCCCGCCAGCTTCCATATCCTCGGACACACCGCGTCCGACGGCGATCCGGGTGAGGAATTTGCTGATAGCGGCCGCCTCCTTCGGCAGATATCTCGTCGCCGCACCGAAGACCCGGAATGGTGCGGCCAACAGTGCAGTCGGTTGAGTCGTCGCACACATCACCGTCAGACCCGCGATTGCCGTCGAGTCGCGGGCCCCCGCCGCCATTGCGACATACCCGCCCAGTGACATACCCGCCACCATCGCACGACCGCCGACGTCATCGATCGCGTCGAATACCGCGTCGACCGCGGATTCCATCGTGAAGACTTCGCCGCTCCGTGTGCCATGACCGGGAAGGTCGGGGCATCGGGTCTCGCGATCGGTGATCGCCGCGTCGATCCGGTGCAGGGCTGCCCCGCTGACTCGCAAGCCATGTACCAGGACGACTGGCAGTCGTTCGGTCGCCCGCGAGGGCGCGTGGTCAGAGGTCATGAGCGGCGTTGGTATCGTCTAGCGGTGCGTTGTGTTGAGCGAGTCAAAGTATCTGAACTCATCGGAGTGAAATGACCACTCCCAACGCGGTGCTGATCAACGCGGAGAAAATCAGCAAGAGTTTCGGCATCAAACCCCTGCTCGACGAAGTCAGTGTCGGTGTCCATTCCGGCCAACGTATCGGCGTCGTCGGTCTAAACGGTGGCGGCAAGACGACATTGTTGGAAATTCTGTCCGGCATCGTCGAACCTGATGCCGGGCGAGTCTCGCGGGCCGGGGGAGTGCGTGTCGTCACCGTCACCCAGCGCGGCGAACTTCCACCCGGTGCGACCGTCGCCGATGTCGTCATCGGACAGTTGGGTTTGGCGGAACACGAATGGGCCGGCGACGCCAGAATCCGCGGCGTCCTGGCGGGGATCGGCGTCGATGCGCTGATGAACTCGCGCGTCGACGAATTATCAGGCGGGCAGCGACGACGCGCGGCGCTAGCTGCGGCCCTGGTTTCCGACGCCGACCTGCTGGTCTTGGACGAGCCGACCAACCACCTCGACGTCGAAGGCGTGCAGTGGCTCGCCTCGCATCTCGTCTCGCGGTCCAGCGCGCTGGTCGTCGTGACGCACGACCGCTGGTTCCTCGACACTGTCGCCCAGCGCACCTGGGAAGTCCACTCCGGCCGCGTCGACGAATATGAAGGCGGCTACAACGACTGGGTGTTCGCGCGAGCGGAACGCGTGCGATTGGCCGACGCCGCCGAAGAGCGTCGCCGTAACCTCGCTCGCAAGGAGTTGGCGTGGCTGCGACGCGGACCGCCGGCGCGAACGTCCAAGCCCCGCTATCGAATTGAAGCAGCGGAGAAGCTCATCGCGGACGTGCCGCCGCCGCGTGACAGCGTCAGCCTTTCGGCGTTCGCGAAGCGACGCCTCGGTCGGGTTGCGATCGAACTGGAGAACGCTCATATCGAAACACCGGTCGGCGCCGACGGTACGACGACGGTGTTGCTTGACGATCTCACCTGGCGGTTGGCGCCCGGCGAACGTATTGGCTTGGTCGGAGTCAACGGCTCGGGCAAGACGACGCTGCTGCGCGCGCTCGCCGGTGAGGTGCCGGTGGCACCCGGGCGGCGGATTGAGGGCAAGACGGTGTCGCTCGGTTGGCTGCGCCAGGAACTCGACGACCTCGATCCCGATCAGCGTGTACTCGACGCCGTCGAGGCAGTCGCGGGCCATATTACGTTGGGGGACAAGGAACTTTCTGCCAGCCAGCTCGCTGAGCGGTTGGGTTTCGCGCCCGCGCGACAGCGCACGCCGGTCGGCGATCTGTCCGGTGGGGAGCGTCGTCGGCTCCAGCTGACGTGCGTCCTGATGGCTGAGCCGAATGTGCTGCTGCTCGACGAGCCGACCAACGATCTCGACATCGATACTTTGCAACAGTTGGAGGACCTGCTCGACGGGTGGGCCGGAACCCTGGTGGTGATCAGTCACGACCGGTACTTGATCGAGCGAATCTGCGATTCCACCTGGGCGCTGTTCGGCGACGGCGCGCTGACCAACCTGCCCGGCGGCATCGAGCAATACCTGACTCGGCGGGCCGAGTTGGCCGGCAGTCAGGGTTCGGTGAAAGTAGTTACGGCACAGTCGAATTCGGTGGGTTCTGAGCTGACCACCGACGCCGCAGCACATCATCAGGCACGTAAGGCAATGAACCGGCTGGAGCGGCAAATCCAAAAGCTCGACGCACGCGAGGCGAAGCTGCACACCGAATTGGCAGCTGCTGCAACCGATCAGGAGAAGTTGGTCGCGTTGGACACCGAGTTGCGCAAGGTGGTCGCGGACAAGGAAGACGCTGAGATGCAGTGGCTGGAGGCCGCTGAGCAGATCGAGTAGTTCTGGCCGTAGTGTGGCGAGTTCGCGCCGGTCGAGTGGCAGGCGACTTTCCGTTGGGCGAGTGCCGGCGAGCTTGCGAGTCGGTGTATCGAGACCTGGTGAGTTGCTTCGCAAGTCTCTCACGGGGTCTCGATACACTTCGTCGCTAGTGCTCCTCGGCGCTCGACCAGCGGCGATTGGTGAGCTGTGGTGACTTTCCGCTGGTCGATCAGAGCGTCACCGTTCGTGAAATGCCTACGCGGTCAACGAAATTCTCGTCATGAGATACCAGCACCAACGCTCCGTTCCACCCGTTCAACGCAGCGGCCAATTGTTCGACGGTTTCGATATCGAGGTTGTTCGTCGGTTCATCGATGATGAGCAGTTCCGCTGGCGTGGTGCCCGCCAGCCCGATCGCCAGCGCAACTCGCAGGCGTTCTCCACCCGACAGTGTCGAGAGCCGTTGCTTTGACCGATCGCCTCGAAACAGCATGCGCGCCAACGCGGAATGGATGTGCATCAGCGTCAGTTCGGGATGCGCGTCGGCCATCGCCTCGGCGATCGATCGGTTCTCGTCGTCGAAGGTGATCAACTGCGGCACAAAACAATACGGGACCTGGATCGCCTCATCGTCGATGATTCGACGCAGCAGGGTTGTCTTGCCGGAGCCATTCGCTCCGGCCACCCGGATGCGCTCGGGTCCGTCAACCGGCAATTCGTCGTCGACGACAATCTCGCGGCGCGTCGCGATCGATAGTTCAGGTAGCGCGATCTTCGCGGTCAGGTCGTTGCGGACATCGGCCGCAACGTCGTTCAAATGCTCCTTCGCGGCATCTACGTCGGCCGCCACCTCGGTACGCAGTTTGCCCGCCGAAACCTGTGCGGCGGAACGACGTCCGTGGGCGATGATCTTGGGTACGCGCTTCTCGGCTTCCGCCTTGCGGGCCGTCCGCGCCCGGTGTGCCAGCTTGGTCTGCGCCTCGATCATCTCGCGCCGCTGTTTGCGAAGGTCATTCGAGGCTGTGACGACGGCGGCAGCCACGGAATCTTGCTCGGACTCCATCGTCTGTCGGTAGAGCGAATACGCACCACCGAATGCGCGGAGGTCACCGCGATACAACTCCATTGTGGTATTGACTCGTTCGAGCAATTCCAAGTCGTGACTGATGAGTAAGACTGAGCCGGCGAACCGATCGATGGCGTCGAACAGCAACCGGCGCGCTCGCGGATCGAGGTTATTGGTCGGTTCGTCGAGAATCAAAACGGTCGGCCGGTCGAGCAATCTTGCCGCGATGGCCAGTAGCGTCGCCTCACCTCCGGAAACCTCGCCGACGGTGCGGTCGAGTTCCAGTGTGCCCAAACCGATTCCAGATAGTTCCGCGACTGCCCGTGCCTCGATATCCCAGTCATCGCCGATCACAGTGTAGTCGTCGGGATCGACAGAGCCGGCTTCGATGTGGCGCAGCGCGGCGACACGATCGGTGATGCCGAGTACGTCGGCAACCGTGTCGGTCTGGTTGGCCTGCGGATGCTGATCTACCAGACCGATCGAGCCCGTAGCCGTGATGCTTCCTGACGTCGGCCGCAAGTCACCGGCAATCAGGCGCAACAGTGTTGTCTTCCCCGCGCCGTTGGCGCCGACGATCGACGTGACTCCGGCCGGAATGGTCGCCGATAGATGTTTAAAGACCGCGGTACCGTCGGGCCAGGCGAAGGTGATGTCGGACAGGGTGATTGGCGAGCCCGACGCGGAGGGGGAAATGGCAGCGGGAAACGAGGTAGACATGAGCGACTCCAATGAGATTGATCCGATGATGCCGACGGGCTCGACGCATAAGATGCGTGGCGCGCGGCGTGGTGGACGAATCTCAGTCGTTCATATCTGGCGATCAACTCCTCGGTGGGCTACAAGAACGGCGCCAACGTTAGCTGTTCTCAGTAGATCTGGCAAGGGGGTTTCGACTTCGGGGTGCGGTGGTCTCGATACACCGACTCGCAGGCTCGTCGGCACTCGACCAGCGGTGAGCGGTGGTCTCGATACATCGACTCGCGGGCTCGTCGGCACTCGACCAGCGGTGAGTGGTGCGGTGGTCTCGATACATCGACTCGCGGGCTCGTCGGCACTCGACCAGCGGTGAGCGGTGGTCTCGATACACCGACTCGCGGGCTCGTCGGCACTCGACCAGCGGTGAGTGGTGCGGTGGTCTCGATACACCGACTCGCAGGCTCGTCGGCACTCGACCAGCGGTGGGGATGGCACTCGACCAGCGGTGAGCGGTGCGTTGCCGGGTTTATGCACCGAATAGCAGGTACAGCCCGGTGAAGGTGTAGCCGACCATCAGCAACATTAGCGCCAGTTGACCGGTCAGTTGATGTCGGCGGGGCAGGGCCCGCAGTGCCGCATCGTGTGCCGCGATGACCGCGAGAATATGACCGATCACCACCGCGCTCACCGCGATCGAGGCAGGGATCGCCGGGTGTTCGGTAAAGGTCCGCCATACCCCCGGCTCGCCACCGCCGGTCAGCGAAACCCACCACGCGCCTACCGCTTCCTGGCCCTCTTCGACGAAGTATGTTGCGTAGTGGGCGATCAGGTAGCCAACGACAATCGGAATCAAGTTGTGGGCGAGGTTACCGGGCAATGCGCGCCGCTGCGCCGACGTTACTCCGCCGGTAGCCATCGACGCCGCGACGAAGGTCGCCGCGACCCCGGCGATGAATGCCGCCATCACCCCGGTCCGCTCGATCATGGTGTGCGGCATGGTGATCCTGGTAAAGCTGTCGAAGGCGGTCGAGCCGAGCAGGACTGCGATAACCGCGACCGATCCCGGGCCGCTGCCATATGTCGAGAGCCCGGAAAGGGGACCGCGCAGCATCAATGAGCGGTCATCAGGATTGCGTGCGAGCACCGACATGGTTGCGATTGTCTCGCTGAATACTTCGAACGGATCGGCGCTGGAAAACCACCGGCGTCCGAAGAGTATCGAACCGAGGCCGAGTACCACGACGTAAACGATCAGCCACACCAATACCGCGTCGGCCGAGCCGCGATTGCTCGAACACAATTCGATCCATACGAAGGCGAACAACCCAAGTGCGGCCGGCCATCGGCCGAACCGGTCGGGATATGTCAGCAATCCGCGGTCTAAGTCGAAACCGGTTGTTCGACACGCGAACCCATGAATGGCGCGCAATGGTGAGATCAATCGCCACACCGGGCCGAACAGCAGGGATAGCGGGACGAGCCCAACCCACAGCAGCGCGTAGAACGTACCGGTCAACGGATTGTGCTCGTCGTCGGCAACGACACCGAGGATCAGCGTCGCAGCGGAGATGACGATGCCAAGTACGCCGAGCATTGCGCGCGTGACCGAACTGTCGGCGACCGCCGTCACCCTACCGCTCACTGATGCGAAATGGCCCGACGCCGTCAGGCGCGGCTTACGCCAGGCCAACGCGAGTACCGCGAATGAACCGGCGAGCGCCCACGATCCGCCGATCAGGGCAAAGGTGATGGGGACTGGAAGCGCGGACGCTTCACCGGTCCCATGCGCTACGACGTCGATCATGGAAGATCCGTTTCGTCGGTTCCGTTGTCGTCCTCGGCATCATCTGGCGCACGACGATCACGAATCACCATCCCGACGACCACCCCGGCGATCAGCAGAGCGGGTGCGAAGGCGGGCAATGCCAACCACACCGAGTGGTCGGCCAGGTAGACAACCCTCACGCGGCGTTCTCGGGGATGGGCGTTGGTACCGGCTCGGTCGTTGTTTGGCTGCCGTAGTAAGACTCGTTGATTCGGGCAGCGCCCCAGGACAACACCCACACCAGGACTATCGTCATCAGCGCGACGATCCAGGTTGCCGTAGAGAAGAGCCACGCCGGGTGATCGAATTTACGTTCGCGCTGCAAGACGTCGATCTCGCGGCTGAGCGGTCGGGTAAACGACGGCGTCGCGGTTACTTCGGTCGCGCCGATCGCGGGATCTCCGGCGAGGTAGATCGGCGCGGCGGTCAGGATATTGCCGTCCTGAACACGGAATACTGTCTTCCAGGTGCCTGATACCGGTACAGCCTTGGTGGATCTGTAGTGACCCGGCCCGACCTTGTCGAGGCGGTCGATGACGAGGCCGTGCAGGCTGTCGCCGCCGCCCTGCCACGCCAGGATGGTTACCCAGTCCGGGTCGTCGGACACGGTGGAATCGGGAACGATACGTACATCCGCGGTGACCATCCGGAACCCGTCGACCACCGGCGCCTCGGTCAACGCCACCGTGACAGCCGCGTCCTCGGGCTCTTTGATATTGAGGCCGTAGAGCACCGCTCCGGCGATGGTTGCGATCATCAGCACAACGATGCCGCGTCGAATAGGCTTGCTGGGCAACGGCTTTGGTTGAAGAACACGGGCCAGCAGGCCGGCGGTCAGCCCGACGGTAATGCCGACCGGGATGCCGACCGTCAGGATCGACGGCCACAGACTCGTTGGCCACGGAGTCTGGAAGAGTCCGTTGACCCACAGCGATTCGCCCCATACGCCGAGCGTCGCGCCGACCAGACCGCTGACGCCGCCGAAGGCGATGGCATTGTTGCGTAGCGGCGTCAAGGCCAGCAGTTCCACGACGACGGCGATGCCGAGATACAGCGGGAAAATATTGCTCGGTTCACCGAGGATCGGGCCGACGAGGACCGCCACGATGCCGCGGACAATTGCCGCGAAGGCGACCGCGACGAAGGTCATGCCAACGCCGGCCCACAGCCGGCAGACGACGAGACCGAAGACGCCCGCGGCAATCATCAGCACGGGCTGGAACAGCAGACGGAACTGCTGAACGCCGAAGTCGAATTCGACTTGGAATACCGACAGACCGATCAGGAGACCGCCGCAGGCAAGTGCTTGCGCCAACTTGGTCGAGGCAGTTCCGGTGACCCACGCCGGGATGGTGAACGACCCGAGCTTGGCCGGGCCCTGTGGAATGTCCTTGTCCGCGTTGAACGTAGCCGCGAGGTAACCCTCGTGGATTAGCAGGATGATGCCGATCAGCGAGAACCCGGCACCACCGATGAGCATGAGGTGGGTCGGCCCCCACAGCGTCACGTCTTGACCGAAGATGCGATGCCAGATGTCGTCGAGCGGGAAGCCGATCAACGCGTAGAGGCCACACGCGGCAACCAGGATGCCGGCGACCGGGGAGTACCACGTGCGGGTGATCTTCACCGCGGCTTTGCCCGGTTTGGCGACCGACCCGTCTGCGTTACGCGGCAGAATCATCGCCAGCGAACCTGCGATGAACAAGAAGAATAGGCCGACCAGAATGAAGTAGTGCGCGGGATTGGCGAGAGGCCCTTCGTCGCGCCCGCGGCCGATATGCAGACTGACATCCCAGATGAATCCGAGGAACGCGGTGAGGATCGTCGTGGTGAACAGCACGACCGGGAGTACCGACCAACTCGGGCGCTCGCCAACCGACCCCACCCAGCGCCCAAGATCGTTGAGCCAGTCCGATTTTCGCATCCGATGCTGATAGGCGATCCATAGGAGCCCGAGCGAGACTACGCCTGCGACGGCAGTCATGCCGAACACTTGATCAAGCGCGGCACCGCCACCGCTGTCGGCCGCAAGAACCGTGACAACGTCCGTCGTAACGTTTACCATTTGTGGAGTATGTCATGACCGAGTGCCCCTCCGGGCGTGATCTGGCCTACACGCACTAATGTTCGGTGCATGTCGTACATCCGTAGCGCAGTTGCCAACGGCGTTGGCGAAAT
Source organism: Gordonia sp. CPCC 205333 (assembly GCF_048537885.1). Classification (NCBI taxonomy): domain Bacteria; kingdom Bacillati; phylum Actinomycetota; class Actinomycetes; order Mycobacteriales; family Gordoniaceae; genus Gordonia; species Gordonia sp. CPCC 205333. Next base: position 411,829 of record NZ_JBCLVI010000004.1, on the reverse strand, counting down.
TATCCTCGATCGCCCCAAAGCCCTCAACGCCCTGGATCAATCGATGGTCGAGGATATCTACGAGGTGCTCGTAGCCTGGGGCGACGACGATTCAGTTCGTACTGTCCTGGTCAGTTCGGCGTCGGACCGCGCCTTTTGTGCCGGCGGTGATATCAGGGCGATCCGCGAGGCTGCGGTGGCCGGTGACCACACCGCAATCACCGACTATTTCAGTGCGGAGTATCGGCTCGATCAACTGATCGCGAACTACCCCAAGCCGTATGTCACCCTCATCGATGGCGCCGCGATGGGCGGCGGGCTGGGAATCAGCGTTCACGGCGAGATCCGTGTCGTGACTGAGCGGGCGCTCATCGCGATGCCCGAGACGGCCATCGGATTCTTCCCCGATATCGGCTCGACATATTTCCTGCCCCGACTGCCGGAGGGAGTCGGAAACTGGTTGGGGCTCACCGGAGCACGAGTGTCCGGGGCGCAGGCCCTGCAAGTCGGCCTTGCCACGCACGCGGTCCACTCAGACGACCTTCCCGACGTGGCTACGGCACTGCGATCGGGTGCGCCGCTGATCGAAGCGCTTGGCGGACTTAGTGTTCCAGCCGCTGATTCACTGCCGCTTGACAAGGTCGCGGAGTATTTCGTCGGCGACAGCGCGGCCGGTATCGTCGGCGGATTGCGCGGAGCGGCCGGTCCCGACGATGGCGCGACCGAGGAGAACTGGGCGTCGCAAATGCTCGACCTGCTCCACGCGGCATCGCCGACGAGCCTCGCGGTCACCACTGCATTGATAGCAGCCGGTGCGCAGTCAACGCTGGATGAGTGTTTCGATCGCGAACTCCGTGCGGCGCAAGAGATTACCGCGACCCCCGATTTCGCTGAGGGGGTCCGTGCGGTCCTCGTGGACAAAGATCGCAGGCCAGCTTTCGTGCCGGCCACCCTGGATGAAGTTGACGCAGCGACAGTGGCCCGCATCGTCGGCGAGTGAACGTCCGCGCTATTTGGTGACGCTGAACCAGCCTGACAGGCTCGCCGTCTGCGGTGCGGTTGTGGTCCGAGGGGGTGTCGATGGCGTCGGCCCACCCGGTGCGGGCGTGGTGGTCATCGACTCGTCGGAGTCGTATGCGACGTCGTCGGACGGTTCGAACGGATTGGCCTCTGACGTTGTCGCAGTGGGACATTGGAAGAAACCTGCGGCGCGGGCCGAGGACATCGCGGTAATCTTGAGCGAACACTGCGTCGCCTGAAAATACTTGCCGTCGACCGAAAGCCCGACCTGCGCGTTGATAGGCGTGACCAGCGGTGGGACGACGCGTTTCGCGCCGCCGGCGGGTGGCGGACTGCCGCCGGTGAGGTCGCCGACGAAGAATGACACCTGCGCACCAACGTCGTCCGGCCCTTTGAAACTGAAGAGCAACGAATCTGGCGGGACCGATGGGTCGCCGTTACCCCAGCGCGAGAAGCCGAAACACTGCGACTTCGGCGCGGCGGGTGTGCTGGAGGGGGTCGGACTCGACGTTGCTGGTGGTTTAGGGCCACCCGGCGGAGCGGGCGCTGCGGGGGGCGGAGCCACCGGGGTCGGTGCGGGTGTCGCAGTGGTGGGCGACAACGAAATTCGGATATCGCCGGTGCCGAAATTCAGATTCATTCCGGACCGGTCGATATGGCCACTGGGTGGCATCCGCTGGCATTCGTCATTGGCCACGACGGCGGATTGAGCTGTATTCGCCTTCGACGTTGGCGTCTCGCTCGGGGGGACCGGATCAGTCCCGCACGCCATCGCGAACACCCCGGCGACACCGATCAATGCGGCGGCGCGGATCGGCGATCGCGTGCGACTGCGTAGATTCATCCTCAATCCGCCGTAGCCACAAGGGGTTCAAGTGTCAGGTCGGGAAGTTCCTTCTCGACGTAGGCCAGCCGCCACTTGTCGCTGAACAGGGCCAAAATGGCACCGTCGGTGCGAGTGAAGACTTCAACCCCGCGCTGACGGTCGAGGCTCGCGCGACTTTCCTCGTCGGTGCGACGGGCCAGTGAATAGCCAAGTGGCTCAATGGTGGTATCCACACCGAACTCGGATTTCATCCGAGCCGTCACCACCTCGAACTGCATCGGGCCGACGGCAGCGAGTACCGGCGATGCATCGCCGCGGGTGTCGTTGCGCAACACCTGCACGACGCCTTCGGAGTCGAGTTGATCCATCGCTTTGCGGAACTGCTTGTACTTACCGGCGCTGTTGGCGCGAAGCGTCGAAAAGTGTTCCGGCGCAAAGGAAGGGATCGGCGGGAACTGCACGCGAGGAGCGTCGAACAGGGTGTCGCCGGGGGCGAGGGCCATCGCGTTGACCAGTCCCACGACGTCACCAGGATAAGCGGTGTCCACGGTCGAGCGGTCCCGGCCGAAAACCGCCTGAGCGTACTTGGTAGCGAACGGCTTTCCAGTCTGCGCGTGAGTGACGACCATGCCGCGTTCGAACTCGCCGGAAACGATTCGCATATACGCCAACCGATCTCGGTGGCTGGAATCCATACCTGCCTGCACCTTGAACACCACCGCGCTGAACGGTTCAGTCACCTCGCGGACGGTGTCGTCTATGTCGGCCCGGCCGGCCGGGGCCGGAGCGAGTTCGACCAGAGCCTCGAGGAGTTGGCGCACACCGAAATTCAACATCGCCGAGGTGAAGATCATCGGCGATGTTTCGCCGGCCAGGAACATCTCCTGATCGTGATCCTGACCCATCTCGGAGAGCAGTTCGCTCTCCTCCAGAGCGGAGGTCCACTCGTCTCCTTCGCGGGCGACAGCCGCATCTGCGTCGAGAATCTCCTCCGGGGCGATCTTGGCGCCACCGGCGGTACGGCTGAACCGCACGTACTCGCCGGTGCGGCGGTCGAGCAGGCCGCGGAAGTCGCCCGCGATGCCCACCGGCACGAACAGCGGAGTCGGGGTGAGGCCGATCCGATCGGTGATCTCGTCGATCAACTCCAGCGGTGTACGGCCCGGCCGGTCCCACTTGTTGACCACGGTGATCACCGGAATCCCACGGTGGCGGCAGACCTGGAACAGTTTGAGAGTTTGCGGCTCAAGACCTTTCGCGGCGTCGATCAACATGACTGCCGCATCGACCGCGGTCAGCACCCGATAGGTGTCTTCGGAGAAGTCGGCGTGACCCGGCGTGTCGACCAAGTTGACGACATGCGGATTGTCCGGGTCGTCGGCTGGGGTCGTCGGGGACTGCGAGGCGGTGTAGTTGAACTGCAGCGCCGTCGAACTCACCGAGATGCCGCGCGCCTTCTCCATCTCCATCCAGTCCGAGACGGTCGATTTGCGCCCGGCCTTGCCGTGTACGGCGCCGGCCTCACTGATCATGCGTGCGTGAAGGGCCAGCGCCTCGGTCATCGTCGACTTACCGGCGTCGGGGTGGGAGATGATCGCGAAAGTGCGCCGACGACTGACCTCGCGGGCAACGGTGTCGGGGCTGAAAGTCACCTAGCCAGGGTAGTCGGTGCGCCGGGAGTCACTCGAAGGGGACGGGCGGCATCTTCACGACCTGCGCCGCGTAACTCAATCCGGCGCCGTAGCCGAGCAGTAGTGCGGTGTCGCCGGGCTTGGCCTTGCCGGTTGACAGTAGGTCTTCCATCGCCAGGGGGATCGATGCTGCGGAGGTATTGCCGGTGTACTCGATGTCGTTGGCGACGACGGTGCCTTCTTTGAGTTTCAGGCCGCGAGCCAGCAATTCGTTGATCCGCGAGTTTGCCTGGTGCGGAACGAAGACGTCGAGTTCTTCGGCGCCGATCTTGGCGGCGTCGAGCGCGCGTTGCGCGGCTTTACCCATTTCGAATGCGGCCCAGCGGAAGACGCTGGTGCCTTCCATGCGCAGGTAGGGGCGCTTGAGGTGATCATCGCCGTCGAGGAAGGTGATCCAGTCGATGTCTTGGCGGATCGCGTTGAACTGTGTTCCGTCCGAACCCCAGATGACCGGACCGAGCTGTTGCTCCTCGGTTGGTCCCACGACGACCGCGCCGGCTCCATCGCCGAAGATGAAACAGTTGCCGCGATCGTTCATATCCATCGTCACCGACAGTTGCTCGGCGCCGATGACGAGTACATGCGTCGCACTGCCGCCGCGGACCATATCCGATGCGAGGGCCATCGCGTAACCGAAACCAGCACAGCCGACGGTGACGTCGAAGGCGGGGACGCCGTTGGCGCCGAGGTCGGTGGCGACCTTAACCGCTGCGGCGGGAGTCAGCAGTAGGTGCGTGTTGGTAGCAACGATGACGGCGTCGATATCCGAGCCCGACAGCAGGGCATTCGCAATGGCCTTGCGGCCGGCATCGACTGACATCTCCATGACGCTCTCGTCACGGCGGGCGAAACGGCGAGTCTTGATACCGGTGCGCGTGTAGATCCACTCGTCGGAGGAGTCGATGTTCTCGCAGATCTCGTCGTTGGTGACGACCCGTTCGGGGCGATACGCGCCGATACCGAGGATGCCGATGTTGCGTATTCCGTTGGTCTCCGCAAGGACAGTCATGGGGTTCCTTTACGTCATGGCATGCCGGTAACGGCGTGCTAGTTATGTCGGGTTACATAACCGTCTCATACGAACCAAGTTACGCGGAAGTAGGTTGGGGCGGAAACTTCGGTCGTCGACGCCCGTTGCGGACCGCGGTGAGGATGATCAGCACGAACCCGCCGACTACCAGTAGTAATCCGACGAGCGGCCCCGCGATCAGCGCGGCTTTCGCTCCCGTCCCCATTCGGGGACCTATCCCGAATGTTGCGAATGAATCGTTGCTCTGGCAGGTCAAAAGATAGGTGCCGGGCGTCGGAGTCGGCAAAACGTAGGCGCCATACCACCGGTTGATCTGCAGTGATCCTGGATATTGGCGCAACTCGAGCTGCTCGCCCGTGGCGTCGGTAAGGGTGCAACGGTAACGGGCTGTTTCCGAATCGACATAGACGAGTTTCGGCTCGTTCTCGAGCAGTTCGACCATCGTCGAACCGGTGAAGGTCACGGTCGGCCCCTCGAACAGCGACGCGAGTCCGATGACCAACCCGACAGCACTGCTGATCACGCCGAGCGCGATAAGTATCGCGCCGATCCAGTAGCCACCTCGTGCGGGCTTGGGCAGAGCTTCAGTCATTCGTGTCCTCTTCTTTTTGATGAGAGTAGCGGTACGGAGACGGCTTCTATCGAAGTCGAATGACAACGCGCCTAGGCTTGGCACCCATGGCCGTCTCGACAACTCACATGCTGTTGCTCGGCGCGGTTGGCCTATTCGAACCCGTCAACGGCTATCAAATCCGTCGAGAACTGATGTCGTGGCGGGTCGATGAATGGGCCAATATCAAGCCGGGGTCGATCTACCACGGCCTGGGTGCGCTGGCGGATAAGGGAATGTTGTTGCGGCACACGCTCTCTGACCGTGGTCGCGATGTCGCGGTCTACGAATTGACGCCGGCTGGCCGGGATCGGCTCGACGAGTTGCTCATGTCCGCACTGGCTACCGTCGACATGTTCGACCGGCGTCATTTCAACGCCGCATTCGGCATGCTGCCGCTACTCGGTCGGGAGCGTGGCGAGAAGATGCTGGTACAGCGACGGGAAGCGTTGACCGCGACCATTGCCGCGTTTCCGGATCTCAGTGACGCTGCCGCCTTCCCGTACGCACCGCCTCACGCGCTGCGCGGTCAGCAACTGTGGCACGCCGCGGCGATTGCCGAGCTTGACTGGCTGGAGTCGGTGATCGACGACTATCGCAGCGGCTCGCTTGAATTGTTCATCAACGACACCGGGGCGAGTTGGGCGCCGCCCGCCGATGATCCCGGGTATCAGATGTCTCGGGACAGAGAGCGGTACCGGCGCCTGCTCGACCGATGAATTCGGTGCGCCGAGGTGGTCTGTCATGTGTCCAAACTCGACGTCGAGTGGATGAATTGAGTTGACACTTGTCCGCGAACCCGGCAAACTCGACGCGCAAACTATTCAAATTTGAATACTTGGAATTCGACGACAGCTCCGGACGGAATCTGACCGGAATCTGCGGCAGGGTGGGTCGCGGACCAAGGGAGGCAGGCGAAATCGATGGAAATGATTCAAGCACGAGGTCTCGTGCAGACGTTTTACACCGGCAGAGGCAAGCAAAAACGGGAAGTGCGCGCGGTCGACGGGGTTGACCTCGACGTCGCGGAAGGCGAGGTCGTGGGTTTCCTCGGGCCAAACGGTGCGGGAAAGACCACGACACTGCGCATGCTCACGACACTGTTGCGACCAACGGCCGGGACGGCGACGGTCAACGGCTACGACGTCGTGCATGACTCGGTCAAGGTGCGACGCAGCATCGGGTACGTGTCACAGGCCGGCGGCACATTCAGTCAGGCGCAGGCCGGCGACGAGGTCGTCGACCACGGGATGCTCTACGGAATGTCGCGCCGCGCCGCGGTCACCCGCGGTCATGAGCTATTCGCCCAGTTGCAGCTCGACGGACTGTGGGAGCGGATGCCCAAGAATATGTCGGGCGGTCAGAAGCGTCGTCTCGACATCGTCATGGGGCTCATCCACGATCCGACGCTGGTATTTCTCGACGAGCCGACCACCGGGCTCGACCCGCAGGCTCGGGCGAATCTCTGGGATCACATCGCAAAACTTCGTACCGAACGCGGTGCCACCGTGTTCCTCACGACGCATTACCTCGACGAGGCTGACGCGTTGAGCGATCGAATCATCATCATCGACAATGGCACCATTGTCGCCGCCGACACCGCGGAAAACCTCAAGGCTCAGGTATCCGGCGATTTGGTCAGTCTCGAAGTCGCGACCACCGAGCAGGTTGCGATCGCGTCCAAGCGACTGGGCGTGATCGCCAGCGACGTCGAGACCGACGCGCGGCATGTGCGCGGCCGAGTCCGCGGGGCCGGTCGGGAGATCCCCGGACTACTGCGCGCCCTCGAATCCGACGGCGTCGCACTGGATTCCATCGAAATCGTAAAGCCGACACTCGACGATGTCTTTCTGACACTCACCGGACGTTCGCTGCGCGACGCCGAATCCGGGCAATCCGGCGATTCGGAATCAGCTCCGACCCTGACGAAAGAAGTTGTCTCGCAATGACATTCGTTCGCGAATCGACCATCGTTTTTCGCCGCCAGATTCGGATGAACCTGCGCAATCCCGCGTGGGTGCTGATCGGGATCATGCAGCCGGTGCTGTATCTGGTGTTATTTGGGCCGCTACTGAAACCACTCGTGGCGCAATTTCCGGGCGGGGCGGACAACGCCTACACCTTCCTAGTGCCCGGACTGTTGGTGCAACTGGGCATCTTTGGCGCGTTTTTCGCCGGCTTTGGCTTGATCGGGGAGTGGCGCGAGGGCGTCATCGAGGCCGAGCGGGTTACGCCGGCTAGCCGTACGGCACTGTTGATGGGCCGCCTGATGCGCGATGAATTGCAGCTGCTGGTGCAGGCCATCATTCTGGTGTTGCTCGGTCTACTGATGGGGATGCGCGGGTCATTCGTCGGCATCGTCGTGGGCATCGTGATCACTTTGCTGATCGGTGGGGCGTGCGCCGCGGCGTCGAATGCGCTGGCGTTGACCACCAAGAGCGAAGATGTCATGGCGCCGTTGATCAATATGGTGATGATGCCGGTACTGCTGTTGTCGGGCATCCTGTTGCCGATGACTCTCGGGCCGGACTGGCTCAAGAGGGTCAGCGATTTCATGCCGTTCCGCTGGGTAGTCGATGCCGCGCGGTCGGCCTTCGGTGGCGACGTGTGGACCGCAACAGTCGCATGGGGTCTACTGGCGTCGGTGATCTTGGCGGCGCTCGGAACCTGGTGGGGGACAAGCGTCTTCCGCAAGGAGAACGCGTAGGGCTACTGCTGAAACTGTCCCCGTAGGGCGAGCAGGCGGTGATATAGCGCGCCTGTGTCGCCCACGGGACAGTTCTAGCAGTGACTAGTCCAAACTGCTGATCTTGGGGGCGGGTGGCAACGTCACAACCGCGCCGGCGTAACTCAGTCCGGCTCCGAAACCGAGTAACAGTGCGGTCTGGCCGCCCTTCGCCTTACCGGTCACCAGCATCTCTTCCATTGCCAGCGGGATCGACGCGGCGGAAGTGTTACCGGTGTTCTCGATGTCGTTCGCGACCGGAATGTCGTCGGCGAGGCCGAGATTCTTCGCCATCAACTCGTTGATCCGGGCATTCGCCTGGTGCGGCACAAAGACCTCGATTTCCGACTTGTCGATGCCGGACAGTTCGATCACATTCCCAAGGGCCTTCGGCAATGTGATTGCCGCCCAGCGGAATACCCGTGGACCCTCCATATTCACCACCATCCGACCGACCGGATCGATTGTGGCGTCACGGTTTTGGTACTCCTGCGCGCGATCCATATATTCGGGGATGTCGTAGTTCTGTGAGATGGCTTCGGAATTCTCGCCGTCCGAGCCCCATACGGTCGGCGAAATCCCGTTGACCTCACTGGGGCCGATGACCACGGCGCCCGCACCGTCGCCGAAGATGAAGGCGGTATTGCGATCGGTCGGGTCCATCACGACCGACATCGTTTCGACGCCGACCAGCAGGACGTATTCCGCGCTGCCTGATCGGACGGTGTCGGCGGCGATGCCCAGTCCATAGCCGAAGCCGCCGCAGCCCGCGGCGATGTCGTAGGCGGGGATACCGTTGATGCCGAGGTCGTACGCGACGACCGGAGCGCCATGTGGAATCTTGGTCTTCCAGCTACCCGTTGCGAGGATCAGTGCGCCGATGTGTTGGCGATCGACTCCCGAGTTGGCGATGGCACGCTCGGCTGCCGCGACTGCCATCGTGCGGGCGGACTCGTCGCCGCTGATCCACCTGCGGTTACGGATACCGCTGCGTTCGAAGATCCACTCGTCGGTGGAGTCGAGGACCTCGCAGACCTCATCGTTGGAAACCAGTCGCTTCGGTCGGTAGGCGCCGATACCCAGCATGGCGACGTTTGTGTGTCCGACGGTGGTAGCAAGTGGCATGTGGTGATCCTCGGTGTCTAAAGGGGCTCGGGGCGGCCTGTCTACCAGGCGTGCACGGTGTTCTGAGCGTCGTTGAGAGTTTGCGTCACCAATAGTTCAGCGGCGTCGCGGCCATTCGTGATCAGCAGCTCGACCTCGGCTTGTGCCGCCGGAGGGAACGGTTTCAACACGAAGTCGGCTGGATCCTGGCGTCCGGGGGGACGTCCGATACCGAGCCGCACGCGTTGATAGTCGCGGGTGCCGAGGACGGTCGATATCGAGCGCAAACCGTTATGCCCACCTTCGCCGCCACCCTGTTTGAGACGCACTAGGCCGAAGTCGATATCGAGTTCGTCGTGGACCACGACGACATCGGCTGGCGCGATCGAATAGAACTTGGCCAGTGGGCCGATCTGATTGCCCGCTTCGTTCATGAAGGTGCGATTGCGTGCGACCAGAACCGATTGTCCGGCGATGCTCACCGTGGCGACATCGGCACCGGAACGCTTGTGCACCTTATAGTTCTGCGCAGCCGAACGGACCAGGCTGTCGGCGACCATCGCGCCGACGTTATGCCTGGTCCGTTCGTAGCGTGAACCTGGATTGCCAAGTCCGACAATCAGTTTCATCGAATGGTGAGAGTTGGCCGACTATTCCGCCGCGTCGCCCTCGGTAGCTGCCTCGTCCGAGGCGGCTTCCTCGTCGGTGTCGCCTTCGTCGGCGGCCTGAGCCTCGTTGACGGCGACGATCAGGGTCTCCGGGTCGGCGACCAGCGACACGCCCTCGGGTAGGGTGAGTTCGGAGGCGTGGATCGAGGTGCCAGCACCGGCACCCTCGACCGACACGGTGATCTGCTCAGGGATCGACAGTGCGTCGGCCTCGATCTCGATGTAGCTGGCGTCCTGGGTGACCAAGGTGCCGCTGAGAGATTCGCCTTCGATGACGACCGGGATCTCGATGGTGATCTTCTCGCCGCGCTTGACGATCAGAAGGTCGGCGTGCTGGATGAAGTTGCGGATCGGGTGGATGTCGATCTGCTTGGTGAGTGCCAGCTGGCTACGACCTTCGATCGACAGCTCGATAACGACGTTGGTGCCGCTGTTACGCAGGATCGCCGCGAAGTCGTTGTTTGGGAGGTACAGGTGCTCAGGCGTGGTGCCGTGGCCGTACAGGACGGCGGGGACGTTGCCGGCGCGACGTGCGCGACGTGCGGCGCCCTTACCGGTTTCGGTACGCGTGGTGACTGCGAGCTGGGGGGCGGTTGCCATGATGTCTTCTCCTCGTAATGGCTGGCGGTTCGGTCCGCGGTGAGGGAGACAGATCAGTCGACGTACGCGCTGACGGCGCATACCGAATACTGAGCCGCGCCGATAACGGTGACCTGGTGGTTCACCCTCGCCGAGACAACGCTGGTCAGAATAGTCGATCAGTGGGTGTGCGGGCAATTCGTGTTGCCTCGGCGAGAACGGGATACCGTGAGGCGCATGACATCAATCGCACCGCTCGAACTAGTCACCGAACATTTCCTGGATCGTCTCGCCGGCCTCGACGTCAATGACGCGCTGGGCGCTATCGACGACGACATCGTCTACACCAACGTCGGGTTTCCCACGGTGCGCGGCAAGAAGCGCTTCTCAGCGGTGATGCGCAACCTGAACACGAGCTGGCTGCATTTCGACTATCGGATGCTCAACGCCGCTGCGCACGACAATGTCGTCCTGACCGAGCGGATCGACGAACTCACGATCGGCCGATTGCGCCTGCAATTCTGGGTCTGCGGTCGGTTCGAGGTTCGCGAGGGTCGAATCGTGGTGTGGCGGGACTACTTCGATGTCTTCGACGGCACCAAAGCGTTGGTGCGCGGCGTCGTCGCGCTGGTCCTGCCGAAGACTCTGCCGCCGCTGAACCGCTGAGAAAGGTCCCTTCGCGCTGCCAGAGGTCTATCTGGCGTCTGCCTTCGTCAGGGGACAGATTTCCGCCGGGCTACAGCACCTCGTCGACGTTCTCGATGGGCCGAGCGAGCCGGGCGCCCTTTGCGGTGACCACAAATGGGCGCTCCACAAGCACCGGATTGGCCACCATCGCGTCCAGGATCTTGTCCTCCGACGCTTCGGCGAGATTGAGTTCCTTGTAGAGCGGTTCGCGCTTTCGGGCCGCTTGCGACGCGGTCAGCCCGGCGTCGGCGAATAGCTGAACCAACTGATCGCGAGTCCAGCCCTCATCGAGGTATTTCACGACGGTCGGCTCGACGCCCGCGGCGCGCAGGTGGTCGAGAGTTTTGCGCGAGGTTGAGCAGCGGGGGTTGTGATAGATGGTTGCGTCCACGATCGGTGATCTTACTTGCGGCCGACGGGTACGGTCGGAGGATGTTGAGGTGGGTGGCGCTACTCGGGGCACTGCTTGTTGTGTTCGTCGGAATTGTTACGGGAGAAGGCCGCGCATGTGCGTGTAGTTGCGTCTCAAGCGCTCCCGAGGATGCCGTTCGGCATGCCGATGCGATTGTCGTCGGTACGCCGGTGGCACGCGTCGAGGGGCCGGACTACAACGCCTACTTCACTGTCGAAATCGCCCACAGTTTCAAACGTGCTGTCGCTCAGCGAATTACCGTGGAGAGTGCGGCTTCGAGTTCAGCCTGCGGAGTCGATATGCCCATCGGGCGCCAACGTGTCATCGTCCTGACCGATAGCGGCGTTGGCAGCGGCCAGCCCAAATGGACAGCTAGCCTTTGCGGCAATCTCGATCCCGAAGCCACTGTCGCCTTGGCGGGCGACCGCTTTGACGCGCTGTCAGAGTCGCAGGTCCGTGAGCCTCCGGATATTCCAGCATCGAATGGCAAGATAATTGCGCTTACCAGTATCGGCGCGCTGGCGCTGCTGACAGTTGGAATCGTCGGCGTTGTGCTCGTCCGGCGACGTCGAGCCGCATAGACAAAACGGCCCGCACCGAACCGGTGCGGGCCGTTCCGGTACTTACGAGCTACGCGCTGCCATCGAAAAGGCTTGTGACCGAACCATTTTCGAACACTTCGCGGATGGTCTGCGCAAGCAGTGGCGCGATGGTGAGGACAGTCAGGTTGGCGAAGCGCTTCTCAGTCGGAATCGGCAGCGTGTCGGTCGCGATGACTTCCTTCGCACCACTGTTGGCGAGACGCTCGGCAGCCGGGTCGGAGAATACGCCGTGCGTGGTAGCGATGATGACCTCGCCGGCACCGGCATCCTTGAGGACCTTCACGGCGCCGGCGATGGTGCCGCCGGTGTCGATCATGTCGTCGATCAGGACGCAGGTGAGGCCTTCGACGTCGCCGACGACGCGGTTGGATTTGACCTGATTGGGGACCAGCGGGTCGCGTGTCTTGTGGATGAAGGCCAGCGGTGCGCCGTTGAGGGCATCGGCCCATTTCTCGGCGACGCGGACGCGACCGGAGTCGGGGGAGACCACACAGATGTTGTCGGTGCCGTAGTGCTCACGGACGTAGTCGGCGAGTTGGCCCTGTGCGTGCATATGGTCGACCGGACCGTCGAAGAAGCCCTGAATCTGGTCGGTGTGCAGGTCGACGGTGATGATGCGGTCGGCGCCAGCGGTTTTGAGCAGGTCGGCGACGAGGCGGGCCGAGATGGGCTCACGGCCGCGGTGCTTCTTGTCCTGGCGCGCGTAGGGGTAGAACGGGAGGATCGCTGTGATGCGCTTGGCCGACCCGCGTTTGAGCGCGTCGATCATGATGAGCTGTTCCATTAGCCACTTGTTCAGTGGGGCGGGATGGCTCTGCAGTACGAAGGCATCCGAGCCGCGAACCGACTCCTCGAACCGGACGAAGATCTCGCCGTTGGCGAAGTCACGCGCGGTTTGCGGGGTGACCTTGACGCCGAGTTCGTCGGCGACGGCGTCGGCCAACTCGGGATGGGCGCGGCCAGAGAACAGCATCAGGTTCTTCTGGTTGTCGGTGGTCCAGGTCATCTTTCCTCAATCTGGTGTCGAGCGGGCTGAGACGTCATGCGGTTCAGTTCTGGTCTTGCTGGGCGGCTTTGGCTGCGGCCGCGGCTGCGGTGTCGGGTCGTTTGCGAGTAACCCAATTCTCGATATTGCGTTGTGGCCCACCTGAGACCGCCAAAGCGCCCGGTGGGACATCTTGCCGGACAACGGTTCCCGCGCCGGTGTACGCACCATCGCCGATGGTGACCGGAGCGACGAACATATTGTCCGAACCGGTTCTGCAATGCGAACCGATCACGGTTTGATGCTTGTTCACGCCGTCGTAGTTGACGAAGACACTCGACGCTCCGACGTTGCTGTGCTCGCCGATCACCGCGTCCCCAACGTAGGTCAGGTGCGGAATCTTGGTCGAAGCCCCGATCTGCGCGTTCTTCGTCTCGACGAACGCGCCGATCTTACCGCCCGTTCCCAGGTGGGTCCCCGGCCGGAGGTAGGCGAATGGGCCGACCGTTGCGCCGTCGCCGATGATCGCGGAATTGCCGTGGGTGCGGATGACCGATGCGCCTTCACCGACCGTCACGTCAGTCAGGGTGCTGTCGGGGCCGACTATCGCGTCGGTCGCGATGATCGTCTCGCCGTGCAGTTGGGTGCCGGGTTCGATGCGGACGTCTTCGGCGATGGTGACGTCGATGTCGATCCAGGTGGACGTCGGGTCGACGACCGTTACTCCCGCGAGCTGATGGCGTCGGATAATGCGGCGGTTGAGTTCGGCGCCGAGTTCGGCGAGTTGGGCGCGGTCGTTGCAGCCTGCTACGACGGCCGGATCGGAGACGCTGAACGCACGGACGGGGCGGTTCGCTTTCCGGGCGATCTCGACGACGTCGGTGAGGTAGTACTCGCCCTGCACGTTATCGGTGGAAATCTGGGTGAGCGCATCGCGCAGCATGGCGGCGTCGAAGGCGTAGATACCGGCGTTGACCTCGGTGATCGCCCGCTGGAGTTCGGTGGCGTCTTTGTGTTCGACGATCGCTTGTACATCCGAGGTGTCATCGTCGCGGACGATGCGGCCATATCCGGTCGGGTCGTCGGCGGTGAAGCTGGTCAGGGTGACCGCGGCAGTCGGAGCGGTGGTGTGCGCGTCGAGGAGCGAGGTAAGCGTCGGGCCGTCGAGGAGCGGGGCGTCGGCGACGGTGACGAGTACGGTGCCGTCGAAGTCGTCGGGGAGCGCGGTCAATCCGACGCGTGCGGCGTCGCCGGTGCCGCGCGGGAGGTCTTGGTCGGCGATGAGGACGTCGCGGCCGAGTTCGCCGGCGATGTCAGCGATAGCAGCGGTGACGCGATCGCGTTCGTGACTGACCACTGCGACGAGATGTGCGGGTGCGATGCCGTTTGCGCCGTGTAGTGAATGTCCCACCAGGGAGCGACCTGCGATTTCATGCAGGATCTTGGGCGTCTTCGATTTCATCCGGGTGCCCGCGCCTGCGGCGAGCACGATCACCGCGGTTGCCGATGGTGTGGAGCGGTCGTGGTGGTTGCCCTGCCCCGTCGTCATCAATGACCTCCGCGGAAAGTTGTGGTTGCGCTGGCTGGCGTGTGTCTTGTGGACACATGCGCCGGTGGCGATCCTACGCAGGTCACTCGGTACAACCCAACTCGCGAGTAACCCGACCTGCCGATACATGGTGATCTGAGCGAGTGCTAAGAACGACTGGGAACCCAATCATTCATCGTGACCAAAGTCGAAATGAGGATTTGAACGAGATGACCGCACAGAAAGTTGCCATCGTTACCGGTGCCGCGCGAGGAATCGGCGCGGCTGTCGCCAAGCGTCTATCCGCGGATGGTCTGGCCGTCGCCGTACTGGACCTGAGTGCTGAGTCGTGCGCTGACACGGTCGCCGCGATCACTGATGCGGGTGGTAAGGCCATCGCTGTCGGTGCCGACGTATCGGACGAAGCGTCGGTCGCAGCAGCGGTGGAGAAGGTCGCCGCCGAACTCGGCGGGCCGACTGTCCTGATCAACAATGCGGGCATCATCCGCGACAACATGCTGTTCAAGATGAGCGTCGATGATTGGGACGCGGTCATGGGAGTGCACCTGCGCGGTGCGTTTTTGATGAGCAAGGCGTGTCAGAAGCATATGGTCGACGCCGGCTGGGGTCGTATCGTCAACCTCTCGTCGACGTCGGCGTTGGGTAACCGCGGCCAGGCGAACTACTCGGCCGCCAAGGCCGGTATGCAGGGATTCACTAAGACCCTTGCCATCGAGCTGGGCAAGTTCGGGGTGACCGCGAATGCGATCGCGCCGGGATTCATTGAGACCGAGATGACTGCGGCGACCGCAGCTCGGATGGGCGTCGAATTCGAGGAGTTCAAGAAGTTCAGCGCTGCACAGATTCCAGTGAATCGTGTTGGCGCGCCGGAGGATATCGCGCATACCGCTTCGTTCTTCGCGAGTGAGGGTGCGGGCTTCGTGTCGGGCCAGGTTGTTTACGTAGCTGGCGGTCCGAAGGACTAAACGCCAGTCTCACGACTCGATGGGGCCTGGCCGTGTGTACGCACGGCCAGGCCCCATTTGTCGATCTAGTGTCGCACCAACTGTCTGCCGAAAAAGAGATCCGAATGTTGGGAGCGTGCTACGTCGGCGACGGTTAGGTGCGCTTCGATGATCGAGTGACGATAGTTGCCTGGCGGCTCGGGAGGTCTGTCTGGCGGTCTGGTGACGTTGAGGTAGGCGTGATGAACGGTGTTGACGTGCAGCGAATGGTTGGTGCCAGTGGGACGCCAACCGACGCGTCCGGCATCGGTCACGGTGGTCTCCCACTGTCCCGGGCGGCGCCCGACGCTGCGGTTGTGTTTGCCGCAGGCGGCGCCGAGATGGTCGATGTCGGTGGCCCCGCCGTCAGCCCAGTCGGGCATGTGGTGAGCTTCGGTCCGGCTGAAGGGAACATCGCAGCCGGGGGCGGTGCAGCCACGGTCGCGGGCGAACAACGCGAGTCGTTGGGCTTTGCTGGCGAAACGCTTGCCGCGGGCGAGGTAGAGGACTTCGCTGGTGTGGTCCTTGAACACTGCGAGGTGCGAATTTGCGTCAGCGGCCAGATTTAGCAGATCGACAATTGGCAGATGAGTACCGGTCGCGGTGAACGCGAAGCCAGCATGGGCGGCGAGTTCACTCAAAGTGGTGGTGACGACGATTTCGGCCGGCAGTCGATCCGGATGGCCGAGACCGTTGTTGCCGATGACGAAGTCGCATAACGCGACGAGTGCGTCGTGGTTGCGTTGACCTTGCGAACGTAGGTCGCGGTCGCGGGCGGTGTCGAGTTGGTCGGAATTAGTGTCGTCGGCTCCGGTTGGCGAGTTCGGGTCGTCGGGGTTATTCATGCCGGGGGCGGCCCATCGGGTCAAGATGGCTTCGAATTTGGCGCGCAGTTCGGGAGTGAGGGTGGCACGTAGGTTCGACATCAACTGGGTGTCTTGCGGGGTGAGGCTGAGTCCGCGACGGCGTTTGCGGTCTGTGTCGTCGGTTGCTTGCCCGTCGGGATCGAGGTGCGCGACGATGCGATCCCCGGTTCGAGCGGTGTCGTGCGGGGTCAGTTCGCGCGCGGCGTCGGCCAGGATTGTTTCCGCGCGGGTGACGACGTCGGGTGCGATCGCACTGGGGATTTTCGTCATGACCGCTGCGATCACCGATACGTGGTCGGCAGTGATCGCGCCGTCGGCGACTGCGGCTGCGGTGCCCGGCAGCTTCGGGTCGAGCCATTCACCTTGTGCGCTGGTCATCGAAGCCAACGACCGCATCTGAGTCATCCGGCGTCGCGTTTCAGTGGTCCCAAGTCGCAGTCCCTGGCTCAAGAATGGGTAGATGGTGAAATAGCCCTCGGCCCGAAAGGCGCCGCGGTCGGACACTTCTAACGCAGTCCGCGCCGACACGATGACGCTCTTATTGCGTGCCCGCTCGACGGTTTTGAGTAACTCGACGCTGGCTTCGTCGGCCATTTCTGTCAGACACACGGTAGATAATCGGTTCGTGACCGATTCAAGGAGCCGGGCCAACTCAAGTGGCGACTCAGGGAGGTTCGATGCCCCCACCGACTCTTTCGACGTCGATTCCATCATCCCTCCTGGATCGAAGATATATTCGATTATACACTAAAATACCTGACTGGGAACATGATTCGATAGCCAATTTTGCGACGCGAAGCCTCACTGGAAGTTGGTATGCGTTCGACGGTCGGCGTGTGGCACAATCATCTGCGCAGTAATCCGCCATGGTGTAATCGGCAACACTCCTGATTTTGGTTCAGGCATTCTAGGTTCGAGTCCTGGTGGCGGAGCAGCGGTTTACCCGATGGTGGGAGTCAGTTCGGCTCCGCGACCATCGCCTCGGGGGCTACTGGGGGTTCAGGGCTCTTAATCTCCGCTAGCTCGACGCGGAGTCGGCGTATCTCAGCAGTCAAGTCGGCGATCGCGGAGGTTGTTTCGTCTTGCGCCGCTTCGCTGTCTTCGATCGCTTCGACGAGCCAGGATGCGAACATACCCGTGACCACGCCGAGCAGGGCGATGCCGGCAATCATGAGTGTCACCGCAACACATCGACCGGTGACTGTTGTTGGATATCGGTCGCCATACCCGACGGTCGTCATCGTCGTGATCGCCCACCACAAGCCGTCGCCGACGCCGGTGATATTCGAATTCGGTTGTCCGCGTTCGGTGTCGGTGATGGCGAGCGACGCGATGACAAGCACCGTGACCGCCCCGGCCGCGGCGTAGACGACGACACGGCCGCGTAGCGAGCGCGACCCGGCCCGGTTCAAGATCGACAGTACGGCCAGCAATCGCAGGACCCGTAGCGGTCGCAGCATCGGCAAGGTGAGGACGAAGAGGTCGAATAGGTTCTTGCGGACGAATAACCAGCGGTCGGATGCAAGGGCCAATCGGGTGATGTAGTCGACTATGAAAAGCGCCCAAACAACGATGGTGATTGTTGAGCAGGCTTCTCGGAGCTCTGTTGTAAGGTCAGGTTCTATGATCGGTGCGGCGTACGCGATCAGGAAGATGACTGCTGCCCCGAAGAGTGGCCATTCAAAGAGACGTAACCACCGATCAAAACCCGATGACGTGTAATTCATCAGTCGAAAATACTCGGAGCGAGGGCGGCCGAGTGCCTTGAACTGGGAATCTCGCCCAACGCCGCTTCGTGGCTTAACCTCCCATCAGTTTCGACTGCCACACTCGCGAAGTGATTGCTCGCACCGGCTTGGCTGCCTCGGGTGGACAGGTGGCCATCGCGACGCTGATGTCGCGTGCAACCGGATTCCTTCGTACCGTCCTACTTGCCGCAGTTCTCGGTGTTGGTGCCGTCGCCGATGCCTACAACGGTGCGAATGTGTTTCCGAACATGGTTTACTCGCTGTTGCTCGGCGGTGTGCTGTCCAGTGTCGTGGTTCCGATCCTCGCTCGTTCCCGGCTACGAAGTCGCGCCATCGACGACGAGTTTGTTCAGCGATTTCTGAACGTGTCGGTCGTCGTGGCCCTTCTCGTCACTGCTGCGATGGTGGCCGTCGCTCCGTGGCTGGCCGACTTCTTCGTCGGGGCGGGCGCACAGCGTGATTTGACGCGATTGTGGGCGTATTGCTTTCTGCCCCAAGTCTTCTTCTACGCGATAGCTGCCTTGGTGACAGCTGTTCTCAACGTTAGGGCCAGTTTCGGTGCGCCGTCGTGGGCACCGCTGGCGAACAACCTGATCGTCATTGTCACGGTGGGGATCTTTGTCGCGCTGCCCGGCCCGACTGTGCTCTCGCCGTCGTCCATTTCGCCGATGCAAGTACTGGTTCTGGGCGCGGGGACCACCGTTGGCATTGTTGGGCAGGCGGGGTGGTGCCTGGTCATCTTGCGGCGCACCGGGTTTCGATGGCGATGGCGCGTTCGTGTGCTGCCTTATACGATGCGGCCGATCCGGACCGGAGCCAGATTGGCCGGCTGGGTGATCGTGTACGTGATCGCCTCTCAAATCGGGGTTGTAGTGGTCACGCACGTTGCCTTCGACCGTGCGAGTGTGTCGACCTATACATATGCCGACCTGCTGATCGCGCTTCCCTACGGTGTCGTCGCGGTGTCCATCCTGACGGTGCTCACACCGCGTCTAGCAAACGCTGTGTCGCTCGGTCGCCTTGGCCATATTCGCGCCGAACTACGTCTCGGCGGGCGGTACCTCCTGGCGCTATTGATCCCGATCGCGGGTGCACTCGCGGTCCTGGCGCCGACCGCGTCCGTATTGGTCTTCGGTGGCCGGGTCGATGCGACAGACGCGAGTCTGATCGGACAAGCGGTGGCGGCCAGCGCATTTGGCTTGCCCGCCCTCGCTATCGTCATGCTCCAATTGCGTGTGTGCTATTGCGCTGACGAAACACGCACTCCGGCGCTGATCAACGTGCTGATGGTGGCGGTGAAGATTCTGGTGATCTTCATTGGCGTCGCCGTGATTCCTGCAGTTCCAACGGCAGTCCTGCTCTGCGTCAGCGGTTCACTGTCCTATGTGGTGGGTGCGCTCGCCGGTCACTTCGCTCTGCGCCGGCGTTACGGTCTGTTGGGTTTCCGTCGGGTCGCCGAGGCGGCGGCGCGATCGGGGACGGTGACGGCTGTTGCGGCTCTCACCGCGGTCGCGGTGATGATGGGAATCTGTCAATTCTCTTTCGATACAACGGGATTCGCGGGGCGAATCCTGCTGGCAAGCGCGGGAGCGACAGTAGGTGTCGCAGTCTTCACGTACTTGCTGCGGATTATTCGTGTTCCGGAGATTTCGCGAGTAATGGATGTGTGCCGATCGGCCATCCGGCGATAGCCGCCCGACCTCGACGTCACACGGCTTGCTTGGTCTCGTCGACTATGCGATTCATCCACATCCGCATGGTGTCGACCAACATACCTGCGGATTCGTCTTCGTCGACGGTGCCCATCACCCGCATCACCGCGAGACCGGTGCTGGTCGCGGTAATGGCGCGCGCGGCCCGGTCAAGGGTTGCGAAACTCGCTTGGGCTGCTTCGGGAGGCAAATGGTCTTCCACCAGGATTCGCACTGAGCCGAATGTGTTGTTGACCAACTCGACGGTTTTCAAGCGCTGGTCGGGATCGCGGAGGACTGTCAGCCCATACTCGGCGGCCAGCAAGAGCAATGGCGTGTCACTCGACAACTGGCGCCACCAGACCGAAACGGCCTCAAATCGCGCATCGACGTCGTCGTCGGCGGCGGCAAGAGCAATCAGCGCGTGGGTGATCTCGTCGGAGGTGCGTCGGCGGAGCACTTCGAGACAGAGTTCTTCCTTGCTGGAATAGTTGCTGTAGACCGCGCCGATCGTACGGCCAGCCTCGTTCGCGATCGCGGCGATCGACGTTGCGTGGTATCCGTTGGCAAGAAGTAGTGACTCCGCCGCATCGACCAGAGACTCGCGTGTGAGTGCCTGACTCTCGGCACGAGTCAACACTTTTCGACGTGCCACCGAACCTCCTCCGGTGCTGAATCTAGCGGTGCCACAAACAGTCGCATAGTGACAGTACGTGAATGCTACCGTGTGTTCGCTCGGTCATCGCGGCGAGGATGAACCGGGCACAGATGACGTTGATCGGGCCTTTTGTCGGCTCCTTGTCACGTCGGTTCGGCGAGCGACGTTGCTCCACTTAGGCGTTGAGCATCACACTGCCGTGATCGATGTAACTTGCATCACTTCCAATCCATCTCATATGATGCTGCTACGCGGATAGTAGTGTTCTGCGAATTGTGCTCAACGGCTCGGGTTCCGATGTCGGGGACTCGAGGAGGTGTGAAGACAATTGGGTGTACCTGCTGGATACGCCCCACGCGGGTTCGCGTGGTTAAGTCGCGGGTGGCGAGGTACCGAGAGGGCGTTCGCGTATCTCGGGCACTTTCTCTCATTCGTGTACCTCAGCTTTCGATACGCACCGCAGGCGATATGGCGATTCAGGGGGCAGACGGTCCGCACCGTGACCGATCTGACGTGGGGCCGCGGCGCCGTCATCGTCGGCGGCGGAACTGCCCTGGTCATGGCGGTCCTCGGCCTCGCGGCAGGTGCAACCGTCGCGATCATCGCGCACGGGACGCTGAATATGCTTGGCCTGGGATCGGTCGCCGGTTCAGTGTCCTCGTTCGCCATCACCCGCGAATTCGCCCCGCTACTAGCTGCCCTCGGGTTCGCGGTACAAGCGGGCTGCCGCATGACAGCGGAGATCGGCTCAATGCGGATCAGTGAGGAAATCGACGCACTCGAGGTCGTCGGCGTGCATTCGATTTCATTCGTGGTGTCGACGCGCGTCGTCGCCGGCATTTTGACGACAATCCCGACCTTTCTGATCGCCATCATCGCCAGTTACATCAGTAGTGCGATAGTCGTTCGCGTGCGAGGGGAATCCGCTGGGGCCTACCAGCACTATTTTCAGCAGTTCGTGAACTTTCCTGACCTCGCCTATGCAACCGCGAAAGTAGTGATCTTTGTTGTCGCGGTCATCATCATCCACTGCTACAAAGGCTTCTTCGCCGCCGGTGGGCCCGAGGGAGTCGGCGTCGCATCGGGTCGCGCGATTCGTGCCAGTCTTGTCGCGGTGGTCGGCCTCGACTTGATCCTCACGGTGGCATTCTGGGGTATCAACTCACCGTTCGTTTTCCGGGGTTGATTGACATGCCAGACTTTCGAACGCCGGGTATGTCCGCCGCTCCTCGTACATTTGCGATCAGGGCGGTGGTAGCTGTTGCCGTCACCGTGATTGTCGCTACTTCGGCGGTACTCGTCGCGGCAGCGCTGCCCGACGATGCCATGCACATCTCGATGCACACCGACACGGTCGCGGGCGGTATTGATACCGGGACCAGTGTCGTTCTGAATGGAGATGAGATCGGTTCGGTGTCGTCGGTCCGCGCCGACGGCAATCGGTTTGTCGTCCAACTGACTCTCGCACCCGGATATCGTGACCGGCCGGATGTGGTCACCACAGCGCTCCAAGTTTCCTATGCGCCGAAGAATCTGTTCGGGATCAGCGCCGTGGTGTTGACTACGCAGCCCGGCGGTGAACCGCTCTCGAACAATGCTGACTTCTATCCGGACACACCAGTCGACTCCACCCTGACAACATTGCTGCGAAGTCTGAGTGATCTGAATACGCAGGCCTTCAGCCCGTATGTCAGCGATATTCTCGCGACGGCCAATAAGGCGACATTGGGGCTGCTGCCCGTTATCGGTACGGTCGGTCGCCTCGCGACGGATATCGCCGATACCCAGAAGTTGTCAACCGCTGCGACCATGCCGCAGTTGGCGGGTGTGCTGCGCGAATTGAATACGACTGTGACCGGTTTGCTCCCTGGTCTGCAGCGATTGATGGATTGGCAAGGGCCGAAACAGCCGGGGTACGTTGACAACGCGAACCGTGCACTCGCACTCGCTGGAGCGGTAACTATTCCCCAGATCGATGACCTGCTCGGGGAGAATCTCGGCCAGGCTATGCCGCTTGTTCCGCCGCTCAAGCAAATTGTGACAAGGATCCAGCGAACCTTCCCGGATTCACACCGCAACGGGCTGGAGATCGCGATGCTCATCGAGCGGATCCGCGGCGCATTGCCAACCGGGCCGGGGGGCACGCCGGTGCTCAACGTCGACGTTGTACTCAAGGGAATTCCCGGTGTCACCGCGGCACTGGAATCGCTGTCCACTGGAGGTCGCGGGTGACTACGTTGCTCCGATCGAGTATCTACTTGATAATCTTCGCGCTCGTCGCAGTTGGTGGCGGAGTCTTCATCGCCAACGCGATTAGTCGACCGACCGAAGGCGATTCCAATACCTATCGGGCCGAATTCAGTAATGTCTCAGGGCTTAGAGTCGGAAATGACGTCCGCTCGCTCGGTGTTCGAGTCGGCAAGGTCACCTCGGTCGAGCCGATCCGTCGCGATGGCACAAGTCTGGCGCTCGTGACCTTTTCCGCTGCGGAAGATCAGCATCTGTACCAAGATTCCAAAGTGGCGATCCGGTACTTGAACCTCACCGGCATCCGCTACCTCGATCTGCAGCAGAAATCCTCAGCGGGCCATCCTCTCGCAGCTGGCTCGACATTCGGCCTCGCATCGACGATTCCCTCATTCGACATCACCGAGATATTTCACGGTCTCGCACCGATCTTCGCGGTGATGAGTCCCGAGGACATCAATCACTTTTCGCAGAGCATGCTCGCGCTAGTAGAGGGCGACGGTTCCGGTTTCGGTCGGGTGCTCGGCTCGTTGAACAGAGTGCTCAGCGTCGTCGACGATCGGTCTGCTGTCATCGATGTTCTGGTCGACAATCTGCGCCGATTGTCGGTGTCGCTCTCCGGTCGTTCCGGGGTAGTGACACCGATCGTCGGCTACCTCGCGGATCTAGCCACAGTGCTCGCAGAACGTCTGCCCGAACTCCGCCATATCGCCGACTTCTCCGGCGAGACACTGATCAGTGTCGACCGGTTTCTAGGCTCTGTTGGTCTCCGCGACAATCGCACCCCGGATCTGGACGCGATAATCGGACAGATAATGCCATTCGCGAAATCGGTGGTGGGAATTCTGGCGCTTACGCCGGGAATACTCTCGGCACTCAACGGCATTTTGCCGACGGCCGGGACTCAGCCAACCGCTGTCAGCTGCTCGCGGGGCCGAGCGGCACTACCGGCCAACATCGCGATCTTTGTTCGGGATACCCAGGTGACACTATGCAAACGTTAGGTCGTCGCCTGCTTGGCATACCGCAGACAATTCTGATGCGACTCGTCGATCCGCCGGCGCGGACCGCGGCTCAACGTAAACGAATAGACGCGGCGTGGGGGATCACGGCGGTGGTTGTGCTGGCCGTGTTGGGCCTGATCGCCGCCGGCCTCTACGTATTCACGCCGGGGAAAGAGACAGTGAAAGCGAATTTCGCCGAGGCAGGACAGATCCGAACTGGCGACAATGTGCGGATTGCCGGGATTCCAGTAGGTGCGGTGTCGAGCGTGAAACTTGCCGGTGACCATGTCGAAGTCACGATGTCTGTGGATCGGAACACCTTCGTCGGCAGCGAGTCCTCGGCTGATGTCAAGATGCTGACCATCGTTGGCGGGACCTACATCGACATAACTTCCGTCGGCGAAGAACCGTTGGGTGACAAGGCGATCCCGGCGGCCCGAACATCTGTCCCGTATTCGTTGACCGAGGTCTTCCAGGTGGCCCAACCGAAGATCAGCAAAATTGACGCGACACCGCTCCGCAAAACTCTGGTACAACTTAACGACGGATTCGCGTCGAATCCGGGATCGCTTCGTAAGAACCTGACCGCGGTGTCATCAATGCTGACCAATTTGAACAAACGGCAGGACGAATTCGGTGCCATGCTGAATCTGGCCGCTGAATACTCCAAAACGGTCAATGCCAATGGTGACGTTCTTACCGCTACTGTTCGTAACCTCAGCCTCTTCATCACCGAGTACGACGACTTCGGGCGCCGCCTGAACGCCGCGGTTTTCGGATTGAACGGAATTCTGGCCAAACTGCGCGGGGTGTTCCTCGCCTACCGCGACGACATCGACCCGCTGGTTCGTCAGATCGATTCGATTGGGCGCGAGTTCGGGCCGCTGCTTACGCGTATAACTCCGATGATCAATCAGGGTCGTGACCTGATTAAAAAGCTTGAAGGAATGGTAGCGCCGGACGGCTCAATTAAGATTGATCAAGGAAATCTAGTGCTGTCGTCGGACTTCTGTGTTCCGATGGCCGGGGCGGGGTGCTGACGTGTTGCGACGGATCGTGGGATCACCGTGGCTGGTGTCGGTTGGCTCGACAATTCTAGTGGTATCGCTCGGCGTCGCATTCTTACTGATGCCTCGAGCGATTAACTCGCGCACCACGTACTGCGCTCAGATGAACGATGCGGTCGGAATATTTGAGGGAAATACGGTCACGCGGCGCGGCGTCGGAGTCGGCACCGTCACCGATGTCGAGTCCGGCACTGGTTCCGCGCGCGTGACCTTCAGTATCGACAGTGACCAGATATTGCCCGCAGACGTTCGGGCCGCATCGGTATCCCCGTCGATCATCGCAGTCCGGCAGCTCGCATTACTCGGTGACTACACGAGCGGTGCCCGGCTGACGCCGGGGCAATGTATCGGCATCGAGTCGACGAGTACTCCGGTATCGATCAGCAAATCTCTGGAAAGCCTGGCAACCGTGGGTAAACAGCTCACCGTGGACGCCGGACCCGAACAACTCGCCGCAGTGATGTCGAGTGTCCGAAATATCAGCGGCGGCCTGGCCGGGACTGGACCGGTACTCAACGCGGTGATCAAACAACTCGCGATAGCACCGAATACGCCGATCACCGGTGGCTTGGCTGACCTAGCGACGGTGATCGACAACGTTAGCGCGATGACGACTGGACTATCGACGAATTGGGGCATGTTCAGAGACTTATTCACGACGATTTCGCCGTTACTCGGCAGCACGATAGTGCCGTTGATCGACGGCGCGACTGGCATAGCGGATTCGGCTCCCGATATTCTGATCGTGCTGCGGAGTTTGATCACCAGATACTCGCAGTTCGCTTGGCCAGTCCTCGACGCAGTCGTGCCGATCGCGCGCCTGATCGGCGCGGGAATGCGCAACTTCGGTGATCTTCTCGGCATAGTTCCGGTGTTGATCAGAGCTTTCAATGTGTCGTTCGATCAGAAATCACTCGGTGTGCGTATCCGATACACGCCGCCCAAGACGCGGATCCCGGCCAAGAACCCGGCACTGACCTGCCAGAACATCAATCGGATTTTCCCCGGCCAGTGCCACGTTTCCGGGCCGGACGGTATGGAGGTCGACGCCGTCCGGATGGCGTTGCTGTTGACTGGAGCCGCACGATGAACCGGCATGTCGTGTTGCCTACCCAGATTCTTCGTCGAGCTGCCGCAATCGTACTCGTCGCGATAACACTGTTCGCGGCCTCCGGTTGTTCGAGCGCGTTTAGCCCCGAACGGCTCCCGACTCCGCAGTCAGTCCGGGACGGTTGGCCGCTCACCGTCGAATTCACCACCGTGGTCAATCTGCCGGTCTCCTCCAAAGTAACAATCAACGGAATTCGCGCCGGCGTTGTCGATTCGATTCGCTCCAGCGGCTCAATCGCAGTAGTGGAGCTCTCCATCGACAGGGGTTACGTCATCGGTGCCGATGCGCAGGTCGAGTTGCGGCAGGACACGTTGCTGGGTGACACATATGTAGCGATCTCCAATCCAGCCAACGCCTGGTCGAAACGGCTAGCATCGGGCCAGAAACTAACGAAAGACCACGTCAAGCCGCCCGTGCAGGTCGAAGATCTGATGGTGAGTCTGGCGAATTTCCTCGGCAGCGGCAGTCTGCCGCAGTTGGGCAACACCTTCGAAAAGGTGAACTCGCAATTCCCGGATAGACCGGCTGAGGTGACGCGGGTCATGGCGCCTCTGGTGGAAACGCTGAATGCCTACGCCTCCAATACTGCGGATCTGACCGCTATGTTGAACTCAGTTGTCGGGATTACCACGGAGTTGGACAAGCGTCGTCCGATGTTGGAAACGTTTATGAGCGCGCCGGGCGTAATGCAAGTCCGAGGCGCGATGCTCGGATTGTGGATTATCCGATTGTTCGCGACGCTCGATCGCGGTCTGACTCCGCTAGTTCCGGCGGCCCCGCTGTTTGATGGTTTGTCGAGCGTGGTCAACACGGTGGTCAAACCGCTGCTGATACCAGGCTGGCCGAATTACCACGGGCAGCCCGCCAACGCGACAGCACTATTCAATCTGTTCAATGACAAACTCATCCCGTTCTTCAAAAACGCGCCACGCCTCAATATTCGGAAGTTGTCGATTGACAACGGCGTGAGCAATACCGAACTCGCAGGACAGATGGTTAAAGCATTCCGCACAATCGGGATGGTGCCGTGATGATGTCGGTGAAAAAAGAATTCTCGATCAATATCGCGACCTTCGCGATTGTGATATTGGTCTGCGGTGTCTACCTTGCCAGTCAGGTCTACCGATGGAATCCGGTCCAAGAGTATTCCACCGTTTCGATGGATGTCCGCAACACTGACCTTGTCTTGCGTGGGACAGGGGTTTTCATCGACGGTGTCCGCACCGGCGAGGTGAGCGACGTTCGCGTCACGCCAACTGGTGCGACACTGATATTGCGATACCCGCGGGATCAGCGGATTTCACGCGATACCGATGTCGAGATAAGTATGCAGTCAGCGCTCGGCGAGCCCTATATAAATTTTAAGTCGGCAGCGGCCACCAGCGCCTATTTGAAGGACGGGGATCGCATCGCGGCCGAGCGGATACGGCAACCCGAATCGATACCGGCGATCTTCGATCTCATAACCAACTTGACGTCGGTGATCGCGGCGGACCCGATGGCATCGCTGCTGCATACGGCATGGCAGGCGTTAGAAGGTACCGATCAGGCGTGGGGACAGATCAGCGACGGCAGTCGACTGATTGCCGGCGTATTGCTGTCGCGATCACCGCAGTTGCGCACGATGTTCATCAACACCCAGCGATACTCCGGCGACCTTGGCTGGCTGATGTCCACACTTCCACAGTTTGGCAGTGGCCTGGGTGTCGCCCTGGATCATTACACCATCGCATTGCGGAAGGTGGAGCGCCTCATCAACGTGACTGACCTGCACCGGACGCTTGAACAAACTCTCAATCCCTTTCTGATCCGGATCAATGCGTATCTGGCGAAGATAATGCCACCGACGATGGACGCGATCGGACCACTCATGCCGATCGCCACCGCCCTGAATCAAACACTGCCGCAAGTGAACGTCAGCGAACTGCTGTCGACCGCATTGCAGATGTTCGGATCGGGGAAAGCCGCGCGGCTGGTAGTGACGGTGCCACCGAAATGACGATGACACGAGGAGATGATTTCGATGCCTGACGAAACGCCGACCGAACCTGCCGAGGTAGACCTTTCTAAGAGCGATACCGTCAAACGGTCAACCCCCCGGCCATCGGCACGGCCGGTGGCGCGTACGCCTCGCCAGGTCTCGTTGTCGGTACGTACGATCGTCGTCGCCGCGCTGATCCTGGCACTGGTCGTCGCGCTCGGAGTTTTCATCTATCGCGATGTGACAGCCCGAAACGACTTGAACGACCTGCGTACGAGCGTCGCGGACCGTGCGCGGGCCGAGGATATCGCCGGGCAATACGCGGTCAATGCTGCGACGTTGGACTATCGCGACCTCACCCCGTGGATCGCCAATATGAAGAAGGGCGTCAGCCCCGACCTGCAGAAGCAGTACGACCTCATCGGTCAGACGATGGAGCAGGTATTGACACCTCTTCGAATGCAGACGTCGGCGAATGTGATCGTGGCGAAGACCGTCAACGTCGCTGGAAATGTTTTCCGTGTTCAAGCCGTCGTGGATGTGAATACGAAAACCGTTCAGACGCCGAATGGCGGCAACACGACTGCGACCTACACGCTGACCCTGGATCGATCGAAGGACTGGATGATCACCTCGGTCGGCGATCCCACGTCGGCGATTCCGCAGGCGCTCGGCGGTGCCAACCCGACACCCGCCACACCGACACCATCCACGTCGTCGCCCGCGCCCGCAGCGCCGTCGACGCCGGCAGGAGGTTGAGGATGGTCTCGGCAACGATGACGCGCGGTCCGTCGACCAAGGCCGTACTGCGGGATAATCTGCGCGACAATGCGTTGGGGCCGGTGGAAACACTGGGACGGACATTCAGTCTCGGTGTGACCGCGGCGGCGATGTTCATCGTCGATGTCTTTCGGTGGCGGGTAAAGATGCGCGAGGCGGTCCTGCAGGCGTGGTACATGATCAGCGTGACCGCCATTCCCGCCTTCCTGATGGCTATCCCGTTCGGTGTGATCGTCACCGTGCAGATCGGCAATATCATCAACCAACTCGGTGCTCAATCGCTGTTGGGTGCCGGGTCGGGTTTCGCGGTAATTCAGCAGGCGGCTCCGCTGGCATCGGGAATGCTCCTCGGTGGAGCCGGTGCGTCGGCGATCGCGGCTGATCTCGGTGCGCGCAGTGTGCGCGAGGAAATTGATGCGCTTCGAGTCATGGGCATTGACCCGATACAACGACTTGTGGTGCCACGCATAATCGCGGCAGTCGTGGTGGCGCCGTTGCTGGCCCTCTTCATTGTCCTGGTTGGCGTGATCTCAGCTTTTTACCTTTCGGTCACCCTGCAGGGCGTCGGTCCGGGAAGTTACTGGCAATCCTTCGGCGCATTCGCATCGATCCGGGATCTGCTGATGGCGATGGTCAAAGCCATCATCTTTGGCTTCATGATCGCGGTTATCGGATGTCAACGAGGGTTGGAGGCGCGTGGCGGTCCTCGCGGTGTCGCCGACGGTGTGAACGCGACTGTTGTGATCTCGACAGTCGCCATCATCGTGGTCAATATGGTGTTGACGCTCATCTACACCATCTATTTCCCATTGCAGCTAGGGTGACCGCACCAAGATAGCCGATATCACTATCGGAGAAATAGTCAACCAAGTTTCTAAACATCAAGAGAAGGAGAGAGAGTATGGCACACGCGGTAGGGGCTTTGGTGAAGGTTGCCGGACGATCAGCCGATGTCGCATTCCGATTGGCGGGGCTTAGCATCGCTGGAACCGGAGTCGCGCATTTCACTACTCCGGGACTGTTTCGTACGGTTACCGCGGTGGCCTTTCCCGAAGATCCGGAACGGTCGGTCAAGGTCAACGGTGCAGCGGAGACCGCAATCGGTTCCGCCATCGCGTTCCGGCAGACCCGCATGGCCGGATGTGTCGCTCTTGGCGTCTACGGGACATACCTTGCGAGTAATGCCTGGTCAGCGCTCAGGCCCGCGCCAGCCGGCAATCCAACCGTCGGCAATATCAAAGAGGTCTGACGAGTAGGTCGCGCAGTCAGTCGACCGGCTCGGACTTCGTTGATCGTGACTCGCGCCAAAGCGCGATATCGTTTCCGATATCCGTGGCGGGTAGTTCGTTGAATAGCCATTCTCGCGCTATTCGATGCCAATTGTTCGAGACCCTCAGTTGGCCCAGCACTCCGAAGGTCAGGAAGTCTGTGCGGCGCGAGAACATATGCTCGGGTGGAAGATTCTGTCGCCGAATGTTCTGGTGTTCGCGTGAGCGGGGGTCGAGTGCGAGCAATACCGTTCCGGTGGCCAAGGTTGGGTCGATGGCGATCTCCTCGTCGGCCAGATGCCATTCCGCGGCACCCCAGATGTAGGAAAGGCACTCATTCGCGGTTACCGGTGCGGACTCGTCGAAGACCCCCGCCGCGACCATCAGACGCCGAATTTTTCCGGAATCCCCGCTGGCCGCCGCGCGAAGCATTTGACGTTCTTCTTCGACGCGATCGGGTGTCATCCGATGGTATAAACCGAAATCCAGAAAGCAAATCTTTCCGTCGCCGCCGATGAGAATATTGCCCGGATGCGGGTCGCCGCAGAATTCGTTTCGCTCGAACAGCGAACCCACATAGAAGCGATAGATCAATTCTCCATAGTGATTACGCGCTTCCGGTGGGAGCTGACGCAGTGACTCGAAGGATTCTCCGTCGAATAACTCGGAGACCAGAACATGGTCGGTACACATCTCCTCGACGACATCGGGTATGACGATATGCGGATGGCCGACGAATTCGCGTGCCACCGCCCGCTGGGTACGACTTTCTCCGACATAGTCGAGTTCTCGTTCGAGATTGGAGGTGAATTCTTCGACCAGTGCACCGTTTTTTATCGTCGGCCACTGAGTTGTGAACAGCTTGCCGAACAGGGCGAGGTTGCGCATATCGGACCGAACCGCACGGTCGACCCCAGGATACTTGACCTTTACCGCGACTCTTCGGCCGTCGTGCAACCGGGCGCGGTACACCTGGCCGATCGAGGCTGCGCCGATCGGATTGGTGTCGAATTCCGCGAACGCGGAAGCGAGCGGCCCGAGGTCGGATTCGATCACTTCACGCATCTCATCGAAGGCGACTTGTGGTGCGCTGTCGAACAGCGCAGCCAACTTCGCCTGGAAATCCGCTCGATGCGATTCCGGGAGCAGATCCAGGTCGATGAGCGCGAACATCTGGCCGGCCTTCATCGCGGCACCCTTGAGGTTGCCCAGGACTGCCACCAGCTGCTCGGCGGCG
Source organism: Gordonia sp. CPCC 205333 (assembly GCF_048537885.1). Taxonomy (NCBI): domain Bacteria; kingdom Bacillati; phylum Actinomycetota; class Actinomycetes; order Mycobacteriales; family Gordoniaceae; genus Gordonia; species Gordonia sp. CPCC 205333. The sequence continues at coordinate 380,721 of NZ_JBCLVI010000004.1, read as the reverse complement.
CGCAGAGTTGATCGCTGAGCGAGTATTGCGCGTGCTTCGTCCGATCGCCCGATCATTGATAGTCGCGTTCCTGCGCCGCGGGCGGCTTGCCGGGCGGCGAGTCTTCCGAGAGTCGCCCCGCGCCGCATTCGGCCACTCGCCATTCGGGAACTTCTTGGCGGGGGAGGTGTCGACTCCTTCGACATAGCACTTCCTCTCCTGCCGGGGCCGGGACTCACGACACGCCAGTGACCTCCGTGGCGTGTTGGGCTGTTGCTCTCGCCGGGTCGTCGTCGGCGTCGGCCAGCGTTGTGTAACTGTAGTCGTCTAGTGGGAAATGCTTATTGCCCCACCACATTTCGATATGCGTACTCGGCCGGATCGCGGCGGGATCGCCCTGGTAATTGACGTAGTAGGTGTTGGATCCTTCGCACGCTTCCGAGAGCCACATCGTCTTTTGTGCCCGCGCCAGATACTTACGGTAGTAGGCGTCATGCGGTTCCTGACGGATCTCGACGCGAGTCGCACCGCGACGTCGGGATTCGGCGATGGCACGCGCCGCATGGCGGCTAGTGCATTCGATCATCGCGATATAGGAACCGGCCGCGAACCCGTAAGGGCCGGTGATGAGAAATGAATTGGGGAATTTGGGCACCGATACGCCCTGGTAGGCCTGGAATCGATGTTCATCCCAGAACTGATTGAGATCGAGACCGTCGACCCCCTCCAATGGGAACGGGGGAGTCGCGCCCTTGGCCATCACCTTGAATCCGGTGGCGCAGACCAGCACATCGATTTCATGATTCCGGCCATCGGCGGTGCGAATGCCGGTTTCGGTGATCTCGGTGATCGGGGAAGTGACCAGGTCGACGTGGGGGAGGGTGAAGGTCTTCAAATAACGGTTGGAGACTGACGGCCGTTTGCAGCCCGGCGCATAGGTCGGTGTCAGTTTCTTCGCGAGTTCCGGTTCGCCGCGCAGCCATGTCCGGTATCCGAGTGCCCCGCCCTTGGCCAGCCCGGAAACGAGGAATGGCACTCGGTTGTGGAACACGCCGATGCCGGTGATGCCGAAGTCGATCCCGACGGTGACCGCCGCGCGAATCGATCGTCGAATGACTGGGACCCGCAAGAGCGTGCCGGCAACCGCGGCCGGTATGCGCGCGTCCGGTTTAGGCGCGACCCAAATCGGTGTGCGCTGGAATACCGACAGATGCGCGGCCACGTCGGACAGTTCTGGGATCAGCTGCAAGGCCGTGGCACCGGTACCGATAACCGCGACGCGTTTGCTCGAATAGTCGAAGTCGTGGTCCCAGCGTGAGGTGTGCACCACTTTGCCGGCGTATTTTTCGATGCCGGGTATATCGGGCATCTGAGGTTGTTCGAGTGCGCCGACGGCGCCGATCGCGTACCGGCAGGTGAGTGTGTCGCCGTCGGTGAGCTGGATATGCCAGAGGTGGTTGTCCTCGTCCCAGTTGCCAGCTACCGCGCCGACGCCGAGGCGGATCCGATCGCGCAATCCGAACCTGTCGACGACGTGTTCAGCGTACTGCTGAACTTCCGCGCCCGGCGCGAACACCCGACTCCATTTCTTCGGCGGTGCGTAGGAGAAACTGTAGTAGATCGACGGAATATCAACGGCCACACCGGGATACGTATTCGCCCACCAGGTACCGCCGATGCCGTCGTTCTTGTCGATGATGACGTAGTCGGAAATGCCCGCGCGGTCGAGTTCGATACCGGCACCGATACCGCCGAACCCTGCGCCAATGATGACTACTTCATGGTCTGGGGTGATCATTTGGTGACTTCCTGACGGTGAGCGAGACGCGGCCTCGGCGTAGCGAGGCTCCCGGCTTTCCTGGATAGTATCCATATCTGAATAGCGCGTCAATCTATTCGAACCAGGATGCTGGATGGAGTCTGCGAGGCTGGGTCTGCTGGGGTGCATGTTCCCTCGGGGGCGGTGTCGGCGCAGATATGAGCGCCCAAATGCCAGGCGGAGCCGGGTTACACCCGTGCCAAGCCCAGGTTCTCGCGAAGAGTCTGCCCCGGATACTCCGTCCGGTAGACACCGAGTTCTTGGAGCAGTGGCACCACGTCTTCGACGAATCGGTCCAGCCCGCCCGGCGTGATGTGCGGGACGAGAATGAACCCATCCGCGACATCGGCCTGAACGAAGTCATTGATCGCGCCCGCGACCGTCGCGGGTGAGCCGATGAACGACTGCCGTCCGGTCACCTCGACGATCAGCTCGCGGGTGGTGAGTTTGCGCGACGAGGCCAGTTCCCGCCATTCCCGCGCGACGTCGCGGGGATCGCGATGTATTCGCACGCTGGCCCGCCCCTTGGCGACGGTATTCTCTCCGGGGACCGGATCGACCTGTGGCAGTGGACCATCGGGGTCGTGATCGGATAGATCCCGATTCCACAGTTGCTCCAGAAACTTGATCGCGGTCTGTCCACTCACTTGTTGCAGCCGGACCTCGCGTGCGATTTCGGCGGCGTCGGCGTCGGTATCGCCCAACACGAATGTCGCCGCCGGCAGTACCAGGAGATCCTCCCGACGTCGTCCGTAGGCTGGCAGGCGGCGCTTCACGTCGGCGTAGAACTCGCGTCCCTCGGCGTATTTCGCATGCCGAGAGAAGATCGCATCGGCCTTGGCAGCGGCGAATTCCCGGCCATCGTCGGAGTCGCCGGCCTGGAAGATCACCGGCCGTCCCTGCGGCGGTCGTGGCACGTTGAATTGGCCCCGGATGTCGAACTGGGAATCGCGATGTACAAATGACCCGACGTCGGGTCGTGCCAGATAGTGTCCCGACGCGACGTCGGCCAGTACGTCGTCGGCATTCCACGAATCCCATAATTTCGTCGCGACATCGAGGAATTGCTTGGCCCGCGCATACCGTTGGTCTTGCGGGAGGTACCCACCCCGGCGGAAGTTCTCGCCGGTGAACTCGTCCCATGACGTTACGACATTCCACGCCGACCGACCGTCGGAGAGGTGATCCAGCGATGCGAATTGCCTTGCCACTTCGTAGGGTTCGTTGAATGTCGAGTTGATGGTGCCGGTTAAGCCGAGGTGTGTTGTCACTGCGGCGATTGCTGAGAGAACCGTGAAGGTATCGGGGCGCCCGACGACGTCGAGATCATAGATCTGCCCGTTCTGTTCCCGCAGTCGTAACCCTTCGGCGAGGAAGAAGAAGTCGAACAGACCTCGTTCCGCCGTCTGGGCAAGGTGCACAAAGGAACTGAACTCGATATGACTGCCCGCGGCGGGATCGCTCCACACCGTCGTGTTGTTGACCCCTGGAAAATGGGCGGCCAGATGAACCTGCTTTGTCATGCGAATGGCACTTTCTGTCGCGACGCGAAAGTATTCTCCGGGCGTGTCAATCCGAGGTGACTTCGTAGGGTCGTCTCCTCGTAGGCGGTTCGGAATAGCTTGCGGCGCTGCAACTCCGGCACCACTTGGGCCGCGATTCTGGGGAGATCGAAGGCGTGAGTCGCCGGATGCAGTCGCACGCCACTCACGCCGCCGACTGAGTGCCAGTCAGCGATAGCATCTGCCAACTCATCCGTAGAGCCCACGAAAAGACTTGTTGCGCTGGAGTATTCGATCCCGTCGAGCTCATCTAACTGATGTTTGCGGTGGATGGCGTGACTTGTCGAGTCGCCGAGGACCACAGTGAGGTCGACGAAGACGTGTACCCGATCTTCGTCGGAACGTCCTGCGGCGTCGTGGAACCGGTCCAGATCGGCCGCTCTGTTCGCGGCTTCGGCGCTGGTGGCTGGTGCGATGAATCCCACGTCCGCCACCTGGCCGGCCAACTCCGCGGACCTGTCATCGTCCACCGCGATGGCGATGAGGGGCTGTCCCTGGGGCGGGCGAGGAGTGATCGACGGTCCGCGCACCGAGAAATGTTCGCCGACGAAATCGGTGTAGTGCAACTTCTCGCGGTCGACGAAGCGGCCGGTCGAGATGTCTCGGATCTCCGCGTCGTCTTCCCATGAATCCCACAGCAGCCGAATAACATTCGCATATTCGGCGGCCTCATCGGCGGCGGCTTCGGCGCTCAGCTCGCTCGCTCGCCGACGTCCGAATAGAGCGGCCTCGTCGGCGTCGAGTGACGTCGACAATCCGATCCCCGCCCGGCCGTCGCTCACATAGTCCAGCGTGGCAATGGCTTTCGCCAAATGAAATGGTTCGGTGTGCGTCACCTGTGCGGTGGGGATGAGCCCGATACGCCTGGTCAACGGCGCTACCCGTGCGGCGATCAGCGTCGAGTCGAGCCGGCCGGCAACCCGATCGGTCCGGATGGTCCCGACATCGGAATTCCGCAAGAGGAATGAATCGTCGAGGGTGATGAAGTCGAGAAGTCCGGCCTCTGCCTGCCCGACTACGTCCGCCCAGTATCGGGCCGTCAGCAGTTCATCTGCCCGCGCATTGTCGGCCCGCCAGGCACCAGGGTGCGCGCCCGCGCCGTCCAGGGCAACCGCCAAATGGATCTGGTCGGGTCGATCGGACATGGCATCCTCCGCGCAGCAGTGAGTGAGTCTCGGCGATTAGCCCTTTCGATTCGAATAACCCGCTCGCCACCGTGGCAAATCCCGGTTGAGCCGTTCTGATCACGCTGACCGCAAACCTGGCAGTGCTGCGCCGCGTAGCGCTAACTGGGTGGGTAGCCATGCCCTCATCTCAGCGAGGCCACCAGGAGGACCGATGCCAGGCGATATTCCGTTGTCGGTGTTGGACCTGGCACCGATCATCGACGGCTCCGACGCAACTACCTCGATCAAGCGCAGTGTTCAGCTAGCCAAGCAGGTGGAATCGTTGGGCTACAAGCGCTTCTGGCTAGCCGAACATCATTTCGTGGCAGTCGCCAGTTCTTCGACGACGACGCTGATCGCTCTCGTCGCCGCCGCGACCGAGCGCATCCGGGTAGGTTCGGCTGCCATCCAGATCGGCTTGCATACGCCTTCGTCGGTGGTCGAGGCGTTTGGCACCATTGATGCTCTCCATCCGGGGCGGCTCGATCTCGGATTGGGTCGCTCGGCGCAGCGTCGGACGGATTTCACCCGTTCGGTGGGTGCCCGGGATGCCGCTACGACCTCGCGCGGCGAACCGCAACCCGACCAAATTGTCGACGGACTGCTGATTCCAGAGCCGTTCCCGGTCGAAAAACTGTACATCGCACCGCGGTTGGCGGCAGGCTTCGACGCAGCGCAATTCGCCGGAGCGCAACCGCCGGACTTCGCCGACGCTGTGGATGACATTCAGTCGCTGTTGGGTGGATCGTTCGCAGTTGACGATGTGACGCTGGAGGCGGTCCCCGGGGCGGGCGCAGATGTTCAGGTGTGGATCTTCGGCAGCAGTAAGGGACAGAGCGCCCAGGTGGCCGGTGCACGTGGGCTGCCGTTCGTGGCGAACTACCACGTGAGCCCCGCGACGGTATTAGAGGCAGTCGAAGCCTATCGCTCGGCTTTCGTCCCGTCGGCGGCATTGTCGCGGCCGTACCTGGTTGTATCGGCGGATGTTGTTGTAGCGCAGGATGATCAGACTGCCCAGCATCGCGCGTCGACTTATGGTCATTGGGTTCACAGTATTCGTAGCGGTGCGGGGGCGGCACCGTACCTCGATCCGGACACCGCTGATCCGCTTGACGACGAGAAGCAGAAATTGGTCCTCGACCGGACTCGCACCCAGTTCGTCGGCGCGCCGGATGTCGTCGCCGACCGCCTCCGAACGCTGGCGCGGGTCACCGGTGCCGACGAACTCGTGATCACCAGCGTCACTCACGACTTCGATCACCGGCTGAGTTCTCATGAACTGCTGGCGCGGGAATGGGGATTGAGCTGATGGCGGCACGCTCCCTTGCGGCGGTGGTCGCCCTGATCCGAGGGCATCTCGACTTGTCGCCTCGGACGCTGGCTCTCGCCGCGTGTACCCATCCGGAGGCACCGTCGGCAATGGCGTCACACTGCGCCGATCCTGGCTGGCTCCCACACGACGGGGAGGGCTATCCGGCTCGTTCGCGTTCGGGCGAATAGAGCGGCTATAGCTGCTTGTGGAACTTGGTGACTAACGTTCGCGTGGTGATCCGCCAGCCGTCGACTGTGCGTGCCCAGTCGTCGTCGTAGTAGATGCCGAGTAGAAAGGCCGAACTGTCCGGTGTTTGCATGGGATTGAGGCACAGCGTCCGCGAGGTCGCCGTACCGCCGTCGATGCGGATGTCCACATTCCCGAGGAAGTGGCAGTAGGCGCTGAATGCCGGCAGTACCTCGCCCAACCAGGCGATGCATTCGTCGAGTGTTCCGGTGATTCCGCCGGTTGCGGAGTAGTCGATGTGGGCGTCTGTGGTGAACACCGTACGCAGGTCGTCGAATCGACCGCCGTCGACAGCTGTCGAGTACGCGGTGAGAGCGTCCTGTATCTCCAGGCGATCTGAGATATCTCTCAGTGAAAGAGTCACGCGTTGAGTCTGACATCTATGCGCTGACATGGGGCGATAACCGATCCTAGATCTCACAGCAGATTCACACGATGATCGGTCTTATATGCCAGTTTAGGTGCATATACTCGCGGACAACTTACGTGGTCAATACAGGAAATGAGCGATAGATGAGTGACGATAAGTCGAACCCGGACACGACGCCGAATGATGGGGATGCGACGGCGGCGGGTAAGCCCGACGAGACGCCGACGAGCCCGATCACCGATTCGACCGATACACCCACCGAGTCGACGGCCGTAACGTCGACAACCGCTCCGGCGCAGACACAGACGCCGACACGCATCGGGATCGCGAAGACCTGGTCGACCACCCCCGCGCTGCGAGTGTTGGTCTACGTCATCGGTGTGTTGTTGATCTTCGGACTTGGGTTCGGAGCTGGGATCGCGGCCATTGGCAGCATCGACCGTCATCACGGACATCACCACCACCACAAGTTTGATCGGGGCGGGGACGAGTTTGGTCCGGGCCGCGGGCCCGGTTTTGGCCACGGTCAGCAGGGGCCGGGCGGGTTCCCCGGCGGCCCCGGCAACTGGCAACGCGGCGGTTCGGGCCAGCAGCAGATGCCCGGTCAACGGCAGGCGCCCGGTCAACAGCAAGCGCCGGGCCAGCAACAAGCGCCCGGTCAGCAACAAACAACCGAACCAACCCAGGCGCCGACGCCCGCCGCCCCCACGGCGTAGCGGCTCCGCGTCGCGAAGCGGTCGGCGGATAAACTCCCCGTATGGCAGTTACTCGGCCGACCGATAAGTCCGATAAAGCACGCAGCGCCCCGCGATCCCGGATGACCGGCCCCCAGCGTCGGGCCCAGCTCATCGAAGTCGCGCGCGGGTTGTTCGCCGAGCGTGGATACGAAGGTACGTCGATCGAGGAAGTCGCCCAGCGGGCAGGCGTATCCAAGCCGATCGTGTACGAGCATTTCGGCGGGAAAGAGGGCCTCTACGCCGTGGTCGTCGACCGCGAGATGGAGACTCTGCTGTCGATGGTCACATCATCGTTGTCGGACAATCGATCTCGCTATCGCGTCCAGCAGGTCGCATTGGCCTTACTCACCTATATGGAGGAACGCACCGACGGGTTCCGCATTTTGGTTCGCGGCGACCGGACATCCAATAGCGAGACCGCGACATTCTCCAGCCTTCTCAACGACGCGATCAGCCAGGTGGAACATATTCTCGCCGGCGACTTTGAACGCCGCGGATTCGACCCGAACCTCGCACCGCTCTATGCGCAGGCGCTAGTCGGGATGGTTTCGGTGACGGCACAGTGGTGGCTCGACGTCCGGGAACCGCCCAAGGAAGTTGTCGCGGCGCATCTGGTGAATCTGTGCTGGAACGGCTTGACTCGACTAGAGCCCGAGCCGGTCCTGGTCGACGCCGATTATCACGAGGCGACGCCGGCAACCGTGCATCCGCAACTGCGCCAACGGGTTTCGAGTGACGGGGACGACGACGCCGGCAACTAGTCGATCCGCTAACTCAACACCAGGCTGCGTTTGGCCAATCCCATCCAGAAGCCATCGATGACTTGTTCGGGTTTTTGCTCGGGATTGCCACTGGCGCCGAGCGTTACGAACAGTGGCGCGAAATGCTCGATCGTCGGGTGTGCGTATGGCATGCCCGGTGCGCGGTGGCGGAAATCTAACAGAGATTCCACATCGCCCGCGGCGAATCGCTCGTGCGCCCAGGTGTCGAATTCCGCCGACCAGGCCGGCGGCGTGGCGTCGGGGCGTGGGTCGGTGAGAAACGGCAAACCGTGTGTGGTGAATCCAGATCCGATGATCAAGACACCCTCGGCGCGCAGCGGGGCGAGGCGATTGCCCAATTCGAGTAGTCGCAGCGGATCGAGGGTTGGTAGCGAAATCTGCAAGACCGGAACGTCGGCGTCGGGATACATCACGGTCAGTGGCACATAGGCGCCGTGGTCGAGGCGTCGAGTCTGATCATGGGCTACCGGCTCGCCGTAGGGCATCAGCGCCTCGATACGCGCGGCAAGGTCGACGGCGCCGGGGGACCAGTAGGTGGTTTGGTAGTAGCGCTGCGGGAATCCCCAGAAGTCGTAGGTCAGTGCGACGGTCGGGTCGGTTGAGCCGATGGTCAGCGGCGCTTCTTCCCAATGCGCCGATACGACGAGGATCGCGGTCGGGCGCGGCAGATCGTCCGCCAGCGCGCGCAACTGAGATACCCACAGCTCGCTATCGATCAACGGCGGAGCGCCATGCGAGAGAAACAGGGCTGGAGACAAATTGGTTGTCATGGTTACCAAAACGTATCACGGGCCGTTCGCATTCCCGTGTGGTCAGTTGATTTCGCGTTGTAGGTATACGACGTCGATCCAGCGGTCGAACTTTCGGCCGACCTTGGCTAGCCTCCCCACCTCGGCGAAGCCGTATCGCCGGTGCAGGGCGATCGAACCGTCGCCGCTCTCCGCTGCGATAACAGCCACGATCTGCGTGACGTTGTCCGGATCTGCCTGCTCGACGACGGCGCTTAGCAAGGAGCTGCCCAGTCCGCGGCCGCCGAGGCCCTGACGTACGTAGATGGTGTCCTCGGTCGTCTTAGCGTATGCGGCTTTCGCGCGGAATTCTCCCAGGTAGGCGAAGCCGACGACACCGTCGTCGACACTGTCGGCTACCAAGAACGGACGCCCGGCTTCGGTGATCGCCGCCAGCTTCGCTCGCCAGTCATCGAGCGACGGTGTCTCGTAGTCGAAGGTGGCGACGGTGTTCTCGACATAGTGTCGATAGATTTCCCGAATAGCCGCCAGATCGTCGACGACAGCCGGGCGAATCGCGACGGAGGGGGAAATCGATGCGGTCATGGACTCAGACATTAGAACACCGACGCCGGTAGCCACATCGATGGGTTCACGGCGAATATTTGGTTGTCGGTGTCGGAGCATAGAATGCTCCGAGTGGTCCCACCGCTTGATTCCTCGTCCGCTGATTCGCCGTCTGCTGATTCGCCGTCGCCGCGCCCTGCCCTTTCCGGACTATCTCGCATCGCCCGCGCGTACCCCGCATTCGCGGCGGTCGCCGCACGGCATGAGTCGACCCTTCTGACGATTACCGCTCCCGACGCCGCTCGCCCCTTCGTCGTAGCTGCGATCGACGGTATCGACGATGCTCCGTTGTTGGTGGTCTCGGCCAATGGTCGAGAAGCCGACGACCTCACCGCCGAACTCTCCGAAATGCTGGACGACCCGGCGGCGGTGGCGCAATTCCCGTCTTGGGAAACGTTGCCGCATGAGCGTATGTCGCCGAGTGCAGACACCGTCGGGCAGCGTTTGCAGGTATTGCATCGCCTGGCCGATCCGGCTGCGAATGGCTTGCGGGTCATCGTGACCACGGTTCGTTCCCTGGTGCAGCCGATGGCACCCGGTCTCGGGACGTTGCGAACGGTGACCCTTGCTGAGGGGGGCGAGGTTGACTTCGACGACCTCATCACCGATCTGGTAGCGATGGCCTACGAACGTGTCGACATGGTGGGTCGGCGCGGCGAGTTCGCGGTCCGCGGCGGTATCCTCGACGTATTTCCGACGACGGCGGAATTCCCTGTGCGCGTGGAGTTCTGGGGTGACGAGATCACCGATTTGCGGGCATTCTCAGTGGCCGATCAGCGTACCCAGGAAGAGATCGACGTCGCGGCTGTCCAGATCTTCCCGTGTCGAGAACTCATCCTCACCGAGGCGGTACGGGTTCGGGCCGGTGATCTGGCGAGCGAACATGCCGACGATCCAGCACTCGCGGAGATGTTCACCAAGATCTCCGAAGGCATTCCGGTTGAAGGGATGGAAGCACTTATCCCGGCGTTGGTCGACGGGCAGATGGAGTTGCTGACCGAGATTGTGCCGAGTGGCACGCGGGTGGTTCTGCTCGATCCGGAGAAGATCCGGACTCGGGCCGCGGACCTGTCCAAGACGGGTGCGGAATTCCTCGAGGCGGCGTGGTCCGCGGCGGCGCTCGGTGCGCAGGCGCCGCTGTCGTCGGGTAGCGGCGTCGGAATTGACTTGCAGGCCAGTGCATATCGCGCCATGGACGAGGTTGAGGCCGCGACCTTAGAGGCGGGACGGTCGTGGTGGACGATCAGTCCACTATCGGCTGGCGACGATGACGAGTTGGCTATCGACCTCGCGCCCGGTCCCGCGCCGCGTGGCGACGAGGCGGAGATCGCGGCCACGTTCGCGATGCTGCGGGCGCATGTGGCAACCGACGGTCGTGCGGCAATTGTGGTGGCGGGCAAGGGAACCGCGCAGCGATACCACGAACGCCTCGCCGACGCGGGCGTGCCCTCGGCGGTCGCCGACGCTGGAACCGAACCGGCGCCGGGGACGGTGTGGGTGTATCACGGGACGCTGCGGCATGGCCTAGTGCTGGCCGGCGCCGGGAGCGGAGCGAGCGGGCCGAATGTGACCGGCGCCGGGAGCGGAGCGAGCGGGCCGAATGTGACCGGCGCCGGGAGCGGTCTGGTGATCGTTTCCGAGGCCGATATCACCGGTACCAGGACCGTCGGAGCCAAAGAGGGGCGCAAGCTTCCGGCCAAGCGCCGCAACCAGGTTGATCCACTCGCCCTGGCTTCGGGCGATATGGTGGTGCACGACCAGCACGGCATCGGCAAATTCGTCGAAATGATCGAGCGCACCATTTCCGGTGCCCGCCGTGAGTATCTGGTCATCGAATACGCGGCGAGTAAACGTGGTCAGCCCGGCGACCGGTTGTACGTGCCGATGGACGCGCTCGATCAGTTGAGTCGCTACGTCGGCGGCGAGCAGCCTTCCTTGTCGAAACTCGGCGGATCGGATTGGCAGAACACAAAACGTAAGGCGCGCAAGGCTGTTCGCGAGATCGCGGGGGAGTTGGTGCAGCTGTATGCCGCCCGACACGCCGCTCCTGGTTTCGCGTTCAGCATCGATACTCCTTGGCAGCGGGAGATGGAGGACGCCTTCGACTTCACCGAGACGGTGGACCAACTGACGGTGATCTCCGAGGTGAAATCCGACATGGAGCGACCGGTGCCGATGGACCGGGTCATCGTCGGCGATGTGGGTTACGGCAAGACTGAGATCGCCGTGCGCGCGGCTTTCAAAGCGGTACAGGATGGCAAGCAGGTCACCGTGTTGGTGCCGACGACCATTCTGGCGCAACAACATTTGCAGACATTCGCTGAACGCATGGCCGGCTTCCCGGTGCGGATCAAAGGGCTTTCACGCTTCACCGACGCGGCCGAATCGCGCGCGACCATCGAGGCGATGCGGACTGGCGAGGTCGACATCGTGATCGGCACCCATCGCCTGCTGCAGACGGGGGTGTCCTGGAAGGATCTCGGCCTGGTCATCGTCGACGAAGAGCAGCGATTCGGCGTCGAACACAAAGAGCACATTAAGTCGTTGCGCACCCACGTCGACGTGTTGACGATGTCGGCGACGCCCATCCCGCGCACGCTGGAGATGTCGATGGCGGGCATTCGGGAAATGTCGACCATCCTCACTCCTCCCGAGGAGCGGCATCCCGTACTGACCTATGTCGGCGGGTACAGCGGCAAGCAGGTCGCGGCCGCGATCCGACGAGAACTATTGCGTGACGGCCAGGTGTTCTTCGTGCACAATCGAGTGTCGAGTATCGACAAGATGGCTCGGGAAATCTCGTCGATGGTGCCCGAGGCCAGGGTTGTCGTCGCGCACGGGCAGATGGGGGAGGACCAGCTAGAACGTACCGTCAACGGGTTCTGGAACCGTGAATACGACGTACTGGTCTGCACGACCATCATCGAGACCGGGCTCGACATCTCCAATGCCAACACCCTCATCGTCGACCGTGCCGAGAATTTCGGGCTATCCCAGCTGCATCAGTTACGCGGTCGGGTGGGACGCAGTCGCGAACGTGGGTACGCATACCTGCTCTACAGTCCGGAGAAACCGCTGACCGAAACGGCCTACGACCGGCTGGCCACTATCGCGCAGAACAACGAGCTGGGTGCCGGGATGGCTGTCGCGCTGAAGGATCTGGAATTGCGCGGCGCGGGAAATGTACTGGGCGCCGAGCAGTCCGGGCATGTCGCGGGGGTGGGCTTCGACCTTTACGTACGTCTGGTCGGCGAGGCAGTCGAAGCGTATCGAGCTGCCGCGGATGGAAAGACGGTCGAGTCGACCGAAACCTTCGAGGTTCGGATCGATCTTCCTGTCGACGCGCATATTCCGGTCGAATACGTCGATTCCGACCGTCTGCGGTTGGAGGGCTATCGCAAACTTGCTGCCGCGGCGACCGACGACGACATCACCGCAGTTCTCACCGAACTCGCCGATCGATATGGTGAGCCGCCGGTCGAGACTCGACGCCTCGCCGCCATCGCGGGTTTGCGGCTGCGTGCTCGCGAGCGGGGAATTGCTGAGATCGGTGGGGCTGGCACGCAGATCAAGATTTCGCCGATGTCGCTTCTCGATTCCGAGCAGGTCCGCCTCAAACGGCTGTATTCGTCAGCCGGTTATCGTGCGACGACGTCGGTTGTTACGCTGCCGATTCCGCGTACCGGTGGTGTTGGGTCGCCGCGCCTGCGCGATGAGGAATTGATCGAGTATCTGATCACATTTCTCAAGCAGATTAAGCCGATTGACACGATCTAGGGGCGCCGGCCAGGGCGACCGGGCGGGTGCAACGCGCACCGTCCACCTCAGGATGAGACTATTGTTTGAGATCGAAAAGTAATTGCTCCTCGCATGAAGTCTAGAAGTCGGAGGTAGACGTCGACATGACGGTGATCCTGCTTGATCCGTTACGTCCCGAGGTTCTGCCGCTGGCTGCGATGAAATTCGTCGTAGGGCCGGTGCTGGTGACCGAGGACGTTCATCCGACAACGCTGTGGGCGCTGCAAAACGCGACTGCCGCGCCGGTCCATGACGATGGTGATCCGCTAACGGTGTTGATCAGTACCGACCGCACCCATCCGTTGGTTCGGGCGCGCACCGAGCGGGGTGAAGTGGTAATCGCTGTGCAGCGGCACTCCGGCGACTCCCTGATCGAGGCTGTCGCCTTGATGGACACCCTGCGCCGCAACGGTCCGTGGGAATCGCAGCAGACTCATGATTCGTTGCGGCGGTATCTGCTCGAGGAGGTCTACGAACTTCTCGACGCTATCGACGTCGGCACCCAGGACGATCTGCGCGAAGAACTCGGTGATCTGTTGCTGCAGGTTCTCTTCCACTCCCGGATCGCCGCCGATGATCCGACCGCGCCTTTCGATATCGACGATGTCGCAAGGTCTTTCGTGGCCAAGGTGTCCCACCGTACGCCGGGTATTTTGTCCGGTGAACACAGCGATCTGGAGACCCAGATCCGCGAGTGGGAAGAACGCAAGGCCGCGGAGAAGGCCCGTGGGTCGATTCTCGACGGTATCGCCACTACCGCGCCTGCATTGGCGCTGGCGCAGAAGGTCCTCGAGCGGTTGGCCGCGGCGGGATTCCCCAAACCTGAGGTTGATCACGAATTGCTATCGGTGACAGTCGATGTTGGTGGCCGGAGCACTGAGGACATCACTCGTCAGCGCGTGTTGGATCTGATGGATCGGGTATATGCCGCCGAGGCTTCGGCCCAGGCCGCCGGCGTGGTGTTGAGCACGCCTCAGGACTGGCTGGAACATCTGGGTGTCGCGGACGGCTATGTGGCGCAGGAGGATTCGGATGGGGACGAGGTGCCGCAGTCGAGCGCACTGCCTGCATCATCGGATAGTCCGGCTGCGACTTCCGAAGCCGCGACTCCCGAACTGACGCCGACCGAAGACCCGCTTCCAGAAGATGCGTCGTCACCGGCCGCCTCGGAAGCATTATCCGAGGAGTCGGCCCGAGACGACGGTTCCATCCCCGCTGCCGATGTGTTCGAAGAGTCCGCGAGCGAGGAAAGTGTCACGGCGCAAACAGATCTCGCCGCCGCCGACGACGATGTCAGCCTTGACGACTACTACGGTTCGGAATCGATCGACGAGACGACGGCAGAGGCGGGTGCCGAGGGCAATGACACCCAGACCCGTGCACCTGACGCGCCGAATGTGGTGCCTCGCTCACCGCGAGAAGACTGAGGGTCCGCTAGCGCGCACCATCCTCGGGCTATCCCTCGAATAGCTGCTGTCCCCACCATTCGCCGTCGCGGAGGCCAGGTGGGATGGCGAATACGGCGGCACCGTTGGGAATCAGGTATTCGGTCAGGGCGTCCTGAGTCGACAGCGTGTTCTGCATCGGTACGAATTGTTTCCCGACGTCGCGGCAGAACGCCAGAAAGAACAGTCCCGCATCGAGGTGACCGAAACCGTCAGAGCCGTCGGTGAAATTGTAGCCGCGACGCAAGAGGCGAACGCCGCCGTTCTGGTTGGGATGGGCGAGCCGGACATGAGCGGTGAGCGGGATGAGTGGTGATCCCTTGGACGTGATGTTGAAATCCGGTGTGTCGAACTCTTTTTCCTGGCCGAGTGGAGCACCGCTTCCTTTCATCCGTCCGATGATCTGTTCCTGCTCAAGGAGATTCGCGCGATCCCACGGCTCGATGTCCATCCGGATGCGGCGGGCCACCAGATAGGTGCCGCCGGTCATCCACTGTGCCGCGCCGGGGTTGTCGTCTTTTTCCACCCACACCCAGTTGTCGAGAAGGTCGGTGTCCTCGGCGCGCACATTGTTGGTTCCGTCCTTGAACCCGAACATGTTTCGCGGAGTGTCTTGAGATTTCGTCGTCGACGAGGTGCGACCGAAACCCAGCTGAGACCACCGAACCGATACCACACCGAAGCCCATCCGGGCCAAGTTGCGGATGGCATGCACCGCGACTTGTGGGTCGTCGGCGCAGGCTTGTACGCAGATGTCGCCGAAGCTCTTCGCCGGATCAAGACGTTCGGCGGGAAACGCGGGGAGTTGACTCAAAGCCGCCGGTCGCCGGTCGGCGATGCCAAACCGGTCGCGAGCAGTAGGGAAGGCCGGTGTCGGGCCGAACAGCCCCGGCCCGAAGCCGATTGTGAGCGTGAGCTTCGACGATGAAAGGCCAAGTGCCTCACCGGTATCTGCTGGAGGGGTGAAATCACCCAGGCCGGTCGCACCGTCCGGGGTGGTCTCCTGGCCCGCGGTCATTCGCTCAGCGGCAATGGTCCATCGCTTGAGCAATGCCACCAGCGCCGCTTTGTCGTCGGTGACGACGTCGAAGGCGCAAAAGTGCAGCCGGTCCTGGGCTGCGGTGATGATGCCAGCCTGGCGGTCGCCACGAAATGGCACCACGTCCGTCGGTGCCGGCTCCTGCGCGGCGGTGGCGCGGCCAATCGCCGCACCACCGGCCGCGGCGGCAACCACACCGACTCCCGTCGCACCCAGCAATGTGCGCCGAGAGAGTTTCGGGCCGGATCGCCCGGACTCGTCGGGAGTCGGTGTGTCAACCATGATCAAATAACTTCCTTCGTAACCGCGATCAGCCCAACACCACGCCGGGCACCTGCGACAGAACCGCCGAGAGAGCGTCGATCTGATTCGAGAGGGCCTTGCGCTGTTCGGCGGTCACCTTGTCGTAGGAAACGTAGCCGTCGCCCTCGCGGTACTTGTCGATACTGTTGGAGACCGCGGTGAACGCGGCGGTGATCTGGTTCATCAGGGTTTTGTTCTTTGCTTCGATGATCGGCTGTAGTTCACCGATCAGCTGTTGTGAGCCTTCGACATTGGCTGCGAAATCCCACAGGTCCGTATGCGAATAGCGGTCTTCCTCACCATTGACTTTAGTCGCCGCGACCTCGTCGATCAGGGCCTTGGGGCCTTGAACAAACGATTGTGTCTCGAAGACGAAATCCTTCTTGTCGACCTCGGTCTTCAGCGAGTTGACGTCGGTCAGCAGCTGATCGGCCACCTTGGCGATCGCGGCCGGAGTGTCGGCGGTCTTGGCGTTGGCAGCGTCTGCCGGTGCGATCTGGCCTTCCGCGTCGCCGATCTCGGCTGGCTGCGGTGGCCACAGGAAGCGTTCGATCCGGTGGAAGCCGCTGAACGGCTCCTTGCCGTCGGCGGTGTCATCCCAGCGCATGTCGATTTTGGGGTCGAGGTCCTGGAAGGATTCGGCGACCGGCTCGATGCGCTCGTATGACGTGCGCACCTGCCCGAACTGGTCCCGCGCGGCGTCGAGGTTGTTGCTCTTGACGTTGTTCACGAAGGTGGCGACCTGCGAACTGAGCGCGGCGGTCTGGCCGCGTACATAATCCAGGTAACGCGCCTTGGCGGCATTGACGTCAGCCGGGACTTCGGACTTTTCCTTCTTCTCGCCGGTCACCTTGATCTCTTGGCGAACACCGAGGCCGACCATGCCCGGTTTGCACGCGACCTGGTAGGTGCCCGGGTCGGTGATTTCGACCTTGAGATTTCCCGACAGGCCAGGCCCGATGTTCTCGACCTCGCCGAGTACGCGACTGTTGTTTCCGTAGACGTAGAACTCGGTGACTTTAGAGCCTGAGTTGGTGATTTTGAAGTTGACCTCGCCGGTCTGGGCGTCGGAGGTCGACAGGTCGCAGGCATCGTTCGTCGACGTCACTGCGATGGCATCGGTTGAGTCGGTTTTCGACGTACAGCCGGCCAGCGCGAGCGGAGCTCCGATGGCAATCGCTCCGACGGCGACCGTCGTCTTGAGTGTGTGTTTCACGGTGTTGGGGTTTCCTTTCCCTTGGCAGCATCGACGGTCGGCGTCGGCGCTGATAATGAATTCGGTTGTGCGGGAATCGATCCGCGCGGGGAAGCGCCGGCTTTCGGCGTGGACGGTTTGGTGCGCAGCAAGAACAACGTCAGTACGACGACCAGATAGGCCGCCCAGGCGACGAGCTGAAGCCAGGTCGGATTGGGACGAATATTGAAAATGCCGCCCAACAATGTGCCGTACCAGGACGAGAGGTCGTACCAGTTCGACCAGTCGAAGGCGGCATTGTTGATACCGGGGAGCCAGCCGTAGGTCTGCAGAGCGCGCACGCCGTAGCCGAGAATGCCAGCGGCGACGAAAATCAGGAAGATGCCGGTGTACCGGAAGAACTTCGCGAAGTTGATCCGCACAGCGCCGAAGTAGAGGGCGATAGTCAGCCCAACCGCGATGACCACGCCGATGAGCAACCCAAGTAACGGCCACAGTCCGCCGGAGACGCTCTCGGCGTAACCGACCATCAGCAGCGCGGTCTCGAAACCCTCTCGCCCGACGGCGAGGAAGGACAGTGCCAGGACCGCGGGTGTTCCGGCGACTAGTGCCTTGGACATGCCCTCTTTGAGGTCCGCCGAGATATGTGACGACGCCTTACCCATCCACAACACCATGAAGGTCACAATGACTACCGCGACCAGGGAAGCGAGTCCGGCGATGAGTTCAGCGGTCAGGCCGTCAATCGTCGAGGTGCCGAAGTGGATGATGGCGAACGTGGCGATCACCATTGCCAGTGCGAGTCCGACGCCGAGCCATACCCATTTGAGTGCATCGCGGCGACCCGACTTGACGAGGAACGCGATCAAGATCATCACGACGATTCCGGTTTCGAGTCCTTCGCGGACTCCGATCAGCGCACTTCCGAACATCTGCGCGAATACCGTCGGGCTAGTTGCCGCAGCCAGCGTTTCCATCAATCTTCCTTCGATCCAGCAGCGCCAGCGCGTCGCAGTCACTCTGCTTCGGCAAGGCTAACCAAGCGAGATTACAACGCGTCTGGTCAGATCGTTGAATGCTGAGCGGATTGTCCGTTTTGGCAGGAACCGAACGGCATTCGTGGAAGTTACACACGGTAGATTGTGAATCCGGTCTGATGTTTGTGAGGAAATACAAGTGGTGCAGTGCGGAAAATCGTCGTCGCGGCGTCGAGTGGGTCTGTCGGCGGCGTTCGCGCTGACCGCGGTCCTGGCGACCGGATGCCTGGACATTCCGTCGGTCAACCGGCCCGACATTCCGCAGGGCATTCCGCCGGGGCCGGGCAAAGCCGTTCCCTATATCGATATCAACGCACCTGGCCGAACAGCGTCGAAGCTGGGCGCGTGGGCGGACTCGCTCAGCGAGTCGGGGATCCCGCGGATCGCGCTGGAGTCCTATGGCAACGCCGCCGAGATCCAGCGTCAACAGCATCCTGAATGCGGAATCGCGTGGACCACGATCGCTGGGATCGCAGGCACGGAGAGCAAACATGGCAAGCATCGCGGCAGCAGCATCGCCGCCAATGGGGATACCTCGCCGAAGATTCGTGGCCCCGAACTCGACGGCACCAACGGCAATATGCGTATCGTCGACGCCGACGACCCGGGAACCGCCGACCAGCCCAATTATGTGCGCGCGATGGGACCGTTTCAATTTCTGCCCGAGACGTGGACGCGATACGGGGTGGACGCCAACGGCGACGGCAAGGCCGATCCAGACAATCTCGACGACGCGGCGTTGTCGGCGGCAAGGTATCTGTGCGTTTCGGCCGGCGGCGACATGACCGAGGCGCGGGGCTGGGAAAAGGCGGTTCTCACCTACAACAACTCGCGCAGCTATCTGCTCGAAGTGCGGGATCGGGCCAACGCCTACTCGATCGGCGTGAACTACTAGCCGACCAGTAGGCTCAGAGACGTAATTCTCACCGACTGATGTAGGCGGCGCGCCCTGGAGTCGCCGACCTAGACCAAATGATTGGGGCTGTGGCCGTGGCAATTATCGAACAGGTTGGCGCACGAGAGATTCTCGACTCCCGAGGTAACCCGACCGTCGAGGTCGAGGTCGTGCTCGACGACGGCACATTCAGTCGCGCGGCCGTGCCCTCCGGCGCATCGACCGGTGAGCATGAGGCCGTCGAGCTTCGCGACGGTGACGCCCGTTACCTCGGTAAGGGTGTGACCAAAGCTGTCGAGGCGGTCCTCGACGAGATCGCGCCGGCAATCATCAGTATCGACGCCGACGACCAGCGAGTTGTCGACCAGGTCCTCCTCGACCTCGACGGCACTCCGGCCAAGTCGCGCCTGGGCGCCAACGCGCTGCTCGGCGTCTCGCTCGCGGTGGCGAAGGGAGCTGCGGAATCCGCTGGCCTGCCGCTGTTCCGCTACATCGGCGGACCCAACGCACACATTCTGCCGGTGCCGATGATGAACATCATCAACGGTGGCGCCCATGCGGATTCGGGTGTCGACGTGCAGGAATTCATGATCGCCCCGATCGGCGCTTCGACCTTCAAGGAGTCGCTGCGCTGGGGTGCTGAGGTGTACCACTCGCTCAAGTCGGTGCTCAAGTCCAAGGGCCTGTCGACCGGACTCGGCGACGAAGGTGGCTTCGCCCCCAACGTGGCCGGCACCAGCGAGGCGCTGAAGATCATCGAAGAAGCCATCGGCAAAGCCGGTTTCACAATGGGGTCGGATATCGCCCTGGCTCTCGATGTCGCGGCGACCGAGTTCTACACCGAGGGCACTGGTTATGCATTCGAGGGCGAGACCCGCAGCGCGGCTGACATGATTCCGTTCTACGAGAAACTGGTCGCCGACTTCCCGCTGGTCTCCATCGAAGACCCGCTGTCGGAAGACGACTGGGAAGGCTGGGTCGCACTGACCGAGGCTATCGGCGACAAGGTACAACTCGTCGGTGACGACCTGTTCGTCACCAACCCCGAGCGTCTCGAACGCGGCATCAGCGAAGGCGCCGCAAATGCGTTGCTGGTCAAGGTCAATCAGATCGGCACGTTGACCGAGACTCTCGACGCCGTATCGCTCGCGCATAACAATGGCTACAAGTCGATGATGAGTCACCGTTCGGGCGAGACCGAGGACACCACCATCGCTGATTTGGCTGTCGCGTGTAGCAGCGGTCAGATCAAGTCCGGTGCTCCGGCTCGTAGCGAGCGCGTCGCCAAGTACAACCAGTTGCTGCGGATCGAAGAGGGGCTTGGCGATGCGGCACGCTATGCCGGCGACCTTGCCTTCCCACGCTTCGCCGTTGGTTCGTGATTAGCTAGAAGGTATGGCTGAACGACCGGGTGAGCGCGGCGACGGCTCCCGTCGGAGTCGTCGCGGCCGGGTCGATCGCATTCGATCGACCCGCCCCGGTGGTCTCCGTCGGACGTCTGGTGACACTGGACCCAACCCGATAACGGACGACGACGCCGTCGAACCGAACGACCAAGTGGCCCAGGACATTGATGCCGATGTCGATATGCCGTCCAATGCTGACGACATCGAGGTCGAGGAGGCCGCACCAGCGGCTCGGGTGCGCTCTGCTCGCGGCGCTCGCACCAACACTCCGCGTCCGGGGTTCACGCAAAATGCGTTGCATCGGATGCGCGGAGTCAATCCGAGGCACGCGGTGATCATGGCGGTTGTACTGGCCTTCGTGATCTTGACCCTCGCGATGCCGATGCGCACCTACTTCTCGCAGCAGTCGGAATTTGACCAGTTGCGCGAGTCAAATGCGCAGTTGCACAAAGAAGTCGCCGACTATCAGCAGAAAGTCAACGAGCAGGGTGACCCGGCGTACACCGAGGCGAAGGCACGAGCTCGTCTGCAGTACGCCCGCCCCGGTGAGACGGTCCTGGTGTTGACATTCCCGGGGCAGGCGCAGCGAAAGGCAGAAGAAGATCGCGCGGCCGCGAAGGCGCGCAATCCCTGGTATGGAAACCTGTGGGATTCGGTTGCCACTCCGGCAGCCGCGAAATAATTCTTGAAGTTCAACCAACGGGTAGTGGATTTGTGAGTGTTTCCGACGAAGATCTGAAAGCTGTTGCGGCGCAACTTGGTAGAGAGCCGCGCGGAGTCATCGAGGTCAGCTATCACACGCCGGATGGTCGCCCGGCGGTCGTCAAGACGACCCCTCGGTTGCCCGACGGTACTCCCTTCCCGACGCTGTATTACCTCACCGATCCGCGCCTCACCGCTGAGGCGAGCAGGCTCGAGTCGGCGGGGGTGATGCGTGACATGACGGATCGACTCGCGACCGATCCGGAACTGGCACAAGGGTATCGGCGTGCCCACGAGAGCTTCCTCGCCGAGCGTAACGCGATTGAGTCCCTCGGCACCGACTTCTCCGGTGGGGGAATGCCCGATCGGGTGAAATGTCTGCACGTGCTCATCGCTCATTCCCTGGCGAAAGGGCCGGGAGTCAATCCGCTCGGTGATGAAGCCGTCTCATTGGCTGCGGCGAATGGGTTGCGTGGCACCGCGATCCCCGCTGATTGGCCGCAGTTGCCGACCGCGCGAGCCAGCGAGTGACTCGCGTCGCGGCGGTCGACTGTGGCACGAACTCGATCCGGCTGCTCGTGGCGGACCCGGCGACCGACGGGCCGGGGCTGGTCGATATCCATCGTGAGATGCGGGTGGTGCGGCTGGGGCAGGGCGTCGATGCCACCGGGCTGTTCGCCGCCGAGGCGATCGAGCGCACCGCTGTGGCGTTGGCCGACTATGTCAAGACGATGAAAACCCTTGGGGTACAACGAGTACGGATGGTCGCGACATCGGCGACGCGAGATGCGGCCAACCGCGATGAATTCTTCGCGATGACCGCCGAACTGCTCGGACAGGTAGTGTCCGGTGCGGTCGCCGAAGTCATCACCGGCGATGAGGAAGCCCGCCTCTCCTTCCTTGGCGCCGTCGGCGAGTTGGATCCCGCCGACGGACCGTTCCTGGTCACCGACTTGGGCGGCGGCTCAACGGAACTAGTGCTCGGACATGGTGCCGGGCCGCATTCCGATGCTGTCGTCGATGCCGCGTATTCGGCGAATATCGGCTGTGTCCGACTGACTGAGCGCTGCTTACATTCTGATCCGCCGACTGACGGTGAGATCGTCGCTGGCCGCGAATTCATCACCGAACGGCTCGGACCCGCACTCGCCGCCGTGCCAATCGATCAGACTGTCACCTGGGTCGGCGTGGCCGGCACTATGACGACCCTGGCCGCACTGGGCCTGGGACTCGAAGAATACGACGCCGAGCGAATTCACTTGTCGCGCATAGGATTCAACCGTCTGGATCAGGTGTGCCGGTCACTGATCGGGATGACAAGGGCCGAGCGGGCCACGTTGGGTCCGATGCATCCCGGTCGCGTCGACGTCATCGGCGGCGGCTCATTGGTGACCGTGGAACTGGCCGCGCTGCTGGCCGAAGGCGCCGGCATCGACAGCCTGGTGGTATCCGAGCATGACATCCTGGACGGCATAGCGCTGGGCCTGCTGGCTTAACGCTCGATCCGCGCGTCTGTTCGGCAGGCGGTAACGGTCAGGCTGCGTTAGCCGACGTCGTATCGCGTGCCCAGATGTTGTTGCATGCCTCGCACACGGTGTCCGGGATGACACCCGCACGTTGCAGGAAGCCGAAGATCGTGCAGCCGAGGCAGAAGCCGAATACCGACTCCAAGGTGGCCGCGACGATGAGGAATGCGATCGCGATCTGCGCGGCGAGCCCGAAGCCGAGAAGGCTCAGCACCAATGCCACCGTGGACAGGGCGAGACCGATGGTCTGCGCGAATCGCTTCGGTGGGCCGGGAACCAGCTTTTCCTTTTTCCAGATCTTCGGCACGATGACGTGCACGGCTAGCCGACCGAAGGGGGAGTATTTCGGGCCGCCGGCCACGCGAAGTGCGAAGCCGATAGCGAGTAGGGCGTACAGCCACCACTGATTGACCGCGATGGTCACGACTGCCAGCACGACGACCAGACCGGCCGTCGAACGCGCCGCGTAATCGTTGACCGGGTTGGGAAAGGCGAATGCCTCACGTACTGACACTTGTTGACCTCCATGCGAGCACTTGTCCTCCGAGGCTAGAGCAAGGGGTACGTGGCGCCAATAATTGCGCTCAGCGCGGGTTCAAAGCCGACTATTTGGTCTCGTCGGTATCGACCTCGGCGTCGATAATGTCGAGATCTCGATCTGTCTCCCCTGATGGCAGTGCTTGCTGATCGTCTTCGGGATCCTCGATGTCGTCGGAATCGTCGATATCGTCGGCGGACAATCGTCGCTCACTGTCGGCCTTCGCCCGACGCGCGGCGTCCCGCATCTCGAATCCGTCGGTGACCAGGTCGCCGATCTCACGAGCAACTTCGGCTACCGCGCTGGTGATGATCGTCGCGATCCGTCCGACCCGGTGGGCGGTGGTCTCAACGACCTCCTGGGCGATGTCCTTATTGCGCTCGAGTTTGCGTTCCAATTCGTCGCCCATGACCAACCTTTCTCGACGATCTCGTATAGCAGCCGACCCTACCCGCCGCGGATGGCCGCGGCGGGTAGGGGACGGAGCGAGTAGCGCAGAGTTAACCCGCGATCTTCGCCGGCGCGCGCTCGATGTTGACGACGATGTTGTTGTCGTCGCGGGTCCACGAGTTCGGCAGCGACAGCTTGGCGATCTTCTTCCAGGTCGAACCGAGCTGGCTGCGTAGGTTGCCGGTGTTGTACGGCAATCCGTAACGTTCGCAGATCTCGCGTACCTCGGCAGACATCTCCGGGTAGCGGTTAGCGGGGACGTCGGGGAACAGGTGATGTTCGATCTGATGCGACAGGTTGCCGCTCATGATGTGGAACAGCTCGCTGCCTTCGATATTCGCCGATCCGAGCATCTGTCGCAGGTACCACTGGCCCTTGGTCTCATTCACGCACTCTTCGGCGGTGAAAGTCTGTGCACCGCTGGGGAAGTGGCCGCAGAAGATGATCGAGTAAGTCCACAGGTTGCGAACGAAGTTCGCGGTGACATTGCCCGCGAGGGTGGTGATGAACATTGGGCCGGACAGGACCGGGAACACAACGTAATCCTTCAAGACCTGCCTGCTGGCCTTACGCCACATGCCCTTCACCAGGCCCTTGACATCGGACCATTTACGCTCGCCTGCGACGATGCGCTCGACCTCAAGGTCGTGGAGCATGACGCCCCATTCGAAGAACGCCATCAGCGCGGTCGCGTAGAAGAGGTTGCCCAGGTAGTAGGGGTTCCACTTCTGGTCGCGGTCCATCCGCAAGATGCCGTAGCCGATGTCGCGGTCCTCGCCGAGCACATTCGTGAATGTGTGGTGCATGTAGTTGTGGCTGTGACGCCACTGGTCGGCCGGGCACACGGTGTCCCACTCGAACTCGCGTGAGTTGTAGGTGTCTTCACGCATCCAGTCGTACTGGCCGTGCATGACGTTGTGGCCGATCTCCATATTGTCGAGAATCTTCGAGACGCTCAACGCGCCGACGGCCGCGAGCCAAGCCGGCGGGAAGAATCCGAGGTACATCAGAGCACGCCCGGCGACTTCGAATCCGCGCTGCGCCTTGATGATTGAGTAGATGTATTCACGATCGGAGTCGCCGAGATCGGCGACGACGCGAGCCCGCAGGGCATCGAGATCACGCCCGAGCTGCTCAACCTGCTCATAGCTGAGGTCGACGTTGATGGTGTCGGATTTGGTGGAACTCTTCGCTTGTGCGGCGCGGTAAAAGTCGCTGATTTGGATAGCCATTGTTCTTACACCTCGATTTCTACGTCGCCGACCGGCTGGTTGATGCACAGTTGAATGTGCTGGTCGGCTTCGATGTCGGTTTCGCCGGTCAGCACGTTGCGGGTGCAGCCGGATTTCTTTATTGCGGTGCAGGAGAAGCAGATACCCATGCGGCATCCGCTCTCCGGGGATAGGCCGGCGGACTCGGCCTGCTCGAGAATGGTGCGACCGTCATTCGCGGCGCTGGTCACCGACCGGCTGAACGTCAATTCGCCGGTGATCGGCTCGTTGGGATCGACGGTCGGGGTGGACAGGGTAAAAGCCTCGAAATGGAGGCGATCAGCTATGTCGCGGTCCGCGCAATACGCCTTCACGTCGTCCATCAGCGGCGCGGGGCCGCAGAGGAAGATCTGCGCGTCGCCGTCCGCCTCAAGTCCGGCGATGTCGTCGAGATGTGCGGGCGAGAAGAACTCGCCGCCGGGAACGTCGGTGTACCGCACTCGGAGGTCGAGGTTGTCGTACGCGGTGGCGAAGGTTTCGAGTTCGACGCCGTATGGCACGTCGTCGGGGGTCCGCGCATAGTGCACGAATGTAATGGTTCCGGTGTACCCGTTCGCGATGAGTGTACGCATCATTGAGAGTACGGGTGTAATGCCGCTGCCGCCGCTGATGAAGACCGCGTTCGCGCCGAGGTCGTCGGGCAGCGTGAAGTCGCCGTCGGCGGCCGATAGACCCAGTACGTCACCGATCGCGGTGTGTTCGCGCAAGTGCTGCGACACGAAGCCGTCGGGGTGGGCGGTGACAGTCAGTTCGATCGGTCCGGCCCCGGCATCGGCGGCGTTGGCCGGCGAGAAGCAGCGGCTCTGACGCACACCATCGATTACGGTGCTGAGCTGGATAAACTGACCTGCCTGGTGGCCGCTCCACTGATGGGTTGGCTGCAGGGTGAGGGTAACTGTGCGATCGGTGCGACGCTCGATGCCGACTACTTTGGCACGCATGTCGCGCCACGTCATCATCGGATCAATCAACTCGAGGTACCGATCGACCGGATGCGGGGCGAGGGCTGCCTCGATGATTCCGGCCAGAAAGCCGGAACGCGGTGCGGAGGGAAGTCTCAGACTCATTGGCTGGTATCCGTTCCTGGGTGGGCTGCGAAGTTTGAGTGTACATCTGTACACAAACAAGTGTGACATATGATTGGCGGTGCCCGTCAAGCGAAAGTTCGTGTGACGGTCGGCACGCTCTAAGCTGGAGAACTGTGAGTCGATCGGAGAACGCGCGTACTACGCGCCGTGCGCGGCCGAGTGGCTCGAGCGGTGTGGCCGACTCGGAGAGTCGCGCGGAAAAGAAGGAACGCACGCGCCAGGCCCTATTGGATACGACGATGGCGCTGGTCGACGAGCGGAGTTTCGGCGGCCTCAGTCTGCGTGAAGTCGCTCGTGGTGCCGGAATAGTGCCGACAGCGTTCTATCGGCATTTCGCCTCGATGGAGGATCTGGGCGTCACCCTGGTCGAGGATTCGATGCGGGTACTGCGTCGAGCCTTGCGCGAGGGACGTCGTGATCTCGCCGCCCGTCAAGCGATGCCGACGGCCAAGAACTCGCTGGCCATCCTGCTGGAGCATGTCCGCAACAACGAATCCCAGTTCCGGTTCCTGATCCGCGAGCGGCACGGCGGTGTGGTTGAAGTGCGCCGGGCCATAGATATGGAATTGCGGCTGTTCGCAAAGGAACTCGCGATCGATCTGTCCCGTCTGCCCTCCCTTGCCGCGTGGTCTCCGGAGGATCTGGAACTGGCAGCCGAACTCATCGTCACCATCATGATGACCGCGGTGGCTGACCTGCTCGACGGCGACTATCGCGGTGCGGCGGCCGAACGCGAGATCGTGATCCGCACCGAGCGGCAGTTGGTAATGGTGTTTCTGGGAATGACGCAGTGGCGTAGCAGCTGATCTGCGGCGGTTGAGACCCCCTCCTCGTCCGCCGAACAGTGCAGGATGCCCGCGACTCGAACCGCGCCCGCATAGACTTCACCTCATGTCCGAAAGCCGTGTCGGCACTCAGTTCGGCCCATACCGTCTCGACGAACTCCTCGGTCGTGGCGGCATGGGGGAGGTCTATCGTGCCTACGACATCGACAAGGATCGCGAAGTAGGGCTCAAACTCCTCAATCCGTCCCTCGTTGACGATCAGATCTATCAGGAGCGGTTCCGCCGTGAATCGCGCGCGGTCGCGCGCCTCGGCGAGCCGCATATCATCCCCATCCATGATTTCGGTGACCTGGACGGCGTGCTCTACCTCGACATGCGGCTGGTCGCCGGGCCGGATCTACGTCGGGTCCTCACCGATACCGGCGCGTTGCCGCCGGATCGGGCGGTGGCAATCGTCGTGCAGATCGCACAGGCCCTTGATGCCGCACATGCCGATGGCTTGGTGCACCGCGACGTCAAGCCGGAGAACATCCTCGTCACCGACAACGACTTCGCCTACCTCGTGGATTTCGGTATCGCACAAGCTGATTCGTCGACACATCTGACGCAGGCCGGGTCGACGATCGGCTCGTTCGCCTATATGGCACCTGAGCAGTTCGACAACGAGGCAGCGTCCCCGGCCAGCGATATCTACGCCTTGGCTGCGGTTCTCTTCGAATGCCTCACTGGCCAAGTTCCGCACCCCGCCGCCACGGTGTCGAAAGCGATCAAGGCCGCCGTACTCGACCCGACGCCAACGCTGCGGTCTCTTAACGAGCAGTTGCCCGCGGCGTTGGAGCCTGTTATCGCCCGCGGTCTGGCGAAGAGTCCCGAACAGCGGTATGCCTCGGCAGCGGAATTCGCAGCGGCCGCCCGCGCCGCGATCGGCTTCGACACTGATGGCTTCGCGGCGTCGGAGAAGACAATTTCCCTGCGCAAACCCGACGATCCGCTGATTCCCGCAGCTGGGACTGTCACCGAGGTCGTCGAATCGGCAGCCCCAGGCGCCTACGACGAAACTCAGCATCGGGTGCCGGCGTATTCGCCGACTGTTATACGGCCGTCCGGTCCGGTGCCGCTGGGTCCGGGCGATCGGTCGGCACCAGCATCGGGATTCGTCTCCGGACCGCATCCGGGTTATGTGTCGCAACCCCAGCCCGCCTATTTCCCGCAGCCGGTCAGCATGCCGGGTACGTATGGGACCGCGCCGGCGTACCCCACGCCGTATCCGCCCCGGCGCTCAGTTGTGCCGATTCTCGCGGCAATCGCGCTGGTCTTATTGATCGTGTTGGGTGGCGCCATCTTCTTCGTACTGTCCTCCCGAAATGATGGTGCTTCCGTCTCGGACGATTCGACGGTGACGCAAACAGTGACGTCGATGCAGGACACGGCCTCGCAGACGCCGACCTTGCCTGCGCCGCTGTCGACGCAGTGTGACACGACGGTCGGTATTGGTACCGACGTGACCAGTTGCGCGTTCGCATTCGCGGTGCGCGATGAGTATTTGCGGACTGGTACGAAAGGACAGGCCAGACAAATCACCGCCTACAGTCCGACCACCGGCATGAGCTACCTGATGGATTGCACACCGGAGGGCGACGTTGTGGCGTGTCGCGGTGGAAATAACGCCGTCGTGGTCATCTACTGAGTGTTCACAACAAGTGAGGGGCGAGGTGCGGTGGCCAACAGGTGGTTGAACGGTGCGGTCACGCTGGCATGTGCAGTTGTGGCGGTGAGTGCGTGTGGCCAAGCCTCCGATGGCGGGCCCACAACGGTAACCGAAACGGTAGTGGCACCGCCGAGTTCGACGACATCGAGTGGGGTGTCGGTGCCTACTCGTCCGGTCGCGGGTGCCGCCGAGTTGCGTAGAGGATGGAAAGCGTTGTCGCGCAGTCTGTCTCAGCCGGTATCAGTCTCGATCGTCGGGGTTGGCACGTCGGCGTCGCAGCGAATTGATCTGGGTACGTTGCCCACCCAGG
Organism: Gordonia sp. CPCC 205333; assembly: GCF_048537885.1. NCBI lineage: Bacteria > Bacillati > Actinomycetota > Actinomycetes > Mycobacteriales > Gordoniaceae > Gordonia > Gordonia sp. CPCC 205333. The sequence goes on along the minus strand of NZ_JBCLVI010000004.1, from coordinate 351,897 downwards.
TCGCCTGGTCGACGATCAAGGTGCCCCTCGCGATCGCGGCGGAACGAGAGCACGGTTCGATGACTGCCACTGCCGCGGCGATCACGCAGTCCGACAATGCGTCTGCCGAGGAGCTGTGGTCGTCGCTCGGAGGCGGCGTGCAGGCGTCGAAATCGGTGATGACCGTATTGCGTCAAGCGGGATCAGGCGCGCAAGTGCCGAGCCAGCGGCTCCTCGCAGGTTTCACAGTTTTCGGTCAAACGCCGTGGCCGACGCCCGATGCCGCGACCTTCGCCGCAAGTCTTCCCTGCCTGCCCGATGCGAAACGCGTACTCGGGTATATGGGCGGTGTCGCGGGCAATCAGCGGTGGGGCGTTGAGATCATGGCCGCCCCGAAAGCGACGGCGGTCAAGGGCGGCTGGGGACCGAGTCCGACGTCGGGATATGTGGTCAGGCAAATCGGGGTACTCACGTTTGCCGACGGTTCCAAAACTGCCGTCGCCATGACTACGGTGGCCGCGGGCGGTTCGTTGGAAAGCGGTACGTCGGCGCTCAATCAGGTTGCGCGGTGGTTGAATACCAAGGTCGAGCGACTTCCGCGCGGCGTATGCGCGCGATAGTCATCGGCCCACCGCTACCGAAGCGCAAAGGCTGCGAGAATGCTGATGACTTCGTCATCAGCTAGGCGGATGCCCCCGAATTGGGCACTACTGGCCGTGTGCGTGGTGTTATCGGCGTTGTGCGCGTGCGCCTCGCCGTCGGGTCCCGAGAGGTCAACTTTGCCCAGGACCGCCGACGCGGTTGCCCAGGAGAGCCGAAAGTCGGTCGAATCGTCGCTGGTCGCCTCGCACGCCGTCAAGTGCACTTCCCCGATTGTGGCGCTGGATCCCGGTCACAACCCGGTGCGTATCGAATCCTTCGATCCGAAAACCGGTGCGGCGCAGATTGATTATCCCAATGGTGCCGAAGACGGTGATGCCTTCTCTGTTGCGAGTCAGGTGGCTGAGATCCTGCGCGCACGGGGCTACCGGGTTGTCCTGCTGAAACGTTCGCCGAACGAGAACGTCAGCTATCGCCAGCGGGTAGATCGCGCGGAGGCTGTCGGCGCGCAGATAGGGATCAGCATTCACACCAGCCCGGGGGTCAACGCGGTATTCGCGCAGCGGGTGGGGCTGTTCCGGGAAGGTTCTGGTGTCGACGGTGCCACCGTGCGCGTGACTTTCCGTGCCGAGCGGACGGCCGCGGCCAGTCAACGATATGCGACGAAGGTCGCGGCGGCCCGCAGCCGCTCGGAGTGGCATCCGGTCACAGTGCAGGACAACGATTTCAGCGGTCGTGCGCCACTGTGGTCGGGAAATATCCCGATCATTTCGCTGATTGCTCAGAGCACCCCGTGGGTATATAACGAATTCAGTTCCGGCACCACCGGAGGTTCGATAGCGGTGGAGCCGACCGCCTTACGCGCATATGCGAAGGGGATCGCTGCGGGTGTTCAGCAGGCGCTGCCCCGTCGGTGCTGATCTGGCATCGGCAATGGGTCCCGGCGATATATGGATATTGACCGAATTCCGCGCTATGAATGCACCGGATCGATAACGCCCCGCTCACGCGACCATTGCGGTTGGCGTCGGGACCTGGCCGACGCCGAGCCGTCAACATAGGCTCCTGTTACTTGTGTGACTAAAGGGGCAGTTGTGGCTAAGAACTTTCGGACGGCGGCGATCGTCGTACTCGTTGTGATCAGCATCGTCTTCGCTGGCGGGTCAGTGGCGTCGGCGAGGCCGCTCCTACCATCGTTGGAACAGATCTTTCCCGCGCTGAGGTTGCCCCCGACAGCGCAGCAGAAGCTAACGTCGAGCTTCTCCTCGCTTCGAAAGACGATGGCCAAGCGCAAGCCGACAGCCGGTCAGATCGGCGTGGCCCTGGTGCCCGTCGGGGGAGACAACGGACTGTCGTTCGGCCCGCTCAAGGCGGGCCGTGCGTGGTCGACCTTCAAAGTCCCGGTATCGCTCGCGTCGCAACGCCGCAACGGTGTCGCGGTCGCCGGTGCGGAGGCCAAAGCGATCATGTTGTCGGACAACGACGCGGCGTCGGATCTCTGGGGATCGCTGGGTGGCAGCAGGCAGGCGGTCGATGCGGTTACCGGGATTCTGCGTGAAGGCCATGATGCGGTGACCCGGGTCTCGTCCGAACTGGATCTGCCGAAGTCCTACCCCGGCTATACGCAGTGGGCGCTGATCGATCAGGCCAGGTTCGGAGCCCACCTGCCCTGTATGTCGGGTGCCGAACATATTGTCCGACTGATGAGTTCGGTTGCGCCCAACCAACAGTGGGGGGTCGCCAAGGTAGGGCGCTCGCAGGGGGCGACCACTGCCGTCAAGGGTGGCTGGGGGCCGGTGAGTGATACCCGGCAGGGCTATATCGTGCGTCAGATCGCATTGATCAACACCACTCGCGGGCAGGTTGCCGTATCGATGGCGGCGATTCCGCGTAGTGGGTCGTTCGACGACGGCAAACGGATGCTCACTCAGATTGGTGGCTGGCTGTCGAAGAATATGGCGTCCCTGCCATTCGGTCAGTGCCCGCCGGTGTAGCAGCCGGAAGTCGCACCAGCGCAACAGCTATCGCGGTGGTCAGCGGCACCGACAACGCGATAGCGATGCCTCCGACAAACGCCCTGACCAATTCGATGGCGACCTGATCGGTGGTCAGCAGCGAGCCGAATGGTTGTGACGCAACGGAAAAAAGCAACAGCAGCGGCAATGCACTACCGGCATAGGCGAATACCAGGGTGTATACGGTACTGGCGATGTGATCGCGCCCGATCCGCATCGCCGCGCGAAAGGTCGCGATACGTGAGTGTTCGCCGGCCCCAGCAAGTTCGAAGGCGGCCGACGCCTGGGTGATGGTGACGTCGTTGAGCACGCCGAGGGTGCCGATGATGAAACCGGCGAGAAGTAGCCCCGACACCGAGATGGTGCCCTGATACAGCTGGATACTCATCGTCTGATCGCCAGACAGGCCGGTGATACTCGTTGTCTTGATCGCCAGCCAGCTCAGCAACCCGGCCAGCCCGAGCGAGACCAGCGTGCCCAATAGTGCTGAACTCGTACGCATGCTGATGCCGTGCGCCAAATAGAGGACGACGAACAGGATCAGCGCCGAGGACACGACCGCGACAGCGACTGGAGAATTGCCGGCGAGAATGGCCGGCAGGGTGAACACGCCAAGGACGGCAAAAGCGAAGGCTAGTCCGATAACCGAGCGAAGCCCGCGCCACGCGGCCACCAGGACGATCGCTAGGACAAATAGTATGGCCCACACCAGGATTGACCGCCCGCGCGCGAAATCGTAGAAGTTGTACCGTGACGTTCCGTCGTAGCCGGGGCTCGCACTGAGCCGAATCGAATCGTCGATACGCAGGGTCGGTTGGCCGGGCTGAGGTTCGTCCGCCGTCGCCGGATTGGGCTTTGGGGTGTCCGGACCGGTTCCCGACTGTGCCTTATTGGTCGGGACTTGGATCAGCACCAGTTTCCCCGCGTCGTCCCCGGTGTCGAGGCGAACCGTTGAGTCGATACACGGACCATCGGCCGTCGAGGTGACGGGAATCGAGTCCGCGTCGATGGCGACACCGACGAGCTGGTTTTGGCAGGCGGCGCGGGTTTGTGTAATTACGGTCCCGTTGACGGTACGGATCGGTCCGCCGTCAGCCGAGCGGAACTGCATGGGGATCGGATGATCTGCCGACGACGGCCATAACACCGCCAGCCCGGCGGCGACCGCTACCGCGATAAGTCCGAGGATGACGATCACCGTCATACGGGCCGCGCCGGACAGCGGTGCGGGGCCCGATCCCAGCCCGTGGCTGTGCGGATGAGATGACCGATCCGCAGCAGATGCGGGGGCGCCAGCCGACTCCGCAGCGGACTGCTCGGCTGGGTCGGCTGGCGCGCGGTGCCGGCCAGAACCTGATTGAGTCACGCCTGTCAGCCTAGCCGCGCGCCGCAGGCGAACCAGGGACCTAGAGCGGTAGCAGGATGTTCCGCACCGATGGATCAGTCCGCAGGAAGTTTTGGACCGCCGGATCCTTGAATGCCGCAACGAGTTTGCGAATATTGTCGGTGTCCTGCCACTTCGTGCCGATTGTCAGTTGACCGGCGAACTCGTCGGGTGCCGGCGGCGCGAAGATCTGCTTGGCGATGTCGATGTTGGCGGCGAGGTAGTACTCGGTGTATCCGACGGCTGCGTCGAGGTCGGGTAGTGCCCGCGACTGCGCGGCGAAGTCGAGCAGCCGGAACTTCAGGTTGCGGGGATTGCTGGCGATATCGTCCTGGGTGGCTTTCCATCGATCGACGCCGGGTTTGAGTGTGATTAGACCGGCGCGCTCGAGAAGCCACAGCCCCTGAGCTTCGTTTGCCGGATCGGAGTAGAGCGAAACGGTTGCGCCAGTGGGGAGTTGGGCGACACTCTGGTACTTGTCCGACCAGATGCCGAAGCCCCAGCGGAACACGGGGGTCGCCGCGACCTCTTTGAAGTCTGGATTCGCGGCGAGGACCTGCGATAGCCACAGTTTGTGCTGATACACGGTGCCGGCGACTTCGCCATCGCTAACCGCGCGGTTGAGCGTCGTCGAATCGGCAAGGCCCTTGAACGCGATCTTGATTCCGTGTCGAGGTGCTACATCTTTGGCGATGAAATTGACCAGAGCCTGCTCGGCCGCGTTACCCTCGGCGGTCACAATGGTGAGCGTCGATCCGGCAATCTCGTTGGGGGACTGGCTATCTGAACCAGATATTCGCCATCCGATCAGTGCGGCTACGACGATGGCGACGACGGCGATCCCGGCGATGATGGGCCATCGGCGCCTGGACTTCAGTTCGATGCCGCTTGCCGGTGCCGAATCACCGGTATCCCGGTCGGAATCAGTTGTGGTGGACATGACGGTGCTCCTTGATGTTGAAATGACAGAGGTGGCGGGCGGGTGATTGGCTCAGCGTCGCGCGAAAGCCGGACGCTGCGGGGTGAGTCGGCGGACCAGCGCATCGCCCGCGACCTGAATCGCCGCGACGGTAATCACGAGCGCGATGATCGTCGCGATCATCACTCCGTGATCGAAGCGCTGATAGCCGTAGGTGACGGCGATGTAGCCGAGTCCGCCGGCACCGATGGTGCCTGCGATCGTCGAGTACTCGATCATCGCGATGGTGTTAATGGTGAGTCCGCCGATGATATTCGGCAACGCCTCGGGAATCTGGGCTGCGGTGATGACTTGATAGGGCGAACCGCCCGATGCCTTCGCGACATCGATCACCTCGGTCGGTACTGACCGCAACGAGTTCTCGACGATTCGCGTAAAGAACGCGATGCCGGCGATGGACATTGGGACTACCGCCGCGGCGATGCCGATATTGGTGCCGGTCAACAGCCTGGTGAACGGGATTATGGCGGTCATCAGCACCAAGAATGGCAGCGAACGTCCGATACTGATCACCCAAGACAGCGGAGTGTGCAAGGTGCGGTTCTCGAAGAGTCCGCCGGGAGCCAAGTTGTGAACAAGAGCGCCGAGCGGAAGTCCGACAACCAGTACCAACGCCATCACGATGCCGACCATGATCACCGTGTCGAAGAAGGCTGGTATCAGGAGGTCGGGTATCTCGTTGACGGGCACCGACACCGCGAGAATCTCCGGTGCGGCGACGGGTGTCGGGATGCTCATGCGGATACCTTTGTCAGTGTGGTCGATGGTTCCGACTGTGGTTCTAACCCAAGGGATTTCGCCGATCTCGCGAAGTCGGCCGCGCGGTCGGCCGCGACGCCGACGGTAATATCCCCGACGGCAACTCCGTTCACGGATTTCACATTGGCACCGAGAATCGCGATCGGAGTTGACAATTCGGCCGACAGACGGCTGATCCAGTCAGCAGGCACGACCGGCGACGCGTAGGTCACCGAGACTGCAACGGTGTTCTGTGCGGCTACGGTGGCCCGCCCGGGCGAACGGAGTTGCGCACCAAGGGCAGACTGCGCGTCCAGGGCAATATCGACGAGGTCACCTTGCTCGATCAGCGTGCCATGGTCGAGCCGCCCGACGCGATCGGCGATCTTCACAATCGTTTCCATTTCGTGGGTAATGAAGACCACCGCGAGGTCGAGTTCGGTTCGCAGTTCGGCGAGGAGCGAGAGGTAACTATCGGTCGCCGCGTGATCGAGCCCGGAGGTTGCCTCGTCGCTCAACAGAACAGACGGTTTCAGCGCCAATGCCCGTGCGATGCCGACCCGTTGACGTTGTCCGCCGGACAATTGATGCGGATAGAGGTCGGCCTTGTCGCCCAATCCGACGCGCTCGAGTAGTTCGGCGACGCGAGCTTTGGTCGCGGCCTTGGTGGCGCCCAGATACTCAAGCGGCAGAGCCACATTCGCTGCCGCGGTGCGCCGGGACAGCAAACTCGAGGACTGAAAGACGGTGCCGATACGCCGCCGGGCCTGCCGGAGACCGTCCGAAGTCAGTTGAGTCAGGCTGTCGCCGTTGACGATTACCTCACCGGAGGTCGGCTGCTCAAGTAGATTGATACAGCGGGCCAGAGTGGATTTTCCAGCGCCGGATGGCCCGACGACTGCGAAAATCTCGCCCGACTCGACACTGAATGAGACGTCGTCGAGAACAGTTGACGCCGTGTCCTTTTCGCCGAATGTCTTGGTCAGATTCCGAATGGTGATGGTCATCGGTGCGAGCCACTGTCGGCAAAGGTATGGCGGATGGAGTCATCGATGGTCGATCCCGAACCGCCGACCCGGAAACTGGCGCCACGGTGGGTGGCCGGCAGAAGGTCGCCCTGGCCAAATAGCTTGTGCCGCAACGTACCCGGTGTGTAGCCGGTCGGGTAGGCATCGCGCTTTTGCAAGGCAGGCACGACGTGACGCACAATATCCTCGAATGAGCCGGGCGTGACCGCGTAGGCGATGTTGAACCCATCAACGTCGGTGTCGGCGACCCAGTCTTGCAACGTCGTCGCGATATCCTCACCAGAGCCGATGAATACCGGCCCCATTCCGCCGATACCGCCCCACTCGGCGATATCTGCTACCCGCCAGGGTTTCCCGGACTCGTCGGCCTGCGCGAACGCCGCGACCGCCGACTGGATGGCATTCGATTCGACGGAGCCGATCGGATCGTCGAGGTCGTAGGCCGCCAGGTCGATACCCATCCAGCCGGACATGAATACGAGCGCGCCCTGTTCACTGGCGTAGCGCCGGTATTCCTGGGCCTTGGCCAGTGCGGCTTCGGTTGTTTCATCGGTGATGATGGTGATCAGTGTGTAGATCTTGGCGTCATATGGATCTCGCCCCACTGCGGCAAGCTCTTCTCTCGTTCGCGAAACAACTTCGCGCAGAATAGTTTTGGTGGGAGCGGCGACGAAGATCGCTTCAGCGTTCTCGGCAGCGAAACGTCGGCCTCGCGGTGAGGCGCCTGCCTGGTAGATCACCGGCGAGCCTTGCGGCGACGGCTCGGACAGGTGGATGCCGGGCACCCGGAAATGTTCTCCGCTATGCCCGATGTGATGAACTTTGGCCGGATCGGCGAAGACTCCCGCAGCGCGGTCGCGGCGTACGGCGTCGCGTTCCCACGAACCCTCCCACAGCTTGTAGAGCACGGTGAGGTACTCGTCGGCGTGGTCGTAGCGGCTGTCGTGAGCCAAATGCGAATCGTCGCCCATATTGCGCGCGGCTGCTGGCAAGTATCCGGTGACCACATTCCAGCCGATGCGTCCTCTGGTCAGATGGTCCAGGGTGGACAGGCGTCGGGCGAACGGATAGGGATGTTCAAAGCCGGTTCCGGTGGTGATGCCGAAGCCGAGATGTTCGGTGGCATATGCCATTGCCGAGACAAGCAAGAGGGGATCATTGACCGGTATCTGAGCGCCTTCGCGAATAGCGGCCTCGTCATTTCCGGCGTATACGTCGTAGGTACCGAGAACGTCGGCGATGAACAAGCCGTCGAAATGTCCGGATTCGAGCAATTTAGCCAAATCCACCCAGTAGTCAAGAGTGTTGTAATCCCAGGATCGGTCCGCGGGATGGCGCCACAAACCAGGAGACTGATGGGCGACACAGTTCATGTCGAACGCGTTGAATCGGATATGTCGAGACATTCGACCATCGTCGGGGCGCCGGGCCGGGCAGACCACCTTTGTGCCCATGCTGGGCGGAATCTGTTGTCCCTGACAGGCATCCGCGACGCCGTCAGCATCCAGAGATGAGAATCGCACGCTGCGAAAGCAGACTTTGATGTGGCGGCGCGCAAGTATAAAGTGATGTGACATGGGCAACATTTCGTGGCCGCGAGCTGTCAAATGCGAATGGGCGCATTTTTCTTGACTTAGGCTAAAGATGGTTGTTTGAATGAGTTGCAATGTAAGAAGTCGGACATTAGTTCACCCCGATTGAATTATTGACCGATATCTTCTCGAGACCTTTTACCTGGGTGTTTGTTGAATGTGTCGCTGATCCACGGGTTACGTCCATATTGCGTTTCCCTTTCGTTTGGAAATCCTCCAGTATCGTTCGCCGCGATGTCGTCGCAGACGGCAACGAGACAAACAGCCCTGGAGGGAATTCATGAGCACGAACAAATCGTCCGTTCGACGCGGCGCGTTCGCGGGCGTTCTGGCGGGCGCGGCCGCCGTCGGCATCGCCGTAACCGGCGTTGCCCCGGCGCATGCCGACGCATTCGTCCGCTTGCCGAGCGGATCGCAGGCTGGAGACGGACTGCAATTGATACGCAACGGAGAGTCGGCCCGAATCTCACCATCGCTGTCGGGCAACGGCCTCGGCCGCACCGCGTGGGTCACCGGCAACGTCGTTCTCAAGGCGCCCAATTTGAAGTCGACCGAAACGCAGCCGAATAACGGTCCGCTTGGTGAATCAGCGTCGCCGGGCACCAACGGAACCTTCAATGACGGCTCTGCCGCGACACTGTCGGTCGGTTACATCGTTGGTTGCCAGGTGCAGATCGGCAACTTGAGCGCCGGCATCAGCGGAAGCATCAACCAGACCGGTACGCCGAGTGGCACCGGCAGCATCAGCCTCCCCATCTCGCCCGGTCAGGTTGTGTTCGCCCAACTCGACTACAAGAACATCAAGAAGAAGGGCACCTACTACTTCAGCTGGAAGAACACCCAGCTGCAGATTCAGAACTGCGCGGGCTACGCCCAGGCCCGATCCTTCGTGACCGTCGAGACCTCGGGTGAGAACCACCAGAAGGTCAACCTCTACGGCAAGCCCTTCTCCATCGGCTGACCGCCCCCAGACAAGAATTTGAGACAAGGAATCTCCATGAAGAAGATCAGTTCTGTTGCTCTGGCCGTGGCCGGGCTGTCTGCCGCGGCGGTGGCGATTAGCACGCCTGCTGTTGCCAGCGCCGACGTCAAAGTCGTGCTGCCTGCGCAGACCGGGACCCAGACGCTCGGTGACGGCACCAAGGTGACTTTGTCGCGCAGTAATGAGCGCGCCAACATCAACCCGTCGCTGGGTGGTACTCCGTTGCACCGCAACGCCTGGGTATCGGCCGTGTACAACGTCAAGACCTCCAAGAAGGTCAACTCCATCAAGGTGCAGGCGGGATATATCGTCGGGTGCCAGGTCAACCTCAACAGCCTGACCAATAGCGGCAACGGCTCGGGTTCGGTGCCGTCGAGTGGCACCCCCACCGCATCGGTCGGCGCCGGTGAGTCCATCACCGTCGGACCGGGTCAGGCCGTGAACTACTGGGTCTTCGACCGGGAAACCGCTGATGACTTCGGCAACGACAGCCACAGCACGAAGATCAACTACAAGAAGACCGATCATGGCCGGTTGAGCTACACCAACCAGACCATTATGGTCAATGGCTGCGGCGGTTACGCACAGGCGCGTTCGATTGCCAACGTGTCGGTCGACACCGATAACGCCCGCCAGATCCTGACCTTCTACGGTCGTCCCTTCAGTCTCGGCTGACCCCTCTCCCCAGCCGATCGCGCGCGGTGTGTCTCCAAGTCTGGAGGCACACCGCGTTCGTGTTGTGCGACCATGGGTAGGTGACTGAGCGCGAGGATTCCGCCGGCGGCGATTCGATGCTTACCGTCGTCATCGCGTTCACCGTGAATATCCTTGTGGCCCTGGCTAAGACAGTTGCGGCGACGGTCACCGGCTCGGCGTCGATGGTGGCCGAAGCGGCGCACTCGTGGGCGGACGCCGGCAACGAGATATTCCTGCTGATCGCTGAGCGCCGAGGGGCACGAGGGCGCGACGGGCGCCATCCGTTCGGTTATGGCCGCGAAACCTACATCTGGTCGATGTTCGCCGCGTTTGGACTGTTCACCGTCGGCGCGGTGGTCTCGGTAATGCATGGAATCTCCGCGCTGAGCGAACCCGAAGCCGAGTCGGAATATCTCGTCGGGTACATCGTGCTCAGCATTGCCTTTGTGCTGGAAGGTATTTCGTTTCTCCAATCGGCCCGTCAGGCGAGAAGAGACGCGGCACGGTGGTCGCTACACCCGGTGCGCTATGTCCTGCGCACGTCGAAGGCGACCCTGCGTGCCGTCTTCGCCGAAGACGCCGCGGCTCTGATCGGTTTGCTGATCGCCGCGTTGGGGATGGCGCTGCACCAAATCACCGGCTCCGCGGTATGGGACGCGCTGGGGTCCATCGGGGTCGGGTTGCTGCTGGGTGTCATCGCCATCGTGTTGATCAAACGCAACGGCGAGTTTCTGCTGGGGCAGGCGGCGCAGCCGCAGGCCCGCTCGTTGATGCTCGAACATCTATTGGCGCACAACGAAGTTCAGCGAGTCACCTATCTACATGCCGAGTTCGTCGGACCTGCCCAGTACTACTTGGTCGCCGCGGTGGACCTCGTTGGCGATGCGCCCGAACACGACGTCGCGCGCCGCCTGCGAAATCTGGAGGCACAGGTGGAGAATCACGACGCCATCGTCGAAGCGGTGCTCACACTGTCGACCGAGGACGAAGACAGCCTGACTTTGTGATCGACGTGCGCCCTCGGTGACGAAAGTTGGGTAGGGTCGGTGGACGTGGACCTGAGAATCTTCACCGAACCGCAGCAGGGTGCGACCTACGACGATCTGCTCCGCGTGGCGAAAGCCACCGAAGAGCTTGGCTTCGACGGGTTCTTCCGATCAGATCACTACCTGGCGATGAACGTCGACGGCGCACCCGGTCCGACTGATGCGTGGCTGACGCTCGCCGCGTTGGGCCGGGAGACGTCCCGGATTCGGCTCGGCACGCTGGTCACGTCGGCGACGTTCAGATTTCCCGGCGCGTTGGCCATCGCGGTGGCGCAGGCCGACCAGATGAGCGGTGGGAGAATTGAATTGGGTATCGGTGCCGGTTGGTTCGACGCCGAGCACAAAGCCTACGGCATTCCGTTCCCGGCTTTGGGGGAGCGCTTCGACCGACTCGAGGAAAGTCTCGCTGTGATTACCGGCCTGTGGAGCACACCCGTCGGTGAGACATTCGATTACGCGGGCGCCCACTATCAATTGGCCGACTCACCGGCTCTGCCGAAGCCGGTGCAGAGCCCGCGGCCGCCGATCATCATTGGTGGCATGGGACGCAAACGGACTCCGGCACTGGCCGCGGCGTACGCCGACGAGTTCAATGTCGCGTTCGTCTCGATCGAGGATGCGGCGACGCAGATCGACCGGGTTCGCCAGGCGTGTGCCGCAGCCGAACGTGACCCGGACGAGCTCGTGCTGTCGGCCGCCCTGGTGTTATGCGCCGGACGCACCGATGCTGAATTGGCCTCTCGCGCTGCGAGTATCGGCCGCGACGTCGAGGAGTTGCGTGCTAACGGCGCTGCCGGATCGCCGGCCGAAGTGGTCGCGAAGATCGAGCAATACCGCGCCCTGGGGATCAGTCGAATCTATTTGCAGACGCTGGATCTCGGTGACCTGGACCATCTGGAGTTGGTGGCCGCGGAGGTCGCGCCGCAGGTGTGAAGTCCTCCAAAATCTGCTGTGGTACAGCATGATCGGCAAGTGTGGGTGGTCTCGGTACACCCGTCTCGGCTAGCGCCTCGCCGGGCACTCGACCAGCCGGTGGGCCGAGACCCCACCGCTGGTCGAGTGCCGAGGAGCGCTAGCGACGAGGTGTATCGAGACCCCGGTGAGTCGTAAGAAACTGTCCTACAACTACACAACGAAACCCGCGTGCATCTCCCAGTACAGGATCTCGCTGTCTTCGACTGCGGTGACCTCGACGGATCCGACGTCGGCGAATCGGGCCGCATCGCCTTCGGTCAATGTCTGTCCGTCGAAGGTGATCGCTCCCCGCGCGACATAGAGATGACCGAACGGCGCCGCCGGAAGCGTTGCCGACATCTTCGCCGGAAGGGCCGCGATATGCAGTGCGGCAAAGCGATTGGCGATTCGCACCGCCGACGTCGTGCGATCCCGTGCCATACCCGACGCCGCGACGAACAATTCTCCGCTGGCGAGCTCGGCAGTAAGATCGCGCTCTTCGTAGTCAGGATCGAGATCGTCGGTGTCGGGCGCGACCCACATCTGGATCACACGCAGCTCAATATTGTCCTTGCGTGACGATCCGTTGCGCTCGGAGTGAGCGATTCCGCGGCCAGCGGTCATGCGCTGGATGACACCGCGCGTGATCTCGCCTTCGGCGTCCCGTGAATCACGATGGACCACCGAGCCATTGAGGACCCAAGTAAGGATTTCGGCGTTACGGTGCTGGTGACGGTCCAGTCCTTCACCGGCGAGGACGGTGTCGTCGTTATGCACCATCAATATGCCGTGAGCATTCTTGTACAGGTCGAAATTGCCGGTGGCAGGAAAGGATTGACGCGAATCGAGCCACTCGTTATTCCACTGGTGGCGGTCATCGGACCTAATGATTTCAGTAGTCATGTTTCTCCAATGCGGTTGCGATCCGTCGCAGTGCAACAGCTAACGACGCACCGTCTTCTTCGTCGAGAGCATCGACGAAGAGGCGTTTCACCGAGCGCAGGTGGATCTTGCCCGCTTCGGCGAGCGCACCGCCCCCAGCCGGGCGAAGGCACGCGAAACTGCCCCGTCGGTCGGTAGGCACAGCTTCGCGAGCTACCCATCCCTTCTTGGCCAGGGAATCGATCTGGTACGACAGGCGCGATGAGGAGAACACCATCGACCGCGCCAACTCATTCATGCGAAGCCGCTGATCCGACGCCTTGGCCAGCAAGAGCAAGACGTGGTAATCGGCGAGGCTCATATTCGACGTCGCGCGCAACTCCTCGTCCAGCAGAGTTTGCAAATGCACACTGGTCTCGATGAATGGTTGCCATGCGGCCCACCGCGGGTCGGTGACTTCATCGATTGGCAGCGTCGAGTGAGTGGATGTGTTTTGGGTGACCATCAGTTGCTCGAGGTGTGTGGCATCAGCGCGTCTGCCGGTATGACGCCCAGGCGTCCGGCATTGAAGTCTTCGATTGCCTCGATGAGTTGCTGTTTGGTGTTCATCACGAACGGCCCGTATTGGACTACGGGCTCCCGAATAGGCTTGCCGCCCAACAGAAGAACTTCCAGGGCCGGACTGTTGGAATCTTGCGTCGCATCTGCCGAGACGGTCAATGCGTCACCTTTGCCGAAGACGACAAGGTTTCCCTGACTGATCGGACGACCCTCGACTCCAACGGTGCCGTGTCCGGACAGGACGTAGGCCAGCGCGTTGAAGTCGGCGCGCCACGGCACTGATAGCGTTGCGTCAGCCGCGATTGTCGCATGTGCGAACGTGATTGGGGTATGCGTCGCGCCCGGTCCGCCATGCCCGCCGATATCACCGGCGATGACGCGCACCAGCGCGCCGCCATCGGCCGACGCTATTAGGGTGGTCTGGCTCGCTTCGAGGTTCTGGTACTTGGGCGCGAGGAACTTGTCCGAAGCTGGCAAGTTGACCCACAGCTGGATCCCGTGGAATGTGCCGCCCGACTCGACCAGTTCCGCGGGTGGCGTTTCGATGTGCAGAATGCCGGCACCGGCCGTCATCCATTGCGTCGCACCATTTTCGATGATGCCGCCACCACCGGTCGAGTCTTGGTGCTGGAACCGTCCGTCGATCATGTAGGTGACGGTTTCGAAGCCCCGGTGTGGGTGCCATGACGTTCCCTTAGGTTCGCCGGGTTCGTATTCGACCTCGCCCATCTGGTCCATGTGAACGAAGGGATCGAGATCGGTGGCGCTCGCTCCGGCGAAGGCCCGTAAAACGGGGAAACCTTCACCTTCGTATCCGCGTGGGCCCCGGGTTACCGATTTGACCGGACGCTCGGCGGCGTCGATTGCGGTGGTGACGCGCGGCAGGGTGAGTGTGTCGGCGGTGACGGCGGGCATAGTGTCTCCTTCGGGCCAAGTCACTCAGATTTGAGCAACTTATAGTGGGTCCAACCAGGCTCATCTTCGAGTTATTCCCGTGCCGGAGTCACCGGTCGGCGATAATCGGCCTCATGGCAGAGACAGGCGCGCGTCCACCAGAGCGTCAGCGGCTACGCAAACTGGCGCAGGCCGCGATGAATGCCGACATGACGGTCGAGCAGGTACAAACCATCCTGGTCGATATGGGCGAGGTCCTCGGCGGCATGGACTCAACGATGGGCGCCTTGGATACGACGCTGGGAACCTTCGACGAGTCGCTGACCCGATTGTCGACGACGATGGATCGTGTCGACGGAATGGCGCAGCGCCTCAATGTAATCCTGGGGCGTATGGAGGCGATTGTCGAGCGAGCCGAAAAGCTGGTGGTGATTGTCGAAGTCGCGTTGTCGCCGATCGGCGTGATTGAATCCGCCGGTCGGCAGATCGCTTCGCGGTTCGGAATCGTAGGCAAACGTTAGGCGACCAACGACCCCAGCCGCTTGAGTGCGCGATCGGCGTAGCCGTTCCAGAGTTTGCCGAATGCCGGCAGAATCCATCCGGACACAACGCTTTTCGCGTGAATCTCCCACTGCCAGGTGACGGTTGTGCCGGCATTCGACGACTCGAACCGCCACTCGCCGTCGATCGACGACGCGAGCGGGGCCATCGCTCCTTTGACATCACTGAGCTGATAGCGGAACCTCGCCGGTTCATTCACTTCGGTCAATCGCTCGGTCATCTGACCGCCCCCGGACAGTTTGATGGTGCGCGTCTGTCCCGCGTGCTGCCAGTCGTCGGTCTGATCGAGTACTTCTCGGATCGGTGGGATGGGGCCGAACCAGGTTGAGAACAGGGCTGGGAGAGGAAGAACCAGCGTCGGCGTGAACACTTCGGCCGGCGGGCGGGGCAGTATTGTCGAGCGGGCAAGCACGATGGAGCGTGGCATTTGTTCAACCTAGGTCAGATTAGTTGACGGCACCGCTGGGTCGGCGGCGACTTCCGGGTTCTTGTTTTGGCATTCTGTTGGGCGGCACCGGATATGGAGCGCCCTTATTCACATAACCGGCCGCGACATTCGGTCCGCACTGCGCGATGGCCGCGTCGACTTTGGGCTTGGTGTCGTGCAGGTGGGGGCGACGTGAATTGGGTTTCTTGGCGAAATCGAATGCAGTGCTCATATCGCCGGTCACCGACCGTCGCCACTTGGTCAGGTTGGGTACCTCGACACCGAACCGCTTCTCGATCAGCCGTAGTTGTGAGGTGTGGTCGAAGATCGTCGAATCGACCAGCCCTCCTCGACTGTAAGGCGAAATCACAAGTCCCGGAACGCGATAGCCCAGTCCGATGGGTCCGCGAATACCTTCCGACGATGACACCTTGCCGATATTGGGCACCGTGACGTATTCGCCCGGGGTTCCTTTCGGCGCGGTCGGTGGCGTGACGTGATCGAAGAAGCCACCGTTTTCGTCGTAGCTCACGATGAGTGCGGTCTTCTCCCACACCGCTGGGTTGGACGTCAGGATGTCGAGAACCTGGACCAGTCCGACGGCACCGAGAGCCGCGGGCAGGGCAGGGTGCTCACATTCGAGGAGTGATGGAATCACCCAGGACACTTTGGGGAGTCGGTTGTTCTTGACGTCACTTCGGAAGTCGTTGGGATAGGTGGGGTCGATGCCGCGGCGGTGCAACTCAGAGTTTGGATTCTGTGCTTGCTTGAAGCAGCCCATCATGCCGTCGAGCAACACCGACGACAGCGGCCCGACGTCACGGTTGTTGTAGATCTTCCAGCTCACTCCGGCGTCGCGTAGATTTTCCGGCATCGTGCGCCAGGAGTAGACGAATTTCGGTATGAGCGTTGGTGTTTCGAGTAGGGGGCCGCCGTGCGAACCGTCCGGATCGATGCTGGCGCTCATCCAGTAGAGCCGATTGGGGTCGGTTGGCCCGATCACCGAGCAGTGGTAGTTATCGCAAATCGTGAAGGCGTCGGCGAGGTCATAGTGGACCGGGATATCTTGCCGCGTGTAGTACCCCATCAGAGCCGGTGCGTTGCCCGGCCCGACGGAGTCGATCGACATCGGCAGCCAGCCGTTGTTCTTGCCGCCATTCCAGGCTTTGTGCATGCCGCCCCACGAATGGTCGGGGTCGTTGATGCACTCACCGTCGAGCGAGGGGCCACGGGTGGTGTCTAGTCGGAACGGGACAGTGTGGCCCGTTCGAGTCGGACCGATCCTCGGCGCCCAGCCCTTCTGCTTCCACGCCGCGGACTCGTCGTCGAATCCGCGTACGCCCGAGAGCGTGCCGAAGTAGTGATCGAAGGATCGGTTCTCCTGCATGAAGAAGACGAAATGTTCGATGTCATTGAGGGATCCGGTGCCCATTGGGTCCGCGGCGTATGCGCGCGAAATAATTGGATCGGCCCATGACGCGAGATAGGCGGTACCGCCGACGGCCGCAACTTTGGCGAAGAATTCACGACGAGACAGACCTGCGAAGGGGCTAGACGACACATCTGTTGATACCACGGTGTCACGCGCACCGCGCTCGAATGCCGGTGATGCGTGATTCGAACGCGCCCACTGTCTTTTTCGAAACTCTGGAGAATGCCGACTCGCCGGGGGAGGTTCCCCCGGCGAGCCAAGACGATTGGGGTTCCGCCGGTTGGTGACTAGGTGATGGTGATACCGCCGTCGACGGCGATCGTTTGGCCGGTGACATATCCACTGGCCGCGCTGGCCAGCCAGATCGCGGTGGCGGCGAGTTCGGCCGGATCGCCGGTCCGCCCCGCGAGCATGCGGGGAGCCTGGCTGTCGAGGTAGCCGTCGTTGTAGTTGTCCGTCATCTCAGACTTGAAGAAGCCGGGAGCGATCGCGTTGACGCGGATACCTTTTCGGCCGGTCCACTGCTGAGCGAGGTCGCGGGTAAGACCGATGATTCCTGCCTTGCTGGCCGCGTAGGCGGCCTGCGGCAGTCCCGCAGTGGTGATGCCAAGGATGGACGAAATGTTGATGATCGAGCTGCCCGGTTGCATCACCCGCCCGGCGGCCTGGGCGATCCAGTACGAGCCGTTCAAGTTGAGGTCGATGACACTGCGAAACTGATCGGGGGTCTCGCGGGTAGCCGGAACCGCGGTGCCGATGCCGGCATTGTTGACGACGACATCGACTCGACCGAAGCGCTCCATCGCTGCGTCGATGACGGCCTGACATTGCGCGGGATCGGTGACGTCGGTGACGACCGACAGCGATGCGCGCCCAGTCGGTTCGATCGCGGCGGCGGTTTGCGCAAGACGATCCTCGCGGCGGGCCGCGAGCACCACATCGGCACCCGCTTCAGCGAAACCGGTAGCGAAGGCCACTCCCAGCCCCGACGACGCGCCGGTTACCACGACGACTTTGTCCTCTACCGAGAACAGGTCCAGTACTGACATTCATATCTCCTTGATTTCGAAATGTCTTGTCTCTTATAGCCAGGCGGGATCGGTGTCCAGGGTAGTGCGGTCCAGAGCCGTCAGAAGGTCGAACTGCGGTCCGGTCTTAGGCAGCTCGAAGCGGAAGAAGTAACGGGCCGCGGCGCGTTTTCCGTCGTAGAAGTTGCCGGCGGACTCGCCAACGGCGAGTAGCTGCTCCAACCAGATCCAGCTCACGACGACATGACCGGCAGCCTCCAGGTACACAGCCGAATTGGCCAGCGCCACTGCGGGATCGAGACCCTTCCAGAGAGTGGCGGTGGTTTCGGTCAGGCGTCGCAGGGCATCCGCCAGGCTGGTGGCATAGTCGGCGGCCTCGCCGCCCGCGTCGCGCGCGCGGGCAATGGTTGCGCCGATTGTCTCGGCCAACACGACCAGCCCTGCGCCGCCGCCCTGCACGACCTTGCGGCCCAGGAGGTCGAGCCCCTGAATCCCGTTGGTGCCCTCGTGAATCGGGTTGAGCCGGTTGTCGCGGTAGTACTGCTCGACGTCGAATTCTGTTGTGTAGCCGTACCCACCGTGCACCTGGATGGCCAGGTTGTTGGCTTCCAGACACCACTGCGACGGCCAGGCTTTGGCTATCGGTGTGAGTACCTCGAGCAGGGTGTGCGCACGCGCGGCGGCGTCACTGTGCGCGGTGTTCTCCTCGTCGACGAGTTTCGCGCAATAGAGACCCAGTGCCAGTGCGCCCTCCACATAGGCCTTCTGTGCCAACAGCATTCGTTTGACGTCGGGGTGCTCGATGATGGGGACCGGTGGTGCGGACGGGTCCTTCGACGCCACGTTGCGTCCTTGGGTGCGTACCTTCGCGTATTCCAATGACGCCAGATATCCGGCGTAGCCGATCGATGTCGCCAAGAATCCGACACCGATGCGTGCCTCATTCATCATATGGAACATGTAGGACAGGCCACGGTGTTCTTCGCCGACCAGATATCCTGTCGCACTGTCGAATTCGAGAAGGGTGTTGGTGGTGCCGCGGTTACCCATCTTGTGGTTGAGTCCGACCAGTTCGACGCCGTTGCGGTCACCGTCGAGGACCTTCGGCACGATGAACAGCGAGATGCCCTTGACACCGGGGCCACCGCCGGGAGCCTTGGCCAAGACCAGGTGAACGATATTCTCGGTTAGTTCGTGGTCGCCGCCGGAGATCCACATCTTGGTGCCGGTGACGCGGTAGGTGCCGTCGGCCGCGGGCTCGGCCTTGGTGGTGATATCGGCCAGTGACGACCCCGCGTCAGGTTCGGATAGGCACATGGTGCCGAAGTAGCGGCCTTCGAGCATCGGTCGGACCCAGGTGTCGATCTGTTCCGCAGTTCCATGTGTGGCAAGGAGATTCGCGTTTCCGACGGTGAGGAACGGATACGACGACGTGCCCGGATTGGCAGCCTGGAACCAGGCCATGGCCGCGCGATTGACGACGGTTGGCAACGCGATGCCGCCGAGTGATTCGTCGAACCCGCAGGAGATGAGTCCTGCCTTGGCGAACTCGTCGAGCGCGAGTTTGACGTCGTTGATCAGTACCACTTTGCCGTCGTCGCCGACGTAGGGCTGATTCTGATCGGCCTTCTTATTGTGGGGTGCGAAGAGTTTCACCGCCATGTCCTGTGCGACGTCCATGATGCCGTCGAAGGTTTCGCGGGAATGGTCGGTGAAGCGCTCGCGTTCGGTGAGTGCGGCGACGTTCAGCCAGTCGTGGAGCAGGAAATCGATGTCGCGGCGAGACAGGGGGGCGGCCATCGCGGAATATCCTTTGAGTCGAAGTTTACTAAGCGCTCGCTAATTTTGTGAGCACTTGCTTACAATGCCTGGTGATGGTCAACACGTCAAGCGAACGATCGCCCTCGTCAGCAGCCGCGGCGCGCATCCGCCAAGCGGCCATTGAGGCATTCGCCGAAGCTGGCTATGCGGGTACCTCGACCCGCGCGATTACCGGGCATCTCGGCATGTCGGCGACGGCGATGTACCCGCACTACCGATCGAAGGAAGAGTTGCTTTTCGCCATCGCGTCGGAGGGGCATCGGCTGGTGCTCGACGCGATGCGTGCGGCGGAGGCGCAGGCGCGGGCCTTGTCGGGAGCTACCTGGACTTCGCGGTTGCGCGGGGTGGTCGCGGCTTTCGCGCAATGGCAGGCGCGGGAGAGTCGGCTCGCGCGAGTGGTGCAATACGAAATGCGTTCGCTGTCGCGGGAGCATTTCCACGAGATCGCGGCCATCCGCGAGGAAACCACGGCGCTCGTCGCGGACCTGGTCGACGGTGGCATTGTGGCGGGCGAATTCGGTGTCAAAGACGGCGGCGACGCTGTGCTCGCGATCATGTCCCTGTGTGTGGACGTGTGTCGCTGGTTTCCCGCACGCGGCTACCGCAATCCTGAAGTGGTTGGTGCGGTCTACGCGAATCTCGCTGCGAGCCTGGTGGAATCGCGACTACGGTGACAAGCGTGCTCGATCATCGCGATCGCTGTTGTGACGGAACCTATGGTGCCGTTCATCGGTGTGGAAGAGCCTTGATTTTGACGTACTGCCGCGAATGAGAGCGGCAAGCTGATCAACGTGGTTACGGGAGGTTTGAGGATGAGAGCAACCGATGTACTCGCCGACGGTTTCAGTCGGGTCCAGGAGAACGTGCACGCCGTGGTGACCGGTCTGGACGTCGGCCAGCTCGCCTATCAGCCTGGACCACAGGCGAATACGATCGCCTGGTTGGTATGGCATCTGACTCGGGTGCAAGACGACCACGTGAGTAACCTGCCGCTCGCTGGCAGTCCGCGTGAACAGGTGTGGCGCACTGGGGGATTCGCTCGACGGTTCGCCTTGCCGTTCGACGAGTCGGCCACCGGCTACGGTCACACCATCGACGAGGTGTCGGCGGTGCGGGCGTCAGCGCGCGATCTCGTCGACTACTACGACGCCACGCACGCCGCTACCCAGGATTTCCTGGCGACGATCACTGACGACGATCTGAATACCGTGGTCGACACTCACTGGAACCCGCCGGTCACGATGGGCGTGCGGCTGGTCAGCGTCCTCGACGATGACGCACAACATATCGGCCAGGCGGCATATATTCGCGGCCTCCTGTAGCGGGGAACAACACGCTGTCGGGCGTGGTTGATCTTGAAGTGCCGCGACGACGCGGTGCGAAAGATCGCACGAAAGAGTCACCCCACATGCAGGTCGAAGTCTGGACCGACATCAACTGTCCGTTTTGCTATCTCGGCAAGGCTCGGTTCTCTGCCGCGCTGGCAGAGTTCCCTCACCGCGATGACGTCGAGGTGATTCACCGGTCATTCGAACTCGATCCGGGCCTGCCATCGGATACGAGTGGGCCGGTCGCCGCGAAAATCGCGGCCAAATATGGCATCAGTGAAGCGCAAGCGGAGGCCAATGAGCGTGGCATCGCAGCCCAAGCCGAGGACGCCGGGCTCACCTACTTAACGTCGGGGCGCGATTACGGAAGCTCCTTCGACATGCATCGACTGCTGCATTTCGCTCACGAGCAGGGGCGTCAGGAAGCTCTGCTCGACGCCCTGTACGTGGCCAACTTCGCCGCTGCCGCGCCGCTGTTCGGTGATTCCGAACGACTTGTCGCCGTTGCTGTTTCGGCCGGGTTCGACGAGGTAGCCGTGCGGGCTGTTCTCGGCGATCCAACCGCGTACGCGGATGCGGTACGGGCGGATGAAGCAGAGGCGGCGGCGTTGGGCGCCAATGGCGTTCCGTTCTTCGTATTCGATCGGAAATACGGTGTATCCGGCGCGCAGCCACCGGAAACTTTCAGCAGTGTGCTCCAGAGGGCGTGGTCCGAACGTGAGCCAGTTGTGCAGCTCATCGGGTCCGCCGACAGCGATGCGTGCGGACCCGATGGGTGTGCGGTGCCAGGCGTTTAAGCGCTACGGCAGAATCTTGTTCTGGTCGCGGGAGATGATGAACCCCGCGCCTTCGTAGCAGGTGATGCCTGCTGTGGTGGATGTGCATGAATCGCCTTGCACCATGATGGTTTCGCCATACTTGAGGGTTCGCGCGTTCTCGGTGGCGAAGATGCCCTGGGACGTGCAGAACTGAGTGACTCGGTCGCCCTCGATGCGAACCGCGTATGCGTGATTGTCCGCGTTGCGGCAGGTGACGCCCGACGACCCGGGTACCGATTTGCGTGCCTGACATCCGAACCGGAGTTCGCCCGCGGTGGCGTTGGTGCGGATCGCGCACCACACGTTGCCCGTCGGCGAGATGAAACCGTATTCGCCCGGCGCGGTCTGGAAGGCGCGCGCGTCGACATTCGCATCGTCGCGGCTGGGCTTGGTGGGGATGCCCGCGGTTGGGGCGCTCGGTGTTGTTGGCACGTCAGCCGATTCGGCGTGGCCGGCGCTCGTTGCGGCATCGTCGCCGCCGGGGGCGGTGACGGTTACCGTCCGCTGCGGCGACTGTGCCGCCGGCGTCGAGTCGGTGGCGCTGCACGCGGCTGCGGCCACGATGAGCGGCGTAAAGGCGATGGCGGCGAGAATACGGCGGTGATTCACGGGTACCTCCACGGTCGGGGAATGTTTGAGTTGCTCACAACCTATGTCGGTCGAGGTTGTTCGATCGTTAGGCGTATCGCTAGCCAGTCATTCGGGTGGTGGATGGGACGCTGGTCGAGGTGACGACTGGAGTCTGCGACGTCGTGGCGACCGAGGGGCCTGTCTCCTGGGAGGGCTCGGATCCGCAGATTCGGGCCATATTTTCCCTGTCGTAGTGCGGCATCCCGTGCACACGACTGAACTTGGCATTTCGCGCTCCAAAAGAATTGCGGCCCTTGGGTAACGGCCAGAACACGATCAGTCGGTGAACGCGAAGATCGAGGGTGGTTGGGCGTTAGGTTCGGTAACCATGGCGACGAGAACACAGCGCACAGTCAGCATTTTCGCGACAACGGTCCTCGTGGGCGGGCTCCTATCGGGGCTGCTCGGTGCCGGACCCGCGGCTGCGGCCGGCCCGCCGTTGTCGGTGACGACGGTCGCCTCTGGTCTCTCCGTCCCCTGGAATATGGTGGTCGCGCCCGATGGCACCATCTTGACCGGCGAACGGGCCGGTCGTTTCGTCGCAGTCACGCCGGGTGGCGACGCGAAGCAGGTCTCGGCGGATCTGTCCCGAGTCTTCGCGACCAAAGAAGCCGGGCTGATGGGGTTGGCGATAGACCCGGCTTTCTCTACGACGCGCCGCGTCTACTCCTGCCAGGCCGAGAAGACCGGCGGCGGCAACGGATCATCGGTGCCGCCGGATCTGGCCAATCTGCCTGTGCCGCTGCCTAATACGGGGCAGGTCATCAATGTGGTCTCCTGGCTCGTCAGCGCGGACTGGAATCGCATGGTCCGCGAGCGGACGGTTCTCTCCGGTATCCCGGTCAACTCAGGTGGTCGACACGCGGGCTGCGGCATAACCGCGGCCTCCGACGGCACGTTGTGGATCGGCACCGGTGACAATGCGGTGCGATCGATGCCGCAGGATCGAAAAGCTCTGGGCGGCAAGGTCCTTCATATCAACGCCAATGGAACACCCGCTCGCGGCAATCCATTCGCAGGCAGCCCGATCTACACTCTTGGCCATCGCAACGTGCAAAATGTCGCGATCGCTCCATCGGGCCGGGTGTACGCGATCGAGCAAGGTACTTCCGTCGACGACGAACTGAACCTGCTGCGTTCAGGTGGCAACTACGGTTATCGACCGGACCGCGCGCCTTTCATCTACGACGAATCGGTGCCGATGACCGACCCGGCCCGGGTGCCCGGCGCGATTGGCGCCGTGTGGCGATCGGGCTCGCCGACGTTGGCGACACCCGGACTCCGATTCCTGCCGACGTCGGGTTGGGGAGACTGGGGCGGTGCCGCGGTCATCTCCGCGCAGAAGGGCAAGCGCCTGGTCTTCGTCAAACTGTCCGCGGATGGCAGTCGTGTGGTGCGGACCAGTGAAGCTCTGCAGGACCAGTACGGACGGCTCCGTGGCCTGGCCATCGACCGGGACGGTTCACTGTTGATCAGCACCGACAACGGCAGCGACGACAAGATCCTCCGCGTTCGGTTCGCGGGTTAGGCCGCCTTACCCGCCTCGGTTGCCGTGGGGACCTCGATGAGCTTGCCCGAGACTACGTCATAGATGTATCCATAGACCGGAATCCGTGCTGGGACCAGCGGGTGCGCTTTGATCCGCGCGACGTCGGCCGTAACGCTGTCGGCTTGATCGCGGATGGTCAGCCAGTCCACGTAGTCGGCCTCCGGTGAGCCGGGTCCCGCGCCGACGTCGTGGAAGCCGTCCTCACGCAGTTCGGCGGTATCGAGGCTGCTTGCCAGTAGGCCCCGGATCACCTCGTCGGTGAAGAACTCCATGCCGCAATTGCTGTGGTGAATGACGAACCACTCTTTGGTGCCGAGCAGCTTGTAGGAGATGACAAGCGAACGGATCGCGTCATCGCTGGCGCGCCCGCCGGCATTGCGAATGACGTGCGCGTCGCCCTCAGACAGTCCGGCGTACTTAGCAGGGTCGAGTCGGGCGTCCATACAGGTGAGGATCGCGAAGGCGCGGGCGGGCGGCAGCGCCAGCGATCCTTTATCACCGAAGGAGGCGACGTAAGCGTCGTTGCTGGCGAGAACTTCGGGAAGAACAGACATGAGGCGGATCCTTCGGTTGGGTGAGGCGACCGGCGCATTCGCATATACGCATGTGTCGGCATCAACCTAGGGTTTCGTCGTTCTGGCACCTATGTTTTCACCCACCGGGAGCGCAATCGTTCACTTATGCGAGTGCTGCAGGGGCGGCGTCCAGCGAACGCACAGGAAGGATACGTACACTTCGCCGAGGTAAGCATCTAATACGGAACAAGTGGGTAATGTTGCGCAACAGCACGGTGGAACTGGGCACAATTGAAGACGACGCGGTCGGACACATTCGGCCTCAGACTCGGCAGCCTCGAACTCGTGCGCATACGGCGGACTTCGTCCGAGTAGTGCTTTTCACCTGGGTCGTCGTCGCACATTGCGTCAACGGCATCATTACACCCGAGACCGCCCAACCGGCCGGGCTGGTCGGAACCCTGTGCCATCTGACTCGGTACGGGTTTGTGGCGGTGACGCTATTCGTTCTGGTGCTCAGCACGCAGAAGACGCAGATGTTGCCGATCATGTTCTGGCGTAAGCGGTTTGGGCTCGTGGCGTGGCCATACCTGGCATGGACGGTGATCTATTCGATTACCGACCACGTCATTATCGAAGGCAATCCGTTCACCGGTCCCGGTGAGTACTTCCGTACGCTTGGCGCGCATTTACTCACCGGTGACGGCAAGTACCAGTTGTACTTCTTGCTGATTTCGATGCAGATCTACTTGGTCTTCCCCGTGGTCACGTGGCTGCTGCGCCGGTATCGGAATTGCCCGTGGCAGTTGCTGATTGGTGGCGCCGCGGTCCAGCTGCTGATGTTCGTGATCTATCAATACCTCCCGCGCCCGACAGGTGCGGTCTGGGACATCGTCTACGAGCACGCATGGAAGACGTTGCCGATGTACGCGTTGTTCATCGTGATTGGTGCCGTCGGTGCCCAGCACCTGGACACGGTGCAGCGGTGGTTGGATGATCACGTGATCGGCGTCGTTCTGGCGGCAGCGGTCGGCACGGCGATCACGGTGGCCGCCTATGTGACGGCTACGTCGCCGGGCTATGTGCCAGGTTCGACGACGACACCGTGGAACTTGACGCTATTACCTTGGCTAGTAGGGGGTTTCGCGATGCTCTGGCTGGTGGCGATGACCTGGAATAACCACCGCGGCACTGGTAACGGCGTGGTCGGACGAGTCGTCGCGTACGCGACTCCGCGCGCATTCGGTGTCTTCGCGGTACATCCACTGGTCATCGACGTCCTGGGGCGGGCAGGCTTCCTCACCGGGTTGTTCTCCTGGTTTCCTCAGTCGGGCGCGACGCGCGCGATCATCCTAGTGGTCGTGGTACTTGCCGGGTCGCTACTGATGGTCGATCTACTCTTGCGCACATCGCTGAGCCAGATCTTGGTGGCGCGCAAAAGGATTCCGGGAAGGGTACGAATTCCGCACTATGCGGGATTGATTCGGCCGTCGTAGGGGTTGCGTGGTCTCGATACACCCGCCTCGGCTGGCGCCTCGTCGGGCACTCGACCGGCGGTGGCTTGGCTAGCGACTAGTCGGGCACTCGACCGGCGGTGGCTTGGCTAGCGACTAGTCGGGCGCTCGACCGGCGGTGGCTTGGCTAGCGACTAGTCGCTGGTCGAGTGCCGTCGTGCGAGCTTGCGAGTTCGCCGGTGTATCGGGACCCGGTGAGCCGAATCCGATTGTGCGGTAGGGGAATTGAATCAGCTGAGCGCCCGGCCCGGGCAACAGGTCGACGTCGTTGGGGTTGGTAGGGGTGCGGGTTTCGGATATGAATCGGCACTGCGCGGATCTTGAGTCCGCTCCCCACTCAACCTTTTCGATCTGAGCGCCAACATGACAGTGCGTAGATCCAGTAGGCGCAGAGAGTGCCGCCAACCACGATTAGCTGTAGTAGTACAACTTGGTGAATAGTCAGTACTCCGCCGCATACGATCAGTGCCAGCGATAGAAGCCAGACAGCTTTGCGTGATCTTGTTCGCTGAGCCGACTGGGAGACTTCCGTCAGCAATGAAGTGGCAACCTGGTGTTCCATCATTTCTGAACCGTCATATGTGCGTTGCCCGCTCCGAACACGCCTAGGTGCAGCATCGCCTTCGCGATACCGATGTAGCCCCGCCTGCTCCTCATTTGGCACCCTTGCGTCTCGACTCGGCTCAGCGCACCTTTGCGAACCTATACTTTATAGTTAGTTTAGTCAAGAGTGCGTGCTGCGTCGGGGCGCCGCCGTACCGGATCGTTTTTCCGAGTCGTGTTCGGCAGACGCGATCAGTTTTGACAACTCCGTGTGCAGTAGTGCGGCCAAACCGCTGATTGACTGCGGTCACAGCGTCGGTGCAGCCGTGAGCAGACAACGGGTTGTTTCTTAGTATGTGACTGTCGAGGCGCCGCGCGGCATGAGTGCGAGCAATAGAGCGTCAACCTGCGCTCACCTGTGCCCCCAGTCGGACTCGAACCGACACTGGGCGGATTTTAAGTCCGCTGCCTCTGCCAATTGGGCTATAGGGGCTTGCGGGTAACGATAGCGTCCTGGTTCGACCGATAGGCTCGGCAGGTGGCCAGAGAACCTACTGCCGAGCGAGTAGTCGCATCGCTTCGGTATGTGCTGGCCATTGTCGTACCCCTTCTGCTCCTCGCGAGCTCCTTTCCGGGCCGGTACAGCGTGCCTGTCCACTATTGGTTGCTCTCGATCGCGGCCGTCGCGGTATTCATCGCGGGGAAGTGGTGGCCGACGGCAGCGTCGGTCACGTTGGCTCTACTCGCGGTGCCGATGTTCGCCACCGAAGCGTGGGGGCTATCTGAACTGGTTCCGTATCTCGGCGCGGTCGCCGTAGTCGACGTCATCACTCGCACTCGTTCATGGAGGCGAGGAGCCCTGGCCGCGGTCGCCTGGGCCGCTGCCGTGGTTGCCGACGCTGTGTTCGATGAGTACGCAGCTCCATGGCCGGTGGCAAGTGCGGTGAAGATACTTGCCTACGTCGGACTTCCGGTCCTACTCGGCCTCTACTTGCGCGGGCAGCACGACTTGGCTGCGTCGTACCGCGAACGCGCCATCGACGCCGAAGCGCGACGTGAACTTGTGCGGCAACAAGCCCGCACCGACGAGCGGATCGCACTGGCACGAGAATTGCACGATCTCGTCGCTCACCAGCTAGCGTCGATCATCTTGAGAAGCGGTGTGGCTCAGCATGTTCTGAAGCCCGAGGATGAGGCCATCCGAACAGTGCTGGAGGACGTCCACGACACAGCATCGGACGCGTTGGCCGACATTCGCAGCCTGCTCGAAGCCTTACGAGATCCGGATCTGGCCGATGTCGCATTCGTGGAGGCGGACCAGATTCTTCCGGAGATCATCTCCGCGATCGACCGGGCGCGCCAATCGGGTTTCACAGTGACGGCAAAGCTGCCCGTAGATGCGACAGAACTCAACGGAATTGACGCGCTCGGTCGACTCGCGGTCCTCCGTGTGATCCAGGAGGCCATGACGAATGTCGTCAAATACGCCGACGCGGATCGGCCGGTATCGGTGGCCGTCATCGGTGGATCCGACGGGCTTCGCGTAGATATCTGTAATCACAGCACATCCAGCAGCGATGGAGCCGGACACGGGATCGTCGGCATGCGCGAACGCGTCCATCTGGCCGGCGGTACATTCGCAACGGGCGCGACCGATGCTGGATGCTGGCGCACGCTGGCCGAAATTCCGTTGAGCAACAAGGAGATTGGTCGATGATCGGAGTGTTGATCGCGGACGATCAGAAGTTGGTGCGCGCAGGGCTGCGCATGTTATGTGAGTCCGCGCCGGATATCGAGATCCTCGGTGAAGCCGGCAATGGTGTCGAGGCAGTCGCGCAATCGGCCGAACTCGATCCAGACGTGATCCTGATGGATCTACGGATGCCGGGCCTCGACGGGATCGGTGCTACCGAGCAGATCGCCGGAACAGCCCGGCGTGGCCGTATTCTCGTTCTGACCACCTTCGACGACGACGATCATCTGTACCCCGCACTGGCCGCCGGGGCATCGGGATTCGTCGTCAAAGACTCCGAACCAGCAGAGCTATTGGTTGCGATCCGTCGGGTCGCCGACGGTGAAATGGTCTTCTCGCCAGTGTTGTTACAGCGAGTGGTAGACCGGGCGGTCAGTACCGGTCGCACGGAAAAGGTTGCCGATGAACAGATTTCGCTCACCGGCCGGGAAACCGAAGTGCTCGGGTTCGTGGCAGAAGGAATGAGTAACGGCGAAATCGCCGAGCGTCTGCACCTCTCGGTCACGACGGTGAAGACTCACGTCGCGAATCTCTTGTCGAAGACCGGTTGCGACAACCGGGTACGGCTCGCGATTTTCCATCTGCGCAGTCAGTGAGCGCATCAGTGTGAGTGCGCTGCTCCTGTCTCCGGCATCGAGCCCATCCCCGGCATCGCAGTCATCGGCTCGGCCTGCTGTCCGGGCCGCAACACCAGGAATTGGCCCATCATGCCCTGGTCCTCGTGCATCAGCAGATGGCAGTGAAACATGTACGGATACATTGGATCTGCGTGATCTGACCAGCGCAGTGCAAAGCGGACGCTGCCTCCGGGCGGGATGTAGACGGTGTCTTTGCGGCCGGCTATATATGCCGGTGGCCGGTCGCCATCGATATCGATGATCTGGAACTGCGCGTCATGAACGTGGAAATTGTGGGGCCAATTGTCCTTGTTTCGCACCGTCCACACCTCGGTGCCGCCGACGCGGGCCTCAAAGTCTATGCGGCTCATATCCATTCGCTTCCGATTGATCATGAACCATTGAAGGTCGAAATATCGATGCACCGCCCGGTCGGTGACGATACGGGTCGCGGGAACCAGAGCGGTCGGTGTCGGTGACCGGTGCGCCAGAGTCGGTCGGCACCGCAGTCGCAGAATATCGAACCTATCCACCATTCCGAATTGTGCCGCGTCGGATTTCTTCACCCCACCGTGGTCTGAGATCGGATTAGAAGTGAGAGTTACATTTTCGCCCGGCGATATCCGAATGACGATCTCGGCGCGTTCGCCGGGACTCAGCTGGATCCGTCGCATCGTGACTGGGGAAGGCAGTAGGCCGCCGTCGGAACCGACAACATCGAAGCTGCGGTTATCCGACATTCCGAGGTTGTATATGCGGCCGGAGGATCCGTTGAGGATTCGCATGCGCACCGCGCCAGTGGTAATCGAAAGGTAGGCGTTGGAAATTCCGTTGGTGATGATAGTGTCGCCGAGGCTGCCGATGTCGGAGTTGTCGGCCTCGTCGATCGCGCCCTCGGCAGTGAAGCGGCGATCTTGGATGATCACCGGAATATCGTCCACCCCATAGGTTTTGGGAAGATCGAGCGAGTCGGAGTCCGCATCGTCGACCAGAAATAGTCCCGATAGGCCGCGTAGGACGTGCCGTTGAGTGGTGCCGTGGGGGTGCGGGTGATACCACAGCGTCGCCGCTTGTTGCTCGATAGTCCACCGTGGTTCGGCGGACGAGCCGGACGGGATCATCTGGTGGGGACCACCGTCGAATTCGGCTGGGATCGACATTCCGTGCCAATGCACTGTGGTCGGCTCGGGGAGGTCGTTGGTGATCGCGACCGCTACGCGCTCACCCCGCCGCGCTCGCAAAGTTGGCCCGAGGACGGCGCCGTTGAATCCCCAGGTGGCGGTTTGCTTTCCGGTGATCATTTCCGAATTGCCCGACGTCGCACGCAAGGTGAACCGTCGTACGCCATCGCTGCCCACCGCCGACGGCGCGAGAGGTGGAATGGGCAGCGGTCGAAGGGTGTCGACCGCGGCGGTGCGTGGAGCTGACTGAATGGTGCATGCGGCCGTGCCTACGATCGGCGCTACCGCGAGAGTCTTGAGTATCGTGCGTCGGGAGAGCATGCCTCCAGTGTTCGGCGCGGATCAAAGTGGCGAATCCTCTGCGGGGACGGGACTTTATCCTCCGAAAGGACGAGGCGCGATGGAGTGTTGTGAGCTACTAGCCTTCCCTCGACCCTACGGCGCCACCGACAACCAGTCGGCGAATCCCGACGGATCGTGCCGACCCAGCGCGCCGTGCTCAAACATTCCCCAACCCTCTTGTGTCGCACCGTCATCGGTGTGACAAACTGCGCGACCGACGTGGTCGATGACGCCGAAGGTCGATCGCCCGACGACAGCGGGGTCGGTCATGTCGTAGGTGACTCGCTCGACGAATTTGTCGCCTTTCCAGAGTCCATGCGTCCAGTCCGGGTCACCGCCGTAGCCGCAGCCGACATGGAGCGGCATCGCCAATTTGGACTCAACGTCGAATCGGATCGGCGAACCGTCGGCGGTGGTCGCAATGATCGTCGCGCCGGTCGGCATACGCGTCGCCGGCGTGTAGTGAATCGTCACTCGAGGCCAGCCGAGTTGTTCCACCCGACCATCAGCCCACACTCGCGTGCAATCGTTGAGGGTACGGAATCCGTCCGGCGACTCCTGAATGATCATGACGAGTGCGAAATCGTCGAAAGCTATTGGGAGATAGAGCCACCACATACCCTCGAACGGCGGATCGGCCGGTCTCCCGGCGGGTTCGGGTTCGCCGACCGGGCGGATACCCCACGATCGGTCCCGGGAGCCTAGCCACGTCGACGGATCGACGTTGATCTCGTCGCCGTCGATGGCGATGGTGCCGGCCCACGATCCGAGTTGTGCGAATCGCTGTGCGTCAAGGGTCACCTTCGAGCCTTGTCGCATCAGGTGACGCTGCTCCTGGACGACGTCGAAGAGTCCGGTCCAGGTCAAATCGGCTGCGATGCCCTCGGTTTCGTCGAGGACCACACGCAGGGACCGCAGTGGGTCGGACACTTCGATCCGAAACCCGCCGACCCGCTGGTTGGTGCGATCGCCGTCGATGCCATCGGATAAATGGACCGCGGTCTGGGTGTCGCCGCGGCGAACTCCGAAGAACGCGTCCTTGACGCCGAGATTGGGGTAATAGCCCAGACCGGCGATGGCGAAGATGTCGCCGGTTCGATCGTGGGCGTTGAAGTAGGACCGATCGTAGAAGTTGCGGTCCGACGATCCCGGCCAGGCGATCGGTTGGGGTACTTGATGAATCGGGAACTCATCCATCGCGGT
The DNA here is from genome assembly GCF_048537885.1 of Gordonia sp. CPCC 205333. Taxonomy (NCBI): domain Bacteria; kingdom Bacillati; phylum Actinomycetota; class Actinomycetes; order Mycobacteriales; family Gordoniaceae; genus Gordonia; species Gordonia sp. CPCC 205333. Next base: position 320,305 of record NZ_JBCLVI010000004.1, on the reverse strand, counting down.
GATCATTTGACATTCTCCCAGTAGGTACCGGCCAGCATGGCTTCGAGGGTGGCACGATGCAGAATCATGTCGTCGGGATCGAATGGCGCGTGCGCCTGGCCGAAATCGATTGCGCGACATTGGATACGAAACATCACAACCGCGTGGATCAGTGCGGCATAGGTGGTGTAGAAGTCGAGGTCTTGAGGGTGGTGCCCGCTGATCTTGGCGTACTCTTCCGCGACATCCTCACGGCGTAGCAGTCCGGGCAGCCCTGGCATCCCGGCTGACTCGGCTAGATCTTGAAAGAACCTGTGCAAGAAGATGAGCCATGCGATGTCGAGTTCCCGTGGTCCGTAGGCCGCCATCTCCCAATCGAGCACGGCGCTCGGCTGGAAGTCGGTGTAGATCACGTTGCCGATTCGAGCGTCGCCCCAGGTGAGTACCGCGTCGGACTCCTCCGGCAGGTTGTCTGCGACCCACGTCAACCCGTGGTCGATCAGCGGAGAACCGTTGCGGCCCTTAATTGTCCATTCGTAGAACTCGCGTAGCCGACGAATGTGCGCTTGCAGCGGCGTTTCGTCGCCGTGTGGCATATCAAGGCCGCCGGGCACCGGACATTGGTGTATCTGAGCGAGTACGCGAATCGTCTCGGTCTGTAGCAGCGCGCGTTGTTCGTCGGACGCGTCACCCACCCATGACCCGAAAGTGTAGGGCATGACGTCAGGAGGTATTTCGCCCTCGACCCGGCCCATCACGAAGAACGGAGCGCCGAGGAAGCCCGGCTCGGGTTCGGACCAGTACAACGCGGGCACAGGGACATCGGTCGCTGCGGCGACGTGGGCTATGACGCGGAATTGTCGATCGAGGTCGTAATGCGGAAAGACTGGATCACTGTCGGGTTGCGGCGCGATGCGAGCGACGAGATGATGTGAGCGCCCGGCCCAGTCGGCATCGATCAGGATCGTCTCACTCGACATTCCATTCGCCGAGGGGATTTGCACGTCCGTCACCCACGCGTCGCCGTCGACCTTGGTCGCGAGCCAGGCGGTGATCGCTTCGCGGAGCAGTTCGGGGTCGCGACGCGACGACGACGGCCGCGCGAGCTCGTCGGCGTTCACAATGTCGCTGGGATTTTCAACATCGTTGGGCATTGGTCCACTCTCAGGTCGGCAACTCTGCCGAAAGTAGAACACGTTCCAGTGAGGATATGGGCCGAAATACCGGATCTACCTGCGGACATCCGTCCAAGTCGATTGACCGACAGCGATGCTAATGATCGTTGACCAGCGAACTTACGAGTGTTAACTTAACGCTGATAATACAAGTTCGCCGTCCGACAATCTGGGGGAGTCCTGATGCTTGTCCGCCTTACCCGCATCGTGATCGGTGCACCGAAAGTAGTGCTGGTCGGCGCGTTGATCGTATTGGTACTAGGGGGCATATTCGGCGCCGGTGCGGCGCAGGGGCTGCTCGCGGGCGGATACAGCGATCCGCATTCAGAATCTGAACGCGCCAACACCATTCTCGACGACGAGTTCGCTCGCGGCGGCCTGCAGGTGGTCGTCAAACTCGATGCCGCGCCGAACGTCAATATGGCAACCGATCCGACCGCGCGCCGCGTCGGCGAGCAAGTCATCCAACAACTAAAAGCCCATTCATTTGTGCAGCGGCCGATCCTGTCCGTCTGGCACAACCCCGCTGCCGCCGCCGCGCTGCAGAGCCGGGAAGGCAACTCGGCGATCATCATCGCGACACTCGCCGGTGGCGAAGGCAAGGCGCCCGCACACGCTGAAGAAATCGATGACCAACTGACCGGTGAACGGGAGGGCATCACACTGACCGTTGGCGGTCAGGCATTGGTATTCGGTCAAGTCAATACGCAAACCTCGCGCGACCTGTTGATTGCGGAGGCCATCGCCATCCCGATCAGTTTTGTGGTGCTGATCGTCGTATTCGGCGGTCTGGTGGCCGCCGGCCTGCCGATCATCGTCGGCATCGCCTCGATCATCGGCACCTTCGCGTTGTTGCGCATCATCTCGTCCTTCACCGACGTCTCGGTATTCGCACTGAATCTGACCACTGCGATGGGTCTCGCGCTGGCGATCGACTACACGCTGCTGATCATCTCCCGCTATCGCGAGGAAGTGGCCGGAGGTCGGAATCGTCCAGATGCGATCGTCGCGTCGATGGCCACCGCAGGCCGAACCGTCATGTTCTCCGCGGTCACCGTCGGCTTGTCGCTGTCGGCCCTGGTGCTATTTCCGATGTATTTCCTCAAGTCGTTCGCCTACGCGGGCATCGGCGTCGTCGTGGTGGCACTGGTCGCCGCGCTGATCCTCACCCCCGCGTTGTTGATGCTGCTCGGCGATCGCGTCGATGCCCTCGATCTGCGCCGCCCGATCCGACGACGACTCGGCTTGGGGGCGCCGACGGTGCGCGTCGCCGAAGAGACGTGGTGGTACCGCGCGGTGCAGTTTGTTCTCCGGCACGCGGCACCTATCGCCCTGGTCGTGGTGATCTTCTTACTCGTACTCGGAGCGCCGTTCCTGTCGATGAAATTCGGCTTCCCCGACGACCGGGTGCTGCCGACGTCGGCGACCGCACGATCGGTGCAGGACGAAATCCGGCGCGACTACGCCGAAGACTTGTCTTCGACGGTGACCGTCGTCGTTCGCGGTGCGTCGGCGCAGGACTTGTCGCGTTACAGTGCGGATCTTTCGAAGGTCGACGGCATCAACTCGGTGTCGTCGTCGAGCGGAAGCTATATCCGCGGCGAGCAGAAAGCGCCCGGATCACCCGCCGATACGAGGGGAGATCTGAGCATCATTACCCTGTCGACCAACGCGACTCCGACGAGCGAGGACGGCGAGAACCAGCTGACCGCGCTCCGCGACGTGACAAGGCCAGGTTCGGAGGTATTGTTCACCGGCCTCGGCCAGCGGAATGTCGACACGGTCGACTCGATCTACGGCGCGCTGCCATGGGTTCTCGCGTGGATCGGAATCGCGACCTTCATTCTGCTGTTCCTCTTCACCGGGAGTGTGGTGCTACCGCTAAAAGCGTTGGTGCTCAACGTACTTTCGTTGACCGCAACCTTCGGGGCGATGGTGTTCTTCTTCCAGGAGGGGCACCTGGGTGGGCTGGGCACCACCTCAACCGGCTATCTGGTGTCGACAATGCCGGTGTTGATGTTCTGCGTGGCGTTCGGTCTGTCGATGGATTACGAGGTCTTCCTGCTCGGGCGGATTCGGGAGAAATGGTTGTCGTCGGACCGGACGCGCGAGGACAGTGATCATGCCGTCGCCTTCGGGCTGGCCAGCACCGGACGGGTCATTACCGCCGCCGCGCTGTTGATGAGCATCGTATTCGCCGGAATGATCGCCTCGCAGGTGTCGTTCATGCGGATGTTCGGCGTGGGTCTGACGCTCGCGGTGTTGATGGATGCGACACTCATCCGGATGTTGTTGGTGCCGTCATTCATGAAACTCGCCGGCCGCGCTAACTGGTGGGCTCCGGGCCCGCTACGCCGGTTGCACGACCGCATTGGACTGTCCGAGGAGGGCGCAAAAACGTGACGCTGGGCCGTCGGGCACGTTCACCACGCGGTTCTGGTGAGCAGTTGCGTGGTGAAATCATCTCGGCCGCAATGGAATTACTCGCCGAGGAAGGTTCCTCCGATGCAGTGTCGGTGCGCGCCGTCGCCGGTCGAGTCGGCGTGACTCCGCCGTCGATCTATCTCCATTTCGCCGACAAAGATCAACTGCTCGACGCCGTCACCGCGCAGGCGTTTGAACAACTCGACGATGTTCTGTCGACAGCGGGGGTGGGTATCGATGATCCGCTCGAACGGGCCCTTGCCGAAGGGATGGCCTATGTGCGCTTCGCAATTGCCAATCCGGTGCTCTACGAATTGGCCTTCACTCACCCCGCCACGTGTGACAACGGTTCGATGGTGGACGAAGTACTCGCGACCGCGGCATTCCTTCGACTCTCCCGCACGGTGCAGGCGCTCATCGACGAAGGTTTCTATCCGCCCGGTGATGTGGTTGGGGCGGCTCTGGAGCTGTGGTCGGCGTCGCATGGTGTGGCTTCGTTGATGATCAGCAAGCCGCATCTGCCCTGGGGAGACGACCTGACGCTCGCCGAGAATGTCCTCCGCGCGGTGTGTTTCGGTCGGGCGTCGATTGCCGTCTTCGGTAGTCGACCCACCGAGGACGATGCGCGGGCCGCACTCGCCGCGCTGCGTGACGTCGCCCGAATGACACTGGACGAGCCCAAATAGTCAAGAGAAGGTAAAGTCGGAACTCAACAGCGCAAGACACCGTTGTCTGAGTAAGTGTTCGCCCCCAATTGAACCTGAGCATCTACACCTAAGGAGTCAAGGTGCGAGAAAGTAGCAACCCGGTTATGCGCGGCGTTGTCCGCGATAACCAGACCGGCTACCAGCAACCTGGAATGAACCAGGGTGGTTACGCCGGATTCGGTGCTGGCATGGCCGGTGCCGGCGCGATGGCCAATCAGTACGGCCAACAGCAGCCCTATCCCCAGCAGCAGGCACCGGTCGTCGGACGCCAGCTCACGATCGACGATGTCGTCACCAAGACCGCGATCACCCTGGTGGTGCTCACACTGACCGCGATCGCGTCGTATTTCGTGGTCGATTCCAACAATTCGCTGGCAATGCCGCTGACACTCGTCGGCGGCCTGGTCGGCTTCGCGTTGGTGATGGTCGCATCGTTCGGGCGTAAACAGGACAATCCGGCGATCGTGCTCGCGTACGCGGCGTTCGAGGGCCTGTTCGTCGGCGCGATTTCATTCGTCTTCGCCAACATGATCGTTTCCAACGACACTTCCGCCGGGGCGATGATCAGTCAGGCCATCCTGGGCACCTTCGGTGTGTTCTTCGGCATGCTGATCGTCTACAAGGTCGGCGCCATCCGCGTCACCCCGCGATTCACCCGGATGCTGCTGGCCGGACTGGTCGGCGTGTTAGTGCTGATGGTCGGCAACTTGGTCATCGGCATTTTCAACGGTGGCGAGGGTATCGGCCTGCGTAGTGGTGGTCCGCTCGCAATCGTCTTCTCCCTCGTCTGCATCGCGTTGGCGGCGTTCAGCTTCCTGCTCGACTTCGACTCGGCTGACCGTCTGATTCGCGCCGGTGCACCGTCGAAGGCTGCGTGGGGCGTGGCCCTCGGCCTGACTGTCACCCTGGTGTGGCTCTACGTCGAGATCTTGCGACTGCTCAGCTACTTCAACTCCGACTAGTCGGAGGTTGCCCAACGCCCCCATTCGCTTCGGCGGATGGGGGCGTTGTCATGTGCCTGCCTGAAAATCACTCGCGTGACATGCGGCGGCGATGCTAGTTTCACCGATGATTTTCGTCAGCGATGGGGGTCTGTCTTGGCGAACACCAAACGAGAGGACTCGAGCATGCCTGCCGAACAGATTGCGCCCCACCGACTATCCCGGTCGGATATGACCGTCATCGGCACACTGCTGGTCGCGAGTTTCGTGGTCATTCTCAACGAGACCGTGATGAGCGTGGCGATCCCCGTGCTGCAGAAGAGTCTCGGCGTCGCACCCAGCGTCGGGCAATGGCTCACCACCGCGTTCATGCTGACCATGGCGATCGTCATTCCGCTCACCGGTTACCTGATTCAGCGTTTCGGTACTCGCACCATGTTTATTGCGGCGATGACACTGTTCACCGCCGGAACGGTTCTCGCTTCCGCCGCACCGGGATTCGAGGTCCTGCTCGTAGCGCGGGTCGTCCAGGCCCTGGGCACAGCCATCATGTTGCCGTTGCTCATGACGACGGTGATGACGCTCGTGCCCGAAGACCGGCGCGGCGTGATGATGGGCAATATCTCGGTGGTGATCGCGGTGGCCCCGGCGCTCGGTCCGACTCTGTCCGGATTCATTCTCGATCACTTCGGTTGGCGCACCATCTTCTACGTCGTCGCCCCGATCGCGGTGCTGGCCCTCGTCATCGGGGCATCGGTCATCCGCGACGTCGGTGAGCGATCGTCGTCGCCGATGGACCTGGCGTCGATCCCGTTGGCCGTCCTCGGCTTCGGTGGCATCGTCTACGGACTGGCCGCTATCGGCGAGTCAGTCGAAGGTGACGCACCCGTGACGCCGTGGATACCGCTCGTTGTCGGCACCGTGGCTCTGGGCGGGTTTGTGACGCGGCAGATCATTCTGCAACGGACCGACAGCGCCTTGCTGGATCTGCGGGTCTTTCGGTCCCGTGCGTTCACCTTGTCGGTGATTGTGATGCTGACTGGAATGGCCACGATGATGGGCACATTCATCGTCGTGCCATATTTCGCGCAGACCGTCCTCGAACTTGACGCGTTCAAAACCGGACTGATCACGTTGCCGGGTGGAGTGGTCATGGGTGTGGCGTCGCCGCTGATCGGTCGGATCTACGACCTGCGCGGGCCGCGACCGCTCGTCATTCCGGGCACGATCCTCGTCGCCGCTGGCGCCTGGATGCTCACAACGGTCAGCGTCGACACCTCGATCTGGCAGTTGCTCGCGGCGAATCTGGTCCTGTGCCTTGGCCTCGCGGCAACATTCACGCCGCTGATGACGCTTGGCCTGAGTTCGGTTCCGCCGCAACTGTATTCATACGGATCGGCGGTGGTCGGAACCCTGCAACAAGTGGCCGGCGCTATTGGCACCGCATTGTTCATCACAGTGATGACCGTGGTCGCGACCAACCACCGCGAGGCCGGGGTGCCGTCGGCGCAGGCAATCGCCGACGGCGTGCAGACGGTCTTCATCGTCGCCGGTGTGATGGGCATCGTGTTGATCGCGCTCGGCCTACTGGTGCGTCGGCCCGCAGCGTCCGACGGATCGGTATCTGGACCGGAAGAGCTCGACGGCACTGATGATCTCGATGGCAGCGCCGACAATAAGGTCGCAGTGAACTAGCTTGCTGTCCAACGAGATTCGGCCCGACTGACAAGTTGTCAGTCGGGCCGAATTGTCGGCTTACGAGGCTCAGCTCAGGCGCTCAAGCACCATCGCCATACCCTGGCCGCCGCCGACACACATCGACTCGATGCCGAGCGTCTTGTCGTGGGTCTGCAGGTTGTTCAGCAGGGTGGTGGTGATGCGGGCACCGGTCATGCCGAAGGGGTGGCCCAAGGCAATGGCGCCACCGGAGACATTTAGCTTGTCGTGATCGATGCCGAGCTCTTTTGCCGAGCCGAGCACCTGAACCGCGAACGCCTCGTTGATTTCGGTGAGGTCGATGTCGTTGATCGACAGTCCGGCGATCCGCAGCACCTTGCGGATGGCCTCGATCGGGCCCAGACCCATGATCTCCGGGGACAGTCCGGTGGCCGCTGTCGCGACAACGCGTGCCAGCGGGGTGAGGCCCAGTTCCTTTGCCTTGGTGTCGCTCATGATGACCAGCGCGGCCGCACCATCGTTGAGTGGACAGGCGTTACCCGCGGTGATGGTGCCGTCGGGACGGAAGACCGGCTTGAGCTGACTGATCTTGTCGTAGGTGGTTCCGGCGCGGGGACCGTCGTCAGTGCTGACCTGCGAACCGTCGGCGAGGGTCACCGGATCGATCTCGCGAGCGAAGAACCCGTCGGCGATAGCCTTTTCGGCGCGGTTCTGACTCAGCACGCCCCAGCGATCCTGGTCTTCACGCGAGATGCCGGTGAAACTTGCGACGTTCTCCGCGGTCTGGCCCATCGCGATGTAGACGTCGGGGATCAGGCCATCCTGGCGAGGATCGTGCCAGGTACCGGCGCCGCCTTCGGCGGTCTTAGCGGTACGCGCCTCGGCGTCGGCGAACAGCGGGTTCTTTGAGTTGGGCAGACCGTCGGCCGCGCCGGCTACACCGAAACTCGACACGCTCTCGACGCCGCCGGAGATGATGACGTCGGCCTCGCCGGCCTTGATCGCGTGCAGTGCCATGCGGGTGGTCTGCAGCGACGACGAGCAGTAACGGTTGACGGTCACACCGGGGATGTGATCATAGCCGAGTTCCACGGCGATGACGCGACCGATGTTGTAGCCACCCTGACCGCCGGGCTGTCCGATGCCCCAGTGGATGTCCTCAATGTCTTTGGGGTCGAGTTCGGGAACCTTGGCGAGAGCTGCGGCCACCATCTGGCGGGACAACTCGTCGGGCCGGACGTCCTTGAGGGACCCCTTTCCGGCGCGACCGATAGGCGAACGGGCATGGGCGACAATCACTGCTTCTGGCATAGGGCTTACGTTACTCGTGGCGTAGGACAGTGGATTCGTCGGTCGGGGGTTATCCCAAGACCTTGCGGGCCAATCGGTTGACGAGCTTGTTCTCTTCGACTGCCTCCGAAACGACCGGCGGCTGCGGCAGCGGTCCCGGTCCCCATTCGCCGATCGCGGCAAGCACCTCGGGCAGCAGATTGTCGGCGGCTAGGGCGTAGCCGGCAGCGGACGGGTGGTAGCGGTCCGGTGAAAACATTGAATCGGGGCGGGACAGGAATTCTTTCGCGAGGACGTCGGCCATCGGAACCGGGTGACCGCCGTTGCTACGAACCGCACTGCGTTGAGCAGATGCCAGGCTCATGCCGTACCGGCGGAGGACGCTGCGCAGCGGCTGTGGAATCGCGGTGATCACGCCGAAATCAGGGCAGGTCCCGACGATGACCTTGGCGCCGACCTCAACAAGCTGAGCAACGGCGTCGCCGAGACGTTTCGCGGATGCGCGGGGGAAGTTCTTCGCCGTGACGTCATTTGCGCCGATGAGAATAACGGCGACATCGGGTCGTTCGCGCGCGACGATGGTGGCGTCGATCTGGGCGGCCAGGCCCTTCGACGTCGCGCCGACGATGGCTTTGTTGCTGTACCGCACCGTCTTTCCGGTTTCGTCGACGACCCGTCGGGCCAATTGCGCGCCGGGTGTTTCGGCAGCGGTCTCGACGCCCAATCCCGCGGCCGTCGAGTCGCCGAAGACCATCAGGCGCAGGTCGATATCCATCCCGCGGGTGTAGCGAATCGGCCCTGGTCCGCGCGGATCGTCGTGTGGGAGGTAGACGCCGTCACCGTCGGGCGCGTTATCGGTGCGATGCGGAATCACTTTGCGTGCGGCAGCGGCCTGACTGTTGAGGTAGTTCCAGGCCGCCCAGGAAGCCCCGGCACTGGCGGCCGCGGCTGCCACTGTTGCGCCGACGTCGCGTAGGACCCGCGTCTGTACCCGGCTCTGTTCATGCCCGTCTGGATGCGACACGAAGTTCAGAGTAGTGGGTGCCGATGGCGTGCTGTCGCCAGTGGGGCATCGGTGTTGAGCGTGTTGCGGCGGGCGATGTTCGATATCCTCGACTTCAAGTGCATTATCTCTATGAGGGGCGGGTTATGTCATCACCGGAACAGTGGCGGGAATTGTTGGCTGCCTACACGGCCGAGGTCGCACGAGTAGCCCAAGCGGGCGACCTATTCGACGCGACGACACCGAATGCCGGGGCGACCGAAGAGCAGATTCGAGAAGCCGAGACCAGACTCGGTTATCGACTACCCGACGACCACCGGACGATGCTTTCAGTCGCGAACGGGTGGGATGACTACGACATTGGTGAGTCCATTCTCGGCACCGACGAACTCGGCCAAGGGCCACGGTGGGAAGCGATGTGCGAAACGTTGGCGATCTTCTTCGGTGAAGGTGACTGGCTCGCCGAAAAACTCGGTGTCGAAAAGAACTGGCCGCACCTCTTGCCGGTGATCGCCTACGACAACGGATGGACGGGTGAATGCTTTCTCTACACCGCAGACGGCGGTGAACACCGGGCCGGAGCGGCATTCGAGTTGGGCGATTTCGACGTAATCGGCGGCGGAATCCATTCGGACTTCTATGACCTAATGTCTGCGAAATTGACGAAGTTTCGGGAATTCGTTGATTGGGAGGTTAAGGGTGACCACGCTCGGACGTGGGGACGAGACATCCGAGTCAATCCGCCAACGGTTACGCAGATCCTCGACAAGGTCGATGAGCTATCAGCGGAGGCGGGCAGCGACGCCCGGATCGGTCGACGCCCGGGAGTGACCGACGCCGAACTCGCGGAGTTGGAGAAAGTATTGGGAACTGAGCTTCACGTTGCCCATCGAGCAGTGCTGCAAACGAGTAACGGGCTCGACCATGTCAACATCCATATCTTGTCAGCCGATGAAATCGCCGACGTGGATAGTTGGGAGCAGTTGCGGCATTCGGCGGCTGACTCGGAGATTGATAGCCAACTGTGGATCAAGTCGTCGGTCGCGGCAAGTACCGGTGAAAGCGTTGACGAAGACGCGATACGGGATGAGATCACCGGTCGGCTCGCGAAAATTCCTGCGATTCCGTTTGCCCATCGTCAGATTGTCGCCCAGCGGGCCGGGGACATAACCGGTCCGAGTGTGCCTCGTTACTGGGTTTATGGAGTGGATCGTCGAGACGGTGCGGTCCGCAGCCTGCTGGACGATCCATTGGTTACGCCTTTGAGTGGAGCCTACGAGCCATCGCGGGGCGACGCTCGAGAATATCTTCTGGCGTTCGCCGATGACGCCTACTGGCGGGCCGAGGCAATGAAGAACATTCCGCGCGCACAATGACGACGCTGAGGTGCGCGCAGAGGGGCGGGTACCGATGAAAGCCAGTCATCGCACTGATGGGACGATAGAAGCATGCGCATCGCCAATCACGTGATCGACTTGGTCGGCAACACCCCCCTGGTCAAACTCAACTCGGTGACCGAGCCCGGATCCGGTCTCGTGGCAGCCAAAGTGGAATACCTCAACCCCGGCGGCAGCTCCAAGGATCGCATCGCCGTGCGGATGATCGATGCAGCCGAGGCGTCGGGTGAACTTAAGCCCGGTGGCACCATCGTGGAGCCGACATCGGGCAACACCGGCATCGGTCTCGCACTCGTTGCGCAACAGCGCGGCTACAAATGCGTTTTCGTGTGTCCCGACAAGGTCGGCGAGGACAAGCGCAATGTGTTGCGTGCATACGGTGCCGAGGTGGTGGTGTGTCCGACCGCGGTGCCACCGGAGCATCCCGACAGCTACTACAACGTCTCCGATCGGCTCGTCCGCGAGATCGACGGCGCGTGGAAGCCGAACCAGTACGCGAATCCGGCTGGCCCACAGAGTCATTACGAGACCACCGGACCCGAGATCTGGGCCGACACCGACGGCAAAATCACGCACTTCGTGGCCGGCGTCGGCACCGGCGGGACGATCACCGGCACCGGTCGTTACCTCAAGGAGGTCTCGGGTGGCGCGGTCAAGGTGATCGGCGCCGACCCCGAAGGATCGGTGTACTCCGGTGGCAGCGGCCGACCGTATCTGGTCGAGGGCGTCGGCGAGGACTTCTGGCCCGACGCCTACGACCCGTCGATTCCCGACGAGATCATCGCCGTCTCCGATGCCGACTCCTTCGAGATGACCCGACGTCTTGCGCGCGAAGAGGGACTGCTCGTCGGCGGCTCATGCGGTATGGCCGTCGTCGCCGCGCTCCAAGTCGCCGAGCGTGAAGGCCCCGATGCCGTGGTCGTCGTCCTGCTGCCCGACGGTGGCCGCGGATATATGGCCAAGATCTTCAACGACGAGTGGATGAGCAGCTACGGCTTCTTGCGCAGCACCCTCGACGGCAAGCAGAAGGGTGAGCCGCTGGTCGGCGACGTCCTGCGCGGAAAATCAGGAGCTATGCCGGATCTGGTGCACACGCATCCGTCAGAAACCTTGCGCGACGCCATCGAGATCCTTCGTGAGTACAGCGTCTCCCAGATGCCTGTGGTTGGCGCTGAGCCGCCGATCATGGCGGGTGAGGTCGCGGGCGCGGTCACCGAGCGCGACCTGCTGTCCGCGGTCTTCGAGGGACGTGCCAGCCTCGCCGACCCGGTGTCCGCGCATATGGGCGAGCCGTTTCCGCTAATCGGCTCCGGTGAGCCGGTGTCGGTCGCGACCAAGGCTCTGAGTGAATCCGATGCGCTGATGGTTGTCGATGAGGGCAAACCCATCGGTGTAATCACTCGTCATGATCTCCTGGCCTTCGTGACCAGCCACCCAACACCCAGCGCGCACTAGGCAACCAACCGAAAGGATCGAACACCCATGAGTGAACAGCGCAGCGCAGCGGATTCATCTCGCTGGCAAGGCTTTTCGACCAAGGCGATCCACGCCGGATACGATCCCGATCCGTTGACCGGCGCTGTCAACGTGCCAATCTATGCTTCGTCGACTTTCGCGCAGGACGGCGTCGGCGGACTGCGCGGCGGCTTCGAATACGCCCGCACTGGTAACCCAACGCGTCAGGCGTTGGAAGCGAATATGGCTGCGCTGGAAGGCGGCACCTATGGTCGCGGCTTCGCTTCCGGTATGGCCGCGACTGATGCGTTGCTACGTGCGAGCCTGCGCCCCGGTGATCATCTCGTTATTCCCAATGACGCCTACGGCGGCACCTTCCGGCTGATCGACAAAGTCTTCAGCCAGTGGGGTATCACCTACTCTGTCGCGCCGATCAGTGACATCGACGCCGTGCGCGCCGCGGTAACGCCGGCCACCAAATTGGTGTGGATCGAAACGCCAACCAACCCGTTGCTCAACGTCGGTGACATCGAAGCATTGGCCAGCGTTGCACACGATGCCGGGGCAAAGTTGGTGGTAGACAATACGTTCGCATCCTCATACCTCCAGCAGCCGCTGGCGCTGGGTGCCGACGTCGTGCTCCACTCGACGACGAAATACCTTGGCGGACACTCGGATGTGGTCGGTGGAATGCTGGTCGTTGACGACGAGCAACTCGACGCCGATATCGCCTTTCTGCAGAACGGTGCCGGTGGCGTACCCGGACCGTTTGATGCCTACCTCACTTTGCGTGGCATCAAAACCCTTGCGGTGCGAATGGATCGGCACTGCGACAACGCGGAGAAAGTCGTCGAATTCTTGTCCGGGCACCCCAAGATCGATTCGGTGCTCTACCCCGGCCTCGAGTCACACCCCGGCCACGCTGTCGCCGCACGGCAGATGAAACGGTTCGGTGGCATGATCTCCGTGCGGGTTGCCGGTGGTCTGGTAGCTGCGCAGGAATTCTGCTCGCGGACAGAGGTTTTCACTCTCGCGGAGTCGTTGGGTGGCATCGAGTCGCTTATCGAGCATCCGGGTGCGATGACCCACGCATCGACAGCTGGCTCGCTGCTCGAGGTACCTGACGATCTGGTGCGCCTGTCGGTCGGCATCGAAGACATCGCCGATATTTTGGGCGATCTGGAGAACGCACTGGGGTAAGTCGGTCCCGATCCCCTGGTTAGGTGGCCTTGTACCGCTCGGTAATTAGCCTTTATCCGCCGGTCGAGCTTCATCGGCCGGGTGAGTGGCCGCCTGCCGCAGGCGATTAGTCTCATTCATCGGTCGACCTTCATTCGCCGGTCGAGTAGGGGCCAGGAGCGAAGCGACGGGCCCCGTATCGAGACCCGGTGAGACGAATGCTCGACTCTGGCAAGGGTATTGCGGCTGAGTTGGCGAGGCCGGTTTGCGGGATCTCGATACGGCCTCGGCTGACGCCTCGTCATACTCGATCGGCGAAACGGCGCTCGTCCCTACCGTTTGGCGAAGTGCCGCAACGTATCCGTTTCCACCGTGCCGAATGCCCCGCTCGATACCGGCGAGGAAAGCCATGACGGCAGCGCCGTTCCGCCCAATTCGATGCCGAAAAGCCATACCAATCGGCAACCATGTTCCGCCGGTGAGACTTCGGTCAACTCGCCGAAACGTTTCAAACCGGGCATCGACCCGCGAACGCCGTGGAATGCGTGGCGGTAGGTGCGGGTCTCGGGCTTTTCGTCCCAAATGAAGAACGTCTCTTCCATGGTTGCGAATCCGGGTGCCAGTGCGATGGACCGAGTGGTGCCAACACGGTACGGTTGCGCCGAGGTATAGGTCACCGATTTCAATGCGCGACACCAGTCGAGTGTGTTCTGCCGAGTGAACTCCGACCAGGCGTATTCGGGACTGACCGGCAGGTTCACGTCGATCCGATAGCGCATTGGAGCAGTGTCGAAGAAAGTCTCGTCGGCGATCGGTTCGAGGGAGTGGCGGTTGCTCATGACGCCCGAGTCTAGGCCGCATTAGGCTAGTCGAGTGCCCGACTACCCAATCACAGCCCAGCAGACCATCATCGGCCTGCTGGGACCCGTTACGGTGGCCGGCGCCGAGGTCGCGGGTGTTCGAGCCAAACGCTTGCTGGTGTCGTTGGCGTTGGCCGGTGGCCGGGCCAGGTCAGCGGACCGTCTCATCGACGACGTGTGGGGAGAATCGCCGCCGAAGTCTCCCCAGTCAGCGCTGCATACTCAGATTTCGCGGCTGAGGCACCTATTGGGTGACGGCTCCATCGCCGGGGTGGGTAGCGGATACCGGCTCGACGGCGTGATCACCGATCTGGATCTGGTGGAAAATGCCCTCGCCCGTGGAGATTCGGTCGCGATCGGCGAGGCCGCGTCGCTGTGGCGAGGTGCTCCCGGCGACGATCTGGGCGCAGAAGATGAACTGGTGCGGGAACTTCGGCGCCGTGCCCGCAATGTAGCGGGCAAGCTCGACGACGCGCGCGGCGCCAGCGCGCTTCGAGTGGGCGACTACGCCACTGCCCGAGAGCTGGCCGAAAAGCGTTGTGTAACAGATCCTCTCGATGAGTCTGCGCATATCCTGCTGATGAAGGCATTGGCCGGGGAGGGGAGACGCGGCGAAGCCCTCGCGGTGTACTCACGGCTGCGTCGCGCACTGGCAACTGAACTAGGCGTCGATCCGGGCAGTGAGGCGACCGCACTCAACGCCGAGTTACTTTCTGACGCTCCTGATTCGTCGGGTTCGATGGGACTCTCGCGTCGCGGAAAGACTTCCGGGCTGCGCGCGGAATCGACGCCGCTAGTGGGCCGCGATGACGACTTACGCACCATTGTCGAATTGCTCGACGCCCATCGAGTGGTCACCATCCTCGGGCCGGGTGGCGTCGGCAAGACGCGCATCGCCAATGCGGTGGGCAACGAGTATGCGGCGCAAGGGAAAACGGTTCATTTCGTTCCGCTCGCCTCGGTCCGTGACGGTGCCGACGTGGTGGCCGCACTCGCCACCGCTCTCGGCGTCGGCGAAACCGAGATCAGTGCCAGTGGCCGACCGCGGCTGGCCGTAGGTGAACTCGCGGATCGGTTAGCGGACGCTGTTCGTGGCCGTCCCACCCTTTTGATACTCGACAACTGTGAGCAGATCATCGCGAGTGCGGCGCAGGTGGTCGCAGATCTCATTGCCGCGGAGCCGGAACTGTCGGTGGTGACTACCAGTCGTTCGCCACTGCTGATCGCAGCCGAGCAGGTCTACCCACTGCCAGTATTGCGTGTCGGCGGAGCGGATTCGTCGGCGGTGGAATTGTTCGTCATGCGGGCGCGTTCGGTGCGGCCAACGGCCGATCTGCCCATCGGGAAGGTCGCCGAACTGTGCTCCCACCTCGATGGGCTCCCGCTTGCCATCGAGCTCGCCGCGGCGCGGATCCGCGCGATGACTGTCGACGAGATTACCCAGCGTCTCGTCGCGCGGTTCGACCTATTGCGTTCTACCGATCGCACCGCTCCCGACCGGCATCGCACGCTACACGCCGTCATCGAGTGGAGTTGGGACCTACTCGACGACGCCGCACGTGGTGCGTTGCGTCGAATGTGCCGCTTCCCAGCGGGATTCAGCTCCGATGCCGCCGCGGCAGTGCTTGGATGCAGTGGTGCCGAACTCGACGACACGCTCGACGCGTTGGTCAACCAGTCGCTACTGGAGGTAACCGAATCCGGTGGGCGCGTGCGTTATCGGATGCTGGAGATGGTGCGTGAGTTCGGCGAGGAGAAACTACAGCAGACCGGCAACGGGGACGGCATCAATGACGCGATGGCGCAGTGGGCCCGCGCATATTCGCGCTCGGCACGTGCTCACTACGACGAATCGGCCAATCGAGCACTCATCGCGTCGATGGAGGAGGAGGCCGAGAACCTTGTCTGGGTTCTGCGCCGCGCGTGTGAGCCGAGCCATGCGCCCGACACGGTCACGATTGTCACCGTCTTCCCCGCGGTGGCAGTGTTCTGGGCCATGCGCGGCCTGCACGCCGAGGTGCGTTCGTGGGGCCTGCGACTGACCGATCTGCTACCCGCGCCGACTCGGGATATGCCGGACGACGTGCGTGAATTATGGCAGCTGACGCTGACCGCGGCGTGCGTGCACCTCCTGTTGCAACCGGTGATTCGACAGCTCGCCAAAGCTCGCTGGTATCTGAGGATATTGCACCGTCCCGAGCATCGACTCGATCAGCCAATGGAGTTCTTGTCGTCGATCTTGTTGTCGCGCAGCGCCTATGCGGGTCTGCGTGTGGTAGTCCTCGCGACGCGGTCGGATAATCCAGAGGTGCGCCGCGGCGCGCTGGCCCTCCGGATGAACCTTCGTGAGAACCTCGGCAATCTCGACGGAGCGTTACGCGATGGTGAGACGCTGAGGGAGAGCTCAAATCCAGGGGATCCGTGGCAGGCGATGATAGACGTGTCCACCGCGAGTATCTATGGGCAGCAAGCGAATTGGCAGACGGCCTTGGGGTTCTACCGAAAAGGCATCGCCCAGCTGGAAGAAATCGGGGCCGACGAGGACCAGCTTCAGGCGCGAGGCTACGTGGTGGTCACCCTGATCGCGATGGGCGACCTCGTCGGAGCACAACGTGAACTGGACGTCTTGTCGCGTGGCTGGCGCCCGGAGGACCCGGACCCACAGGGCAATCCCGAAGTCATCGCCGCGATGATGGTGTGCCACGGCGAGTTGGCGCGTACGCGAGGTGAGCCATCAGGCCAATTATATTGGCGGGCAGGAGATCTACTAGTCCGGGAACATCCTCTGGTGGCATCTGATCCGGGTGCGGTGATGGTGTTGAGTGTCATTGTCATCGGGCTGGTGCTCAGCGGAGACGGGCCGCGCGCGTGGGAGTTTCTGGCGACTGTCGCCGACGGCGTCGAATCGACATTCGCACAGACCGGGTGGCATGACATGCCGCAGGCCGGCGCGATGGCTTTGGCTGCCGGACTGGCGGTTTCGACGCAACGGGGTGCCGTGCTCGACGGCGCCGTGTTAATGCTGACCGGAAAGCGATTGATGGCCAGGCAGGACTATCCGGCGCTGTGTGAGGTGCGGGCCCGGATGCAGGAACTATCGGGTCTCGACGACGTCCGGTGGGGGGCGGAATCGGCCCGGATCGGTGCGATGTCGCGGCGCTCGGCAATTGCCGAGCTCAAAGCAGTGTTAGCGAAACATGTTGTGGGCAAAAGTGAACCGTCCTGAGCCAGCGTACTGACTCAGGACGGCTTCGGGTATTGGCTACTTCGCGTTGCGAATGTAGGCGCGCACGGCCAGCGGAGCGAAGATCACGGTGATGATCGCGGCACCAACCAGACTCCACAGCACGTGGGTGCCGACGTGGCCGTTGTTGCAGAGTTCCCGAACTGCGGAGACGAGGTGACTGACCGGGTTGACTTTCACGAATCCCTGCAGCCAACCGGGCATGGTCTCGACTGGCACGAAGGCATTGGACATGAACGTCAAGGGGAACATGATGAGCATCGAAATACCCTGCACCGCAGAAGCTTTGCTCATCAGGCAGCCCATCAAGGCGAAAATCCACGATACTGCGAAGCTGCATACGAGCACCAGCAGCATGGAGCCGACTACGCCAACCGGGTCGGGGCGCCAGCCCATCGCGATACCGACTGCAAAGGTGATCACCGTAGCGATCAGATAGCGCACCACATCGGCCAGCAGTGCGCCAGCCAGCGGTGAGATTCGCGCGATCGGTAGCGAGCGGAATCTGTCGAAGACACCTTTGTCCATGTCTTCGCGCAGTTGGGTGCCGGTCACGATGGAGGTGACGATGACGGTCTGCACCAGGATGCCGGGGATGATCACCGGCAGATAGGCGTTGATGTTTCCGCTGATCGCGCCGCCGAAGATGTAGGTGAACATCAGCGTGAAGATGATCGGTTGCAGCACAACGTCGAATAGCTGCTCGGGGTTGTGTCTGATCTTCAGCAGGCCGCGGTAGCCCATCGAAAATGATTGTCGCACAGTCTCGATGAGACTGATCGACGTCTTGGCCTCGGCACGAACGGAGGCGGTCGAGATGGATGTGGACGGAAGTGGTTTGTCCAAAGTGGTGGTCATGGTTACTGCTCCTTGCCGGTGATGGTGAGGAAGACCTCGTCGAGACTCGGCTTCTGGACGGAGATTTCTTCGATGGCGATGTCGTTGCCACGCAACGCGATCAGCACATCGGGGACGAGGTCGGGTCGATGGAGGTTAACGGTGACCCGAGAAGCTTCCGGGCTCAGCGTCGCGGTTTCGTTGAGTACTGATTCCACGATGCGGGCGACCTCGGCGGCGTCGGCGCGATCGGCCGGCGTCAGTTGCAGCGTGGACGATCCAACCGACTGTTTGAGTTCGTCCGCGGTTCCGTCGGCGATGACGATGCCACGGTCGATGACCGCGATGCGGTCGGCGAGTTGGTCTGCCTCATCGAGGTATTGGGTGGTGAGCAGAACCGTTGAGCCGTTGGCGACGAGTTTGCGGATGGTGTCCCACATCTGCGAGCGAGTACGTGGATCCAGGCCGGTGGTTGGCTCGTCGAGGAAGAGCAGCGGCGGAGTGTCGATGAGGCTGGCGGCGAGATCAAGTCGGCGGCGCATGCCGCCGGAGAACTCCTTGAGAGGCCGACTGGCAGCTTCTTCGAGGCCGAAGTCGTGCAGCAATTCTTCGGTGCGCTGGCGGCACTGCGCCCGTGACTTGCCCAGCAGTCGCCCGAACAGCATCAGGTTCTGGCTTGCGGTGAGATCTTCGTCGACCGAGGCGTACTGTCCGGTGACGCCCACCAGGGAGCGAACGGCCACGGCGTCGTGGACGACGTCGTAGCCGAAGACCTTAGCTTCGCCCGCGTCGGGCCGTAGGAGGGTGGCGAGCATGCTGACCGTGGTGGTTTTGCCCGCGCCATTCGGGCCGAGTACGCCGTAGACGGAGCCAGTGGGGACAGCGAGGTCGACGCCATTGACGGCCTCGGTGTCGCCGAAGTGTTTGACGAGACCACGCGCGTCGATGGCGAGGTCCGTCGATAGTGAATCGGAATGAAAAGCGCTGCGAGCGCAGTCGGTGACTGTCATGGCACAGACTCTGCCGGGCCGCTCTTGCATGGGACTGTCGTCGGCTTACGTGACGAGATGACGAGTAGTCTGCCCCGGTCGGCTTCTGCTGTGAGCAGAGCTTTCGACCTGGCCGTTCAACGATCGCTACGCTGCGAAGGTATGGAACCTGTGATGCGTGACTCGTCGCCCGAAGCGCTCTGGCGTGAGGTACTCGGGGAGTATCTGCGGGCCGAACGTCAACGTCAGCGGCGTATCTTGACCGAGGTCGCATTGGTGGCGGGTGTATCGCCGCAGTATGTGTCCGAAATTGAGCGTGGCCGAAAGGAACCGTCGTCGGAGATCTTGGCCGCGGTGGCGGGTGCACTGGGACTGACCCTGTTCGACGTTACGGCCGGTATCGCGGCGAGCTTGGCCGCCGCCGCACGTGTGCCAGCGGTGGTGTCGGCAGGGGGCTCGCGGCCGGAGTCACGCCCGTCCGCGTCGAGTGGCCGCGCACGACTGCATCTGGTCGCCTGACTTCCACGCAACCTCGCACCGCGCGGTCAGCGCGTTGTCATCACCTCGTCGGCGAGTCCGTACGCGACGGCGGCGTCGGCGGGCAAAATGAGGTCACGATCGGTATCGCGCCGCAGGGTGTGCGGTTCCTTCCCAGTGTGTTTGGCCAAAATCTGTTCGAGTTGGCCGCGGATCCGCACTACTTCGTCGGCATGGATGATGAGGTCGGGGATTGTGCCCTGACCTTCTACCGATGGCTGATGAAGGACGACTTTGCCGTGTGCCAGGATCGATCGTCGGCCGGTTGCACCGCCGGCGAGCAGGACCGCCGCGGGGCCCGCGGCCTGACCGACACAGGTAGTCGTTACCTCCGCGCGCATGTACTGGATGGTGTCGTATACGGCGAGCATCGCCGACGGTGAGCCACCCGGGGAATTGATATACAGGTTGATCGGGAGGTCAGGACTGTCCGATTCCAGGTGAAGCATCTGGGCGATGAGGGCGTTCGCCACGCCATCGTCTATTTCGGTACCGAGATAGACGATGCGATCGGATAGCAGTCGACTGTAGACGTCGAGTGAACGCTCGCCGTTGAGAGTCCGTTCGGTGACGTAAGGGATTGTGTAGCTGATCATTTCGCAGATCCCATCATGGCGGCGGGGCGGTGTGCTCGTGGATAGATAGCGTCGATGTCGGAGACGATATGGTCGGCGAATCCATAGTCGACGGCTTCGGCGGCGGTGTACCAGTGGTCGTGCTGCGAGTCGGCAATGATGTGATCGAGTGGCTGCCCGGTGAAGCGAGCGATCAGTGCTAGCACGGTATCGCGGGTATGGCGTAGATCATCGGCCTGCACTTCGACGTCCACGGCGGTTCCGCCGATACCGGCCGAACCTTGATGCATGAGGATGCGTGCGTGCGGGAGGACATACCGTTTGCCCCTCGTGCCGGCCGAGAGTAGGAATTGTCCTGCGCTGGCGGCGGTTCCGAGCGCGACGGTCGCGACATCATTGGGGATGAGGCCGATTACGTCGGCGATCGACAACATGGCGGGCACCGAGCCGCCGGGAGAGTTGATCCACAGGCTGATGTCTTTGCGCGGGTCCTGCGCGGAGAGCAGGAGCAATTGGCTGGTGAGGCGGTTGCCGAGATTTGCGTCGAGTTGATCGCCGAGGACGACCACGCGTTGGTGGAAGAGACTGACGCGTAGGTCGTCGTCGAGAGTTGTGCCGTTGTTGTCGCTCATACTCCGCAGTCTGCCCGAAAAGGACTGTGCAACAGGGTGTTTGCTGCCCTGGGAGGATCTGCTCTGAGCAGCGTGATCAGTGGGTCAGCACGTGAGCGATCGGATGAATTGTGACAGCGAAGGCTCCGGTGTCGATCCTTATCGGTTGGAGAGGTTTTCCAGCGCCCACATGATGACCATCGGTGAAGTCGCAGTGCCCGTTGGGATTGATGACAACCGTGCGTCTGCTGACCGGGTCGACGAAACTCACCCGGGCAGCGCCACGTAGTTCCAGTGGCTGGCGCCCGATCGCGTTATGCAACCACGATGCGAGAAACGGATAGGCCGTGTAAACGATTGTGCGACTGCGATTATCGGCTGGCGCCACAATTGGTTTGGGTACCTGGATCGGTGAATAGCCCGGTGTGATGGTGTTATCCGAGCGATAAGCCGGGGCGGAGGCTCCGTTGGCAGGCTGATGGGGATCAGGTTCCAGCGGGGCTGCGGTGGCCAGCGATGGGGTTAAGAGGGCGGCGGTCAGCGTAGCCGTCACGATGGCAGCTGCCGCGATGCCGCGGTGCGGTCTGTTCATGGGGTGACTATGGCGTGTGCCGTTGGGTATCGATAGGTTCTGGCGCGGCCTGGGTATTAAGGCGTATCGTCGGAGGTAATCCGCGATTGCACAACATGATTGGCAGACAATTAGTTGTGAGTCGTCCAGATTGGAGTGGTGCCTGAACGTATCCGCGGTTCCCTGGAATGGGATACCTATGCGGAGTCGTTCGGGCGTCGCCTTCGGTGCGTACGAGAGATCCGCGGATTGTCGCAGGAGGAGTTGGGATTCGCGGCAGACGTCTCCCGCAACCAGATCTCAAATCTGGAACGCGCGACCAGCAGTCGAACGCCCAAAATCGCAGACCCGGGGATGTCGATGGTCTACCGGCTCGCACGTGCGCTGGAGATTCCGCCGACGTTTCTGATGCCTGACGGCGCGGTCGTGTTGGGAACGCGATCGGGCGAATGGCGCCAGTGGTCGCGAGTGGAGGTTGAGCTCAACGCGGAAATGGCACGCCTGGGGGTCTGGGAAACCCGGTGACGATGGCCGTTGGCCCACTCGCACAATCGGTTTCACTACACAACAAGGTGGGCAGACAATTAGTTGTGGTTGGGAAAGATTGGATTGGTGCCTGACCGAGTTCGTGGATCCCTGGAATGGGACACCTATGCGTTTTCGTTCGGGCACCGGCTGGCGACTGTGCGCCGTGAGCGTGGACTGTCCCAGGAGGCGCTGGCGTTCGCGTCGGGAATGCATCGCAACCAAGTGTCGAATCTTGAACGGGGAGTGAGCAATCGAGAGCCGGGGATCTCAGATCCGTTGCTGTCGACCGTCTATCGGCTTGCGCGAGCGCTCGACGTTCCGCCGTCGTATTTGCTGCCCGATATCGATCAGGTGGTGCAGGAACGCTCGCCCGAGCAGGGCAGCGACGTCGAGGTCTCTCGAGTGGAAACCGAATTGAAGTCGCGGATAGCCGGCCGGTAAACCGTCGCGGCGAGCCTGCTCATGCCGCGGTGTGCTCCGGATGAGGTAGGTCGGTCAGGTAGCGTACGACGCGGCTGACGCGGCCGATTCGCTTCTCTATCAACATGATTGCCTCTGCCAGTTGAGCGGCGTCGTCGATGTCGGCGACCAACGCGACGGTGTGGCCATTGTTGCCGAGCATGAATGGCACGATGTCGGAGTAGCTATCGCTGACGACGCCGAAAGGTGTTCCGACGGCGAACAGGTGTCTGGCGTAGTCGGCGACGGCAGGGTCGGAGCCGATCACTACCAGGGGAACTGGTGCGTCTTGCGCGTTGGGATGGATGCTGCTGCGGTTGAGTCGAAGTTTCATAACTCATACATTGCCCGTGAAATCTGCTGTCGGACTTGCCAGAGTCTGTGAAGTTGGTGAGTCCCAGTCATCAGACTGGATTGCCCGCCGGGAACGACTCACGGCGACCTACGCCGCCCGATTGATTCGGACAGGCGCTGGTCGCCGTGGGTGATGACTACGGTGCGGTCAGTTGTGGTACGGCTCCGCGCTCACGAGGGTCACGGCGAACTCTTTTCCGTTGGGGCCCTTGTACTTCCGCGTGTCGCCCACCTTGGCATCGATCAATGCGCCGCCCAGTGGGGAGCTGGGGGAGTACACCGAGAGTTCGCCGTCCTGTGCGCCGGCCTCGCGGGTGGCGATGAGGAAGGTTTCGGTGTCGGACTTGTCCCCGTCGAAGTAGACCTTGACGACCGAGCCGGGCAGCGCGACGCCGGACTGGGTAGGTGCTTCGCCGACCTTGGCATTGTTCAGGAGTTCTTGCAGCTGACGGATGCGTGCTTCCTGCTGTCCCTGCTCTTCACGTGCGGCATGGTAGCCGCCGTTCTCCTTGAGGTCGCCTTCTTCGCGACGCTCGTTGATCTCGGCGGCAATGACCGGGCGGTTGGCGATCAGCGAATCCAACTCGGTTTTGAGCCGGTCATGCGATTCCTGCGTCAGCCACGTCACCTGTGTGTCGGTCATTGGTACTCCTTTGCGGTTGAGCATGCTGTGAGTTGTCCCAGCATGCGTCGGCGACCCGAAAGTGCCCTTGCGGACCCCACCGGGTGCGCCCCAAATGCAGCAACACGACCCCGAGCGGAGTCGTGTTTCCGTCCAGGATACCAGCGCGTGTGCTTTAAGGCACTTCCGTTACCGAGTCGTTGCCTGCGCGTAATGCTTCCTGATAGGACGGCTCGGCTCGCTTGAGCCATCCGACGAAGGCATAGGTAACCGGCATGACAACCAGCTCGACAAGCGTCTTCCATACGAACCCGATGATCGTGTAGTTCCAGAAGTCGGACCAGGTGGAGATGCCGAGCGCGGTGGCCGCGATGGAACAGAATACGAGGGTATCGGCGAACTCACCTACGACGGTCGATGAGATCAACCGCGCCCACAAACGTCTCTCGCCGGTGCGCTCTTTCATTTTCACGAGCACGATCGAATTGAGAAATTCGCCGACCAGGTAACCGAGCAGACCTGCGAGCAAGAATTGCGGCACGACGCCCGCGACGGTCCGAAATGCCTCCTGGCCCTCGTAGAAGTCGGCTGCCGGCAACTCGATGGTCAGCCAAAAGCACAGGGACGCAAGCAAAAGCACTGCGAATCCGGCAAAAATGGTGCGCCGCATCGCCCGAAAGCCGTATACCTCACTGATGACATCACCGAGTACGTATGCAAGTGGGAACAGATAGAAGGCACCGTCGGTGACCAATCCATTGAGGTGGAATGGGCCGAGGTCCAAGTGCAGCCAGTCGTCGAAAAGAACGACGCCTTTGGTGCCGGTGATATTGCTGATGAGCATGACCCCGACGAATAGCGCGACGAGCATGGGGAAGTAGCGGCCCGAGGTATCGGCGAATGCGACGCGCGGCCTCGGGGGCACGGCGCCTTTGGTCATCGACGTCATCGCGCCGGCTCCGAAAGGTATGGCGGGACCGTCGTCGTGCAGCCGAAGACCTCGCCGATCACTGGCGGCCGGGACGTGAGGACCTGACTCCCGGCGCCGACCTGCGTCGACTCGCCGGCTGGCACCAGCACCTCACGGCGTCCAACTTCGCCGCCGTCCTTGGCTCGCGCACGTACCACGCACGCGACAGCCGTCCCCGGATCCTGTCGGGTGACGGTGAACTGCACTTCGATGGAATTGCTGCTGGTGATCTGATAGCCGGTTGCCTGTCCCGACACTTTGGGATCGCCGAACTGGCGATATCCGATGTAGGCGATGGTCAACCCAGCGGCGACCACCACAACCGACAGCACGTAAAACCAGCGTTTGCGGCTCGACCGCGAACGCTCAACCGGGTAGGTGGCGCGAGGGCCGCTGCGCGGTTTGGAGTCCTCGGTGGCGGGCTGCTCGGTGCCCCCGTCTGAACTGTTCACGCGTCAATACCTACCATGAGGTGGTGAGATTGATGGCAGTGCATGCGCACCCGGACGATGAATCCAGCAAGGGTGCCGCGACGACGGCGCGATATGCCGCAGAAGGCCACGAAGTTCTGATCGTCACGCTAACCGGCGGCGAACGGGGCGACATCCTGAATCCGGCGATGGACCGGCCGGGCATCAAAGAGAACATCAGCCAGGTCCGTCGCGACGAAATGGCTGCCGCGGCCAAGGCGCTTGGCGTATCGCAGCGATGGCTCGGGTTTGTCGATTCCGGCCTGCCCGAAGGTGATCCATTGCCGCCGCTGCCGGAGGGGTCGTTCGCCGCGATCCCGATCGAGGGACCCAATCGGGCGCTCGTTGAAGTGGTGCGCGAATTCAAACCTCACGTCATGATCACCTACGACGAGCATGGCGGATACCCGCATCCGGACCACATTCGATGCCACGAGGTGTCGATGGAGGCGTACGAAAAGGCTGGTGACCCGGACGCGTACCCGGGTACCGGCGAGCCGTGGTCGGTATCGAAGGTCTATTACACGCACGGCTTCATCCGGAATCGGATGCAGTTATTCTCCGACGAGTTCGAGAAGAACGATATGGAGAATCCATTCAAGGAGTGGCTGGCCCGCCTGGACGAGCGCGGTGCGTTCGGGGATCTGATGGGACGGATCACCACTCAGGTCGAATGTGGTGACTACTTCGGCCAGCGTGACGACGCTTTGCGCGCGCACGCGACACAGATAGATCCAAACGGAGTGTTCTTCGCAGTACCCTTGGAGTGGCAGCAACGTCTGTGGCCCACCGAGGAGTTCGAGTTGGCGAAGACACGGGTGAAGACGTCGATCCCCGAGACCGACCTCTTCGCCGGGATCGAGGAGTAATGTACGGCACGCTGGAAAGGGTGGCCGTGCTGGCCGTCGACCCGAAAGGGCCGGAGTTTGGCAAAGCCTCGCCGCTGGGACTGCTGATCATCCTTCTGCTGCTCGCCGGCACCGCTTTCCTGATCTGGTCGATGAACAAGCAACTGCGCAAGCTGCCCGAAACATTCGACACCGAACACCCCGAGGCTGATCAGGCATTCGACGAGGGCACCGATTCGGTGAGTGACGAGTCGTCGACGCCGGTGCCGGATTTGCAGAAGCGGCCGTCAGACTGACGCCCTAACGACTGCGTTGGAGCCGACTTGTCCGTGAGATGGTGGACACATGAATCGGCTGACAAACGCGACCAGTCCGTATCTCCGCCAGCATGCCGACAATCCGGTCCATTGGCGTGAGTGGGGCGAGGACGCCTTCGCAGACGCGATAGCGCGCGATGTTCCCGTGCTCCTTTCGGTCGGGTACGCGGCCTGTCATTGGTGTCATGTGATGGCGCACGAATGCTTCGAAGACGACGAGATCGCGGCCCAGATGAACGCCGAGTTCGTGTGCATCAAAGTCGACCGGGAGGAACGTCCCGACATCGATGCGATCTATATGAACGCCACGGTCGCGATGACCGGACAGGGCGGCTGGCCGATGACCTGCTTCCTCGCGCCCACAGGCCAACCGTTCTACTGCGGCACCTACTTCCCACCGCGCCCGCGCAATGGGCAACCGGGCTTCGTCGAATTGATGACTGCGATCACCGACACCTGGATCAATCGGCGAGAAGAAGTCGCGCGAGTGGGCCAGGAACTGGCAGGTCATCTGAGTGCGGCGTCGAGTGGCCTGCCCGATGCCGATACGGTCCTCGACGACGAGCTGGCAGTGCAGGCGGCGAGCACGCTGGTCGCGCAGGAGGATCGCGTCCACGGCGGATTCGGCGGTGCACCCAAGTTTCCCCCTTCGGCGCAACTCGAAGCCCTTCTGCGGCACCACGAACGCACTGGCGATGTACATGCGCTCGGCGTCGTCGAGCGGACGGCACAGGCGATGGCACGCGGCGGAATCTACGATCAGCTCGGTGGTGGATTCTCCCGGTATACGGTCGACATTGCCTGGGCGATACCGCATTTCGAGAAAATGCTCTATGACAACGCTCAGTTGTTACGTGTCTATGCTCATCTCGCCTGCGTCGGTTCGGCTGCCGCGGAGCTGGCGGCGAAGGTAGTCGGACAGACAGTGGATTTTCTCGTTTCGGATCTGCGCGTCGTTGGCGGCTTCGCGTCGTCACTCGACGCGGATACCGACGGCGTCGAAGGCGCGACATATGTCTGGACCCGGCAAGAGTTCGACGACCTCCTTGGTGACGATTCGGACTGGGCCGCAAAGATTTTCGCTGTCACCGATGCCGGGACCTTCGAACACGGCACGTCGACCCTGCAGTTGCCCGTCGATCCCGACGACGCTGAGCGATTCGCATCGGTTTGCCACCGGTTGAGCGTCGCCCGCGAGCGTCGGCCGCAGCCGGGCCGGGACGACAAGGTCGTCAGCGCGTGGAACGGTATGGCAATCACCGGCCTCGTCGAGGCCAGCATGGCTCTTGCTCGGCCGGACTGGATAGATCTCGCTGCCTGGTGCGCCGGCGAGATTCTGACGCGGCACGTCGTCGACGGTGAACTGCGGCGTACATCGCTCGGCGGTGTCGTTGGGACTACGCCGGGGATGCTCGACGATCACGCCGCATTGGTAACCGGCCTGCTGAGCCTGTCCGCGGCCACCGGACAGCGGCGCTGGCTCGATGCGGCGATCACATTGCTGGACAAGGCTGTTGAACTATTCAAGGATCCGGCGGCGGACGGATCCTGGTTTGACGCGCCTGACGGTGTCGCCGGGCTCATCACGCGGCCACGGGATCCCGCCGACGGCGCGACGCCGTCGGGCGGATCGCTGATGGCAGAGGCGCTGTTGACGGCGTCGATGCTGGCTCCGCCGGAGAAAGCGGGCGTCTATCTCGAACTCGCCGATGCGACATTGCGGCGCGCGGCGGTGCTACTCGCCAAAGCGCCACGCGCGGCGGGGCATTGGCTGGCGGTGACGCAGGCGCGACTCAGTGGACCGATCCATGTCACCGCGACGTCGAGCGAATTGCTATCCGCGGCAAGGTCATTGGGACGAGGAGGAATGCTGGTGACCGAGGCGGGGGCCGGAGTTTCGGCAAACCAGCCGTCGGGGACCGTCATGGTGTGCAAGGGCACGGCCTGCTCGCTGCCGGTGCGGTCGATCGATGACTTGGTTGGATTGCTGTAGGGGGTGGGTGTGGGTGGTCTCGACACACCCGGCTCGGCTATTGGTGGTTGGTCGAGTGGGCTCGTCGAGCGCTAGCGAGACGCGCCTGTATCGAGACCTGGTGAGGTGAATGGTGTTGTGCGGTAGGGGTGTTGGGTGGGTGGTCTCGATACACCCGGCTCGGCTGGTGCCTCGCCGGGCACTCGACCAGCGGTGGAGCGGTGCCTCGCCGGGCACTCGACCAGCGGTGGAGCGGTGCCTCGCCGGGCACTCGACCAGCGGTGGAGCGGTGCCTCGCCGGGCACTCGACCAGCGGTGGAGCGGTGCCTCGCCGGGCACTCGACCAGCGGTGGAGCGGTGCCTCGCCGGGCACTCGACCAGCGGTGGAGCGGCGCCTCACCGGGCACTCGACCAGCGGGGATGGCGCTCGACCCGCGACTCCGGCGTCGGCCCTTAGCTCGACAACTCGTCCAAGGTCCGTTTCGGCTCGGCATCTGAAAGTAGCGCCATGCCGGCCGGGGCAAGGGCTAAGCATGCGCCGAATTCGATTGCCTGGCCGAGGAATCGGGCAATAAGCGACCGCGAGAAGTGCCCGTGGGACACCACGATCACGTCGCGGTCGACCAGGACGGCAGCGATTCGGTTGATGGCACTGTCCACGCGGGATGTCATGGCGGTCAGGGATTCTCCGCCGGGCGCGCCATGTGTCCAAATAGTCCACGTCGGATCCAGCTCGGCCTGGATGTGCATCCGGGTTAGGCCTTCGTAGTCGCCGTAATCCCATTCGGCGACCAACTCCGTAGTCTCATCGGGGGTGAGCCCCGCGAGTTGAGCGGTGCGTTGTGCGCGCAGCCGCGGCGAGCAGATCACGAGGGGATCGTCTAGTCGGTGCGCGGCAATCCGGGGACCCAGAGCGCGCGCCGCAGCTTCGCCGATAGATGTGAGATCAACTTCGGTGCGACCGGTGTGTCGCCCACTCAACGCCCACTCGGTCTGTCCATGACGGATCAAAAGGATGCGATGACCTGTGAGGGACTTCATTCAATTGATCCTAGTTGGCCGTGTTAGCATGGTCGGCGTGACCAGCACAGCGCGCGCGTATTGGCGTTTTATCGAGGCTCCGGGTGAGCCGACGATGAAGCGCTGACAGGCGCACGCAAACCCCGGAGCCCCAAGCAGCGACCATTCGGTTGCTGCTTTCTTGTTTCCGGGCTACCAGGGGAATTCTCGCGGTGACACCGGAACCGACTCAAGATCCGGCACAACCACGAAAGGCATTTCAGTGACCACCACCTCCGATGCGTCCGATCACTCGCATACGACGGCCACTCTCGATTCCGCATCGACATCTGATCGGCGTATCCGCGCCTTCCGGGCGATTCCGTCTCCGGACACTCTTCGCAGCGAACTTCCGCTGACTGCGCGTCGTGCGCTCGCCGTGCAGCGTGACCGTGAAGAAATCGCCGCGATCCTCGCCGGTCATGACGACCGACTGCTAGTCGTCGTCGGCCCTTGTTCGGTGCACGACCCGATCGCCGCTCTCGACTACGCGCGACTCCTGGCACCGCTGGCCGCCGAGTACGCCGACAGCGTGAAGATCGTGATGCGCGTGTACTTCGAGAAGCCGCGCACCACAATTGGGTGGAAAGGCCTGATCAACGATCCGGGTATGGACGGCACGTTCGACGTCGAACGAGGCCTGCGTACCGCACGCTCATTGCTACTCGACATCATCGACCTTGGCGTGCCGGTCGGCTGCGAGTTCCTTGAACCCACCAGTCCGCAGTACATCGCCGACGCCGTGGCGTGGGGAGCCATCGGCGCGCGTACGACGGAGTCACAGGTACATCGTCAACTCGCATCGGGTCTTTCAATGCCAGTTGGCTTCAAGAACGGTACCGACGGAAATATTCAGGTGGCTGTGGACGGTGTGAATGCTGCTGCCGCACAACATGTTTTCTTCGGAGTTGATGACTTCGGCAAGGGTGCGGTCGTGGAGACGGCTGGCAACGAAGACTGCCACGTCATCCTACGCGGTGGCACCGCCGGCCCGAACTACGACGCCGATTCAATTGCGCAAGCTGTCGCGGTTATTGCGAAAACCGATCTGCCGCAACGGGTCATGGTCGACTGCTCGCACGCGAACTCCGGCAAGGATCATCTCCGGCAAGCGGAAGTCGCGGGCGAGATCGCTGACATGATCAGTGCCGGCAACACCTCCATCAGCGGGGTGATGCTGGAAAGCTTCCTAGAGGCCGGTGCGCAGTCGCCCGACGCGCAGCCGTTGATCTACGGCAAGTCGGTCACCGACAAGTGCATGGATTGGGACGCGACCACGGTTGTGCTTCGTAAACTGGCGCGCGCCGGGCACCAGTAGTACTCGCTCACGCTGCCGAAGTGCCACTCGTCAGGGTTGGTCACCATACCGCCCGCTGGGAACTTCACCCGCTTTTCTCGCATTCACCCCATCCGTGGATGAGGTGAATGCGAGAAGACGAGGTGAGGTCGGGATGGCGGTGGGTCAGCCGACGAGGCCTATCCCAATCGCTTGACCGCTCGCGCCCCTGCGTCGACGACCAGAAATGTTAGCAGTGAGATACCGAGCAATGGGATGAACCAGCCGACCAATGCCGCGACCGCGACAACGCCCGCAATTGCCCACAACGATGCGTCGCGCCACGCCCCCGACGCCGGGGGTGCGCCGACTGAATCGCGAATACCGTTGTCGGAGTTGGCCTTACCTGTCGGACGGCGTCGCCACCACATCACATATCCGCGAACGATGACCGTCAGCAATGCGATACACAAGGCAAGCAAGGCGAGTTGGCTGACTATCCCGAAGAGGATGCCCATGTGCAGCTGGATTCCCCATTCGGCAAGTTTGGCGGCGAATGGCCAGTCGGCAAACCGAGAGAGATCGGTGACGGTATTCGACGCACCGTCGATCGCGACGACGTCGCGTGAGAACACCCACGGAACCCGAGACTGTTTGACGCTGAACGCGGTTGCCGAATCGGCAGGTATTGACGTCTCCACGACGCCGTCGAGGCCAGCGGCGCGCGCGGTCGCGAGGACGTCGTCGATCCGGGAGATGTTGGTGGACAGGACCTCCGACGACATCGTGGTCTCGCCTGGCATCGCCATTCCGCCATGTTGCTCATGCCCGTCGGCCGCCGTCGGCGAACCGCCGGTGAGTTCGGTATTCACCGATGGCGAGTTCCAACTCAGCGACGACCGCATGTCGGAGACATTCTCTCCTGCGAATCGCGACCAGGTGAGTCCGGTGGCAGACAGGAAGACCAACCCGACGGCGAGCCAAATACCAACGACCCCATGCCAATCCAGAGTCCGCTTGAGCTTGGCGCCGGGTGTAACCGTCGATGCCGACCGGTTAAGAGTGAGTAGGCGAGCATCGGTCCCGGCTCGTCGCTGCTTGCGAAATCGATTGACCCACAGTGCCAAACCGCCCAGTGCAATGACCCACAGCCAAGACGCGGCGAGTTCGCTGTAGATGCGGCCAGGCTCGCCGAGGTGGAGATTCCGGTGCAACTGGTCGATCCAGGTGCGGGTCGGCAGGGCGCCTGAGCTCCCGTAAACCGGCAAAGTGCCTTGTGACTTCGCGGTCGCCGGGTCGATGAATACCGACTGTCGCAACGATTCGCCCAGCGACGGATCATCGAACAGAACCCGCGTGGTGTGTCCGTCGATACCGGGTTGAACCGCGGTGGGTGTGAGATCGGGTAGTACCCGCTGAGCGGCCTCAACTTGGGCCGCAACAGGTTTGGCCGGCCCGTCGGTATCTGCCTGCAAGTAGCTTCGATAGGTCAGGTTTTCCAGCGTGGGAGCGACCGCATACATCGCGCCGCTGATGGTCGCGACGACTAAGAATGGCGCCACCAGGATGCCGGCGTAGAAGTGAAGCCGGCGCAACATGGGCGCGATCGAAGTATTTCGCTTTGGCGTTTTGGCCGGTGAATCAGATTGCGTCGGACCGGTTTCCGGGGTCGACGGAGACAGGGGAGGGGAAGACATGGGGATACTCATTTCGCGAATGGGCTGTTGGCGCGCCGGGCTTATGCCGGGCGCGCAAGGGAATTCAGTGCGAGATGAGGGCGTGAGGTGGTCCGCGAGTGACGCTCGCGCAGGAGATCAGTAGGCCATATGCGGACTGAGCCGGTGTCGAGGCGACCACCCACATGGGAGTCGCTGCGAGCGGGGTGTCGCCGGCGTCGACGACCAGCCGATGCAGGAGTGACAAGGCCCACACCGCAGCCGATTCCGCCAGCCAGATCAATACGACGTCTACTATCGCCGTGGCGCAGTGGAAGGCGAGCATATTCGGGGTCAGGCTCTCCACCAGGCCGGCGTGTGCGTGGTGGGTTCCGAGCATCAGCGTCGTGTGACCGACTAGCTGCCCCGCGAAGATGGTTGTGAGGAGCGGAAGCAGGGCGCCCCGGTCGACTCGTACGGCCGAGATGGCCGCACCGAAAGCCGCGCACGCCACAACCAACAGCATTACCGAGTTGCCCGACGGCGGCTCGCCACCCCCCGCGAGGCCGTGCGCAGTGATGCTCGTCGCGCCCGACAGACCGCCAGCGACACAGCCGCGCACGCGGCGCAGCGTCAGTCCGGCGGAGGTGGGCACCGGGTAAGAATAGCCGCCGACGACGCGATGACCTGCATCAGGCTTATCCTGCGATCAGAATCCAGGCCGCAATATAGTGCGTGATCGCGGCGACTGCCGTACACGCGTGGAAGACCTCGTGATAGCCGAAGAACTCGGGCCACGGGTCGGGCCACCGCGTCGCGTAGAGGATTCCGCCGACGCTGTAGAAGACGCCGCCGACCGCGAGTAAAACCAGGACGGCAACGCCACAGTGTTCGATGAGTGACGGCGCCGCCGCCACGATGACCCAACCGAGGACGATGTAAAGGGTGACACCCAGCCACCGTGGTGAACCCGGCCAAGCCAGTTTCACCAACACGCCGGCTATCGCGCCAGACCAGACGATGCCCAGAACCCACCATCGCGTCGGGTCGGGGAGCCCGACAACGCAAAATGGTGTGTAGGTGCCGGCGATGAAGATGAAGATCATCGAGTGGTCGGCACGTTTCATCATGGTGCGCGCCTTGACGGTTTTCCAGGTGACCCGGTGGTAAGTGGCGCTGACGCTGAATAGACCGACGACGGTCAGCGCGTAGATCGCGCACGCGAGCGCGGCTCCGGTGTTGCGAAGTACCGCCGCGCCGATGACTAGCGCGATGCCGGCAGCTATTGCGACGAATGCGGAATAGTGGTGGATAATTCCGCGTAGCAGCGGCTTGACGGGCGTCGCCGATTCATCCGGGGGAGTCAAGACCATGAACCTACGGTACCGTAGGTTTGGTGGTCAGGAGTGTGGAAGCTGCCTGTCAGTCTGCTCTCAGGTTGGCGCGTAAGGTGTCCTAGGTGACAGTTTCGCTGCGTTCGTGGGAGTTGAAGTAGGTGAAGATCCTTCCAGACCGGTTGCGGCGACCGATGTATCAGATTTACGAGCGTCGTCTAGTCCAGTTGATGGACCCCACCCAGAATCCGCAGCACGTTGCGATTATCTGCGACGGCAATCGTCGATGGGCGCGGGAAGCGGGTTTCGAGGATGTGAGCGCGGGGCACCGGGTCGGTGCGGCGCGCATCGCGGAGATGCTCAGCTGGTGTTCGGAACTCGGGATCGAGACGGTCACCATCTATCTCCTGTCGACGGAGAACCTGCAACGGGCGTCGGAGGAACTCGACGCCCTGATGGAGATCGTGCCCGATATCGTCGATGAGATCTCCGGGCCCGAGGGCAACTGGCGGGTGCGGATCGTCGGCACGCTGAATGGATTACCCGACGCCGTCGCGGAAAGATTGCGCACGGCATCGTCGCGCACCGACGAGCGCACCGGGATGAATGTCAATGTCGCGGTCGGTTACGGCGGCCGTCAGGAGATCGTCGATGCCGTCCAGTCGTTGCTTACCAAGGCGGTCGACGAAGGTGCGTCGCCGCGCGAAATGATCGACGCGGTATCCGTCGATGCGATCGACCGCAATCTTTATACCCAGGGCCAGCCTGATCCGGATCTGGTTATTCGGACATCAGGTGAGCAGCGGCTATCGGGATTTCTGTTGTGGCAGAGCGCCTATTCCGAAATCTGGTTCACCGACGCGTACTGGCCGGAGTTCCGACGCGTCGACTTCTTGCGCGCGCTACGGGACTATTCGGCGCGCAGCAGGCGGTACGGAAAGTAACGGCCGCGTCGGGCGCTTCGACCGACCGTTGCGACGATGTCGAGGATTCGGTGTCTGACGTCACGTGAACGCTGCGAG
Organism: Gordonia sp. CPCC 205333; assembly: GCF_048537885.1. Lineage (NCBI taxonomy): Bacteria > Bacillati > Actinomycetota > Actinomycetes > Mycobacteriales > Gordoniaceae > Gordonia > Gordonia sp. CPCC 205333. The sequence continues at coordinate 285,968 of NZ_JBCLVI010000004.1, read as the reverse complement.
CAACCCGGCCAGCGCGTCGATGTCGGCGTTGAAACTGGAGTCGGGGGGTGAACCGAAACCGACGACGATTCCGCCGCGACCATCGGGTGGTGCCGTCGGATGACGAAATTGGCTCAGTCCGAAGACCAGGAATCCCGCTCTCCACGCCGTCGCGAGTAGCTCGTCTTCGGCGTCGGGGCGGCACGGCAGAACGATATGCAGTCCCGCGGAGACGCCGCCGGTGTCGACTCCGACGTCACGCAGGCGCGCGACCAGATGATCGCGCCGCTTCCGGTAGAACTGACGGCTGCGACGGATATGTCGGTCATAGGCGCCGGTCCGAATGAGTTGGGTCAGGACGAGTTGGTCGACGATGCTGGCGTCGGGTTCGCGGGGGCCCTTCGCTGCCACCAGCGGCTCTACGACGGCGTCGGGTACCACCAGCCATGCGGTGCGAACCGCAGGGGACAGGGATTTGCTGACCGATCCGGTGTAGATGACGCAGTCGGGCGCGAGTCCCTGCAGTGCACCGATCGGCTCACGGTCGTACCGGAGTTCACCGTCGTAGTCATCCTCGACGATGTACATGCCGCGCGAGCGTGCGTGGGCGACGACCGCTGCGCGCCGACCCGGACTCAATGCGACTCCGGTGGGAAATTGATGAGAAGGCGTCAGCAAGACGGCACGGGCGTCGCTGTACGCGCCGTCGCTGAGCGTGTCGACGTCGGCTCCGTCGCGATCGATCGGGATCGGCAATGTTGGTGTGCCGGCCGCTTCTATCGACGCACGGTGAAATGGCATGTTGAAGGCTTCAACGGCTAGTGCGCCGTCGACCGCGTTGCTGCACAGCGACACCAGTGCCGAGTGGACCGAGGTGGTGAGCACAATGTTGTCCGGACTCGTGCGGACTCCGCGGACGCGGGCCAAATATCGTGAAAGTTCTTCGCGCAGTTCGTAATTCCCCTGTGGATCACCTGGGCCGAAGGCGCTATGTGGCGCGTCGGTTATTGCGACGCGTGTTGCGGCTATCCAATCGGAGCGTGGAAACAACGATGGTGTGGGAGCGCCCAGGCTGAAGTCATGCGTTGGGCCGTCGGGCTTTCGCCTGGTATTCGGCAGAACTGACGGAGTGGATGTGTGTGCGACGACGGTGCCCGAGCCCTGTCGTGCGGTGAGCCATCCTTCGGCGATGAGTTCGGCGTAGGCGGCCGATACGGTGCCGCGCGCGACGCCGAGGTCCGCGGCCAGTGAGCGATACGGTGGCAGTTGGGTGCCCGCCGGTAGTCGGCCGTCGCTGATCGCTGCGCGAAGTTCGGTTGTCAATGATCTGCGCAGTTGTGCGCCTCGGCCGTGCGCCGACAGCGTCGGATCGGGCTGAAGGTCGAGAAACAGGTCGGTGCCCAGGCGCTGGGCGACGGCGGCCCAATGGTCAGTCGGCGTCACAACACTCCAATTGGCCCAAATTTCAGGCGGTAGATTGCACCGATAATACGTGCCAATTCTCGGTTACGTTGGTTCGGTAAGCGATGACAACAACGAGAAGAGGGTCGGATATGAAAATCCTGGTGATCGGGGCCAGCGGCGGTATGGGGCGTTTGGTCGCCGACGAACTGGACAGCCGCGGAATCGACGTGGTGCGGGCCAACCGCGCGGCGGGTGTCGACGCGTACACCGGTGACGGGCTGGCCAACGCCGCTCGTGGGGTCGACGTCATCGTCGAATGTGCCAACGTCGTCACGCAGAGCGCCGCAAAATCGATTGACTTCTTCGGCACGGTCGCACGCAACGTCAGCGCGGCCGCCATCGACGCGGGGGTAGAACGCGTCGTCTGTTTGTCGATCGTCAATGCGGCGGACCCGGACGTCAACGCGAAGATGGGCTACTACCAGGGCAAGGCCAAACAAGAAGAGGTGTACCGACAAGAACTGGGAGATCGCGCCATCGTGTTCCGCACCGGGCAATGGTTCGAGTTGGCTAGGACCTTGACCGACGCGATGAGTATTGGCCCGATCGGCATCAGTGCTCATATGTTGTCGCGACCATTGGCAGCGGCCGACGGTGCGAAACTGTTGGCCGACACCGCGATCAACGGTGGCGTGACCGACCTCGACGTTGCTGGTCCGGCAGATATGGATATGCTTGACGCCGCTCGTGCGATCGCGAAGCGGCGCGGCACACCAAAATGGGTTCTGGGAATCAACTACGGCGGCAAGGCGATTCGCTCGGGAGCATTGACTCCGCGCGGCGAGTTCAAGCAGACGCCGACCACCTTCGCGCAGTGGCTCGACGCGACTTACCCGGCAGGTGCCGCCGAGGGAGCGAACGCATGACCGTCGCACCCGAGCAGACCCGGATGTGGATGCCAGCCTCGAATCCCGTTGTGTACAAAGCGCTCGTCGCCCTGCAGCGTGCGTCGTCGAAGGACCTTGATGCCGGACTCGTGGAATTGATCTACATTCGGGCGTCGCAGATCAATGGCTGTGCCTACTGTTTACACATGCATACCAGCGATGCGCTGGAATCCGGTGCGGACCCGGTCACACTCGGACTGATCGCGGCGTGGCGTGAGTCGACCGGCATCTTCGACGATCGCGAACGCGCCGCGTTGGCGCTGACCGATGAGGTGACCCGGATAGCCGAAAGTGGTGTCAGGAGTGGCGTTTTCGAGGCGGCCCGTGCGGTCTTCGACGACTATGAATTGGGTCAGGTGCTGGCGAGTATCGCGATGATCAACACCTGGAATCGCATAGCTATCTCGGGCGGCTACCCGACGTCATTCGATGAGCGCGAGTCGGGATAGGCGGGGCATCGCCGCACTACAGCTTTCGCAGTCGCACACGGTTGATGGAGTGATCAGAATCCTTGCGTAACACCAGAGTTGCCCGAGGTCGCGTCGGCAGGATGTTCTCGATGAGGTTCGGGCGGTTGATCGACGTCCAGATATCGCTGGCAGCGGCGGTTGCCTGCTCGTCGGTCAACCCCGCATACGAGTGGAAGTGCGAATTGGGATCGGCGAAGGACGTGGTTCTCATCTGCAAAAACCTTGAGATGTACCACTTTTCGATGTCGCGGATCTTCGCGTCGACGTAGATGGAGAAGTCGAATAGATCTGACACCATCAGCGTTGGGCCGGTTTGCAGCACATTGAGGCCCTCGACGATCAGGATGTCGGGTTGGCGGACGTAATGCATAACGTCAGGCACCCGGTCGTAGGTGAGATGCGAATAGACCGGAGCGGTGACTTCCCGCGCGCCCGACTTGACCTCAGTGACGAAACGCAGCAGTGCCCGGCGGTCATATGATTCGGGAAAGCCCTTGCGGTGCATGATCCCTCGCCGCTGAAGCTCGTTGGTGGGCAACAGGAATCCGTCGGTGGTGATCAAGTCGACCTTCGGATGCGAATCCCACCGCGCGAGGAGGGCGGCGAGCACACGCGCCGTCGTCGACTTGCCAACCGCGACGCTGCCGGCGATGCCGATGACGAAGGGAACTTGACGACTGGTCTGTAATTCGCCAAGGAAGGTCGATGTCGCGGCATAGAGCCGTTGCCGCGCCGCCACCCGAAGGTGAATCAGACGTGACAACGGCAGGTAGACATCGGCGACCTCGTCGAGATCGATCTGCTCGCCCAGGCCGACGAGAGAGTCGAGTTCGGCCTCGTTGAGCACCATCGGCATCGCCTGGCGAAGATCACGCCACTGTTTGCGGTCGAGTTCGATATAGAGGCTCGGGTCGCGCCCGGTAGCGTCGCGTGCCATCAGCGCATCCGCGGGGTCAACGGACAGGTCGTCGATGCGAACATCGTCCTAGCTTAGGCACGTGGAGCGGTGATCGGCTCATCGGCGTCGCTATCGTGGAGGCCTTATGGAGACAACTGTGGTGGAGGAGTACCTGCGACTCGGCCTGGCGTTCGACCGTCTGGAGCCGGGATTCGTCGATGCGTATACCGGCGACCCGCGATTGCGGGCCGACGTCGAATCCGGTCCCCGGCCCGACCCCGTCGAACTTGTCCGTCGCGCGCGGCACCTGCGTACACAGCTACCAGGCGAATTGCCCTCGGCGCGTGCGGCATTCGTCGACTCGCAACTGGCGGCGCTCGAATGCTCCGCCCGCAAAATGGCCGGTGACCAGATCAATTTCGTCGACGAGGTGCGTGCATATTTCGACGTCGACATCGAACTGGCCGATCCGCAGGTGTATCGGGACGCGCAGACCGAACTCGCCGACGTCCTCGACGCTCCGGTGGTCGCCATTGCGGACGCATATGCCGACCACCGACGTCGGGACGAGATCCCGGCGGACCGGGTCGAAGAATGCGTGCGAGCATTCGCCAGTGCCTTACGTGACCGGGTGCGAAGCACATTTCCGTTGCCCGACAACGAGACCGTCGACTTCGAGGTGGTCTCCGACCAGCCGTGGTCGGGTTTCAACTACTACCTGGGCAACTATTCGTCGCGGGTTGCCATCAACGGCGATCTCACGCAGTACATGTCGTCGTTGCCGCATCTCATCGCTCACGAGGCATATCCCGGGCATCACACCGAACACTGCCGGAAAGAGCAGTTCCTGGTGGGCGCGGGACAGCAAGAACAATCGATATTCCTGGTGAACACTCCGCAGTGCCTCATGGCAGAGGGATTGGCCGATCACGCGCTGGTCGCCGCCGTCGGGCCGCACTGGGGTGTGTGGGCCCAGGAAATCTACGCCGACCTGGGGCTGCGGTTCGACGGTGAGCGTGCGCAGCGAGTGGGCCGCGCAACCGCTGGCCTGCTTTCGGTGCGGCAGGATGCGGCGTTGCTACTCCATGATCGGCAGGCCGACGAGGGCACCGTCGCACAGTTCCTCCAAACCTGGCTACTCACGCCGCCGGCCCGATCGCGCCATATGCTTCGATTCCTTACTTCGCCGTTGTGGCGGGCCTATATCAGCACCTATGTCGAGGGTTATCGGTTGCTCAACACCTGGCTCGACGCGGTGACGGCATCGCAGCGGTTGGTGCGATTCGGTCGACTACTCGATGAGCCGCTGACCCCGGCCGCGCTGCGAGCGGAACTCGCCGAATGAGCCACACCCGATAGCAGTCGCGATCAACGGCCACCATAAACTTGGCGCCATGAGTGACACAGACTCCGCACCGTCCGTGAATTCGATGTCGCTAGCCGAACTCGACCCCGACGTCGCGGCGGCGATGAATGGTGAGTTGAGTCGTCAGCGCGACACTCTGGAAATGATCGCGTCGGAGAACTTCGTTCCACGCGCCGTCCTCCAGGCGCAGGGAAGTGTGCTGACCAACAAATACGCCGAGGGGTACCCGGGGCGTCGCTACTACGGCGGCTGCGAGTACGTCGACGTCGTCGAGGACATCGCGCGAGATCGTGCCAAGTCTCTGTTTGGTGCGGATTTCGCCAACGTGCAACCACATTCGGGTGCGCAGGCCAACGCAGCGGTGCTGCAGGCATTGATGGAACCCGGTGAGACGTTGCTTGGTCTTGATCTCGCACACGGCGGTCATCTCACGCACGGTATGCGTCTGAACTTCTCCGGCAAGCTCTACGAGAACGCCTTCTACGGAGTCAGCAAAGAAGACTTCCGCATCGACATGGACGAGGTGCGCAAGATCGCCCTCGATACCAAGCCGAAGGTCATCGTCGCCGGCTGGTCGGCGTATCCGCGAACCCTCGACTTCGAGGCATTCCGTTCGATCGCCGATGAGGTGGGTGCGTATCTATGGACCGACATGGCGCATTTCGCCGGTCTGGTCGCTGCTGGCCTGCATCCCAGCCCGGTGCCGCATTCCGACGTCGTGTCCACGACCGTGCACAAGACCCTCGGCGGGCCACGGTCGGGCCTCATCCTGGCCAAGCAGGAGTGGGCCAAGAAGCTCAACTCCGCGGTCTTCCCCGGTCAACAGGGTGGTCCGCTCATGCACGTCATCGCGGGCAAGGCTGTCGCGCTCAAGGTCGCCGGCACCGAAGAATTCGCCGACAAGCAGCGTCGCACCATTGAGGGCGCCAAGATTCTCGCGGAACGCCTGACCGGCGCCGACGTCGAGAAGGCCGGTGTCTCGGTGCTGACCGGCGGCACCGATGTGCATCTCGCGCTGGTCGATCTGCGTAATAGCTCGCTCGACGGCCAGCAAGCCGAGGATTTGCTGCACCAGGTCGGTATCACCGTGAACCGCAATGCCGTGCCGTTCGACCCGCGCCCACCGATGGTTACCTCGGGTTTGCGCATCGGTACGCCCGCGTTGGCCACTCGCGGCTTCGGCGCCGAGCAGTTCACCGAGGTCGCCGACATCATCGGTACCGCGCTGGCAGCGGGGCAGTCGGCGGACGTTTCAGCTCTGCGCGCGCGAGTGTCGCATTTGGCGTTGGACTTTCCGCTCTACGACGGCCTGGAGTCGTGGGGACTGATGAGCCGCATCTGACTTCTCAATAGTTCCCGGTGACTAGCCGGGGCAGGCGTGAATCTCGGCCCCCTCAGGGGTATCGAAGGGCATATTGCCCTTTGAACTCACTGACGGGGCCGAGGTCTTTTTTCGATCTCCTAGTGACGTGCTGACGCCAAGCTCACGGCAGACAAATTTCGATATGTGACGAGTCGCATAGCGACAGTCGCGGAGGCCAAGGAATAATTGCACTATGCAACCGGTTGCTTTCAGCAAGTAATTCATCGGAAAGGTGATCCAATGACTGTCAGTGATTCGTCAGTGGCTGCGCTGCTTGACGAGTTGATGCTGCTCGGCCGTGCCGTTCGCGCCGACATCACCCGCGCCGACGGGGCGGTCGGAGGGTTGGCCGCGCCGCTGGTCGGTGTGCTGTGGGCCTTGGACGCGTCCGGGCCAGTCCGGCAGAACTGCCTCGCCGACAAGCTCTTCGTCAGCGAATCGGTGTTGAGCCGGCAGATATCCAAGCTCGTCGCCGATGGACTGCTGGAACGCATCCGCGACGATCAAGATGGGCGGGCGACTCAAGTCGGCATCACCGAGGCTGGACGTGCTGCGCTCGCGGCCGCGATGCGCCGCCGATTCGATTGCATCGCACCCAAGTTGACTCAGTGGTCCGACGCCGATGCGACCGCCGCTCTGGGAACTCTCATGAAACTGAGATCTGCCCTCTCCCAATAGATTTCGTCGCGTGCCTCCAAGTGTCAGCGCGATGTCAAGTAGTGCTATTTCTACAATTCACGAAGGAAATCAAATGTCTGCTGCTCCAACCGCGATGAGCGCGCCGTCCGCGGCCAGCTCACCGACGATGACTCACCGCGAGGTGTTACAAGCGATGACCGGCCTGCTCGCCGGTCTCTTTACCGCTTTGCTGTCGTCGACGATCGTGGCAACCGCCCTGCCGACGATCATCGCTGATCTCAAAGGCACCCAGACCGAATATGCCTGGGTCATCACGGTTGCGCTGCTGGCAAATGCGGCGTCGACGCCGATCTGGGGCAAGCTGTCCGACCTCTTTAACAAGAAGCTGCTGGTGCAGTTGTCACTGGTGATCTTCGTTGCTGGTTCACTGATCGCGGGTATCGCCCATAACGTGCCGGTCCTGCTGATCGGCCGCGTCGTCCAGGGCGTTGGCATGGGCGGGCTGACAGCACTGGCGGTAGCAATCATCGGCTCGATCGTGTCACCGCGCGACCGTGGTCGTTACTCCGGCTACATGGGTGCGGTGATGGCGGTGTCGATGTCGGGCGGCCCAATCCTCGGCGGCGTCATCGTCGACAGCCCACTTGGATGGCGCTGGTGCTTCTTGGTTTGTGTTCCGTTGGCTCTTATCGCGCTGATCCTGCTGCAGAAGACGTTGCATATCGCGACAATTCGCAAGGACGACGTCTCGATCGACTGGCTCGGCGCGCTTCTGCTGACCTCGGGTGTCAGCGTGTTGTTGATTTGGGTGTCGTTCGCCGGTTCGAGCTATGACTGGATCTCGAAGGAAACCGCGATGTACGTCGGCGGTGGAGTGTTGCTGCTCATCGCGACGGTATTCGTCGAATCTCGGGTGGCCTCGCCGATCATCCCGCTGCGTATCGTCACCGAACGCACCACCGCGCTGGCCATTCTCGCCTCGGTGGCCGTCGGCGTCGGACTATTCGGCGCGACCACATTCCTCGGCCAGTATTTTCAGACCGCACGTCACTACTCGCCGACCGAGGCAGGCATCCTGACCATCCCGATGGTCATCGGCATGTTCGGCGGTTCGGTGGTCTCGGGGCAATTGATCACCCGCTTCGGCCGGTGGAAGCCCTTCCTGATCGGCGGCGCGACACTGCTCATCGCGGGATTCGGGTTACTCGGCACGATCGATCACCTCACGTCGCTGTGGTTGCTGGGCGTGTACATGTTCCTCGTGGGTCTCGGCACCGGCATGCTCATGCAGAACCTGGTGCTCGCTGTGCAGAACACAGTCAGCGTGCAGAACATCGGCGCCGCATCGGCGAATGTCGCCTTCTTCCGAACCTTCGGCGGTGCCATCGGCGTTTCGGTGATGGGGTCGATTCTCGCGACCCGCGTGACCAATCTGACTACCGAAGGACTGTCGAAGATCGGCATCACCGGTGCACACGCGAGTGGTGACTCATTGGACCTATCGACCCTGCCCGCGCCGGTGGTCGAGGTGGTCCGCGGAGCGTATGGCGACGCCACCGCAGCCATTTTCCTGATCGGCGCGGTATGCGCGGTGGTCGCGCTGCTGGCCGTGGTGTTCATCCCGAATCGTCCATTGCGCACGACGGTCGACATCGAGGAAGTGCCGTTCGCCGAAGAGGCAACTGTCGAGGTTGAAGCCGTCGCTTCGAGAGCGGAGGCCGATACTCGCGTGCGTGGTGCCGACAAGGCCGGGATTTAGTTCGACGCCGTCGGCTTGTATCCTTTCGGACGTGACTGTATTGCCGGAAGACGAGCTGATCATCGCACTGGAGAAGGCGCTCCCCGAGATCGCTGAGGAACATGCGGAGATCGCGACCCCGTGGAACCCGCATGATTGGGTTCCGTGGGATTCGGGTCGCAACTTCGCCTTCCTGGGCGGCGACGACTGGGATCCGTCGCAGGGCACGTTGTCACCGGAAGAGCGCGCAGCGACACTGGCGCTGCTGCTCACCAAGGACAACCTGCCGTCCTATCACCGCGTGCTCGCGATCCACTTCCCGGCATTCTCTGACTGGCGTCAGCTGGTCGGCGTGTGGACCGCGGAGGACAACCGGCACGCGATCGTGTTGCGCGACTTCCTCGTGGTGACCCGCGCTATCGATCCGCTCGACGCCGAAGAACGTCGACTGCATCACGTGACGCAGGGCTACCGGCAGCAGACCGAGAAAGTCGTCGGGCTCAGCCCGCTGGACACGCTGGCGCTGATGGCAGTGCACGAAAATCAGTGCGTCGCCTTCATCGAGCGGCTTTCGTCGGTGGTCACCGACGACGTCTACCGGCAGATCCTCGCCAAGATTGCAGGCGACGACGGTGCGCAGGCGAAGACCTTCGGCTCGTTCCTGAACGCAGGATTGGTAGCTGATCAAGAGGCAACGGTCATCGCCGTGGACAACGCGCTGGCGAAACTGGAGCAGATCGGGTCCGACGTCCGCGATTTCGACGCCGAATGGGCCCTGATCTCCGACTATGAGAATGACGAGACCAGAGGAAAGATCGCGGCAACGCTGATCGATCAGCTCAAACTCAACACCGTGCATGGTCTATCCGACGAGGCCGAGGCCGCGCGACAGCGAATCCTCGCGCTGGCCGCAGTTTAGTTGGGGATCGGTTAACCCAGATTTCACGCCGACACGCCCTCTACGAGTTCATCTCGTAGGGGGCGTCGGCGTAACTTGAGCCTTGATGGACTGCGGGGAAGCGGTCCATCCGGAAGGTTCGAATCGTGGTAGCGAAAAGCGCAGCGAGAGGACCGGCCCCGGTCCTCGCCCTTCCCGCCTGATGGCGGGAAAGAGCCAGAACCGACCGGTCACCGCAAAGCGTGTGTGCGGGCGCCGCACACACTAGGAGCCCTGACGTGACCATTCGCACCTACGTCCTCGACACCTCCGTGCTGCTGTCCGACCCTTGGGCCGTAACACGATTCGACGAGCACCACGTCGTCCTGCCGCTGGTTGTCATCAGCGAACTCGAGGGCAAACGCCATCACCACGAACTTGGTTGGTTCGCTCGGGAGGCTCTTCGCCTGCTCGATGATCTTCGGTTGGAACACGGTCGCCTCGACTTGCCGATTCCGATCGGTTCCGAGAACGGCACCATGCAGGTGGAGCTCAATCACACCGATCCGTCCGTGTTGCCCGCAGGTTTTCGAACTGACGACAACGACTCGCGAATCTTGGCTTGCGCGTTGAATCTTCGCGCTGAAGGCAAAGATGTGACGTTGGTGTCTAAGGACACTCCACTGCGAGTCAAAGCCGGTGCGGTGGGTCTGGATGCCGATGAGTACCACGCTCAGGACGTCGTCGTGTCGGGATGGTCGGGGATGGCTGAACTCGACGTCGAGCCGGCAGCTATCGACGCGTTGTTCTCCGATGGTGTCATCGACGTCGACGCGGCACGAGAATTGCCCTGCCACACTGGAATTCGCTTGCTGGGCAACGGCGCGTCGGCACTTGGCCGGGTAACGGCGACCAAGCAGGTTCAGCTAGTGCGGGGTGACCGCGAGGCCTTTGGCCTGCACGGCCGGTCCGCCGAGCAGCGAGTGGCGCTGGACTTGTTGCTCGACGACAGCGTCGGCATCGTTTCGCTCGGCGGTAAGGCTGGCACCGGCAAGTCGGCACTGGCGCTGTGCGCCGGGCTGGAGGCCGTGCTCGAACGCCGGACCCAGCGCAAGGTCGTCGTGTTCCGGCCGCTGTATGCCGTTGGCGGACAACAGCTTGGCTATCTTCCCGGTGGTGCCGACGAGAAGATGGGACCGTGGGCGCAAGCTGTCTACGACACCCTCGAAGGACTCGCCTCGCCTGAAGTGATCGACGAGGTGCTGAGCCGCGGAATGCTAGAAGTGCTGCCGCTCACGCACATTCGCGGTCGGTCGCTGCATGATTCGTTCGTCATCGTCGATGAAGCGCAGTCATTGGAGCGTAATGTCTTGCTAACGGTGTTGTCCCGCTTGGGAACTGGTTCGCGAGTGGTGCTCACGCACGACGTCGCGCAACGGGACAACTTGCGTGTGGGGCGACATGATGGCGTCGCCGCAGTCATCGAAAAGTTGAAGGGACATCCGCTGTTCGCGCATGTCACGCTGACGCGAAGCGAGCGGTCGGCGATCGCGGCGCTGGTGACGGACATGCTGGAAGAGTTCGCGCCCGGAGCATAGCGGTTTGACGGTCGGTCGAGTGATCGGTGAGCGTGGTGGATGTGGTGGGTCTCGATACACCCGCCTCGGCTAACGCCTCGCCGGGCACTCGACCAGCGGTTGACGGGCCGCGTTCGTGGTTTGGTGGGCGCTCGATTGGCGGTTGGCGGGCCGCGGTTTGATCGCTGGTCGAGTGGGTCCGCCGAGCGCTAGCGAGACGCGCCCGTATCGAGACCCCCGTGGTCGGTCGCCAGCCCAGGTACCCTCGCCCTCGTGAGTGAGAAGCTGACGGTTGGACCACACAACGGTGAATTGATCCTTCGCACGGGAGTGGCCGGGCCCGCCGCCAAGGCCGGGCACCGGCTGACCATCTCCTTTGAATCGTGGTCGGGCAGTACGACGCTGATCGGTGGTGCGCCGAGCACTGTCATGCTGTCGATTGTCGTGGATTCCCTGACGGTATTGCGCGGCGAAGGTGGCGTCACTCCACTAACTGGGGCCGAAAAGGTGGTGGCGCGATCTAACGCGCTAAAGACCCTGCAGGCGAAGAAGTTTCGCGAGATCGCCTATGTGGGCGACAGTGTCGAACCGATCGACGGCGGATACCTTGTCTCGGGTCAACTAGCGATTTGTGGGCGCACAGTGGATCAATCGATCGGTATCGATGCTTCGCAAGCCGACGCGATTTGGAGTCTCTCGGCGGCCAGCGTCATTCGGCACAGCGACGTGGGACTGAAGCCTTTCTCGCTGATGATGGGCACCCTGAAGGTCGCTGACGAAGTCGAGCTGGGCTTCCGTGCTGAGTTATCCCGCGACTAGGCCACAGCTGAAATACCGTTCACGACAATAGTTGTCGTGAAACTCGATCTAACTGTGGGCGATTTCCGTCCCTGGGCGATCGAGTCGGCCGGATTTTGGCACCGAATTGTGCCATCGCTCACCTCAGTGATCAGATCAAGACTGCCTTGTGATCCTCACGTGACTTATCGAGCCTTGACCACTGGCACACTTGTGTGGTGCTGAAGTTACTTATGAGGCAAATGAGGTTAATGGGACTCGTGGTGTTCGCGGCGATCGTGTCGCTCATCGCGGCGCCCGCCATCGCGTCGGCAGCCCCGACCACCACGCCTACCGCTCCGTCCGCCAACACCGGCGGAGCGCTGGTCGACACGGTCTTGAACACCCTCGCGGGTATCGGCGGCTCGTCAGACGGGCCTGCGACGCCGAGCAAGACGTCGCAGATGATCGTGGTCACCGCGCCCAAAGCGACCGATACCACTGCGACGCTCACCGCATTTGAGAAGAGTGCCGACGGCAAATGGTCGACATTCGCCGGTCCGGTGAAAGCGTTCCTGGGTTCGCAGGGCATGGGCGAACCGAAGGACAACGTACCGCGCACGCCGGAAGGCACCTTCGCGCTGGACCAGGCCTTTGGCCGCGACGCGAATCCCGGCACCAAGATGCCGTACTTCCAGGCGACGACCGCCGACTGGTGGGACTCCAATATGAAGTCGCCGACCTACAACACTCACGTCAAAGGCAAGAGCCCGGGTGGCGACAGCGAGAACCTGTACAACTCGGGGCCCGTATACGACTACGCGGTCAATATCGCGCATAACCCGCAGCGCACCCCGGGCAAGGCGTCGGCAATGTTCTTACACGTCACCAACGGTGAACCCACCCTGGGGTGTGTCGCGATCGACAAGGCGTCGATGAAGAAGATTCTCGCCTGGCTCGATCCGGCCAAGGAGCCGAAGATCACCATTGGCGTCAACAAGGGTGCCCCGACTGCTGACGCACCGGGAACCACCACTCCGGGTGGCGCAAACTCCAACGGCATTCTCACCGGACTGGCGAATAGCCTACTGAGCCTGATCCCTTCGATCCTTGGCACCGCGGCTGGTAGTTAGACTTCAATACTTCTGTGCGACAACAGGTCCTCGGCGCTCCGGCGTCGGGGACCTGTTTGGTTGTACCGGTTCAAGCGGTGCCGCGCAGCAACTCGAAACAGCTGGCCACCACCCCGCCGAAGTCCTCGCGCGGCTGCGCCATCATCGCCACTTGAGCTCGCGCTTGCTCGACTACCGGAGTCGTGGGATCGAGTACCGAAAGGTAACGGTCGTGGGCGGCAAGGGAATTGACAGCGGCGTCGACGAAACCGCCCACTTCAACGGCGTGGGTCGGGGTTGGGCCGTTGACGAACAGGCAGCGCGGCGGTGAGTCCATCGAGTCATATGCCTCGACGACGGCGGTCGCGAATTCGATGTGGTCGCGTTGATTCGGTGCTCCGGGCGCCCACTCGGGGCCACCGTAGGTTGCGATGACTATGTCGGGATGTGAGCGCTCGATGGTCTCGACGACTTTGCCGCGCAGTTCGGGCGTATTGAAGATGCTGCTGTCGGGGAATCCCCAGAACTCGACGTCGTAGACGCCGACTACTGCTGCCGACGCACGCTGCTCACCTTCACGCACCGGCCCGCATTCTGTCGGAGCGAGGCCTTCGATGCCGGCTTCGCCACTGGAAGCCAAGGCGTAGAACACCTTTCGCCCCTCGGATGTCCACCGGGCAACGGCCGCGGACATGCCGTACTCGGGATCGTCGGGGTGGGCGACCAGGACGAGGGCGGTGGAAAAATCGATGGGGAAGGGCAGTAGCTGAGCCATGACCCAGACGCTACGCCGAATCAGTCATCCGGCTGATGTGGTTTCGGACAAGAGGCCTAGTGCGAACCGAGGCGCGCGAGCGTGACGGCCGCCGACGCTGGTCGAGTGCGCGGGGCATATCGAGACCGCGTTCGTTGAGTGTTGTTGCTGCGCATTGGTGCTCGTGTTGCGGGGTCTCGATATGGGCTCGTCTCGCTGGCGCTCGTCGTGCCCACTCGACCGGCCATATGCAGGGCTCGTCTCGCTGGCACATGCAGGGCGCGGCTACCGCTCCCGATCCACGTTGGCCATTTTCAGGACGTCGAGACGCTTGTCGAGTTCATCTTCGGTCAGCTTGTCGCCGATGAGGCCGCGGTCGATCACCGTCTGGCGAATTGTCTTGCCCTCCTTGAGGGCTTGTTTGGCCACCGCGGCGGCCTCCTCGTAACCGATCGCGGAATTGAGTGGCGTCACGATCGACGGGGAACTCTCGGCGAGTGTCTTGAGGCGTTCTTCATTCGCGACGAGTCCGGAGATGCATCGATCGGCGAATAGGCGCGAGACGTTGGCGAGCAGTTTCAGTGACTCCAGCACATTGCGTGCCATCACCGGGATGTACACATTCAGCTCGAAAGCGCCGTTGCCACCGCCCCAGGTAACTGCTGCGTCGTTTCCGATTACCTGGGCGGCCACCTGCGTAACCGCTTCGGGCAGAACCGGATTCACCTTGCCCGGCATGATCGAACTGCCCGGCTGAAGGTCGGGTAGCTGGATTTCGCCGAGTCCGGTCAGCGGACCCGATCCCATCCAGCGCACGTCGTTGGCGATCTTCGTCAGTGAGACAGCGACGGTCTTCAACTGGCCAGACAGTTCGACTAGCCCGTCGCGAGCGGCCTGCGCCTCGAAATTATCGTCAGCCAGCGACAGGGCATCGACGCCGGTGAGCTTGACCAGCTCAGCGGTCACCTTAGTGCCGAATCCGTTGGGAGCGTTGAGTCCGGTGCCGACCGCCGTACCACCGATGGGTAGCTCGCCGACCCGCGGAAGTGTCGCGGAGACGCGTTCGATGCCGGCCTGGACCTGGCGTGCGTATCCGCCGAACTCTTGGCCGAGGGTTACCGGCACCGCATCCATCAGATGAGTGCGACCACTCTTGACCACCGAGCGCCACTGCGACGCCTTCTCCGCGAGCGCGCCATGCAGATGCTCAAGAGCTGGAATCAGATCTGTCACGACAGCCTCCGTCGCCGCCACATGGGTGGCGGTTGGGAAAGTATCATTCGACGACTGCGACATATTGACGTGATCGTTTGGATGGATCTCGACACCGTTCGCCTTCGCGATGGATGCGATAACCTCATTGGCGTTCATATTCGAGCTGGTGCCCGACCCGGTCTGAAAGACGTCGATGGGGAACTGGTCGTCGTGTTTGCCGTCGGCGATCTCGGTCGCCGCGGCGATGATCGCGTCGGCCTTCTCGGCGTCGAGCAAACCCAGGTCCTTATTCACCTGTGCGCAGGCAGCCTTGAGTAGCCCCATCGCGCGAACCTGTGCGCGTTCCAGCGGCCGATGGCTGATCGGGAAGTTCTCCACCGCGCGCTGTGTCTGTGCCCGCCAGAGCGCGTCGATGGGAACCTTAACTTCACCCATGGTGTCGTGCTCGATGCGGTACTGCTGTTCGGTCATGGCGCGGCGATCCTTCGGCGATCGGTTGGAGTAAGGGTGTCCTCACACACGTTACTGCGCGGCGGCGACGCCATGTTGTGGGGTATCCCTCAGGCGGCTAGCGTTCCGTCGAACGAATCCGCACCCCGCCAAGTGGCACGGTTACCGAGCCACTGGGGTCGGTGAAGAAATCATTGCCTTTGTCGTCGACGACGATGAACGCGGGG
The DNA here is from genome assembly GCF_048537885.1 of Gordonia sp. CPCC 205333. NCBI lineage: Bacteria > Bacillati > Actinomycetota > Actinomycetes > Mycobacteriales > Gordoniaceae > Gordonia > Gordonia sp. CPCC 205333. The sequence continues at coordinate 270,175 of NZ_JBCLVI010000004.1, read as the reverse complement.
AAGTCTTCGACGTCGATCTTCCAGACCGCTTCCATGCCGAGTTCGGGGTACTCGATGACCTCCTGGCTCTTGATGCAGTCCAGAGCGAGTCGCGCGGCTGGCCCGCCGATAGAACCGAGGTAGAAGCCACCGTGCGCGTCACACGCGTTGGTGACCTGTTTGGAGCGATTTCCCTTGGCCAACATAACCATTGAGCCACCGGCCGCCTGGAACTGCTCGACGTAGGAGTCCATTCGGCCCGCTGTCGTCGGGCCGAATGATCCCGACGCCATCCCCTCGGGAGTCTTCGCCGGACCGGCGTAGTAGACGGGGTGATTCTTCAGGTAGTCGGGCATCGGTTCGCCCGCGTCGAGTCGCTCGGCGATCTTCGCGTGCGCGATGTCGCGGGCAACGACGAGTGGCCCGGTCAGCGACAACCTCGTCTTAACTGGGTACTGCGATAGTTGCGCGAGGATCTCCGACATCGGTCGATTGAGGTCGACATCGACCACTTCGCCGCCCTCGATATCCTCGGCGACACCGGCGTCGGGCATGTACTGGGCAGGATCGGTCTCCAACTGTTCAAGGAAGACGCCATCTGCCGTGATTTTGCCAAGTGCCTGACGATCGGCGGAACACGACACCGCGATGGCCACCGGAAGCGATGCGCCGTGACGGGGAAGCCGCACTACGCGGACGTCGTGGCAGAAGTACTTGCCGCCGAATTGTGCTCCGATACCGAAGGATTGGGTCAGTTTGAAGACTTCTTCCTCAAGTTCCGGATCGCGAAACGCGTGCCCGGCCATGGTGCCTTCAGTCGGCAGGTTGTCGAGATAATGCGCCGACGCGTATTTCGCTGTCTTGAGTGCGAACTCTGCCGACGTACCACCGACGACGACCGCGAGGTGATACGGCGGACACGCCGCCGTGCCAAGCGCGCGGATCTTCTCATCGAGATATTCAAGTAGCCGCTTGGGGTTCAGGATCGCCTTGGTCTCCTGGAACAGGAAGGATTTGTTGGCGCTGCCACCGCCCTTAGCCATGAACAGGAATTTGTACTCCGGCCCTTTCGGTCCCTGCTCGGTCGCATAGATCTCCACCTGCGCAGGCAGATTGGTGCCGGTGTTGCGCTCGTCGTACATCGTGATCGGCGCGTTCTGCGAATACCGCAGATTCAGCTTCGTGTACGCGTCGTAGACACCACGGGACACCCACTCGCCGTCGTCGACGCCGGTCAGCACGCCTTCTGATTTCTTGCCCATCACGATCGCCGTGCCGGTGTCTTGGCACATCGGTAGAACACCGCCTGCCGAAATGTTGACGTTCTTGAGCAGATCGAGTGCCACGAAGCGATCATTCCCGGACGCTTCGGGATCGTCGATGATCTTGCGCAGCTGCTTCAGATGCGCGGGTCGTAGGTAGTGGCTGATGTCATGCATCGCCGCTGCCGTCAGTTGGGTAATCGCTTCGGGGCTGACTCGAAGGAACTTCTGTCCGTCGACTTCGAAACTCGATACGCCATCGGTAGTGATCAGGCGGTACTGCGTCGCGTCGGGGCCGATCGGCAAAAGATCTGAATACAGAAAATCCGGAGCGGGGGCTGATGTGCTCACAAGCAGTGATGCTATCGCCGGGTCCGCCCCGGATATTCGGTAAGTATTGCCTTACAGGTCGATACGCGCGTACTCGCGTAGCTTCTCGACGCGGTGCACGCTCTCGACGCGACGGATCGTGCCCGACTTGGAGCGCATCACCAGTGACCGAGTGGTAGCGCCATTTGCGCGGTAGGTGACGCCGCGCAGCATGTCGCCGTTGGTGACGCCGGTGGCGCAGAAGAAGGTGTTGTCGCCGCCGACCAGATCGTCGGTGCCGAGCACGCGATCAAGATCATGGCCCGCGTCGAGTGCCTTCTGCCTCTCCTCGTCATTGCGCGGCCACAGTTTGCCCTGAATCTCGCCGCCCATACATTTCATCGCGACGGCGGTGATGATCCCTTCGGGGGTGCCGCCGACGCCCATCAAGATGTCCACCGAGCTGTAATCGCCGGCCGCAGCGACGGCGCCGGCGACATCGCCATCGGAGATGAGCCGCACCTTGGCGCCAGCCTTACGGATGTCGGCGATCAGGTCCGCATGCCGTGGCCGGTCCAGCACGACGACGGTCACGTCGCCGACCTCGATGCCCTTGGTCTTGGCGACCGAATTCACGTTCCACTCGACTGACTGGTCAATGTCGATGGCGCCCTTGGCTTCTGGACCGACGGCAATCTTATCCATGTAGAAAACGGCGGACGGATCGTACATCGCGCCGCGCTCGGCGAGTGCGATAACAGCGATCGAATTGGGACGCCCCTCGGCCATCAGCGTGGTGCCGTCGATCGGATCGACGGCGACGTCGCACTCGGGGCCTTGACCGTTGCCGACCTCTTCGCCGTTATAGAGCATCGGCGCTTCGTCCTTCTCGCCCTCACCGATTACCACGACGCCGCGCATCGAGACGGTCGAGAGCAATTCACGCATCGCATCCACGGCCGCGCCGTCGCCGCCGTTCTTGTCACCCCGGCCGACCCAGCGGCCAGCGGCGAGTGCCGCGGCCTCGGTGACTCGCACCAATTCCATCGCGAGGTTGCGGTCGGGAGCTTGTTTGGATGACGAATCGGACATTGGCGGCTCTCCTGATACGCGTGAATAGGTCGTGTCAATCCTTTCATCCCGCTTTGAGCACGATGGCATTGGCCTGGGATACTCGTTTCATGGCAGCCAAACCGCGGATACTCAACAGCAGCAAAGACATGATCTGGTCTTTGATTCCGCTCGTGCTGTTGTGTGCCTTCGTTGCTTTCGCATCGCAGAACTGTTCAGTCGGCCTGCAGGGCGATTCCAGCGACGACAAGACGCCGCCGTTCGCGGTGACCGCGGCGCTGCGTGCCGACGCCGATGCGATGTCGTTCCCGATCCGCCAGCCTCAGGTCCCCGGCACCTGGAAACCGAATTCGGGGACAACTCAACCTGTTGGAACGTCAATGGCGAGCAATGTCGGCTGGATCACCGACGCCGGGAGTTATATCCAGTTGACCCAGTCCGGGGCGGATGAGAGTGACCTGGTGGTTTACCTGTCCGACCGTGGTTCCGACGCTGACATGGCGAAGTTGCTCGGTGCCGGAACGCGTATGATCGACGGCCGGCGGTGGGTTGCCTACGAGGCCGGAGACAAGGCTAAGGTCTGGATCACCGATCTCGGTGACGTGCGTATCGCGGTGCTCAGCAAAGGTCCCGACGCCGACCTGACCACGCTCGCCACGGCGGTGCAGTCCGCGACGCCGTTAGCCAAGCGGGGTTAGGACGGATCCCAGCGCCGTCTGGCCCCCGGTCAGTCTTCGTCGTCCTCTGCTGCCAGCGCCGTTTCGATGCGAGTCCGTGCCCCGGCCAGATGCTCCTCGCACCGCTTCGCGAGCGCTTCGCCGCGTTCCCATAACGACAGCGACGAGTCTAGGTCGAGTCCGCCGCGTTCCAACGTCGCGACGACGTCGATCAATTCGTCGCGAGCCTCCTCGTAGCCGAGGTCTTCGACGGGGCTGCGGTCGTCGGTCACGGTGCTCCTTCGGTGGTGGGGTCGGTTGATTCGGTCACGATCGAGATGGCCGCGCCATCGCTGACGCGAATACGTAGCCGCGCGCCGTCCGGCATGTCCTCGAGTGATGACACGACATATGGGTCGATGTCGTGGTCCGGTTCGCCGAGACGTTGCACCACCGCATACCCGCGGGCGAGTGTCTGCGCCGGCCCGAGCGTGGCGAGTCGCGCCGACAGATGTTCGATCTTGGTGTGCGCGGTATCCACCGAGCGGCTCACATCGCGGCGCAGCGTTCTGCGCATGCGGTCGATGTCGGCCTGGTGGGTGTCCAGTACGGACGTCGGTCGGGCCAGTACCGGGCGCTGGCGAAGACCGTCGAGCCGATGTTCCTCGCGGTGCAGCCAGTTGCGTAGTGCATTGGCATTTCGGCGTCGAAGCGAGTCGATGCCGGTCAATTCGGCGGCGACGTCGGGGACGACGCGTTTGGCGGCGTCGGTTGGGGTGGCAGCGCGGACGTCGGCGACCAGATCGAGTAGCGGCGAATCGGGTTCGTGACCGATCGCCGAGATGAGCGGTGTGGTGAGGTTGGCGACGGCACGCAACAGAGCCTCGTCGGAGAAGGGCAGCAGGTCTTCGACGCTGCCACCGCCGCGTGCGACGATGATGACGTCTACGTCGTCGTTCTGGTCAAGCGCGGCAAGATGTTTGAGGATTTGGGGTACCGCGGTCGGGCCCTGCACGGGCGCGTCGCGGATGTCGAAACGCACGGCGGGCCAGCGGTTGGTGGCTACTGACACGATGTCGTGTTGGGCCGCCGACGCGCGCCCGCTGATCAGTCCGATTGTCTTCGGCAGAAACGGAATTGGCCGTTTGCGGCGCGACTCGAAGAGTCCTTCGGCGGCCATCAACTGACGAAGTCGTTCGATGCGGACGAGTAGTTCGCCGACACCGATGGGGCGAATGTCGGTGACACGCAACGACAATGTCGCCCGCCCGGTGTAGAACGTTGGCCGCCCGGCCATGACGACGCGGCTGCCCTCGGTCAGCGGTACCGGACTGCGCGCGAGTAGATCCGGCGAGCAGGTCACCGAGATGGAGATATCGGCCGCGGGATCACGGAGGGTAAGAAAGGCGACCCGGGTGCCCGGCCGGCGGTTGATCTGAGTCAGTTGCCCTTCTACCCAGATCTGACCGAGCCGGTGCACCCAGTCGGCGATCTTTGTGTTGACAGTCCGGACCGGCCACGGATTGTCGGCCGAGTTCGGTGCATCCGATGCAGCCACGCGTGGTGTGGCTACTTCTCGGATTTGGTGGCGATCCGGTTCTCCAACATCGTCAGGAACGGAGTGCGGGCGCGGTTGGCCTTCTCGTATTCGGCGAGGGTGCGCAAGTCATCGAGTTCGATGGTGCGGAGTTTCGCACGCAATTGAGCCAAGGTGAGGGCGTCGTAGTCGAGTTCGCCAACGATGCCGTCGAACTCGGCGGCATCGTTCTTGGTCGGCGTCGTCGATGCGATGTCATCGGGTGTGGAGCTGTAGAGCGCGAAGCGGCCGGTCGATGCGGGGGAGTCACCCGTAGGTTTCGCGGCGGCGTTGGTGGCTGTCGGGTTGGCTCGTTTGGCTCGTTTGGCGGTTGTCTTCGCAGCCTTTGCTGGAGCGGATTTCGTGGCCGCCGAATTGGCAGGTGCCCGCTTGGCCGGCTTAGGCGCGGTCTTCACGGCCTTGATCGGTGCTGACTCGGCGGGTGTCGGTGCTGCCGCTCCCGTGGGCTCGGGTGTTCTCGTGGCCGACGCCGGGGCGGGCTTATCGATCGCCGGCGCGGCCGCCTCGGCGTCCTCGTCGAAGACTGCCCAGCTGGGCTGTTCCTCGGTCTGGCCGAAGAGACCGTCGAAAACGGTGTCGCCCTTGATGGCGAGTTCGGCGACATTTTGCTGCATGCGCATGCCGGCTTGCAGCGCCTGGCTGACGGCTGTCATCGGCAGCGTCACGGCATAGGTGGGTAGTTTCTTCGTCTCTTCGACAACCGTGGCAAGCAGGCCAGCGGCGACGCGAGCGGTGTAGGGAGGTCGGATCATGCGGTCAACTCTGCCATTAGTGTGTGATACAGCCAACCGATGCCCCGCCTGCGGAGATGAGAGTTCGAGACCGATGGCAAGTATCGTAGGAACTATGTCTGAGCACAAGAGGGTCCTTTTGGCGCAACCGCGTGGGTATTGCGCTGGTGTCGACCGTGCCGTCGAGACCGTCGAACGTGCGCTCGACAAGCACGGTGCGCCCGTCTACGTGCGCAAGGAGATCGTTCACAACCGGCACGTCGTCGACACATTGACCGAGCGGGGCGCGGTCTTCGTCGGCGAGACCGACGAAGTTCCCGAAGGGGCGCTTGTCGTTTTCTCGGCGCACGGCGTTTCCCCGGAGGTTCACAAAACCGCGGCGGCGCGCAGTCTGAAGACGATCGATGCCACCTGCCCGCTGGTTACCAAGGTGCACCAGGAAGCAAAGCGATTCGCCCGTGACGATTACGACATTCTCCTCATTGGCCACGAGGGTCACGAAGAGGTCGAAGGCACCGCAGGTGAGGCACCCGAACATATCCAGCTCGTCGACGGCCCCGACCACGTCGATGATGTGATTGTGCGCGACGGCGTGCGTTTGGTCTGGCTCTCGCAGACCACACTGTCGGTGGACGAGACGATGGAGACGGTCAAGCGGCTGCGGCAGAAGTTTCCCCAGTTGGAGGATCCGCCGAGCGACGATATCTGCTACGCGACGCAGAACCGACAGGTCGCGGTGAAGGCGATGGCGCCGCATTGCGAACTTGTGATCGTCGTTGGGTCGCAGAACTCGTCGAATTCACAGCGGCTGGTTGAGGTGGCTCTGCAGAACGGCGCGGACGCGTCGTATCTGGTGGACTACGCGCGTGAGATCGATCCGACCTGGCTTGACGGTGTGTTGACGGTCGGCGTGACGTCGGGCGCGTCGGTACCCGAGGTATTGGTACGCGGCGTGGTCGATCTACTCGCCGAGCACGGCTTCGGTGATGTCGGTGCGGTGACCACGGCCAACGAGACTCTGACGTTCGCGTTGCCCCGTGAATTGCGGCCGGCGCGGAACTGAGTTTCCACGCAGCGTTGCGAACGATCCCAACGTCGTCAGAACTCGTCCTGCCCCAACTTCCTCACCCGGCGATGGGGCAAACCCAGTCCCAATAGCGCGAGCACAATCACTACCGCCGTGCCGGCCCCGATTAGTGCCGCATTGCGCTGCCACGGGTCCGGCGTCGGCATCACCGGGGGAGCGGCGATCGGTCGCCGATTCGGCGGTGGCGTCGCACCGTCGGAGAGTTCATGAGTCAGCGCCGCGACGGGATCGACTACGCCCGCGCCGATCTGACCGTCGCGGTCACCCCCAGCCGAGTGCGCGGTCTGGACTATCCGGGCCATCACCTGTGCCGCACGCAGATGCGGAAAGCGGGCGCGGATCAACGCGGCAAGTCCCGCTACGTACGGCGCCGCGAAACTAGTCCCGTTGATCGGCATGGAACCGTTGTCGGACTGAATGGCGTTGATCAGCGATGACCCGTGGCGAATGGTGCTCAGCCCGACGATGTCGGTACCGGGGGCAGCGACCGATACCCACGGACCATGCAAACTGAAGCCGCTCGGCGTACCGGTGTTTGAATCCACCGCGCCGACGGTCAAGACATACGGCGCGAACCATGCCGGGCTCGCGACGGTGGTAACCGAGTCCCATTCGCGGCCGGGCGCCGATGCGAGATTCTGTTGACGGCAAGCGCCGTTCGACGACAGGTTACCCGCTGCAACGACCACCACGACGTCACGGCCGTAGGCGAATCGGATCGCGGCCCCCAGACTCGCGTCGTTCAGAGCGCGCGGGTTTTGCGTGCATGCCACTTCGGAAATGTTGATGACAGTGGCACCGAGTTCCACCGCGCGCACCACCGCTGCCGCGAGCGTCCGTACGGTCCCGACTCCGCCGCCCAAGGTAGGTTCGTCGTCAACTCGAGTAGCGCGCACTGCGAAAGCCCCGCTCGACTGCCGGATCGACAGGATTGTCGCCTCAGGTGCCACACCGCCATAGGAATCGGCGGAACTTGTTGTGGCAGCGATGATTCCAGCCACGATGGTGCCGTGGGCATCGCAGTCGGACAGGCCATCGCCCCGCCCGACGTAGTCGCCCCCGCCGCGCAGTCGCGGCAACCGTGGATGCGGTGTCACCCCGGTGTCGATGACAGCGACTGTCTGTCCGCGACCGCGGCTGAATTGCCATGCGCCCGACAGGTTCAGCAGGTATGCGGCGGGTGGTTCGGAGATGCGGCCGCGGGCGATCGGTACCCCGCACAGGGAGCGTTGTTCGGTTGGCTCAGGTGGACTGGGTGCGACGCCGAGCGGCGGAGGTGCGCCGAAGACCGATGGCGGAGTCACCGCCGACGCGGGCGGGCCGGGCGCGGTTGCCGCGACCAGCACCGCGGCCGCAACGATTCCTCGGCGAATCATTCTCGGACACAACGGGATCATCGTAACGACCGCATGCTGTCATACAAGTCAAGAAGCCAGCAGAGCAGCGGCATGATCGCCACTACAAGCAGATACTCCGCCAGTTCGGCCAGCCGTCGAGCGACCGGTGAAAAGTCGTGTGCCGGGGCGACGATGCCGAATATCATCGCAAAGCTGAAAATCAATGCCGCACAGCCGAATACGGCAAGCACTCGGTCAGGTGACGCGGCAATCCCACTGGTGAGCAGCCCGGCCAGGACGACTAGGAGGGAGAGTGCGCCGACGACTATCAGCGCGCCAGCCTGGACGAGGTCGGTATGGGAGCGCCCGCGCAGCACCAGCACTGTCGCGATGATCGCTGCGTAGCCGCATGCGCGCGTGTCGAACCCAGACCAGGGCGTCGCGGCGATCGCCGCAGCGGCGGCACTGACGAACCCAGCGCCCACCGAGATGCCGGTTAGATAGGCCTGCGCCACAACGGCGCGGGCGGCAAGTGAGTCGACCTGCGGCAGGGTGATCGCGCCTACCGCGCCGATCCCCTCGATAGGCGTGGTGGCCATCTCGTCAATATCAAGCCGGTCCCCGGCTGTCGGTACCGATGGCAACGGCAGTTTGGCCAGTATCGCGGTCATTCGAGGCGCGGTGAACACCACTCCGACGCTGATCGCGGCAACGACGGCGGCCACTTGGGCTGGCGTACCGATGAAAACCTGGCAGAGCGCCGCGGGCCACACGATCATCGCGACCGTCGTTACCGCACTATGCACTGTCGGACTGCACCCCAGCGCACGATGTGACCCGACCGCGACTACCAAAACCGTTGCCGCACTGAGAACGACGGTCGTCGAGGAAAAGCGGCCGGGATTCAGAGACGCCCCACCGGCGGCGGCGAATATCAGCGCCGCCCAACTGAGCACCGCAACGGTTGGCACATCCGATTGGTATCGGCGGACCAGCAGCGCGCTGACCAACAGCCCGGCGCCGACGATCACTGCGATGAGCCCGGGCCACCACCCGTAAAGTCCGTGTTGCGGCACGAAATGTCCGGCAACGAGTGATGTCGCACCGAGGGCGGCGGCGGCCAGCCCGACACCGTGGCCGACGCGTCGCGCGGCGTCCGGTGTCCAGTGCCGAAACCGGGCGTTACTCAACTCGGCCAGCGCGTCGAGCACGTCGTCGAATAACGCGGGCGAGTCACCGACACGGATACATCGCAGGGCGAGCAGATCGCCGTCGCGGACTCCAGCGTCGTGCAGGCTGAGCTCGGTTGGCAGCGGGTCACGCCCGATCGGTGCCAGTGTCCAGCGCCGCGGATCGGGTAGTGGCCCGATCGTGTCATCATCGTCATCGATGCGACTATCATTGGACACCAACGGATTTCGTGACTGGATTCGCTCGATCAGCGTTGGCAGCAGCGCGGCGATTGGAATATCCGCGGGCAACCCGACGTCGAGTTGGGTGTGCCCGCCGAGGATCGACACGCGCGCGATGAGCGGCTCGAACGCATCGACACTCGTCGTGCTGGCCGCACCGTCAAGGACAGTTGTTGATACCGACATAGTTCTCTTCGACCTCCCCACCGAAAAGTATGTCGGGCCAAGTTAGCGCAAACCGTGCACACCGCGCGGCGTTTGGCGCAACAATGGCCGACGGGCGGGTAGGTGACACTGGGCGACGGGGGGAGATTCATGACGACTCAAGGGTATGTACGGCGGCCACGTGTGGTAGTCCCGCGGGCCCCGGCGGGCGAGGTGAATATTGCTGCGCCGCCCGAGATTTCACGAAATATTCCCGGAAATGTCTTGCTAAAACTGCTGCCGGCGGTAATGGTAGTCGCTATGGTCGGGATGATCGCGTTGATGTTCGTCACCGGCGGTCGCAATGTTCTGGAGAATCCACTGTTCCTGATGTTCCCGATGATGATGCTGATGTCGATGTTCGGAATGTTCGCCGGAAATCGCAGCGGTGCGAAACCTGCGGCTGAACTCAATGAGGACCGCAAAGACTACTTCCGATACCTGGGACAGTTGCGTTCTGAGGTACGCGACACCGAGACCGCTCAGCGGGAAACCATGACCTGGTCACACCCTGCTCCGACGGCGCTGGTCGAGGTGATCGGTACGCGCCGGATGTGGGAGCGAACCGAGTCAGACCCAGACTTCGGTCATGTTCGGCTCGGAGTCGGATCGCAGCGGCTGGCTACCCGGCTCAACCCGCCGGAGATAGGTCCGCCAGAGGATTTGGAACCGGTGTCGATGGTGGCGCTACGGCGGTTCGTGCGTACGCACTCGGTGGTACACCAACTGCCGACGGCGATCTCCATGCGTGGGTTCGGCACCATCGGCATCTCCGGCAGCCAGGCTGAGACGCGAGCGCTGTTGCGTGCCATGATCATTGAGTTGTGCACCTTCCACGCGCCCGACGTGTTGCGCGTTGCGATCGTCACCCGGGACCCGCTCGCCGAATACTGGGATTGGGCCAAATGGCTCCCGCACGTTGGCCATCCCGCTGACCGGGATGCACTGGGGCCGGTCCGGATGATCTGGCATGGACTGGCGGAGTTAGAGGATGCGCTTGCCGACGAACTCAACCAACGCAGTCGATTCAGTAGATCGTCGCCGGTACACGCCACACCGCAGCTTGTCGTCATCCTCGATGACGGCTACATAGACGGCTCCGAGCGACTGGTCAACGAGGTGGGTACCGACGGAGTCACGGTGATCGACTTGGTCAACCCCGATGTCGGGCCGGGCAGTCGCCGAGGCATCCAGCTCATGGTGCGGGACAACAGAATCGCCGCACGCAGCGCATCGGGAATTGAAGAATTCGCCGATGTCGACCAGTTGACCATCGCCGACGCCGAAGCGATGGCCCGACAACTCGCCCGATATCACCTGACCCGCGGGACCGTCCTGGTCGACCTTGATGCCGAACCCGGAGAGGTGAATCCGGATCTGTTGGGACTATTGGGTATCGGTGACGCGGCGGCATATTTCCCCGAGACATTCTGGCGGGGAAGGGACCCTGGCGCCCGACTCCGTGTCCCGATCGGCTGCACTCCCGATGGCTTGCCTGTCGAACTAGATATCAAGGAGAGCTCGGAAGGTGGGATGGGGCCGCACGGACTCTGTATCGGGGCGACCGGGTCGGGCAAGTCGGAGTTCTTGCGCACCCTGGTGGTAGCACTGATAACCACCCATTCGCCGACCGAACTCAATCTCATCCTGGTGGACTTCAAAGGTGGCGCAACATTTCTCGGGCTCGACGCCGCGCCGCATGTCGCGGCGGTGATTACCAACCTCGAACAAGAATTGGAAATGGTAGACCGGATGCGCGACGCGCTCTCGGGTGAAATGAATAGACGCCAAGAGGTGTTGCGCGCGGCGGGCAACTTCGCGAATGTCGGAGAGTATGAACGGGCGCGAGCGGCCGGTGCTCCGCTCGCGCCGCTGCCGGCACTATTTATCGTGGTCGACGAATTCTCCGAATTGCTTTCGCAGAAGCCAGATTTCGCCGAACTGTTCGTGGCGATCGGCCGATTGGGGCGATCGCTGCATATCCACCTATTGCTCGCGTCACAGCGGTTGGAAGAGGGGAAGCTGCGCGGGCTGGACTCTCATCTGTCGTATCGGATCGGTCTGAAGACCTTCTCCGCGCACGAATCTCGGTCCGTGCTCGGCGTGCCGGACGCCTATCATTTGCCCAGTGATCCGGGTTCGGCATACCTCAAATGCGATTCGGGGCAAGTTCAACGGTTCAAGGCCGGCTACGTGTCAGGTCCGTATCTACCGCGAAACGTCGGGCCGAGTGCACCAGACGGTATGCCACATTCGACCGCCGCATCGGTGCGGTTGCTCATGTTCACCGCGTTGCCGGTGGCCGATCAAGCCGACGTATCCGCGGTGGCCGAGACTCGTGAATCAGTTACCACCACAACAGATATTCACCCAGAATTGTCGACGCGACCATTGGGGCCGTCGGTGCTCGAGACGTTGGTCGGACAGATGATCGGCCGTGGACCGGCCGCGCACAGAGTGTGGCTACCTCCACTAGATGAGCCGCCGACTCTCGATCATCTCGGGGTGCTGCCGGCCGCGCCGGCAGCTGACGTCGCCACTTTGCGTGTCGTGATGGGGGTGGTCGATCGTCCCTATGACCAACGTCGCGATCCGCTGTTGATCGACCTATCCGGTGCGGCAGGAAATGTCGCGGTGGTCGGTGGCCCGCAGGCCGGCAAGTCGGTGGCGATCAGATCACTGATGTTGTCGGCCGCTGCCACCCACAGCCCCGAGCAGATCCAGTTCTACTGCCTCGATTTCGGCGGTGGCACGCTGACATCGCTGGCTGGCCTGCCGCATGTCGGCTCGGTGGCAACACGCGCCGATCCCGACGCGATTCGGCGCACCGTCGCCGAACTCACGGCGGTGATGCGTGACCGCGAACAACGGTTCGCGTCATACGGAATCGAGTCGATGCGCGACTACCGAGCCCGGTTGGCCGCGAGTGCCCCCGAAACTGAAGGCGACCGATTCGGTGACGTGTTCCTAGTCTTCGACGGGATTGGGGTACTCCGTGGTGAATGGGAAGCCATCGATGACGCCGTCGCTTCCCTCGCCACCGAGGGCTTGTCCTACGGCGTGCACGTCATTATCAGTGCATCGCGCTGGGCCGAGATCCGTCCCGCGATCAAAGACATGCTCGGTACGCGCATCGAACTGAAGCTGGGTGACGCGATGGATTCGGAGTTAAGCAGGGGTGCGGCACTTTTGGTCCCAGAGAATCGGGCTGGCCGCGGAATCACGGCCGGTAATCTACACACGTTGACGGCGTTGCCCCGCTTCGACGGAACGGGCGACGTCGCGACGTTGAGTTCGGGAGTGGCGGCCGGGGTGGATGCGATCGCCGCCATCTACCCAGAGCGCCGCGCTCCACGCGTGCGGCTGCTCGGCAGCGAGATCGATTCTGGGACACTGGCGCTGGCCGTGCGAGATGCCCGAATCATGTTGGGTCCGAATAGAGTAGCGATCGGGATCGGTGAATCTGACTTGGCGCCAGTGGTTCTCGACTTCGCCGCGCAACCGCATTTCGTAGCGTTCGCCGATGTCGAGCACGGCAAGACGACTCTGCTACGCACGATCGCGACCGGGTTGGTCGCCGATTCCGAAGCGGCACAAGTAAAGCTGGTGATCATCGACTACCGCCGCACGATGTTGGGTTTGATCGCAGGCGATCACGTCGCCGGATACGCGAGTTCGTCGTCGTCGGCATCGGCGATGTTGACCGAACTCGCCGAGATTTGCACCGGTCGACTGCCCGCCGACGACGTGACACCTGCTCAGTTGCGTGAACGCAGTTGGTGGACGGGGCCGGAGATCTACGTTCTCGTCGACGACTACGACATGGTCGCGACGTCTTCGGGCAATCCACTGTTGAGTTTGCTTGATCTGCTGCCACACGCCCGGGACATCGGACTGCACCTGATTTTGGTACGGCGCTCCGGCGGTGTCGGACGTGCACTGTTCGACCCGGTCATCGCGCGCTTGCGTGACCTCTCCACCGACACGTTGCTGATGAGTGGAGACCGCGACGAGGGTTACATCGTCGGGCAGTCACGACTAAAGCGCTTGGTACCCGGTCGCGGCGAATTGATCAGTCGAAGCAGGCCGCCGGAGATGATTCACATCGCCTATCCGCCAGACGACCTCGGCACACCATGACGTTTGCCGTCGATCTGCCGAGGGTCGTCGATCTTGCTGCTGATCAGGTCGCGTGGGAGGTCGACGACGCGTCGACTCCGGCTGCGTCGCGGGCTTGGCATGCGTCGGTGAGCGCACTGATCTGCGGCAGTGCGACCTCTTGCCTGCCACTGGTGATGACCGTGCCAACGGTGTGGGGTGAACCGCGTCGGACGCGGCTGCTCAGTATTCTGGGGACGTTGGACCGGCCAATTGTCTTGGTACCCAGGGCGATCGCGATTGCGCGAAGCCACACCGATCTGGCCTGCTCGGCCTGCGTTGTCGTCGAGTTCGGTGTATCCGGCTGTTCGATCCGCGAAGCAAATCCGTTGGCGCACAGGTTGGTCCGGAATGTTCATGGGTGGGAACTCGTCACTACGTTGCCGCTGGATCTGCACTCGGACTCGTGGCCGGGCGGCGAGTATGACGATGTCGCCGTCATCCTTGTCGACGATCCGACCGCGAGTGACGCACTCGACTGGCTGCGCATGCACACCGGTATCGGCCGGATCCTCGCTGTCGACACCGACCTTGTAGTCCGATATGGCGCCGATCCCGGTCCGGCACAAGGTCGGCTCGACGTTGCCGAACCGTGGACCGAAGAGGCTGCCGCACCGGCAGGTCGCCGCCGTCGGCGGGTGTTGGCCGGTGCCACGATCGCGGCGGTGATCGCGGCGACCGCCATCGTCGGCGGGGTCCGGTCGGGGCATTCGTTGTCGGCCCCCGAGTCGATGCGGGTCGGTCGAGTGGCAGTTGTAATTCCGTCCGGCTGGAACCGTGCGGAGCAGTCGATGGGTAGCGGTGAGGTGGCGCGGGCGGTATTTGTGCGACGCGACGACGGACGGCGCATCATTGTCGTGCAGACGACGGTTCGCGCGGGCTCGACCCCCGACTCGGTGGCTCGCAGCCTGGCGAACAAGATCGCCCAGCGCGGCGACAACGCGGTCGTCGAGTTCGCGCCGTCGATGCGTATGGGCGGCCGGGATGTGATCGCTTATCGCGAGACGCCGGCATCCGGGGTGCCGATTGCCTGGTACGTGCTGGTGGAACATGATTTACAAGTCAGTATCGGGTGTCAGGGGGGTTCAGACGCCCAGGCGATGCACGCCGAGTGTGCGGCGGCGGTTGGCTCGGCGACGATCGACTGAGGCGGGCGATCGTCGTGCACGTCAGCACCAATTTGAACCTGACCTGCCTGATCGCGTAATCTGGATCGCTGGTGCATGGCATCGTTTGCCTTCCGTCCAGGTCGGCGCACGATAACGCAGGCCCCGGGTCCCCACTGGTCGCCGGGAATCATCTGGCCGAACGCACTTGACCAGCAACCACATCGACAAGAGTTGAGGACCAACTGTGTCTACCTACACCCCGAAGGCCGGTGACATCACGCGTACGTGGCATGTCATCGACGCCACCGACGTGGTGCTTGGCCGCCTCGCCGTGCAGACCGCGAATCTGCTCCGTGGCAAGCACAAGCCCACCTACGCACCGCATATGGACGGCGGCGACTTCGTCGTCATCATCAACGCGGAAAAGGTCGCCATCAGCGGCAACAAGCGCGACGACAAGCGCATCTACCGCCACTCCGGACACCCCGGTGGCCTGAAGTCCCGCTCGGTCGGTGAGATTCTGGAGACCCGCCCGGATCGTCTCGTCGAGGCCGCGGTCAAGGGCATGCTCCCGCACACGAAGCTTGGCAGTGCCCAGGCGTCGAAACTGCATGTCTACGCAGGCCCCAACCACCCCCACGCGGCTCAGCGCCCCGTCCCCTTCGAGATCAAGCAGGTGTCCCAGTGACCGAGGAAAACGTCAACGACGCGGCCGTCGAAGAGGCTGTGGAAAACGCTGAAGCAGCCGTCGAGGTTGCTGACGAGGCCGTGACCGAAGCCGCCGAGTACGTCGAAGAGGCTGTCGAAGGTGCCGACGACTACAGCGAAGAGGCTGTCGAAGAAACTCCCTCGATCCCGCGTGAGCCGGTTGTACTCGATAGCCCGATCCAGACGGTCGGACGTCGTAAGGAAGCAATCGTCCGCGTACGCCTGGTCCCCGGCACCGGTGAGTTCACCCTGAACGGCAACCGTTCGCTGGAGAACTACTTCCCCAACAAGGTGCACCAGCAGATCGTGAAGTCCCCGCTGGTCACCGTCGAACGCACCGAATCGTTCGACGTCTTCGCCAAGCTTTCCGGTGGCGGACCTTCGGGTCAGGCCGGCGCCCTGCGTCTGGCCATCGCCCGTGCCCTGATCGAGGTCACCCCCGACGATCGTCCGGCGCTCAAGAAGGCAGGCTTCCTCACTCGCGACCCGCGTGCTGTGGAGCGCAAGAAGTACGGCCTGAAGAAGGCCCGCAAGGCTTCGCAGTACAGCAAGCGCTGACGCGTTGTCTTCGCGGCTCTTCGGAACCGACGGAGTTCGCGGCCGGGCCAACGCCGATCTCACCCCAGAGATCGCGTTGCGCCTGGCCGCGGCCACCGCGCAGGTTCTGGGCAACCCAGGAAAAACCGATCATCCCCCCGTCGTCGTTGGACGGGATCCCCGAGCGTCCGGTGAGATGCTGGAGGCCGCGGTATGCGCTGGCCTCGCCGCCGAAGGAATCGACGCGATTCGGGTCGGTGTGGTGCCGACCCCCGCGGTCGCCTATCTGACCGCCGACTATTCCGCCGCGTTCGGCGTGATGATCTCCGCATCGCATAACCCCATGCCCGACAACGGCATCAAAATCTTCGGTCCCGGTGGCCACAAGCTCGATGACACCGTCGAGGATCGCATCGAAGCGGTCTTCGCCGGTGATCTGACGCATACGCGTCCAGTCGGCGCGGGCGTCGGGCGATTGCGCGACGCACCCGATGCCCAGCATCGATACCTTGCTCATCTGGCCGAGCAGATCTCTCATCCGCTCGACGGCGTCACCGTCGTCGTCGACTGTGCGAATGGTTCGGCATCGGAGTTGGGCCCCCGTGCATACGAGGCAGCTGGTGCCACCGTCATCGAGATATATGCCCAACCTGACGGCCTGAACATCAATGAAGGTTGTGGCTCAACGCATTTGGGCAAGTTGCAGGCCGCGGTGCTGGAGCATGGCGCCGACCTGGGACTGGCCCACGACGGCGACGCCGACCGATGCCTGGCCGTCGATTCGACCGGCGCTATCGTGGACGGCGACATCATCATGGCCATTCTGGCTACCGCGATGGCCGAAGCGGGCAGATTGCGCGACGATGTCTTGGTAGCCACCGTGATGAGCAATCTCGGCCTGCATATCGCGATGCGCGAAGCGGGAATCACGTTGCGCACCACTGCCGTTGGCGACCGCTATGTTCTCGAAGAGCTTCGTTCGGGCGGCTACTCGCTCGGTGGCGAGCAGTCGGGGCACATCGTGGTGCCGGGGGCGGGGACCACGGGTGACGGCATCTTGACCGGCCTGTTGCTGATGGAGCAGATCGCGCGCAGCGGCCGGCGTCTCGCCGACCTCGCGTCGGTGATGACAGTGCTGCCGCAGGAACTGATCAATGTCGCGGTTACCGACAAACATGCTGTGGCGCAAGCTGTTTCGGTGAAACAGGCAGTCGCCGACGCCGAGGCGGAGCTGGGTGAATTCGGCCGGGTGCTCCTGCGCCCGTCGGGTACCGAGCATTTGGTCCGGGTGATGGTTGAGGCGACGACGCCCGAGGCCGCGCATGGCACCGCGCAGCGGATCGCCGAAGTTGTCGCGGCCCTCGATAGTCGAGCCTGATCCGGCCTCCCCGAGGCGCTGTCCCGCAGTCGCTAGCCGGCGCGGTTTCAGCGGTCAGATGAAGGACTTGGCAACCAGGCCGTCGGAGGCCGGAGCCGAGATCGCCGTGATCGAACGCAGGACCTTCGCGTAGCGCGGCATGACCTCAAGTGGCCGATGCCGTGCGGCATGCAAAATCCACTCGGCCGCTTCGTCGCTGGTCAGTGCCGGCTGTGAGTCGTAGTCGGCGGTCGGGGCGATCATCGGCGTGCGGATCAGTGGGAAGTAGATCGTCGAGATCGCGATGCCGGTTCCGTCGAGTTCGGCGGCGAGGCTGCGTCCGAAGGTCGCCACGGCGGCCTTGGAAGCAGCGTAGGCCGCGAACTTAGGCATCGCACCACTCGCGACACCCCAGGTGGCGACATTGATGAATTGCCCGTGTCCGCGTTCGACCATCGTCGGCAGAAGACCAAGGGTCAGTTGGACCGGGCCGAAGTAGTTGATCGCCATCGTCCGCTGAAAATCATGCAGGCGATCAGTCGCGTCGAGAACCTTGCGTCGGATTGACCGGCCCGCGTTGTTCACGACGATATCGGGGACGCCGGCCGCGGTGATCTCATCCAGAAGTTGGGCAACGCCATCCTCGGTGGCCAAATCTCCGGTGAGATAGTCTGCGGCACCGCCGAATTCGCGAATCTCGTCGGTTACCGCGGCCAGTGTCTCCGCGGTCCGGGCGACCAGGGTCACCCGTGCGCCGGCCGATGCGAATGCGTGAGCGGTTGCCTCACCGACACCCGAGGACGCGCCGGTGACCAACACATGACGGCCGTCGAGCGGACGGGCCCCGGAAAGATCGGTGAGATCACCGAGTGTGAAGGATCGTTGTAGGCCTGCCGACGTCACGCGGTCGGAAACCAAGCTGGTCAGTGAGTTCATAAGTCGGAAAGCCACGCCAGCAATGGTAGCGACAGTCCGGCCACGAAGATTTGTGGACTTCGGTGGAACCAAAACGAGCGGCCGCTGCGTCTAAGGACGATGAGTGTGTGGATCGATGCCGAGCGAGTAGTCACCATAGCGCGGACATACCAGGATCAAGCGACATCGCTGCTTGCAGTGGCCACGCGATTGCGTGGTGACCGGGTCGGAGAGTGGGGTGTCGATGCGGAGATCGCCGCTTTTGGAGCGTCTTTCGCGCGGCTGGCAGCGCAGGCGGCCGATGAACTCGAGCGATACGCCTCGACCGCCGAAGGGCTGAGCAATCGTCTGTCGAGTGGGGCAAAGCGTCTGGTCGACGCCGATCTGAGTTGGGGGAACTGATGACGATTTCCCTCGGTGCCGCAGAACTGGCCGATCGGGTAGTCGATGTCGTGGGGCGGGTCGCGGTATTCCGCGAGCTCGCTCCGGTAGCCGCAACCGTCGGCGCTCCGTTTCCCGATGCCACAACCATCGACCGATCCATCGACTTTCTGACCGACCTTGATATTCCGCGTATTCTGCGCGATCTCGACGCAGTGGTCGGGGCACACCAGGACTACGTCGTAGCCACCGACATGGTCGCCGCGCGACCGATCTCCACGTCTTGGCGTGGGGGAGCAGGTGGTGCCGCGTCGGCAGCCGTCGATTCCCAGCTGCTCGATCGAGACACCGAACTGGCGACGCTGACCGCAGCGGCGGCCGCTGCCACCCCGGCACTTGCTGGACTGAAACTGTTGTTGCAGAACGTCTTCCAGGCATTGGAACAAGCCTCCGAACCGACTCTTGTCGGACACGCGTTGCCGTCTGTGCCCGCCGCGCTCAGTGCCGGGGCATTGCGCTCAGCCGTGGTAGCCGATGAGATCGCTGCGCGCGTCAGACTTTTCACTACCGCTACGGCAATCGGGCGTCGTGGTGTGCGGGATATTCTCGCCGAGCTGGTCGGTATCGACGTGACCATGTCGTCGGGTGAATTGGCACTGGCGGGTGATCAATGACCGATCGGATTTCGCCCGCGGCGCGCCGACACACCGATGACCTCCGCGCCGCACTCCATACGTTTACGCGAGCGCGACCAGAGCGCACAGACATGCGTCAGGACGCAGATCAGGCGATGCCTGACCGAGATCACGCGCTCTGTGAGCGATTGCGCGCCGCCGCCGAATGCGTCGATTTACCGCCCCAGATTCTTTTGCCCGCTGACCTAGCGCACGACAGTCCGCATCGACGTGGATGAGCATTAGGGCCGTGACCCACACCGCTACTCCCGGCTTACCGGCTCAACCCGCTTGGCGCCGTATAGGCTAAGCCCGTGTTCGGGAAGAAGAAGGGCCCATCGCAATCGCCGGCAGCGCTGATGACGCAGTTGACGCGTCGAGGGCCTCATCGTGTGCTGCGGGGTGACCTCGGCTTCGTCGGCATCTCCGGCAAGGTGTTCACGCCGGATTCGGGCACCAAACTTCCCGCGGTGGCATTCGGTCACGCCTGGCTCGCGGACAGCGCCCGCTACCGGGATCTGTTTTTCCATTTGGCGTCGTGGGGAATCGTCGTGGCGGCCCCGGACGGACAGAGCGGTCCGCTCGCATCCGACGCGGCTCTGGCCGCCGATCTGCGTGCGACCCTGTTGGCCGTCGGAAACGTGCCGTTGGGCTTTGGCGGATTGACGGTCAGCCGCGACAAGTTGGGACTGGCCGGACACGGTTTCGGTGCGTCGGCTGCGGTACTCGCGGCCAGCGATGAGGTACTTCTCGGGCAACGGCCGCCGCAGGTCCGCGGTGTCGCCGCGGTATTCCCGTCCCCGACAACCTCGATCCTGCTTCCGGCGGCGGCATCGGTCACGGCGCCGGCGACGGTGATCGCGGCCGGCACGGACCTCAACACGGTCACCGCCAATGCGTTACCGCTCGCACAGGCACTCGGTGGCGACGTGAGTTTGCGCACCATCGCCGACGCCGATGACCGCGGCCTGCTGGAGAAGCGCTCGGTGAAGTCGCTCATTGGTCTGAACGGGGTCGATCGAAAGACACATGCGCAGGTCAGGGCCATCCTCACCGGATTTCTGCTTCATACGTTGGGGGGCGACCCGGAGTATCAGGCGTTCTCCGATCCCGACGAGACCCTGGGCAGGGTCGAGTATGTCGATCTGACCGAGCCGGAGACCGACACCAGGGATCAGTTCTCAAAACTCATCGGAGCGAAAGCGTCGAAGCGTTCCGCGACTAAGTGACGGGTACCCTGAACACCTATGTGTGGAATCGTCGGATACGTGGGTCAGCGCGATGCCCTCGACGTGGTTGTCGAGGCTTTGCGGCGGATGGAATACCGGGGCTATGACTCCGCTGGCGTAGCAATACTCGACGGCAACGGTCGCACCGCGATCGAGAAGAAGGCCGGCCGGCTGGAGAATCTGGACAAGCAGCTCGCCGCGGTTGGGCGTGATGCGCTCGTCGGACACACCGGGATGGGACACACCCGATGGGCCACCCACGGTCAGCCGACCGACCGTAACGCCCACCCGCATGTGAGCACCGATGGCAAGATCGCCGTCGTACACAACGGAATCATCGAGAACTATGCGCCGCTGCGGGCCGAGTTGGAGAACGGCGGCATTGAATTCGCCTCGGATACCGACACCGAGACCGCCGTACATCTGGTGGAACAGGAGTACGCGGGCGGCGCCGATGCCGGGGATTTCGTGGCGAGTGCCTATGCCGCGCTCCGGAAACTAGAGGGCGCATTCACCTTGGTCTTCACCCATTCCGATCACCCGGACACGATCGTCGCGGCGCGCCGCTCGACGCCGCTGGTCGTCGGTGTCGGCAAGGGGGAAATGTTCGTCAGTTCCGACGTGACCGCCTTTATTGAACACACCCGCGAGGCGGTCGAACTCGGTCAGGATCAGGTCGTCGTCATCACCGCTGACAGCTATACGATCACCGATTTCGACGGCACTCCCAGCGCCGGGAAGCCGTTCCATATCGACTGGGACCTGGCTGCGGCCGAGAAGGGCGGCTTCGACTTCTTCATGGAGAAGGAGATCGCCGAGCAGCCTGAAGCCGTGGCGAGCACATTGTCCGGCCATTTGGAGAATGGACGGATCGTCCTCGACGAGCAGCGGCTCTCCGACGACGACCTTCGCGATATCGACAAAGTTTTCGTGGTTGCCTGCGGAACGGCCTATCACGCGGGACTTCTCGCGAAATACGCCATCGAGCATTGGACGCGGATCCCGGTCGAGGTCGAGCTGGCAAGTGAGTTTCGATACCGGGACCCGGTGCTCGACCGCTCGACGCTGGTAGTGGCCATCTCGCAGTCCGGCGAGACCGCTGACACCCTCGAAGCGGTGCGGCACGCGAAGGACCAGAACGCTCGAGTTCTAGCGATTTGCAACACCAATGGCGCTCAAATCCCACGCGAGTCCGATGCGGTGCTCTACACACATGCCGGACCGGAAATCGGGGTCGCCTCGACCAAATGCTTCCTGGCGCAGATCGCCGCCGCCTATCTCGTCGGACTCGCACTCGCGCAGGCGCGCGGTACGAAATATGCGGATGAGGTGGCGCGCGAGTTCGAGGCGATGGAGCAGATGGCCGATGTCATCGCCGATGTACTGCGCTCGATGGAACCGGTCCGGCAACTCGCACGTGATCTGTCGCAGGCCGACACCGTGTTGTTCATCGGCCGGCACGTCGGATATCCGGTTGCCCTCGAAGGTGCCCTCAAACTCAAAGAGTTGGCGTATATCCATGCCGAGGGTTTCGCAGCCGGCGAACTCAAGCACGGCCCGATCGCATTGATCGAGGATGGTCTGCCGGTGATCATCGTGATGCCATCTCGAGAAGGACGCGCGGTATTGCATTCGAAGATGGTCAGCAATATTCGGGAAATCCAGGCGCGTGGTGCCCGCACCATCGTCATTGCCGAGGCCGACGACGATGGAGCCGCTGCGGTTGCCGACCACCTTATCGCGATACCCAAGACGCCGACGCTTCTGCAACCGCTCGTGTCGACGGTGCCCTTGCAGATCTTCGCGGCCACGGTCGCCGCAACCCGCGGCTACGACGTCGACAAGCCGCGTAACCTCGCCAAGTCGGTCACCGTCGAGTAGGCGGCCCTGATGTCCGTCGACTATTTCACCGCGTCGGCCGTTCGAGCCGCCGAGGTGGAGACCGGTGAACTTCTGCGTTCCGGCGTATTGATGCAGCGCGCGGCCGCCGGAGTCGCCAATAGCGTTGCGGCATATCTTGTTTCCTCGGGCGGATGTTATGGCCGCAGGGTTGGCCTGGTGGTCGGTTCGGGCGACAATGGCGGCGATACGCTGTTCGCCGGTGCCCGGCTGGCCAGACGCGGGGTAGCAGTGTTCGCGGTGCTGCTCAATCCGTCTCGCGTCCATACGGCGGGACTGGGCGCTTTGCGACGCAGTGGCGGCCGCGTCGTCGGCGCGCTCCCGGCGAACCTCGATGCCGTGGTCGACGGGGTGGTGGGGATCGGCGGTTCCGGTCCGCTTCGACCCGATGCCGCAACGGTTTTCGCCGCGGTTACCGCGCCGGTATTCGCCGTGGATCTGCCCTCGGGAGTCGACGCCGACACCGGCGTTGTCCATAGCCCGGCCGTCCGTGCCGACGTCACTGTGACCTTCGGCATCCGGCGCAAAGCACACCTGCTGGCCGCCGCGCAATGCGGACGCGTCGAATTGATCGATATCGGACTCGGCGAGGTCGACGGTGCCGACCTGACGAGCTGGACCGACGAGGAGGTCGGCCGACGTTGGCCGGTGCCCGGACCGGCCGATGATAAATACACGCAGGGTGTGGTCGGGGTCGTGGCGGGTTCGCCGCACTATCCGGGTGCGGCGGTGTTGTGCACCGGCGCGGCGATCCACGCGACGTCGGGAATGACACGGTATGCGGGATCGGTTGGCGCGGAAGTGCTTTCGCGATTTCCCGAAGTGGTGGTCAGTGCTACGCCGCAGGCGGCCGGTCGCGTGCAAGCCTGGGTGGTCGGACCGGGACTCGGTACCGACCACGATGCCCGCGACCGGCTGCGCACTGTGCTGGCTACCGACGTCCCGGTCCTTATCGACGCTGACGGACTCACCCTCGTCGCGCAGACGCCTGATCTGTTGTCGTCACGCACCGCGCCGACCCTGCTCACTCCGCATGCGGGTGAGTTCGAACGGCTCGCCGGACACCCCGTCGGTGATGACCGGGCCGCGGCGGTCGGTGAACTCGCGCAGCGACTGGGGGTAACCGTCCTGTTGAAGGGACGTACGACGCTGATCGCCGGACCGCAAGCGGGTCTTCCGGTCGTCGGCAACGACGCCGGCTCGTCTTGGGCGGCCACTGCCGGGTCGGGTGATGTGCTCGCCGGCGTCGCCGGTGCACTACTCGCCACCGGCTTGAGCACGGTCGATGCCGCTTCGATGGCGGCGCGCGTACACGCGGTGGCCGCCCAGGTCGGGGCCGGGGACGCGCCACTCGGTGCATCACGCCTGCTTGACGCTATTTCCCCGGCGATCGCCCGGCTGCGCCGATCCTCGGCCGGCGCGGTGGTGCGACAATGGAATCGATGACTTCGCCAGATCTGACCGCCACCATCGACCTCTCCGCGATAGCGCATAACGTCGGTGTGCTTCGTGACACATCGGGCAGCGACGTGCTCGCGGTGGTCAAGGCCGATGCCTACGGTCACGGTGCGGTACCGGTGGCGCGTACCGTCCTCGCAGCGGGAGCCGCCGGATTGGGTGTGGCGCGGCTGCCGGAGGCGCTGGCGCTGCGGCGGGCTGGTATCGAGGCGCCGATCACCGCGTGGTTACATACCGGTTCCACCGACTTCGCCGCCGGAGTCGCTGCTGGAATTGATATCGCGGTGTCGTCGCCGCGCCAACTCGACGCGGTCGTCGCCGCGGCAGGGGAGGTAGGCAGCACGGCCATCGTTACGATCAAGGTCGACACCGGACTGCGCCGCAGTGGTGTTGCTGTTGAAGAGTGGTCAGATTTTGTCGACGGGTGCGCGAAAGCGTTGGCGGACAATTCGATTCGATTGCAGGGCATGATGACCCATCTTGCCTGCGGTGACGAGCCGGACAATCCACTGAACTCGGCGCAGGCCGCCGAACTCGACGCGGCGGTGGCTGATCTGGCGCGCCTTGGCATCGCGCCGCAGCTGGTGCATATCTCCAATTCTCCTGCGGCACTTAGCCGGAAAGACCTTTCCCGCGATATCGTTCGTCCGGGTATTGCACTCTACGGCCGAACGCCGATCCCTGCACTAGGCGATTTCGGGCTGATCCCCGCGATGACCCTGTCAGCCGAGGTGGCGTTGGTCAAGCGGGTCCGGGCCGGCGAGGGAGTGTCCTACGGTCAGACGTGGATAGCTCAGCGAGACAGCATGATCGCGGTAATCCCGGCGGGCTATGCCGACGGTGTGCCGCGGACGTTGTCGGGGCGGATCCGGGTCTTCATCAACGGTCAATCCTTCGCCGGAGTCGGCCGGGTGTGTATGGATCAGTTTGTCGTCGATCTCGGCCCCGACGGCGGGGGCGTGGCCGAAGGGGACCGGGCAATACTATTCGGCACCGGTGCTGACGGCGGTCCGACGGCGCGGGACTGGGCCGAGGCCACTGGCACCATCGACTACGAGATTGTGTCCGGGTTGGGGACCCGAGTGTTCCGCCAGTACGTCGGTGGGGCGCGATCGGAAGTGATCGACAATGACCAGGCGTGAGCGCAAGCGGATGTGGCGGGCCGGTACCGGTAGCGTCGGATCACTAGGTGCCGCAACCGCTTCCGGAGTAACGCGGCGGGTGACCACCAGCAGGAGAGCGCGCCGAGATTCCTTACTCGTCGATCCCCAGGCCGGTGAGAACTTCCGCGCGATCTACGACGGCGAGCCGCTGTCGGCCCGTACTGACGACGGCCTGCGGTTGGAGGTTCGTCGGGTCGGACCGAAAGAGCCCGACTTGACGCTGGTCTTCGTGCACGGCTTCAGCTTGCGAATGGCGAGTTGGCATTTTCAGCGATTCGCCCTCGAAAAGCGTTGGGCCGAAGAAGGATTGTCGATTGCGATGGTCTTCTACGACCATCGCGGACACGGGAAGAGCGATCCCGCACCCGACGACACCTGCACCATCTCGCAATTGGGTGACGATGTCGCGGCGGTTGTCAAACAGTTGGTTCCCTCCGGTCGCGTTGTGCTGGTGGGACATTCGATGGGCGGTATGGCGATCATGGGAGCCGCGCGCCGGCATCCCACCCTATTCGCACCTGACGGTCAGATCGTCGGGGTTGGGCTCATTGCCACCGCTGCAAGAGGATTGACCGAAGCCGGCCTCGGTGAAGGTCTGTCAAATCCGGTCATCGACGCCTTTCGGCTCGCGGTGCGTCGCGCACCGAGATTAGTCCAGGCTGGTCGCGGTAGCACTCGCAAACTGCTCGAGCCGGTCCTGCTTGCGGCGAGCTGGGGATCTGACTTCTACAGTCCGGCAACCGATCGCGCGGTGGAGTCGATGCTGCAGAACACGCCGATCCACACCATCGTCAATTTCTTGCACGCCTTGGAATCACATGACGAGTCCGATGCGCTGAGCGTCCTCGCAAAACTCCCGACCATCGTCGTCTGTGGCGACGAAGACCGGATGACGCCCTACTACAACTCCTATGACCTCTACGGGGAACTTGGTTCTACAACACGACTGACGATCGTCCAGGCCGCCGGGCATATGGTCTTGATGGAACAGCCCGAATCGGTTACCGAACCGATCGTCGAACTTGTCCACCGGGTACTGGCGCAGGTGAACACCACCAAGCGCAAAACTCGTGCGGGACGGCGGGCCTAATGGCACAGACGATTACATTGCCTGACGTAGCCGATACCGAAGCGTTCGGAATTCGGTTGGCAGCGACACTGAGCGCGGGTGATGTCGTAATTCTGGACGGGCCGCTTGGCGCGGGTAAGACCGCGTTGACCCGAGGTATCGCCGCAGGTCTTGGAGTGCAGGGTCGAGTCTCGTCACCGACCTTCATCATTGCGCGTGTTCATCGGGCCGGCGCACCGGATCGGCCGGGCCTGGTGCATGTCGACGCATACCGACTGACCGACTCGGCGGTACCGCTCGACGAAGAACTCGATGCCCTCGACCTCGACACCGACCTCGCCGACTCGGTGGTGGTCGTCGAATGGGGTGAGGGGGTCGCCGAACGACTCGTGTCGAGATACCTGATGGTTCGGCTACGGCGACAACCTGATTCGGATGTGCGCGAAGTGAGCTGGGAATGGTGTGAAGCGGCGCGATGACGATCTGCGGGATGAAGTACTGCGAAATGATGTACTGCGGATGAAGTACTGCGAAATGAGTACTGCGGGATGACGTACAAGGAGTCGGCGTGAGGGTTTTGGCCATCGACACCGCGACCGATGCGGTGGTCACCGGTGTCGCGGAGATATCGGTCGACGGTCAGGTGACGACCGTCGCCGAGCGTACGGTCACCGATCATCGCAGGCATGCTGAACTGCTCACCACCCTGATCGCCGGATCACTTGTTGATGCCGGCGTGGCGGGATCCGAGCTCGACGCCGTCGTCGTTGGATGCGGCCCTGGCCCGTTCACCGGGCTGCGAGTCGGGCTGGCGACCGCAGCCGCCTACGCAGACGCACTCGATCTGCCGGTATATGGCGTGTGTTCCCTTGATGCCCTGGTGTCAGAAGAACTTTCCGACGGTGTAGTCGATACGTCCACAGTGTTGGCGGTTACCGACGCACGTCGTCGCGAGGTGTACTGGGCGTTGTATTGCGGCGCGCAGCGTATCGAGGGGCCGAATGTACTTGCGCCACAGTCGCTGGCTGATGACCTTGCCGATAGGTCGGTCGACCTGGTGGTGGGTACCGATGGTTTCACCGATCGATTCGGCGTTCCGGTCGGCCGAGTCCGGCGGCCGTCGGTCGCTGGACTCGCGGCGGTGGCCGCCAACGCGGTGCTGGCACGAAGAGCGCCCGACCCTCTTGTGCCACTGTATCTTCGACGTCCAGATGCGGTGGAACTCAAAGATCAGAAGAAGCGTCGATGACCTTCATCGGCGCACTGCGCCGCTCGGACGTCGAGCGGTGCGCGGTCCTCGAACAGCAGATGTTCGCGGGTGATTCTCCTTGGCCCGCAGCGGCTTTCCGGGCTGAACTCGACGCACCGTACAACCGCTACTTCGCCGCCCGAGAGTCGATTGACGGCGACGTCATCGGTTATGCAGGCATTTCAATCCTCGGTCCCGAGGGCGCGCACGAGTGCGAAATCCACACCATCGCGGTGGCGCCTACCCACCGCAGCCTGGGATTGGGATGGGCCTTACTGGCAGAACTGCTGGCGGTGGCCGATCACCTTGGAGCGCCGGTGTTTCTGGAGGTTCGGGTCGACAACGACGCGGCCATCGCGCTCTACGAACGCAACGGGTTCGTGACGTCGGGGGTGCGCAAAGGGTACTACCAGCCGTCGGGAGCGGACGCGTACACGATGATCCGTCAGGCGGCCGGCGTGGCCGCGATGGCGGCCGGCGGCGAGGAGCCCTCATGATAGTGCTGGGAATCGAAAGCTCTTGTGATGAAACGGGAGTCGGCATTGTCCGCTGGAATGGCGACGGTACGACGACCCTGTTGGCAGATGAGGTGGCGTCGAGCGTCGAGCAGCATGCGCGCTACGGTGGCGTGGTTCCAGAAGTGGCTTCGCGCGCGCATCTGGAGGAAATGGTGCCGACGATGCGGCGAGCGTTGGCGGCTGCGGGGATCAATAAGCCCGACGCGATCGCGGTGACCATCGGCCCGGGCCTGGCCGGTGCGCTTCTGGTGGGGGTCGCGGCCGCGAAAGCGTATGCGCTCGCGTGGGAAGTGCCGCTGTATGCGGTCAATCATCTCGGTGGACACGTCGCGGTTGACACACTCGAGCATGGACCTATGCCCGAATGTGTTGCGTTGCTGGTCTCCGGTGGACATACACATCTGCTGCATGTGTCGGACTTAGCGCAACCGATCATCGAGCTGGGGACCACCGTCGACGATGCGGCCGGTGAGGCGTTCGATAAGGTCGCACGGTTGCTCGGTCTCGGCTATCCCGGCGGACCGGTGCTCGATACCCTAGCGCGCGAGGGGGATCCGACGTCGATCCCGTTCCCGCGCGGTATGACCGGCCCGCGCGACGCGCGCTATGACTTCTCGTTTAGCGGGCTGAAGACGGCCGTCGCACGCTATGTGGAGAAATGCGATCGCGACGCGGTGCCGGTGCCGGTCGCCGATGTCGCGGCGTCGTTTCAAGAGGCCGTGGCCGATGTACTCACGATGAAGGCGCTCCGTGCGTGTGCAGATCTCGGTGTCAAGACCCTGGTACTCGGCGGGGGAGCCACGGCCAACTCTCGTCTGCGAAGTCTCGCCGAAGAGCGTTGTGTCGCAGCAGGAATCACACTGCGGGTGCCTAAGCCGCGACTATGTACCGATAACGGCGTCATGATCGCGACGCTCGGCGCTCATGTGATCGCGGGTGGAGCGCGTCCGTCGGCGCTGACGGTGGCGACGGACCCGGGAATGTCGGTTCAGATAAGCGTCGCCTAGTCACTGAAGCGAACTGAAATCTGCGGAATGGTCGAGTGTGGGGGAGCGGGCCCCTCACCCGGATTCAGTTGGCAGAATCCCGCCCTCCACGGCGCCGTTTTCGTGGTCGGAAATTCATGCCTTGCGTCCAGTTGTGTTGGGGCTATTGGACTTTCGCAGTCACCAGGAGTTGTTGGCAGCCGACTGATTGATCATTCAATACCCGACGTTGCGTCGGCCGTGCCTCGGTGTACCGCTGCACACCCGCATCGGTGAGCGCGGCGAAAACCGACCGACGATCGTTGCTGCACATGCTGCGGGCCAGCAGGCCATCCGCTTCCAGACGAGCGACAACGCGCGACGTCGCGCTCTGACTCAGGTGGACGTGATCGGCCAATTCGCTCATCCGTGCGGAGTGTTCGTTGCCACGCATCAGCAGCTCCAGAACCTCGAATTCGCTCGATGTGAGCTGGTGGTTCGCCTGCAATTCGCGGTCGAGGGTGCATTGAATGCGGTGGTAGCGGACCGAAAGCTCCTGCCATGCCGCTGCCAGCTCGTCGTCTTTGACCGCGTCCGCCTTCGAACCCATAGCCGCATGCTATCACATGCAGCGGAAATATATCCACCAACATTTAATGTAGACGCATTAGATGCGAACGCATATAGTTGCCGACGTGACTTCATCACAGGTTGTCTCCGCAGAACTGTCCACCGTCGAGACGCAGGCGCGTCTCGGCCCGAGAATGCACATCACGACCGGCTCGGGGTGGTCACCGAAGGTGTGGCTCCTGCTGGTCGTATTGGCCGGCGCACTATTCCTCGACGGCCTCGACATCTCCATGGTCGGGGTAGCGCTACCGTCGATCGGCGACGACCTCGGCATGACTTCGTCGCAACTGCAGTGGATCGTCAGCGGCTATGTACTTGGCTACGGCGGGCTGTTGCTGCTCGGCGGCCGGGCCAGCGACCTATTCGGTCGACGTCGCGTATTCCTTGCCGCACTGGGGGTTTTCGGCGTCGCGTCGGTAATCAGCGCCGTCGTCGATATCAACGGGCTGATCATCGCGTTGCGCTTCATCAAGGGGATCGCGGCGGCATTCACGGTTC
The DNA here is from genome assembly GCF_048537885.1 of Gordonia sp. CPCC 205333. NCBI lineage: Bacteria > Bacillati > Actinomycetota > Actinomycetes > Mycobacteriales > Gordoniaceae > Gordonia > Gordonia sp. CPCC 205333. The sequence continues at coordinate 240,013 of NZ_JBCLVI010000004.1, read as the reverse complement.
CGGCCGGCTTGTCGATCATTACCACCACCTTCGCTGAAGGTCCCGCTCGCAACCGTGCGCTCAGTATCTATACGGTCTGCGGCGCGAGTGGATTTTCCCTTGGCCTCGTCTTCGGCGGTCTGTTGACCGAATTGTCCTGGCGGGCAACGCTATTGTTCCCTGGACCAGTTGCACTTCTGCTGTTCGTCGTCGGTATGCGGGTGATTCCCAAGATTGCCGCACCGTCGTTCCGATGGGCGCAATTCGACGTGATCGGCGCGCTGACGAGCACCGGATCGCTTCTGCTGTTGGTGTTCGGCGTGGTTCGCGCGCCTGACGTCGGCTGGGCCGCACCGGCGACCGTCGTGACCCTGGTAGCCGCTGCGGTGTTGATGGCCGTGTTCGTCGTCGTCGAAATGAGGCATCGACATCCGTTGCTGCGCTTGGGAATTCTGCGATCAGTGTCGCTGGTGCAGGCGAATATCTCAGCTGCGTTGATGTTCGGCGGCTACGTAGCATTCCAGTTCGTGGTCACCCTGTACCTGCAGCGATCACTTGGCTGGTCGCCGCTGGCGATGGCATTGGGCTTTCTGCCCGCTGGGCTGATCGTCGCATTGAGCGCGACCAAGATGGACAAGGTACTCGACCGAGTGCCGACCCAGCTACTGCTGGTGGTGGGCTTTGCGGCGTTCCTCGGTGCGTACCTGTGGTTCGAGCGGTCGCATGAGAGCGGCGGTTCGTACGCGGGCTTCCTGCTGCCGACGATAATTCTGCTCGGTGTCGGCTTCGCCCTGACCTTCCCGTCGGTCATGTCGCAGGGAACCGCCGGCGTAGACGACGATGAGCAGGGCCTGGCCTCGGGATTGGTCAACACCTTCGCGCAAGTCGGCGGAGCGGTCATGATGGCGGTGGTAACAGCCATCTTGGCTTCGTCGCACGAAGCGGTGGTGCCCGGCCAACCGTTGCCGGGTATGTCCACGGCAATCTGGGTAGTCAGCGGGTTGTCGTTGATAGGTCTCGTCGGAGCGCTCGTTGTCGGCGCGAAGGCGAAGGCATTGAGCGCGATTAATTCGTAGGGTTGGGAAGCTGTCACCCGCCCCCCTTGAGTGCTGGCACTCTCCTGTATAGAGTGCTAGGTGGCACTGTGAGAAATCCTCGTTCACCCGCGACGGCGAGGCGATCACATCAGGGCCGCAAACTTTACTTCTCCAACGAAAGAAGAGGACTCACATCGTGGCGAGCGTGAACATCAAGCCGCTTGAGGACAAGATCCTGGTGCAGGCCGTCGAGGCTGAGACCACCACCGCGTCGGGCCTAGTTATCCCCGATACGGCCAAGGAAAAGCCCCAAGAGGGCAAGGTCATCGCTGTTGGACCCGGCCGCTGGGACGAGGATGGCGACAAGCGCATCCCGCTCGACGTCGCCGAGGGCGATGTCGTGATCTACAGCAAGTACGGCGGCACCGAGATCAAGTACGGCGGCGAGGATTACCTGATCCTCTCGGCCCGCGACGTGCTCGCTGTCGTCAGCTAGCAACTCGCACTACAGACAAGTCCGCCCCGGCCTCCATCAGGAGCCGGGGCGGACTTTTCGATTGAGGAGCGACGCTGAGTAGCTCGAAGTCGGGTAGGAACGAATGCGCTCAGCTGACCATTCGACGTCGACCGCGCTTGATCAGCATCGCGCGCTCTGACTCGGACAACCCGCCCCAAATTCCGTACGGTTCGGCCACGGCCAGCGCGTGCTCACGGCAGGACGCGAGTACCGGGCACTGGTTGCACAGTTGTTTGGCGCGACGCTCGCGTTGGGCGCGGGCGCGGCCACGCTCTCCGTCGGGATGGAAGAACACCGACGACTCGACGCCGCGGCACATCCCTTGCATCTGCCAGTCCCAGATATCGGCGTTAGGACCGGGTAGCTCATGTGGCAACGGCATTGCGTTCTCCTCTTCGGAAAGACGGCTGTCTCAGCGACTGCTATCGAAGTGCAATGCACACATTAGGCAGCGCCGAGAAATAGAGTCAATTCGGCTATTTCGTGTCGAAAACGTGTATTTGTTTCCCGGTTGTTAACTGTTTAGTTGGCTTCTGATCAAACGAGTTCCACGAGTTTGGTGTTGCCATCATCGATGGATCTGAGCTGCGCAAACTGGGCTGACCAGCCTCGATGCCGCTGCTTGCGAGGTAGTTCAGGCATGGCGTCACCGTGACCCTCGGCGATGTCGATTAACATCAGGGAAATAGCGGTGCCATCCCCTGGTGACTAGTGTGACGAATATCGGCGAGAATTCGGCAGGTTAAATTCATGCAAACTCCAAACTCAGCGTTTGTGCGGCAGTGGTGGGACAACGTCGTAACGCTTGGTGCGCAAGGTTATGTTCGTGCAGGTGAAGGCAGAATGCGGCAATTGTCGGATGCCTTTCGAGGCACCGATCCGGTCGTTGCGTCACTGTGTGCCAGCACACGTGCGTCCTGGATCAGGCAAGCTGGCCGGCACTCCGATGCCGCGACCGTTGACGGTGCGGCGGCATCGTTCGCGTTCGCGGGGACCGACGCTGATCCGTCGGCGTCGACGGTCGCGGCACTCGGCGACGCACTCACCGGGTTAGCCGCCGACAACCTGGGGATCGGCAGATTCGGGGCGAGCGGGCGACTGCTGAATCGAGTCGAGGAAGAGGTATTGCCGGCAATAGGGTCCGACGCCGGATTTATCTTCGGCGATCGCATCCACCTTCGTTGGTGTTGGGTCAGTACCGAACTTGCGCTCTATCGTGGTGACTTCGCCGCCGCCGTCGAACACAGCGGACGTGGCGTCGACGCGGCGCGATCGGTGCCGTCCGAACGTCATCGGATCAAAACCGACCTGATCGCGGCGGCGACATCGGCGGCAAACGATGACGTCGATACAGCGCGTGCGTTGGCGGCGTCGTGCGCGCGACGCTGCGCGGGCAACGGGTTGCTGCCCCTGCGTTGGGCCGCCCTGACCATGTTGTCGGGGATGGCAGACCAGGCTGGGCAACGGGAGGGAGAACGGGAGGGAGTAGGAACCGAACTCGCGGACATCGCAACAGAATTGCGTCGTCGGGGTATGTATATGTGATGGATTGGCGTGACAGGTGTGACCTGCGTTTTCATTGTGACGCACTCATTCGACTGAACGGGCGATTCGGGCCGCTCACACTGACGCCGCTAGAGTAAGGGCCGGGTCGGACCCGGTGGTCGACCGCAGCCGAGCAGCCATTGGTCGCAACGTGCGGGAGTCTGCCACAGCCACGCCTTCGACCTGCTCGTTTGACACCGACCGTAACAGCCGATGTAACACAGGGGCCTTCCTTACCGATGAACTTGACGGGTGCTGAATTGGACGCCGCAGTCCTTGCCGCAGGGCAGGGTGATCGCGCGGCACTTGAATCAGTGCTTGAAAGTGTGCAGGAACCGATACTTCGGTACTGCAGAGGACGCATTGGAATCGGAGAACGACACCTGTTCTCCGCGGACGACATCGCGCAGGAGGCCTTGATGGCGGTGATGACTGCCCTGCCCCGGTATCGGGATCAGGGGCGCCCCTTCATGGCATTCGTATACGGCATCGCTTCCCACAAGGTTGCCGACGCTATGCGCGTCGTCGGCCGAACTAAGGCAGACCCGGTCGACCTCGTGCCCGAAACCCCGTCGGTATCCGGCGGCCCCGAGCAGATGGCCATCCAGGCAGACACCAGCGAGCGGATGAAGCAATTGCTCGACATCCTGCCGGAGAAGCAGCGCGAGGTGCTCATCTTGCGCATGGTCGTCGGAATGTCAGCCGATGAAACCGCTCAGATGGTGGGCAGTACGCCCGGCGCTGTACGGGTCGCCCAGCATCGCGCCCTCACCAAATTGAAGGATGAACTGAACAGGTCCGGAGGTATCGATGAGCGACGAGCTTAGTCGCCGCAGGTTGGGGTCAGTACCCAACCAGCCGTCGAATGACGTGGGTGACTCGTCGGGCTGGCAACACCACGGCACCGAAGAGCCATTGGACATGAACGCTGTCCGCGCCGACGACGAATTTCTTGAGGCGCTCGCGCGGGACATGCCAGTGTCGACCGCCGACGACGCCGAATACCAACTGGCCGGATTGCTGGCTGGCTGGCGACACGACATGCTCAGCGAGCCCGCCCCGGAGTTTCCGTCCGTCGATGATGTCGAACGTGCGATCATCGCATCGCAACCGCGCCCGGCGCGTAAAGCGGTCCGGCATTTGCGACTCGCCTCCGGTGCGGCCGCCGTCGTGGTGGTCGCGGCCGCCGGTCTTACCGTGCTCTCTCAAGGCGCCGCCCCCGGTGACCCGCTGTGGGGTGTGAAGAAGGTCGTCTTTGCCGAGCAGGCCAGCCAGACTCAAGCGGCCACCAACGCTCAGCAGAACCTCGAACTCGCCGAAGAGGCGATGGCACGCGGCGAAACCACACAGGCGCAGCAGCTGGTCGACAAGGCAGCGCAAGACCTCAAACCAGTGCGCGACGAGAAGACCCGCAAGCAGATGGACGATTGGATCGGCCGGCTGCGTGCGAGCGCGCCGAATACCGCAGCGACGTCCAAGTCGAGTGCGTCGGCAACCGATACCAAGACCGAACCGTCCGACAAGAGCAGTGATCCGGCCACTATTCCACCGGATATTCGTAACCAGTTGCGCTCGTCGCAGACCACTGAGCCGCCGCAGACCAGCCAGACGGTGCCGAGTACGGTTCCTGAGGTTCCGAGCACCACCGATCAGACCGCGGTGCCGACACCATCGACCAGAACTGCGACTCCGAGGCCTCGACCGACTACGGGCCTGCCGCCGCTCAGTATCCGGCCGAACTAGTCCATTCGACCGCTTCGGTAAGGAATCTCGACGTTGTGCGGGATCAGTTCTCTTGCGCGTCCGCGTACCCGCGGCAGTAGTCCCAGGTGACATACGCCTCGGGGCTAGGATCGACGGCAGGTTCGTGCGGACGTACGGTTCCGTCGATCAGTAGCTGAAGAAGGTTGGCGCGCAACATATCCCAGTCGTGGTAGTGGTCCTCGTGGCAGTCCTCGCAGACGACGACAAGACCCCGGACACCTCGCCTGGCCAGTAGGGCCTCGTATACGGCGAGGTCGGCGAGGTCTTCTTCGACAGCGAGCCGCTCATTCGAATCGAGTGGCACACCCGGCTCGACGGAATCGAGCGCCATCGCTGGATCGCTCGGGTCGTCGGCAAATGGGTCCGGCGGAAGGCCGGGTGGAAAATGATCGCGCACATACCCACGGTAGCCGATGCCAGGCGTGATGCACTCCTCGGAGAGTTCGCGCTGTGCGTAATTCGGCTGCCTGTTGACGCGCCCTGAGCGGACCACGGTGCGGCGTACGCCACAGAAGGGAACATCGGTGGCCGGGTCAGTGTTTCTGATTGCACTGGTAGGCGGCGTATCGCGGTCGATGGCGCAGTGTCGTTGACTCGCGACGCGATTCTTCGGTAGCAACGGCAACTCGATAGGATGATGTGATGACGAACGTACGCACCGGTGGCGACGATCCCGGCAAGGTTGCGATGCTCGGCCTGACCTTCGATGACGTGCTGTTACTGCCGTCGGCGTCGGATGTAATCCCCAGTGAGGTCGATACGTCGACGCAGGTAACCCGCAACATCAGCCTGCGCGTTCCGCTGGTGTCCTCAGCGATGGACACGGTTACCGAGTCGAGGATGGCGATCGCGATGGCGCGTGCGGGCGGTATGGGTGTGCTGCACCGCAATCTCTCCATCGACGACCAGGCCGGGCAGGTCGAGACCGTGAAGCGATCCGAGGCGGGTATGGTCACCGATCCGGTTACCTGTTCGCCGACCGACACTCTCGCCGAGGTCGACGCGATGTGCGCGCGCTACCGCATCTCCGGGCTACCGGTCGTCGATGACCGCAACAGCCTCGTCGGCATCATCACCAACCGCGATATGCGTTTCGAGGTTGACACCGATCGGCCGGTCGCCGAGGTGATGACCAAGGCTCCGCTGATCACCGCACAGGAGGGTGTCTCGGCTGAAGCCGCACTGGGACTGTTGCGCCGCAACAAGATTGAGAAGCTGCCGATCGTCGACGGCAACGGCACGCTCACCGGCCTGATTACCGTCAAAGACTTCGTCAAGACCGAACAGCATCCATTGGCGACCAAAGACGCCGATGGACGACTGCTCGTCGGCGCCGCGGTCGGCACCGGCGGGGAACAGTGGTCACGCGCGATGGCGCTGGCCGACGCGGGGGTCGACGTCATCATCGTCGACACCGCCCACGCCCACAATCGACTCGTCCTCGACATGGTCTCGCGTCTGAAGAAGGAAGTCGGCGACCGGATCGACGTCGTCGGCGGTAACGTCGCGACTCGCGAGGCGTCGCAAGCCCTGATCGACGCAGGCGCCGATGCAGTGAAGGTCGGCGTCGGCCCCGGCTCCATCTGCACCACCCGCGTGGTAGCGGGCGTGGGAGCCCCGCAGATCACCGCCATCCTCGAAGCGGTGACAGTTTGTCAGAAGGCAGGCGTTCCAGTTATCGCCGACGGTGGCCTGCAGTACTCCGGTGACATCGCCAAGGCACTGGCGGCCGGCGCGTCGACAGCGATGCTCGGTTCGTTGCTCGCGGGTACCGCTGAATCGCCCGGTGAGCTGATTTTCGTCAACGGCAAGCAGTTCAAGAGCTACCGCGGCATGGGGTCGCTTGGTGCGATGCAGGGCCGTGGGCAGGGCAAGTCATATTCCAAAGACCGCTACTTCCAAGACGACGTGCTCAAAGAGGAGAAGCTCGTACCAGAGGGTATTGAAGGGCGGGTACCGTTCCGCGGTCCGCTGTCACAGGTGGTGCATCAACTCGTCGGTGGTCTTCGCGCGGCGATGGGATACACCGGATCGTCGTCGATATCGGACCTGCAGCGGGCCCAGTTTGTGCAAATCACCGCGGCCGGACTCAAGGAATCTCACCCGCACGACATCACGCTGACCGCAGAGGCTCCGAACTACTACACGCACTAACCGGTATCCTTTCCTGTCGGTGTACCAGCAGTTTCAACGAAAGGCGCAAAGGTGCGTGACCTCGTCGACATCGGCATGGGCAGGACGGCCCGCCGAACCTTCGAACTGGACGACATTTCGATAATCCCGTCCCGTCGGACCCGTTCCTCGAAGGATGTGTCGACTGCCTGGCAGATCGATGCCTACCGGTTCTCCTCGCCGATCCTCTCGCATCCGACCGACGCGCTGGTTTCGCCCGAGACGGCCATCGAACTGGGCAAACTAGGTGCACTCGGTGTACTCAACGGCGAGGGCCTGTGGGCTCGGCACCGCGACGTCGGCGATAAGTTGGCAGCGCTGCTCGATGTGGCCGAAAACAACCCGGATCCACGAGCCGCCGTGCGGTTTCTGCAGAAGCTGCATGCCGCCCCCCTGAATCCCGAGCTATTGGGTGAGGCCGTTGCGCAGGTTCGCGATGCCGGAGTCACCACCGCCGTTCGGGTCAGCCCGCAGAACGCCCAACTGCTGACGCCAGCCCTGCTCGCGGCCGGCATCGAATTGCTCGTCGTACACGGCACCATCATCTCCGCGGAGCATGTTTCTGCCGACGACGAGGATGAGTCCGACCGCACACCGCTCAACCTCAAGACATTCATCGCCGATCTCGATGTTCCGGTCATCGCCGGCGGCGTCCACGATCACCGCACCGCGCTGCATCTGATGCGTACCGGTGCGGCCGGCGTCATCGTCGGATATGGCTCGGCCGCCGGCGCGACGTCGACGAATGAGGTTCTGGGCATTGGTGTTTCGATGGCGACCGCCATCGCAGACGCCGCAGCCGCGCGTCGTGAATACCTCGACGAGACCGGCGGTCGTTATGTGCACGTGCTCGCCGATGGAGATATCCACACCTCCGGTGACTTGGCGAAAGCCATCGCCTGTGGCGCTGACGCTGCAGTGCTCGGTACGCCGCTGGCCGCGGCGAGTAGCGCTCCGGGACGTGGTTGGTACTGGTCGTCGGCGGCAGCGCATCCGTCGACGCCGCGTGGTGCGCTGTTGCAAGTTGAGGCAGGCGATGCTCGTCCTAGCCTTGAGCAGATTCTCAACGGACCGTCGGATGACCCCTATGGTGAGTTGAATATCGTTGGCGCGCTCCGACGTTCGATGGCCAAGGCCGGTTATTCCGATCTCAAGGAGTTCCAGAAGGTCGGGCTGAACGTCCGGGCCTGAGGGCGGGGCTGAGCTGGCCGGCTGAATTCTGCGGCAAGAGGTGAGCCGAGGGAAAATCTCCCTTGATAGACCTGTTGGTGCGGAGAGCAGTTGTGAAATCCCGAACGGATCTGGGGCTCAAATTATTGGGTCCAGTACCCACGCGAAATCTCATCCCGCTCAACAGGATTGAAGGGCAATATGCCCTCCGAGGGCACTTACAGGGACGAGATTTACGGCTCGGGATAGTCGGACGACGTCTTCCGAACAGGCTCAGCACCTGCGCATCGCGTTCCGCACGCTCCGACTGTTGCCGCCGAAGTCGGGCCGGGCGGTCTGGCGAATTTTGCGCGGGGCCGGGCGGCTGTGCGGACTGAATTCTGTGGCGTGGGGTGCTAGGAGGGGGCATTGCCCTCTGTGCGGCTGTGCGCGCAGATTCGAGCTGGTGACATCTGCAGCCTGTCTTCAGAGGCGTCTCCAGGGAGGGGTTCCCTCGCCTCGGCTAGGAGCGCAGCCTTCAGCCGAAGGGTCTGCCGGCTGAAGACTGCGGCCTGAAACACTGCGGGGGAAAATTCACGTCTCCGACGACGACCGCGCAGACTTCAGCCTGACAGCCCAGCCAACTCGCTCACGCCGACCTCGACAACGCTCATTGTCGACTTAGGGTTGCCTGCCTTACCGGGCGACTTGCGCATAAGTACGATGACTCCATGTCGAACAGCCACTATGACGTCCTCATTATCGGCAGCGGGTTCGGTGGCAGTGTCACCGCGTTGCGCCTGGTGGAGAAGGGGTACCGCGTTGGCGTGATTGAAGCGGGGCGCCGCTTCGAGGACCGACAGTTCGCTAAGACCAGCTGGCGACTGCGCAAGTTCGTATGGGCGCCCAAACTGGGACTCCTCGGCATTCAGCGCATCCATTTGCTCAAAGACGTCATGATCCTGGCCGGTGCCGGAGTCGGCGGCGGCTCGCTGAACTATGCCAACACGCTGTACAAGCCCCCGACGCCGTTCTTCACCGACCCCCAGTGGAACCACATCACCGACTGGGAAGACGAACTGTCGCCGTATTACGACCAGGCGCGGCGGATGCTCGGCGTCGTCTCCAACCCGACCTTTACCGAATCGGATCGAGTGATGAAAGAGGTCGCCGACGAGATGGGTGCGGGCGACACATTCGTTTCGACACCGGTTGGTGTGTTCTTCGGTGAGAAGACCGGTGGCGAGGGCGCGCCCGGCGACACCGTTTCCGATCCCTACTTCGGCGGTGCCGGCCCAACGCGGACCGCGTGTACCGAATGTGGTGCGTGTATGACCGGATGCCGGGTCGGCGCGAAGAACACCCTACTGAAGAACTATCTCGGACTGGCTGAGTCAAAGGGTGCGACGGTACACGCGCGGACCACGGTGACTCAGGTGCGTCAAACATCAAGTGGTAGTTGGGAAGTGGATACGGAAGGGTCGTCAGCGTGGGGTCCGCTGGGAAAGCGGGCCCGGACATTCACCGCCGACCATGTCGTGATGGCGGCCGGCACTTTCAACACGCAGAAGCTGATGCATGCCGCAAAGGGTTCGACCTTGCCGATGATCTCCGACGCGATGGGGGTCCTCACCCGCACCAACTCCGAGTCGATTCTTGGCGCGATGTCGCGTAAAGCCGATCCGGCACACGACTATTCGCGCGGCGTGGCGATCACATCCTCATTCCATCCCGAGCCCGATACCCATATCGAGCCGGTGCGCTACGGCAAGGGATCCAACGCGATGGCCTACTTGCAGACCGCACTGACCGACGGCGGTTCGCGAACTCATCGATTCGGTCAGCTCGTGCGCCAGATCGCCCGCAACCCATTCCTGTTGGTGCGCTTGGTCCTCGTGCGCAAGTGGAGCGAGCGGACCGTCATCGCATTGGTGATGCAGTCGACCAACAACTCGCTGACCACGTTCGTTCGCAAGCGTGGACCGTTCAAATATGTCACTTCCAAACAGGGGCACGGCGAACCCAATCCGACCTGGATTCCGGCAGGCAACGAGGCGACGCGTCGTATCGCGGACAAGCTCGACGGCGGCCTCGCAGGCGGCACCTGGGGCGACATTTTCAATATTCCGCTCACCGCGCACTATCTCGGGGGCTGCGTGATCTCCGACGACCCGACGTCGGGCGTCATCGATCCATATCACCGCGTGTGGAACTACCCGTCGCTCTACGTCGTCGACGGCGCGTCGATCACCGCGAATCTTGGTGTGAATCCGTCACTTTCGATCTGCGCGCAGGCCGAGCGTGCTGCGGCGATGTGGCCGAACAAGGGGGAGGCCGACACCCGGCCGGAGCAGGCAGTGGGATATCGGCGGATCGCGCCGGTTGAGCCGAAGTCGCCGGTGGTGCCGGCCGACGCGCCCGGCGCGCTGATTCTGCCGATGCCGACCGTTCCGGCGAAGACCGCGACGCGGGAGGCCGCGTCGAAGGACGAGCGCAAGGACGCGCGCGCGGTCGGCTGAGTAAGCCAAGACCCGGCAACGCGCGGGTCCTCACGTCGCGGCGATCCCGTCCCACTAGACTCGAAGGCGTGACAGACACTTTCGCCGCCGATCTCTCCGGTAGTCCTCGTCCAGTCCTCGTCGTCGACTTCGGTGCGCAGTACGCGCAGCTCATCGCGCGGCGGGTGCGTGAGGCACGGATCTTCTCCGAAGTCATCGCGCACGATGCCCCGATCGAGGAGTTCCGCGCCAAGAAGCCGGTCGCGCTGATCCTGTCGGGTGGTCCAGCGTCGGTGTTCGCCGACGACGCCGCGGCGTTGAATCCCGCGATCCTCGACCTCGACGTCCCGGTCTTCGGTATTTGCTACGGATTCCAGGCGATGGCACAGGCTCTCGGCGGTACTGTCGCCAATACCGGTGGCCGGGAGTTTGGGCGAACCACGTTGACGCCCAACGGTTCTGGCGTCCTGCATCAGGGCTTGCCGGATGCGCAGCCGGTGTGGATGAGCCACAACGACGCGGTGCAGTCGGCTCCGGAGGGTTTCACCGTCACGGGTTCGACGCCGGGGGCACCCGTTGCCTCGTTTGAAGACCTGGATCGCCGGATGGCCGGTGTGCAGTATCACCCCGAGGTTTTGCACAGCCCGCACGGCCAGCAGGTGCTGACGCGGTTCCTGTACGAGGTGGCCGGCCTCGAGGCCAGTTGGACCCCCGCGAATATCGCCGATGCGCTGATCGACGCGGTTTCCGATCAGATCGGTACCGGCCGCGCCATCTGCGGTCTGTCCGGTGGTGTCGATTCCGCGGTGGCGGCTGCTCTGGTGCAACGCGCTATCGGCGATCGGCTGACCTGCGTGTTCATCGACCACGGACTGCTCCGAGCGGGCGAGCGCGAACAGGTGCAGCACGATTTCGTCGGATCGACTGGAGCCCGGTTGGTCACCGTCGACGCCGAGGAGAAGTTCCTATCCGAATTGTCCGGCGTCAGTGACCCGGAGGAAAAACGCAAGATCATCGGCCGTGAGTTCATCCGGTCCTTCGAAGGTGCGGTGAATGACGTACTCGGCGAGAGTGCGGAGTCGGGCGAGAAGATCGACTTCTTGGTTCAGGGAACCCTGTACCCCGACGTCGTGGAATCCGGCGGCGGATCGGGTACCGCCAATATCAAGAGCCACCACAATGTGGGCGGTCTGCCCGACGATCTTGAGTTCTCGCTCGTCGAGCCCTTGCGCTTGCTGTTCAAAGACGAAGTACGCGCGGTTGGTCGAGAACTCGGCCTTCCTGAGGAAATCGTTGGGCGCCAACCGTTCCCGGGGCCCGGCTTGGCGATTCGCATCGTCGGCGAGGTGACTGCGGACCGTCTGGCACTGTTGCGCAAGGCCGACCTGATCGCCCGCGAAGAGCTGACGGCTGCCGGCCTCGACGGCCAGATCTGGCAGTGTCCGGTGGTACTGCTCGCCGACGTGCGCAGCGTGGGCGTGCAAGGCGACGGTCGTACCTACGGCCATCCGATCGTGTTGCGGCCGGTGTCGTCGGAGGATGCGATGACCGCTGACTGGACACGGGTGCCCTACGAGACGCTGGAGCGTATCTCGACGCGGATCACCAACGAGGTGCCCGACGTCAACCGGGTGGTGCTCGATGTGACGAGTAAGCCGCCAGGCACCATCGAATGGGAATGAGGCCGGTTGCTGGCGGCTAGTTCGCGACGGAGCGGCCATCGGCGAGCGCCAGGGTGTTCTGCTGTGCGGCGATCGTTGAATTGCGATGGGACACAACAAGTACCGTCACGTCGCGGAATTCCTCGGCAATCATGGCTTCGATATGTGCGGCCGATGCCGGATCCATTCCCGCGGTCGGCTCGTCCATCAGTACGAGTCCCGGCGAACCAACCAGCGCTCGTGCGATTGCCACGAGTCTTCGAGCGTTCGACGGCAATTCTCGTCCGTCGGCTGAGATGACGGTGTCATAGCCGGCTGGCAGCGCCTCGACATACCTGTCGAGGCCGCAGCGTGCCCCGGCCGCCCGAACGCCGACGACTGACACGTCGGCGCGCATACATCGGATGTTCTCAGTGACGGTGCCGGTGAAGATCCACGGCTCCTGCGGCACGATGGCAATTCGGTTGACGAGGCTGTCGTGGTGCACATACCGGAGGTCCCGGCCCGAGAGGGTGATGGCGCCCGAGTCGGGTTGGAGAAGACTCAACAGCAGCCGGATAACCGTGCTTTTTCCGACGCCCGACGGCCCGACCAGCGCGGTATGTGAACCGGCTGGCAGTGTCGTCGATAAACCCGAGATTATGTGCGCGCCGTCACCATAGTGGAAGCAGACGTCATCGAATGAGACCTCCAGGGCACCTCCGGGCAAGTCAACGGTGGCGACGGCGGCCACTTGCAGCCGGGCGTCGTCGCTACGCAGGACCGCGAGTACTCGGCGGGCGGAGGTCGCTGCCTGCTGCAACGAGTGCAGTAGGTCGGTGAGGATCCCGATCGGACCCGTGGCCTGGCGGAAATACTGGATCGTGGCCTGCACCTCGCCGACGGTGAGTGACCCCGCCGCGATACGGAACGCGCCGAGCACCACGACGAGGACGAACCCGATGCTCTCGAGTACTGACGATGCTGGACCCGCGGCGCCTGACAGCCGGGTGGAATGGAAGGTACTTGCCGAGAGACCTTCGTCGACGTCGGCGAGTTGCTTATGCAGCCCCGCGGAATTGCGGCCGGAGCGGTAGGCATCGCGTCCCATGTAAGCATCGAGAACCACCCCGGTGAGGCTGCCGTACTCCTGCATCTGTTGCTCGAAATGGGGCCGTGCCCGCTTCGCCAGCAGACGGCCCACGGCGGCGATCGCAATGAGTGTTGCGACTGTGATCAGCGGGAACCAGATGTCGAACCAGAGCATGACGGCCAACGAGCCCAGAATCGAGACTATTGCTGTTGCCGCGGCCGACAATGTCATCGACGCGGTCCGCGTGAGGGTGTCGAGATCGGTGACGCAGCGCGACAATAGGTCGCCGGGCGCGAACTGGGCCAGACCACCCGGTGTCCGGTTGAGGATGGCGACGATACGTGCTCGCACCGAACTGTCCCAGTCCTCGATCAGCTGAATGAGCAACCGATCACGCGCGTAACTGGTGGCGGCACCGATTAGCGACACCGCGCCCACGACGCCGAGTGGTACAACGAGCTCACGCGTCGGTAACGCATCGACTGACAGACTGCGAATCACCGCGTCGGTGGCAGTGCCCAGCAGATAGGGGATAACGATGGCTGAACCGACTAGACTGACCGACAGTGTCATGACGAGAGCGACCCGCCATCGGAATCCGCGTACACCGGGACCGGTTGCGGCGAGCAGGGCTCCGACGCCGGTATTTGTCTGTTTCTCGGCTGAACCGCTCATCCGCGCACAGCTCCTTCGCGATCAGCGTCGGCCACCAGCAGTCGATAGTCGTGATGTGAGTCCATCAACCCGCGATGGGGGCCGACGTCGACCAGCGTTCCCTGCTGCAAGTACACGACGTGGTCGCATCGCGAGAGGATATCGATGTCGGTTGTGGTGACGATGACCGTGCCATGATCTTCGGTGAACAGCCCGTCGAGGATCTGTGCGCGTGTTGTCGGGTCGATGGCAGATACCGGATCGTCAAGTACTACCAGACCATGCGAGTGCAGTAGCGCTACCGCCAGCGCCAGGCGTTGGCGTTCACCGGCGGAGAACTCGGCGCCGCCGCCGGTGACGGGTGAGTCCAGTCCGCGGCGTCGAACCAGACCGTCGACCGCTGCGATTCGCACTGCTTTGAGCAAGCTGGGCGGCGTTGGTAGGGCTGTGCCGTCGCGGCATAGATTCGATTGGATCGTTCCGGTGGCGAGATATGGTTCCTGCCCTTGATATCCGCACACAGATAGTAGGTCTGCCGGACCAGTCGTAGCGTTCCATGCGACTATCCGGCCCTCGTCGGGGGAGACGAGCCCGGCGATAACTCGTGCCAAAACTGACTTTCCGGCTCCGGTCGGACCGGCGATCCCCACCCGCGCGCCCGCGTTCACGTCGAGGGTGGGAATATCGAGCACCTTCCGACCGGAGTCGTAATCGATGACGGCGAGGTTGTGGACAGACAATGAATAGCCGCGTCCGCGGCGGAGCGGCGACTCGATGGCCGGCGGTTCGGCAGAGGCCGTCGCCAGCACACTGTAGATGCGATCGACGCTGGCAAGGTTCATCGGTAACGACAACACACTCAGAAGCAGCATCGTGAGACCCAGCGCGGCCTGCAGAAAAATGGTGACAGCCGCCGACAACTGACCGACTTGCATGGCCCCCGAATGAACGGAGGCAGCTCCGGTTGCGACGATGACGACTGCACCGGCAGCGGTGAGGATGGTCGTCGTCGGCGCCATCATCGCCATGATCTTGCCGAGGTTTACCTCCGTGTCGCGCAGCGTTCGGTTGGTTCCGGTGAATGGATCGGCGACGGCCCGCACTCGGGGCATCGCACCGAGTACATCGCTGCCGCGGATACGGTCGGAATAGATAGTGTTCAATCGGTCCTTTAACGCCATGATCCGGACGACGCCGGGGCCGAGCCGCCGGACGTATATGAGTCCGAGACCGAAATAGACAACGAGAATGACCAGAGCGAATGGCGCTGCCGTCGGGGCGATGACAAACAGGGTGGACAGGCCGAAGACAGTAATCGCCACCGAGAGGTACCACGGACCCAGTGCCGTCGACAGCAAAGACTGAACCTGCATGACATCACGGGTCGCGCGGGTCACTATTCCACCCGCTTCGATGTCAGTGCCTTCGCTGACGACAGCATCGACCAGCCTTCGGCGAAGAGTTGTTCCGATCGAAATGACGACCTGCGCGATGAGTCGGACAGTTAGGTAGGCGAGCAGCGCTTGGACGGCAACGGCGAAGACCATTGCCAGACCGATCCGTAAGGTATGCGAGGCGTCACCGGTCAGTAGGCCACCGTCGATGAGACGGCCGTACATTATGGGCAGGATCAATTCGAAGATGATGCCGGCCGACTGCAGAACAACGATGACAAGTGCCAGCGCTGACAAACGCCGATTTAAACACGATCGGGCGATCACCGTGAGGCGGTGAAACCGAGGTGGCCGCGGGTAATCGGATCGGTTCATCGCTGCCGGAGCCTTACGCCGCGGAAGAGTCTTTGCCCGTTGATCGTGAATGGCACCCCTTTGCCATCGGCTTCGCAGTGCAGGTGCAGATGTGGTTCCGACGTTCGGCCCGAATTGCCCACTCGCGCCAGGATTTGGCCAACACTGACGGGATCACCGATCTCAACGACGACTGAGTCGAGTTTCAGATGCGCCAGAATTACCGTCGCGCCGTCGGTCGCGATTGCGATGAAATTGCCGCGACCATCGGTATATCGAGGTACCTCGTTCAGGTCGATATTGTCAGGACGTCCGTCGGCGCAGTCGACGACGACGCCGTCGCAGGGGGCGTGGACGGGAAGGCCGAATATCGCGTAATCGTCCACTCTGCTCGACCAGATCGGGGATGCTCGCCGGTTGCCGGGCCCCAAAGCTGACAGATCCGCCGCCCATCGCTGTTCGATTGCAGACTTGTGGTGGTTGCCGAATCGACCAGCTTGATTCGCGATCAGAGTGGCTGGCACCGGGTGGTGCAGGTCCAGCACTTCGTCCGCGGTCGATCGGGCCGCAAAGCGCACGGCTATCACGAGCCCGCCGGCCGCGATGATGAGCGACAGCAGAGTGAGCAGGCTCGGGTTTTCGGGCCATACGC
Organism: Gordonia sp. CPCC 205333; assembly: GCF_048537885.1. Lineage (NCBI taxonomy): Bacteria > Bacillati > Actinomycetota > Actinomycetes > Mycobacteriales > Gordoniaceae > Gordonia > Gordonia sp. CPCC 205333. Next base: position 223,565 of record NZ_JBCLVI010000004.1, on the reverse strand, counting down.
GAATGAGCGACACGAGCAATGCGATGACGACGATGTTTCGGAGTGCGAGTATTACGTGTGTGCCGTAGATCCACGGTGGTGGTATCGAGATAGCGCCGAGACAGAGAATGCTCGCTACGCCGAATACTGCGAACTGAACCCAATTGTCGAACGAGTCCGCCGTCCACGTCTTGAACAGCCAGAAGGCCGTGACGAGAGTCCACGGTACGATTCCCATAATCGCGACGGCGAGTGGCCCACGAAATTCTTTTCCGTTCACTGGGGCACCGCTTTCGATTCCGGACGATCGGTCGCCGCTGGATAGTCGGACGTCAATTCGAAGCTTTCCGAAATGAATATCGGTACTGCTGTGGGACTATCGATACTTGTGTGGGCCTCGACGATCATGAACTCGCGCATTTCAGATAGATTCGACTGCGCGGGAAGACTTCGGAGGTGCCGTACGGTGAGTGCGTAGATTGGCGTCTCTCGGACCGCTGGTGTGGCGCCATCGAATTCTCTGAATACTGTGTGCAATTCCTGGGCGAGGTCAACATAGGCCTTTCGATCCCGCCCAGGTGGTGGCCAGACGATTCTTCGGCCGCGATCACGATTTATGTCGATGGCTTTCCACGGTGTGATGACGTCGCGCTCGCGATTTAGATCGCGATACATGATCACCAGGTCCGTCGTCGCCGGTGTCGGGGCGAAGAACTTCCAGGTGGGCAGGTGTAGCCCGACGCGACTGAATATGTGCTGCATCTTGGTCTGATCGCCCGGCATGTTGAAGGTCAGGGTGCCGCCGACCCATATCCACATGATTAGGCGCGATCCGGTCGAAAGGACTTCCTTAATCACTGCCGATCCCTTCCCGGTGGGAATGGTTTATGAATTCGCGGACGGTAGACGCGATAGCGTTGAGTGCGACCGGTGAGGTCAGCGCAGATTTGAAACGGGTCTGGCGCAGTGTCACTATCCTCGACGGGGCGATTTGGAGACTGGCCGCAAGCTGCCGTTGGCTGTCGGCATAACGGTCCGCGTCCGGGATCGCGAATTCCGAGTGAATCAGCGTCGCAGTAGTTGGATGCCGGATCGGCTCAATCGACAGATCTTGACTGACGACGATGTTGAATTCGCGGCGTGCGGTCATCGCGTTGTGTAGGTTGTGCCGGAAAGCCTTGCACCGGCGATAGGTCCGTATCGGATACCACAGATAGGCCTGTTCGATCGGTTGGGAGAACCGACTTATCCCCAGGCCAACCGACATCGCCGAAATATCCAGGGAACGACGGATTCTGCCCAACTCGAATTTGTTGGAACGAAGTTCGGCGATCATTTCCGGCGTCGCCGGATCGAGCAGCATCACGGTATCGGGTATGCGGCTGTGTAGCGGGCGGGCCGCACCGTCGAGTATCGCCATGAGCGCCCCGAGTGAATGTGCGAGGTAGATAAGGGTCTCGGCCTCGGTGACCAGTTGTGTGACGAATTCTCGACCGATGATGTCTGCGCCGCCCGTGGGTCTCCATAGATATCCGGGGCGGATGCGAATCAGGCAGAGCAAGCCCGCCGAGGCCAGTCGGTCGACCAGCAGATGCCAGTATTCGGGTGGTTCTCCGATATCGGATTCCAGCAGCAGCACCGCGATGGGTTTCTCCGGCGGTATCTGTCCTAATAGGCAATAGCGGGGGTCGCTGACCGGGGACCCGGTGCGTGATCTCATCAGGTACCCGATCGCTTAGTCGCATCGCGCCGGGCAATCGCCCAGAATACAGCTGGGTAGGCCGCCCCGAAGGCGTAGACGAACTGAGGCAGTGACATTTTCGCCGCTACCATAAAATGAAATCCCATACCCGAGCAGGCAAGAATGCGCGCCACCTGCCGATTGGGCACTAGATAAATGAGCGGGTATAGGAGTTCGGCGACCGCGACCATTCGCGTCATGATTTTGCCTGCCTCGCGATGGTTGGTGAACCAGGCATACAGTTTGGGGTCGCCGAAGGACTCGGTACTCATGATCATCCGGACAGCCTCACCACTGGTCCATTCGTATGAGACGACCTTCGCTAGGCCAGCCATCGCGTATGCGAGACTGAGCTGCACGTTGACCGCGGTCAGGTACGCCTTGTGTGCTGACTGAGCATCACGTTCTCCGGCGGTGAGCAAAGTCAGCAGCGACAAGGCGTCCATCATGTCGTCAGCTCCCTCCCGTCCGAAGTTCGACCGAGCGGTAATCAGGCGACTCAATCCGATGTCGAGGGCGGCGAGCATGCCTTGGCGTCGGTGGTCTCCTGCGTTCAGACACATCCCGATACCCACCGCAGTCCGTAGGGCTTCTGCGGTGACGGCTGTGGCCGGTGCGTCGACGAGCTCGGCGAAGCGTGGATATCGCTGTGCGATCGCCGGGTGACTATCGGCGTACCGGCCCGCGAGGAGGCCGGTACGCCGATATGCTTCATGGGCGCGCAGCCCGGCATAGCCGTCCACGATGCGCGCCACACCGGCAAGCAGCCTCGACGTCGAGTAGTTGCTCAACCGAGTGTCGATCACAGGAATCGCGAATCCTCACTCACCGAATGACTTCGCCGCAGGCGCGACTTCGGCTCAAGGCATAACAAGACGTCATCAGGCTGGCCATCGAACTCGACATCGACAGCGTCGCAGCGGCATCGGCCAGCGCGCTTCGTTGCGGAATGCCGTTGGCCAGTGAGCTTGTGCCGCCGATCGAAGGCGATACGGGCCGAAGGCTCCGACCGTTGATCTGGTTTTCGATTTCCCACATCTTCATTGTTTGGTCCTTACTTTTTGGGTCACGAAATGCTGATGCGTTTCGTGTATCCGCGAGGGGGTTCCCTCGAGGTCTGGGTGAGCGGCGTCCGTCGCCGGTTGTGACTCCTGCTGCCCGACGTGGGTCAGAGTCGGGAGACCCGTCCGTAAACCGCGTTCTGATCGTCGACTTCCGAGGTTCGGATCGACAGGACGGAGAAGCTGCGGATATTCGCGGTCCCGATGCAGCCGTCGACGGTGATATGTCCCGAACGGACTGTCACACTGGCCTGGGCCGATTCCAGCGGCTTCTTGCCGAGCGACACGATGATCGACTTGCCAGGAGTCAGGGAAACCTGAATTCCCGGTTGTATCAACGCTTGCGGGTTGAGCAGCAGCACCGGCAGCCCCTGTGAACCGCCCGTTCCGCTGAGGCCGAAACTTCCGCCGAGGCTTGGTGTCACCTCATTCATCGTTGCCATACAACCGATTTGGTAGCCGGATTCCAACGTCGCGATGATCTTTGCGTCGGGTTTCGCGGCTCGAGCCCGTGCGATTCCGGCTCGCGCGCGCAGTGTCACATAGGCCTCGCGGGAAAACCCGGAGGCGGTTAGTGGCTGCACCCGAAGGATTTGTTCTTTGTCGGCCGAGACCGTGGCTCGCCATCCGTCGTCGGTCGTCCAGGTGCGTTGATGCCCCGGCAGTTTGATCGTGTCTGCTGCCGCTTGCGTGCCTACGCACGTTGCGGCCAATGCGGCCGTCATAACGGCCAATAAGTAGTTCTTTCCCCACACCATGTGTTTGCCTCCCTGCACAACAAGTTGTGAAACATGTATACCTGCGCGATTGGTTCTTGGCAACAGGTACCTGCGTCGGCGGTTTCGCGGGAGGGGTCTTGGCTTGGCTCAAGAAGGGTGAAAAGTGTTGTACGACTGAGTGTTACCCACGATTGTGCTGATCCGGCGCCCAGTTGAGGTGGCAAATCTCGGGATCGAGCGGCAGGTTGGGTTGGGCGTTCTTCCCTCATTCGGGTGGTGCATCACGCGTGTCCGACGTCGTGAGTCGGGTAGACACTTGGACTAGCTCAATCCTCAGTTGCGACCGGCGAAAGGTGGTGCCATGACTGATCGACAGTTCTGTTGTGTGCGATGCCGCTGGGATGCCCTACTGCATCCGATGGTCGCGTATGCGCGATCGCGCGGGCAATCGGGAGTACGCCGCGAGAGCTGCGGCGGAGACCCGATCGCGCCGTGGCGACCTGGCTACTCGGCGCACTGCCCACGCCGGGCGCAGCCGTTGTCGACGCTCGAGCGGCTTTTCGCGGACTTGGAGAATGGCCCTCATGACACAGGGACGGCGTGATGACCTGAGAAGTTAGTCGCCCGACGAACCCGTCCGCGCTCCAAGCACGATCAGCCCAACGCCGATCGCCACGGCAAGGCCAATGAGCGCCCACACCGGACTCACAAAGTCGGGGAGCGGCGCCCCGCCGGAAAGTCCCCAGCCGGCGATACCTATCGCGACTAGGCCGATGAGAATCAGTGCGGGAGCGCGTCGCGGCTGCGGCTCGTTCTGTTGCTCACTCACGGGTTAGCCTTACTTCTCCCATGCCGGTGTGGGCAGTCAGTTGCAGCACTGGTGAATTCGCCGGGCCACTCCGGCCGGTCGGGCATTTCACGCTCCCGATGCCGGCTTCGCAGGTGGAGTCCACCGCCATCGTTGCCGGGACGCGGATAACAGTCTCGCCGATTCCGGTGTCTACGTTGACCTTTCGGTCCCGTGTCAGCGTAATAGAGCGCAGGTCGAGAATCTGGCTGCCTACGCTCAAGGAATAGGACTCGTCGAGACCGGTCTCCGACGTCGGCGCCCACACGCGTTCGCCAACGCCACCTGAAGGCACTGAGATATCGGCCGCCGAGCTAAGCCCCACTACTGCGGCTGCGGCGAGGATGGCCAACGGAACCAGGCCGGGTGCGTGTTTGCCTGTGGTGCGGTGCAGTCCGCCGATGACCAGGCCGACTCCCAGCACCGCGAGAGTCAGTGAAGCGATACGTGCTGGGGTGAACCACTCGACGCCGGCCACTGCGGCCGCGCTCGCGCCGGTAGCGGTCAGTACCGCCGCGCCGACGACCACCAGCGTGAACGGTGAACGGCGTCTAGGCTGTGTCACGACCTCGGCCTGCGGCCTCGGCTCGGGCAGGTCCCAGGCAAAGCGTGCCGTTCCCAACGGATCCCAGGCTGGCGGAACGGGTTGTGCGACGGGTGGAATTGCGGTTGTCGTCGCTGGCGGCTCGGCCGCGAAACTGCCGGATTTGCTCAGGTCGATGTGGTCGGCTGGGGTGGCTGTCGGCATATGCGCCGCAAGGGGCGGGGGTCCGGCAGTCGGTGCGCCGGGGATGAACTCGGCGCCGGATGTGGGCGAACCAGCCACGGTAGTGCCGGTGGTGATCGCCTGCGTGAAAGCCTGCTGATAGGTGTCGACGCTAGTCCCCGGTGGCGGAACCGGCGTCCGGCGGTGCAGCAGCCACCATCCGATTGCCAGTAACGCGGCTCCGACCAGTCCGCTCGAACTCCACGTCGAATTCGGGCCGAAGGAGCTGGCAGCGATAATCGCCAGAATTATCAGGCCGATGACATGTCCGCGGCGCAGGCCGTGGCGTGCCAACCCGTCGAGCGCCGGGATCTGGAGATGCGTGTGCTCGCGGCGCCACTGGTCGTAGTGCAGATGTGCGTGGTCGGCGTACCACTGTGCGGTCGCGGCCTGTGTTGCCGCACCGGCCAGGCGCCGCTGCGAGGGCAGCACCAGCCAGGCCGCGATGTAGACGAGAATGCCGCTGCCACCGAACATCGCGGCAACGACGAATGCCACCTTGACCAGCGTTGGATCGACTCGGTATCGATTGCCGATTCCGACGCATACGCCGGCGACAGTGCGACCGTTGGCCGGCCGGATGGGTCGCGTGGACCACAGTCCTTCGAGAGTTTCCCGGCGCTCCGACCGCCCTGCCTGCTTGGTGTCCATGGCATTTATCCTGCTGCGATGCGTGCCACGGGCCAATCGGGTATCACCCTGAGTTTTCTCTGGAAGATCTCTACGCCCCACAGGTGTGTTCCCCGATAGGCAGTGGGGATCGGACGTGCCAGTATCGATAGTGTGAGTCGTACCGTGCCCATGCTGCCCGAGCAGTCGCCGCCGCCCAAGGTGTGTCGGCGCGATGGCGGGCGAGTGGTGGCTGGCGTCGCCGGTGGGATCGCCGACTATTTCTCTGTCGACGTGTTCCGCGTGCGGGTAGTTTTCGTGGTGCTCGCCGCACTCGCCGGCGCTGGTGTGATCGCGTACGCGTTGCTGTGGTTCTTCTGTCCGCAAGGCAACGACACCGCGCCGCCGTCTCAGCGGGAACGGCAGCAGGCCTACGGGTTGGCGCTCCTCGGGCTGGTCGCGGCGTTCCTCGTCGGCTTCGTTGCCTCGGGTACCCCTGCCGCGCAACTGGTTCCAGTGGTTGTCGTCGCCATCGGTGCCAGTTTGGTGTGGCGTGAATTCGACAAATCCCGGTCGGCACCGCGCAGTCTGCTGCTCACCTGGAGTCGACTGGTCGGTGGTGCGGTCCTGGTGATCGGCGGACTGGTTGTCGTCGTGTGGGCCGGTGATACGTCGTTCGGTGGGCTCAACTCGACGATCGTCGCCGTCATCGCAACCTTGATAGGTGTTGTACTGCTTACGGTTCCGCTGTGGATGAGGTTGTGGCGGGCGCTGAACGAGGAGCGTGCGGCGGCAATCCGCATCGCCGAGCGCGAGGAGATTGCGTCGCATCTTCATGATTCGGTGCTGCAGACCCTCGCCCTCATCCAGAAACGTTCGGACCGCCCGGACGAGGTGGCCCGGTTGGCCCGGCGCCAGGAACGTGAATTGCGCGGATGGCTGTTCGGCGACACGCGCGGCCGGGTGGATTCGCTGTCAGGTGCATTGAAATCCGTTGCGGCAGAAGTGGAAGACACCTACGACGTCGATGTCGACGTGGTGAGCGTCGGAGACTTGAACCCGGCGGGTGACCGACGCTGGAACGCATTGGTCGCGGCCAGTCGGGAGGCATTGGTCAACGCGGCCAAACATTCCGGGCAACGTAAGGTCGACATGTATTGCGAGATCGAAGACGAGCAGGTGGAAGTCTTTGTGCGCGACCGCGGTACTGGATTCGACGTCGATGCCGTCGCCGAAGATCGGCAGGGCATCGCAGGGTCGATCAAAGGTCGTATCGACCGTGCCGGAGGTACTGTGACCATCACGTCGTCGCCCGAGCGAGGTACCAACGTGGGGATGCGAATACCGCGGGCCAGCGACAGTCGGATAGAAAAGAGCGCGGTCCAGGCGCCGCAGAAATCTACTGAGCGAGGATGACTTTCACGTGACTAGTGAATCGGAAGCATCGGCTGAGCGCGGATATCGCGTCTTTCTGGTCGATGACCACGGCGTGTTCCGGTCCGGGGTGCGGGCCGAGTTATCCGGGGAACCCGGGTTTCTCGTCGTTGGCGAGGCGGGTACCGTCGCGCAGGCGGTAGAGGGAATTCTCGCGACCCGACCAGATGTCGTTCTGCTCGATGTCCATATGCCCGACGGCGGTGGAGTGTCGGTGCTACGCGCGGTAACCGACCGACTCGGCGGCGATGCCCCGGTCTTCCTCGCATTGTCGGTTTCCGACGCGGCCGAAGATGTGATCGCGACGATCCGCGCTGGCGCTCGGGGTTATGTCACCAAGACCATCGATGGTCATGGACTTGCCGACGCGGTGCGCCGAGTCGCGGAGGGAGACGCCGTTTTCAGTCCTCGACTCGCCGGATTTGTGCTGGACTCGTTCACCGGAAAGTCGGCGGTGGGGGAACCGCCGCTGGATCCGGAACTCGATTCGCTGACCCGTCGTGAGTTGGAGGTGTTGCGGCTGTTGGCGCGCGGCTATACGTATCGGGAGATCGCCGAAGAGTTGTTCATCTCCATCAAAACCGTTGAGACACACGCTTCGAACGTCCTCCGCAAGACACAGCAGTCCAACCGAAACGCCTTGACGAGGTGGGCGGCGACGCGGCATATCGGCTGATGCTGCTTCGTGATACCGCCGAGAGCAGGGTGCACCGCCCTCGGTTGGTGCGCTGTATGCGGTTTCGGGCGCTACCGCACCATCAGCACAACCAGTACGGCGATCGCGGCCAGGACCGCGAAGAACAGCAGTACGGTTATGGCCAGTGCGGCGGGAGAGGTGTGGCGCGACGATGGTTGCGGCTGATAGGGATTGGACGTCGGCGGTGAGCTGTACACATATGACTGAGCGCTCGCCTGGGGGTGCGATTGCCCCGAAAGTGACTGTGCCCCAGCAGTATACGGCTGGGGAGTTACGGTCGGCGCAAAGCTTGGATTCGACGGCAGGGGAGGCGTCGGCGGTGTCGTGCGACCCGAGGGCTGTCGAACCGGCGGGTAGTTGCCAGTAGCTCCGCCACGTGTTGCCGGGGGAGTGCGCAAGACCCACAACGGAACTCCGCCATCGGGTTTCGACAGTGGGCGAGTCAGTATCTGCTCAGTAGTGGCGTGTGAACCGGCGGCCACCGCGGCGAGTTCATCGCGGGCCTGCGCCATCGTCGGGCGATTGGCGGGACTCGGCTCGAGGAGATGCAGCAGCACCGATTCGAGAACGCCGGCTTTGCGCATCGGGTTGATCTGTGCGCGAGCGACCTTGTGCAGCAACACTAATGCGTTGTCGTCGACGCCGAATGGTGGTTGCCCCTCCACCATCGTGTAGACCGTCGCACCGAGGGAGTACACATCTGATGCCTCGGTCGGCTCGGCGCCGCGGGCAACCTCGGGGGCGAAGTAGGCTGGAGTGCCGGTGATCATCCCGGTCTGAGTGAGGTTGACGTCGTCTTTGGCTCGGGAGATGCCGAAGTCGGTGATTTTTACCAGGCCCGCGCTGCGGGCCGCACTGGAGATCAGGATATTGCCGGGCTTGATGTCGCGGTGCACGATGCCCGACTCGTGGGCGTCGGTCATGGCGTCGGCGACCTGAGCGCCGATTTGCGCGGACTGCGCGATGTCAAGGGTACCGACGGCGTGCAAGATCTGCGCGACGCTGCGTGAGGGCAGATACTCCATCACCAGCCACGGCGACCCGCCGTCGAGCGCGACGTCGTGCATGGCAATCGCATTGCGGTGAGCCAGTTTTGCCGCGATACGACCTTCGCGCATGGCGCGCTGGCGCATGTTGTCGGCGGTCTCGTCGCTCATCCCTTCGGTCGAGATGACCTGCTTGACGGCGACTTCGCGGTCGAGAAGCTGATCTTTGGCGAGCCAGACGGTGCCCATGCCGCCGCCGCCGATCCGTGATCGGAGGCGGTAACGACCGGCGACCAGGTAATCAGGGCCTGCGGCAGGGCGCTGTGCGGTTGGTGGCATACGCCGATGATAGCGGGTGGATGAGGGTTGCTATTGACAAGTATATCGAACGTGTGTTCGCATAGGCGGGTGCGATGGTCCGAACAGATGATCGAAGCATCCGACGGTGCTCTTCCGGGGCTGGATCGAGCGGGTTTGGTGCGCTCGGTGCAGACGCCGGAATTCGAAGGAGTCACGTTCCACGAGGTTGTATGCAAATCTATCCTGAATAAGGTTCCGGAGAAGTCGGCGCTTCCGTTTCGCTTCACCGTCAACACTTTTCGCGGTTGTACACATGCGTGCCGGTATTGTTTCGCGCGACCGACCCACGAATATCTCGACCTCGACGCCGGGGAGGATTTCGACTCGCAGGTGGTGGTGAAGCTCAACGCTGCCGCGGTATTGCGTAAGGAACTTCGGCGCCGCTCATGGCAGCGCGACGTCGTCGCGCTGGGAACCAACACCGACCCTTATCAGCGGGCGGAAGGACGCTACCGCCTGATGCCGGGCGTAATCGGGGCGCTGACTCAGGCGTATACGCCGATGTCGATCCTCACCAAGGGCACCTTGCTGCATCGTGATCTACCGTTGCTGCGGCAAGCGGCAAGCCAAGTGCGGGTGGATATCTCGGTCTCGCTGGCATTCGCGGCGGCCGATGAGGGATCGCGTGAGTTACAAAAGCAGATCGAGCCGGGGGCGCCGAGCGCGGCAGCCCGGCTGCAGTTGATCCGAGCCATTGCTGACGCCGGCTTCTCTCCGCATGTCATGGTTGCTCCGGTGATCCCGTTCTTGACCGACGGCGTGCCCGTACTCGATTCACTATTCGGTGAGCTTGCCGATGCAGGGGCTGCCGGGGTGACCGCGTTTCCGATGCATCTGCGCGGCGCGACCAAAGACTGGTTTCTGTCTTGGGTTGCGCAGGAACATCCGGCGCTCATCAAGCGCTATCGCAGTCTCTATAGGCGTGGCGCGTATGTGAATCCGGAATATTCGCGATGGCTGCGCGAGCGGATGGAGCCGCTGGTGACCAAACATGGGCTGGCGGGTGCCAAGCGGGATAGGCAGGCGCCGGTGCCGGCGGTCGCCGAGCCGGAGCTGGCGCGGGCACTGACGCTGTTTTAGGTGGTCGGATCGGTATCACTGCTGGAACTGTGCCCTGGGCGATGTGGGCACTATGCTGCCGCCTGCGTCGGGCAGGGGGACAGTTCCAGTCGTGCTCAATCGTCCTGACCTGCCCGGTTGACCGATGTCATACCTCGCCCCTACGCTTGTGTCATCGAACAAAAGTTCGAATATCGCGATGGTGGGCAACTTCCCGGCCCCCGAGGTGGAGGATGCGCCGTGGGTGACCGGGCTGATGTTGATCTTAGTATCCTGCGTAAGCAGATGGCGGCGTTGTCCGGGCGGGCCGGCCAACGAAACGCGGGTAGTGCCGAGGAGCGGCCGGTCGAGTTATTGGCGGTACCTCAGGTATTGGCTGATCTGTTGCCGCGCAATGGAATCGCGCGCGGATCGGTGATTGCGGCCGATGGTGCCCGGTCGATGATCGTCGCGTTGATCGCCGCTGTCAGCGGTGCGGGCGGCCAGGTCGCGGTAGTGGGTATGCCGCAGTTGAGCATGTTGTCGGCGGTCCAGATGGGGGCGGATCTTTCGTGTATAGCGATAGTGGAAGATCCCGGTCCGGATCCGGTGGAAATCGGCGGAATTCTGCTCGACGGTATGGACTTGGTGGTACTCGGGTTAGGCGGTGTGGCGGTGCCGCCGGCGCGGGCGAAGGTACTTGCCGGGCGCGCGCGTAAGCAGTCGTCGGTGCTGATGGTGACCGGCGGTCGCTGGCCGGGTGCGCAACTGCGATTGAGTGCCCGGGTGGTGGCCTACCGGCAGACCCCGTCAATGCGGCGAGAAGGACCGCGGATTGCCGACCCCGGCTATGGCCGGATTCTCGGATGGCGGTTGCAGATCTGCGTCGAAGGTCGGGGACAACGCCCGATGTCCTCTGAAATCGATTGCAGTTCAAGCGATGCCAATGATGGCTTGGTCCGGATAAGCACGGTCGGGCAGTCTTCCACGGTGCCATTGGCGGTTGCGAACTGATGGGCTGCTCAACTCAACTGCACACAATGTCGGCCGAACCGGCCGTCGGGGCGAGTCGTCGGGTCTTGGCGTTGTGGGCGCCGGACTGGCCAGCCGCTGCCGCTGGTGCCGAATACGATCTGGCGCCACATGAGCCGATCGCGGTGTTGCGAGCCAATCGGGTGGCAGCGTGTTCGGCGTCGGCCCGACGGCAGGGCGTACGGCGTGGCATGAGTAAACGGCAAGCCCAGGCCAACTGCCCGCAACTCGTCGTCGCCGACGACGATATGCATCGTGATGGCAGGCTCTTCGAACCGGTGGTCGCAGCGGTGGCACAGCTTGTACCGAATGTCGAGGTTCTGCGGCCCGGACTGTGTGTACTGCCGGTCTCGGCCGGTGTGCGTTACTTCGGCTCGGTTGAGGTGCTCGCCGAAGCACTCGTCGATGCGGTGTCCGCGTTAGGAGTCGAGTCGTCGGTCGGAGTGGCCGACGAGATGTTCACCGCGGTACTGGCCGCCCGGCAGGGGATCTTTGTGCCCGCCGACACCGACGCGGACTTCCTGGCCGGACGCCCGATCGGCGAGCTGATGATCGAGCCGAGCCTGTGTGGTGAACGACGCGCCGAGCTCGTTGAATTGTTGTGGCATTTGGGGGTACGCAGCATCGGTGCGTTCGCGGCGCTGACGTCGACCGATGTGGCTACCCGATTCGACGACGATGCGGTGCTCGCGCATCGGCAAGCGCGGGCCAATCCCTCCAGGCCACCGTCGGGACAGCCGTTACTGACTGATCTGACTGTCGAACACAGCTGTGATCCACCGATCGAGCGGATCGATGCCGCAGCCTTTCTCGGTCGCCGGTTGGCCGAGGAACTCCATCGGGGTCTGTCGGCTGCCGCGGTTGCCTGTACCCGGCTCGCCGTACATGCGATAACTGAACGTGGACAAGAACATTCGAGAATTTGGCGATGTGCGCAGCCGCTGACCGCTGACGCAACCGCCGATCGGATCCGGTGGCAACTGGAGGGGTGGCTGACCGCTGCTGCCGGCCGTGGCGGGGGTATCGAGAAGCCCGATTCGCCGATCGTCACGATCATCCTGGAGCCGGTCGAGGTGGCCTCAGCCGGGGCATTGCAGTATGAGTTCACCGGAGACCGGGAGATGGCCGAGCGGGCTCGTCGCGCGTTGGCGCGCGTGCAGGGGCTGCTCGGTGGAGATTCGGTGCGACTCCCCGTGCGAAGTGGTGGTCGCGGTCCGGCGGAGCAGGTGACCATGGTCGCCCTCGGCGATGAGCTGCAACCTACCACCGATCCCGCCGCGCCCTGGCCGGGGCGATTGCCGGAGCCGGCACCTGCGGTGACTCTCACCGATGTCCAGGTGCGGCTCGTCGACGCCGAGGCGGATCCGGTCACCGTTACCCCGCGGGGCGCGTTTAGCGCCGAACCTACTCAACTTCTGCTGAACAGGCGAACTTATACGGTGAGCTGGTGGGCCGGACCGTGGCCGTCGGGGTTGGATTCCGATGACGCTGTGCAAGCGAGATCTCAAGTGCTGCTGGATGATTCACGAGCTTTGTTGCTGCTGTACCGGTTGGGGCAATGGTGGGTCGAGGGTGTGTATGAGTGATGCGCCCGCATCGCACACCCCGCATTTTCGATCATTTCCCTGCGTCGAAAAGTACTGGGAATGATCGAAAGCGCGAGGTGTGCAGGCGATCAGGACTTAGCCGCTCTCGATTCACCGATCAAGAGATATTCCTGGTGGAGCAGTCGGTTCGTCAGCTTCGGTGTGAAGTGATGGCCGAAGTCGACCAGATGTCCCAGGGAGGAACTGATTCGACGTGGTCGTTTCACGATGCCGCGCAGTACGCGGCTGGCGGCTTTGTCCGCACTCCAGACGCCTGGGGCTGCTCCGTACGCCTCGGTCGGGGCAATCATCTTGGTCCGGGTCAGCGGGAGTCGCACATTGGTGAAAGTGACATGGCTGGAAAGGGTTTCGGCTGCGGTCGAGTCGCTGAAGGCTTCCAATGCGGCCTTCGACGCAGCATAGGCGCCGAACCGTGGACCATGTGTCTGCACGGCGATCGAGGTCACGTTGACGACATGGCCGCTCTGCCGCGCGACCATATGCGGTAGCAGGGCGAGCGTCAGGTAGACCGCGCCGAAGTAGTTGACCGCCATTGTGCGCTGGTAGTCGTGCTGGCGGTCGACCGAGTGGATGGTGGACCGCCGAATGGAGCGGCCGGCATTGTTGACCAGAACATCCACCCGACCATGTTCGGCGAGAACGGTTTTCACCAGAGCCGCGACATCGTGTTCGTCGGTGATATCGCAGCGATAGGAAGACACTCGGCCCGGAGGAATTCCGGGTTTGGTTGCCGCTGAGTTCAATTGAGCGGTGGCCTCGGCAAGATCGCCATCGCTGCGAGCGACGATGATGACATTGGCGCCGCGCTGCACGCACATTCGAGCGGTGGCCTTGCCGATGCCGGATGAGCCACCGGTGATCAAGACGTTCTTGCCGATCAATTCGCCGCGTCGGTCGGTGCGTCGATGCCGAGCGGGGTCGAGGTTGCTCGCCCAGTAGGTCCACAATCGGGGGCCATATTCGGTGAGATCGGGCAATCGCACGCCAAGGCTGCGCAGGACGGAGACGCTGGCATCGGCGCTGAAATCAACACGGAATGCCAAGGTGTCCAACACAATGGGCGGAATTCCTTGCTGCTTGGCGACCAGATTGCGGCCGATGCCAAGTGGTCCAACCTTCGACAATGTCATCGCGGCATCGGTAATTCGATAGGGAACCACGCTGCGGCCGCGTGGGCCGTTGAACGCTGGCGCTAGTGCGTTATACATTCCGGTGATTGACCGCGGCTCCGGGTCGCTGAGATGAAATGTCAGTCCCGACTCCTCGGGACGATGATCGAGCAGAGCGACGATCGCGTCGGCCACATAGTCGACCGGAACCATATTCGTCCGGCCAAAGTTGGCCATCGGCAACGGCAACCACGATGGTAGGTATCCGAGCAATCCCAGCTGGCCGAAGAAGTAGTACGGGCCGTCGATCTTATCCATCTCACCGGTACGGGAATCGCCGACGACGACAGACGGCCGATACACCCGCCACGAAAGTCCGGGTTGATCCCGGACCAACCGCTCGGACTCAAATTTCGTGCGGTGATACGGCGACGGGAATCCTTGGCCCTTCTCGAAATCATCCTCGGTGAACACCCCCGCGTAGTCGCCGGCCACCGCGATCGAGGAGATGTGGTGCAGCATCGCGCCGCGAGAGAGGGCGAAGTCGATGACACGCTGCGTGCCTTCGACATTTGCCCGCTGCTGTGAATCGGCGTCGGCGGTCATATCGTAGATGGCGGCGAGATGGACGACGTGGTCGATGGGGGCGTCGAAATCATCGAGACCGAGTCGTGGTGCGGTCAGATCTCCGATGACCGGGATGACCCGATCGGAATGGATCAGTTCGCTAAAGCGGCTCACCGACGACGCGCGGACCAACGCGTAGATTTGAGCGTCGGGCGCGATGTCGAGGATACGGGCGATCACGCGACGGCCGATAAATCCACTGCCACCGGTAATGAAATAGCTGGTCATGAGGGTCACTCCAGGTTTGTCACGGGCAAGTTCGCGCGAAGGCGCAAACATCTGTTACTCAGAGTGACACTTACATTGGCGCATGGCAACGATTTGCGACGGAAAATATTGTGAACCGGAGTCAGCGTGATCCGATGGCGACTGTTGCGCCGAGTTCATGGTCGTCGACGATGCGTGCCCGGAACCCGGTCGAGGCCAGAATCGCTGCGGCCGTCTCCGCCTGCGGATCGCTGATCTCGAAGAGGATGTGACCATCGGGATGGAGCCACCCTCGTGCGGCGTCGATGACCCGTGCCGCGATCCGCAATCCGTCGGGACCGCCGTCGAGGGTGTCGATCGGTTCATAGTCACGAGCCTCGGCCGGCAGCAGTCCGATTTCCCCGCGGGGGACATAGGGCACATTAGCTACGACGACGTCGACCTGCCCGCGCAGCGATGCCGGCAGCGGGGTGAACAGATCACCGACGTAGACCGACGCGGCGGCATGGGCCAGATTGCGTCGTGCGCAGGCTGTCGCGCGTGGATCGATGTCAACCGCGTAGATATGTGCGCCTGGCTTGGCAGCGGCGATCGCGGCGCCGATAGCGCCTGAGCCGCAACACATGTCGACGATGGCAGCGTCGTCGGGAGACAGTGCGATAGCCTGGTCGACCAAGAATTCGGTACGGCGTCGCGGGATGAAGACGCCGGGAGTGACCTCGACTCGCAGTCCATGAAACTCTGCCCATTCGACGACATACTCCAAAGGCTCGCCCGCGCAACGACGTTCGAGCATTGTTGCCAACTCGGCGTCGGAGCGGGCGCAGTCGCGCAAGATAGCTGCCTCTTCTTCGGCGAAGACGCATCCGGCAGAACGTAAGGTGGCGACAAGTGAGTCGTCCGACGCTAAAGGGGAGGCCACGTCTCGACGTTAGTTGGATAACAGGAACTTGTCTTGCAGGTCGGTCGAGGGGTGGCTGCGCGATTGGCGTCCTTCGAACTTGTGTGCTGGAGGATCGGTCAGTGTTGGGCGCGTAGGGCTGCTACCACGGCGTCGAGCGTGGCTTGGGGTGGAGCGCCGAGTAGGTCAGCTGTGGTGAGGTAGTGCACTGCGGCGGCGTGGAGTGCCTGTGCGTCGTGGTTGAGCGATTCGTCGGGTACAGGTGTGGCGGTGACGCGGGTGCCGGCGCCGCGTCGGCTCGCGATGAGTCCAGTTGCCTCCAGTTCGCGGTAGGCGTGTGCTGCGGTTCCGACGGCTATTCCTAGGTCTCGGGCGAGTTGCCGCAGGGGTGGGAGTTTCGCGCCAGCAGGTAGTGCGCCGGAGGCGATGTGGCCGGTGATTTGCTGTCTGATCTGCTCGAATGCGGGGGTGGGGTCGGTGTCATCGATGCGAATGCGTGGTGATGTCATGCGGCTGGGGTTGGGTCGTTCCTCGGCGCCGGGGCGGCAAGGGCGCGGGGTGCGGGTGGTCGGGCGAATGCGACGAGCGCGACGATGACCCCCAGATAGAGCAGGGCGGCGAAGCCTTCGGCGATGTAGGGGACAGTGCCCGATCTGAGCCACCCCAAGCCGACGATTGTGTCGCCATGTGCGCGCAGGTGGTCCACGTAGTCCAGTGAAGCGTTCTTCACGATGGCGGCTACGTCGGCGATAACTCCGGTGGCCGGGATATAGAGCAGGCACAGGGCGCGCACTGCGGTGCCGCTTCGCGACCAACTGTCGCTGCCGGTTAGTGGGTCGATGTCGGGGCGGCGGGTAGTTGCGTGAATGAGTGCTGCGGCGAGGACGGCGGCTGTGATGAAAGTGGTGTAGCTGATCCAGAGGTCGGTGGCGTCGATCGAATACCTTTGGTGGGGAGGGTTATTCGCACTGAGGAGGATGCGTGATCGGCCGATCGGGGAGAGTAGGACGATAGGGCTCAGTGCGGCGAGTGTTCCGACGGTGCCGACCGCGATGAGGATCCACCGAGGTAACAGGGTGCGGATGCCTCGGGGTGCGAGGGTGGCTATTCGAGGGCCCGATGGTCGCGTTGTTCGTTCGGTGATGATCATCGCTATTAGGGGGAGAAGGAAGAGGCCGGGCCACCATAGTGCGCCGAGTGCTACACGCAGGACCTTGATGTCCGGCGGCTGTTCGGAGTCGATCGCGACCGTGATCATTCCGTACAGCAGCGAAGCCGCCATTG
This sequence comes from Gordonia sp. CPCC 205333, assembly GCF_048537885.1. Taxonomy (NCBI): domain Bacteria; kingdom Bacillati; phylum Actinomycetota; class Actinomycetes; order Mycobacteriales; family Gordoniaceae; genus Gordonia; species Gordonia sp. CPCC 205333. Next base: position 206,561 of record NZ_JBCLVI010000004.1, on the reverse strand, counting down.
CCACGATGGGAATGATGAAGGCAACCTTTAGTCGCCTGCGCATCGTTCGCCGGTAGTTGAGGTAACTCGCTGACTGTGGAGCCGAGTCCGCAGGGATAACGGTTTTGGTCACGACGTAGACGAGGACGCCGATTGCGGCGATCGATAGCAGAAATGGCGACATTCGCTTCTCCTTGTGTCATTAAACTGATACAAGGCTTTCACGCACCGACTGCTTGTGTCAATCAACTAGTTCAAATTCAGCCATCCGTATCAATAAGTTGACACACTAATACGGAAGCATTACCTTGGCCGTATCAATCAGTTGCTACATCGATACATGGAGACATTCACATGGGATTAATCCTGTTCCTGCCAACCGTCCTTGGTATCGCGTCTGCATTTGGACTTGCGCTGCTTTCGCGATCGCGATCCGCGCTTTCCGGTGATCACGTCGTCATCACGAAGGTCTTTCGGCGGTTGATCGGTTGGCGCATCGGGGGATTCGTCGTTGGGATCGCCTTGGCCATAGCGATCCCCTTTGTCGCACTCGGACTCTTAGGGATCGACTCGCCCGAAGTGATTCTGGTCTGGGCGCCTGTTGCTCTCGCGCTCGTATACTTGCTCAGTCTCCTCATCGGCGAGCACGTCGCCTACCGCCCGGCTGCCGGCCAGCATGGCGCCAACCTCGCCGCACGCGTCGCCAGTCGGTACATCACCGTCCGTGGCGTGATTGTCCCGCTAGTCGCCTCCCTGGGCTTCTTTGCGCTGGCGGTCGCAACATTGGCTCTCACCAATGATCGCGGCAGCGTCATGATCACTTGCGCTAGCCCCTACCCGAACGACTATGGCGCAAGCTCACATTCCACTATCGAGCGCTCGACCTCCTGGGCGTGCCTTGGGAGCATCGCTACCGCTGCGATCCTCACCGCTCTTGTGGCGCGCGCCGCGACCAACCGTGCACGACCCGATACCCACGTCTTCGCCGCAGCCGAAGATGACGCCCTGCGGCGCTCGACGATTCGAGCAGCAGTTGGCATCTACACCTCCTTCGCCGCGATCCTGGGAGCGGTGTTCACGCTGGTCCTCGCCGAAGTCCTCACCTCGGACTTCGAACCGTGTGGAGCGCCGAGCTGGTGGAACCCTATTGGCGTCGCACTGTGGTGGTCGCTGATCGCCTGGTTTGCCGTGTACACCTGGGGTGTGGTCCAGATTGTCTCGCGCCCCATCGCCACTCGCATGTCCGCGACTATCGGATGAGTACCGCGGTCACGGTGGACACCACTGACCCCACACCCCCGTACGAGCAGATTCGCCGGCAAATTGCCGCCGCTATCGAGCAAGGTGCGTTCGAGGTTGGAGCGAAACTCCCCTCGGTGCGACAACTCGCCAACGATCTCGGCATCGCCACGGGCACCGTCGCTCGTGCCTACCGCGAACTCGAACACGGCGGACTCATTCACTCCCGGCGTGGGCAGGGGACCACCGTGCTCGCGTCCCCGCGACCAACCGCAGACCTTCTCGAGGAACAGACGCTGGCGTATATCGCCCAAGCTCGGGCCCTCGGTGTCGACGACGATACGATCGTCGCTGCGGTAGCTCGCAGTCTCGGCTAAGCGGCCCATGACCTCACTTAGTGCCGACTGCCGACCTCGTATTTTTCTGCGCTAGCTGGCTTGGCCATGGTCGTGTCCGCCTCCGCAATGGATGCGAACATATGTTCGATATACTTGGTGGGTGGGCTGGCATAATGGACCTCCGACCTGGTCGGAGATGGAGCGAGTGCTCTCCGGTCGAGCGCCATCGGGCGGCCGATCGGGGGAGACGTTCGCGCCGCCCTATCCGGCGGGCTCTGATCGCCTGGCTGATGAGGGTGTTCCCGATGGTGGTGACGGTCCGGCCTGGTCACGTAAGCGCGACGCGTATCACGCGGATGAGTCGATCAAGCGAGTCAGCTCGACAGTTCCGTACGCCGAACTACACGCGCATAGTGCCTACAGTTTTCTCGACGGGGCATCAATGCCCGAGGCGATGGTCGAGGAAGCGCAGCGCCTGGACCTCAAAGCTCTGGCTCTGACCGACCATGACGGTTTCTACGGCATCGTCCGGTTCGCCGAGGCAGCCCGTGAATTCGGCATGCCGACGGTATTCGGTGCGGAACTGTCACTGGAGCATGACGCAGTTCGTACCGGTGTGCACGATCCTTCCGGTGAACATCTGTTGGTTCTGGCCCGCGGGGCCGAGGGGTACCGGCGGTTGTCGCGCACCATCGCCGACGCGCATATGGCCGGGGGAGAGAAGGGGATACTGCGTTACGACGTCGATGCCTTGTCTGATGCCGCGGTCGGGCAATGGCTGATCCTCACCGGTTGCCGCAAGGGCGCGGTGCGTCGGGCGTTGGACCGCGGCGGACCGCCTGCGGCCGGTAAAGCGTTGGGGGAGTTGGTCGATCGATTCGGTTCCGACAACGTCGTCGTTGAACTGACTTCTTATGGTCAGCCTGATGACGATGAGCGCAATGCGGCGCTGGCGGTCCTCGCCGCAGCGTCGGGAGTGCCGACGGTCGCTACCACCGGCGCGCATTTCTCCGGACCACATCGACGACGGCTCGCGATGGCGATGGCCGCGGCGCGTGCCCGAACCGATGTGGACACCATCGCCGGCTGGTTGCCAGCCGTCGGCGGGGCGCATCTGCGGAGCGGCGACGAAATGGCTCGGCTGCTCCTCGCGCACCCCGAAGCCATCGCCAACGCGGTTGATCTGGCCGACGACTGCTCCTTCGAATTAGGTTTGATCGCACCGCAATTGCCGCCATTTAAGGTGCCCGACGGACATACCGAGGCAACCTGGCTGCGCGAATTGACAATGGAGGGTGCGGTGCGCCGGTACGGAGCGCCATCGTCGAATCCCAAGGCGTACAAGCAGATCGAACATGAGCTCACGATTATCGAAGCGTTGAACTTTCCCGGCTATTTCCTCGTGGTGCACGACATCGTCAGCTTTTGTCGCACCAACGACATCCTGTGCCAGGGACGGGGGAGTGCGGCCAATTCGGCGGTCTGTTACGCGTTGGGGGTCACCTCGGTCGATCCGGTGCGTAACAAGCTGCTGTTCGAGCGATTCTTGTCGCCCGAACGCGATGGCCCGCCCGACATCGACGTCGATATCGAGTCGGATCGCCGGGAAGAGGCCATCCAGTTCGTCTACGAAAAATATGGCCGCCGCTACAGCGCGCAGGTGGCCAATGTGATCACCTATCGCCACCGCTCCTGTATCCGCGATATGGCTCGCGCACTCGGATATGCCTCGGGGCAACAGGATGCGTGGAGCAAGACTCCCGAGCAAGCGCCCGACGACGTTAAGCGACTCGCCGGTGAAATAGCCGGACTGCCAAGGCATTTGGGTATTCATTCGGGTGGCATGGTGATCTGCGATCGGCCGATCGCCGACGTCTGTCCGACCGAATGGGCGCGTATGCCGAATCGAAGCGTGCTGCAGTGGGACAAAGATGACTGTGCCGCGATAGGTTTGGTCAAATTCGATCTGCTCGGCCTCGGCATGCTTTCGGCACTGCACTACGCCATCGATCTGCTGGCTGAGCATAAAGGTATCGAGGTGGATCTCGCGAAGATCGATCTCACCGAAGAAGCCGTCTACGACATGCTGTGTAGGGCGGACTCGGTCGGTGTATTCCAGGTGGAATCGCGGGCGCAGATGGCAACGCTGCCGCGGCTGAAACCGCGCAATTTCTACGACCTTGTCGTTGAAGTGGCGCTGATCCGGCCCGGTCCGATCCAGGGTGGGTCGGTGCATCCGTATATTCGCCGTCGCAACGGTGATGAGAAAGTCGACTACGAACATCCGTCGATGCGTAACGCGCTGGAACGGACTCTCGGAGTGCCATTATTCCAGGAACAGTTGATGCAGCTGGCTGTTGACGTCGCCGGGTTCAATCCAACCGAGGCCGATCAATTGCGTCGTGCGATGGGATCGAAACGGTCGCCGGAGAAGATGGAACGGCTTCGAGAACGCTTCTTCGAGGGGATGGCGCAACTGCACGGTATTACCGGAGAACTCGCCGATCGCGTCTTCGAGAAGCTGGCCGCGTTCGCGAATTTCGGCTTCCCGGAGAGCCATTCGCAGAGTTTCGCCTCGCTGGTGTTTTATTCGTCGTGGCTCAAGTTGCATCATCCGGCGGCGTTCTGCGCCGCCTTACTGCGGGCGCAGCCGATGGGTTTCTATTCGCCGCAGTCGTTGGTCGCCGATGCGCGACGGCATGGAGTTACGGTACACCGGCCCGACATCAACCAGTCATTGTCTTGGGCGACACTGGAATCCGAGGGTGCCGAGGTGCGGTTGGGGTTGGCGAGTGTGCGCAGTGTCGGCGATGAGGTTGCGCAACGGATTGTCGATGAACGAACCAGTGGCGGCGAGTATGTCAGCGCCGCGGATCTTTCCCGTCGTGCCGGGTTGACTAAACGCCAATTGGAGGCGCTGGCCACCGCTGGAGCACTCACCCGGTTCGGCGGTACCCGCCGTCAGGCGTTGTGGTCGGCCGGTGCTGCGGCGGCCGACCGTCCCGACCAGTTGCCGTTGGCAGCCGCGACCGTCGCGACGCCACCGATGCTGCCCGGCATGTCTGACATCGAGTTGGCCGGTGCGGATGTCTGGGCGATCGGAGTGACGCCGTCGAGTTATCCGACGCAATTCCTACGCCCGCGGCTCGACGCACTGGGAGTGGTGGTCGCGGACCGGCTGCTGTCGGTGCCCGATGGGGCGCGGATCATCGTCGGGGGAGCGGTCACTCACCGGCAGCGCCCGGCTACGGCGTCGGGAGTGACGTTCATCAATCTTGAAGACGAGACGGGCATGGTGAATGTGGTCTGTTCGGTGGGGTTGTGGTCGCGGTATTCCGAACTCGCGCGCACGGCGACGGCGTTGCTAGTGCGCGGCAAGGTACAGAATGCGCAGGGTGCGGTGACTGTGGTGGCCGATCGTCTACAACGGTTGGATCTGCGGGTAGGGATGCGGTCGAGAGACTGGCATTAGATTAAGCGAGCCAGGGGGCGAGTGACCTCCACCGATCCAGGTTGGCTAGGTGCCGTTGCAGGATGGAGAAGATAGGGTGGGTCCTGCGTGGCGGGCACGGACGAGGTTGGATCAGCGATCCGTCTCAGGGGATACCCCTGGGTTCATGTACAGCATGGCATTGCGTCTCGCGCAACGCGGCACACTTCGTGTGCTCGTTTGCGCGGCCGACGACAAGTTTTGGTCGTTCTGCCCGCCCGCGCCTGACTTGTTGATACGGAGGGCCGATGATCGGCAAGGGATTAGGGGCAGGCGCTCGTTTCACGCCGGACGAGGTACGACGCATGGTTGCCGCAGTAGAGCGGATGGTCGGATCGCAGCGCGACAGTGCATGGGACCACACCGTCTGGATACGACCGGAATTAAGCGGCGCATTGGTCGAAGCGATCGAACCATCAGATGCGGAGGAAGTGGCCCGGCAGATCCTCGAGAAGTTCGCGGTGCCACCGGTGAGATTGCGTTCGGCACTCTCCACGCTGATTGCTGGGATGCCACCGCGACCCCGGATCGTCGAATTCGATGAAATACGTTCAGGAGCACCCGAATTCGGTTTGCCGCCCATCAACGACGTCGACGCGTTGGCTGCCTGGTTGAACATCACCATCGATGAGCTGATGTGGTTCGCCGATCGGGGCGACTGGCTGCGCAAGTCCGTACCTCGGCTTCAGCACTATCGGGTGCGCCGGATTCCCAAGCGGCATGGTGGGTTTCGAGTGATAGAGGCTCCGAAGGAGCGATTGGCAACGCTACAACGGCGGGTCCTCGCCGGGATCTTGAATTTGGTACCGGCCCATCCTGCCGCGCACGGCTTCGTCAAAGGGCGGTCGCCCGAGTCGTTCGCTAGACCGCATTCTTTGCACGACAACGTGATTCGTATCGATCTTAAGCACTGCTTCGAACACGTCACGATCGGACGCGTGCAAACGGTATTCACCGCGATCGGCTATAGCCCCGCCGTGTCGCGTTACCTCGCCGCGATCTGCACCACATCGACCACGCCAGGCGAGTTACCCATCGACGACGTATTTCATGCGGGGCTACTGCGGAATCGCCATGTCCCGCAAGGGGCGCCGACATCACCCGCACTAGTCAATTTGGCGTTGCGCCGCCTCGACTTTCGCGTCGCCGGCTATGCGAAGGCGAACCAGATGAACTACACGCGATACGGGGACGATCTGGCCTTGTCCGGCGACATGACCATGGGCCGTGCGCTGTGGGTGGTGAGTCAAGTCATCGCCGATGAGGGTTTCACCATCCACCCGGATAAGGTCCGGGTGATGGGCGATCACCAGCGTCAGCAGCTAACCGGCCTCGTTGTCAACGAGCGGCCACGCTCAAGGCGATCCGAATACGATGCGCTCAAAGCGTTGCTGCACAATGCGACTCGAACCGGTGCAGCCGCACAGAACCACAGCGAGCGCGGTGATTTCCGGGCGTACGTGTACGGCCGCATTGGCTGGGTCGCTACCGGGTCAGACATTCGGCGTCAGAAGTTGTTGGCGTTGGCAGCGCAGGTCGACTGGGATAACTGATCGTCGATCTAGCCGTCAAGCGAATCCGGTGAGCTGAGCGCCGGTGTGATCCAAGATCATTGCCGCGTCTGATACGGACAGGCCCTCCTCGATGTACGTCGCGGCCCTGACATACCGGTTACCGCCCTGGTAGGGAAAATCTGAGCCGAATACCAGCCGGTCGGCACCCAACGATGCGACAGCCGCTTGCAGTGCGGGTGCATGGTCATGCCCAACGGTGTCGAACCAGATTCGGCGGGCAGCGTCCTTGGGCGCTTCCGGGCAATCCGGTGCCTCCCACTCCATGATCTGTCGATTCGCCCGTTCCAACACCATCGGTAACGCGCCGCCCAGATGGCAGGTCACGATCTTCATATCCGGGTACCGCGACGGGATGCCCGCCAGAATCAGATGCATGATCGCGATGGTGTCTTCTATCGGCGCACCGATGGACCACGTCAGCGAATGGTCGGAAATGAGCGGGGACTCCGCCCCGCATCCGGCCGGATGGACGAAAAGTATTGCGCCCCTGCGATTCAACTCAGCGTAGAGCGGATCGAAAACTGGACTGGCGATCGACTGTCCGAGCACCGATGTCGTAATCGCCGCCCCGCGCATACCCAGGTCATCCAGGGCGCGATTTAGTTCCGTCAACGCGGCCGACATGTGGGGCAGTGGCAGCGACGCGAGTGCTCCGAATCGCCCGGGGTTCTCGTTCGAGAGCCTCGCGTACTCGTCATTGACGAAACGCGCGCTATCCACGGCTGTCGCCTCATCCTCGAAATGTGGGGAAGCCGGTGTCGCGGTTAGGATTTGCAGGTCGACTCCCGCTTCGTCCATGAGTGCGAATCGACCGTCCAGATCGCTGCGTGACGCCCCGGCGCCAAGATTGCGATGGACGTCGGTGCCGGCTCGCCCGTGCCAGTCGAGTAACGCGAGATACTCGTCTGACCACAGGTGGGCATGGATATCGATACGCACGGGTTTCATGCTAGGAATCGCAAGCGTTCCTCGCAGCGGTGTGTCGGATGATTGGTGGACACGACACCTTCCAGCCGGAACTGTCCCCCTGACCGACGCAGGCGCCATATCGGCGTCTGCCGCGCCCACGTGGACAGTCTCAGTGATACGCGAGGTGGCCTTAGATCGCTCCGTCGAATTCGTTCTGCCGCCAGGCTTCGTAGATTGCAATGCTCGCCGAGTTGGCGAGATTATGTGAGCGGCGCTTGGGCAGCATCGGGATGCGTATTTGTGCGGTGATGTGCTCGTCTTGCAGGACAACGTCGGGCAATCCGGTGGGCTCGGGTCCGAAGAGCAGTACGTCACCGGGCTGGTAAGAAACGTCGGTATGGAAGCGAGTGGCGTGTGCCGAGAATGCGTAAACCCGTTGCGGCGCAAGCTTTTCCCATGCGGTATCCAGATCAGGATGCACGGTGACGGTGGCCATCTCGTGATAGTCGAGGCCGGCGCGTTTCACCTGGGTGTCGTTGATCTGGAAACCAAGCGGCTCAATGAGGTGCAATTCGCATCCGGTATTGGCCGCCAGCCGAATCGCATTACCCGTGTTAGGTGGTATGCAGGGCTGATAAAACATGATGCGGAACATGAAAATGCACGCTAGCAGGAGGATCAAGTGCCAGCAGTCACCGCTGGATATGTTCGGCGAGGTCGTGGTCGGTCGACCGCTGAGTGAAGTACCGCTCGGCTAATGAAACAATGGAGTCGTGACGGCGATACGACTTGACGGCAAAGCAACCCGCGACGACATCTTCACCGACCTGTCGGCCCGCGTGGACAAGCTCCGCGCAAACGGCATCGTTCCAGGTCTGGGAACTATTCTGGTCGGCGACGACCCCGGATCGCAGTCCTATGTCAAGGGAAAGCACGCTGATTGCGCCAAGATCGGCGTCGAATCGATTCGTAGGGATCTGCCCGCCGATATCACCCAGGCGCAGCTCGAGGAAGTGATCGACGAGCTGAATGCCGACCCCGCCTGCACCGGCTATATCGTTCAGCTTCCGTTGCCCAAACACCTCGATGAGAACGCGGCACTCGAACGCATTGCACCGGAGAAGGACGCCGACGGCCTGCACCCGATCAACCTGGGTCGGCTAGTGCTCGGCAAAGAGTCGACGCTTCCGTGCACGCCGCGTGGCGTGATCCACTTGCTGCGGCGCTACGACATTCCGATCGACGGTGCTCATGTCACCGTTATCGGCCGTGGTGTCACGATTGGCCGTCCGATCGGGTTGCTGCTGACCCGGCGCAGCGAGAATGCCACGGTTACGTTGTGCCACACCGGAACCCGTGACCTCGCTGCCGAAGTGCGTCGCGCTGATATCGTCGTCGCGGCCGCCGGCGTCGGGCACCTGATCACCGCCGATATGGTCAAGCCGGGCGCTGCCGTGATCGACGTCGGGGTCAGCCGCACCGATGCCGGACTGGTCGGCGACGTCGCTCCCGACGTTTGGGATGTCGCCGGATATGTATCGCCCAATCCGGGTGGCGTCGGCCCGCTGACCCGGGCATTCTTGCTGGTCAACGTTGTCGAGCGCGCGCAAGCGCAGCTCGCCGAAGCGTAAATCTGACTATGGCCGAGCAGCCCGCCCTCGACGATCGGACCGACCGGATCCGACGCGCCCGACAGCTGCGTCGCTACATCGTGCAGATCCCGTACTTCATCGTCTTGGGTGTCATCGGAGTGGCCGCGATCCTGGTCATCTTCGGATTTTGGCGCAAAGGTGCCTTGGTATTCAGCGGGGCGTTGCTGCTCGGCGCGACGTTCCGCGCACTTCTACCGGTGGGCCGGGTTGGCCTGTTACAGGTACGCAGCCGGTTTTTCGACGTCTCGGCGATGGCCTCGATGGGCTTGTTGATGTTGTGGTTGGCCTCCTCGATTGCGGCGCTCGGGACTGACTGATTCATCGCTGCCGCTGATGCCGCCTGACGTAAAGGTAACGTTTTGGTATACAGTGGGAGGAATACTTTTTAGCCAAGCAAAGCGATGGGTTAGTCGACATCAGTTCACCCGAGTTGCACACAGATATCACCGACGTCAGTCCGACGTTGGGTGTGTCCGCAGGTCGAGGCATGATTCATGTCGCCAGGGTTGGGTTTGATCCGGCTGGTCGAAGTGTCATCGACAGCAGGGTTCTCGATGTCGATCCTGAAGATGGTTTGAATCAGGCGAGTAGGGTCAACTCCGCTATCGACGTGATGCAGACGGCGAGTACCGACGTGGCAGACGCATCGGCGATCTGTGTCGCGGTCCGCCCGGACGGCGAAACCGCGGAATTGAACCGCGGGACCGGCCGTCGACGACGGGTGCGCATTGTCGACGAAAATCTCGCAGTGGTCCGGTACCTCTCCAGTACCGGACTACTTGCTTCCTACGAGTCGGTCCTGGTCATCGACTGCGGTGACTCCGGTATGACGATGTTCACCACCACGCCGTCGGCCGAGGATGTCACTGACGTCGTTCGTACGGCTGCGCTATCTGGGCGCGAATTGGACAAGCGGATCGCGGCGGCCGTCGCCGACGAACACGGATGGTTCAAGCGCCCGACCGATGAACAGATCGCGGCATGCCGGACCGCTAAGGAAGAGCTCTTCAGCACCGAGGAACGGTCATCCTCGGGACATGTGCTTGTGCGCGCCGACGACGTCGAAAACGCGGCGCGACCACTGATTTCCGCAGCCGCGTACAAGGTTTCGCAGTACGTAGCGCGCGGAGGTCCGACGCCGCAACTGGTGATAGTTGTCGGTGGTCTCGCGAATATTCCGCAGATCGTGGCCGGACTCGGCGAGGCTGCCGGCGCGGCAGTCCTGGCCGCACCGTCCCCGGAGTTGGCAGCCGCACTTGGCGCGGCGCTAACCGCACGCGAAACCGATTCCGGCCTAACGAAATTGGCGACGATCGGTGGTCGCCGCAATCGTGACTGGTTGTCCACTGCGCCTCTGATAGTGGTGGGGGCGGCGGTCGGTGTGATCGCGATGTCGGTATACGCGAGCGGTTCGCTGACGAGTAGCGAAAGCCGCTTTGTGCCATCTGGTCCCAGTACTCCGACGGTCAGTGAAGCGTCGATTTTGACGACACGGACTACCGCTGCCGGCGACTTCGGTCCGCAGGGCGATGCGACGTTGGCCCCAGACACGCGCGATGGTGCCGGGCCAGGCTGGGCCACAACGCAATTGAATCCGACCACCCCGGCGCGCACCCGCACGTTGGTGCCGACGACCTTGCCAACGGGCTCGTCGTCGGGAAGTTCAGAATCGTCGTCGAAACCGCCTACCAGTGGGCCATCCACCTCAACTACGACGTCTCCGTCGATCCCGTTTGTCCCGTCGGGAATTCCGTTGCCGCCGGACCTGATTCCGTCGGGCCTGATTCCGTCGCCATCGCCCGCGCCGCGACCGCAGAGTGCGCCGGGCGAGGGCGGTCAGACGCAGCGGGCGCCCCGCACGCCACCACCACCGGTAGTGCCGCAGCGCTAGCTGATAGCGACTTAGCGTCGTGCGAGATCCATTGTCCACGTGAGTAATTCGGCGATCGCGGCGAATTCGGTGAGGAATCCGTCGTGGCCTTTGTCGGAATCGATAGTCTGCAGACCGCCGACGCAATTGCCGAGTTTGTCGGCGAGTTCACGCTGTAATCGGATCGGATAGAGTCGATCGGATTCGATGCCTCCGACGATCACCGGGACCGGGCAGCCGGCAAGAGCGGCGTCGATGCCTCCGTTGTTGCGGCCGACGTCGTGATGGTTGAGAACCTCGGACAGAACCACGTAGCTGCCTGGGTCGAATCGGGTAATCAGTTTGGCCGCTTGATGTTCAAGGTAGCTCGCGACGGCATAGCGCCCACCGGCGAGCGGCAGTTCGCCGGCCTGAGGATGATTCCCGAATCGCTCATCGAGCTCGGACTCCGCTCGGTAGGTGAGGTGCGCGATGCGCCGGGCGATGCCCATGCCGGTCGCCGGTACCTGGCCGGTGCCGTAGTAGTCGCCGCCCTGCCAGGCGGGATCTGCTTTGATCGCCGCGATTTGTGTTGTCTGCGTGCCGATCTGGTCTGCGGTGGCTCGCGCGCCAACGGCGAGAACCAGCGCTGAGCGCACTCGGTCTGGGTAGGCGACGGCCCATTCGAGCGACCGAGCCCCGCCCATTGAACCGCCGAGAACCGCTGCGACCGAAGGGATTCCAAGCGCATCGATCAGCGCGACTTCCGCGCGCACCTGATCGGCGACGGTGAGTTGCGGAAAACGTGAACCATAGGGGCGGCCGTCGGCGGGATGACTACTTCCCGGTCCGGTTGAGCCGTGACAGCCGCCGAGCACGTTTACCGCGACAACGCACCATTCGTCGGTATCGACAGCACAGCCGGACCCGATCAGCCCATCCCACCAGCCGGCCATCGGAAAGCTGTCATCGGCCGGGCCGGTGACGTGGGAATTTCCGGTCAGTGCATGCAGGGCCAGCACCACGTTGTCCCGAGACGGCGACAATGCGCCCCAGCGCTGAAACGCCAGGGTCACATCGTCGAGCGTCGCTCCGTTGTCGAGCGCGATCGACCCGACCCCGATGCTGTGCAAGACGGCGTCTGCTGACGTCTCCCAGTCATCGAAAGTGTTGTGCCCCAAGGGGGCAGCGGGTAGGTCGATACTCACGGACAGCGGTGGTCTTCCTCGGTAGAACTATGGTGGCGGCTGCCGGACACTACGCGGTAGCGGCGAATCCCTGTTCGAGATCGGCGATGATGTCGTCGATGCCCTCGATCCCGACAGCTAGTCGCACCAGGCCGGGGGTAACGCCTGCGGCGAGCTGCTCCTCCGGGGTGAGCTGACTGTGCGTGGTCGATGCCGGGTGGATCACCAGCGAGCGCACGTCGCCAATGTTGGCGACATGGCTGTGCAAGGTCAGCGCATCGACGAACTTCTTGCCCGCGTCAACGCCGCCGGACAGCTCGAAGCTGATGACTGCGCCAATCCCCTTGGGGGCCAGTTGCTTTGCGAGTTCGTAGTACTTCGACGATTCGAGACCGGCGTAGTTGACGCTCTCCACCTGGTCGTGCCCGGTAAGGAAAGCCGCGACCTTCTCGGTGTTCGCTACATGACGCTCGACGCGCAGGCTCAGCGTCTCCAAACCTTGCGCAAGCAAGAACGCGTTGAATGGCGAGATAGCAGCACCGGTGTCGCGCAACAACTGCACGCGAGCCTTGAGGGCGTAGGCGGGCGCACCGAGGTCAGCGAACACGACGCCGTGGTAGCTCGGGTCCGGTGTGGTGAAGCCGGGGAACAAGTCGACACCGTCACGCTGGACCCGCCAGTCGAAAGTGCCGCTGTCGATGATCACGCCGCCGATTGCAGTGCCGTGGCCGCCGATGTACTTGGTGGCCGAATGCACGACGATGTCGGCGCCATGAGCGATCGGATTGAGCAGGTATGGCGTGGCGACGGTGTTGTCGATGATCAGCGGGACACCGTTGCGGTGCGCGACCTCGGCAACGACCGGGATATTGAGCACCTCGATATTGGGGTTGGAGATCGACTCGCCGTAGAAGGCGCGAGTGTTCGGGCGGACCGCGGCCTGCCACGACACGGGATCGTCGGGGTCGTCCACGAAGGACACCTCAATGCCGAACTTGGGCAAGGTGTAATGGAAGAGGTTGTAAGTGCCGCCGTACAGACGAGGGCTCGAGACGACGTGGCCGCCGGCTTCGACGATGTTCTGAATCGCGTAGGTCTCCGCGGCCTGCCCTGAGGCAACGAGCAGAGCTGCCACGCCGCCTTCGAGGGCGGCGAGGCGCTGCTCGACGGCGTCCTGTGTCGGATTCATGATGCGGGTGTAAATATTGCCGGGTTCGGCGAGACCGAAGAGATCCGCGGCGTGCTGGGTGTTGTTGAAGACGTATGAGGTGGTCTGGTAGATCGGCAGAGCGCGAGCGTTGGTGGCAGCATCGGCCGACTGTCCGACGTGGATCTGCTTCGTTTCGAAGCTCCAGTTGGCAGTCGTATCCACAGTGGTGTCAGGGGTGTCAGACATTTCGGTGAAGTCTCTTTCTCGGTCGGCGGGGTGTTACCCCGTTTGGAGGGTCCGACCTTCGGACCCGCGCTTGCCGCATGTCCCGCATCGTTGCCGATGAGTGACCTACAACCCGGTCATCACCCGGAGCACCCCACCGCGGAGGAGGGTTGCTGATCAGCCAGCCGGGGCTTGCCGCTGATGCTCATGACCTGGCGTCAAGGGTATAACACCGTTCGTCGCCGAACTGAACCCTCTCGATCACGGCGAGGAAAAATCGGGCGGCGAGGTGGCGACGCGACGGGTGCCCTCGGCGGGGTAGGGTGGCCGGTGAAGTAGCTGCCGTATCTGGTTCTGACGAGTATCCCGGTGGCGCAGATGTGCCCGGGAGGCTTGATGAATGTAGAAGGCTGTTGGTCAACGGTCATCTGTAATGCGTCCGAGCGTGCTGCGGTGGGATATCCCGGCCAGGAGTGGGCGTTGCAGTGCCGACTATCGTCCGGACACGACGGCAATCACGCGACTGACGGTGATCGTGGGGCCGCGCCAACTCGCCGTCGCTGGCTCGAGTGGACTGACTTCAGCGAATATCCGCATTCACTTCTGGAACGCGATCCGTGCCCGGTCCACGGGCGAACCGGCGCGGCCTGCGAGTTGTTCGTCGGTCACGGCGGACTGCATTTCTATGCGCCGATCCCATCGCGGACTGTCAACCAACAGCCCGCCCCCGCGCCGCAGGCGTCAGTAGCGCAGGCGTCTGCGCCACAGTCGACTCCGCCGCCGGTGGCACCGCAATCCACGACGCCGCCCGCCGCGTCGTCCGCCCCAGCCCCGACAGTGGCGGCGCGCGGACTCGACTATCGGGGTGGGCACCGGATGATCGACACCCCGCAGCCCAAGCCGGAGCCGCAAGCGCGGCCCGAGCGCGGACAGACGCCGGAACTGAACGGGGTCGAGTCGACCCGTGCCGAAACATTCGACCGGATAGACGCGACGATTCGCGAGAGCATGGAACTGCTTGCTGCTGATCGCCGCGCGATAAATACTCCGAATGCGTCGACCGATGTCAGGTCAGCCGACGCGGCTCTGATCAGTGACGCGTTGGTCGATGTCGCGGCAGCCTTCGAACGATTGGCACTGGCGTACCGATCCGCCGGGCGGTAGATCGCACGAGGCAGCCGATGTCACACCGACGCGACGCTATGCAATGGGCGGCGCGGCAGTTTGGCACGAAGTGCGACGAGGTCGCGTGCATGTCTTTCGAGTGCGATGTCCTCATCGGTAACTGGAATCCAGCGTCGAACCGCCGTCGCGTCACCGTCGGCATCGACGGCCGCGACAATCGTCAACGAATGCGCGCAGTCGCGCAGGACGCCCGTATGCGGATCACCGGCCCGCACATGTACGGAGATATGCATTGTTTGCTTTCCGGTGTGGATAAGTCTGGCATCGAGTTCGACGACATCGCCGATGTGAATCGGCGCGTAGAACCGGATGCCGCCGACGTAGGCGGATACGCACCGGCCGCCGCACCAGCGCGCCGCGGTGAGGTATGCGGACTCGTCCATCCACTCCATCACTCGCCCGCCGTGGGCGTTTCCGCCCCAGTTGACGTCGGTCGGTGCGGCCAGGAATCGGGTCTGGGACCGGGGTGCGGTCCCGGCGTCGGAATACGTCATCGTCGACATCGCGGATTCGATGCGCTTGCGAACTGGGATACGCGAGGTGGCGTATGCCTCGACGGCGCGGTCGGCGTCGTTGTCGGGTATCCATTGCCGAACGGGACGCGGACGATTGTCTTCGCCCATCGCGACGAAGATGACCAGGCAGTCGCTGGCGACGGTGAACACGCCCGTATACGGATCGGCCGACCGGACCGTGCAGGCGATATGCATGCTCGACGTTCCGGTGTGGACCAGCGACGCGGTGACTTCGACGATGTCGCCGGGTTCGATACCGCGGGTGAAGGTGATGTTGCCGACGTAGACGGTCACTGAATAGCCGCCCGACCATGCGGCCGCGCACGCATAGGCGGCCTTGTCGATCCAGGACAATAGCCGCCCGCCGCGGACCGCGCCGCCCAATGTCGTGGCATCGGTGGGGGAGGCGAGAAAGCGGAGCGTGATCTCGCGAGGCGGCGTAGCGGACATGGTGTTCTCCTGACGTGGGCAATGATCCAGCGATCATGGCCTGACCTCGAATCTCGCAGCCGTCCGGCACGTTGTTGTGAGAATGTCGCCATATTCCGTTTACATCTGGGCGGTTGGTGCTGAACTCAGTCGACCGCGGAGAGATCGACGACCGTCCACCGCACCGCGCTCACCGCTGGCGCCACGATGACGTCGGCGATTGCCGCTTCGATCTCACGATCGTTGCGTTCGTCGGCGAGTGCGGTCACGGTGATCCGGACGCCGTCGTCGTCGGGGAGATCGATGGCGGCGATTGATTGCACGGTGAGGTCGGGGCGAGAGATCGCGTCGAATACCAGTCGACGTATCGCGGCCTCGGAGTCGGTGGGGCAGCGGACTTCGAATTGGTACTCGGCCGGGTTGTCCTCACGGCTGTCCCGGTGCTGTCGGTCCATCGCCCGTCCGAGCGGGCGCAGCACCATGTTCGCCGCGATGATGGCGACCGCACCAGCCAGCGAAACCCAGATCATTCCGCCGCCCGCCAACGCGCCGACGGCGGCCGACGCCCACAAGGTCGCCGCGGTATTGAGGCCCGACACCGTGGATCCCTGCTTCATGATGACACCCGCTCCAAGGAAGCCGATACCCGAAACAACTTGTGCCGCAACGCGAGTGGGGTCGGCGTCGGGGCCGGTGAACGAATAGGCGCCCATCACCACAAATAGCGCCGCACCGAGACTAACCAATGCGTTGGTGCGTAGGCCGGCAGACCGGGACCGCCATTGACGCTCGAATCCGATGGTCGCGCCGAATAGCAATCCGCTGCCCACGCGTAGCGCGATATCCCAGGTAGTCATTGGTCGGTACCTCCGAGATCAAGATGCATTGGCGTCGGGACACGCTTAGGAATGTCACATGTGCCGTAGCCGGGTGAAAGGTGTTGGGGCATAGCGAAAGATCGTAAGAAGCGAACCTGCTTTGCCGGTCAGGTTGGGCCTCGATGATCGAGCTCCGGGGATGCCGAGGCGTCGTGGCGTTGAATCAGCGCGATTCGGCGCCGACAACGAGAAGGCGGTGTGAATCCGCCGTGCTACTTCGACTGTCGTCCACACCGTCACCTCCTCGCCCAGAGTGCCCGGCCTTATGCCGAGCGCGAACCAAAAATATTGCGGCGCAGGTGAATTGGTCAGAGTAGTTCTGAAAAGACGCCTCCACGTTGAGCTTTGGCACTGCACGACGTAGTTCGTACCGCGGACGGCCGATAGCCACTTTGGGTCAACCCTTAATCCGGGAGGACCTGTCCTAACCTTGGGCGTCTCTCGACGTCGTGAGATCAGTGGCCTGTATTCGTGCAGGAGCCTCGCCTAACGAAGCGCTGCGCAGACGACGATAGCCGCACTCGGCTCTGGTTGCCAAGCGCGGCTATCGAGTCGTGGGCTAACTCACCCGTCGGACCTCATCCGTTGGACGGGGGAGTGGCGACGGTCTTCGCCTGGTACAGCTGGTCGCCGAGGCGATCCATCAATTCAAGTTGTGTCTCGAGGTAGTCGATATGTTCCTCTTCCTCGCCGAGGATTCGCTCGAAAAGCTTGGCCGAGGTGATGTCGCCCTTTTCGCGGCAAAGTTTGATGCCGGGACGTAGCCGCTCGACCACCTCGACCTCAATATTCAGATCCGCCTCGAACTGCTCCCGCAACGTCTGGCCGATGCGCAATGGCAGTAGCTTCTGGTAGTTGGGTAGGCCTTCGAGGAAGAGGATGCGGTCGGTGAGGATCTCCGCATGCGTCATCTCTTCGATGGATTCGGCGCGGGTCTTCGCGGCGATCTCGGTCAGACCCCAGTTGGCCTGCATCTTGGCATGCAGAAAGTACTGATTGATGGCTGTCAGCTCACTGGTGAGCTGCTCGTTCAGAAGGGTAATGACCTCGTCGTCCCCACGCATGATCTCTCCGTTCAGTACTGAAAGTTCTCGGGCTGACGTCCCGTGAACACGGGACGTACCGAACTGAACGTAACACGCGAAAAAGCCGCGCGTCGGGTGAATCCGTTCGACGTGCGGTGCGTATTTAGTGAGGTCAGGCTGCCGTTACTGCCCTCCTGAGGCCACATGTTGCTGCGCGTTCGCAGACCATTTCATCGAGTCTGTCCAGGCATGTTCCGCATCCTTCGCCGGCTCCGCAGCGATCCCCGATGGCGTCGACGCTGCTTGCGCCCTCATCGAGGTAACCATTGACGTCGTCTTCGGTAACGCCGCGGCAAATACAAACGAACATGTAGAACTCCTGATCCAGATTAGGTAAGGATTACATACCGAGCCAGGACATATCAAGGGTTGGCTTACCTTGCAGGGGTTAGGGCGACTGCGTGCGATCAGGAAACGATGCCCGCTGGTGTGCGAGTGATTGTCGCCTGATGTATCCGACCAACGGTAGGATGAGAATATGGCAAAAGATAAGGTATCGGTGACACTAGATCGGGCAGTGCTTGCTGAGGCGGATGGGGACGCCAAAGCGGCTGGACTGAATCGGTCGGAGTTGATCGAACAAGCGCTGCGGCACGAGCATCTCCGACTCGCTCTGCGCCGCTACACCGAGCAGACGGTCCCGGCGCTGAACATCGACGACTACGCCGAGAAGATCTACCGGGCAAACCGGGCCGGTGGACTGTGACCGTATCCGGCGACATATCGCCACGTCGCGATACCGACCACGAAATGTACGTGGTGGTGTTGTCGAACTCGATCCATTTGGCTGCGAACACCGGGCGCGTGATCACCTGCCCATTCATCCCCGGAGCCATCCCCGCCGATGCGACGGCAATGGTCGTACCAGTGGACCGACCCGTCGGTGTCGTGCTTCCCGAACTTGTACAGTGGCTTCCCGATGTCGCTCTCGGCGAATCGATCGGTAACGTGGGGGCGGACGTAGTTCATCGGACCGCCGCTGTCGTAGCGGCACTGGTGAGGTGATGTTTCGGGGTTCGATTGCCGGTATCGGCGGGCCGAGTCGCAGTCGCCCGTATTCGTGCGTTCCCCGTCGGCATGAAACATGGTTGAGCATTTCGACTCAATCCCGACATTTCGCGACCATCGTCAACGTAAGTACAACCGACTGTGAACGATTTCACCACTGATCGGGGATGACTGGTGATTGCGGAAGAGTTACGCAAAGGTGCCGGTTTCCATTGACTCCTCGACCTCCGTCGATGCTCCCGTAACAGTCCCGATCACCGATCGGGCTCGTCGCGCAGCCATGATTGCGATGGCGCTGGGCGGATTCGGTATCGGCACAACCGAATTCGTCGCGATGGGCCTGCTGCCCGACATCGCCGAGTCGCTGCGAATCTCCGAGCCGACGGCCGGGCACGTGATCTCGGCGTATGCCCTGGGTGTGGTCGTCGGTGCGCCGCTGATCGCGGCACTCACCGCACGAATGTCCCGGCGTACCCTCCTCATCGGTTTGATGGTCGCGTTTGTCGTCGGCAATGCGGCTTCGGTGCTCGCTCCCAACTATGCGACATTGATGATCGCGCGATTCGTCGCCGGACTTCCGCATGGTGCGTACTTCGGCGTCGCGGCACTGGTCGCCGCGCATCTTGCCAAGCCGGGTAACAGAGCTAAGGCGGTGGGGCAGGTGATGTTGGGTTTGTCGGTCGCCAACGTCGCGGGGGTGCCGATCGCGGCGTGGCTCGGTGGACAATTCGGCTGGCGAGTCGCACTGATTCTGGTCGTCGCCATTGGCGTCGTGACCGTGCTGGCACTTCAGCGCAGCCTGCCGGCGCTCCGCGATATGAAAATCACCAACCCGATGACCGAACTCGGCGCGCTGCGCCGCGGACAGGTGTGGCTGACGCTGCTCATCGGCACGGTCGGCTTCGGCGGCATGTTCGCGTTCTACACCTACCTCCACACAACCCTGACGTCGCTGTCCGGGGTCTCTGAGGGGCTGATTCCGTTGGCGCTCGCGTTGTTCGGGCTAGGCATGGTCGCCGGCAATATCGTCGGCGGCATTGCTGCCGATCGCAGTGTGGGGTGGAGCATGTTCGCGGGCCTGGCGTCGGTTGCCGTTGCCCTCGCGGTCTTCGTCGCTGTCGTCGACGTAACGTGGCTGGCGATGGTGTTGACCTTCTTCGTCGGCGCGTCCGGGTCCTCGCTGGTGCCCGCGCTGCAGACGCGGTTGATGGATGTCGCACAGGATGCGCAGACCTTGGCCGCCGCACTCAACCACTCTGCTCTAAATGTCGCCAATGCACTCGGGGCATGGCTCGGTGGCGTCGTGATCGCGGCCGGGATGAGTTATCGAGCCCCGTCGGAGGTCGGTGTTCTGTTAGCGTTTGCCGGTCTGATGGTGCTCGGCATCGCCGTGCTGACCGCTCGACGCCCGGCCGCCACCCCCCGGCGTCGAAAATCGTCCGAATAGTTGCTCGGCGAGGGCAATATGCCCTCGCCGACGCACTATTCGGACGATTTTCGCGGGACGGCGGCGGCGGTCGGACGATTGTCATAGGCCTTGGGTAGCGTGGTCGCGTGCCAATCATCACCACGATCAACGTCAACGGTATTCGCGCGGCGGTAAAGCATCGGAACGAGCACAATCACGGTTTGCTGCCGTGGTTGGCCGCGTCGGATTCGGATGTCATTGCGCTGCAAGAGGTTCGGGCGACCGACGACGAAGCGCGTGAATCCCTGGGCCCCGCGCTCGACGATGGCTGGTATTTGGTGACGGCTCCGTCATCGGTCAAGGGACACGCTGGGGTGGCGCTGCTCAGTCGCAGCGAGCCGACCGCGGTGCGCGCCGGCATCGGCAGTACCGAGTTCGACGATCTCGGTCGCTATATCGAAGCGGACTATCTGGTCGGCGGCGAATCACTGACCGCGGGCAGTCTCTACCTGCCCAAAGGTGCTGTCGATCCGGAACTCACTCGTACCGCGACTGAGAAAGATGTCGTGAAATTCGACGAGAAGAGACGTTTCCTAGCCGAATTCGGCGACTTCCTCGCCCGGCACGCGGCATCGGGACGCGACGTCGTGGTCGGCGGCGACTGGAATATCGCGGCAACCGAGAACGACATCAAGGCATGGAAGACGAATAAGAAGAGCCCCGGCTTCCTACCGCATGAACGGGAGTGGCTGGCAGGTCTGTTCGACGACGGCTGGAACGACGTCATGCGGGATCTGGTCGGCGACGAACCCGGGCCGTATTCGTGGTGGTCATGGCGCGGAAAGGCTTTCGATAATGATTCGGGCTGGCGGATCGACTTCCACGCGGCGACCGCAGCATTGGCGCGCCGCGCAGTCAAGGCATATGTCGACCGACCCGACGCCTACGACCTACGGTGGTCCGATCATGCCCCGGTGACCGCCGTCTTCGGCTAGAAACTCGTCTGAAAGACTGGACCGCATGACCAGAGTTCTCTCCGGTATTCAGCCGACCAGCGATTCATTCCACCTCGGAAACTACCTCGGTGCGGTGCGTCAGTGGGTCTCACTTCAGGATGAATTCGACGAAGCCTATTACTTCATCCCGGATATGCACGCGATCACGATGCCGCACGATCCCAAGGTGCTGCGGGAGCGCACTCGGCGCAGCGTCGCGCAATTACTCGCGGTTGGGATCGACCCGTCCCGCGCGACGATTTACGTACAGTCGCACGTGCCCGAGATCGCGCAGCTGACGTGGGTGTTGTCCTGCATCACCGGTTTTGGTGAAGCGAGTCGCATGACGCAATTCAAAGATAAGTCGGCCAAGGGGGGCACCGATGCCGCAGGCGTCGGTCTCTTCACGTATCCGATTTTGATGGCCGCCGATATCCTTGCGTTCCAAGTCAACGCGGTGCCGGTCGGAGAGGATCAGCGTCAGCATCTCGAGTTGACACGAAATCTGGCGCAGCGCTTCAATTCTCGCTTCGGGAAGACGCTCCGGGTCCCGGAGGCGTATATCGTCGCCGATGTCGCGAAGATCTACGATCTGCAGAATCCAACCGCCAAGATGAGCAAGTCAGCCGAGTCCGATGCCGGGCTGATCAGTCTGCTCGATGAACCCAAGAAATCGGCGAAGAAGATCCGCTCCGCGGTCACCGACAACGACCGGGTGATCGAATTCAATCGTGAGACGAAGCCGGGCGTTTCTAACCTGCTGACCATTCAGTCCGCGCTAACCGGCACACCAGTCGACGACCTGGTCGACGGTTATACGGGTAAAGGCTATGGCGACCTCAAAGTCGACACCGCCGATGTCCTCACCGAATTCGTCACGCCGTTGCGGGACAAGTTCGACGAGGTGCTCGCCGCGCCGGACTATATCGACAAGATCCTTGCCGACGGCGCCGGACGCGCGCGTGAAGTGGCATCGAAAACCCTTGCGGCCGTTTATGACAAGGTCGGATTCCTTCCACCGGAAAGCTAACGGATGTTTGACCGTGTCAAGCAATGGGTAATGCACATCGTGGAGATGTTGAAGGCGCTTTTGGCTCGGCTACGTGCTCGGTTCGGCGTGGTCGACCATGCGATAAGGACCGTCGGGCGCTATAACGACAAAGAGGGCAATGTCTTCGCGGCGGGTCTGACCTATCGCACCGTGCTGGCGCTGGTACCCATAATGATGGTTGCCTTCGCGGCCGCCGGTTTTGTGCTGGCGTCGCGACCGGATCTGATTCAGACGATGAAGGACGCGATCATCGACGCCGTGCCCGGCGAACTCGGCACCCAGCTCAACAAGATCATGGACTCGGCAATCGCCTCCCGTACCACCCTGGGCATCGTCGGCCTGGTCGCGGCGGCGTATACCGGCATCGGGTGGATGACCGCGCTGCGCGGAGCGCTCACCCAGATGTGGGGCGGGAAGGTCGAACGTAACGCTGTGCTGTCGAAGGTCTTCGACCTGGGCAGCTTCGTGCTGCTCGGGTTGACCTTCCTGGCGACTATCGGGATATCGGTACTCGGTGGCGGCACCGTGTTGCGCGAGGTGCTCTCGTGGCTGGGATTGTCGGATCAAGGCTGGGTGCCCGGTACGTTGAGAATTGTCGCCTTCGTGGTGTCGATTGCGGCGAGCACGTTGTTGTTCAGCTTCATCTTGTCTCGGATTCCTTTGGTAGACTTGCCATTTCGTCGAGCGTTGACCGCCGGGCTGGCAACCGCGCTGATCTTCGAAGTGGTCAAACAACTGGCCGGCATCTACTTCAAGTCGGTGATCGGCAGTCCGGCCGGGGTGGCGTTCGGACCGCTCCTGGGTCTCATGGTGCTGGCGTATCTCGCCGCGCGCATCATTTTGTACGCGAGCGCGTGGTGCGCGACGGCGACAGTCAACGAAGAGTTCCAGGTCGTCGAGGAACCAGAGCCATTGCCGCCGGTATATCTCTCACCCGTGTACGAGGCGCATCCCGTGCCAAGCCCGAAAACGATGTTGGCCAGCGTCGGAGTCGGAGCGCTGGTGGGCTACCTCGCCAGCGGCTGGCGTCACAAGCCGTAGCGCTAGGCCCCAGCAGTCCTAGCCGGAGCTATCGCTTGTTGATACTCAGCCCCGCTGCCGCGAGCAGTACGGCGATCAGCGCCGCTACCAGCCCGATAAGTACTCGCTTGGACCAGTTACCCGACTCGTTGGTTCCCGACGTCGTGCGATGCGCGGCATTCTCCGGATCCGCTGCGACCGTGGTTGTCTGCTCGGTCGCCGAGTTCGCCGGCTCAACCAGAGTTCCGACGGCGTCGGATTCGGACGTGGCGAAACCATGGTCGAACATGAGTTTCGCCTGATCCCAGTAGTCGTTGGACGTCTTGGTATTGAGGCCGTACATCTGCACGATGACCACCCTGCGACCGTCGCGCTGCGCCGCTCCGACGAAGGTCTTACGGGCGTCGTCAGTGAAACCTGTCTTGCCGCCGAGCATTCCCGGGTAGCCGTTGAGAAGCAACGAGCACGACGTCTGCATCAGATATGACGGATGGTCCTTGTCGCCAGGGATCGACGGGTCACGCGGATAGCCGGGAAACCGGTAGGTCGGCAGGGCGATGAGTTCGCGAAATGTCTCGTTGCGCATCGCGGCGCGGAAAATGAGGGCCAGATCGTATGCCGACGTCGACATTCCGGGCGCGTCCAGACCCGACGGTGAGGCAGCACGAGTGTCGTACGCCTGCAACGACTTTGCCTTGTCATTCATCTTGGTCAAAGTGGCTTCGGTGCCGCCGAGCTCTCGCGCCAGTGCACTCGCGCAGTCATTGCCCGATACCATCACCAGGCCCGTCAGCAGTTGACGGTTGGTGTAGTGCCCGCGGGGTCCGGTGCCGCAGGAGTCGCCCTCGGTGCTGTAATCCTCCGCGGTTACCGAGACAGTCTTCTCGAGGTCGAGTTCATCGAGTGCCACCAGTGCGAGCAGCACCTTGATCGTCGATGCCGGGCGGTAGCGCCCGTGGGCGTCCTTGGCGGCGAGCACTTTTCCGGAATCGAGGTCGGCGATCAGCCATCCGGCAGGAGCCATGGCGGCGAGCTGCGGTGCCGGTGACGACGTGGCCATCCCGCAGTGTGCGAGGCGGTCGCCGCCGATGGTCGGGGAGTGCACTGGCAACGGAGTTGGCACGGTGTCACCGGGTTTGGGCACCTCCGACTCGTCGACCGCGGGTGGGGTGCTGACCTTGTGTGGGCAGTGGTCGGTGGGCACCGGGGAGGCGTGACCCGGCGTCGCGGGGACGGTGAGGAGACCGAAGACCGCCACCAGTGTTGCGACGACAACGAATCGTGCGGCGACCGCGATCGCTGTGCCCCCGTCGGGCCGTCGTGTGACATACCTCATCGTCGTGAAGTCTAAGTCATCCCCGATTCGGCCGTGTGACCTCAACCGCAGACGGCGATTCCTCGACGTCGGTTCACCGTGTTGCGGGTCTTTACGGCACCGTCGACCGCGACTTCACAACTGGCATGGGAGCCGCTGGTTTGCAGATAGACGACGAAGGCGGTGGTCGGGGTGCGCGTTGAGTAGGTCAAGGTCGACGACCACAGTCGGGTCTTGTCGTCGAAGCTGGGCAGGATTGGCTTCTGCTGTGTCCGCGGTCGATTGGCCGAGTCGATCCAGCCGGCCGCGACGTTCTCGCGACTATCAGAGCTGAACGTGATCTCGACGATGTGACCAACGCGCGGTGCCGCATCGGCGTGGGCGGTGAGAAGAGCGGCGGTGAGAAGTGCGGCGGTGAGAAGTGCGGCGGTGAGAAGTGCGGCGGTGAGAAGTGCGGCGGTGAGGACGGTGCGTATCCGAGCGGCGATGTAGTTCATGGCCTCTTGGACGCAGCACAATGACGGTTTGGTTCCATCCGAACGCGATCTCGTCGGACGGAAATTGGAAACCGCCCCGCCCGACGATCGTCGGACGGGGCGGTGGCTTTGTCGAAAGTCTTAGCGCGAGAACATCAATGCGCGTTTGACCTCTTGGATGGCCTGGGTGACCTGAATACCACGCGGGCAGGCGTCGGTGCAGTTGAAGGTGGTGCGGCAGCGCCACACACCGTCGGAGTCGTTGAGGATGTCGAGCCGCTCGACTGCAGCCTCGTCGCGACTGTCGAAGATGAACCGGTGCGCGTTGACGATCGCGGCGGGGCCGAAGTAGCTTCCCTCATTCCAGAACACCGGGCAGCTGGTGGTGCAGCAGGCACACAGGATGCATTTGGTGGTGTCATCGAAACGCGCGCGGTCCTTCTGCGACTGGATGCGCTCGTAGGTCGGCTCGTTGCCGCTGGTGATCAGGAACGGTTTGATCGCCCGGTACGCGTCGAAGAACGGTTCCATGTTGACGATGAGGTCCTTCTCCACGGGAAGGCCTTTAATCGGCTCGATGGTGATGGTGACGTCTTTATTCTTGTCCTTCGGCAGCATGTCCTTCATCAGGAGCTTGCAGGCCAGGCGGTTGACGCCATTGATCCGCATGGCGTCGGAACCGCAGACGCCGTGGGCGCAGCTGCGGCGGAAGGTCAGCGTGCCGTCCAGGTAGCCCTTCACATACAGCAGAAGGTTGAGCAACCGGTCGGTCGGCAGCGCGGGAACGCGGAAGCTTTCGAACCCGGCGGCGTCGGGATCTTCCGGGTTGAACCGGTAGATCTTCAGCGTCACCATGGTTGCCTCCGGCGGCACCGAGGGCAACGGCGGCTCGGTGGTTGCCGGGTTTTCTTCGACGATAGCGGTCATCAGTACTTACGCTCCATCGGCTCGTAGCGGGTCTGGATCACGGGCTTGTAGTCCAACTCGATGTCGGCAAGCAGACCATCGCCACGCTTGTAGGCCATGGTGTGCTTCATGAAATTCGCGTCGTCGCGGGTGGGGTAGTCCTCGCGGGCGTGGCCACCGCGCGACTCCTTGCGGTTGAGTGCACCGACAACGGTGACCTCAGCCATCTCCAACAGGAAGCCAAGCTCGATGGCTTCGAGGAGGTCGGAGTTGAATCGCTTGCCCTTGTCGTGCACCCGAATGTGGGCGTAACGCTCTTTGAGGGCACGCACTTCGGTGAGCGCGGTGGTCAGCGTCTCTTCGGTGCGGAACACTGATGCGTTGTCATCCATGACGCGTTGCAGGGTGGTGCGAATGTCGGCGACGCGCTCGTTGCCGTGTTCGGACAGGACCGACTCGAGCCAGTCGTCGACCATCGCGGTCGGCGCTTCGGGGAGCTCGGTGAAGCCGACCGAGTTGGCGTAGTCGGCCGCGGCGATACCGGCCCGGCGGCCGAAGACGTTGATGTCGAGCAGCGAGTTGGTGCCCAGGCGGTTTGCGCCGTGTACCGAGACGCAGGCGCATTCACCGGCCGCGTAGAGCCCGTGCACGACGGTGTCGTTGTCGGAGAGCACCTGACCCTCGATATTGGTCGGGATGCCGCCCATCACGTAGTGGCAGGTCGGGTAGACCGGCACGTATTCGGTGACCGGGTCGACGCCTAGGTAGGTGCGGGCGAATTCTGTGATGTCGGGGAGTTTTTCGTTGAGCACGTCCTCGCCGAGGTGGGTGACGTCGATGTAGACGTAATCCTTATTCGGTCCGGCGCCTCGGCCTTCGAGTACCTCGAGCACCATCGACCGGGCGACGATGTCACGGGGGGCGAGGTCCTTGATGGTCGGTGCGTAGCGCTCCATGAAACGCTCGCCGTCGACGTTGCGCAAGATGCCACCCTCGCCGCGGACCGCCTCGGAGATGAGGATGCCCAGGCCAGCCAGGCCGGTCGGATGGAACTGGTGAAATTCCATATCCTCCAAGGGAAGTCCCTTGCGGAAGACGATGCCCATGCCGTCACCGGTGAGGGTGTGAGCGTTCGACGTCGTCTTGTACATGCGGCCCGAGCCGCCGGTGGCGAAGACGATCGATTTGGCGTGGAAGACGTGGATCTCGCCGGTGGACAACTCGTAAGCGATGACGCCGGTGGCGACCTGCTCACCCTTCTCGTTCTCGGTGAGTGCGATGTCGAGGGCGTAGAACTCGTTGTAGAACTCGACGTCGTGTTTCACGCAGTTCTGGTACAGCGTCTGCAGGATCATGTGTCCGGTGCGGTCCGCGGCGTAACAGGCGCGTCGCACTGGAGCTTTACCGTGATCGCGGGTGTGTCCGCCAAAGCGGCGCTGGTCGATCTTGCCTTCGGGCGTGCGGTTGAAGGGCAGGCCCATCTTCTCCAGGTCGAGAACGGCGTCGATGGCTTCCTTCGCCATGATCTCCACCGCATCCTGGTCGGCGAGGTAGTCGCCGCCCTTGACGGTGTCGAAGGTGTGCCACTCCCAGTTGTCTTCCTCGACGTTCGCCAGTGCGGCGCACATGCCGCCCTGCGCCGCCCCGGTGTGGCTGCGGGTGGGGTACAGCTTGGTCAGCACTGCGGTGCGGGCCCGCGGCGCTGATTCGATTGCTGCGCGCATACCGGCACCGCCGGCACCCACGATGACGACGTCGTAACGGTGTTCCTGCATGTTTCCCTGGGTCTCCTCTGGGCGGGGCTAGCTGCTAGTTGCCGATAGTCCGGGGTGGCTCTAGTTGCCGACGCTGCTGGTGTCGAAAGTGAGTAGCGCGTAGGTGCCGAGCACCAGCACGAGGATCATCGACAGAGCGAGCAGCACGTTGAGCCAGAAACGCGTCGAATCCTTGCGGGAGTAGTCGGCGATCACGGTGCGCACGCCGTTGCCGCCGTGCAATTGGGCCAGCCACAGCATGGTCAGGTCCCACACCTGCCAGAACGGTTCCTTCCACCGCGCTGCGACGAACGAGGCGTCGATGCGATGCACGCCGTCGTCCCAGGCCAGCATGATGAACATGTGACCGATGGTGAGGATGATCAGGGCCAGACCCGAGAAGCGCATGAACAGCCATGCGTTCTTCTCGAAGTTGCCGCCCTTGGGTTTACGAGGTGAGCGGGGGTTGTCCAGGCTGGCCGGACGGTCATATTCCTTGCCCAGGGACTTGGCGGTACCCGGCGCGGCTTGCGATGCGGTCATCAGGTGCCTCCTTTTAGAGCGAGTGGATGAGGATCTGCAGCAACCGGATGGCAGCCGCACCGAATACGAGGGCGAAGACGGCGAGAATGGTCCAGAGCATCTGGCGCTGGTAGCGCGGGCCCTTCGACCAGAAGTCGACCAGGATGATCCGAAGCCCGTTGAGTGCGTGATAGAGCACGCAGAAGACCAGCGCGATCTCCATCAGGCCGATGAGCGGAGTCTTGTAGGTCTCGATGATCTCGGAGTACTTGTTCGGGTCAATACGGATGACCGCCGTGTCGAGCACATGCACGAAGAGGAAGAAGAAGATCGTCACACCGGTGATGCGGTGCAGGACCCAGGACCACATGCCTGGATCGCCTCGGTATAACGAGATCTTGCGCACCGGTGCGGGTGCAACTTCGGTGGGGGTGCTCATGGCGAAAAATGGCCTCCGCTGTTCTCGGGCTGGACCGCTCAACTGTGTGGTCGAGCGACACAGTGGCTTGTACCGCTTAGATCACTCAGACCCATAGCAACAGACTTTAAACCTAAGCTGAGTGCCATTGTTAACTGGCTGAAGTGATCTGAGCGACTAAAGAATTCAACTAAGGATTGCCTTACCAAGCTTTTATTGCTATAAGCACAGGCGAGATTCGCTAGATAAGGCTCCGCGAGAGGACGTCGGTGACATCGCAAGTCGATTGGGATATGTTGCGTGACAAGGCAATTACTGCCATGCGTAACGCTTACGCACCATACTCGAGCTTCCCCGTCGGGGCCGCGGCACTAGTCGATGATGGACGTTTAGTCCACGGATGCAATGTGGAAAATGTCTCATACGGACTAGGAGTCTGTGCCGAGGTGACACTCGCCGGAAACCTTGCGGTTACCGGGGGTGGGCGACTAGTCGCGGTGTCGGTGTGCGACTCGCGAGGGGAATTGCTGATGCCCTGCGGCCGGTGCCGGCAAGTGTTGCTCGAACACGGCGGCGTCGAGCTGCTGGTTGCTTCGCCCGCAGGGCCGCGCCGACTCGGTGACCTACTGCCCGACGCCTTCGGGCCGCAGGACCTGTCCGGAGGTCGGTTATGACCCTCGATGCCGTGTCGATCATCGCCGCCAAACGCGACGGCGCGGCACTCAGCGATGAGCAGATCGACTATGCGGTCGCGTCGTACACCGCTGGTGACATCGCCGAGGAACAGATGTCGGCGTTGCTGATGGCGATCGTCTGGCGTGGGATGACGCGACGCGAGATCGCGAGGTGGACCGCGGCCATGATCGCGACCGGCACGCGTCTGGACTTCTCCGAGATTCGCCGCAACGGTCGTCGACTGACGACTGTCGACAAACATTCAACCGGTGGCGTCGGGGACAAGATCACCTTGCCGCTTGGCCCGCTCGTCGCGTCGTATGGAGTTGCGGTACCGCAGTTGTCGGGGCGCGGGCTCGGTCACACTGGCGGCACGCTGGACAAGCTGGAGTCGATCGCCGGCTGGCGCGCGGATTTGACCGTCGAGGAGATGACGCGGCAGCTCGCCGATGTCGGGGCAGTAGTGTGCGCGGCTGGCGCCGATCTCGCGCCGGCCGATCGGAAGATCTACGCGCTGCGCGATGTGACGGGAACCGTCGAATCCATTCCGCTGATCGCCAGCAGCATCATGAGCAAGAAGATCGCCGAGGGAACCGCGGCACTCGTCCTCGATGTGAAGGTTGGGTCAGGCGCGTTCATGAAGAATCTCGACGATGCCGCCGAGTTGGCACGCACGATGGTCGAATTGGGAGCTGATGCCGGCGTTGCCACCACCGCTCTGCTCACCGATATGAATACGCCGCTGGGACGGACTGCGGGCAACGCCCTGGAAGTCGCCGAGTCGCTCGAGGTACTAGCCGGTGGTGGCCCCGACGACGTCGTCGAACTGACAATGGCGCTGGCGCAGGAGATGCTCTCCTCGGCTGGCGTTTCCGACGTCGACCCAGCAGAGAATTTGCGCAATGGTCGGGCGATGGATACCTGGCGGGCGATGATCGCGGGGCAGGGTGGCGACCCCTATGCGGCGTTGCCGGTCGCCTCGGATCGCGACGCCGTCGTGGCATCCGCCGACGGTAGGGTGAGTCGCCTCGACGCGATGGCCGTTGGTCGTGCGGCGTGGTTGCTCGGCGCAGGTCGGGCCGCGCCAGGGCACCCGGTCCAGGCCGAGGCCGGCGTGCAATGGCATGTGGGGCTGGGGGATCAAGTGCGTGCGGGTGATCGGTTGTTCACGCTGCATACCCAGACTCCTGAGCGATTCGATACGGCGCGTGCGGCTTTGGTTGGAGCGGTCGAGGTAAGCGACGTTGCTGTTCAGGTGCCGCAGCGGATACTGGGCAGGATTACCTGACGAGCGAACTCAACGCCTCGCCCTTAGTCTGGGCCGATGGTTGACACGCTGGTATCCAGACTCCTCGAGGTCATCGAGTCCGACGTCCTTCCGCTGACCGAAGACGGCGTCGCGACTGGCAACAAAGTGTTTGGTGCGGCGCTGATTCGAAAGTCGGATCTCTCGCTAGTCCTCGCCGGAACCAATGACGAGACGTCGAATCCCCTGTGGCACGGTGAGGTTCACACCCTCAAGCAGTTTTACGAATTGCCACAACGGCCGCCGACGTCGGAGCTGATCTTCCTGTCGACCCACGAGCCCTGCTCGATGTGCATGTCGGCGATCACGTGGGCGGGTTTCGACAATTTCTACTACTTCTTCAGCCATGAGGATTCCCGGGATGCTTTCGCGATTCCGCATGATCTCAAGATTCTCAACGAGGTTTTCGGGTTGCCCGTCGGTGGCTATCGACGAAGCAACGCGTTCTGGACGGCGTATTCGATTCCCGCACTGGTCGATTCGGCGGACACCGAATTGGTGAGCAGGGTTCAACGAATACGCGACAGTTACGCGAGTCTGTCCCAGGACTATCAGGAGTCCAAGGGCGGCAACGACATTCCGTTGGACTGATCGTGCGAGGTAATTCATCCCGGCGTCGGCCAGCGTTATTGCGTTCGCTCAGTGTCAGACGCTGCATCGGCAGCCGATCTTTGGCAGGCTGAGTTGATGATCACGTCACTCGATCCCGCGAAATTGGCACTCGCCCCCAAAGTGGTGCTCCACGATCATCTCGACGGCGGGTTGCGGCCACAGACCGTGATCGATCTGGCCGAGGAAGTTGGCTATGACAAACTGCCCTCCACTGAGGTCGATGAGCTGGGACGATGGTTTGCCGAAGCCGCCAACAGCGGGTCGCTGGAGACCTATTTGGAAACGTTCGCCCACACCGTCGCGGTGATGCAGACGCCGTCGGCGCTGCGCCGAGTGGCGCGCGAATGCGTCGCAGATCTGGCCGAAGACGGCGTGGTGTACGCAGAGGTGCGCTATGCGCCCGAATTGCATACCGAACGCGATCTGACCCTTGACGAGGTCGTTGAAGCTGTCATGGCGGGATTCGCTGATGGTGAGGAGGACGCCGTGCGGCGGGGGAAGCCGATCATCGTGCGCTGCCTGGTAACCGCAATGCGTCACGCCGCGCGGTCGCGTGAAATCGCCGAGTTGGCAGTCCGGTACCGCCACCAGGGTGTCGTCGGATTCGACATCGCCGGAGCTGAGGCGGGGTATCCACCCACCCGGCATCTCGACGCGTTCGACTATATGCGGGCCAACAACGCGCACTTCACGATTCACGCCGGAGAGGCATTCGGCTTGCCGTCGATCCACGAGGCGATCGGTTTTTGCGGAACAGACCGGCTGGGGCACGGCGTTCGTGTCATCGACGACATCAGGTTGCCCGAAGGTGCCGCACCCGACGATCAGTCGTTCGATGGTGCGATACTGGGCGATGTCGCGAACTATGTGCGAGACAAGCGAATTCCGCTGGAGCTGTGCCCGAGCTCCAATGTGCAGACTGGCGCTGTCGCCGATCTGGCATCCCACCCATTCAATATTCTGGCCCGACTTCGGTTTCGAGTCACCGTCAACACCGACAACCGGCTAATGTCCGACACCACGATGAGCAACGAATTTCGCTGTCTGGCAGAGCAATTCGGTTACGGGTGGAGCGATTTCCAACGGTTTACGGTGAATGCCATGAAGTCGGCGTTCATCCCATTCGACGAGCGACTAGCGTTGATCGACGATGTAATCAAGCCGGGGTACGCGGTACTGCTGGGCTAACATCGCCTGCGTCAGCATCGGGTATTAACGGTGCGAACGGCGGGATTTCGTCGGGGTCGCATTCCACACAGATGAATGCTGGACCGTCGACGTCGGCAAGTTCGGCGAGCGCTCGGGAAAGTGCGTCGACCGTCTGAACCGTCCACGCGTTCATGGTGGGGAACATCGTCGCGATCGCATCGCCGATATTGGCGGGGGAGAAGCGGTTGAAGCTGTAATCGGCGTCGAAGTAGGCCTGCTCACGCGTGACGCACATCGCGTGTGCGTTGTTGTTGAAGACAATGAAGGTCACCGGTACGTGGTATTCGACCGCGGTATGCATTTCCAAACCGTGCATGTAGAACGCGCCATCGCCGGCCAAAACATATGTTCGTCGGTTCCGGGCCAAGGCGCTGCCGATGCCTGCGCCGAAGGTGTAGCCCATCCCTCCCATCCCCAGTGCCACCACGAATCGTCCGTCGCGTGGCACAGCCAGATAGTGC
Source organism: Gordonia sp. CPCC 205333 (assembly GCF_048537885.1). NCBI lineage: Bacteria > Bacillati > Actinomycetota > Actinomycetes > Mycobacteriales > Gordoniaceae > Gordonia > Gordonia sp. CPCC 205333. The sequence goes on along the minus strand of NZ_JBCLVI010000004.1, from coordinate 173,741 downwards.
ACCGCCGCAGCTCCAGTGTTGCCGGCGTCGGCGAAAATTCCGTCGCCAGCCTGGAGTCGAGCGCTGATCGCCGCCATCGCCGGTTGGTAGCGCACTCCGGGACCATTCCCGCGAGGCACATCTAGGTTGCCTACCCGCGACAATTCCGGCACCGGTGGTCTACGTGTCACCTTGTCCGCCAACCAGTTCAGCGATTCGCTGAGATCTCCGCCGATACTGGCATCAGCGGAGACGAAGGGTCGACCCTCGCCGATATACAGGATGCGGGTGCTTGCGAGTGCGTTGTCGAGGCCAGCACGTTCGGTCATCGTTAGTGGCGAGCCGATAACGAGGCATACCGCGGCGTCGGCGACGACACCCGCGATGCCTCGATGTCCCATCACTCCGCATACGCCAACATAAAGCGGATGTGACTGGGGGAAAGCATCTTTCGCATCTGGAGCTACGATCACACCGGCTGCTAGGACCTCGGCGAGTCGCAGAAGTGCGTCGCGAGCGTCCGTTCTGGCGACACCGGCACCGACGAGTATCACCGCCGGTCCGTCTGTCGATGACATCAGGTCGAGCGCCGCACCTCGGTTCGGCGACTCGACAACGTCGGCAGGAGGCTTGGTTCGTGGTGCCGCTGGATGGTCGGCTATCAGGGCGGTTTGCTGAATATCTTTGGGCAACAGCAGTGTTGCCGGTCCGCCCGAAAGTGCTGCGTCGATCGCCTGCTCGAGCAGGCGTGGCACGTCCTGAGCCGACCGAGCCTTTGCGCACCAGCGGGAAACGTGCCCGAACAGCTGGGTGGCATCGAGCGTTCCGGCGCGACCGCTGGTGTCTTGAAACGCGCCGCTCCCTTCGAGCGTGCTTGGCGGCTGGCCGACGAGGGCGAGTACGGGAACACGGGAATCGTAGGATTCCCCGAGTGCTGCAACAAGATTCAATGCCCCGCCGCCGGACGTCGCGACCACGACCCCAAGCCGATTCGTCGTCCGAGCGTACCCGTCCGCCATCGTGGCCGCGCCGAACTCATGCTTGGCGACAACCCCGATCAGCCTGGGCCCGAACCGATCAATCGCGTCGTATATGTCCTCGATATTCGCGCCGCCCACGCCGAAGATGTGGCTGGTGCCGCTGGACGCGATGCGCCCGACCACATAATCAGCCACTCGCCGGGTTCTACTCATTGGACCGGTTCATCGCACACGATCCGAAGGCTAATCCGCAAACTCGGCCGGGGCAATAGATCGGCCACGAATCTTCGCTGCGCTGTGGTCTTCCCGGCTGCGGGTCGGGCTAGCCCTTCTTCGACAACCGATCTTCGAAGTCGTGGACGGCCGCGCGGAATTCCTCAGCTTCGTTGTCGAACGGGCCCGAGGGTGCCAGCCGCTTCGGATCCGGGTTGATCGCGTAATCGACGAACCAGCCAAGCGGACTGGTCGAGGCGAATGCTTCGCCAACAGTGTCATCGCCGGCGTAATCCGCTGCATCGGTGAGCAATTCGACCGCAAGCTCCAACTGGTTGCTGTCGATGCGACGTGGACCGTCGAGGATGTCCTCGGCCAAACCGGGCAGCACGTAGACGTTGTCGTCGGTGACGTCGTATTCGATCGCCCCATCCGTCGCGGCAACCTTGACGTCGTCGAAGGTCGAAACCTTGGCGAGGTCGTGCGAGTCGGCGTTCGCGAGGAATCGTGTCAGCGCCCGCTCAGCCGAGAAGACGTAGATGGCGCCGCCACTGCCGAGGAACACCGGCTCATCACCGAGATAGCAACGCAGAGACAGATACTCGCCGTCGCCGGTGACGATGCGGATCGGGTCGATGCCCACATTGGCCCAGAAGTCGTCTTCGTCGATCTCATCGTCGTCGGGCTCGTCGTCCTCATCGTCTTCGCCCTCGTCCTCGGACTCGCCGACGGCGTCGATATCGTCGTCCGCCGGCTCGTCTTCTTCCTCAGCCGGCACCGCGGCTTCGAGTTCAGCCTCAGCTATTGCGACGATGTCTGCTGGAACGTCGGGTGAGGACGTCACGTCGTCGAGCGCATCGACAACGTCATCCCAGTGTTTGGCGATGAGTCGACCGATGCGTACCCACAGATCCAAACCTTCGCGGCCGTCGAAGTTCCGGGTCCCGGTGGTGACAGCTCCCAGGATCGGGTTGCCGTTGAAGAATTTGGTGATCACAGTCAACTCGCATACCTCGCCGAGGATGCGGACGATCTCCAGCGCGTCTTCGAGTTCGGCGATGACCGTGGGTTGCGGGTCTTCGGCTGCCAGCTCGGGTACGCCTACCAAGTCGTAGCTATGACGCTCGTCGGGGACCAATTCATCGGCCTGCAATTCGACGACTGTCGGCCACGCTGGATGCTCGACCAGATCGTTGTCATCGTTGGATCGGATGAACGCCACCAGTTCGGCTACACCGGGGAAGGTGTACAGATCTTCGTCGAGTCCGAGGAATGCCTCCCACTCGTCGTCGCCTTCCCTCCAGCGCGGTGCCCAAAGGGTGAACGAGTTGCCGTCGGTCAGTCCAAGTTCGATCGGGACGATATCGCCTGCCATGGGCACAAAGCCTAACGATCTTTGCTGAACGTTGCCGCAGTGCCCCTGCCTCCGGGTGTGTACTCACCGCCGAGCGTGGGTCCGCTGGGCTACGGGGTCATGCGGTCACCCGACGCCGGGGTGCTCATCGGCGGCATCATCGCACTCGTCGACGGTGGCGTCATCTGCTCGCTCATCTGCGGTGACATTCCGCCTGACATCGGCGGACTCATCGGTGCGGTGGACATCGGCGCGGTCATCTGACCCGACATCGGCGTCGTGGACGAGGGCGTCGAATCGGACTCCGAATCGTCGCAGGCACCGAGTAGCAACGCGCCAGCTGCTGCGGCTGTCGCTACGGCCAGTGGGAGCAGAGCGGTGCGGCTGAGTGAGCGAGACATGTGAGTCCTTTCAATCGGGGGCGGGCGCCAGCTGGGCCCTAACTGTGATTCGGTGCCGCCGGAATCGTGGATTGGTCTCGATTCGCCGACCAATCCTCGGCGTCCGCGGTGTCGAAGTACATAGGGTGAGGACGACCTTCAACAGTGGAGAATGCGTGAGTCTTGAACGGACCGACGATCCGGTGAGCGAGCATGGCGTTCTGCTGCTTGCTGTCGGTCGCGGGGATCGAGGTTCATTCGACCGCCTCTTCGACGCTCTGGCGCCACAGACCTTCGGATTGGCGCAGCGGGTGGTGGCAAGCGCGGCGCGCGCGGAGGAGGTCGTCCAGGAGACGTGGCTGCAGGTCTGGCGCAACGCCGATCAGTTCGACCCGGATCGGGGCAGCGCTGCGGCCTGGATTCTGACGATGACGCGACGTCGGGCTATCGACGCGGTACGACATGATCAGGCGGCGATCCACCGTGATGTGGCCTACCACGCGCAGCAGGCGCCGGATTACGACCGGGTCAGTGAGGCCGTGGTGGCCTCGGATGAATCACAGCGGGTTCGGCGCTGTCTCGACGGTTTGACGGACTTGCAGCGTGAGGCAATCGATCTGGCGTATTACGGCGGCCTGACCTACGTGGAGGTGGCTAGTTCGCTGGAGTGCAATCCGGCGACGGTCAAGACGCGAATCCGAGACGGATTGCGGCGACTGCGTGCGTGTTTGGGAGGTGTGTGACATGAGGGCCGATCATGCGGATTTCGCGGGGACCGCTGAACTCTATGTCGTCGATGGGTTGCCTGACGACGAACGGACGGCATTCGAGCGGCATGTGCGTTCGTGTCCGATCTGCGCCGATGACGTCGCCGCTCTGAGCGAAACTGTTGCGGCCCTTTCGCTTCCGGGTGCGGAACTGCCTGGCGGGGTGCGGCAGCGGGTGATGGCAGCAGTTGATGCCGAGGGCGGCGACAATGTCGCGGGAGGTGTGGTCGACCTGGCCGCACGACGTCGTCGCACGCAGATCTTGCTCGCCGCCGCATGTGCGGTGGTGGTCGCACTTGGTGCCGCCGTGGTGATGTGGCGAGTGAACGACACGTCGGCTTCGCAGCCGCCGATCGCGAATCCGCCGATGGTGCAATCGGTGCTGTCCGCTCCGGATATGACGAAGGCGTCGGATTCGCTTGAGCAGGGAACGGTCGCGGCCATGTATGCGCCGTCGCGGCGGGCGACCGTGGTGGCAACCGAGGGATTGCCGGCCATCCCGTCGACCATGATGTACCAGGTGTGGATCACGGTGGGCGGCAAGAAGAAGAGTGCGGGGATGGTTCCCGGTGGGCGACCCGAGAAGTCGATGGTGGTGATGACCGACATGGAACGGCCGATCACGGTTGGCCTATCGATCGAGCCCGCGTCGGGGTCGTCGCAGCCGACGTCGCCGATGGTTGTCGATTTCCCGGTGTCATAAGACGGCGCGACATCTGGAAGCTGCGACGTGGGACCGTGCAGGGGCCAGGTCCCCTCGCTGTACCTCATCACCCGGAGAAACGAGCTGGCTTAACCAATCCGGGAACCCGGCCGCGCCGAATCATCGGTGAGAGCGTCGAAGCGCAGGTGCGCGACGCCTAAACTGTAAGGAGTTGGCGCGTGGTCACTTTGGCGCTGTTGGGTCTGATCAGTGGGCTGATTACCGGGGTTTCGCCATGTGTGTTGCCGATGATTCCGATTGTCTTCGTTGCGGGCGGAGCGGGCGAGGAGCGGAAGGCCACTGCGCGGTCCACGTGGCATCGGCCGCTGTTGATCATCTTCGGAATAGTGATCAGTTTTGGGACGATCGCCTTGGTGGGCACCCTGGTGCTCTCGTTGCTCGGCCTGCCGACGGGGCTGTTGAGGTGGGCCGGCATCGTGTTGCTGGCACTCGTAGGGGTGAGCCTCATCGTGCCGCAGGTGGCGCATCTACTCGAGAAGCCGTTCGCGAAGTTGCCGTCGTGGACCCCTGGACGCAGCGACGGGGTCTTCGGCCCGCTTCTCTTGGGGCTGGGCCTGGGCACTCTCTACGTGCCGTGCGCGGGGCCGGTACTCGCCGCGATCTCTATCGCTGGAGCGACTGCGGAGATCGGTTGGCAGACAGTGGTATTGACAATATCGTTCGCTCTGGGGGCCGCAATTCCGCTGGCGTTCTTCGCGTTGGCGGGGGCGTCGATGACATCGCGGCTGGGTGCGTATCGCAAGCGGCAGAAAGCTTTTCGGATCGGAGGCGGTGTGATCCTGGTGGTGATGGCCGTCGCGATCGCCGCGAATCTTCCGGCGACCCTGCAGCGCCTGGTACCCAGTTACACCAGTGGCGTCGAGCGGGTGATCGCGCGACAGGACGCGGTAACCAACGCGTTGCGGCCGGCCGGCTCGGCCGGTTTGCGAACCGACGTGTGCGCTGAGGCGTCCGGAAGACTCGCCGATTGCGGCGCGGCGCCGGAATTTCGGGGCGGCGCGCAATGGTTCAACACCGACGGTCGGGCGCTGACGGTGGCCGGTTTACGCGGCAAAGTGGTACTCGTCGACTTCTGGACCTATTCGTGTATCAACTGCCAGCGTGACGCTCCATATGTGAAGAAGTGGTACGACGCCTATCGCTCGGCAGGTCTGGTGGTTGTCGGAGTACACACTCCCGAGTTCGCGTTCGAGCGTGACGCTGGCAACGTCGGACATGCAGTTCAGGACGAGGGAATTGGGTATCCGGTGGTGCAGGACAACGACTTTGCGGTCTGGAACGCGTACCGAAATCTCTACTGGCCGGCTAAATACCTTGTCGACGGCACGGGCAATGTTCGGGCGACGGCATTCGGCGAGGGCAACTATGCGAATACCGAGGCCAATATTCGGGCCCTGCTGCGTCAAGCGAATCCGTCGGTGACGCTGCACGCCGCGGTAACCGGCGGTGTCGACACCTCATCATCGGCCCCGACGACGCCGGAGATCTATCTCGGCGCCGCACGCGGGGCCGCGTCCTATCGGGGGACCGGAGACCTGACGGTCGGAAGAGGAAAGACGTTCATGCTCAACGCGATACAGCCGATCGACACGTTCAGTGTCGGTGGCCGTTTCGATGTCGCGGACGAGTCGATCACCGCGGTGTCCGAGGCCAGCGTGCGGGTGAACACTCGTGCCGCCAAAGTTTTTACCGTGTTGTCGGGGACGGGAACCTTACGCGTTCATTCGGTGGGTATGGCGGACAAGGAGATCGGCGTATCGGGCACACCGAGGTTGTACACATTGGTCGATGCTCAATCGGCGCAGCGGGTGCTCGACATCCGCTACAGTCCGGGAATCTCGGTGTACACGTTCACTTTTGGCTGAGGAACTACCTCGGTCCGAACTGCCGGTCGCCGGCATCACCCAAGCCCGGCACGATGTAGTTGGCCTCGTCGAGGCGATCATCGATCGCGGTGATGACCAGCCGCACCGGCAACCCCGATTCCTCTAATGCCCTGACACCGACGGGCGCGCCGACGACGCATACGGCGGTGATGTCCCTCGCTCCGCGTTCGACGAGCAGATTCAGGGTGTACAACATCGAGCCGCCGGTCGCGAGCATCGGATCGAGAACGAAGACGGGCTGATCGGAGAGATCTTCGGGAAGTGATGCCAAGTAGGGCACCGGCTGGGCCGTCGATTCATCGCGGGCGATACCGACGAAGCCGACCTGAGCTTCGGGCACCATCGCATGTGCCTGATCGACCATGCCCAGTCCGGCGCGCAGCACCGGGACGAGTAGTGGTGGACAGTTCAGTCGAACGCCGGTAAACGGGACCAACGGGGTTTCGATTCGATGGTCGTCGGTCGGCCAGCCCCGCAACGCTTCATAAATGAGTATTTGAGTCAGATCGTCGAGGGCGCCACGGAATGCGGCGTTGTCGGTGTTCTTGTCGCGCAACGTGGTCAAACGAGCGAGCGCAAGCGGATGGTCGACGGTCGTGATCTGCATGCAGACAGTATGTCGGGTGTGTGCTGCCGTGTCGTTCGTCGGGGGCGTCAGAAGTTCGACATGGATTCGGCGAACGGAATCAAGACGAAAATGACGAAGGTGCTGGCCAGAGTTACGCCAACGGGTATACCGAGCACAAAGCCGGGTAGGCGCTTGCGGCGGATCAGCAGCGCGATCAACGCGCCGACAGCGACGACCGAGAGCGTAGCGCAGGCGGCGATCGCGACACCGGTGCTCAGATAACTGAGCACCCCGGCGCCCATCAGCGTGCCGAACCACCCGACGATGCCGCAGCCAACCGACTCCAGGGCGTATCCAAGGACACCGAGCGTCCGGGCGGCGGAGCGCGTGCCCCTGGCCTGCGGAGCGAATTCTCCAACGCTGCGATTCACGATAACGACGATACCGTGCGCGAACCGACATTCATCTCGTCCGAATTGAGTGGAACCGAATGCGCACCGAGCGCGTCCAATCCACATGGCCCTTCACACCGAATCCACCGCAGTAGCCGACTTCGCCCGCGGGCAACAGTTCGCAGCCACCCGGCTCTCCAGTACCGCAGCCTCTGCTCGTTCCGACGTTTCTTCCCTGGTGGGGACCTTCGGCTTGATCGGAGCGGACTTCCTCGCCGCAGTCGCCTACGTCGTCGGAAATCATGCCAATCGGATGGAATCGAGTGCAGCGCGCTACCAGTCGCTGTCGACGACGTCGACCGAGGCCAATCAGCGCTACACCTCGACCGACGACACGGCAAAGCGGGGACTGGAGGTGCGGGTCTGATGCTTACCGCCGACATTCTGATCATGCCGCTAAAGATCATGGCAGCCGCGTTGGGAACTGGTGTGCTCCCCGCCGATGGCCCCCTCACCCAACTCCGAATGAGTTCGACGGCGCTTGATGACGCCCGGGTCAAATCCGCAACGGCATCGAAAAAGGTTGCCACACAATGGAGGGGGAGTGGCGGCGATGCAGCGCAGGTTGCAGTCAGGGCCACGCAACAGAAGGCGATCGTGCTCAATGCCGACACGAAGACCGTTGTGTCGACCATTGAATCGGCAAGCACGAAGGTGAAACACGCGGCTGACGAGGTTAACGCGCTGATCGATTCATTCGGGCGCTGTGCAACTGCGCTCGGGCCAACCCTTTTCACCGTCGCCGGAGTTGCCGCGCTATTGCCAGTCGCCGCGGACCATTTGGGCCGCGGTCTGGCTGTAGTGACCCGCACGCAGAACGTGTTGCGGGTCGACACGGCCACCTTGCTCAAATCCGTCCGACATGAAGCACCGGCCACGACGAAGGTCGGCGGCAAAGCACGTGATGTGGTCGACGGTAAGGGAATCGCGATCACCTTGCCTGACGGATCAACCGCGTACGCGCCGAATGCGCGTGCGGCCAAAGCGGTGCGTGCTGCCCTCAGCCAGCGTGGCGTGCGGTACTCGTGGGGTGGAACCACGCCTAACGGATTCGACTGCAGCGGCCTAACGCAGTGGGCGTATAGGCAAGCGGGACTTGAGCTTCCGCGTCTCGCGCAAGATCAAGACACCGCTGGCTTCCGGGTGGCGCAGTCGCAATTGAGGCCAGGTGATCTCGCGGTCTGGGATGGGCATGTCGCGATGTACATCGGAAATTCTCAGATGGTTGAGGCCGGTGACCCGGTGCAGGTATCGCCGTTGCGCACGACCAACCTCAATCAGGGCTTCCAAGGGTTCTACCGGCCGAGATAGGCCAGTTACGCGCGAGCTGTCAGGCAGTCGCCGACCATCGTCCGCTTATCCGGCGGACCACAACGTCGTGATCGAAACATTTGCTGATCGTGTCGGTGGTCAACGCGTCATCGACCGGGCCCGACGCCACTGTCTCGCCGTCAGCCAGTAGAAGCGCATGGGTTGTCGATGCGGGCAAGTCCTCCAGGTGATGAGTCACCAGCACCGTCGCCAACTCGTCCTGTTGGCTCCGCAGCAGGTCGATGCTCGTCAGCAGGCGTTCGCGTGCGGCGAGGTCGAGGCCGGTCGCGGGTTCATCGAGCAACAGCAATTTGGGCCGCGGCATCAATGCGCGGGCGATGAGGGTACGGCCGCGTTCTCCCTGGCTCATGAACTGCCACAATGCTTCTCGTCTCGATGACATTCCCAGCAGGTCGAGCAGTTCATCGGCACGGGCATGTTCGGCCGGGGAGTAGTCGTGGCGTTGATCGAGTTCTGGGGTGTTGGTCAGGCCGGTCAGCACGATATCGTGTGCGGTCATCGGGATGTCGATACGCCAGCGCGGATCGACATGCCCGATATGTGTGCGCAACTCACGCATGTCGATCTTGCCGAGGCGTTCGCCGAGGACGTCGACGGACCCGTGGGTCGGATGTAGCCGGGCCCCCAGAATCGCCATCAGCGTGGACTTGCCGGCGCCATTCGGGCCGAGCAGCGCCCAGTGTTCGCCAGCCGCGACCGACATGCTCACCTCGCGTAGCAAGTAGCGCTTGGAACGTACGACGTCGATGTCAACGGCATTGAGCAACAGAGTCATTCCATCAACAGTAGGACAACGCTCAATCGGACCAATAGGCGATCATCGGTTCGGAGTTGAGCACCGTCCCACCTCTGGCGATGATCAGCGAGTCTGGGCCGATGACATACGAGTAGCCGTCGTTGGTCGCGGTAAAAGTGCTGCCACTGCGTACCGGAAAGTCGATCTCGACGGATTTTCCGTCGGCGGTTCCCTTATAGTAGAGGCCAGCCGAGCCGCCTACCTGGCAGATCACCACCCGAGAGCGATCGGTCAACCCGATAGCCACAGCGGGATCCTTCGACGAGTTACATCGCGGACCGTCGGTGAATCCTTGCCAATCGGTACCGGCCACGGTGGGGTTGCTGTGAGTGGTTGGCGTGGTGGGAAGCGTTGGTGGTGTGCGGGGGACGATGCTGGTCACGATCGAGCCATCGGGCCTGGACACGGTTGTGGTCGATGACGTCGCGGCAGGTGAAGACTCCGACTCGGGGATCAGAATCAGGGCTCCGAGCACCCCCGCGACCACCAGCAGCACCCCGGCGGCAACGGCCATCAGCACGATCGGTGACCGCCACGGTGAACGCGGCGGTTCGGGTGGCTGCCCGGACGAATGCGGCCCCGACGGCTGATAGGTGCCCCCTGGGTAGGTCATTCGTGTCCTCCTTGGGGCGAATCAGTCGGCGAGCAATTCGGTCAATGCGATAGCGGTCAAGTCGGCCGCACGTTGGTTAACGTCGTCGAGCGACTGATTATCACCGTATCCGGTGACGTGCACAATCGTTTCGACGTAGTACTTGATCTTCGGTTCGGTACCTGACGGTCGAACCATCACCCGCAGTCGCACATCGTCGGCCTCGCCGGTGAGCGCGACGGCGTCGGTGCGCAACTCGTCGTCGCGCAAAGCGTAGTCCTCGAACCGCACATCAATCCCCGCGACTCGCTCCGGCGGATTCGACCGCAGATCGCTCATGACGGCGTCGAACTCAGCTGGACCCGACAGCCTGCGCGACCGAGCCGACGTGTGATGCGCCCCGTGTTCCCGGTACAACTCGTCGAGCATCGAGAGGAGATCAACACCGAGCGTTTTGCGTTGTCGGGCAATAGCACTCAGTACTACTGCGGCGCTGATACCGTCCTTGTCGCGTACCGCATCGGGGTCTACGCAGTGTCCGATCGCCTCTTCGAAGGCGTAGCGGAGGGCGGGAATCTCGGGATCGTCGTCCGCTCGTGACAGCCATTTGAACCCGGTCAGCGTACGGACTGACCGCGCGCCAGCCGATTGCGCGATCTTCGCCGCGAGCGTTCCCGAAACAATACTGCTGGCAACGGTTTTCGGACCGAATGTCGAGTTCGCCAGCAGATACGCGCACAGTAGTGCTCCGGTCTCGTCGCCGCTGAGCATCCGCCAACCGTCAGTCGCTGGCACCCCGACGGCGACCCGGTCCGCGTCAGGGTCGAGGGCGAGCGCGATGTCAGCCCCGACGGTCGCAGCGGTGGCAAGCAGTTCACTCGCCGCCCCTGGCTCTTCCGGATTGGGAAAGGGGACCGTGGGAAAGTCGGGATCGGGTGTGAATTGAGATTCGACGAGGTGGATGTCGGTGAATCCCGCGCCAGCCAGCGCGTCGACCGCGATACTCCCGCCGACACCGTGCATCGGCGTCAACGCGATACGCAGGGGTGTCTCGTGCGCGCCGATTGGCAATCCGGACAGCCTGGCAAGATAGTCGACGCGGATGCGACGAGCCCGCTCGTCTGGCAGAATCCGTAGTCGTGCAACATCTTTGGCCGCTAGGGGTTCAGCCATGAGCTGCTCGATTTCGATATCGTCTGGCCCGACGATCTGCCGACCACCACGCGTATAGAGCTTGTAGCCGTTGTCGGCGGCCGGATTATGCGATGCCGTGATCTGTATCCCAGCGACTGCGTCGAGACTACGGGTGGCGAACGCTACCAACGGTGTCGGCGCCGGATCGGGCAGGGCGACGACATCGAATCCTTGTGCGGCAAGGACTTCGGTGGCCGTAGCGAAGAATTCGGCCGAACCATGCCGAGCATCGCGGCCGACGACGACGGTACCGCCCGCATGTCCGTGGCTGCTAAGCCAGATGCCGACCGCGCGCGTGGCTAGCGTTACCGTCGCCACGTTCATGCCGTTCGGTCCGGCGCGGACGACTCCTCGAAGACCGGCGGTCCCGAAACGCATTGTGTCGCTGAATCTTTCACTCAGTTCCAGGGGATCAGCCAGCACCGCTTCGAGTTCCGCGCGTGTCGTGGGATTGGGGTCGGCATCGATCCACGCCCGGACCGAATCAGAACTGGGTGATGATGTCACGGAGCAGTTCACCGAGCCGTGCGGCTGAGTCTTGCCCTGCGGCAAGGACTTCCGCATGATTGAGGGATTTTCCGGTGATCCCCGCAGCCGAGTTGGTCACTAGCGATACACCGAGTACTTCCATCCCCGCGGCGCGCGCCGCGATCGTCTCGTGCACGGTCGACATGCCGACCAAGTCGGCGCCGACGGTCGCCAGCATCCGGATCTCGGCGGGAGTCTCGTAATGCGGACCAGGTAAACCCGCGTACACGCCCTCGGGCAGCGTCGAATCGACAGCGCGGGCCAACTTGCGTAGTCGAGACGAATACGCGTCCACCAAATCGACGAACTGGGCACCGATGAGCGGTGACCGGCCGGTGAGATTCAGGTGGTCACTGATCAGAACCGGTTGACCCACGCCATAGTCGGGGTTGATACCGCCGGCCGCGTTGGTCAACACGATTGTCCGGGCACCCGTCGCCGCAGCGGTGCGTATCGGATGTACGACTCGCGACAGATGGTGACCTTCGTATGCGTGGGTGCGGCCCACGAGCAGCAATACCCGCTGATCGCCGACCCGGACCGATACGACGGTGCCACTGTGCCCAGCCGCCTGTGGCGGCGCGAATCCGGGAAGTTGGGACATCGATACGCTGGCCACGGGAGTTCCGAATGCCCCGATGGCCTCGGCCCATCCGGATCCAAGTACAACGGCGACGTCGTGGGTGGGTGAGTCTGTCTCGGCAGCGATAGCGGCCGCGGCAGCGCGGGAGGCCGCATCGGCGTCGACGGTGGGGTCCATAGCAAGGATGTTAAGTGATGAGCCCCGAGGCGACTGGCGTAGACGTGGTGAGCCGGGCAGAGTCAGGTATCTACGTGCATCCCCTGGTCATCCCGCCGGTCGTGATTACGACTAAGGTCAGCTACATGCCATTTTTGCGCGAATCTGACGACGTGTACGAGCTCTACCTCGGCACCGAGGGCGTTGAACTCGACGAAACCAACCCGGAGAACCGTTTTCACCCGGACTGGATCGTGACGGTCGGTGGATTGCTCGACGAAGTGGCGGCTGGCGCGTCGGATAAGAAGGCGCTGGTGATCACTGCGACCGGAAAGTTCTTCACCAACGGCCTGGACACCGACTGGATCTTTGGAAACGCGGACAAACTCCCGGCCTACCTCGACTCTGTGCATGCCCTGTACGTCAAGGTCCTGACTCTGCCGGTGCCGACGGTCGCCGCAGCGAACGGGCACGCGTTCGGTGCCGGAGCAATGCTCCTGGAGTGTGCCGACTACCGGTTGATGCGCACCGAGCGGGGTTTCTGGTCGTTGCCGGAGGCCCAACTCAATATGCCCTTCACCCGAGGCATGGCGGCGTTGCTGCGCACCCGTCTGCGTGATGAAACAGCCACCGAGGCAATGTTGACGAGCCGACGCTACGGTGCGGATGACGCCCTCGCCGCGGGCATCGTGGATGAAATTGTCGATGCCGACGCACTGGTCGAGCGGGCCCGCGCCGTAGCCACAGAGCGTCTGCCACTCTCGGGAGCCAACCTGGGAGTCGTCAAGGCCGGATTGCGTCAGCCGCTACTCGCCGACCTCAATACCGCGACGCCGGCGTCGTTGTTCTAAAGGATTTCGGCCCATGACGGACGTGACGTCGCGCAGCGGACAGGAAATCATCGATGCGTGGCTGGCCGCGCATACCAACGACCTCCTCGGGTGGCGTCGCGACTTTCACGCGCACCCCGAATTGTCGCGGCAGGAAGTGGTCACCACCGACAAGGTGATGGCGGCATTGACCGCAATCGGATTGTCGCCGCAGCGGTTGCCGCTGGGAACCGGTGTGGTGTGCGACCTGGGACCCGAAGGCCCCGGCCGCATCGCCCTGCGCGCCGACATGGATGCGTTGCCGATACCCGAACACACCGGACTTCGGTTCCGCTCGCAAGTCGATGGCGTCTCACACGCGTGCGGCCACGACGCGCATACTGCGATTCTGCTCGGCGTCGGGCATCTCCTGGCGCAGGCCGGGCAGTTGCCCGTCGGCGTGCGACTCATCTTCCAGGCCGCTGAGGAAGTGATGCCCGGCGGTGCTCTCGACGCCATCGAAGCCGGCGTGATGAGTGGCGTACGGGAAATCTTTGCGCTGCACTGCGATCCACGATTGCCGGTCGGATCGGTCGGTTTGCGTACTGGCGCGCTGACGTCGGCTGCCGATCACGTTGACCTGACGCTGCATTCGCCGGGCGGCCATACCTCGCGGCCGCATCTCACCGGTGATCTGGTCTACGCGATGGGCACCGTCATCACCGGACTCCCCGGCATTTTGTCGCGTCGGGTCGATCCGCGGTCGGGCACGATCATGGTGTGGGGAGCTGCGAATGCGGGCAACGCGCCCAACGCGATTCCGCAGGAGGGGCGGCTCAAAGGGACCGTTCGGACCGGCACTCACGACGTGTGGACCGAGTTGGAACCGTTGGTGCGCAGCATTATCGGCGAATTGTTGGGGCCGTTGAAAGTCAGCTACGACCTCTCCTATTTCCGTGGCGTGCCGCCAGTGGTCAACGACGCCGATGCGGTCGCCGAACTGGCTCACAGTGTTAGCGCCTGCGGCCCCGCCGCAGTAGCTGATACCCCGCAATCGCCTGGCGGAGAAGACTTTTCGTGGTATCTGGAACACGCACCGGGCGCGATGGGGCGGCTGGGAGTGTGGGACGGCTTCGGACCACAAGTCGATCTGCATTCGCCGAACTTCGATATCGACGAGCGTGCGCTCAGCGTTGGTGTTCGGGCGTTGGCCGGCCTAATCCTGGGATAGACACGATCGCAAGGTGCGGTGGGTGCGGTTGCGTTTCGGGTTGCGAGGTCTCGATACACCTCGTCGCTAGCGCTCCTCGGCACTCGACCAGCGGGAATGTGCTGGCGTTCCTCGGGACTTGACCGGCGGGAATGTGCTGGCGTTCCTCGGCACTTGACGGGCGGGAAATGTGCTGGCGTTTCTCGGTACTCGACGGGCGTATAGCCGCTGGTCGAGTGCCCGGCGAGGCGTTAGCCGAGCCGGGTGTATCGAGACCTCGAACGACGAAATGCCAACTTACGCAAGAACTAACAGACCGCGTACCTAGTCCAGATCGTCGTGGCGTACCAACTGCCGCGCGGCCTCGATCACCGACCCCGACAGGGACGGATAGACCGACAGTGTTTGTGCCAGATCGCTCACCGTCAGCTTGTTTTGCACCGCCAGCGCGATCGGCAGGATCAGCTCCGACGCCGTCGGCGCCACCACCACCCCGCCGATAACCACTCCGGTCGCCGGACGGCAGAAGATCTTGACGAAGCCGCGACGCAGGCCGCTCATCTTTGCTCGCGGATTGGTCGAGAGTGGCAACATCACCGTGCGCGCCGGGTACTCACCCGAGTCGATCGCGGTCTGGGATACGCCAACGGTAGCGATTTCCGGTCGCGTAAAGATCGCTGATGCAACGGTTTTCAGCTTGATCGGGGTGACGCCCTCGCCGAGTGCGTGATACATGGCGATACGGCCCTGCATCGCGGCAACCGACGCCAGCGGAAACAGCCCGGTACAGTCGCCGGCCGCGTAGATGCCCGGCACCGACGTGCGCGACACCCGATCCACAGTGATGTAGCCGCCCTTGTCGACCGCTACGCCCGCACCTTCGAGACCCAATGAGCCGGTGTTGGGTACCGACCCGACTGTCATCAGGACATGCGAACCGCTGACCGTGCGACCGTCAGCCAGATGGACCGTGGCACCGTCCGCGGTGCGGTCCACTCGGTCGGCGCGAGCATGTTTGACCAACTCGACGCCGCGTTCGGCCAACGCGTCCTCGAGGACCAGTGCGGCATCTTCATCTTCACCAGGCAGCACCCGATCGCGGCTGGAGACCATGGTCACCTTGACGCCGAGTTCGGTGTACGCGTGGACGAACTCCGCGCCGGTGACACCCGACCCCACCACGACGAGGTGTTCGGGGAGTTCGGTGAGGTCGTAGAGCTGGCGCCACGTCAGGATGCGCTCGCCGTCGGGCTGCGCGTCGGGCAGGATTCGCGGCCGCGCTCCGGTAGCGAGCAGTACGACGTCGGCTTCCAGACGCTCTTCACCACCATCGGCTGTCTTCGCGACGACCGTGTGAGTAGAAACACCAACCTGAGTGTCTGCGAGTTCGCCGACACCGGACACCAGCTTGATGCCCTCGCTTACAAGCCGAGAACGAATGTCGGCCGACTGGGCGAAGGCCAAATCGCGTACACGCTGATGGACCTGCGGCAGGCTGACCAGCGCATCGTCGGGGTGGAGGTTGATTCCGAGGTCAACCGCACGACGAACTTCGGTGCGAATTCCGGTTGAGGCGATGAAAGTCTTCGATGGCACGCAGTCGTAGAGCACGCAGGCACCGCCGATGCCATCGGCATCTATCAACGTGATGTCGGCGCCGTACGCGGCGGCGGCCAACGCAGCTTCATAACCTGCGGGTCCACCACCAATGATCACGATCTTGGTCATCGTTTTATCTTCTCCTGCCCAGAGGTTGCCCAGCACAAGTGTCGTCAGCGTGGATGTTCGCTGCCGGATATCAACCTAATGGGTTGCGGGCCACCCCACCACTTCCACAGCCCTCGGGGAGTGTTCTAGGCTTTCGCAGTGCCGATATATGCCGCCTACGGGTCCAACATGCATCCCGAGCAGATGGCCGAACGTGCTCCGCACTCGCCGATGGCGGGTACCGGTTGGCTGCACGGTTGGCGTCTGACCTTCGCCGGCGGTGACATCGGCTGGGAAGGATCCCTCGCCACCGTCACCGAAGATCGCATCGACGCCGACGCGAAAGTCTTCGTGGTTCTCTACGACGTCACCACCGAGGACGAGGACAACCTCGACCGCTGGGAAGGATCCGAACTAGGCATCCACCGTAAGGTTCGGGCGCGTGTTCACACCGCCAACGGGCCGGTCCTCGCATGGCTGTACGTGATGGACGCGTTCGAGGGTGGACTGCCGTCTGCTCGATATCTCGGTGTGATGGCCGAGGCGGCCGAAATAGCCGGTGCCCCAGCCGACTACGTGCAAGACCTGAGGTTACGAGAGGCGCGTAACGTGGGGCCGGGACCGGGTCCAGTCGAATAACGATCGGGTTCGTCGCCTATCGCGGCATCCCGCCAATGGTGGCTTTGGTGAAAGCTATTGCGCGGTCACAGATTTCGTCTATGGGTGGGGATTTGGGCGAAGCGTACTGGACGATAGTTGTGACAATTGCTCTCTCGGACTGGACATGAGTGCTGCATGTATCAGCTGTGAACTCGCTTATTCCGACGTGTCGTCCATTTACCGTCACGTCTTCTCTCCACTTGCTGTCCTTTTGAGTGATCTTGTAGTGATCGAGATCTGGGGCATTGCCGACTATCTGGCTTACGGTCCAGCCAACCTGGTCTGTGTATCGCCAGTCGCAGCCTCGTGCTGTCTGACCGTCCACCAGGGCCGCGTCTTTCATGGCTTTCGGGTCGACGCCTATTGAAAGTGCTGCCTCGTCGCTTAGGCCCAGACACGGTTCGTAGCTAGTGCCATCGTTTCCGGAGTTTCTACGATGTGGAAAGGTCGGCTGCCCGGACCCCCACGTCGACGGAACGGATATGTCACGCGATGTCGAAGTAGGTAAGCCAGAGCTTGAGGTTGGAAAGCCAGTTCCACTTCCGCATCCCGCCACCAGAATTGTCAGGGCTGCACCCGCAAACGTAGCCGCGATCGGACGACTGATCATGTTGAAACGATTAGGTTGGCCTGATTTGCGTTATCAGTGGCAGACAAAGCTGAACGGGCACGCATGGACGTTGCTGCGAGTTGTTCGAGGTCGCAGATGTGCAGTCCGAGGGTCCTTGCCCACCCGGACTCATGCTTGAGAGATTCTCGCAGGGCGTCGTAGACTGCGGCTCCCTCGAGGCATCCTGCACCAAAGTAGTTGTGCTGCAGCACCTTTGCGATGGTGAGTTTGCACTCCCTCAACTCTTCCGCTGCCCAGCTCGCTACTTCCGCCCGCGCTCGCCATGCCTGCTCTTCCATCTGGACGATGGTGATGCCTTGGGTCGCCACCCCGTTCTTGTCGGCATCGGCCGTCCGCGGCGTCGTGACCTGGGGTAATGGACCGTTCTTGCCTAGCGGCACATAATCGCCGGGATTGGGTTGTGGTGTCACTGCGCCTCCCTTGCTTCGTGACATCGACTTTGGGTGATCCTATGTTGGACGCACGCCGCCGGTAATCGGTTCCATTCAATTTCCGTGCTGGTCAACCATGCGATGTCGTCGTAACATCGCCGCATGGCGCCAGGGGGAGGGCGGACGGATTGGGATTCCCATTCCATTGCCGACATCATCGCGAAACTGCACACCATGGATTCGGAGCAGGCTGTGGCCGACGCCGCTGCGCTCAACGCGGCGGTGACGTCCGCACAGGCGGTCGTCACACGGCTCGGATCGGTATTCACATCGACGGAGTGGATCCTCCAGGGCAATGCCGCCACCGCCGGATACACCTCGGCACACGCGATTGCCGACGACATCGCCACCAGTGCGCATTCCGCGTCGTCGGCCATTTCGGCACTGTCCGAAGCGAGTAAGACGCTAACAGTGACTCGGACGACGGAATTCACTCTCGCCGCACTGCAAGCGCAAGCGGTCGCTGAGCCGCAGAACGCAGCTGCGATCAAGGCGTCAGTGACAACGACGATGAACTCGCATTACAGCGATCCGATGAGCGGCACAACCGTCCCGGCGACCAGGGGAGCCGGGGTCGCCCGGCGGGCAGGCACGACCGAACGAACAGCCACCGACACTCCGACGCCGAATACTCCAGGCAAATTCACACCCACCGACAACACCCCGTCGAACACCCCTGTCAATAGCGTGGCCCCAGCGACCAAGACTCCGACCGCCAACTCGGATCCGAGCACGTCCACCACGACGACAACCGTTGGTAACCAACAGGATTCGACGCAGAAGCAATCCAATGCGCCGACGTCGGCAAATGATGGCAAGCAGCGCAACATAAGAACATCAACGCCGGTCCGGATCGATCCGGTCGGGCAGAAGAGGGACAAGCCGCTCAACCTCACCGGTGGCGGGTCCCGGTCTCCGTCACGATCACCCGGCTCGCGCGCCGCGGCCCCGGCGCAGATGACTCCGCTACGGCGCGTTGGTATCTCATCGATCAGTCCGGGGGCCACGCCGATGAGGTCGCCCGGAAGTCAGTCACCGACCAATCGAGGCACCGCGCAACCGTACGCTCCCCACGCCGGACGCAGTCGCGGTGGCGAGGACGGCAAACACAAGGTCGCATCGTTTCTGAACACCGCGCGCAATGGAGAAGAGGTTGTCGGGTCGCTGCCTCTGGTGGGTCCGCCGGTCATCGGCGACTGGGCCGGTCCGCCGCTTGAGGAAGCGGAGCGCTCCGATCGCGATCGGAGCGCCGAAAAGTGATTGCTCCCAACATGGCTGGTGATCCCGCGATCCGCCACCGGATCGACACGGTGCCCGGACTTGCTGGGTTGGCCGACGGCATCGACACGTCCGACATCGCGCGCTGCCTCCTAATGGTGTCGATCGCGTGTGCTGATGTCACCGCGATTGGTGCCGAACCTGTTGTCGCGGAGGCGTTCAATCAATGGCGATGCGGCGCAGGGGTGTCCGAGCCGATGCGGACCGCCCTTGACGAGTTGGTTGCGAATGCCGACGTCCTGGCCGCCGACCGGCGCCACGACCAGGCAAACCGCGACGTCGCGTTTCGACGCGCACGCGCACTCACCTGTCTACATCTCGCTAGCGCGGCTAGCGTTGACCAGCCGTCGGCCGTATTGCGAGAAGTGTTGCGGGAGAGTGCGTATGAGGCATCGCATGTGCTGACCAGTGCTGGCGTCGTGGGAGTTCTCAAGCCGTTTGTGGCCAGCGAATCGCGCTAAGGCCCTCAGTTCAAATCAAAGCTGTGCTCGACCGCGCGATTCCACTGCGCGTACAGGTCGTCTCGCTTGGCGGCACTCATCTTGGGCAGCCACGTCTTATCCTGCGCCCAATTGTTGCGGATATCCGCCTCGCCGTCCCAGTAGCCTACCGCCAGCCCCGCGGCATAGGCGGCCCCGAGTGCGGTGGTCTCGTTGACAACCGGCCGGACCACCGGAACACCGAGAACATCGGCCTGGAATTGCATGAGCAGTTCGTTGACTACCATGCCGCCGTCTACTTTGAGCGTCGAGAGCGTTACCCCGGAATCGGCCTGCATCGCCTCGATAACTTCTCGAGTCTGAAATGCGCTGGCCTCCAAGGCTGCTCGCGCTAGGTGTCCTTTGTTCACGTAGCGCGTCAATCCGACGATGACGCCACGTGCGTCAGGTCGCCACCGCGGCGCGAACAGCCCCGAGAACGCGGGGACGAAATAGGCGCCGCCGTTGTCGTCGACACTGGCGGCCAGCGGCTCGATTTCGCTTGCCGCGGAGATCAATCCGAGATTGTCGCGTAGCCATTGAATGAGCGATCCGGTGACCGCGATCGAACCTTCGAGTGCATAGTGCGCGTCGGCATCGCCGATCTTGTAGCACAGGGTGGTCAGCAGACCATGATCACTGAATACCGGTGCGGTGCCGGTGTTGAGCAGCAGAAAATTGCCGGTGCCGTAAGTATTTTTTGCTTCGCCGGGGGATAGGCACGCCTGTCCGAACGTCGCCGCCTGCTGATCGCCGAGGATGCCGGCCAGCGGCACCCCTGCCGCCGGGCCACTCTTGCGTAATGGCCCGTAAACCTCTGAACTGCTGCGGATCTCGGGTAGCAGTGACATGGGGATGCCCATGTCGGCGCAGATTTCCCGGTCCCAGTCCAGCGTGGTCAAGTCCATCAGCATAGTTCGTGACGCGTTGGTGACATCGGTGATGTGCAGGCCGCCGTCTACTCCACCGGTCATATTCCATGCGCACCAGGAATCCATTGTGCCGAAACATAATTCACCGGCTTCAGCGCGAGCTCGTACACCGTCGACATTCTCCAGCAGCCACACGATCTTGGGCCCGGAAAAGTATGTCGACAACGGCAGCCCGGTTCGCTGCCGGTAGCGATCTACGTCGCCCGCGGCGAAGCGTTCGCAGAGTTCAGCGGTGCGCGTGTCCTGCCACACGATGGCGTTGTGCACCGGCTTGCCGGTGTTGCGATCCCAAATGAGCGTCGTCTCACGTTGGTTGGTGATGCCGCATGCCGCGAGGTCAGCTCCTTTGAGGTCGGCCGAAGCCAGCGCTGACGCCGCAACCCGCCGAGTGTTGACCCAGATCTCGGCGGCGTCATGCTCCACCCAACCGGGGCGCGGAAAGATCTGCTGATGTTCGATCTGCTCAGAACTCACGACGCGTCCGTCGTGATCGAAGATCATCGCGCGTGTCGATGTGGTGCCCTGATCAATCGCTGCCACGTACTTGCCGCTGGTGTTCGCCACGATGCTCATCCTCGCACGTGGCCGAAGTCTCACACGCCGACTCGGCACGGAAGTGAGCCACGCCGACGCGCGAGCGGTAGCGGGGAAGGGAAAACCCGGTAGGGTTTGGGCAATGGAGACCGACTTCAATCCCGATCGACCTGCGGATTTAGGCCCTGCGCAGCGTGTTGAAGCGTGGCGTCGACTTTCGTCGGAGCAGTTCGACATTCTCGTCGTCGGGGGCGGAATAGTCGGAGTGGGGGCGGCGCTCGACGCGGCAACCCGTGGTTTGCGGGTCGCGCTGGTGGAGGCCCGCGACATCGCATCGGGAACATCGAGCCGATCATCGAAGATGTTTCACGGCGGGCTGCGCTACCTCGAACAGCTAGAGTTCGGGCTCGTACGCGAGGCGTTGCACGAGCGCGAGCTGTCATTGACACTGCTCGCGCCACATTTGGTCAAGCCGCTGCCGTTCCTCTACCCCCTGACGCAACGCTTCTGGGAGCGGCCGTATGTGTCGGCCGGGCTGTTCCTATACGACCGGATGGGCGGAGCGAAATCTGTTCCCGGACAACGGCATGTGAGCAGATTGGGGGCTTTGCGGGTCGCACCGGCGCTCAAGCGCAACTCCCTGGTCGGCGGAATCCGGTACTACGACACGGTTGTCGACGACGCCCGCCACAGCCTCACCGTCGCCCGGACTGCGGCGCAGTACGGCGCGGTGATTCGCATATCGACCCAGGTTGTCGGGTTCTTGAAGGAGGCCGACCGTGTACTTGGCGCGAAGGTTCGCGACACCGAAACCGGTGAGACCACCGAGATTCGCGCACACTGTGTGATCAACGCGGCGGGTGTCTGGACCGACGAGGTGCAGGCATTGTCCAAGCAGCGCGGGCATTTCCGTGTCCGTGCCTCGAAGGGCGTGCATATCGTGGTCCCACGGGACCGGATAGTCAGCGAAACCGCCATTATTCTGCGAACCGCCAATTCGGTACTGTTCGTGATCCCGTGGGAGACACATTGGATTATCGGGACCACTGACACCGATTGGAATCTCGACCTGGCCCACCCCGCTGCCACCCGAGCCGACATCGACTACATTCTTGACCGCGTCAACGAGGTACTGGTGTCTCCGTTGACGCATAACGATATCGAAGGCGTGTACGCCGGACTACGACCGCTGCTGGCCGGCGAGGACGACGAGACGTCGAGTCTTTCCCGCGAGCATGCCGTGGCAGCCGTTGCGCCAGGACTGATTTCGATCGCGGGCGGAAAGTACACCACCTACCGGGTGATGGCCGCCGACGCGGTAGATGCCTGCAATGATTACATCCCGACCCGTGTCGCACCGTCGATCACCGAACGAGTACCGCTGCTCGGCGCGGATGGGTATTTCGCGTTGATCAACCAATGCGAACACCTCGGGCACCGTTTTGGTTTGCATCCCTACCGGATTCGACGGCTACTCAACAGGTACGGGTCGCTGGTCGACGATGTGCTCTACTACGCCGACGACGATCCCTCGTTGCTCAAACCGTTGGCCGCGGCGCCGCAGTACCTGCGAGTGGAAATCGTGTATGCCGCGCGCAATGAAGCCGCGTTGCATCTGGAAGATCTCCTCGCCCGCCGCACCCGGATCGCCATCGAATACAGCCACCGTGGCGTCGACTGCGCGAATGAGGTTGCCGAACTGGTGGCGCCGATACTCGGCTGGGACACCGAGCGGACAGCGTTCGAGGTGGCCAACTACATCGCGCGCGTTGAAGCGGAGATTGATTCGCAACGCCAGCCCGATGATTCGTCGGCCGACGCGCTGCGTGCGGCTGCCCCCGAGTCGCGTCGGGAAATCCTGGAGCCGGTGCCGGTACCCGAGTGAACGGATTGTCCGCCGACCCGGGTATGTGGGTGCTGCTGTTGGGTGGTGCGCTGACCGCGGGGTGGATCGACGCTGTGGTCGGCGGCGGGGGACTGGTACTGATTCCGTTGCTGCTCATCGTATTTCCAGAGTTGGCGCCCGCCAAGGCGCTCGCCTCGAACAAGCTGGCGGCGATCTGGGGGACCGGCACCGCCGCCGTAATGTTCGTGCGACGCAATGGAATCGACGCGCGACTGGCCGCTACAGGGTTTGGACTCGGCGCGCTCGGTGCTGCGATTGGGGCATCGTTGGCGTCCGCGATCAGTGCGGATCTGTTGCGTCCGGTTGTCATCGTATTGATGATCGCGGTTGGCCTTTTTATCTGTGCGAAGCCGACTTTCGGCCGCAGCGACGGTGCCTCTGAGCGACGCCCGGACCGCAAACACTTGTTGACCGCGATCGGACTGTTCTGCGTAATCGGGTTCTATGACGGCATCTTCGGTCCCGGGACGGGAATGTTCTTGATTCTGTCGCTGTCCGGAGCCTTGTCAGCGGATTTTCTGACCAGCGCAACGATGGCGAAGGTGGTAAACACTGGCACCAACCTCGGCGCGTTGACAGTCTTCGCCGTGCAGGGAAATGTGTTGTGGCTATTGGGTGTGACACTCGCGGTCGCAAATGTGACGGGGTCGGTGATCGGCTCGAAGATGACGCTGCGAGCGGGTAGCGGATTTGTGCGATACGCACTGCTCACGGTCGTAGTGGTGATGAGCGTGAAGCTGTTGATCGACCAATTCAGCTGAGTTCGCTCAGGATTCGGCCAGAGTTCTCCCAGACTCGGTGCCTATTGTCGAACAAGTGACCGTGACCCGCGCTGTGCCGCACACTCGTGCGACGACCCGCACCGTGCTGGTCGCGGTCGCCTTTGTGACCGTCGCGGCGGGAGTCTTCACCGCCGCGGTGTGGACTTCGCCAGGGCAAGCGGTGGACCAGTGGTTCTACAACGTCTGCCGGGGGTTAGCGCCGACCGGGGATATCCCGGTATTCGCGCGCTATAGCGTGATTTCCAGTCCACTCATATGGGGCGGCGTAGCGATGGCCGCGATACTGCTGGCGTCAATGAGGTGGTTCAGCGGTACCTGGTCGGTTCGGCGCGCAATCGTATCCATTGGCTCTCTGTTGGTATTCATGCCGGTCATGGCCTATGGCGCGGGATTTCTCCGGGACCATGTGTTATTGCGTCCGCATCTGCACGACTGGATCACTCAGGTATCGAATTCGGCACCGAGCGGTCATGCCGCCGCTGCCGCGGCCTTCGTGGTCGTACTGGTACGTGCCGCACAACCGCTGCTACGACTGCCGCTCGCGGTTGCCGGAGGCACCTGGGCCGCGGTGGCCGACTTCGGGCTGGTTGCCGATGGCTGGCATCGGCCGAGTGACGTGATCATTTCGACCCTGCTCGTCGTGGGAGTCGGAGCGCTGCTGCCCGATCCTTGGCGTGGGCATGAGGCACGGTCAGCCGGCTGGCTCGCGTGGCCCGCGGGTGCCGTGATCGTCGTCGGCACATTGGTATTCGCGACGTCGTACTACCCGGCGCCCGCACAGTTGATCACCGCGACCACGATAGCGGTGGTCATCGCCGCCGCACTGATCGTCGCTGACCTCGTCGGCCGTACCCCAGGCGGTCAGGCTCGCCCGAACACCATCGAATCGGTCACATCGTCGAACCGGTGGTCGATCGCGTCCCGGTAGTAGTTATGACGCACCCGCCAATTGCCCTTGGTACCGGCTTTCGGCAGCGCGTCCGGTGCGCGTTGAACATAACCGGCCTGCAGATCCCATAGCGGAGTGGACGGCATCGACACCGAGCCGAGATGCGGGTAGGCGTGGGTATAACCCTCAGAACGCATGTAGCGCAATAGCTTTGCCACCGCCCGCGCCGTCATATCGGCGCGCAAAGTCCACGAGGCGTTGGTGTAGCCGACTGACCAGGCGAAGTTGGGGACGTCTTCTAGGAGGTGACTCTTGAACATGAAGCGGTCGTTCGGCTTGATCTCCGCGCCATCCAGCGCGACCCGAATCCCGCCGAAGGCCTGTAACTGGAGGCCGGTCGCCGTGATGATCAGGTCGGCGTCGAGATGGCGACCCGAGGTCAGGGTGATGCCCGCCGAGTCGAAATGATCGATGTGGTCGGTGACCATTTCGACTCGGCCGGAACTGATTTCGGCGAACAGGTCGCCGTCGGGAACCATGCACATCCGTTGATCCCACGGGTTGTACGCGGGGGAGAAGTGCACGTCGACCGGATAGTCCTTGGGTAACGCCCGAGCGACGCCCGCGGTTAGGACCTTGCGCCCGACCTTGGGGAATCGGTGCAGGGCATGGACTAGCGCCGCGGTCTGCGCGGCATACCGCGTTCGGATCACTTGGTGGGCGGTGTTGGCGGGCAACAGTTTTCGGATGATCGGGTTTAGTCGCTGTCGTTGCGACATTGATGCGATATAGGACGGTGAGCGCTGCAACATGGTCACGTGGCCCGCTGTTCGTGCCAATGCGGGGATCATGCTGACGGCGGTGGCGCCACTACCGATGACCACCACGCGCTGCCCCGAATAGTCCAGGCCGGCCGGCCAATGCTGAGGATGAACCACTGTGCCGACGTAATCGTCGATGCCGGCGAATCGTGGGCGGTACGGCTCGTCATAGTTGTAATAGCCGGTGGCGAAGTACACGAAGCGACATCGGCGGGTAGTTTTCCGCGCCGAAACTTTGGCGTCGGTAATTGTTGACGTAATCGTCCACATGTCCGACTCCGAGTCCCAATCGACGGTGTGTACCTGTTCGCCGAAGCTGATATGCGAAGAAATCCCTTCGCGGTCGGCGGTGTCTTCGACGTAACGGCGGATGTCGGCGCCTTGAGCCAGCGCTTCAGGACGACGCCAGGGTTCGAAGGGGAAACTGAGCGTGAAAATATCGCTGTCGGAACGGATGCCGGGATAGGTGAACAGGTCCCAGGTTCCGCCGACCCGCGATCGTCGTTCGATGATGCGATAGCGCAGATTCGGATTCTCCTCGCGCAGGCGATATGCGGCGTCGATGCCTGACAGTCCCGCGCCGATGATCACAACATCAAGGATGTCTGCGTCGGACTGTGTGCCGTGGGTGCTCGGTTCGCTCACCGGTGGATGCCTCCTTGCATTGGCCCTGCTGACCACCGTAGTTCGCGAGACTCGCGACGTGTTGGGAATGCCCGCTGTCGGTCGCGCCGAGGGACTTTCGGCCCTATGGCCGGGGACCAAGCGTGCGTAGCGTCAGTGGTGTCATCAAGTTTCGATTCCTGGAGGACGACATGGTTGACGGCAACGTGGTCGAGGCTGTGACAACTGACGAAGCATGGACGCTGCTGTCGTCGCGAGAACTGGGGCGGGTCGCGATGAGCGTTGGTGGACAACCCGACATCTACCCGGTGAACTATTTCGCCGATGCCGGACGGATACTGTTCCGAACCGCAGCCGGGACGAAACTGTCGGAAATCGCGGTGAATCGCCGACTGGCTTTCGAAGCGGATGCCACCGACGACGACGGCGGCTGGAGTGTAATCGCGAAAGGTGACGCGCGGATCCTCGTCTCGACTAGAGACATTGCAGCCGCTGACGAGCTTCCGTTGCGTAGTTGGGTACCGACCCTGAAATACGATTACGTGGAGATCGCGGTTGACGAGATCAGCGCTCGACGGTTCGTGTTCGGCCCGGAGCCGGAGCGTTATCCGACGTGATGGGCGTCTAGGTCTGGCATCGGGGACAGAAGTACACCACGCGCTCCATCCCATTCTCGCCCAACGTATCCCGCGTAATCGGTGTCCCGCATCGACGGCACGGCTGGGCGCGACGCCCGTACACCCACAGTTGCTGACCGCGTCGGGTGTTACCCGTGGTAACCCGCTCAACTCGATTTCGGTTGGCGTAGAGGAGCTTTCGGCTCAGGTCAACCAGCGGCGAGATCTCCACTTCGCTGACCGGCCGGGTCGGCAACACTCCCCGGAGGAAGCAGATTTCGCTGCGGTACACATTCCCGACGCCGGCCATCAACCGCTGATCGAGCAGAGCGCTGCCGATCAGGGCGTCCGGCCGCGCGGCGATCAGGGTAACCGCCTGCGCCGCATCCCAATCGGGGCCGAGCAGGTCAGGGCCCAAATAGCTGAGCGCCGTGTCGGCATCGGTGAGCAGTTCCAGTACCGGCAGCTCGAATCCCACGCATTGACTTACGTTGGTATCCAAAACGATCCTCGCTTTGAACCCCGGTCGACGCCAGCGCGCGCCGACACCGTAGACGTCCCATGCGCCATCCATCCCAAGATGCGAGTGAATAGAAACAATTCCGTGCTCGCCGTCGACGTCGATCAGTAGATGCTTGCCGCGCGAACGCACCCCGCTGACGGATCGCCCCGACAGATCGACGGTTGCCAGTGCCGGCACTCGAAAGTCGGTGCGCGTGAACACCTGGCCGACGAGCGCGTTACGCAGTCGACCGGCGGCTCGATAGACGGTGTCACCTTCGGGCACCGGAATACCTCAAACGCAGCCCCTTCGGTGTGGTCGCGAAACCCGCACTGACGAAAATCTTCGACAACTCGGTCGATAGTGCGGGGCGACCATCGATGTGATCGATGTTGAGCTTGTCGAGGCGGCTCGCCGCGACGCTGTCCACGAGACCGCCTGCTGCTGCGGTCAGAGTGTCGTCATCGGCGGAGAAGCTGAGAATCGTCTTGCCGCCGCGTTCCACGAATAGGGTCAGCGCACCGTCGACGAGAACCACCAACGCGCCGGCCTTACGTCCGGGGCGGTGGCCTGCGGCGGGATCGTCGGCGTCACCCCGACTGGGCCAATCCAGTGCTGCTCCATAGGGATTCGCGGGATCGGTGGCAGCGAGTACCACGGTGCTGTAGCGATGAGCGCGAGTCACCTCGACATGTTCGCGCAGCGCGTCTACGGTCGCCGGGGTAGCGAATTGCGCACCGCCAAGCCCGTCGACGAAATAGCCCCGGCGTACCTTGCCGCTGTCTTCAAAGATGTTGAGGGCCTTGTATACCCGAGCGAATCCGCCCACGACTCCAGAGACGGCGACCGCTCCTTTGGTGACAACACCGTACCGATCCAGAAGCTGTTCACAGAGGACCTGTGTCGCGAGAGTCGTATCGATTTCCTGTCGTGGCAAGAGCGACCAGCGCCCTCCCATCGTCGGTGGCGTCGAAGCCACCGAGGTCGCCGATCCCGCCAGATAACTCGACGACAGGCGTGCCGCGCGAAGCCGGGGAGGGCGGCGTGAGCGATGGCTCGGTGTCGGTGCGGAGGTACGGGCTGGGCGGGCACGCAACCGCTCGCGGACCGGTGTGAAGGAGTCGTTGGAGATCTGTCCCGACCACACCAGCGACCACACGGCATCTTCGACATCGCCGACGGTCCCGGCATCGGCGGCCAATTGTGGAAAGCGAACCGCACCAGCAACATTGAGGGTGTTAAGGACGTGCGCGGCGGCAACGGTGAGATCTATGTCGTCGGGCGGTCCGAGAGTCACCGGCAGAACGTCGGCTGGGTGAAATGCCACGAATCCATCCGCGCCGCCGATTGCGCCGTGGCCGGTCCACACCACCTCGCCCGCACTCAGCAGTTCATCGAGCATCGATGGCAGGTAGTCGCTGATCCGGCTGGGCAGTACGAGCGACTCCCACGCTGACGCGGGCAGTGCCACCCCAGCGAGTTGATCGATGACGGTCGCGACTCCGTCGATGCCTCGCAACGGTGAACTGATGTGCTGCCAGGTGAGACCGAAGCGTACCAGCGTGTCCGGCGGTGCCGGCGCGACCTCGGCACGGCTCGCGGCGAGTGATCCGCGTCGGATCTGGGCCAGGACGTCGGCGTGGCACCACTGCGGCGACGGTAAGTCCCGCACGAATTCGCCTTCGACCACCCGCCGTTGGCCCGCCAGGCGGGTGAGAGTGTCGATCACTACCGCGACGCCCAGCCCGAGCGAATTGGCCGCGGCGTCGGCGGTGAACGGTCCGCGAGTGCGCGCGTAGCGGCCGACGAGGTCACCGAGAGGGTCCGCCACCGCTTCGGTGTATGCGGACGGAATGCCCAGGGGTGCGGGGATTCCCAGGCCGTCGCGTAAGCGTGCGGTGTCGTCGATCGACGCCCACACCGCGCGGCGGGCATGGTTGACCATGATCAGTTGGCCGTCGGTATGGAGTTGGGCGAGCACGTTCGCGACCGGCACGTCGCCCTGATAGCGCTCGTCCACCTGCTCGGTGGTCAGCGGGCCGAGCCAACGCAACAGGTCAACCACGTCCTCGGCGTCGCGCGCCCGACGTTGCGGGGTGAGTCGTTGCAAGCGTGCCTCGACGTCGGCGATGACCGCCGGGTCCAGGAGTTCTCGAAGGTCGAGCCGGCCGAGGAGCTGGGCCAATAGCGCGGTGTCGAGTGACAGGGCGGCCGCCCGCCGTTCGGCGAGCGGTGCGTCGTCGGCGTACATGAACGCGCCGACGTAGCCGAATAGCATGGCGGCGGCGAAGGGTGAGGCACTTGGGGTTTCAACCTCGACGAGTCGTACTTGCCGCTTTCCGATTCGCCGCAGCAGGTCGGTGAGTGCCGGAAGGTCGTAGACATCCTGCAGACATTCGCGCACCGTCTCCAAAATGATCGGGAAGTCGGGGAATCTCGACGCCACCGCCAGCAGTTGCGCACTGCGCTGTCGCTGTTGCCAGAGCGGTGCCCGACGCCCAGGGTCGCGGCGCGGTAGAAGTAGTGCGCGCGAGGCACATTCGCGAAAGCGAGACGCGAATAGTGCTGAGTTGGCGAGAGCATCGGTCACCAACTGCTCGATGTCGTCGGCGTCGATCGTGAAGACCGATGCGCCAGGCGGGTCGTCGTCGGTGTCGGGGAGTCGCACGATGATGCCGTCGTCGGAGGCAGTTGTCGCACCGTCGAGGCCCAGTTCTTGTTGTAGGCGAGCGGAGATGGCACTGGCCCACGGCGCGTGCACACGCAAGCCATACGGGGAATGCAGGATTACCCGCCAATCGCCGAGCTCGTCGCGGAATCGTTCGACGACGAGCGTGCGGTCGGTGGGTACCTGTCCGGTGGCAGCAGCCTGTTCGGTGACGAGGGAGGCTAGGTTATTGCGGGCGAATTCAGTGAGACCGAGTGTATTCGCATGAGTGTCAAGATTTTTCGGCTCGACGAGGGTGCCGGTGAACTTTCCGATGGCAGCGCCGAGTTCAGCTGGCCTGCCCACGGTGTCACCGATCCAGAATGGGAGTCGGCCCGGTTGGCCGGGGGCAGGGGAGACCAACACGCGGTCGTGGGTGATGTCCTCGATCCGCCAGCTGGACGCGCCGAGCGCGAAGACGTCTCCAACGCGTGATTCGTAGACCATCTCCTCATCGAGCTCGCCGACGCGCGCGGATCGGGTTGAGCTGCCGCCATCGTGATCCCCGCCGACCATAAAGACACCGAAGAGGCCCCGGTCGGGAATGGTGCCCCCGGAGGTGACCGCGAGACGTTGAGCGCCGCGCCGGCCAGTCAGGGTATTGGCGGCGCGGTCCCAGGTCACCCGCGGTCGCAATTCGGCGAATTCATCCGATGGGAACCGTCCGGAGATCAGGTCGAGGGTGGCTTCGTAGATCGCACGACCGAGATTTCGGTATGGGGCACAGCGCTTTACGGTGTCATACCAGTCTTCGACGTCGAGCTCGTCGAGTGATGCCGCCGCAATCGTTTGTTGCGCAAGCACATCGAGCGGATTTTGCGGGATGGTCAGTTCTTCGATGAGGCCGTTACGCATCCGGTCCACCGCGACGGTCGCGTGGATGAGGTCGGTTCGATGCTTGGGATATAGTGTGCCGCGGCTGATTTCGCCGACCTGGTGGCCGGCTCGACCGATTCTCTGCAAACCGCTGGCCACTGACGGCGGCGTCTCGACCTGAATGACCAGATCCACCGCACCCATGTCGATGCCTAGTTCGAGCGAGCTGGTGGCCACGACGCAGCGCAGTCGGCCAGCCTTGAGGTCATCCTCGATGAGGGCGCGCTGTTCTTTGCTGACCGACCCGTGGTGGGCACGGGCGAGGACCGCCGCCGCGCCGGCGGAACTGCCACTACCCATCACGTAGGCGGGGGAGCCACCGGGAACCTGTGCATTGGTTGGCTTCTCCGCTGGAGCGAGGCCGCTCCGTTCGGCATGAATCTCGTTGAGTCGCGCGGTGAGCCGTTCGGCGAGGCGTCGCGAATTCGCGAATACGATGGTCGACCGATTGGCCTCGATCTCGTCCACGATCGACTCTTCGACATAGGGCCACAACGATCCCGCGGTGGGCGACATCGCTTCGTCGAGGTCGGCGTCGTCGCGTTGCGGAATATTTGCCATGTCGGGGACGGGTACGTCGACGCGAAGGTCGAAGGTCTTCGATGCCGGTGGTTTGACGACTGTGCACGGGCGCGCGCCGGACAGGAAGTCGGCGACTACCTGCGGCGGCCGCACTGTTGCGGAAAGGCCGATTCGCTGCGCTGGCGCGTCGAGGAGGCAGTCGAGACGTTCGAGCGAAAGGGCAAGGTGGGTGCCGCGTTTGGTCCCGGCGACCGCATGTACTTCGTCGACAATGATGGTGTCCACCGCGGTCAATGATTCTCGCGCCGACGACGTGAGCATCAGGAATAGTGACTCCGGCGTGGTGATGAGGATGTCGGGTGGTGAAGTGACGAGTTTGCGGCGATCAGCGGCCGGTGTGTCACCTGAGCGCAGCCCGACCGTGATGTCGGGCGGCGGAAGTTCGAGCTCCGCACAGGCGCGGGCGATTCCGGCCAATGGGGCACGCAGGTTGCGCTCAACGTCGACGGCGAGCGCTTTGAGCGGGGAGATATAAAGGACCCGGGTTTTGCGTTTGGCGGTCGTCGGGGGCGTCGATGACAGCCGGTCGAGAGCCCAGAGGAAAGCCGAGAGGGTTTTGCCCGAGCCGGTTGGTGCGATGACCAGGGTGTTGTCGCCATTGGCGATGGCATTCCACGCGCCGGTCTGTGCCTTGGTCGGCGCGTCGAACGCACCGGTGAACCACCGACGGGTTGCCGGTGAGAATCGGTTCAGGACGGGGTGCGGCACGAGTCCATCTTTCCTCATTGGTCTGACAACCGAAGTTGGCGCGGACGATATGCCCCGAGAGCGGCGCAGGCGTCTATATGCCGTCTTACTTCGAAAGGGGACATATCTTCGGCGGCTACGGAACCAAGTCGACGAGCCGGACGTCTAACCCGCTTATGGAGCGCAGTGGAGTTTTCACCATCCAGGAGCTGCGGGACCTGGGCCACACTGAGCGCAGTATCCGCAACGAGGTCAATGTCGGGAACATGACTGCCGAACGTCTCGGTTGGTATTCATGTCCGGCCGCCGATACCGATGTGGTGGGCCGCGAAGGTCAAATCGATCTCACGGCCGCCATGGGTGACGATCTGCCAAGGATACGGCCGACCGATTCCCACGCTCACCGCCGTCGATTCGATTCCGCACGCATTGAACTGCGCTGCGCGCTGTGTGAGCAACGAGTATTGGATTGCCATGTGCGACAGCGTCTTACACAACACCAGCTGGACCGTCCCGGATCTACAGGCGCAGATGGGGACGGTGCCACAGAAACTCATCGCATTGATGCGGAGGTGCGATGCGGCAGCTGAATCCGGCAGTGAGTCACTCGCGCGAATACGTCTGAAGCGAGCGGGTTACAAAGTTCACGTACAGCCGAGAATTTCACGCGGGCGAAAACGTGGCGATCTTCGAATCGGACGCTTGCTGTTGGAGATCGACAGCGAAGGCTCGCACGCTGGGGACGCGCGTCGCCGCGATATTCGCCGCGACCGCAAAACGCTCGGCAAGGGGTGGATCACGATGCGGATCGACTATCGAGAGGTGCTGGAGTGCTGGATGATGTGCTGGCCGACATCGCCGAAGTGACGATGGCGCAGAAACATCGGATCCGTACGCGCAGTCAGCATCCGCTTCCGATTGACTGAACTGCCACGCGGATAAGTCCCGAGAATGACATGGGACGTCCATATGCCGTCTGACTTCGTGACGGGACATATCTCCGCAGCTGCATCCGTTGTAGAGTCATCACAGCCAGTCGACGCGGGGAACCCGGTGAGAATCCGAGACGGTCGCGCCACTGTGAGCAAGCGAATGCTGCGAGTCAGACACCTGCACTGGCTATGAGTCACAACTGAATCGGACGCGCAATCCGGAAGGACATCCCATGACCTCCACAGCGAAAGCTGTATCCAAACCCCGCTCGCTCGCGGTACCGAATCTGTCGGTCGTCAGCGCGGCGTTGCTGCTCACCGCGACGGTGCTGATCGCAGCGCTCGTCTACTACTTCCTCGGCTACGACCAGGGCGCGGTTTCGGTGTTCGGTTCGGACACACACGTACACGAGTTCGTGCATGATGCCCGCCACTTCAACGGCTTCCCCTGCCACTAGACGAGCAGGAGACAACAGAATCATGGCTGAAACAGCACCCGGCGCTTCGATCGCCGGGAAGTTCGTTGGCGCAGGTCTCATCTCGGGACTTATCGCTGGAATCGTCGCTTTCATTTTCGCGCGAATATTCATCGAGCCCCAGGTCGCGAAGGCGATCGATTATGAAGAGGGTCGCTCACACGCGGAGGAGATGCTCTCCGGTGAGCACGGGCACGAGCATGAAGTCTTCACGCGGGCAGTGCAGGAGAATATCGGTGCCGGAATCGGGACCGTCGGTTTCGCGCTGGCGATGGGAGCATTCTTTGCCGTCGCATTCACGATCCTGTGGGCGTACGTTGGCCGGCGGTATCCGGCGGCCGATCCTCGATGGGTCAGTGCGGCCCTGACAGTGATCGGATTCGTCGCGGTGGTTGGCGTTCCATTCTTCGTTTACCCGCCGAATCCACCCGCCGTCGGCAACGACGACACCATCGGCTCCCGATCAGGTTCGTACCTGACACTCACCTTGATCTCGGTCGCCGCGGTAATTCTGGCGACAATCGCCGCACTTTGGCTCCGGCCTCGGATCGGCGGTTTGCTCGGAGCGGTGACCGCGACGATCGGCTATTTGGTGGTCATCACGATCTCGGCGGCACTGCTGCCCAAGTTTGACGAGATTCCGACACCGGTGACGAACGATGCCGGGCAGATCATCTATCCCGGATTTCCGGGTGATGTGATCGGATTGTTCCGCACCTACACGATCGCCAACCAGGTGATTCTGTGGACTGTTCTCGGTGTGGTGTTCGCATTGGTGCTCGGTTGGCTGTCGCGTCGCTCCGACGACCGGGTCGAGGTGGCAGCGGAGTCTGCTTCGGTTTAGTTGGTCGAGTTGCGAGTTTGTCTTGCCGGGTCTCGATACACCTGGCTCGGCTGGCGCCTCGCCAGGCACTCGACCATCGGTGGGGATTGCCAGGCATTCGACCATCGGCTGGCGCCTCGCCAGGCATTCGACTATCGGTGGGGATTGCCAGGCACTCGACCATCGGCTGGCGCCTCGCCAGGCATTCGACCATCGGCTGGCGCCTCGCCAGGCACTCGACTATCGGTGGGGATCGCCAGGCACTCGACCATCAGTTGGAAGCATGACCATGCAGATCATTACCGCGGGGCGGACCGCACCTAACAAACTCGTGCGATTCGGCGGTGCTGATAGGCCGCTCGACGAACGCGGTCGCCGTGATGTCGCGGCACTGCGGACATCGAGCGGCATTCTTGTCGGGCCTATCCGTTGCGGACCGGAAGCGGTCGCGGTCCAAACCGCCGCGCTATTGGGGTGTGCGCCCGTCCTCGACGAGGCTCTGAGGGCGCTCGACGTCGGGCGGTGGGACGGGCTAACTCCGGAGGACGTACCTACCGATGAGTTGCGGCAGTGGTTCGGCGATCCGACGTCGGCCCCACATGGCGGCGAGAGCGTCGAGGTGTTCGTGGCGCGGATCTCCAAGTGGCGCGAGCGGGCCGACGCGGGCACCGTAGTCGTCGCGAAGTCAGTGGCCCAAGCGCTGCTCTGCCGGGACGTCGGCGACTTCTTCTCGACCGAACTGAGGCCGGCCACAATCTATGGCGAGGGCCGCTAGAGACATCCGGCATGTTCTGTGTCACAGTGGTTGGTAACTGAGCTAGAACATGTTTCACCCGAGGAGTCTGAATGTTCGAGTGGTCCGACGAAGACCTGATGGTTCGCGATGCGTTGCGGCAGTTCATTGACAAGGAGGTGCGTCCGAGTATCGACGAGTTGGAGTCGGGTCAGCTTCCGCCCTACGACATCACGCGAAAGATGTTGTCCACCTTCGGTATCGACGCGATGAATCGTGACGCGCTGGAGAAGGAACTGGCCGCCGAAGAATCCGGTGATGGAAAGAAGAGCACTGGGCCGGGCAGTCTCGGCGGCTCGATGTTCCTGATTCTCAACATGGAAATGGCCGGCGTGAGCCTGGGCATCATCGCCTCGATGGGCGTGTCGATGGGCCTGACGGTATCGACTATCAAGTCGCGTGGCACTCTCGCGCAGAAGAAGCGCTGGCTGCCCGAGTTGGTCACTATGGACAAGGTCGGCGCGTGGGCGATCACCGAACCCGACTCAGGTTCCGATGCACTCGGTGGCATGAAAACAACCGTCAAACGCGATGGCGACGGCGGATACATCCTCAAAGGTCAGAAGACCTTCATCACGAACGGTCCCTACGCCGACACCATGGTCGTGTTCGCGAAGCTTGATGAAGAAGACGGCACTCCGATCCGCGATCGCAAGGTGTTGACCTTCGTACTCGATACCGGGATGGAAGGGCTGACGCAGGGTAAGCCGTTCAAGAAGATGGGCATGATGTCCTCACCGACCGGAGAACTGTTCTTCGACAATGTCAAAGTCGGTGCGGACCGGCTTCTGGGCGAGACCGAGGACACCGGTAGCGACAAGCGGGGCGGCGATAGCGCGAAGCAGGGATTCACCGCCGAGCGGATCGGCATCGCAGCCCTCTCGCTAGGCATTATCAATGAGGCGCAACGACTTTCGATCGACTATGCGAAGAGTCGTACCCTCTGGGGGCAGGAGATCGGACAGTTCCAGCTCATTCAGTTGAAACTCGCCGAGATGGAGGTCGCCCGACTGAATGTGCAGAATATGCTGTTCGTCGCGATGGAGGCCACGAAAAACGGCAAGCCGCCGACACTCGCGCAGGCCTCGGCGATGAAGCTCTATTCTTCAAGGGCTGCAACTGAAGTGGCGATGGAGGCGGTGCAACTGTTCGGTGGCAACGGCTATATGGCCGAGTATCGCGTAGAGCAACTGGCACGTGACGCGAAGTCCCTGATGATCTACGCCGGCAGCAACGAGATTCAGGTGACCCATGTGGCCAAGGGGTTGCTCAGAGGCTAGTTAACAAATTGAACTGGTCCTTCTGGGACGAGCAGATGGAACGAGCAGATGGAGAGGGTGCATCTGCTCGGCTCACGGGGGCCGGTTTCAGTATTCGCGCCGCGCCGCGCGAGAGCCGTCGACACTAGGCTGTTCGATATGGCAAGGATGCGAGCAGCAGTACTGGATGCCCCGGGCCCACCGTCCGCACTGTCGATTCGTGAGGTCGATCTACCGATTCCCAAGTCTGGCTGGGTCTTGATTCGCGTCCACGCTTTCGGCTTGAACAGGTCGGAGTTGCATTTCCGAAGGGGAATGGGGTCGTTCGGGTCCTTTCCGCGTATTCCGGGTATCGAAGCAGCGGGTGTGGTGGTGGAGTGTCCCGGCGGCGAGATCGAGATCGGCACCCAAGTGATGGCGTTGATGGGCGGGATGGGCCGCACCATTGACGGCGGCTATGCCGAATTCGTCTGTGTACCAGTGTCATCGGCGGTCGTTTTCGTCAGTAGTCTCGGCTGGGATGTACTCGGAGCGGTGCCCGAGATGTTGCAGACGGCACACGGCTCACTGACCGTCGGAACGGATGTCGGTGCGGGACAGTCGCTTCTGATTCGCGGCGGTACGTCGTCGGTCGGTCTGGCTCTGGCGGTGCTCGCTCGTCGGGCGGGCGCGACTGTCTTCACCACGACACGCAATGCGGCGCGCAGCGACTTCTTGGGCCAGTTCGCCGACCACGTTCTCATCGACGACGGAGCGATCGCCGAGCAGATTCGGCGGGTGCTGCCCGATGGCGTCGACGGTGCGGTTGAACTGGTCGGCACCAATACCCTGCCCGACACCCTGCGCGCGGTACGCCCCAAGGGCACAGTCTGTTTCACCGGCATGCTGTCCGACCAGTGGACGATCCCGGACTTCTATCCGATGGACTATTTGCCGACCGGTGTCCGGCTGACGGCATATGCGGGTGAAGCCGCGAATCTGCCTTCGACGGTGTTGCAGCCTTACCTTGATGACGCGGCAGCGGGCCGCACACCGGTGCCAATCGGTCGGGTCTACCGACTCAACGAGATCGCGCAGGCGCATCAAGATATGGAGGACGGCAACCTGCTCGGCAAGGGAGTGATCCTCACCGAGCAGGTCTGAGGAACTACTTGGCCGCTAGCGCGGGAACCTTTTGATAGTGCATGAAGCGGTCGGCGACGTCGCCGTTGCGTAGTTGCTTGACGTCGGCTGCGACGCTCATCGTCATCTGCCAGGGAGCTTCGGTTCCCTGCTTGGGTAGCCGGTCAAGTGCGCGTTTCACGTAGCCGGCGCCAAAGTTGAGGAGGGGCGCAGTAGTCATCGACGGATCGGGCACTGGTTGCACTGAAGCGTAGCCGCGCTCGTCCATGTGCCTCAGGACCCGGCAGAAGTACTCGCACAGCAAACCGATCTTCAGCGTCCAGGACGAGTTGGTGTACCCGATGGCAAGCAGAAAGTTCGGAACACCGGACAGCATCGCCCCGCGGTAGGCAACTGATTTGGTCAAGTCGACTGGCGTGCCGTCGGTGCTCAGCTCCAGGCCGCCGAACAACTGAAGATTCAAACCGGTTGCGGTGACGATGATGTCGGCGTCGATGACCGTGCCGTCGGTGAGTTCGATCCCGGTCTCGGTGAAGGTTTTGATATGTCCGGTGGCGATCGACGCCTTACCGCTGCGCAGGGTGCGGAACAGGTCGCCGTCGGGTACGACGCACAGTCGCTGATCCCACGGGTCATACGGAGGATTGAAATGAGTGTCGACGTCGAAACCTTTGGGCAGCATAGCGGTGTTGGACTTGCGGATGATCGCACGAGCCTGTTTCGGGAAACGCTGACAAAGCTGAAATACGATGCGCTGCTGAAGGATATTCTTCTGCCGGGACAATGCGTAGCCGCGTTCGTCACCGAGGAAACGCTTGAAAGCGTTGGCGATCATGTCTTCTCGTGGCAGGGGGATCACATAGGTCGGCGTCCGCTGCAACATCGTGACATGCTTCGTCTCCGGTGCCATCGCCGGGATGAGAGTGACGGCCGTTGCGCCGCTGCCGATTACGACAACGTTCTTACCCGCGAACTCCAGATCTTCGGGCCAATGCTGCGGGTGAACGATCTGGCCGGCGAACCGCTCACGTCCGGGGAATTCGGGGGAGTAGCCCTCGTCGTAGTTGTAGTAGCCGGTGCCGGCGAAGATCCACCGGGTCTTGACGATTTCCTCGACGCCGGAGTCGTTGTGGCGCACGGTGATCGCCCACAGCTGCTCGCCCGAGAGCCAATCGGCGGCTACCGCGCGACGCTGAAACTGGATATGGCCGGCCAGATCGTCGTCGTCAACAGCCTCGCGCAGGTAGTCGAGAATGCGGGGAGCATCGGCGATCGCCTGCTTATCGCGCCACGGCTTGAATTCGTAGCCAAAGGTGTGCAGGTCCGAATCCGACCGGATGCCGGGGTAACGGAACAGGTCCCAGGTGCCGCCAATAGTGTCGCGCGATTCGAGGATGGTGAACGACTTCTCCGGGTGTTCGGTGCGCAAGTAGTGGGCTGCGCCAATGCCGGAGATGCCGGCGCCGAGGATTACGACGTCGAAAACGTCGGTGGCGATAATGGGTTGGCTGGTCATATCTTCAATATTCCTTGAGACCGCCGTCACCCGGCAAGGGTGATATGAACCAAAACTCGCCGAGGTGTGGTTCATAATGAACACATGGATATCACGTGGGACGAGCCGTCCCCCGCCGCCGCGGCGTTAATTGTGGAGGCGCTGGCGCAGATCGTGGATCCCCCGCAGGGCTGGATGGACGAGTTCAACTGGGCCGCGCTGCAAGGTGTGCGACTCGACGAGATCGTCGACGACGCGGTCTTGATGGACGCGCTGCGGAGCACCAACGAAGGAAACCTGGAGCAGTGGGCCCAACATAACCTGGTAGCACCTGGTGCGCGAGTTCCGGTCCGCGTGGTCGACGACGGTACCGAGATGGTGCGCGAGATGGTCCGCCGCGGCTTGGATGCCGGCATGCTCGACGCCTTCCGCACTGCCCAAGCCGTCGCGTGGCGGCGTTGGATGGAAGTCTGCTTCAGTGTGACCGATGATGTCGCCCTCCTTCACGAGGTGCTTGACCTGACATCGCAATCGATCAGTGCGTTCGTCGACGATACCGTCGCCGCACTGGCCGATCAGATCGACGTCGCGCGGGCCCAGCTCGCCGGCGATACCCATGCCGAGCGTCGAGCCGCCGTCGCGCTGATCTTGGAGGGTGCGCCGATCGCGCAGGCGCGTGCGGAGGCGCAATTGCACTATCGTCTCGCCGGGCCGCAGATTGCCGTGGTGCTGACCGCGACCACGGCGGCGATGAGTCGCCTGGAAGAGCTGTGTGACGAGATTATGTCCGCCAATCGATTGAGCATGCGGTTGAATGTGCTCGCCGGTGCCGACCGCCTATGGGTGTGGTTTCCCACCGGCGCACTCGATATCGGCCCGGCGCTCGAAGGTGTCGAGGGCGTTCGTATCGCCATCGGTCAACCCGGGCATGGTCGGGAAGGCTTCCGGCGCAGTCATTTTCAGGCGCTCGCGGCCAATCAGACGGTGACCCGCCTCGGCTCGACACGTACGGTGGTCCGCTACGACGACCTGGCGTTGATCGGGGCGATGAGTGATGATCGGGCGGTCGTGGACGACTTCGTCAGTGAGACGCTCGGCGAATTGGCCACTGCCGATCCAGAATTGCGTGAATGCCTGCGCGTATGGTTCGCCGAGCGGTGTAATTCCACCACTACGGCGACCAGGCTGTACACGCATCGGAATACGGTGGTGCGGCGCGTCGCTCGCGCGAGTGAACTGTTGCCGGTTCCCTTGTCGCATAACGCGATCAGCGTCGCCGCAGCTCTGGAAGTGCTGCAATGGTTGCCGTAGTTCACCTGTCGTTCTACCCGCGGGGGGACAGGTACGGCGTCGATGCGGAAACGTTGTCGTCGACCGTGATTGGGCGCCCCAACTGCGGGAAAGCCCGCTGCGCGCAATCGGGACGATCACATACCTTGCAGCCGGCGCCGATTGGGACTGTTCGGCGTGGGTCGGCGAGGTCGATGCCGGTGGAATACACCAGACGGTCGGCGTAGGAAATATCGCACCCGAGGCCGATGGCGAAGCTGCTACGCACGCCAAGGTAACCCTGTTGTGGTTCGTCGGTGGTGCGCGCCAGCCAGAAATATGAGCGGCCGTCGGGCATTGACGACACTTGGGTGACGATCCGGCCGGGTGTGGCGAATGCGTCGTGTACCACCCAGAGCGGACAGCTCCCACCGACGCGGGAGAAATGAAATGCGGTGGCGGACTGACGTTTCGAGATATTTCCTGCGCGATCGGTGCGGACGAAGATGAATGGGACTCCGCGCAGGCGTGGTCGCTGGAGTGTTGAGAGTCGATGGCAGATCGTCTCGAAACCGACTTCGAACCGCAGGCTGAGCACCTCGATGTCGTAGCGGAGTTCCTCAGCGGCTGCGTGAAACTGCCTATACGGCAATACCAAAGCGCCGGCGAAGTAGTTAGCCAGACCAACTCGAGCTACCGAAGCCGAAGGCGCGCTCAGATTTTCGGCCGAGGTGACGATATTGTCGATGAGCGGGCGCTGCGTCAGGAACGCGAGTTGGGTAGCCAGCTGGAACGCGCGCTGGCCCGGCCGCAGGCGTCGGGCGATGGTGATAACCCGATTCCGCGGATCGTAGGTGCGTTTGCTCACCGAGTCGTCGAGTACGACACGAATTCCGAAGTCGCGCTCCAAGATCGCGCCCAGTTGCTCATCGAGACCGCCGACGGCCAGGTCGTGCGAGCTGAACATCTCCTCGGCGGCGATGTCGAGATCGTGGATGTAGTTCTTGCGGTCGTAGAAGAAGTCGCGGACCTCCTCGAATGGCATCGGCGTTCGAACCTGTTCGGTGTCGTCACGGGTGACGCTGGCGCGATAGGTCTCCAATTCCGTTGTCGCGGCGAGAAGTCGACGGTGCATGTCGACGAGCGCCTTTCCGACATCCGGCATCCGAGCGACCAACTCCTCGATCTGTCCGCCGACGTCACTCGAGTCGCCGCGTGCGGACAGGACTTCGGTCAGGTCGCCGACCAATCGTGCGTCGGAGTCGGTGGCGAAATAGTCGGTACCGAGGTCGAACTCGCGGGCCAGACTGAGCAATACGGCCACCGTCAGCGGCCGGTGATCGTTCTCCAATTGGTTGACGTAACTCGTCGATAGGTCAAGGCGGCGTGCCAGCGCCGCCTGGCTGATACCGCGTTCCTCGCGTAATCGGCGAAGCCGCGCGCCGGCGAACATCTTGGCCATGGCAAGTAAGCGTACGCGCATTGATGTACACAACGTTCGCAAAAGGCCGTATCGGTGTCCGCGAAAATACGCATTTGCAGGGGGTTTCGCTGTTGTTCAGGGGTGCGTACGGTGCAAATATGATCAATCACATCGTGCGAACCCGACGTAGCGCTGACGACTTCCCGCAGTCCGAGCATCTTGCT
Organism: Gordonia sp. CPCC 205333; assembly: GCF_048537885.1. Lineage (NCBI taxonomy): Bacteria > Bacillati > Actinomycetota > Actinomycetes > Mycobacteriales > Gordoniaceae > Gordonia > Gordonia sp. CPCC 205333. The sequence goes on along the minus strand of NZ_JBCLVI010000004.1, from coordinate 131,777 downwards.
TACAAACTCGCGCAACTCGCGACTGATGCCGTCGAGGTGCCAGCCGACACGACCGAGATGATCATCAATCGGGTTATCGACAACGCATCGGTGAGTGCCGCATCGGTGATTCGCCGGCCGGTCACTACCGCGCGGTCGCAGGCCGTCGCGCATCCGGGAAAGCCGGGTTCGCAGGTCTTCGGCGTGCCGGGAAGCTATTCGCCGGAATGGGCAGCGTGGGCCAATGGAGTCGCCGTACGCGAACTCGACTTCCACGACACCTTCTTGGCCGCCGAGTACTCGCATCCGGGCGACAACATACCGCCGCTGGTCGCCGTTGCTCAGCACAAGGGGGTCAGCGGGGCCGATCTGATCCGAGGGCTAGCCACCGCCTACGAGGTTCAGATCGATCTGGTCCGATCAATCTCCTTGCACAAGCACAAAATTGACCATGTGGCGCACCTTGGGCCGTCGGTGGCTGCTGGTCTAGGCACGATGCTCGGTCTGGATGGTGAAACGATCTACCAGGCGATCGGGCAGGCCCTGCATCTGACGACCGCGACGCGCCAGTCGCGTAAGGGGCAGATTTCGAGTTGGAAGGCATTCGCCCCGGCCTACGCGGGCAAGGTGGCGATCGAGGCGGTTGACCGTGCGATGCGTGGCGAGGGAGCACCCGCGCCGATCTGGGAGGGCGAAGACGGGGTGATCGCTTGGCTGCTCGACGGCCCTGACGGTGAATACATCGTGCCGCTGCCCGACCTAGGCGAACCCAAGCGGGCGATCCTCGACAGCTACACCAAGGAACATTCGGCCGAATACCAGAGCCAGGCGCCGATCGATCTCGCCCGTCGGATGCGAGCGCATATCCCGCATATCGACGATATTGAATCGATTGTGCTGCATACCTCTAACCACACCCACGTGGTGATCGGCACCGGCTCGAACGACCCGCAGAAGTTCGATCCGGCCGCCAGCCGAGAGACACTTGACCACTCGGTGATGTATATCTTTGCCGTCGCTCTGCAGGATGGTGCCTGGGATCACGTGAAATCCTATGCGCCCGAGCGTGCTTCGCGTCCAGATACGGTCGCGCTGTGGAATAAGGTCTCCACCGTCGAAGACCCGGAGTGGACTCGCCGGTACCACTCGGAGGATCCGAACGAGAAGGCATTCGGTGCGCGCGCGGTAATCACCATGCGCGACGGCAGCGTGATCAGCGACGAGCTGGCAGTCGCCGATGCTCATCCGTTGGGCGCCAGGCCTTTTGCCCGTGAGCAGTATGTCGCGAAGTTCACCGGTCTCGCCGCCGGTGTCGTCGCGGCCCCCGAGCAGCAGCGCTTCCTCGACGTCGCAGCGGGATTGGCCGACGTACCCGCAGGTGGATTGGACGCTCTCAATGTCGCAGTCGAACCCGCCGTACTCAACGCCGCGCCGGTGATCGGTGAGGGCATCTTCTGATGGCGGTCGCCGAGGAGTTCTCGACCGACTTGTTCTCGTCGTCGACCACCGACGCCGACAAGCGGCGCGCGTTGCGCGCGGGCCTGGCATCGGGAACGTTGCAGCGCTGGCCAGGTGCGTTCTCGCCCCTCGTCGCGAAACTGGTGGCCGATCTTGGTTTTGAGGGAGTCTATGTCTCGGGTGCGGTTCTCGCGGCCGACCTGGGGCTACCCGACATCGGACTTACGACGCTCACCGAGGTCGCCACCCGTGGCGGTCAGATCGCCCGCGCCAGTGGGCTTCCCACGATCATCGACGCCGACACCGGATTCGGTGAGCCGATGAGCGCGGCGCGCACAATTGCGGCTCTGGAAGATGCAGGCCTTGCGGGCTGCCATCTGGAAGACCAGGTCAATCCGAAACGGTGCGGGCATCTGGACGGCAAAGCCGTAGTTCCGGTCGAGACCATGATCAAACGACTGCGCGCAGCTGTGGCCGCACGGCGGGACGAGAATTTCGTCATCTGCGCCCGCACCGATGCCCGCGCCATTGAGGGGTTGGACGCGGCGATCGATCGGGCTAGATCGTATGCCGCAGCTGGCGCCGACCTGATCTTTACCGAAGCGTTGACAGATCTCTCGGAGTTCGAGCGATTCCGGGCCGCGGTGGATATCCCACTGTTGGCGAATATGACTGAATTCGGCAAGTCTGAATTACTCACCGCCGCACAACTTTCCGATGTCGGATACAACGCGGTCATCTATCCGGTGACCACCCTGCGTATCGCCATGGGTGCGATAGAGGCCGGTCTGAAGAAGATTTCTTCAGCCGGCACCCAAGAAGATCTTCTCGACGGGATGCAGCACCGGTCGAGGTTGTACGAACTGCTGCGATACGCCGACTACAACCAATTCGACACCGACACATTCAATTTCACGATTCCAGGGAGCGCGAACACATGACCACTACCGCAGTGGCAACGGAAACACCCACCATCTACAAGGGATTGGCCGGTGTCGTCGTCGACACCACAGCTGTCTCCAAGGTGGTGCCGGAGACGAACTCGCTGACCTATCGCGGGTACGCCGTTCAAGAACTGGCCGCGCAACGGAGTTTCGAAGAAGTCGCCTACCTCCTCTGGTACGGCGAGTTGCCAACCAGTGGTCAATTGCAGTTGTTCACCCAACGAGAGCGGGCAAACCGCCGGTTGGACCGCAACGGCGAATCGGTGCTTGCCCGGATCCCGGACAACTGTCACCCGATGGATGTGGTGCGAACGCTCATCAGCTACCTGGGCACCGAGGACCCTGATGAAGACGTACCAACTCCGGAGGCCAACTTGGACAAGGCACTTCGCATGTACGCGGTGCTGCCCACGATCGTCGCCGCAGATATGCGACGTCGTCGCGGGTTCGATCCGATCAAGCCGCACCACGGTCTCGGCTACGCGGAGAACTTCTTGAATATGTGCTTCGGCGAGGTGCCCGATCCGGTAATCGTCAAAGCATTCGAGAAGTCGTTGACGCTCTATGCCGAGCACAGCTTCAATGCGTCGACATTCGCCGCGCGCGTGGTCACCTCGACGCAATCGGATATCTACAGCGCCGTCACCGCGGCGATCGGCGCCTTGAAGGGTTCTTTGCACGGCGGTGCCAACGAGGCGGTGATGCACGACATGATCGACATCGATCGACCCGAGCGTGCCCGCGAGTGGCTGAGCGCGAAACTGGCGGACAAGGACAAGGTGATGGGCTTCGGTCATCGCGTGTACAAGAACGGCGATTCGCGGGTCCCGACGATGTATGACGCGCTGGTCGAGGTTTCCGATCATCTCGGTGAGCACAAGTGGCTCAGTATCTATCGCGAGCTTGAAGACGAAATGGTTGCGCGTACCGGTATCAAACCGAATTTGGACTTTCCGACCGGTCCCGCGTACCAACTGATGGGCTTCGACATCGGGTCGTTCACGCCGATCTTCGTAATGGCGAGGATCACCGGTTGGACGGCTCACATCATCGAGCAGACCGCACATAACGCGCTGATCCGTCCGCTGTCGGCGTATGACGGTCAGCCGCAACGAGTTCTGGGGGCGTGAACGTGCGGAAGGTGCTCGTCGCCAACCGGTCAGAAATAGCGGTGCGCGCCTTCCGAGCGTGTTACGAATTGGGCATATCCACCGTTGCGGTCTATCCGCACGAGGATCGCAATGCGCTGCACCGCAATTCGGCCGATGAGGCATATCAGATCGGTGAGCCGGGACACCCGGTGCGGGCCTACCTGGATATCCCCGCGATCGTCGAGGTGGCTCGACGTGCCGGCGCGGACGCGATCTATCCTGGCTACGGATTCCTATCGGAGAACCCGGATCTCGCGCGGGCGTGCGACGATGCGGGACTCACTTTCGTCGGACCGCCCGCGTCGGTGCTGGAGTTGACCGGCAACAAATCCCGCGCCATTGCCGCGGCGGCCGAAGCCGGGGTGCCGGTGCTGGAATCGTGCGCGCCCGACACCGATATCGACGTGCTTATCGAGGCCGGTCAGCAGATGCGATTCCCGGTCTTCGTGAAAGCAGTGGCCGGTGGCGGAGGGCGCGGGATGCGCCTGGTTGATGATCCGCAAGGCCTGCGTGCCGCGTTGGAGGCCGCGTCCCGCGAGGCGTCGTCGGCTTTCGGCGACGGAACGGTCTTCATCGAGCAGGCCGTTGCCTCACCCCGCCACATCGAGGTGCAAATACTCGCCGATCACAATGGGGACGTTGTGCATCTGTACGAGCGGGACTGCAGCGTGCAACGCAGGCATCAGAAGGTCGTAGAGATCGCCCCGGCGCCGAATCTCGAACCGCGACTGCGTGATTCGATGTGTGCTGACGCAGTGGCATTCGCCCGATCGATCGGATACCGCGGGGCGGGAACCGTGGAGTTTCTGCTCGGACCTGACGGCCGCTATGTCTTTATCGAGATGAATCCGCGAATCCAAGTGGAGCATACGGTTACCGAGGAAGTAACCGACGTGGACCTGGTGGCGGCACAACTGCGCATTGCAGCGGGGGCGACACTGTCCGAGCTGGGTATCAGTCAGGAGTCGATCTATCTGCGCGGCAGTGCCGTTCAATGTCGAGTCACCACCGAGGATCCTGCTGACGACTTCCGTCCGGACACCGGGCGGATCACCGCGTACCGCGCCCCAGGCGGCGCCGGGGTACGCCTGGACGGTGGCACGCATCTAGGTGCCGAGGTCACCGGATTCTTCGACTCGATGCTGGTGAAAGTCACCTGTCGCGGCCGTCACCACGGTGCGGCATTCGCCCGCGCGCGAAGGGCCTTGGCGGAGTTCAGGATCCGGGGCGTGGCGACCAACGTCGGATTTCTGCGCGCACTGCTGGCTCATCCACAGTTCAATTCCGGTGGGATCACGACGAGTTTCATCGCCGAGCATCCTGAGCTGCTCGATGCGCATGTATCGGGTGACCGCGCCACCAGACTGCTTACGTACTTGGCCGATGTAACGGTCAACCGACCGTATGGAATGCCGGATAGGACCGTCCGGCCGCGTGCGAAACTGACCGGGCTAACGCTCGGCGAACCGGCATCGGGCAGCCGGGATGAATTGCGTCGGCTGGGACCCGAAGCTTTTGCCGCCCAATTGCGTTCGCAGAATGCGGTAGCTGTCACCGACACCACTTTTCGGGACGCACACCAATCCCTGCTCGCGACTCGGGTGCGGACGAGCGGACTGACGGCCGTCGCACCCTATGTAGCGTCCATGACGCCGCAGCTATGGTCGGTCGAGTGTTGGGGCGGAGCGACCTTCGACGTAGCACTGCGGTTCTGTCGCGAAGATCCGTGGGAGCGGCTGGAGAAACTGCGCGAGGCGATGCCGAACCTGTGTCTGCAAATGTTGTTACGCGGCAAGAATACCGTCGGATACACGCCATATCCGACCGAAGTCACCGACGCGTTCATCGCTGAAGCGACTCGCACCGGCGTCGACGTCTTTCGTATCTTCGACGCGCTCAACAGCGTCGACGCGATGCGACCGGCGATCGAGTCGGTACGGGCACAGGGGACCGCTGTCGCTGAGGTCGCGCTATCGTATACCGGCGACCTGTCGAATCCGGCCGAGGACTTGTACACGCTCGACTACTACCTGCGATTGGCAGAACAGATCGTCGGCGCGGGTGCTCATGTTCTCGCGATCAAAGACATGGCCGGACTATTGCGGCCCGCGGCAGCGTCGAGACTCGTTGGGGCACTGAGGTCGAACTTCGATCTTCCGGTTCATCTTCATACCCACGACACCGCCGGCGGGCAAGTCGCAACTTACCTCGCAGCTGTGCAAGCCGGAGTCGATGCCGTTGACGGCGCGAGTGCGCCGCTGGCCGGGTCGACGAGCCAGCCGGCATTATCGGCGATCGTCGCGGCGCTGGCGGGCAGTGAGCGTGCCACCGGTCTCGACCTCGATGCGGTGTGTGCGCTGGAGCCGTACTGGGAAGCACTTCGTAAGGTGTACGCGCCATTTGAATCGGGGCACGGGTCACCGACTGGCCGGGTCTATCGACACGAAATCCCTGGCGGCCAACTGTCGAATCTCTATCAGCAGGCGGCATCGTTGGGACTGGCCGACCAGTTCGAGCGGGTGGAGGAGGCGTACGCCGGTGCCGATCGGATCCTGGGGCGTCTCATCAAGGTGACGCCGTCGTCGAAAGTGGTTGGTGACCTGGCGCTGACTCTCGTCGCGAAGGGTTGCGACGCAGACGATTTCGCCGCCAACCCGTCGGCATTCGATATTCCGGATTCGGTGATCGGATTCTTCCGGGGTGAGCTCGGTGAACCGGCCGGTGGTTGGGCGGAGCCACTGCGAACCGAAGTGTTGGCCGGCCGGGCGCCGGCCGCGGACCCGGTCGAGTTGAGCGACGCGGATCTCACGCAGCTCGGAAAGTCCGGACCAGTGCGGCGAGAGGCATTGAATCGCTTACTCTTTCCCGGTCCGGCAGCAGAATTTTCCGAACATCGCCGACTCTATGGTGATACGTCGACCTTGTCGGCGAATCTATTTCTGTACGGCATGCGTTCAGGCCATGAGGAGCGAGTCTCCCTGGAACCTGGCGTCGATCTGTTGATCGGGCTGGAGGCCATCAGCGACCCAGACGAACGTGGGATGCGAACGGTGATGTGCACCCTGAACGGACAATTGCGGCCTGTAGCGGTGCGTGACAAGTCTTTCGACATCACGGTCGAGAAGATTCGGCGGGCTGACCCGGACAACACCGCTCACCTGGGAGCGCCGTTCGGCGGTGTTGTCGTGCTGAGTGTCGTAGTGGGGGACGAAGTCGCCGCAGGGGATCCGGTTGGCACGATCGAGGCGATGAAGATGGAATCGACTATCACCGCGCCGCGTGCTGGTGTGATCGCATCGCTGCCGCTGGGTTCGTCGGCCCAGGTTGACGGCGGAGATTTGATAGTGGAATTCGGGTAGGGGCCAGTGGAACTGTCCCGTGGCGCGAGCAGATGGCCATATAGCGTCTGCTCGCGCCACGGGGACGTTTTCCGTCAGGCCAGCGACTCGCGAGCCGCCTTGGCTGCCGCGACAAGGTTCGTTAGCGACGCGACAGTCTCGGTGGTGCCGCGAGTCTTCAATCCGCAGTCCGGATTGACCCAGAGACGCTGCGCCGGAACGGCTTTCAATGCCGCCCGCAACGACTGTGTCATTTCGTCAGTTGACGGCACCCGAGGCGAGTGAATGTCGTAGACACCCGGGCCGACGCCGTTGGAGAACCCGACCTGGTTGAGGTCATGCAGGACCTCCATCGCCGACCGTGCGGCCTCGATCGAGGTCACATCGGCGTCCAGTTCGGCGATGGCGCCGATAACCTCACCGAATTCCGAATAGCACAGATGCGTGTGGACCTGAGTCTCGTCGGCGACTCCCGCCGTCGACAGCCGGAACGCGTCGACAGCCCAGCGCAGATACGCCGTCTTTGCGTCGTCGCGCAACGGAAGCAGTTCGCGCAGAGCCGGTTCGTCGACCTGGATCACGTTGATGCCCGCCTTCTCCAGATCGACGGTCTCGTCACGAATCGCGAGGGCGATCTGGAAGGCCGAAGCCGAACGCGGCTGATCGTCGCGAACAAACGACCATGCGAGGATCGTGACCGGACCGGTGAGCATGCCCTTCACCGGTTTGTCGGTGAGCGACTGCGCGTAGGTGATCCAATCAACGGTCATCGGAGCGGTCCGCACCACGTCGCCGAATAGGATCGGCGGGCGAACGCAGCGCGAACCGTACGACTGCACCCACGCATTTTGCGTCGACAGGAATCCGTCGAGCTGTTCGGCGAAGTACTGCACCATGTCGTTACGCTCAGGCTCGCCGTGTACGAGAACGTCGAGACCGATCTTCTCTTGCAGCGCAACTACATCGGCGATCTCCTGCCGCATATGCGTCAGGTACTGCGCGTCGTCGATCTTTCCCGCGCGCAGGTCGGCGCGAGCCTTGCGGATCTCGCCGGTCTGCGGGTAGGAACCGATAGTCGTGGTCGGCAGCGGCGGCAGGTTCAGTCGTGCCTGCTGTGCGATCGCGCGATCGTCGGCGTTGGTTCTCGAGATGTCGGCGTCGGTGATCGCCGAAAGTCGTTCGCGTACCGCGGTATTGTTCAGACGCGGGTCGTCGGTGCGGGTCGCCAACGCGGCGGCCGACGCCGCGAACTTCTCCGCGACCGCCTCGCGCCCCTTATTCAATGCAGTTGCGAGAGTGGCGACTTCGTCGAACTTCTCATCGGCGAAAGCGAGCCAGCCGCGAAGATTCTGATCGATGCCGTCTTCGGCGGCCAATGCATAGGGGACATGCAGGGTGGAGCATGAAGTCGACACGGCGAGAGATCCGACCGATCCCAGAATGGTGCCCAGGGTGGCCAGGGCGGCATCGAGATCGGTTCGCCAGACGTTGCGCCCGTTGACGATTCCGGCGACCACATGCTTGCGAGTGAGAGCCGGGACCGCCGCGATCGACTCGGCGGAGCCACGTACGAGATCCACTGCGATGCCCTCGACCGGAGTAGCGGCCAATGCGGCAAGCGAAGCGCCGGCATCGCCGAAGTAGGTGGCTACCAAGATCTTTGGCCGTGCGGTCAGCTCACCCAGGCGCTGATACACCGAGCCGGCGAGTTCGGGGAGTCCCGCTGCTATGTCGGTCACGAGGACGGGCTCATCGAGCTGTACCCAGGTGGCGCCCGCGTCGGCGAGAGTGGCAAGCAGTTCGGCGTAGACGCCGACCAGCTCGTCGAGCCGGGAGAGGGGAGCGGCACCGTCGTCGGCGGCTTTAGCGAGTGCCAGGAAGGTGATCGGTCCGATCACCACGGGCCGGGCCGTCGCACCCTGCGCGGTTGCTTCGGCCAACTCTGCGAGCACCTTCTCCGGGTGCAGCGAGAAGCTGGTGTCGGAGCCTATTTCGGGGACAAGGTAATGGTAATTGGTGTCGAACCACTTCGTCATCTCCATCGGAGTGAGCTCGGCGTTCCCACGCGCGGCGGCGAAGTAGCGATCGAGTTCGTCGGCGATGCCGGCGTAGCGCGAGGGAACAGCGCCGAGGAGTACGGCGGTGTCGAGCATCTGGTCGTAATACGAGAAGGTGTTGACCGGGATCGAGTCCAGGCCGGCGGCGATCAGATCGGTGGTGGTGTCGCGACGGATGGTCGCGGCAACATCGTGCAAAGCGGCGGCGTCGATACGCCCGGCCCAATATGACTCGGTGGCCCGCTTGAGTTCGCGGTTCCGGCCAATCCTGGCCGTGCCGGTGACGGTGGTGGTGAACGTCTGTGGATCAGACATGAAATGTGCTCCTGCGAGGTATGCGGATGGATCACCGCCCATCGCAGGAGAGTCGGACTGGCCCCGTGTGGGGCTCGATGCGCCCCAGAACTGCCGGTTCGACGTCGCCCTATCCACGAGGCGGTGAGCCACCGGGCACGGCGTGCCCGGTACAACCGGCAGGTATTCGGACTCATCGACATGCACTCTGTGCGCCTACTGGCCGTCGCTTCCCAGGCTATGCCCAGTGCATTTGACGGCGGTCGTTTCGATTAACCGCTGCGGGACAGTTCCGGAATTACACCGGATTCCCTCTTGTGCTGGTGCGGGGCACCAGCTTTCGATGTCCGACGCCGGATCAGGGGCTCCTTATGCCCGGCGAGGAACAAACCGATTGCGGCTTCAGCATATATTGCCGGTGAGGTCCCTGGAACTATCCCCCTCAGCGGAGCAGATGGCGATATAGCGTCTGCGGCGGAGACGGGGACAGTTTCAGTCCAGTGGGATACCCAACGCGCCTTCTACGAACCGGGTGATCACCGGTATGGCGTCGTCGAGGGTGTGCCGCTGGCCTGGCCGTGCGTATCCGGAAAGGCTCGCAGGGTCAGCGGCGACGACTATCAACGACATCAATTCGCCCGTGGTCGGTTCACAGACGGCCCAGGTGAATCGGTCATCGTCGATCCAGCCGGCGGCCGCGGAGACGACGAAACCGGCCGGATCAGCTATCCCGAGCTCGGTGAGTGCGGGAACGTCGGTGACTCGGTTGTCGTCGCGCAGGGCGCGTAGATACCAAGTCCCGGCGTTGATCTCGACCGGTTCCATCGTTGTGGGAGTTGACCTTTCGGGTTGCGTGGTCTCGATACACCGTCGGGCTCGCGGGCTCGCTCGGCGGTACTCGACCGGCGTGGCGGGTTGCGTGGTCTCGATACACCCGGCTCGGCTAACGCCTCGCCGGGCACTCGACCATCCAGGGCGGCGACTTGACCGGCGTGGTGGGTTGCGGCCCTACTTGATCTCCAGCAGAACTGTGCCCTGGGTGACCGCGGCACCCGCCTCGGTGGCGAGTCCGGTCACCACACCGGCCTTATGCGCGTTGACCGGGTTCTCCATCTTCATCGCCTCCAGGACGACGACCAGATCACCTTCGGCGACCTCCTGGCCCTCCTCGACCGCGACCTTCACGACGGTGCCCTGCATTGGTGCTGCGACGGAGTCACCGGACGCCGCGGAACCCGCGCCCTTCTTCCGAGTGCGTGCTTTCGGTTTCTTGCGGACAACGCCATTGGTCGAACCACCGCCGCCGCCGAGCGCGAGATCGCCGGGCAGCGAAACCTCGACGCGGCGGCCACCGACCTCGACGACGACCTTCTGGCGTGGCGCACTATCTTCGTCATCGATTGCCTCGCCACCGGCGTATGGCTCGATCGGGTTCTCCCAATCGGTCTCGATCCACTTGGTGTAGACATCGAACTTCTCACCGTCGCCGATGAACGCCGGGTTCTCGACGATGTGGCGATGGAACGGGATGACGGTCGCGAGGCCCTCGACCTCGAATTCGCGAAGCGCGCGAGACGCGCGCTGCAACGCCTGCTCGCGGTTCTCGCCGGTGACGATCAGTTTGGCCAGCATCGAGTCGAACTGACCGCCGATGACATCTCCCTGGCGCACACCGGAATCGACGCGCACGCCGGGCCCGGTGGGCTCACGGTAGACGGAGATCGGACCGGGAGCCGGCAGGAAGCCACGCCCAGCATCCTCGCCGTTGATGCGGAATTCGAAGGAGTGACCGCGCGGGGTCGGATCCTCGGTGAGCGTCAGCTTGTGGCCCTCGGCGATGCGGAACTGCTGGCGTACGAGGTCGATGCCCGCGGTCTCCTCGGTGACCGGGTGCTCGACCTGCAGGCGTGTGTTGACCTCGAGGAAGGAAACGGTGTCGCCCTGGACGAGGTATTCGACGGTGCCCGCGCCGTAGTAGCCCGCTTCCTTACAGATGGCTTTGGCTGAATTGTGGATGCGCGAGCGCTGGTCGTCGGTGAGGAACGGTGCGGGAGCTTCTTCGACGAGCTTCTGGAAGCGACGCTGTAACGAGCAGTCGCGGGTGCCGGCGACGATGACGTTGCCATGTTGATCGGCGATGACCTGAGCTTCGACGTGGCGCGCTTTGTCGAGGTACTGCTCGACAAAGCATTCCCCGCGGCCGAAAGCAGCGACAGCCTCACGGGTCGCCGACTCGAAAAGCTCGGGGATTTCTTCGATGGTGTGCGCGACCTTCATGCCACGACCACCGCCACCGAAGGCGGCCTTGATCGCGATCGGGACGCCGTATTGTTTGGCGAATTCGACGATCTCGCCGGCGTTGGCGACGGGATCTTTGGTTCCGGCGGCCATCGGCGCGCTCGCGCGTTCGGCAATGTGTCGGGCCGTGACTTTGTCCCCGAGGTCGCGAATCGACTGGGGTGATGGTCCGATCCAGATCAGATTGGCATCGATTACCGCTTGGGCGAAGTCGGCGTTCTCTGATAGGAAACCGTAACCGGGGTGGATCGCGTTGGCGCCGGACTGGGCAGCGGCATCGAGAATTTTGTCGAATACCAGGTAGGACTCGGCAGAAGTTTGGCCGCCGAGAGCGAATGCTTCGTCGGCCAACTGCACAAACAATGCGTCCGCGTCGGGCTCGGCGTAGACCGCCACACTTGCGATCCCGGCATCGCGCGCCGCGCGGATCACGCGCACCGCGATCTCGCCGCGATTGGCGATGAGGACCTTAGTGATCGCTGCTTGTTCAGTGGGCACTTGATCTCCTGGACATCTCGGAACACTGCGCCGGGTGACGCACAACACCTGATACTAGGCGGACCTATTTTAGGTCCTGACGTCAGCCCCCGAACGATTGATCGGTCCGTCGCTCAGATGGGTGTTTCGTCCGATTAAAATTCAGTGGTAGAAAGTCGATGCGTCACCGATCTCGGTGATGAGCGATGAGAACGCGTCGAGGTAGCGCAGAACGTCGTCGGTGACCGGAGAGTCGGCCGGGTAGCGCGCGGACAGTCGTAGGCCCGACGGCGTGCGGTTCACCCAGAGGTAGACCTCGTCGGGCGCATAGCTGTGGCTACGCAGGACCGCTGCCCGGCCGGCATCGGCCTCGTGCGCGCCGGGAGCGTAGCGGGTGTCGAGGAAGGAGACGACAAACCGCGGCGAACCGGTGATGCCGAGCAAATCGGCGACCCGCAGGAATGGCAGTGTCGCCGCGGGTTTCGTGCGTTTGAGTTCACCGGCGGCCCGGCTGACGGCTTGGTCGAAAGTGGGATCGTCGGCGGTATCGAGGGCGCAGGGCGCCAATGCGACGAACCAGCCGAGCGAGCCGAGCCAACGTTCCTCATGGCGGGTGTGCCGGGGCATGATGCATCGGAAATCGCTGATATTCATCGACCGGCGGTAGGCGACAGCGAGCGCGGCCATGATGCCGACTTGCAGGTTGCCGCCGGCTTCGGCGCAGACGGCGGTGAAGCGATTTGTCTGACCGTCATCGGCGACATCCGTGGTCAGTGATGCCTGGGGCGCCGGCGGCGCATCGGCGTCGATGTGGATCTCGGAGTTGCCGAACGCGGGCAGGTCGGTGGCACCCTGTAGAAATCCCGCCCACACCGCCAGGGCTGGGTGAGTGGTATCGGCGATGTCGGCGGTGCGCCTCTCCTGCGCACTGAAATCGACGTAGCTACCGACTGAAACTAGTTGCGGCGGAAGCGGATTCGGGTTCACCGCGACACGTGACATCGCTTTGTCGCGCTGAGCGCGATACAGCTCGACCAACTCGTGCTGGGCCATGATCAATGAGTAGCCGTCGAGTAGCGAGTGATCGGCGGCGAAGAGCAATGTGAAGGAGTGTTCGCGGGCGACGGTCGCGAACACATAAGCGGGCCAGCGGGTCGGCGCGGTCGCACGGTCAAAGGACCCGGCGATTTGTTCGATCAGCAGATCGGGTTTGGCATACCAGCCGATACGGCCCATTTTGAGTTTGACCACGCTCGGCGGGACACTGACGCGATGCAGCCCTTCGCCGGTGGTGCCCTCGCCGCGAATCACGACGTGGCTGCGCAAGACCTCGTGGCGGTCGATCCAGGCGATCAATGCGGCGCGGATGGCGGGTACCGACAGGGGTTCGTCGAATTCGATAACCAGCCCCAGCCACGACTCGCGGCCGCCTTCGGTACCCGTCTCCCGGTAGTGTGCGATCGCGCCTCGTAGGTGTGCCTCGTGGTTATGCGAGGTCAACCGCGAGTCGCTGACCCACTCGTCGCGTGGCGGCGTTATCGGCGTCCACTCGACCAGTGCCCCCGGTTCGACGGAATCCTCAAGAATCTGGATGAACTTCATCGCGGCGCTCGTTCGACGAACACCATGGTGGACTCCGTTTCGGGCGAATGGACGGCTGCCGCCGGGCTGTGGCGGGCAAGTACACATCCAACCAGGTCAGCGTGGCGGTGTCTGGCGAAGGTGGGCGAACATGTTCGTGTCGCGGACTATCAGCCCCGTCGTCGGGCAATGATGGCAGCTACCGCCGCGATTGCGAGCACCCCAATGCCGACTAGGAACGGTCCAGCCATAATTCCCAAAATCCTCACATCGGAGTCGACATAACGGACTTCCTGAAAAGGGTCGTCATTATCGGCGTCGGCGAAGACAAAGTCGGAGGTGATTGTCGAAGGTCGCGCGATGATCGTGGTCACCTGGGTGAGGAATCGGCCGTCGTCCAGTCGCCCGGCGTAACTGACTTCGATGTTCTGACTATTGGCATCGCCGTCGACGCGTTCTTGCCTATGGTCGGCGACAACGTATGTGATGACGCGCTGAAATCCCTTGGCCGCGACCGACATCCGCATCGGATAGACAATCCGATCCGAGTCGAAGACCATTCGGATCGGGTCGAGTGGGCCGGACAGTGGCGTATCGGAATTGAGCCGGATGGCGACGAAGGACCAATGCTCGTCCACATACGGAGACAATGCGTCACCGACCGCCGTCTTGAGTCGGTAACCGTTATCCGACAACCACTTTCGAAGGCCAGGCAGATCGCCGCCGGTGAGGACGGTTGCCTCCAGTGGACCCAGAGCTACCTGCTGAACGACGGTCGGCGCACCGGTTGGCGCGGTTCCCGGTGCCGGTGCTCCGACGCCGCCGTCGGGGGTGTTAGTCGATGACACCCACCAGTGTTCGCGGGTTTCTACGCGAGGCGCGGTAATCGTGGCGTAGCGGTCGAAGGTCGATGAATCGCCAGCGGAAACTGCTGCGCTGGTTGGAGTCGGGATGACTAGTGCGGCATCGTGGGCGATTGAACGCATTGACAGACGCATGTCGATGGTTTCGCGGTTGCCCGATTTCGAGACGATCGCGATTTCGCCGTTGACGCGAGCGTCGGGGTCGGAGCTTGCGATGCCGCCGCAGGCACAGGCAGATGCCGGGGTGGCAAGTAGGAGTGCGGGCAAAGTGAGGAATATGACCACCACCAAGCGGATCAGTCTGGTGGACAAGAACGGCTCCGATCGTCGGTGGTCACCGTCCATCCAGCTATTCGGGCAGCGTTACGCCGCCCGCGCCACCTGTCCCTTGATCCGCCCGAGCATCCCGGCCATCCCGTTCAATCGCAATGGCGAAACTATCGCGCCCAACCCGAGGTCGAAATAGAAGTCGGGTGGCACGGCGGCGATTACCTCAGCCGATTGGCCGTTGAGTCCCTGGTACAGGATCGCGGCGAACCCGCGCGTCGTCGGCGACTCGCGAGGTGCGCTGAAGTACACGCGCACCGCAGCACGATCCGAAGCATCGACCGACAAGAACACCGGCGACTGACACTCGGGCACCGGCTCCATCGCGTCCTGCGTGAGGTGTTCGGGCAGGGCGGGGAGTTCATCGGCGAACTCGAGAAGCAGTGTTACCTTGTCCGAATCGCCAAGCGCGGCAAAGTCTTCGACGATCTCGGCGAGTTCGGGTGGTAGTGACATGTCAAGCCTTGCCGGGGGCGTCGCCAGGCTCCTCGCCAATGGCGATCGGCACACGAACCCGATTGCCCCACTCAGTCCACGAGCCGTCGTAGTTGCGGACCTTGTCGAAGCCCAGCAGATACGTCAGCACGAACCAGGTGTGACTCGACCGCTCGCCGATGCGGCAGTAGGCGATGGTCGGCGTGGTCGGGTCGAAGTCGGCGTAGATCGCGTTGAGCTCGGTACGCGAGCGGAAGCGGCTGTCCGGGGCCGCGGCCTTCGCCCACGGGATGGAGACGGCAGTCGGAATATGGCCGCCGCGCAGCGCGCCCTCTTGCGGATAGTCGGGCATATGAGTGCGTTCGCCGGTGTACTCCTGCGGGGACCGCACGTCGATCAGAGGCTGTTTGCCCAGCGAGTCGAGGACCTGGTCGGCGTACGCGCGAATCAATCCGTCATTACGTTCGACGACGGGGTAGTCCGAGCGTGGGTACTCGGGAACGTCGAAGGACATGTCACGGTCCTCGGCGACCCAGGCATCACGCCCGCCGTCGAGCAGCCGGACGTCGGGGTGACCGAACAAGGTGAAGACCCACAGTGCGTATGCGGCCCACCAGTTGGACTTATCGCCGTAGATGACGACGGTGTCGTCGCGGCTAATACCCTTGGTGCTCATCAATTCGGCGAATTTCGCGCCGTCGATGTAGTCGCGGGTCACTGGATCGTTGAGATGCAAATGCCAATCGACTTTTTGCGCGGTGGGGATGTGTCCGATGTCGTAGAGCAGGACATCCTCATCGGACTCGATGATCTTGAGTCCCGGAGTGCCGATATGTCCCGACAGCCACTGCGCGGTGACCAGCCGTTCGGGGTGTGCGTAATCGGCGAAGGTCGGGTTGGGGTCGGTCTCGACGGGCACGGATGTCTCCCACATCGTCTCGGATAAAGGCTCACGGTGTCACTCGTCCTGCCGGTGAAGCTTGTGGCCTCGGGGCGAACGTATACAGCATACGCAGCGGTTCATACATTTTCTTCACACGCGTGCACTTAACGTCGGCGCGGTGCGGACTTCTCGTCTCCGATGAGTAATGCTCGAAGGCATGCTTCCCGTTCTCGATCTCTCGGTCGCCGATGGCCCCGACTCGGATCAGTTCCGTCGCGACTTGCTTGCCGCCACCCATGACATCGGCTTCTTCTATCTTGTGGGCCACGGTCTGTCGACCGAACGGATCGACGGCGTGTTGTCGGTGGCGCGAGAGTTCTTCGCCTTACCCGACAATGCCAAACAGGAAATCAGTCAACTGCTCAGCCCGCAGTTCCGCGGCTACTCAAGGGTCGGTGGCGAGCTGACCAATGGGGAAGTCGACTGGCGTGAACAAGTCGACATCGGACCGGAGCGCGATGTAGTGCCTGGTGCACAAGGGTTTTGGAATCTACAGGGCCCGAATCTGTGGCCGTCGGCGTTGCCGGAGTTCCGTACGGTGTTGCAACGCTGGGATCTCGACGTGTCGGCGATCGGGAGGCGACTGCTTCGACACTGGGCTGCGGCACTCGGCGCCCCGGAAGAGACCTTCGATGCCGCCTTCGCCCACGATCCGGCGACATTGATCAAAGTGGTGCGCTATCCGGGCAACCCCGACAATCCGCAAGGGGTTGGTGCACACAAGGATTCAGGAGTGCTGACCCTGCTGTTGGTGGAACCGCGGTCGGATGGACTGCAAGTGGAAACGCCTACCGGTGACTGGGTTGACGTGCCGCCGCTGCCCGGGGCGTTCATCGTCAACATCGGCGAACTGCTCGAAGTCGCTACCGGCGGCTACCTGCGGGCGACCCGGCATCGAGTGTCGGCCCCGCGCCCGGGAACCGACCGGGTGTCGATACCGTACTTCCTCAACCCGGCGCTGGATGTGAATATCCCGGTCATCGACCTTCCCGAGCACCTCGCGGCCGACGCGCGGGGTGTCGAGGCCGATCCATCCAATCCGATCTTCGCGACCTACGGTGAGAACGCGTGGAAGTCGCGCACGCGGGCGCATCCCGATGTGGCGCAACGACATCACCGGATTGCGCCCTGAGGTAATACGTGATTGCCGACGACGGCTCAACCGCCGGCGGCGAATTCGCGCATCCGCTCGATGAAGATGTCGAAGTATCGGCTCGTTACCTCGCGGGCCCGCGGCGTGGCGGGAATCTGGGCGGCGAGGTCAACGCCGGTCTCGTAACGATTGATCCACATATTCGCGTTGCGGGTAGGGCCGAGGCCGGCGAATGCCTCGGCGGCGCGCATCGCTGGCTCGTCTCGATTGGGCATCCGGCGGAAGTCGATTGTGGAAACCATTTGGGGCGCACCGGCTTCCGGGTGGTAGCGGCCTTCGGCGGCCAGAATGCCGAGGGCGGCGTGCACCGGAAGGTGCGATAGCTCGCGAGCCTGACGGACCGCCGACGCCGCGGTGTGCACCAACTCATCGATCGGCCCATCCGGGTCGTGGACGAATGCGATGGGCGCGAAATTGCACAACCAACCCTGGGTGCGGGCTTGGGCGGGGGTTCGGGTGGAAAGTACCGTTGCGGTGAAATACGATGTGCGGCCGGTCAACTCGTATTCGGTTGCGGCGAGACTGGCGTAGACGACCGCGGTGAATGAGACGCCGAACGAGTCGGCGCGCCGATCACATGCTGCTGCCTGTTCAGCTGACAGCACCTCGTGATGCACTCGGCTCGCTGCTACCGGTTCCTCGTCGACGAGACCAAGATCGAGTGGAAAGCGTGGCACGACGCCGTCTGTCGAGGCGAATAGCTTGCGCCACACGTCGATACGCGGATCGTCTGGTGACACGATCGCCGCCCTCGCCTGCTCGGCGGCGACGAAGTCGAGAAAACTGGCCGTCGGCGGCAATGCCGCGGGGGTACCGGCGATCCGATGACGGTAGAGAGTGACGATCTCGTCAATCGCGAGCAGTTGCGAGTATCCGTCGCTATGTGAATGGTCGGCACCGAAATACAACGCGAAGCCGTCCCCGCTGTCCGCGGCGCCGAAGGTGAAGCCGGGCAACTGGTGATAGCCGGTTGTCGTTTCGATCCGATCGACGATGTAGTCGACCAGCGCGTGTCCGAGCCGAGTCTCGCCGATGTCGTCGGTGACGTATTCGATTGCCGCCGGCGGCACCAGATACCTGGTCGGTCCGTCATTGGCGATCTCGAAGAAGCAGCGCAACTCGTCGTGTCGACGTACGAAGTCGGTGAGGGCATCGGCCATCGCGGTTCTGTTCAAAACGTCCGGTACCCAGGTGACCACCCCGGTCACGGCGGTGTTTCGATGGACAGTCGCCGAATCCTGCTGGGCGGCTTCGGCGTTGGCCGCGGCGGCGACGATGTGATCGTATTGTAGGAATGATGGTCCGATGGGGTGGCGGTGCGCCGTCGAGCGTACCCAATCGGGGTTCGCCAGTCGCCATTCGACGAGGTCTCCGCCGCGCGGTATGCCGCGCGTCAGCGGATTGTCGATCGAGCGGGCCGTCGTCGGATTGGTTGTCACGAAATGTCCTCCTGCGCGGCTGCGGGGACCGGCGCAGCGAAGGTGGTGTCGCCGATGGCGGCCACCTCGCGGAGAACCCCGGTCAGAGTGGTGATGAAATCGCTCATCGGATTGCCTGCCGGTCCGCTGGGGAAGCGGGCAGAGATGTTCGTTCCGCTCGGAACGCGATTGATCCAGAGGTAGACCTCGTCGGCTTGTCTTGTCGCGCTGCGTAATACGCGCGCACGTCGCCGTGCCCAGTGTTGAGCGCCCGGTGCCGTGCGCATATCTATATAGGAGACCACGAACTGTGGCGCGTGCTCGGTTGCGGGATCATCGAGCACGTCGGCGACGGTTGAATACGGTGTGGTCGAGTCCGTCTGATATTTCGCGGAGCTAGCCGCGACCGCACCCAGCGCGTCCAGAAAGGTCCGCGCCTCGCCGGGATCAAGGTGGACTGGCACGATGTCGACGAACCAGCCTGCCGAGCCCGCCCACCGTGATGCGGTACGGGTGTGAATTGGATTGATGAAGCGCACGCCCGAACGGCCGGTGTGACGGTACGCGGCGATCGACAGTGCGGCGTAGACACCGGCCTGCATATTTACCCCGGCGGCTTTACACGCACGGTGAAATTTCTCGGTGTGATCAGCGTCGAGGATCCAGGTGGATAGGCTTGCCTGATGGGTGCTTGAGGTGAGATCAGCGGCAGTAGCTGAACCATGTTGCGTGTTCTGCCGGGGGAATGCGGGCATCCGGTCAGGTTGTGTGACAGCGGTTTTGACGTGGTCGTTGAAGAATTGCGCCCAGGCGGCGACGGCGGGATCTCCCGCTTCAACCTGTTCAGCGCGATGACGCTCTGCCTCGCTGAAATCGATATAGCTGCCGAATGAGGGAAGCTCGTCGGGCTCGCCGGTGAGTTCGGATTCATATAGAGCGATGACCTCATCGATGGCGAATACCTGAGTGTAGGCGTCCATCACGGTGTGGTCGGCGGCGAACACGAATAGGAAACTATCCGGATTATCCTGTGGCTCAACGGTAACCGCGACGCAATGCGGCCAGCGCAACGGCGACACGGTGGTGTTGAAGTGTTCGTCGATGTGCTCGTACACCGCGGTACTCGACAACCGATCCCCGACCAGCCTGGACTCCGCGACGACAGCGTCAGCCGGGGCGGTGCGACGGCGAAACTGACCGTCCTTGACGCCTGAGACGAGCGTGCTCCGGAATACCTCGTGGCGGGCGTACCACCGCTGCAAAGCCCGGGCCAACACCTCGGCGTCGAATCGATGCTCGATGAGGAAGGCGGTCCCGATCCACTCGCTGTACCAGGCGTCGCCGGCCTCGGTTGCTCGACGCGCATGTGCCAGGTGGGTGTGCGAAAGGCGCCGCTCGTCGGCGACCCAAGCGTCGTCGGGTACTCGTACGGTCCATTCGGTGACTCGTCCGCTGGGCAGGGGGTAATCGCTGAGTTCGGTGTATTCCATTGCGTGCCTTCCGACGAAGAGGAATCGGTTAACGATTGAGGGCGCGGTCGATCACCGGCCAGCTGGAGTGGAGTTGATCCACCCAATAGGGCCATGAATGGGTACCCGGATTGACGAATTGGAATCGTGCGGGAATTCGTTGTGCGGCAAGAGCTGACTGTAGAGCTCGCGTGCACGCGAGGGATCCGAGCTCGATCGCACCACCGACCAGCACGCGGTCGGCAGGTTTGTCGTTGCCGGGATAGCCAGGTGCGTCATAGCGGCCGGGCAAACCGCTGCCGACCGAGACGTAGACATCGGTGCCCCGCAGGCCGGCGGCCTGGCGTACGACGTCATGTGCGACCCACTGGGGGTCGTTGACCGGGCCCCACATATTGTCGGCATTGCCACCGAAGCTTCTGACGATCGAGCGGGCCGAGATCTGCCCGGAGGCGTCACTGGCCGAGTAGCACCCACTGTATGACGCGGCCGACCGGTAGAACTGCGGGTGTCGGGCAGCCAGGACGAGCGCTGAGCCCGCGCCCATGGATAGCCCGGCGATGGCACGAGAATTGTTGGCGCCGAAGCGGTCTTCCAGTAGCGGGGGGAGTTCCCTGGTCAGGAATGTCTCCCAGCGGTAGCGGCCGAGGACTGGGTCGTCGTGTCGCCAGTCGGTGTAGAAACTGCCGTTTCCGGCAATGGGGAGTACGACATTCACGTTCTTGTCGGCGAAGAACTTCACGATGTCGGTCTTGAGTAGCCAGATGCTGTTATTCGGATCTTCTTCGCCGAGTCCGCCGAGCATATACAGGGTGGGCCGTGAAGTTGTTCCGGCGGTGCGTGTTTGCGACGAAGGGGTGAGAATTTGGACCTTGACGGTCTTACGCATTGCGGCTGAGTAGACGTAGGCCGCGGATTGCGTTGGCCCTTCCGGCACGACGCGCTCGATTCGCGCCCGGTTGGGTGCGGCCGTGGCAATCGGTGCGGTAACACCGACAAGCACCGCGCACACAACTGCGGCAATCCAGATATTCTTCGGCAGCATTACCTAGCCTTTCAACGCAAAGGAACAACCACAACGCACGGATATGTCGTTGGGAGAAAGTGGAATTCGGTGGAACACGATGCGATCGCAGGCGGATAATCTCCGCTGCGAGGGTCGCCGATCGCGCGATAGGGCTCCTACCAATGTGATGGGGTGAGGCCCCAGCGGGCACATTCGTCGGTGACCAGTTTCGTGAGGGCCGACTGAGTCGGGATACTGATCGGATCATATGAGCCGACACCGAGCGTGGTCGTCGTGTCGGTCGAACTGAGCCAACAGGCTAACCCCCCACGCAGACGGGTTAAGAGTTCTGGGCTTGAGTGCTGTGGAACAGACCGCAGCGCAACGTCTTTGACATCCTCGGTTCCCAGCTGTGCGAAGCGCGGGGCGAACTCGCCAACATTCGACGCCACTGCCAGGGGAGTGGCGGCATTTTTGTTCAGCCGTAACAGGGCCTCGTCCGAGAGGCTTTGGATCAGCGGCTGGAGTCGCGCGAGCGGATCAGGGGCGCGCCCAGATTGTTGGTACACGTGCTTGGCCAGCGTACGAATCGTCGCCAAGTCCTGGTCTCTGCTGAGGCTGGTCGGGACGTCGAGATTGAGCCCGACGGTCACATTCGCCCGAAGGTCGTCGTCACTGGGGTCGTGGCGCGACATCGGGATGATGATTCGGATCTCGTCGTCGAACCTGGCGCGGCCGGCTGCGACGACAAGTCCCGCGGTAATCGCGACCAATAGTGCATTGGAGGTGCCGCCGTGGCGTGCGGCGGCCTGTTGCCACTGCGTGGAGTCGAAGCTGACGATGGACAGCGGTGGATGGGCAGGTTTCTCGGCCGCGATGTCGTTCGGGGATGGCGTCGGTGGCTGGGGGATGGATTGGGCCGTGATGACCGATCGCAGCGGCCCGCGACTACGTCGTCGAACCGAATCAACCGCGAGCCGACCGAGATTGCCTGCGATACAAGAGATTTGCTCCAATGCATCGCGCGCGTCAGCTCCGATCGATGGTGCAGACGCGGGAAGCGTGAGCGTGGCCGACGTCGGATCGACAGCGTTGAGAACGTTGCGCACCCCCGACCACCCGTCACCGACGGCATGGTGTGAGGTCAATGACACGACGCCGCCACCGTCGCGCGATCGAGCAGCCCGAAGCATCCACACCGGACCGGTCGTCAGGTTGAATTCGGTTGTCACGCAATCGTTGAGCCAGCCGGTGAGTTCCCCGTCCCCGATGTCCTCGGCGTCGTAGGTAACGGCGCCGCCCGCGGGGCCCGCGTCCACCCAGTAGTCACGTGCGAAGACCATTCGACTGCGGCGCACCACCCGATTGACCGGAGTGTGCGCCAGCCGTTCGCCGATAGCGGCGAATCGTTCGACGGATATGGGGGTGTGCAGGCGCCACATTACTTGGTTGGCGAGCGGCACACCGAGTGCTCGATCCATGCGTATGAAAAGGTCATCATCGCCGGTGACACGAGAAGTGATGGGTTGCACATCACGCCCGGTAGTGAGTGTGGGAGGCGTCACGGGCCACACTGTACTGATAGGTAACTTGAAAAGCCACTGGGTCAAACGTACAGGGCTACAAGGGATTTCAGCCATCGAATCAGGTTGTCGATCATGCGAATCCGGGTTGCGGATCACTTAATTGTGTCCGCCTGTATTGATCCCGGCGTTGGCGGTAGCTCAAGTATGTGGCGCGCTGGGAAAGATGGGATTGATCGGCATGAAGCGACTACGGAAGTTGTCAGAAGTGCGCGTGACGTGTTCGGAAGCTGTTGTAGAACAAGGGGTTTCGGAGGTAATCAGCGATTCCACAGCGTCGTGACGTCGATGCCGAGCCCACGCAACAGGCCGGCGATGGTCGGCAGGCTGATGCCGAGTACCGACGAGGGATCGCCGTCTATACCGCGGATGAACCAGCCGCCGAGCCCGTCAAGGGTGAAAGCGCCGGCGACCTCCAATGGCTCCCCGGTGGCGACGTAGGCGTCGATCGTCGCGTCATCTATGTCGTCGAAGTTGATGACGGTGGAATGCGCCTGGTGCGCGCTGTCGACGACGTCGGGGCCCTGTAGGACACTCACGCAATGCCCGGTGACGAGTTCGCCGGAGTGGCCGCGCATGCGGCGCCACTGAGCCACCGCGATGTCGGGACGGTGGGGTTTGCCGGTCAATGCGCCGTCGAAGAGCAGCATCGAATCACAGGTCAGCACAATCGTTTTGGCGTCCGCCGTGGGATTCTCGGCAGCTATCGTCGCGATGATGGCGTCGGCTTTCGCCTGCGCCAATCGCACGACGATCTCGTCGGGCCGCGCGGCGACCAGCTTCTCCAGCAGCGCGTCCTCATCGACGTCGGAGACAAGTACGCGCGGCGACAGTCCAGCGTTGCGCAAGACTCCCAGACGCGCGGGCGACGCCGAACCCAAGATCACCTCGGGAGCGACGTCGCGACGCGATGTGTCAGAAATGGGTCACCAGCGAAGGTTGGTGAATCCGGTCGGTGAATTCCACGTTGGCCGCAGTCGGACTACCGGGTGTCCCCAGTCGTCGCGAATTCGCGGTGCGGCACCGCCTGAGCCACCCGATGCGCCGGCGAAGACGGTGACCAACACGGCCAGGTCCTCGTCGGTCGGGTTGCCCGAGACAACCCGCAATAGCGGCTGTTGGGTCGGAGTGCTCTCGTCTGCGCTCACGGCGCTGTCCTCGCTCACAGGGGGATGTTCCCATGCTTCTTGGGGAGGACGTTGACGTACTTGCGCTCGAGGAGTCGCAGCGCGGTGGCGATCTGACCACGCGTGTGGCTCGGCGGGATCACCGCGTCAACGTACCCGCGTTCGGCGGCGACGTACGGGTTGACCAGAGTGTCCTCGTATTCCTGCTGCAATTGCAGACGGAGTGCGTCGACATCCTCGCCATTCTTCTCGGCTTCTTTGATCTTTCCGCGGTAGACGAACCCGACGGCGCCCGAAGCGCCCATGACCGCGATCTGAGCGGTCGGCCAGGCGAGGTTGACGTCAGCGCCCATATGCTTGGAGCCCATGACGTCGTAGGCGCCGCCGTACGCCTTGCGGGTGATGACAGTGACCTTGCCGACTGTGGCCTCGCCGTATGCGTACAGGAGCTTTGCGCCGCGGCGAATGATGCCGTTGTATTCCTGATCGGTTCCGGGCAGGAAGCCGGGAACGTCCACCAGGGTCACGATGGGGATATTAAAGGCGTCGCAGGTACGGACGAAGCGTGCGGCCTTCTCCGAGGCGTCGATGTCGAGGCAACCGGCGAATTGGGTCGGCTGATTGGCGACGATGCCCACGCTGCGCCCATCGACGCGACCGAAGCCGATGATGATGTTGCGGGCCCGCTCAGCCTGGACTTCGAGGAACTCGTCGTCATCGAGGACGCGGCGGATGACCTCGTGCATGTCGTAGGGCTGGTTCGGCGAATCCGGGATCAAGGTGTCGAGTTCGAGGTCTTCCTCGTTCAGGGTCTCCTCGATTGACCCGGCGGCCGGCTCCGCGACCGGTAGCACCGGAGCTTCGGCCCGATTATTCGACGGTAGGTAGCTCAACAGGTCTTTGACGTAGTCGAGGGCGTCCTCTTCGTCATGTGCCACATAGTGCGCGACGCCGGACTTCTCCATATGCGTGTGTGCGCCGCCCAGGTCCTCCATGGTGACGTCTTCGCCGGTGACCGTCTTGATGACGTCGGGTCCGGTTACGAACATCTGGCTGGTCTGGTCAACCATCACCACGAAATCGGTGAGTGCGGGTGAATAGACGTGGCCACCGGCCGCCGGGCCCATGATCAGCGAAATCTGCGGGATGACACCGGAGGCGCGGACGTTGCGGTGGAAGATCTCGCCGTACAGGCCGAGAGAGACCACACCCTCCTGAATTCGGGCCCCGGCACCCTCGTTGATACCGATTAGCGGACGGCCGGTCTTGATCGCCAGGTCCATGACTTTGACGATTTTCTCGCCGTAGACCTCGCCGAGGCTGCCGCCGAAGACCGAGACGTCCTGCGAGAACACGCAGACCTCACGCCCGTCGATGGTGCCGTACCCGGTGACGACGCCGTCGCCGAGCGGTCGGCGGTCGGCTAGGCCGAAGTTGGTACTGCGGTGACGAGCCAGAGCGTCGAGTTCCACGAACGAGCCCTCGTCGAGCAGGTGAGTGATGCGCTCACGCGCGGTGAGCTTGCCTTTCGCATGGATCTTCTCCACTGCGCCCTCGCCGACGGGGTGGTGTGTCTCTTCGAGGCGGTTGCGCAGGTCAGCGAGTTTGCCTGCGGTGGTGTGAATGTCTGGTGCGCCGGCATCGTCGCGAGAAGCTGTGGTCATGAACACCGATGCTAGCGATCGCTCGGTATGGTCCGTCAACCGGGCCAATATGAAGGCTTCCTCACATTTGGGTGTGACGGCCACTACCTCGGCATTCTCCGGCGACGTAGGCTACTTGAATATGACCGAGACGATCGCAGCGGAACTACAGACACAACTCGACGACCGGATGCGGGGCAGCCGGTGGAGCAGGATCGAGGTGGTGGACTCGATCGGTTCGACCAACGCCGATCTGGCGGCGCGGGCGTCAGGGGATCCGGCTGCGGTCGCCGGTCACGTACTGATCGGGCTCGAGCAGACCGCCGGACGCGGACGCCACGCGCGCGCATGGGCAACTCCCGCGGGTTCGCAGTTGGCGATGTCGGTCGCGGTCGGCGTGCCGAAGCCCTCGGCGGCCCTGGGCTGGCTATCGCTGCTCACCGGCGTCGCGGTGAGTGCGGCGGTCGAAGAGGTCTGCCCGACCCTGCGCCAACGTCCCGGACAGGTAAATCTCAAGTGGCCAAACGACGTTCTCATCGACGACCGAAAGGTCGCGGGAATTCTGGCCGAATTCGTCGCGGCGGGGGCCGGTCGGTCTGACGGTGGCGGCACCGCGATCATCGGCATGGGTATCAACACCGCGATGACCGAAGAACAGTTCCCGGTACCGACCGCGACGTCGTTGTCGGTGGCGACTGGCGCACCAGTGGACCACGCCGATTTGGCGGTGGCCGTGCTGACGAATCTGGATGATCTACTGGCGCTGTGGCCCGACCGCCTGCCCGACATCGCGACCCGCTACCGGGCGCAGAGCGGCACCCTGGGCAAACAGGTGAAACTCATCCTCCCCGGCGACAAGGAGATCGTCGGCATCGCCGAAGAGATCGACGCCGCTGGACGTATCGTCGTAAACGCCGATGGGGAGAAGGTTGTCGCGGCTGCCGGCGACGTCACGCACCTGCGTTAGCGGCTACTGATAGCTCTTGCGGCCGACGGTCGGGATCAGGGTGAGGATCGGCAGCCCGATGACCAGGTGGATGATCGCGGTCGCGATGCCGACCTCCCAGCCCTGCGACAACAGCAGCGGGATGATCACCGCGGCGGCAAGTAGGAGTCCGACCGTCCAACTGTAGAACTGATCGGGCGACGGTGTCACGATCTGCAGGACGTACCAAAGTGCGGCGGCGGCGAGGGCGCAGAGGAACGCGGCGACGGCGAACCAGTACTCGTCGCGGGCGAGCGGATTCCAGACGCCGAGTTTGCCGGTCTCGTTGATCTTCTCGGCGATTGTTCGCAGAATCCACGCGCCGAGCCAGGCCGCCAGGCCAGTGACGATGCCGGTCATGATGACGCCGCCGATGAACAACGTGGGATTGATACTCGGCGCAGCCGGCTTGCGGGAGGGCTGGCCCGGCTGCGGCTGATGTGGTCCAGCGGCGCTGTATGCCTGCGACGGCGGGTAGCTCTCGTACCTGGCCGTCGGATCCTGGCGGTGCGGTCCCTGGCCGTACGGATCTCGACCGTAGGGGTCCCGACCGTACGGGTCGTTCGGGTACTGATTGCTCATCGCGGTGTGATCTCCTCGCCGTCGCCCTGGTCGAGCGTCGAGTCTACGCGGTTGCCCCCGTCGGCAGGGACGAACGATGCTGTGGCCCTCGCGCACAGTGGATCTACGCTGCCGGACATGCGGCGAGGATCGGTGGTCACCGTATTTCGGCTCATGCGTTGCCTATGCTGATCACATGGCGTACCCCCGCGAGAATCTCGCACCCGACGAGCGCGTCGTGCTGCACCGGCATCCGCATTGGAAATCTCTGCTGGGTCCGGTGTTGTTATTCCTGCTGGTGACGTTGGTCGCCGGGATACTCGGTGGCATGGTCGGTGGCTCGGATTTCGACGGCGGCGTCAAGTTCTGGTTGCTGGTTGTCATCGGAGTGCTGTGGGCGCTGGTGTTCTGCTGGTTCCTGGTGCGGCCGTTAGTCCGTTGGAAGACAACGCATTTCGTGCTGACCGACCGCAGGGTCATCTATCGCAACGGGGTGTTCACCCGCTCCGGTATCGATATCCCGATCCGTCGGATCAACACGGTCGAATTCCGGCACGGCGTGATCGACCGGATCCTGCGCACCGGCACGCTGATTATCGAATCAGCATCCGACGATCCCCTGCAATTCCACGCTATTCCGCAGGTCGAGCGGGTACACGCGTTGCTCTACCACGAAGTACTCGACTCCCAGAACGACGACGAGGACTACCCACCGGGACGCGGTGATCGGCGATGACGGCTGTGTTGCTCGCCGAAGACGACTCCGCGATCGCCGAGCCGCTCGCACGGGCGTTGACGCGCGAGGGTTATGGCTGCGAGGTAGTCACCACCGGCGTCGATGCGCTCGACGGTGCGTTGAACGGCGGTTTCGAATTGCTTGTCCTCGACCTTGGCTTGCCCGAGATGGACGGTCTGGAGGTCTGTCGTCGGGTGCGTGCCGAGCGCCCCGACCTCGCGGTGCTGATGCTCACCGCGCGCACCGATGAGGTCGATTTCGTGGTCGGACTCGACGCGGGTGCTGACGATTATGTCGGCAAGCCGTTCCGTCTCGCCGAACTGCTCGCGCGGGTGCGCGCGCTGCTGCGTCGGCACCCGGTCCCCGACGACGATGTCTTGGAGGGCGGCAATATCTCCCTCGACGCCAGGGCGCGGCGCGTTC
This sequence comes from Gordonia sp. CPCC 205333, assembly GCF_048537885.1. Lineage (NCBI taxonomy): Bacteria > Bacillati > Actinomycetota > Actinomycetes > Mycobacteriales > Gordoniaceae > Gordonia > Gordonia sp. CPCC 205333. The sequence goes on along the minus strand of NZ_JBCLVI010000004.1, from coordinate 103,528 downwards.
TGGTCGACGGCGACGATCTGGTGCTGGCCAACCGGGAATTCGACCTGTTGCGATTCCTGATGGAACGACCGGGTGAGGTGGTCAGCCGCGAGGACATCGTGCGCGAGGTGTGGGGGTCGGCGGATCTGCGATCGTCGAAGACGCTGGATATGCATATCTCCTGGGTACGGCGGAAAATCGGCGACGACGCCGGTGATCGTCCTCGCCATATCGTCACCGTGCGCGGCGTCGGATTCCGCTTCGATCCATAGGGGCTGGTCATGCGACACCGCATCTTGACGTCGATGATCGCGATGGTTGCCGGCGTGGGTGTGTTGCTGGGTGCGCCGTTGATGGTGATCGCATGGTGGTGGGTTTCCGACCACGCGCATCAGGATCTTGAGGGCCGCCTCAAGCGGCTCTCGGTGCTGCTGATCCGCGACGAGATCGGCCCGAATGACGTCGCGGGCGTCGCGCGGACCGATTCGGCATTCCGATTGCTCGTGCCCGAAAACGGCATCCTGGTGATCACCGCGCCGACGTCGGGGCCGCGTGCCGGGGCGACCGAGGTCGTCGTCGGGGATCAGCCGACCGGACCGCTCTATACCGACCGGATGGATCTGGGCGAGTTGGGCGTTTTGCAGTTATCCATCCCGCTCGACTCGGTCCGCGATGATCAGTGGGCCGCGATCGGCATCGTCGCATCGATCGTCGTGGCATCGGTCGCGGCGACGACCGTCGTCGCCGCGATCACCGCGAGCCGCCTGGCCGACCCCGTCATCGACCTCGCCAAGCGGGCCGGTGCGATGGCAAAGGGCGACTTCCGATCCGAGTGGCGCACCTACGGCATCGCCGAACTCGATCGGCTGTCGACTGCGCTCAACGACGCGAACAGTGAGATCGCCGACCGCTGGGAGCGCGAAGGCGAGATCGTCGGCGAGGTGTCGCATCAGCTCCGCAGCCGGCTGACCGCTATCCAGCTGAGACTGGACGAACTGTCGATGCACGCCGACCCCGACGTCGTCGTCGAAGCTGAGGCCGCAGCCGCGCAGGTGGATCGGCTGTCGTCGGATCTAGACGAGATGGTCGCGGCATCGCGCGAGTCACCCGACGCGCCGGCGATCCCGATCGAAGTCGCCGCACTGGTGACGACACTCAGCGCCGACTTCGCACACGCCTACGGGGCGAAAAACCGCAAAATCGTCCTGCGGGTACCAGCAGACGCGACGACCTGGAGTTCACAACCCTCGCGACTACGCGAAGCGCTGTCGGTGCTGGTGGACAACGCGCTGCAGCACGGGGCGGGCACCTGCACGATCAGTGTCGCGGGGCTGGTTTCGGCTCCGATGCTGCGGATTACCGTCAGCGACGAGGGGCGCGGTGTTCCCGACGCCCTGGTGACTCAGATCTTCCGCCGGGGTTTTACCGGCGGTCGCGGAAGCGGAGTCGGGCTGGCACTTGCACGTGCGCTGATCGAGGCCGACGGCGGTCGTCTCGACTTGGTGTCACGACATCCGACGGTATTCGCCATCGTCGTGCCGGCCAGCGCCCCGGAGGTCACCGCGGTCAAGCGTGACCGAGCTCCTCATCGGTGAGTTCGTCGAATGTGGCGCGTAGGTCGGTGGAACCGGCGTCGCCGCCACGCAGTTGCTCTTCGGGGAAGGCGAATTTGCGCAGCGCCCAGAATCGGAATGCCATCTGAAGGATATTGCCGATGATGTAGTTCAGGGCGAAGTCGATGACCAGCAGCTCTACGCCACTGATATTGGACCGCATCATGAAGACGTTGTTGGCCAGCCACAACGGTGCGGCGGCCAGGATTACGCCGATGCCGCTGATCGCGAAGAACAGCAATGCTTCGTGATGACGCTCGCGCCCACCGCGGTTCTTGAACGACCACTCGCGGTTGAGGATATAGCTGAGAATGGTCGCGACCACACCGGAGATGATCTTCGCCATCACCGGCTTCGGTTCCAGCACGGTAAAGGTCAGGGTGTAGTAGATCGCCATGTCGACGATGAAGGTGGTTCCCCCGACGACGGCGAACTTGATGAGTTCGTGATGCCGCATGACGAGCCGACGAATCGGTTCGGGGAGGGCGGCGATTACGTCGTCGATCAACGGCACAAGATGCAAGTGTACGAAACCCAACTCGGCAGTAGCTTCGGCGGGGAGGAATGAGAGATGCATCGCATGAGGGTGGGCAGGCGCCGCAACCCGGAGACCAGGGCGTGAAAGACTGGTCCGCGTGAGTGAGAAGATGCCGACGGTGACGATGATCGGCGGTGGTCAGCTGGCGCGGATGACGCATCAGGCGGCTATCGCACTCGGGCAGGGACTCCGCGTTCTGGCGGCATCCGATGCGGATCCGGCCGCAGAGGTGAGCGCCGACGTTGTCATTGGATCGCATGACGATCTTGATGATCTGCGCCGTGCCGCTGACGGAGCGGTCGCGCTGACCTTCGATCACGAGGGCGTGCCGTTGGAACATCTGCGGGCATTGGAGGCGGACGGCGTCAAAGTGCTGCCGCCTTCGAAGGCGTTGCAATTCGCGCAGGACAAAATGGCGATGCGGCTGCGACTCTCGGAGTTGGGATTGCCGGTCCCGGCGTTTGTCGACTTGGCCGGGGACCGAGCGGCGGCGCGCGAGCGGTTCGCAGCGTTCGGGCAGGAGCATGGGTGGGCCGTCGTGCTCAAAGCCGTGCGCGGCGGATACGACGGGCGTGGCGTATGGCTGATCGACGACCGCGACGCGGGTCTGGCCGCCTTCGATCGGGCCGCCGAGGACGCATCGACGATCTTGATGGCCGAGCAGAAGGTTGCGATGCGTCGCGAATTGTCGGCGATGATCGGCCGCTCACCCTATGGCCAGGGCGCGGCGTGGCCCGTCGTCGAAACTGTTCAGCGCCACGGACAGTGCGCGGTAGTGATCGCACCGGCGCCGGGTTTGTCGGAGGCGACCGCCGAACAGGCGCAGCAGATGGCATTGACGCTGGCCGCCGAACTGGGAGTCGTCGGGGTGATGGCGATGGAACTATTCGAAACTCTCGACGGTGAGTTGCTGGTCAACGAGTTGGCGATGCGTCCGCATAACAGTGGGCACTGGACCATGGATGGCTCGGTCACCTCGCAGTTCGAACAGCATCTGCGTGCCGTATTGGACTATCCACTCGGCGATACCACGGCACGTTCGGAGGTCGTGGTGATGGCGAATATCCTTGGTGCACAAGAGACTCCGACGATGTCGATGGATGAGCGCCTGCACCATCTGATGGCGCGGATGCCGTACGCGAAAGTACATCTGTACGGCAAAGGGGAGCGGCCGGACCGAAAGATCGGGCATGTCAATATCGTGGGACGGCCGGGCGAGCCCCAGGTGAATGTGCGTGAGCGGGCAGAGAGTGCCGCGCACTGGATGTCACACGCGGCGTGGACGGACGGAGCCGGTGACGCGACGGACTATCGAGAGGATGAACACGATGACCGAGTTCGACGGAACGGCTGACTTCGACCAAGAGCGTGAAGCGGTCGACCCAAAACTTGAAACCGGCACTCCGGCAGTGGAATTGCCAGTTGGTGAGGAAGCTGCATCGGCGGCAGTGGCCTTACCGCGGGTCGGCCTGATCATGGGAAGCGATTCGGACTGGCCGACGATGAAGGCAGCGGCCGAGGCGTTGGCTGAATTCGGCGTACCGTTCGAGGTGGGCGTCGTGTCAGCGCACCGTACGCCTCAGCGCATGCTGGACTACGCTAAAGGTGCTGCGGCACGTGGTATTTCGGTGATTATCGCGGGTGCCGGCGGCGCCGCCCATCTGCCCGGCATGGTCGCGTCGGCGACTCCGCTACCGGTGATCGGAGTGCCGGTCCCACTGAAATTCCTCGACGGAATGGATTCACTCCTCTCGATCGTCCAGATGCCCGCCGGTGTCCCGGTGGCCACCGTATCCATTGGCGGGGCCCGCAATGCCGGTCTGCTGGCGGTCCGAATCCTCGCGTCGGCCGACCCGCATCTGCAAGCGCGGATGAGCGACTTCCAACGTGATCTGGAGACGATGGTTCTGGACAAGGACCAGACTCTGCGTCGAAAACTGTTGGAGGACTGAGCCAATGGCGGTCGCTGGATTCTCCGACGAATCGCTGCTCGCGGCTTATGAGTTGATCATTGATGAGACCTTCGACTGCATCGCCTCGGTACTCGACAGATGCGATGACACGACCGTGAACGCGACACCCGATGTGCCAGGGGTCAATTCGGTATTCGCACTCGTGACCCATATCGACGGAGTGGTCGGCTACTGGCTCGGATCGTTTGTCGCCGGGGAAACAATCCCGCGTGAGCGGGATGCGGAGTTCCGGGCCACTGGAACTGTGGCTCAAGCACGAGAGTTGTTGGCACGCGCTAGATCTCGGGTACCGGGTTGGGCGGCAATCGCGCGAACCGAAGGGATACGCAACCCTAACGCAACTGGAACGACGCGCCCTGGCGCCGCTTCATCATCACCCGAATTCGTACTTCTGCACGTGCTGCGTGAACTGGCGCAGCACGCAGGCCATCTGCAGATCTGCGCCGACGTGGTCGGGGCGGCGAACTAGCTGTGCGGAGCCCGCACAACTTCGAGCGGTACTTCGCTTCGTAATTCGAAACCCATTGACTCGTAAAGCTTTCGAGCGGGGTTATTGGCTGAGGTGTGCAGGAATGGCAGGTCGCCGCGGGCGCGGATTCCGGCGCCGACCGCACGGATCAGTGTCGATGCGAGGCCACGGCCACGTGCGGCCGGTGCGGTGCACACCGCGCTGATCTCCGTCCAGCCGTCGGGCCGCATCCGTTCACCCGCCAGCGCGATCAGCGAACCATCGTCGTCGCGAACGCCGAGGTAGGTACCCAGTTCTATCGTTCGCGCGAGGAATGGGCCGGGTTTGGTGAGTCGTACCAGTGCGCTCATCTCGGCGACATCCGCGGCGGTCAGCTCTACGACCTTCGGCGCACCGTCGAAGGGTTCGGTGTCGACATGCTCACCCGAATACTGAACCAGGTCAACGGTTTCCAGTATCTGCCAACCGGCCGGAAGCGGTCCGCGACGGTCGCGTATCGACGCGGTCGTCCCCGACGACAATGCGGCGAGGTCGGCCCAGTCCTGATCGGTCAAGTCGCGCGGATGGGCGTAGAAGAGCGAGATGTCGGGGTGAAACCGGGCGATGCGCCCCTTCGTCTGCGCGATACCCGACTGGCGCCCGAACAGCGCGTTGGTGATCGGGTCGTCGAGGGGATGGAGTGTGGTCACCGTTCAAGGTTCGCAGATCGTACCGGGCGGGTCGTCGGCGGCGCTGGCTTTGGACCCACCCTCGGCGACCCTGATCCGACACCGGGGAGGTGCCGAATCAGGGATCATCTGTCGGAGTTCGCCGCCGCTCAGCTAGGCGACTGGCGCAACTTCGAGTTTCGTCGCGAAGAAATCGAGTACCTGCAAAAGGGTGTCGTGGGTTGGTTCGCCCGGCTCGTCGATGAGGTGTTCGGTCAACACCGAGTGGGGTGGAATCTGTGCGTCCGGATTGGCCGTACTGTCGGGCAACTCGACGCCGATGAACGCGTCGCCGAGTTGTTCGCGCAGAAAATCGAATCGAGCGCCCGGCGCGAGTTTGTCACCCTCGAAGCGCAGGCCAAGAACCTGGAGCCCGGCCGCGCAACGAACTTTCACCTTGTCCAAGTCGCCTGGACTGATGTCGATATTTCGCGCGCTACCCACCGGACGGAACGGCAGCGATGGTTGCGACAGCACCGGTGCGAGCATCCGATCGTCGACTGACATCGCCAACGCGAACCCGCCGGTGAAACACATGCCGACTGCCCCGACGCCGGGGCCGCCGAACCGCTCGTGCGCGTCGGCAGCCAGTGCGCGTAACCACGTGACCACCGGCGATGACTTTCCGGTCGCCAACTGGGTGAACTCCCGGCTAATGCAGATCCGACCGGCGACTTTGGTCATCGCCTTGGCAACTGCGCCAACGTCACCGACCGAGGTGATGTTGGCGTCGAGGCCGTCTTCACCGAATAGGGACGGCATAACCACCGTCATGCCGCGATCGGCGACTCGACGCGCGAAGTCGGCGACCTTCGGCGTGATGCCGGGAATCTCCGCCATCACGATGACGGCCGGGCCAGAACCCTTGGTGTAGACGCGATGTGTGACGCCGCGGTGAGTGAAGATGTCGCGGGTGAAATCGTCGAGCGGATCGACCCTGGCACTCACGCCGGTAGCACAGTTCCGTTGAGGACGGATTCGAATGCCTTGGCCGGCACCCGGGCGCCTTTGACGATGTCGGGGGAGTCCGACGGAATGACCCGCGGCCCAACCACTTTGAACTTCTTCGACTTTCGGGTGATCTGGAAGTTGCCGGCTGCCTGAACGTTGCGGACCCAGTCGGTGTGCGGGCCGTAGGTGAGAACGATCGACAATCGATCCCCCTGCACCCAGGCGAGTACCGGCGTCGAATATTTGGTGCCGGACTTGCGGCCGACATGCTCGACGACAGCCCACGGTGCGAGGCGGGGAGCCCACACCCCCTGGATCGGGTTGGTCACGTGTTTGTTGAACCGTGCGACAGCCATAGGTATTTTCATGTGCCTCACGATATGCGCCCGACCAGGGTTTGGCTCAGAAGTCGTCAATCGGGTGTGGCACTGCGTGCCCGATCGGCGATACTGAGGGTATGGAGAGTGATTCGGAGTCGGTATCCGACGATCACGTGGACTTCCGGGTCCAGGTGGTCGCCGAGTCGATTCGACTGTTCGGTGAGAAGAGCTATGAGTCGACGACGGTGGACCAGATCGCGACGGCGGCCGGCATTTCCCGACGGACTTTCTTTCGTCAGTTCGGTTCCAAAGAAGATGTGATCTTCGCAGATCATGAGGCACTCTTCGCGCGTGTGGCCGATCATCTCGCCACCGTCGGGGGCGATCCGTGGAAGGCGCCATGCTCGGCTGCGGAGATCGTCTTCAGTCACTTCTCACGTACCCGTGAACTAGCCGTGCGACGATTCCGCGTCGTGCAGGAAGTTCCTGCGTTACGCGACCGCGAATTGGTGACGACCTACCGCTATCAGCGCTTGTTCGAAGAGGACCTGCGGATGCGCCTACCCGACGAATCGGCCGCCCACCTGGCCGGTTACGCCGCGGCGGTGACCGGTGCGCACAACTATCTGCTGCGGGCGATGATCCGCGGTGACGCCACGGCGACCATTGGGCGATTGCGCGACGAACTTGACCGGATCCGGCTGGCACTCGGTGCCGGAGGAGGCGCCGAGCGACATCGAGTCGCCGTGGTGACCTTCGATGCCGGCTTGACGTCTGATGAGGTGGCCCGCCAAGTCGGCGAACGTCTGCGCGATGCGGGCGCGGGTCCGCGACAATGAGAATGCCCGGAGGATTGACGCGGCACTCAGTGCCGTGATGAACTGTGAATACCTATAATCTTGGCACTGAGTGTCGTGAGGAGCTGTCATGGGTTTCGGTAACCCCGATTTCGAACTTTTCCAGCTACCCGAGGAGCACGTCGCGCTGCGCGAGGCGATCCGTGATCTGTCCGAGAAGCAGATCGAGCCGTATGCGGCGGCCGTCGACGAAGAGGCCCGCTTCCCGCAGGAGGCGCTCGACGCCCTGATCGCGTCGGGTTTCAACGCCATCCACGTGCCCGAGGCTTATGACGGTCAGGGCGCCGACTCGGTCGCCTCCTGCATTGTGATCGAAGAGGTTGCCCGCGTCTGTGGCTCGTCTTCGCTGATTCCCGCGGTGAACAAGCTGGGCACGATGGGGCTGATTCTCAACGGCTCCGACGAGCTCAAGCAGCAGGTTTTGCCGTCCATCGCCTCCGGCGAAGCGATGGCGTCATACGCCTTGTCCGAGCGTGAGGCCGGCTCTGACGCGGCGTCGATGAAGACCCGCGCCCGCAAGGATGGCGACAACTGGGTGCTCAACGGCACCAAGTGTTGGATCACCAACGGTGGCAAGTCCAGCTGGTACACCGTGATGGCCGTGACGGATCCGGAGAAGCGCGCCAACGGCATATCAGCGTTCATGGTCCACAAGGACGACCCCGGCTTCACCGTCGGCCCGCTGGAGAAGAAGCTCGGCATCAAGGGTTCACCGACCGCTGAACTCTACTTCGAGGAATGCACCATTCCCGCCGATCGGATCATCGGCGACGAGGGCACCGGCTTCAAGACCGCTCTGCAGACCCTCGACCACACCCGCCCGACCATCGGCGCACAGGCTGTCGGTATCGCACAGGGTGCGCTCGACAAGGCCATCGAATACGTCAAGGACCGAAAGCAATTCGGCAAGTCCATCAGCACCTTCCAGGGCGTGGAATTCATGATCGCCGATATGGCGATGAAGGTCGAAGCCGCGCGCCTCATGGTGTACACCTCGGCGGCCCGCGCCGAGCGTGGTGAGCAGAACCTCGGCTTCATCTCGTCGGCGTCGAAGTGTTTCGCGTCCGACGTCGCGATGGAGGTGACCACCGATGCCGTGCAGTTGTTCGGCGGCGCCGGTTACACGCGTGACTTCCCGGTTGAGCGCATGATGCGTGATGCGAAGATCACGCAGATCTATGAGGGCACCAACCAGATCCAGCGCGTGGTGATGAGCCGGGCGCTGCTCCGCTAGGTCCGCACGGCGTCGAAGACGTCAATCTTGCTGAGCGGCTTCATCTTTCCGGCCGACTCACGACACAGGCCCCGACATCGAAAAGATGTCGGGGCCTGTGTCGTGGAGTGCTAGCTGGATCCGGAACTGGAACCGTCGCTCGACGGCGCTCCGTTGGTATAACCGGAGATCACTCCGGCGACGGGGATCGAGCCGCGAACAGACTGGCGGAAGTTGATCATCGCGCGTTTGACGTGGGTCGGACTGCTCACGACGACGGCGCCGGTCGCGCGGCCCGCGGCCAGCATGCGCGCGGTGTAGCGGGCGTTCTCGACGGTCGAGCGGGATCGATTCTCGGTCGCGATCCGCCACGGCCAGACGCCGTTGGCGATAAGCCACGTGCGCATGGCCTGAGCTTCGGTGCGACCGCCCCGGGGGAGTCCGCCGGTGGTGATGATGCCCGCGGTCGGGTACGACCTCGCCAGCGACAAGGCTGCCTTGAGTCGGGTAATCAGTACCGGCTTCATCGAGCCATCACGATTGAGTGCGGCGCCGAGCACGACGATTCGGGTGCCGACGGGGTTGAGCTTGAGCATCATCGGGATTTCCGGGGTGAGTCGCTCGAGGTTTGTGCAGAACTTGATCAGATCGTCGTTGGCCGTTTGGCATCCGCCGACAGTAGACAGAATTCCGTTGACGACGGTCGTTGGCGACGCGTGTGCGACTGGCGCCGCACCCAATGCAGTAGTCACTGCGACGGCGCTGGCAGCAAGAAACCCAGCAACTTTCACTTTGATGCCCATGCGTCACAAAATAGGGGTGCTAACTACGCTGTGTAAAGCTGACTAGACGGTATCGAGATGGATTTGTGTCCGACATGCCGGGCGACACGCCGACGACACGCCGTGACACGCCGGGCAAAATTCACAGGATCGGATTTTCCAATGTCAGCCGAAAAATCCCACACGCCGGTCGGCTCTCTATCGCCGGACCGACGCGCGTTCCGCGGTTGCCTTGGCTTCGACTTTGGCCGGATCGGCATCCGCGACAGCCACCAGCGACGCGCCGACCGCCAGCGGTGCCAGCAGTTGTTCGATGACGCCATTCGCGTCATGCCAGGGTCGGGTGGTCAACACCCGCGTACCCGCCGAGATGTCGTTGTCGGCTGCGTGTGCGGCGGCAGTGTCGAGTACTTGGGCCACAGACCTGCCGTCGAGGGCCGGTCCGGCCGGGATCCCGACGGGGGAGTACTGGTCGCCATGTACCCGAACCGCACTACCGAAATCGGCCACACCGATCGGGAGATCTTTGACAGCGAGCGCGAACGGATCGAGTGACGCGACGACCACTTCGTCTGCGTCATAGCGGTCAACGTCGTCGACTGTGACGAAGGCGACTGATAGGTGTGCGACGTCGTCGGCGCCGGCTCCGGTATGTACGTGCGCGCCGGCCCACCACGCGCCCAGTAGGATCGCCGCGGTCTGCCAGTGTTCGGGCAGGTGGATCAGGACATCGTCACCCGGAGCGATTCCGGCCTCGTCACGCAGGTAGTTAGCGGTTTTGGCCGCCCAGTTACCCAACGTCGCCGCCGACAGTTCGGTCCGTTCTCCGGTGCCGTCGTGATAGAAGGTCAGCATCGGCTGGGAGTAGTCGGTCACGGCGGCCAGGAGCGCGGCCGTAATCGTGTTGTGCGCCATCAGTTGACACACATCGGACCGTTGGTGCCCGCTGAAATCGGTGCGGCCGCTTTGGGTTTGGCGTCGGCTGCGGCTTTACTCGCATCCGACGTCGGGCCGGTGTCGGCGATCGAGCCCGGGCCTTCGAAGGTATTGGTCAACACGACCCGCATTGTATTCTCCGGCAGCGACGAATCCTCCCGCACGGCGATGTTGCCCAGGTCGGCAGCCAACGCCTGTGACGCCTTGCCCTTACTATGCGTGTACACCACGCTATCGCGGTCATTCGCGCTCGACGTCGATGTCTTGCCGGTCTGGAAACCCTTGCTGGACAAGATGTTTCCAACGTTTCCGGCCAAGCCATCGATAGTGCCGGCGTTCACCACGTCGACGGTGTAGTCGCCGCGGTCGAAATCTTTCGACTTCGACGACGACGAGCCGCTACTCAACAACTTCTCGGTGAACTTCTTCACCTCGGCAGGGTCGACCTTGACCACGCTCTGAGTGCCGTCATCACTCCACCCCTGCTCGGTGACGACCGGCACGGTGGAGAATTTGACGTTGCCGCCGGACAAGTCTTTGAGTTGTTCGGCGAATTTGAGGATGTCCCAGTTGTCGTCGATGACCACCGACCGCGAGACCGCGTTCTGAAGTTTGGACAGTTGGCCCGAGTCGGTCAAAGTTTGCGTGGACAGGATCTTCTGCGCCAGCGACGCCATGAACACCTGCTGGCGGGTTATACGGTCGAGGTCGCCGCGCGGCAGGTCATGGCGTTGCCGCACGAAGCTCAATGCCTTACCGCCGGTGAGAGTTTGGCGACCGGCTTTGAACCGGGCGCCTGACAATGGTTCGCGCACAGGCGCTTTCAAACAGACGTCGACGCCACCGACCGCGTCGGTGAGCAGCGCAAAGCCGAGTAGACCGACTTCCGCGTAGTGATCGACCTGAACGCCGGTCAGGTCGGCGACGGTCTGCACGAGTGCCTTCCGGCCCGCCTGGGTGCCGTCGGTCTCGGCTTGTTTGGCGTCTTTGCCGGCCTCGACTTCGGTGCGCCGTACGTGCTCTCGGGTCGCCCCGTAGGCAGCGTTGATCTTGCTCTTGCCCAGACCGGGGACATTGACGTACGCGTCGCGCGGGATGGAGACCGCGGTAGCCGACGATCCGTTGTTGGGAATCCGGATGAGGATGATGGTGTCGGTACTGGTGGAAACATCGTCGCCGGTGCGCAGCCAACGAAGTTCTTTCGCCGACAACGGGTTTCCCTTGGCATCGGTTCGCGAGTCGGTGCCTACCAGCAGGATGTCGACGGCGCCGTCGTCGCCGGTCCCGAGATCCAGGCCAGCGAGCTGGGTGATTCCGCCTTCGAGGCCGCGAACGCTATTCCACGCGTAGCCACAGACCAGCAGGACGACGGCGGACAGCAGTGCGACCGCGAATCGTCCGGCCAGCCGACCGCGCGGCGGTATCGCCGCGAGGAGAGTCGAGGATGGCCCCCCGTCGGGCGGCGGTGGACCGGCAGGAGCCGAATTCGGACGCTTGGGACGCGATTTATCCAGCGCCGCTGGATCTTTCGCGCGGGCTTTCGCACCAGCCGAATTAGATCGGCCCGGGCGAGAGTCGCGTGGCCCTTCGGTGCGTGGGGATTTCGGCTTGGCCGCACCAGTTTTCGGAGCATCGGGCCGAGCCTGCGCGGGCCGCTTGGCGCGGGCTTTGGGGCGGCGCGGATCGTTCTGCTCGCGAGTGTGGATTTCACCCGACGAACGCCGCACTTCACCGTCATTGGGGATGCGTTGCGGACGCTGCCGGTCGCCGTCGGGACGGGGACGTCGAGGTTTGCGCTCCGCATCGATCGGGCGTCGTGCCTGTCCGTCGCGAGTCTGCTGCCCACGGTTGGGACGTGGCGCACCGCCGCGGTCTTCAGCACCGCGCCGAACCGCGCGCTCCTCCGGCGTAGGGGGCTTCGCGCGTCGCTGATCGGGTGTGCGGGGGGAACGAGAATCCACCGGCCGGGTTGCTCCCTCCGATTTCGGGCAGCGGAACGACGCTGCGTCTGATGATGTTGCTGTTGCAAAAGTTTCTGGTGTTACTGCAAGGCTACTTGTGCCGTGCTGAAAGTCGTGGAGCGCAACGCCGAAGCCGCGCCCAAGAAATGTCCGCGAATCGCTTCGGTGCAGGATGGTCGGTATGAATGCTGGTGTGGTTTTCCTCACGGGAGCGGGCGGCCAACTGGGGCGAGCACTGCTGGCGACCGTCCCCGGCGACACCCGGGTGGTCCCGCTGACGTCGCGGGACCTCGACATCGCCGACGACGCCGGAGTAGCTCGTCTATTCGGTGATCTGACGGACCGGGACATCGTGCTCAACTGCGCTGCGTACACGAATGTTGACGGTGCCGAATCCGAGCGGGAAGCTGCCTGGGCAGCGAATGTGCACGGTCCGGCCAGTCTCGCAGCCGCCTGCGCGGCGTCGGGTGCGTGGCTCATCCACATCTCAACCGACTACGTTTTCGACGGCCCGGCCGCCGGTGGCGGCACCGTGTCGTCCCGGACGCGCGCCTACGAACCCGACGAGGCCGTCGCGGCAAGCCCGCCGACGATCTACGGCGAGACCAAACTTGCCGGCGAACGGGCCGCGCACAATGCGAATCCAGAGGTCACCGTCGTGCGGACGGCCTGGGTGTATACCGGTGGTGAACACAGTGCTGATTTCGTCGGCACCATGCGGCGGCTCGCCGCTGAGCGGGACACCCTTTCGGTCGTCGACGATCAGATCGGCTCGCCGACATACGCGGTAGATCTGGCCCGTGGCCTTTGGGAACTGGTCGGAGCTCCGCGCGCCGCCGTTGCCGGCAAGGTGTTGCATGCGACGAATGCGGGCCGGGCAACCTGGTGGGAATTGACTCAGGAGATCTTCACCGAGCTGGGCCTGGATCCCCAGCGCGTACAGCGGTGTACCACCGATGAATTCCCGCGCCCCGCGCCGCGTCCGGCCTTCTCCGTCCTATCGGGTGCGTCGTGGGCGCAGGTGGGACTGACACCATTTCGCGACTGGCGTCGGGCGCTGACCGACGCGCTGTCGCTGGACTGATCGAGTCGAGTCGCGCTGGGATTTTCGACGTTGCGGCAGAGTTGGTTACCCTGACTCGGTGACTGATCAGCTGGCCGTGGTGACGGTGACGTATTCCTCGGGTGACTACCTGACGACCTTCCTGGACACCCTCAAGTCGGCGACCAGCGAAAACCACCGCGTGATCATCGCCGACAACGGCTCAGATGACGGCGCGCCCGAACAGGCCGAGCGTGACCACGACAATGTGACACTCGTCCGCACCGGCGGCAATATCGGATATGGCGGCGCGATGAATCGCGGTGTCGCCGAAATCGATCCGGCGGTCGAGTTCATCGTCATCGCCAACCCCGACGTCGCCTGGGAGCCCGGCTCACTCGACGAACTTCTCGAAGCCGCCCGCCGCTGGCCGCGGGCCGGGTCGCTCGGGCCGTTGATCCGCGAACCGGACGGCACCGTCTACCCGTCCGCACGTCGCGTACCCGATCTGGTGTCGGGCACCGGCCACGCTCTACTGGGCGCGGTCTGGAAGTCGAATCCCTGGACTACCGCGTACCGCGAAGAGGACGCCGCGCCAACCGAACGTCCGGTGGGTTGGTTGTCGGGGTCGTGCTTGTTGTTGCGCCGCAATGCCTTTGATTCGATCGATGGCTTCGACTCGCGATACTTCATGTACATGGAGGACGTCGATCTAGGTGATCGGCTCGGCAAAGCGGGCTGGCTCAACATCTTTGTCCCGACCTCGCATATCGTGCATACCAAAGGCCATGCGGCCGGACGACATCCGGAGAAGATGCTCCCCGCGCACCATCAAAGCGCCTACCGTTTCCAGGCGGACCGTAATCCGGGACCGGTGCGGGCACCGCTCCGACTCGCGTTACGGATAGGGCTGGCCGTGCGATCGAAGATCGCCGTGGCCGCTGCGCGTCGAGCGTTGGATAGAGCTGACGCGGCAGCCGCGGTGGATTCTCGTGATCAGGAAGGAACATCGAATGTCGACTGAGCGCAACGCATCGGACCGGCCGGAGGTCCAGGCAGTCGTCCTGGTGGGGGGAAAGGGCACCCGCTTGCGGCCGTTGACCCTTTCGGCGCCCAAGCCGATGCTGCCGACCGCGGGTATCCCGTTTCTCACTCATCTGTTGTCGCGAATCCAGGCGGCGGGTATCGATGACGTGGTGCTGGGCACTTCATTCAAAGCTGAAGTGTTCTCCGATTATTACGGCGATGGCTCCAAGCTGGGGATGAAGCTACGGTATGTCACCGAATCCGAGCCGCTTGGCACCGGCGGCGGTATCCGAAACGTATTGCCGGAATTGACCGCCGAGACGATCCTCGTCTTCAACGGCGACGTACTCGGCGGCACCAATGTGCGCGATGTTCTCGATACTCATGAGTCCTCGGGTGCCGATGTGACGATGCACCTGGTTCGCGTCGGTGATCCCCGCGCGTTCGGCTGCGTGCCGACCGACGATACCGGCCGCGTGACCGCGTTCCTGGAGAAGACCCAGGACCCGCCGACCGATCAAATCAACGCGGGCACCTATGTGTTCCGTCGCTCGGTCATCGAAGAGATACCCGCGGGACGGCCGGTGTCAGTGGAGCGTGAGGTGTTTCCCGGACTGTTGGCCGAGGGACGCCACGTGCAGGCACATGTCGACCATGCGTATTGGCGAGACATGGGAACCCCCGAAGATTTCGTTCGGGGATCAGCCGATCTGGTGCGCGGCATCGCTCCGTCGCCGGCCCTTGGTGACCGGCATAGTGAGTTCCTGGTCCACGAGGGCGCGGGCATCGCGCCCGGTGCGCTGCTCATCGGCGGCACGGTCGTCGGGCGAGGTGCGGAGATCGGGCCTGGTGCGCGGCTCGACGGCGCAGTCGTCTTCGATGGCGCGGTGATCGAAGCGGGAGCCGTCGTCGAGCGCAGCATCATCGGTTACGGTGCGCGTCTTGGACCGCGAGCACTGGTACGTGACACGGTGATCGGCGATGGCGCCGACATCGGTGCGCGATGCGAATTGCTACGCGGGGCGCGAGTGTGGCCGGGTGTGCAAATACCCGACAACGGGGTGCGGTTCAGTACCGACGTGTGATTCCTGCTGCAATCTCCCCCGTGGCACGCGCAGGCGCCATATTGCCGTCTGCGTCGATCAGGGGGACAGTTCCAGCCGGGCAACGACCTAGCGGGCCTTAGCGGCGGCGAGGACCCCGGTACCCAGCGGCACGACCACTGGCAGGAATCGGTCGTCGTCTGCGATGATCAATGCCGCTTCGCGGGCAGCCACGGTTACGGCGTCGTTGGCGTCAGGATCTGCGACCGTGCCGTCCGCGGTGACGTTGTGCACTACGACGATGCCGCCGGGGCGCAGGATGCGGGCCGCTTCGGTGACGAACTGCGGATGATTGATCACTGGACCGTCGATGAAGACCAGGTCGTAGGACTCATCGGCGAGGCGGGGCAGCACGTCTCGCGGGGTGCCGTTGATCAGGCGGGTGCGGCCCGGGGCAATATCGGCGCCACGGAAGGATTCACGGGCAGCGCGGTGATATTCGATCTCGGGATCAATCGTGGTCAGAACACCGTTCTCGGACATCCCGTTGAGCAGCCACAGGCCGCTGACGCCCGCCCCGGTACCGACTTCGACAACAGCGCGTGCGTCGGCGGCCCGGGCGAGGAGCGATAGCAGGGCGCCGACTGATGGCGCGATGGCTGGCGCGCCCAGTTCGTCGGCACGTTCGCGGGCGGCGAGGAGGGCGTCATCTTCGACGATCGCCGATTCGGCGTAGGCGAGTATTGCGGCCTCGGGAGACGGCGCCTGCGCGCGGGAGTCAGTCACCCTCCAAACCTTAGGGGATATCTGCCGACAACATCCTCAGGCAACACTCAGGTCGCTCATACGGCTGCCACACAGCGATAGGAGAAGGTCTATACCAACGGACGGAATACCGCCGCGCGCGGTTGCGTTCTCCATAGTGCAGATGGCACAGGCCGTGCCGCGGGAAGGACTGGCCACACACGATGACTGATCCTGCAGTGTTCACCCCAGCAGTTCGCGATGAAGTCGATTCGACGAACGCGGTGGAGGACCTTCCGACTAGCGTCCCGGGTACCGCGGGTTTCGACGCCACCGGCGATTCGACGCTGATGCCGTCGTGGGATGAACTGGTCCGCGAGCATGCTGATCGTGTGTACCGATTGGCCTACCGCTTGTCGGGAAACCAGCACGACGCCGAGGATCTGACCCAAGAGACCTTCATCCGCGTGTTCCGCTCGTTGCAGAATTACAAGCCGGGCACATTTGAAGGCTGGTTGCACCGCATCACCACGAACCTCTTCCTCGATATGGTTCGACGCCGCAACAAGATTCGGATGGAGGCACTGCCCGAGGAGTATGACCGGGTACCGGCCAATACCCCCGATCCGCAGCAGATCTTCGCTGATGCCAACTTGGATCCCGAGTTGCAGCGGGCGCTCGATCAGCTTGCACCCGACTTCCGTGCGGCAGTGGTTCTGTGTGATATCGAAGGTCTGTCCTACGAGGAAATCGCCACCACGCTGGGTGTGAAACTCGGTACGGTGCGCAGCCGGATCCACCGCGGTCGCCAGACGATCCGCGACTATCTGATCGCCCAGGGGCTGACCGATTCCAGGTCAGTGCATCTCGGAGCGCAGCCCGCCTAGCAGGTCGGCACCGCGAACCGGTGAGGTTCGCGGTAGACACCCAAACCGGGTCGATACCCCAGCGGCGACGGCGGTGAACCTTGCCATGTGTAACACGGGAACCTCTCGTATACGTCGTTCGTTGGTAGCCTCGGATAGTCTTGGAAGGTGGTCGAGCGCACCGGGTGTTCGGCTTCCACGAACGAAAGGGGTCGCAAGGTGCACGACCGCGCTGCTGGCACTCCGTTCGCGGAAGATGCTAGTTTTCCGCAAAACGATGCGAATGAGATGCGTCGACGACGCCGTTCGCCTTGGAATCCCGCGACCTGGACCCCCATCACCACGTCCTTTGCTGCGAACCCCCGCTATCGCGCACCGGGTACACCCGGTGGTCGCGGATTCGCGGCGACCGAACACCTTGCGCCCGAAGCGGTAGCCGCCTACGTCGACGGCGAGCTCACCGTCAATGCTCATCTGCGCGCCGCGGGCCATCTGGAGCTCTGCATGGAATGCCGCGCCGCGGTCGACGCTCAGGCCGCCGCCCGTACTATGCTTCGTTCGTCGTCGGGTCCGCTGTCGGTGCCGCCGTCGCTACTCGGGCAGCTTGCCGCAATTCCGACTCAGGAGATCGACATGACTAACCGTGGTCCACTGCACCCAAGGCGGGGCCGATAGCGTTGACCGGGGTGAAGTCACCGACCGAGGCCAGTGTCTTCGGTCGACCAAACGGGGTTACCGGGTCATTCGATGAATCGAAATCGACGTCGTTAGATAAGCCCCAGCCAACGGTCGCAGCGCCCGATCCGGTGCTCGCCGAAGCTTTCGGCCGTCCCGCTGGCAGTAGCGAATCACTGCCGCGCGATCCCGACGCCCGATATGGCGAGAAGGAAATCCCGCAGACCGCACCCGATCCGTGGCGCGACCCGGAAAGCGCACCGTCGCTCGCCGCGCCTGCCTTCGCTAAAGGTCAAGGCGTGCGGCCCTCGGGGCCCGGCCCCAAGCTCGGCGTCAAAGAAGTCCTGCTCGGTCGGGGCATCGCCTGGCCCGCGCTTGTCACCCTGGTCGTCATTGCGCTATTTGTCGGCTTGATCGGCGGTCTGATGGGCCGCTGGACAGCCGAGGTCGTCGCGCCACTGAATTCCGACACCGTCGAACTCGCTAAAGGCGACAGCGGCGACCAGCGTCCCGCGGGTGCGGTCACCCGCGTCGCGAATGCGGTAGCCAAGTCAGTGGTGTCGATCGACGTTCGGGCTGGTTCCTCAGGCGGTACCGGTTCCGGATTCGTCATCGACAAAGCTGGCTATATCCTCACCAACAATCACGTGGTCGCGATGGCGGCAGACGATCCGAAGAACAGCCGGATCGAGGCGGTCTTCTTCGATCGGACTCGGGTGCCTGCGCGAATCGTTGGACGTGACCCCAGAAACGACGTGGCGGTCATCAAAGTCGACAACGTGAACAACCTTACGGTGTCCAAAATCGGTGACCCCAATAGTTTGCAGATCGGTCAGGAAGTAATCGCGTTCGGCTCGCCATTGGGACTCCAGCGCACAGTGACTACCGGGATCGTGAGTGCGCTGCACCGCCCGACGGTTGGGCCGCAAGAAGACGAGTCGGATGTGTCGTCGGTCATCGACGCGATTCAAACCGACGCCGCGATCAACCCGGGTAACTCCGGCGGTCCCCTCGTGGACGATTCCGGAGCTGTCGTCGGTATGAACTACCTGATCGCATCGCGTACCGGTGGGTCGGTCGGCCTTGGCTTCGCGATCCCCATCGATCAGGCAACGGCCGTCGCGCAGAAGCTGATTCGCGGTGAGAAGATCGCACATGCTCAGATCGGCGTGAGCACTCGGGATGTGCGCAATGTGCGGGTACTCGGCGCACAGGTGGTTAACGTCGTACAAGGCGGCCCAGCGGATCGAGCGGGACTGCGTGAAGGCGACGTGATAACTGGATTCGCCGGCGATGCCGTCCAGCTTGCCGATGAACTAACGGTGGCAGTCTTCAAATCCCAGATCGGCAAGTCCGTCCCGTTCACCTATTGGCGCGGTGGGCGTACCTTCAACGGCACCATCACGCCGGCGTCCGACTAGGCTCGCACTATGTTCCCTAATGTCGGCTGGGGCGAGATTTTGATCATTCTCGCCGCTGGGCTCATCATCTTGGGCCCGGAGCGGCTTCCCGGTGCGGTGTCGTGGACTTTCAAATCGCTTCGCCAGGTGCGCGATTACGCGACTGGGGCCACCAGTCAACTCAAGGAAGAACTCGGCCCCGAGTTTGAGGATCTTCGCAAACCGCTGTCCGACTTGAATCAATTGCGCGGAATGACTCCGACCGGCTTCGTAACGAAACATCTGCTCGACGGCGACTCGTCGTTGCTGTCGTCGAAGGCCTACTTCGGCGACGATGACGACGAGCCAACTACCTCTGGTCCTTCGCTGACCAAGTCTGCGCCAGCAGTGGATACGCCTGCGGTGGATATGTCCAAGTCGACGTCGCCTGCGCAGCCGGTCAAGCCGCAGACCCGGCACGACGTCAGCGAGTGGGACGCGACCTAACCGCGTCGTACCAAGCTGGTCTGCCCACACTGCGCTAAACCGCGTGGTACCAACGGATTACGGTGATACCGAGGTTCGCCTTACCGACGCGTAGTGTCGATTCCCAGGCTCATACCCGCCAGCCCGCGTTTGCGTACGGCGAGTTTGTCGGCGATGCCGAGTAGGGCCGAACCGGCCGGTGAGTCGGGTGCTGACAGCACCACCGGATTGCCCGCATCGCCGCCTTCGCGCAATGCGGTCTCCAGCGGAATCTGGCCCAGCAGTTCGACATTGGCGCCGACCGCGCGGGTGAGCCGTTCGGCGACCTGCTCGCCGCCGCCCGCACCGAATGGTTCCATCCGAGTGCCGTCGGGCAGATCGAGCCACGACATGTTCTCGATGACGCCGAGCACCTTCTGACGGGTCTGCAAAGCTATCGCGCCGGCCCGTTCGGCCACTTCGGCCGCGGCTTGTTGCGGGGTAGTGACAACTATGATCTCGGCACCTGGAATGAGCTGGGCAATCGAAATCGCGACGTCGCCGGTACCTGGCGGCAGGTCTAGTAACAGAATATCCAGGTCGCCCCAGTAGACGTCGGCGAGAAACTGTTGCAGTGCGCGATGCAGCATCGGCCCGCGCCAGGTGACCGGGGTGTTTCCGTCGGTGAATTGGCCGATCGAAATGAACTTCACGTCGTGGTTCATCGGCGGCAGGATCATCCGCTCGACCTGAGTCGGCTTGGCGTCGCTGCCTAGCATGCGGGGTACCGAATGGCCGTAGATATCGGCGTCGAGTACGCCAACCGACAGGCCTCGAGCTGCCAACGCGGTGGCCAAATTGACTGTGACACTTGACTTTCCGACGCCGCCCTTACCGGAGGCTACCGCGTACACGCGGGTCAGTGATCCGGGCTGGGCAAATGGGATAACCGGCTCGGACGCCTCACCGCGCAGTTGTTTGCGGAGCTCGGTGCGTTGTTCGTCGTTCATGACATCCAGCTCGACGTCGACCTTGCCGACGCCGGGGACATCGGAAACCGCAGTCTGTACCCGGCCGGAGATCTCAGTGCGCATCGGACAACCGGACGTGGTCAGATACACCACAACGTCGACGCTGGAATCGTCGTTGACGGTGACTGATTTGACCATACCCAGGTCAGTGATCGGTTTGCCGATCTCAGGGTCGTTGACCTTAGACAGAGCAGCGCGCACCGACGATTCGGTGGGGACAGCGACGGTAGTCATTGTCTTCTAGCCTACCGGCGTTGGGAAATCAGCGCGGCCGCGGTACTGCGGCGGGGGTGGTCTTAGGTGTCCGCGGCTTGGCCGGTCCGGTCTTGGGCGCAGACTTCGGTGCGGGCTGCTGCTTGGGCGCCGGAGCGGGCAGGGTCGGCAGGCACACGATGAAGCAGTTCTGCGGTGGACGCGTCGTCGGACTCGGTGTCGACGGCGTGGTACTCGCCGACGGTCCCGACGTCGACGGTGACGACTTGGTTGTCGTCGACTTGTCGGCGGCCCGGCGCGGATCCTTCGGCGGGTTGGTCGGCATCACGCCGGTGGCGTATGCGGCGGCCCAGCCAAGCACGTTGGATACGTATTCCATCGAGTGGTTGTATCGGAGTACCGCAGAGACTTCGTTCTGACCGGCCATGATGTCGTTGACCCCGGCGCATAGGTAGCGACCGGCCGAGTATGTGGCATCGAAGATGTTGTTGGGATCTGACTTGCCGTCGCCGTTGGCGTCTGAGCCCCACTTGTTCCACGTACCGGGGATGAACTGCATCGGACCCATGGCGCGCACGCCCTCGCCCCGATGGTCGAGGATCACTTCGTTGCCGGCCAGGGTGCCGTCCAGCGAGGGCCCGTTGATCGCGGTCAGGGTTGTGCCGAAGGCATCGACGTTGCCATTACTCGCGTGATTCGACTCGATGCGGCCGATGCCGGCCAGTAGATACCAGGGGAGTTTGCAGGTTGCCTGCTCGTCGCCGAGTCGACCGGCGGCCAGTTTGTAGGCCTGCAGTACCACGCCGGGGATTCCCAACGGACCCGACGGCAAGTCGGCGGCCAACCGGAACTGCGGTGCGATCAGCGAGGCGGGCAATGGTGCGGGCGGCGCGAAATTGCCCATGGCCTGGGTATTCGATGCCGCCGGGACTACATCGACGACCGAAACGGTAGCAACGGTCTCGCCGACGAGTACGGGTGCGGCGTCGTCGGAATGAGCGCTCGACGTTGCCGCACCGAGCATGAGCGCGGCGGCCAAAGCGCCGCCGACGCCCGTCGTCAAGACGCGATGCGACGACGATGGGCGTTTCGGTCCTTGGGCACGCTGCCAGAAGCGCAGGGTGGTCATCGTCGACTCCCGCGCGTCTGATGGCTGGTCGGTGACACCGCCATCCCCCTATCAGTCAAGATGCACGAATGTGTCCCACCATACATTCGGCAATTGGGTGCAGTATCGCGAACCCGTCAATCCGTGGATTTAGACGGCTAGTCTGACTCGGTTGATTCGGGGTCTGCGGTCCGTTCGGATAATCGGGCCACGAGGTCGTCGAGCAGGTCGTCGAGTTCTTTGCGCAGGTAGTCGCGAGTTACCGTATCGCCGACGGCGAGGCGTACCGCGGCGAGTTCGCGTGCGAGGAATTCGGTGTCGGCCTTCGTCTGGGCCGCGCGGGAGCGATCCTCGTCGAGCGCGATCTTGTCTCGATTCTCCTGTCGGTTCTGTGCCAGCAGGATCAGTGGCGCGGCGTAGGCGGCCTGGGTGGAGAACGCGAGATTCAGCAGGATGAACGGGTAGGGGTCCCACCGCCACGTGACTGCGACCAGGTTCAAGAAGACCCAGATGATGACGAATATGGTCTGATAGGCCAGGTATTGGCCGGTACCGAGAAAACGTGCGATGCGCTCGGCGTATACGCCGATGATGTCGGCGTCGATGTTGAGGAACGGGCCCCGACGCCCCGATTTCGGGGTGTCGAGACGGCGGCCCGATGACTCAGTGCTCATGGTCGGCCGTTCTCGGCGAAGGGCTGACTTCATCATCCGGTTCGGTCTCGCGCCAGTCGCGCGGCAACATTTCGTCGAGCAGGTCGTCGACGCTGACCGCGCCGAGCAGATGACCGTCGTCGTCGACGACGGGGCCGCAGACCAGGTTGTAGGTCGCGAAATAGCGGGTCACGGTTTCCATGGAGTCCTCGGGCTTGAGTGATGCCAGGTCGGTGTCGAGGATGCCGCCGACGATATTCGCCGGCGGCTCCCGTAACAGCGCCTGTAGGTGCACGCAGCCCAGGTACTTTCCGGTCGGCGTCTGGGTTGGCGGTCGGACCACGAAGATGAGACTTGCCGCAGCCGGGGTCACATCGGGGTTGCGGGCCCGGGCAAGTGCCTCGGCAACCGTCGTCGCGGCGGTAACGATCAGTGGCTCGGGGGTCATCAGACCACCGGCGGTATCGGGGGAGTGGACCAGCAGGCGGCGGACCGGCTCGGATTCCTGCGGATCCATTCGGGTCAGCAGAGCCTCCGCCTCGGTCAGTGTCATCTCACCGAGAAGGTCGGCGGCGTCGTCGGGGTCCATCGCCTCGAGTACGTCGACCGCGCGGCCGCGATCCATCCGCGCGATCATCGCGGTCTGATCGTCGGGTGGCAATTCGGCCAGCACGTCGGCGAGCCGCTCGTCGTCGAGTGCGGCGGCGATCTCGTTGCGCCGCTTGTCCGGCAGTTCACGCAGGGCATTGGCGACGTCAGCCGGGCGCATGCCTTCGAATTGCATCAACACCTGAGCCACACCCTGACCGGGAAGATTCAACGATGTGTGGGTGATGCCCTGCACATGCGACCATTCGACGATATGCGTCTCGCCGCGGCGGCCCAGCCGCAAACGTCCGCCGCGCACGGCGACCTTGGTGACCAGCCAATCGCGGGTGCGCGTCTGTTCAATGCCCAGATCGACGACAGTGAGGTCGGCGCCGTGTAGGCCCGCAAGATCGGGATCGTCGGTGCGGACGCGAGTGTCCAGAATCTGACCGACGGCGAGCGCTTCGCCGGGGCGGATGTTGAGCCGGCGCATGCTGATTGTTCCGGTAGTGAGGGTCACCGACTGGGGGTCGATGTTGGTCACCCGCAGCATCGGCACGAAAATGCGTCTGCGAGTGGTCAATTCGACGGCGAGTCCCAGG
The DNA here is from genome assembly GCF_048537885.1 of Gordonia sp. CPCC 205333. Classification (NCBI taxonomy): domain Bacteria; kingdom Bacillati; phylum Actinomycetota; class Actinomycetes; order Mycobacteriales; family Gordoniaceae; genus Gordonia; species Gordonia sp. CPCC 205333. The sequence goes on along the minus strand of NZ_JBCLVI010000004.1, from coordinate 79,794 downwards.
ACCCGCGGCGGTTGACCGGTGAGGCGGATCGACACGACCGCGTCACGGACGCGACCGATAGATTCGCCGTCCGGGCCAAGTACTGCGAGGCCGACTAGTCTGGCCACGAAGAGCTTGTTGACCGATGCCATGCGGTTAGCGTAATGCCCGCTCGGACTGAGATTCGGTTTGACCGTGGTAGCGGCGAGTTTTCGTTGAGGCCCACAGCCTTGCGGCGACCGCGGCTCTGACATAGAGGAAGGTAAGTCATGACCAATCCGATGCGGCCGGGTAGAGAGACACCGGGACTGCCGACACCGCCGCAGGGCTGGCCGATCGGTTCCTATCGGACCTATGCCGAGGCCCAACGTGCCGTCGACTATCTCTCCGACGAGAACTTCCCGGTTCGGGAGGTCACCATCGTGGGCGTCGATCTGATGCAGGTCGAGCGTGTCATCGGCCGGTTGACGTGGGGCAAAGTGATTGGCGGAGGAGTGGTTTCGGGCGCTTGGCTTGGCCTGTTCTTCGGCCTCTTGATGAGTTTCGTTGTGCAACAACAATTCCTGGCGATCGGGCTCGGTGTTATCGGTGGCGTGGTGTTCGGTGTCATCTCCACGTCGATTCCGTATGCGGCCACCAAGGGCACCCGCGACTTCTCGTCGACGATGCAGTTGGTCGCCGGCCGTTACGACGTACTCTGCGAGCCCCGCAATGCCGAGCGCGCGCGAGACATGCTCGCGAAGCTGAATATCTGACGCTCGGGGTCCGCAGCTGCGCGCTGGAGCAAAATCCGACGCCCGTACCGAATGTGTTGCATGTCACGAACGGCTACCGCTACTGTTAGCCGTCATTTGTACTCGTGACTTCTACGCGTGAGGAGGCGTCGTGCAACGCAGGTTGCGGACCAAATTGGTCATCGCGGCGGCAGCATTCGGAATAGCAATCCCTGGGGTTGCGGCATGCGGGTCCGGGTATCAAGCCGGAGTTATCAATGTCTACCCGCCTGCGGATGGTGCATCCGAGATCGCGAAGATCGCCGAAAAATGTTCTGCCGGTTCGGGTGGCGCCTATCGCATCGTGAGCACGCCGCTGCCCAAGTCGGCTGACGACCAGCGCCTCCAGCTGGCCCGACGTCTCGCTGGCAACGATCACGGACTGGATCTAATGGGGATGGACGTGGTGTGGACCGCGGAATTCGCCGACGCCGGTTGGATCAAACCGGTGCCCGATGCTCTCGCGAAAACCATTTCCGCACAAACGCTTTCAGGTCCGCTGGAAACCGCGCGCTGGAAGACGGCCAGTGACACCGAGAAGCGGCTGTATGCCATCCCAACCTGGACCAACACCCAATTCGTCTGGTATCGACCGGATGTGATGCGCCAGTACTTGCAGCGAGCCACGCCGCCGAAGACCTGGGACCAACTGCTTTCTGACAACAAGACCATCACCGACGCCGGCGGCCCGAGCTACATCATGGTGCAGGGCAAGCAATATGAAGGCCTGATGGTGTGGTTCACCTCGGTGCTCGCCAGTGCGGGTGGGCAAATCCTCGACCCTAATGATCCGAACAAAGTCACCCTCGCCGATACTCCCGAGCATCGCGCGGCCACCGTCAAGGCGCTGAGCATTCTCAAGGCAGTCGCAACCGCTAAGGGACATGACCCGTCGCTGACCAACTCCGACGAGGGTTCGGCCCGCCTCGGAATGGAGACCGGCAAGGCCTCATTCGAGATCAACTGGCCGTTCGTGTGGGCGTCGATGCGATCCAACGCGGCAGCAGGCGACGTGCCGTTCTTCACCGATTCGTCGGGCAAGATCATTCCGGCCTTGGCGCCGTACACGTCGATGCTGACCGACGAAGAGAATCCGCCGACTGACGCCGAACTCGCACCGGCGAATAGGGCGGTTCGGACCAAGTTCAGCTGGGGTCTTTATCCCGGCGTCAGCGCCGATCACAAGATGCGGCCTCCGCTCGGCGGTATCAATCTCGCCGTCGCGAGTACATCGCGCCAACCTGAGTTGGCGTTCCAAGCTGCGCAGTGCCTGACCAACGCGCAGGCGCAGAAGCAGTACGCCGTTTCCGGTGGCACACCACCGACCATTGCGTCTATTTACGATGAGCCCGACTTCAAGGCGAGTTACCCGATGGGTGACGACATTCGACGGCAGTTGGAGATCACTGGTGCTCCTGCTCGCCCGGCATCGCCGGTCTACCAATCGATTTCGACCCTGATCACGGCAAAACTGAGCCCGGTGGGACAGTGGGATCCCGAGGCGCTGGTCGACCCGCTGGTGGAGCAGGTACGTAAGGCAATCAATGGGGAAGGTTTGGTGCCATGACCTACCGCGATGGGTCCATTGGCGACGGCCGTCGGGATGAACCGGCCCGCGCCGGTCGGCACGCGTTGCCCGATCCGGCACCGTCAGACGCAGCGCAAGAACCGAATGTCCGGCGATCAGCGTCGGTCGGCCCGACGGCGGTCGCCGCTGTACCGCGTCGGCCGGCGAAGGCATCGGGTGGACGTTCCGGCGAACGGCGCCTTGCCTTTTGGATGGTCGCACCGGCCGCGCTGCTGATGGCGGTGGTGACTGGCTACCCGATCATTTACGCGTTCTGGCTGTCGCTGAACAAGGCGAGCCTGTCGGCACCGGGGGAGAGTTCCTTCGTATGGTTCGACAATTACGCGACCGTTCTTTCCGACTCGTATTGGTGGACGGCTTTCGGCGTGACCCTGCTGATCACCGTTGTCTCCGTTGCCATTGAGTTGGTCCTGGGTATGGCGATCGCTTTGGTCATGCACCGCACCATCTTCGGTAAGGGAACCATCCGGACGCTGGTGTTGATCCCATACGGCATCGTCACGGTGGCCGCGGCGTTCTCGTGGTACTACGCGTGGACGCCTGGGACCGGCTATCTGGCCAATCTGCTACCCGACGGTTCGGCGCCGCTAACTCAACAGTGGCAGTCGCTCGCGGTGATCGTGCTCGCCGAGGTGTGGAAGACCACGCCGTTCATGGCGCTGCTCTTGCTCGCGGGGTTGGCGTTGGTCCCCAATGATTTGCTCAAGGCGGCTGAAGTCGACGGTGCCGGAGCATGGACTCGCTTGTGGCGCATCATCATTCCGCTGATGAAGCCGGCCATCCTGGTGGCATTGCTGTTCCGCACACTCGACGCGTTCCGGATCTTCGACAATATCTACGTGTTGACTGCTGGTGCGAATAAGACCGGATCGGTCTCAATCTTGGGTTACGACAACCTATTCAAGGCATTCAACCTTGGCATCGGTTCGGCGATAAGCGTGGTGATCTTCATCTGTGTGGCGATCATCGCGGCGCTATTCGTCATTGGATTCGGTACAGCTGCACCAGGTTCCGACGCGGAGGGGAAGTGAGCGACATGGCTACTTCAGTGAATAAGAAGGTCGGCTGGACCGTCGCCAACCTGCTCGTGGTCCTGTACGCGGTCATACCCGTCCTGTGGATTGTGAGTCTGTCGTTCAAGACGTCGGGCACTGTAAAAGACGGCAGTTTCATTCCCAAGGAATGGACGCTGGAGAACTACCAGGGCATCTTCGACACCAGTGCGTTCACCAGTGCGTTGATCAACTCGATCGGCATTGGGCTGATCACAACCATCATCGCGGTGATCATCGGGACAATGGCCGCCTATGCAGTTGCGCGGCTCAACTTTCCGGGAAAGAAGTTGTTGATCGGCGCAGCACTGCTGATCGCGATGTTTCCCCAGATATCGCTCGTCACACCGCTGTTCAACATCGAGCGCAGCGTCGGCTTGTTCGACACCTGGCTCGGATTGATCATTCCGTACATCACCTTCGCGCTGCCGCTGGCGATCTACACGCTCTCGGCGTTCTTCCGGGAGATTCCCTGGGAGTTGGAGAAAGCCGCCAAGATGGATGGCGCGACGCCGTGGCAGGCGTTTCGTCGGGTGATCGTGCCGCTGGCGGCGCCCGGGGTTGTCACCGCAGCGATCTTGGTATTCATCTTCGCCTGGAACGACCTGCTGCTCGCGTTGGCGCTGACCTCGACCGAGCGCGCGATCACAGCGCCGGTCGCGATCGCGAACTTCACCGGCAGTTCACAATTCGAGGAACCGACCGGCTCGATCGCCGCAGCCGCGGTCGTCATCACCATTCCGATCATCATCTTTGTGTTGATCTTCCAACGTCGAATCGTTGCCGGACTCACCTCCGGCGCGGTGAAGGGATAATCCATGGCCGACATCGTCTTGGACAACGTCACCAAGCAGTATGCCGACGGTTCGGTGGCCGTCGCCGGAGTGAACCTCTCCATCGCCGACGGCGAGTTCGTCATCCTCGTCGGGCCGTCGGGCTGTGGAAAGTCGACGACGCTCAACATGATTGCGGGGCTGGAGGACATCAGCGGCGGGGAGTTGAGGATCGGCGGTGAGCGTGTCAACGAGCGCGCGCCGCGTGACCGCGACATCGCCATGGTGTTCCAGAGCTATGCCCTGTACCCGCATATGACGGTGCGGCAGAACATCGCGTTCCCGTTGACGCTGGCGAAGCTGTCGAAAGCGGAGATCGCGCAGAAAGTCGACGAGGCAGCGCGCATCCTTGATCTAGAAAAGCACCTGGACCGTAAGCCGGCGAATCTATCCGGTGGTCAGCGGCAGCGGGTCGCGATGGGACGAGCGATTGTGCGCTCCCCCAAGGCGTTCCTGATGGATGAGCCGCTGTCGAACCTGGACGCCAAACTGCGTGTTCAGATGCGTACTGAGATCGCGCGGCTGCAGAGTCGGCTCAATACGACGACGGTATACGTCACCCACGATCAGACTGAGGCGATGACACTCGGCGATCGGGTGGTGGTGCTTCGCGGGGGCCATGTGCAGCAGATCGGGACGCCGGCTGAGCTGTACAACGATCCGTCGAATCTTTTCGTCGCGGGATTCATCGGCTCGCCGTCGATGAACTTCCTGCCCGGACGCCTCGGTTCCGCCGGTGTCGAGACACCGATCGGCACGATCGCGGTACCCGACTACCAGAGCATCGTGCAACGGGCCGGTAGCACCAATAGCAACGGTGAGGTGATCATCGGAATCCGACCGGAACATCTCTCCGACGCATCCATGGTCGATCCATTGTTGCGTGGCCGCGGCAACTCTTTCATAGTCAACGTCGAAGTGCTGGAGTCACTCGGTTCGGATAAGTACGCGTACTTCAGTGTGTCGTCGCCGATAGCCGAAAGCGCAACGCTCGCAGAGCTTTCCGCGGAGACCGGGGCAGCCCTCGGCGGAGGCGAGATGGTAGCCCGCCTGCATGCGGAATCGCCGGTCGTCAGAGGTACACAGGCTGAGCTGTTCTACGAGCCGAACAAGGTCGCCGTCTTCGATCAGGTGACTGGGCAGAATCTGCACAAGGGCTAGGAGGCTACCGATCCGCTCGGGCACTCCCGGGTTACGTCGTGACCCATCGGACTCGGTAGGGTGGCACCCGTGAGTGAATCGGTCGCGGAACTCGTCACCAGACATCTCGCGAGTCTGAGTGATGCCGCACCGCAACGGGCCTCGGTGACGTTCCTTGGCGTCGAACCGATCGACGTTCTGCGCATACCCGTCGACGTCGACGGGCAACCTCAGTTGGTATTCGCTACCGTCGGTTGCTCCCGGCATCCGATGGGTGATCCGACCGATTTGCACGCCGACCCGGTGCGTGGACCGCGTGCGGAGATAGTCGTGCGAATGTCTCCGGCATCGCCGTTGCCGGGATTGCATAAGCGGCTCGCAACCGTTGCCGCCGCCCCCGCAGTCGAGGGGTTGATCCTGTCGGTTGACGCGCTGGTCGATCTGGGAGAGCCGTTGTGGGATGGATCATCTTGCACCGCATTGCTTTTGGCTTCCGACGAGATCGCTGATCTCGCATTGCCCGACCCGATGGACCCGGTGACCTTTCTGCGCGCAGTTCCCATCACTGCGAATGAAGCCGCGTGGGTTCGGCTGAAAGGCGCTGCGGCACTGCGTGATGCGTGGACGGAGGCCGGTATCGACGTGACCGATCCGGCCCGGTCGGGCGCGCGACTGTGAGTGTTCCCAGTCTGGGCCTGGGCCTCGCCGCGGCTGGCAGTCTTGGATCACTCCGATTTAGCCGGACCGTGTCTGATCAGCCGGAGCTGGCCTCAGCTCTACCAAACACATAGACCCACCCGACGCCTCCCGACCGGAGCGGCACTTCGATCCGGGTGTAGTCGTCCACCTCGTAGTCGTCGGCTGCCGCGAGGTCGGTGTCGTCGATGGTGAAGGTGGTTCCCTCGACCACATCGGATGCGCTGCCGCGCAGCAGGATTGGGTGTTTGTCACTTCCGCTGCGGGCGATGACCTCGGTGTCGGTGATGGTCAGGATCTCGCTGCGAAATCCGACGATTGCATCGGGGTGTCCGTCGAGCAGCCGGCCGAAGGTGGCTTGTTGGACGGATGCGAGTCGCAGCGTGCCGTAGGAGAAGAGTTGGTGCATAACCCAAGAACTTACAGCCAGTTGTGTTTGCGGAAGTTGCGCCAGAGCACGATCGTGAGCAATACCATCACCGCTAGCACGAGGTAATAGCCGTACCCCCAATGTAATTCGGGCATATGGTCGAAGTTCATTCCGTAGATGCCCGCGATCATCGTGGGGCCAGCCGCCATGGCGACCCACGCCGAAATCTTGCGCATATCCGTATTCTGTTGCAGCGCAACCTTTGCGGCAGCGGCATCGAGTAGTGACGACAGAACGTCGTCGAATTCGATGACTCGATCGATGACAGTGGTGAGGTGATCGGTGACGTCGCGCAGGTAGCGTCGCACTTCTTTGGGAACCTGATTCGACGCCGTGAGCTGGCTTAGCGGGCCGATCAGCGGTGCGACGGCTCGTCGCATCTCCAGTACTTCACGCTTGAGTAGATAGACCGGGTCGATATCGAGCCCGCCGCGCCCGAACACTGATTGTTCGATCGCGTCGACGTCATCCTCCATCCGGTCGGTGACCGCGAGATAGCTGTCGACGACGAGATCGGCGATGGAATGCATAACCATCGTCGGCCCGAGAGTTAGCTGCTCGGGCCGCTTTTCCAGGTGATGCCGGAGGTCGGACAGATGCGTGTGATCTCCGTGCCGGACGGTGATGACGAAATCCTTGCCGAAGAAGATCATGATCTCCCCGGTCTCGACCACCTCGCTGGTCGCTTGAATCGACTCGTGTTCCACGTACTTCACGGTGCGCAGCACGAGGAACTGAGTCTCGTCATAGATTTCCAACTTCGGCCGCTGGTGTGCGTGCACCGCGTCCTCGACCATCAACTCGTGGAGGCCGAAAGCCTGTGCGACACCCTGCATCTGGCCGTCGTCGGGTGCGTGCAGACCAAGCCAGACGAATCCCTCACCGCGTTCGCGGACTTGGCGTAGCGCGGCGGTGTACGCGTATTTTCCGGGGAGCCGCCGTCCATCGACGTAGATAGCGCAGTCGACGATGGCGCGCGCGACGGGTACGGGAATATGGGGGAGCGACGACTGGTCGCGACGACCGGGCTGTCCCCAGCCGGGTCCGCGGATGCTGGGTATCGACGGCACAGTTGCAGATGTTACTCCCAGGTTCCTGATACAACTGGCCCGATGCCGAGTGCATAGCGAGCGGAGGTGAACCCGGTACCTTGATGACGTGCGCGTGAAACGATTGTCTCGCTCCCGACGTTCGGCGACTTGGTTGACCGCTGCGGTCGCGGCGCTGCTGGGTGTGGTGATCCTGACCGGCTGCACGGTGCAGACATCAGAATCGAACGAGTCGAGTCCCCTTGTCATTGGTGCGTCATCCGCACCGGAGATGAGGATGGTCGCTCATATCTACCGGGCGGTGCTCGTTGCAGCCGGCACCGAGGTTTCGCCCGAGGTCATCATCGCCGACGACACCGCGCAACTCACTGCGATGGGCAGCGCGGAGCGAGATCTCTTTCCGGCGTTCAGCGGTCGACTCCTTGCCGCGCTGGTGCCGCAGAGCGTCGCTACGAATGCGACAGCGGCGTCGACAGAGCCCGCCGCTGACTTCGATCAAACCTACATTCAGCTGAACAGATCTCTCCCACAAGGCATTACGCTTGCCGACCCCACGACGGTCACCACGGCGGGGCTGGCCGGAGCGGCGTCGGACAAGCCGTCCGATAACCAGAATGAGCTGTCGCAGCAGTTGGTGCCGGTTTACCGCGGTGCGGCGTTGAACCGTGAGCAGGTCAAAACGATCAACAAGGTCGCAGGAGAATTGACCGCAGGCGACCTAGTGGCGATGTCCGGCGAGGTGGCGCGCGGTGCGGATCCGGCTAATTTGGCGGCGCGGTGGGTCGTTACCCACGGACTGACCCACTAAACAATCTGGAGATAGCAATGTCGCCGAGGGCAGCTTGCCCTCGGCGACATTGGTGTCTCCGTTTTCGGGGACCGGTGTTACTTGGTGAACCGCTTGGTGCCAAGGGCGGTGATCCGGGCGGTGATGCCCTGATAGCCCGAGGCGACCAGACGGACCCACAGGTCCAGGAATTTCGCGTCGTTTCCGACCAGTACGCGAGCGCGGTTTCGCTCGACGCCGCGGATGATGATGTCGGCGGCCTTCTCCGACGGCATGCGCAGCAGGTACTTCTCGAAGGCTGCGGTCAGCTTGTCGTGGTTGGGGTCGTCACCCGACATTGTCGCGTTCCGCGCGATGGCGGTCTTGATGCCGCCGGGGTGCACACAGGTCACCTTGACCGGATGCTTGGCGACGATCATCTCCTGGTTCAGCGCCTCGGTGAAGCCGCGTACCGCGAACTTCGCCGAATTGTAGGCCGACTGGCCGGGCTCGGACAGCAGGCCGAAGAGCGACGAGGTGTTGACCACGTGGCCATCGCCCGATGCGATCAGGTAGGGCAGAAATGCCTTGGTGCCGTTGACAACTCCCCAGAAGTCAACGTCCATGACGCGCTCGATGTCCTTGAATTCCATCTTCTCGACGTCGCCGTTGTGGGCGATACCGGCATTGTTGAAGATGACGTTGACGGTGCCGAAATGTTTGGCAACGGTGTCGGCGTATTCGAGCACCGCTTCACGCTCGGCGACGTTGAGAAGCTGGCTGTGTACCTGCGCGCCAGTCGCCGCGACCAGCTTCTCGGTCGCGGCCAGACCGGTGGGATCGACGTCAGAGATGGCGATCTTGGCGCCGCGCTTGGCGAGCTTGATGGCGAGGTCGCGGCCCATGCCGGAGCCGGCACCGGTGATGACGACTACTTTTCCGCGGAAGTCTTTCATAATCAGTCCTTAAGTGAGTGACGTTGTGGGGCTAGGTGACTGCGTCGATGGTGACCGATGTCTTGGTGGCCGTGGCCGGCTTGGCCACCCCGCGCACGACGTCGAATGCCTCGACGTCAAAGCTGCGGGTGAGCCGACGGAAGTCGAAGGTGAAACCGGGCCACAGGGTGGTGATATTGCCGTGTGCATCTTTGTACCAGGAGGCGCAACCGCCGTTGGTCCAGACACTACGACGCAGTTTTCGCTGGATGTGCTGGTTGTAGGCGCGTTGGGCATCGGGTTTGACGTCCACCCGGGTGATCGAGCCGCTGCGGGCGGTCTTCAGGTAGTCAACCAGGTAGTTCAGCTGTGATTCGATCATGTACACCATCGAGGTATGACCGAGGCCGGTCGACGGGCCGACCATCAGCATCATATTCGGGAACCCGTGTACGAATGATCCCTTGTAGCCCTGCATGCCGCCGTCTTCCCAGACCGCGGCGAGCGAGCGCCCGTCGGCGCCGACAATGCGCTCGAAGGCGGGGGAGTCGGTGACGTGGAAGCCGGTGGCGACCACGATGACGTCGACGTCGCGGGTGGTGCCGTCGACGGTCTTGATGCCCGTCGAAGTGATTTCCGCGATGCCGTCGGTGACGAGGTCGACGTTGTCGCGAGCCAGCGTCGGGTACCACTCATTGGACTTGAGGATGCGCTTGCAGCCGACCGCGAATTTCGGTGTTGCCTTGTCGCGCAGTACCGGATCTTTGATCGCGCGGGCGATCGTCGCGCGGCAGACGCCTTCGACGGGCTTGAGTACGGCGGGTGCGTAAGTCATTCCGAACGCCACGAATTCGCTTGCGCTGTAAATGGTTCCGCGCGCTGCTGCCTGATATCCTGGGACATTCTTGAACGCCCAGTTCTCGGCCTTGAGGTAGCGACGCTCGTTGCGCGGGACGATCCACGGCGCGGTGCGCTGATAGACGTCGAGCTGCGCGGTGATCTTGCCCAGCTGCGGAACGATCTGAATCGCGGACGCTCCAGTGCCGATTACCGCGACGCGCTTACCCGCGTAGTCGAAGTCATTGTCCCAACGGGCCGAGTGGACAATTTTGCCCTCGAAATCGTTGAATCCCTTGATATCTGGCAGGTTCGGTTCACAGAGGGGGCCGACAGCGCCGACCATCACCGCGGCGCGAATCTGCTTCGTGACGCCGTCCGACACGGTCTCGATGATCCACTGGGATGCGGCGTCGTCCCATTTCGCCTGTGTCACTTCGGTATTGAACCGTGCGTTGGACCGAACTCCGTAGGTGTCGGCGACGCCGTTGATGTAGCGGTGGATCTCAGGCTGGTGCGAATACGACCGCGACCACGAGGGGTTGAGCGCGAAAGAATAGGAGTAGAGGTGTGACGGTACGTCGCACGCGGCTCCGGGATAGGTGTTGTCGCGCCAGGTTCCGCCGAAGTCGCTGCCGCGGTCGAGCAGCACGAAGTCAGAGATGCCTTCTTGCTTAAGTTTGATGGCTGCGCCGAGGCCCGAGAAGCCTGCACCGATGATCGCGACTTGTACATCACTCGTTGTCATGGTCATCAACCATAGAGCGCTATTGAATGGTCGTCAATAGCTATTGAACAAATGTCAATAGCGGGTTAGGGTTGGCTGGTGACCTCCCGAACTGACGCGCAGACCAAACGAACGCGTATGACACCCGAGGCACGTCGGGAGCAGTTTCTCGAACTCGGCATGGAGATGTTGCGCGCCCACGCACTGGAAGACGTGACGACCGAGGCGATAGCTGACGCCGCAGGGGTGTCGCGCGCATTGCTGTTCCATTACTTCGAGTCCAAACAGGACTTCCATGTCGCCCTGGCGTCGGCGCAGGCCAAAGCCATGCTCGAACGCACCGCTCCCGATTCCACGGTGGGGGACCCGCTGGAGATCTTGCGCGTGTCGATGTCGTCGTTCGTGGATTTCGTCTACGGCAATGCTGGCGCGTATCGCGCGATCATTCGTGGTTCCGCCAGCGCCGACCCGGCGTTGCAGCAGGTCTTCGCGCAGACCCGCGCGACCATGCGTCAACGCATCATCGACTACAGCGAAGTCCTCGGAATCGAGGTGACTCCGCTGGTAGTGATGGCCGTCAGTGGCTGGCTATCCTTCGTCGAAGAAGTCACTCTCGCATGGCTTGCCGATCAGGGCGATGTTGATCGAGACCAACTCCTCGGTCTGATCACCGGATCGCTGCCGATGCTCGCGAGCGTCGCGGCCGCCGTCTCGAATTGACGGCATAACCGCTCGTCATTCGATTGGATGGGCAGTAGTTCCGGGTGCTAACGGTTGAACGGGACGGCGCGAATTCACCCTCGGCAGCACGCGTTGCCGCTCACTCGCCACCACGGCCGGAGAGCCAACGATGGAGGGACTCATGAAACGACTCGTGACCGCGCTCGGGGTGGCGGCTTGTATTGCAGTGACCGTGACCGGATGTAAGCCTGGCGACGACATCGCCTTGCCCACCAAGAGCCCGTCGGTCACGGTGACGTCACCGGGAATGGTGACCACCTCCGGCGCGCCAGCGTCGCCGGTGGTCAACTCGACATCGCCGAGTAACGCGGGGACGCCGGCGACCGCCGGGGGTGGAAAATGTCTGGATCTGATGTCGCCGGTCGTCACGCGGGCCGTCGGAAACATCGATACCTACTACGGAAGAGATCTGGTGGCAGTTCGTGGCACGAGCGCGAAACTCGGCAATTGCCCGAAGTTGATGTGGGTCGAAGCGGAGTTGCGCGGTGGAACCGCGAGTTCGCCCGAGCAGGTGCTCTTCTTCGACACCGACGGTTTTCTGCGCACCGATACCGACCGGAACACGGCATTCACGTCGGTGGCCAGTTGGACGGATAGCTCGGTTTCGGTGAACTACCGCTGGCTCAACTCGCGTGATGCGAATGCCAATCCGACCGGCGGTCCGGTGACTGTCACTTACACACTGAACGGCAAGACGATCACCGCTGACAAAGACGTGCCCTCGCAATCACTTGCCGACGGTCCGAAGCCGACCCAGTCCACGACGACCCAGTCCAGAACGACTCAGTCCACGACGCCGACACCCGCGGTCACGTCGACACCGGCTGCGACAACAACTGCTGTGTCGCACTGTGATTCGGCTACCGCGGAGATGTTGCACGGCGTGGCGAACATGCAGTACGGCTCGCAGCTGGTGCAGCCGTTCACCCTCGGTAACATCAAGTGCGATGGGGACTGGGCGATAGGCGCCACCGTGTCGAGTGCTGCGCAACCCGCGCGGGTGGCGTTCCACTACACCGGTGGCGGGTGGAGCGCCGTCGCGCTGGGCACCGGCTCCATCTGCAGCGGCACAGGTATGCCGGCATCGACGGCGTCCGCCTTCGGTTGCTGACCCGCACTCGCAAACCCTGCACAACAGGTCATCCCCAACACCATTTCGGTGTTGGGGATGACCTGTTGCGTGGGGTTCGCCGGTGGTGCGGTGGTCAGAGGCGCACTAGGCGGATATTTCCGGACTCAGTTCCGATGACCAGGGTGCGACTTCGGGCGGGAACGACGGCTACCGAGGTCAGTGGTTCGCCCAGCGACACCGTACATCGTCGGCCAGTGCGTAGGTCCGCCACGATCACCTGTCCAGTCGTGGTGGCTGCGGCGACGGTGTGATCGTCGAGCGCGGCAAGGTCGTCGACCACGCCCGGCAGTGGTCCGGTCAGATCGACGGCGACGCCGACCGCATTCGGATGCCGAAGTGGAATACGCAGAATTCGGCCGGTGAGGCTGGAAGTGAGTGTGACATAAGCGATCTCGTCGATGATAACGATGCCGTTCATACCCGTGCCGTTTACGACGGCGTTGGGGGACAGGTTCTTTGGTGCGCGCGCGGTCCACGACTTGTCGATCACACCGCGCGGGTCGATTCGCACGACGCCAATGTTGCTGTCGGCCACGTACATCGCGCCGTCGGTGGCAAATGCGAGACCGTTCGGCATCCCGAGGCCGATGGCAAAAGCCCGCGGTCGGGGGTGTTTCAAGGAGGGGGAGAAGGCCATGATGCGGCCGGTTCTCGGCAGGCCGGGAATCATATTCACCGGGGAGTCGCCAGCGGCGACGTACATCCGGCCATCTGGCCCCAGTCGAATCGCGCCGGGAGACTCGACGGCGACTGAGCCGGTCAGTCGGCCGCTGCGGTCATAGCGTTCGACGACGTTGCGCAGAGAGCGTGACACCCATAGGTTGCCGTCGCGGTCGTAGCCGACGTTCTCTGCCCACGAGAGCCCAGGTTCGCCTGTGCGGATCAATACCCCGGCGTCGGGCGACGGGCAGGAGGGAGCCGCCGACGCGGGGGGAGTCGCGCCGAGGACCGATATCGTTGCGAACGTCAGTACGGCCACGATCGCGAGTTTTGGTGTCTTCACAGAACGGTACGATACATAATTACGCAACATAGTGAAGCGTAATGACATACTCGGGTGATGAACTCGGAAGAGCGTCGGCCCCCGGGCAGACCACCGGACTCCGAGGTGGCCCGCAAAATCACCGCTGCGACGTTGCGGCTCCTGGCTGCCGGTGGCTTTCACGGACTGTCGATCAGCAAGGTCGCGGCAGAAGCCAGCGTTCCGCGATCGACGATCTATCGACGTGGCGCTACCACGGCGGAACTGGCGGTTGCCGCGATAACCCATTCGGTGCCACCGATTCGGGAGTTCGATACAGGTGACCCGATGGCTGATCTCACGGAATCGGCGGTCGACTTCCTGACCGCGTTCATCGAGAGCGGACATTTCGGCGTCGTCATGCAACTGCATGCGTGCGCAGATTACGATCCGCAGCTCGGTGACCTCGTCGCGCGGTACCTTTCACCGCGCGGCAAGGTCCTCGACCGGATGATCAACCGCGCCCGACAAGCCGGAGCCATCGCATCCGATATCACCTCGGAAATGGTGCGTGATCTGATGTTCGGGCCGATCGTGTACCGACGCCTGGTCACCAAGCAACCGACCGACGGCGCTCATATCCGTGAACTCGTCTCGATCGTCACTCGTGCGGTGGTTGCGCCGGGCTGAAACCCCACTCAGCGCGACAGACCCGACTCGAAATCGAGTCGGGTCTGTCGCGTGGTGTTGGGTTTGCGAGCGGGTGGGGTTACGTCTCGAATGCCCCGTCGACGATCTCCTGCTGCTCGACGGCGTGCACCTTCGACGAACCCGACGACGGCGCACTCATCGCGCGACGGGAGATCCGACGCAGACCCCGCAGGATCTCCGGCAGGACTTCGGGCAGCCAGAGGCCGAGGTAGGGCCACGGGCCCTGGTTGGCCGGCTCTTCCTGCACCCATACGTAGTCGGTGGCAGAACCGTACTGCTCCAACGTCTTTCGCAGGCGACGGTGTGGCACCGGGTAGAGCTGCTCGACGCGGACGATCGCGACGTCGTCGCGATTCTCCTTGTCCCGGCGGGCGGCGAGTTCGTAGTAGAGCTTGCCGCTCACCAGGAGCACCCGGTTGACCTTGCTGCGGTCACCGCCTGCGACGTACTTGGGATCGTCGATAACCGACAGGAACTTCGAATCGGTGAAGTCCTCGACCGGCGAGACCGCAGCCTTGTTGCGCAGCATCGACTTTGGCGTGAAAACCACCAGTGGGCGTTCGATGCCGTCGAGTGCGTGACGCCGCAGCAAGTGGAAGTAGCTGGCCGGCGTCGACGGTAGTGCGACGGTCATCGACCCTTCGGCACACAACTGCAGGAACCGCTCGATACGACCCGACGTGTGGTCGGGCCCCTGGCCCTCGTGGCCGTGTGGCAATAGCATCACGACACCCGACGTCTGGCCCCACTTAGCCTCACCGGACGAGATGAACTCGTCGACGATGGACTGAGCGCCGTTGACGAAGTCACCGAACTGGCCCTCCCAGAGCACCAATGCCTCGGGGTTGCCGACCGAATAGCCGTATTCGAATCCGAGTACCGCATACTCACTGAGCGGCGAGTCATAGGCGAGGTATTCGCCCTTCTCGGTGTCGCCGATCTTGGGGAGATGGTTGAGCGGCGTGTATTCGGTGCCGTTTTCGCGGTCGATCAGCACCGACAGGCGCTGAGTGAAGGTGCCGCGGCGCGAATCCTGGCCGGACAGTCGAATGAGGCGGCCTTCCTGTACCAGCGAGCCGAAGGCGAGCAATTCCGCGAACGCCCAGTCGATGCCGCCTTCGCGCGACATTTTCTGTCGGCGCTCTAGTACCGGCTTGACGCGCGGATGCGGGGTGAACCCCTCGGGCACGTTGACGAACGCGTCGCCGATTCCGGTGAGTACTTCCGGGCTGACCGCGGTGACCAACTTGGTCGGCAGGGTCTGGTCGGCCTCGACCGACGGACTCGGCTCGGCGGTGTACTTCTCGAGTTCCTTGACCTCGTTGAAGACCCGCTCCAACTGACCTTGGTAGTCACGCAGGGCGTCTTCGGCTTCTTTGGTCGAGATATCACCACGGCCGATGAGGGCTTCGGTGTAACTCTTGCGAACACCGCGCATGGTGTCGATGACGTCGTACATCGCCGGCTGCGTCATCGACGGGTCGTCACCCTCGTTATGTCCGCGTCGGCGGAAACATACGAGGTCGATGACGACATCGTTGTGGAACTCCTGGCGGTAGTCGACGGCGAGTTTCGCCGCCCACACGCAGGCCTCTGGGTCGTCGCCGTTGACGTGCAGAATTGGCGCGCCGATCATCTTGGCGACGTCGGTGCAGTACTCGGTCGATCGTGAGTGCTCCGGCGCGGTGGTGAAGCCGACCTGGTTGTTCACCACGATGTGAATGGTTCCACCGGTGCGGTAACCGGGGAGTTGAGCGAGGTTAAGCGTCTCGGCCACCACGCCCTGCCCGGCGAAGGCCGCATCACCGTGCAGCATCAGCGGCAGGAGCGGGAACGGCCTTTCGTCAGTCGCCAGCTCGTCCTGCTTGGACCGGACCAGGCCCTCCAACACAGGGTCGACGGCTTCGAGGTGGCTGGGGTTGGCGGTCAGCGACACGGTGATCTCGTTGTCGCCGAACATTTGGTAGTACTTGCCCTCGGCGCCCAGGTGGTACTTGACGTCGCCCGACCCGTGCGCCTGCGACGGATTCAGGTTGCCCTCGAATTCGGTGAAGATCTTCGAGTACGGCTTGCCGACGATATTGGCCAGGACGTTGAGGCGACCGCGGTGTGGCATACCGATGACGACCTCGGTAAGTGCGTGCTCGGCGCTCTGGTCGATGACACCATCCATCATTGGGATGACAGACTCCGCGCCCTCAAGTGAAAAGCGTTTCTGCCCAACGTATTTCGTCGCTAAGAAGGTCTCGAAGGCTTCCGCCGCGTTCAGCTTGGACAGAATGTACTTCTGTTCGCCGACCGGTGGTTTCACATGTTTGATCTCAACCCGCTCTTGCACCCAGCGCTGTTGCGAGGGATCAAGGATATGGGTGTATTCAATGCCAACATGACGGCAGTAGGCATCGCGCAGGATCGACAGGACATCGCGCAGTTTCATGCGCTCCTGTCCGTGGAATCCGCCGACCCGGAAACTGCGGTCGAGGTCCCACAGGGTAAGGCCGTATGTCTGGATGTTGAGATCCGGGTGCGCGGCGCGCGCATCGGAATCCATCATTAGCGGGTCGATGTCGGCCATCAGGTGACCGCGATTGCGGTATGCCGCAATGAGTTCCAGAACGCGGGTGCTCTTGTCGACGAGTCCGGCCGGAATGTCGCGACGCCAGCGGACCGGCTCGTAGGGGATGTGGAATGCGATGAAAATCTGATCGTAGAAGGAGTCGTCGATCAGCAGATTGTGGATTGTGCGCAGGAAGTCACCAGACTCCGCTCCCTGGATGATCCGGTGGTCGTAGGTCGACGTCAGGGTCATCAGCTTGCCGACGCCCAACTCGGCGATCTGTTCGTCGCTGGCGCCCTGGAATTCGGCTGGATATTCCATCGCGCCGGCGCCGACGATGGTGCCCTGTCCCTTCATCAGCCGGGGAACCGAATGCACGGTGCCGATGGTGCCGGGGTTGGTGAGCGAGATGGTGACGCCCGCGAAATCTTCCGCGGTCAGCTTGCCTTCCCGAGCGCGTCGGACGATGTCCTCGTAGGCCGCGTGGAACTCGGCGAAACTCATCGTCTCGGTGTTCTTGATCGCCGCGACGACCAACGAGCGGTTACCGTCCTTGCCGGCCAGGTCGATGGCCAGGCCCAGGTTGGTATGTGCCGGGGTGACGACGTTCGGCTTGCCGTCGACCTCGGCGAAATGCCGGTTCATATTGGGGAAGGACTTGAGCGCCTGGACGATCGCGTACCCGAGGATGTGGGTGAAGGAGATCTTGCCGCCGCGAGTGCGGGCCAGGTGATTGTTGATGACGATGCGGTTGTCGATCATCGCCTTGGCCGGGATGGCACGCACACTGGTCGCAGTCGGGACCGTCAACGATGCCGCCATATTCTTGGCGACCGCGGCGGACGCACCGCGCAGAATCTTGGTCTCCTCGGTCGCGGACTCCGGTGCCGGTGCTTTGGCCGGGGTCGGGGCTGACGGCCGGTTGGCGGTCTCAGCCATGCTGCGTCCCGACGCCGCTTTGGTCGCCTGGCTCTCCCGTGTCGGGGTAGCCTTCCGCGCCGGTGCGGGGGCTCGGGTCGGCTCGGTGTCGAGGGTCACCGGAGCACTGGGCTTATGGGCGGGCGCGGGGGCTGCCGCGGGTTGTGAAGGCGTCGCGGTTGACGGCGGCGTAGGTGCGCTGCCGTTGGTCCCGTTCGCCGAAGGCCGGTAATCCTTCAGAATCTCGTGCCAACTCGGGTCGACCGAGTTGGGGTCTTTTACGTACTGCTGGTACATCTCATCGACCAGCCAGGTGTTCTGTCCGAAGTCTGATGTCGAACTGCTCACAGCGGTGTTTCGCCTCAATTCCCTCAAGCGTGTCGGGTGCGCGGTGGCTCGCCGTGGAGTGGTAACCCCGAGCAGGTGAACCACCATAGGATGCTACGCGTATCGCTACGGGACGCGCTGGGTGGTTGGACGCACAGGCAGTCAGTGTGGTGCGTGTCACGGGTTGGCTGATATGCGCTTGCGCCTGGTTGCGATGTCGAGGGTCTGGCCCGCCAATTCGACGATGGGTGCTCGTGCCCAACAGCACGCCTTCATCGAGTCGTTGCGATCTGGTGCGAACGGTGTTGGTCCCTTGCGGCGTAGATGTTGGGATTTCATCACTTCTCTCGGTCGCGGTACTTGACGTGGCACCGATACGTCCTAATACTTAGTCCTGTGCCTAAGTATTACGACCAGCTCGACGCCTCGCTCCGCGCGCTCGCGGATCCGACGCGACGGGCAGTGGTTGAGCGACTGGCGAAGTCGCCCGCCGTGGTCTCCGAACTCGCGGCACCCTTCCCGATGGCGTTGCCGTCGTTCATGCAGCATCTGCGCGTGCTCGAGAACGCGGGCCTCGTCATCTCTCACAAGAGTGGTCGGATCCGCACCGTGAGCCTGCGACCGGGAGCACTCGACGTTGTGCACCTGTGGTTGGGCGAGCAGCGAACTCCGGCCGAAAACCAAGCCGATCGACTCGGCATTCACCTGACCCGTTCCACCGCCGAAGGAAGACTGCCATGACTCGCGTACGCATCGATATGTTCATCTCCCTGGACGGCTATACCGCCACGACGGGCCAGTCCGCCGACAATCCGATGGGCGATGATTGGGGTCGCCTGACGGCGGCATACGCGCAGACGCGCACTTTTCACGAGCGAATCCTCGGCGACAGTGCGGGAACCACCGGGGTCGACGACACCTATGCCGCAGCACATTTCGATGAAATCGGCGCGGAGATCATCGGCGCGTCGATGTTCGGTCTACACGCCTTCCCCGACGACCCGGACTGGGAAGGCTGGTGGGGCGACGAGCCGCCGTTCGGAACCCCGGTCTACGTCCTTACCCACTCCGCGCCCCGACCGTCGATTGCGATGCGGGGCGGCACGACCTTCCATTTCCGCAGTGGGGCAATCGAAGACGTGCTGGCGGAGGCTTCGGCGGCTGCCGACGGACGCGATGTGCGCGTGGGCGGCGGCGTCGGTACTGCCATCGCCTTCCTCCGCGCTGGGCTCGTCGACCAGCTGCATCTCATGATCGCGCCGATCATCCTCGGCCGCGGAACCCGACTGTGGGATGAACTGCCCAACCTTGACCAGACCCACCGGGTGACGTCGGAGGTGGCGGAAAGCGGCACCATCCACGTCACCTTCACGAAATGAACACGGATATGGCGATTGAACGCCGAATTGCCCGCGCAGAATTCACCCTGACCCGCGACTACCCGGTTCCGGTGGGACGCGCGTGGGACGCGTTTGCCGACGAGCACCAGAAGTTGTCCTGGTGGGGCGCGGGTGATGCCGTTACGCCGGGCGAATGGGCGTTCGACTTCCGGGTCGGCGGTCGCGATATCGCCGAAGGGAAATTCCACGACGGACCGGTCTCCCGGTATGAGGCGACGTACACCGACATTGTCGAGCAGCTGCGCATCGTCACCACTTACGACATGTGGATCGACGGCAGCCACATGTCGACGTCGATCGCGACACTGGAGTTCGACCCGATCGATGGCGGTACGCGGTTCACCCACACCGAGCACGGTGTCTTCTTCGATCAATTCTGGGCAGACGGACCCAACCGCGCCAACGGAACTGAGGGACTGTTGGCGTCGTTGGGCGACTATCTCAGCTAGCGACTCGGGGACTACCCCGACGACGTTTCGCTGCGAAGTCGGCAGGTATCGGCGTCCGGCGACGTGCCATCACGCCAAAACCGTTGATAGCGACCATTTTCGGCCAACAATTCCGCATGTGTACCCAGCTCGACGATCCGGCCGTCCTCGACGACGGCGATCCGGTCGGCGCGCGCGGCGGTCGCCAAGCGGTGTGCGACGATCACCGATGTTCTTGTACGAGTGACACGTTCACCTGCCGCGAGCACTCGTGCCTCGGTTGCCTGGTCCAGGGTGGCGGTCGCCTCGTCGAGCAGGATCAAGTCCGGCTGTACCAATTCGGCGCGAGCCAGTGCGATCAATTGCCGTTGTCCGGAAGACAAGCCGCGTCCCCGCTCGCCGACGGTGTATGTCATCGCACCGTCGAGGCCGGCGATCATGTCCACCGCGCCGACAGCGCGAGCGGCATCGACGATGTCACCGCGGGAGGCGGTGGGTCGTCCGTAGGCGATATTGTCGGCGACGGTTCCGGTGAACAAATGTGGCTCCTGCGGAACGATGGCCAGCCGTTGCCGGTAGGCGCTCAACGCGAAGTCCCGGATATCGGTGCCATCCATTCGCACTGACCCCGAAGTCGTGTCATAGAACCGGGCGAGCAGTTTCACGATCGTGGACTTGCCCGCGCCGGTTTGTCCGACCAACGCGAGTGAGGTTCCTGGCGGAATCGCCAAGTCGACCTCCGAGAGCGCATTGGGCAACGCTGTGTCGGCCGCATCGGCCCCGCGGTAACGAAAGGTCACAGCGTCGAGGACGGCGTGGCCGTCGAATCCACTCAGCGGCGGGAGCGCCGTCCCCGACGCTGACAGTGAACTGGGTGTGCGGAGCAGATCGCCAATCCGCCGCAACCCGACCGCGGCCTGCTGATAACCGTCGAATACCTGCGTCAACTGCTGGATAGGCCCGAACAACATCGACAGATACAACAGGAATGCGATCAGCGTGCCCGCCGAGGCGCCGTCGGAGATCTGGGCCGAACCGATACCGATCGCGGCGGCTGCGGCGAGATTCGACAGCAGAATGATGAACGGGAAGTAGAGCGATACCGCGCGCTGGGACACCATCCGCGCGCGATACCAATCATCGGCATGATGTGCGAAGCGTGCCGCCGCGTCGGAGTCATGTCGGTAGCCGCGGGTGGTTTTAACGCCGGCGATATTCTCCTGAAAATCGGCATTGACGACGCTGACAAGTTCGCGGGCGCGGGTGTAGGACGCCGATGACACCCGGCGAAACCAGATGGTCGTCGCCACCAGGATGGGCAGGACCGGCGCGAGAATGATCAGCCCCATCAGCGGGTCGGTGATGATCAGCGCGACGCTGACTCCGGCGAGTGTGAGCACGGCGACAGCCGCCGACGTCAGACCGGTTTGCAGGAAACTCGACAGCGCGTCGATATCAGTCGTCATCCGGGTCATGATTCGGCCGGACAATTCGCGCTCAAAATAGTCCAGGCCGAGGCGTTGCAGGTGGGCATAGCTGCGTACGCGCAGGCCGAACAACATCCGTTCACCCGCGCGAGTGGACGTCATGATCAGCGCGGCCCCGCAGATCCAGTCACCGATTACCAGTGCCACTCCGATCCCGACAGCGATGGCCATCTGGTCAAGGTGATGCGCCACCGCCGAATCGATGGTCGCGCGGGCCAGCGTCGGAAAGGCAAGGCTCGCAAGCGTATCCACAGCGACCAGACCGATCGATATGGCGAGTAACCAGCGAACGGGCCGCAGTATCTGGCGCAGCGAGAAACGTGGGTTATCCGCGCGCGCCTGGCTGGGGTCGACGCCGGGCTCTTCGGTGGCCGGGCCGAGTGTGTCCAGGGTCCGTGCGACGGCCGGCGGAACGACTTGGGAGCCGAGCCCCGAGTTGTCGCGGTCAATTCTTGATTCGGTTGCGGTAGGCCATAATTCGCCCTCGGTATGGATGTGATCGGGGGCGGCGGCAGCATCCCAATCGCCAGTGGACATCAGTAGGCGAAAGTGCGCGCTGCGTTCGGTGAGTTCGTCGACGGTGCCGACGTCGGTGATGCGACCATCCTCCAAGACGGCGACCCGGTCGGCCAGAGTCAACGTCGACCTGCGGTGCGCCAACACGAGCATCGTGGGCCGTGCTGATCGTAATCGCGTCAGAATCCGCGCCTCGGTGCTGGCGTCGACGGCCGATGTCGCATCGTCGAGTACGAGGACCGCTGGGGTGGCGAATAGGGCTCGCGCCAACGCTATTCGCTGCCGCTGACCGCCGGACAGCGTCAGTCCGCGTTCGCCGACAACCGAGTCGAAACCGTCGGGTAGCCCGTTGATGAACTCGGTCGCCTCCGCGCGGGCGGCAGCGTCGGCGATGGCGCCTGCCGCGTCGTCGACGTGCGGCGCGAGCCCGATATTGGCCGCGACGGTATCGGAGTAGAGGAACGGATCGTCGGAGACGACGGCGACGAGCCGGTGCAGGTCCTGCGCGGCGAGATCGTTGAGTGCGACGGTGCGCTCGGCGTCGGAGAGGGTGATTGTTCCCGAGGTCGGACGGTAGTGGCGCTCAAGGAGATTGGCGAGTGTGGTCTTACCCGAGCCTGGCCCGCCGACGACGGCTACGCATTCGCCCGGCGCGATGGCGAGATCGATATGGTCGAGGACCGGTGGCTTGGAGCCCGGATCTCGATCGAATCGGTAACTTACCGAACGAAACTCGACGCCGACGCCGGCGGTGGGGTTCGGCGGCTCGGCCGGCTCGCCAGGTTCATCGTCGATCTGGGTGTCCACGACGTCGAAGACCCGCGCGGCGGCGGCACCCGCCAGCTGTGCGTTCAACACGAAGTTCGTGAACAGTCGTGCGGTAGCGGTCATTGTTCCGACATATGCCGTGAAGGCTAGGAAGGTGCCGACGGTAATCGAGTCGCGGTAAGCCAGGTAGCCGCCGACGGCAAGTACCGCGACCAAACCAAGCTGAGGTACCTGCGCCATCGTTGGCGCGAACCGGGCATTGTTTGATCCGACGCGAATGCGCTTGGCGTACAACGACGAGCTGAGCTCGACTAGTTCATCGACGGCGCGATCCTCTTGACCGAATCCTTTGACCACGCGCACCCCGGTGACCGTTTCCTCGACGTGGCTCGCGACCTCGCCCGCCGCTTGTTGCGCAGACCAGGTGGCCGCGTAGAGCTTACGGCGACTGCGGAAGGCGATCACGCCGACGGCAGGCACGATGAGTAGCGCCACGAGTGTCAGCGTCGGCGACAGGTACGCCATGATGACGACGGTGATCAGTACCTGCACGACGGCGCCCAAGGTGAGCGGACCCATTGCGAGTAAGCCTTGGACCTGCTGCAGGTCGGAGATGCTGCGCGACACAACTTGGCCGGTCCGAATCTGATCCTGCGCGGTGCCCGATAGGTGCAGCACGGTATCAAGAAGCTTGCGGCGCAACGTATTCTGCACTCGGAGGGCGAGCGCTCCAGCGGACAGCCGGCGGCCAACGTGGCCACCGTATACGACGACTGCCAGTACCACCAGCAGCACCACGATGGTCGTCACCGACAGATGCGCCGGCCGTTCGCCGGTTGCTTGGTCGACCGCTGCGCGGCTGATCAGCGGTACCACCACGTCTGCTGCTACGCCCGCCAGCGTCGCTGCCAGGGTGATGGCCAGTAATAGTCGGTGCTGCCTAACCTGCCCGACCAGGCGGGCAATCGGTCCGCTCAACGATTGCCAGGCGGCAGCCGGTCGCTTGGTCCTGGCGCCAGCTCACCTTCGAGGATCCAGAACTGCGGCGGCGGCCCGAATGCCTGCCGCGCATTGTTGATGACGCGCTTGCCCATTGCCCGGTTACCGATGGCGCCGATCGTCGCGCCGATTCCCGCGGGCATCAGTTTGCCGATCATGATCGGAGCCTTTTTCAGCGCGTACTTGTTGATGATCTTCTTGGTCAGCGTCTTGTTGAGCGCGGACAGATTGGGACCTGGGATGACACCGCCGGCAAGTTTGCGCAATGCGCCGCCGTTGGATCCGACGACTTTGCCGAGCGCGAGGACTCCCTCTTCACCTAGTGCGACAGACAGCACCAGCGCCTTGCGTCGTTCGGTTTGATGCGGCTCGATGCCATGTACTTCGGCGATCGCGAGCGCGAGTAACGCCGATGCCTCGATGAATAGCGCAGTCTCACCGGTGATCGCGCCAAGAGCGGTGAAAGTGCCGATGCCGGGAATCGCAGCGGTCGCGCCGACCGCACCGCCGGAGCCGGTTACCGCGGTGAGATACCGCTTCTCCAGCTTCTCGATGATCTGAGCCGGGGTGGCATCGGGATTCGACTTGCGAAGACTCGCAACATATTTCGCCACGGCGGGCGCCTGCAAACGCTGCGCCTTGTCCAGGATGTTGCTGGTGACGTCGACGGCGGCTTTCGGTGGCGTCGAACCGGAGGCAGGTGCGCCGGGGGCGTGATCTTTATTTGTCATGGATGGGCACCCAATTCTGTTCGGGGACAATGTCATTATCCACTGGTGGCGGCGGTGCGGTGCCGTCGCCGAAGGGACGGCCACCCAATTGTTCGCGGCCATGCGGGGTGCGCCAGCCGGACAGGTCTGGACCGAGTGGCACGATGCCCGATGGGTTCACGTCGCGATGGACGATGTAGTAATGCTGTTTGATCTGCGTGAAGTCGGTGGTGTCGCCAAAACCCGGTGTCTGGAACAGGTCGCGCGCGTATGCCCACAGGACGGGCATCTCCGACAGTTTGGAGCGATTGCATTTGAAATGCCCGTGGTAGACGGGATCGAAGCGCGCCAATGTTGTGAACAACCGGATATCTGCCTCGGTAATGGTATCGCCGACGAGGTAACGCTGAGTCGACAGTCGTCCGGACAATTCGTCCAGTTTCGTGAAAAGTCTGGTGTAAGCCGCGTCGTAGGAGGCCTGGTCCCCGGCGAAACCGCAGCGATAGACGCCGTTGTTCACCTCGGTATAGACACCGCGATTGACAGTGTCGATCTCGTCCCGCAGATGTTCGGGATAGAGGTTCGGAGCGCCGGGCCGGTGATAGTCGGTCCATTCGAGTTCGAAGTCGATGGTGATCTGCGGAAAGTTGTTGGTGACCACCTCGCCGGTTGTGGTGTCGACGACGGCCGGCACGGTGATCCCTTTGGGGTAGCCGGGAAAACGCTTCTCGTAGGCGTCTTTGAGTCGGGGAATCCCTAGAACGGGGTCGATGCCACCAGGGTCGAGATCGAATGTCCACGAATCGGCGTCGTGGGTTGGACCGCAGAGGCCGAGGGAGATGACGCTCTCCAGGCCGAGCAGGCGCCGGACGATCAGGGTGCGGTTGGCCCACGGGCACGCGCGCGCGGCCACGAGCCGATACCGACCGGGTTCGACCGGGTAGCCGTCGCGTCCGTCCCGCGTGATGCGGTCTTCGATATAGGCGGTGTCGCGAACGAACTCGGCACCTTGCTGCACATAACTGCCTTGAGTCGATCCCGCTGAATTGCTCGTCACGTTGCCCACAGTAACGACAATGCCGGACGCTTTCATCGGCAGCGAAGACAACTGTTGGCATTGGCTGCTCCAATCTGTATATTCCAACTGGAATATTTGAACTGAAATGAAGGGAGAGTTGATGTCGACCCGAGATGGCAAGCCGCTGGGGCCGCTGGCGGTGTTGGTGCTTGGCTTGGTGATCGAACGTCCGATGCATCCCTACGAGATGGTTCAGACCGCTATGGCCCGCCATGAAGACCGACTGGCGAATATCCGGCCCGGATCGCTCTACCACGCGGTATCGCGATTGGAAGGGCAGGGGCATATCCGGATTCACGACGTGGAACGGGAAGGTAACCGGCCCGAGCGCACTGTCTATGGCATCACTCCGGCGGGTCGGGAGGCCTACCTGCAGGCGGTGACAACGATGCTTGCCAGCCACCGAGCGGAATTTCCGCAGCTGTTCATGGCGCTTGCTCTGGCGCATGACCTTCCGCGCGCGGAGGTCATCAACCTGCTCGAAAAGCGTCTCGGCGCGATGAACGAGGAGTTCGAGACCCTTTCGGCGCGAGCGGACGAAGCATCCGCGGCCCAGGTTCCGGAGATGTTCTTCCTCGACGGCGGATGTCGGCTCGCGACGCTGCGAACGCAGATCGACTGGCTGAACACGCTGGTGAAACGTTTGCGGGACAAGACGATCGACTGGCTCGACGACCCGGGTTTCATCCACCGGTGGCAAGCGCATAAGAAGACCGGGCAGTTTGAGTGCTCCACGCCCGACAGCGATGACCACGAAGTAACCACCACGAAATCAAGCAACTAGTGACAAGGACTTAGTAATGACCAAACCAACTGGAGTCGCAGGAGCCGGTGGATCAACCACCGGCAACCCGTGGACCGCGTTGCTGGCGCTCTGTGTCGGCTTCTTCATGATCTTGGTCGACATGACGATCGTCGCCGTCGCGCAGCCGGCGATCGCGCAAGACCTGCACACCGACCTCAACGGTGTCGTCTGGGTGTCGAGTGCCTACTTGCTGACCTATGCGGTCCCGCTGTTGGTGGCCGGCCGGCTCGGGGACAAATACGGGCCGAAACTCATCTACCAAATCGGGCTCGTCGTGTTCACGGCGGCCAGCCTGTGGTGTGGGCTGTCCGGCAGTATCGGCATGTTGATCGCTGCGCGCGCCGTGCAGGGCATCGGCGCGGCGCTGATCACGCCCCAGACGATGGCGGTGATCACCCGTATCTTCCCGCCCGAGAAGCGCGGTGCCGCAATGGGAGTCTGGGGATCGGTGGCTGGTGTTGCCACGTTGGTCGGTCCGCTGCTCGGCGGCGTGCTGACCGACAACTTCAGCTGGGAGTGGATTTTCTTCGTCAATATCCCGGTCGGTGTTATTGGTCTGGGGCTGGCGGCGTGGTTCGTGCCGTCGGTCGATACGCATGACCATCAATTCGATTGGATTGGAGTGGCGCTGTCGGCGATCGGCCTATCGGCGCTGGTGTTCGGCATCCAGGAGGGTGAGAAGAACCACTGGGATGCCTGGATCTGGGCGCTCATTATCGGCGGCGCCATCTTCCTGGTGTTGTTCGTTGTGTGGCAGGGCAGGATGAAAGGTGAACCGCTGGTTCCACTTTCACTCTTCAAAGATCGGAACTTCTCGGTCTCCAATATCGGCATCACGTCGATGGGTTTCGCGATCTCCGGCTTGATGATTCCGGTGATGTTCTTCCTCCAGTTGGTTGGGGGAATGAGCCCGACCCAGTCGGCGCTGATGATGATGCCGATGGCATTGATCAGCGGATTCCTCGCGCCTATCGTGGGGCGGATTCTGGATAAAGTCCATCCCCGCAACATCATCGCCGGTGCATTGCTGCTGGAAGGTGTTTCGGTCGGCTGGGCCGGCGCGATCATGAGTCCGGAAACGCCGGTCTGGCAGTTGCTGCTTCCCATGGCGGTAATGGGATTCGCGCAGGCTGGCATCTGGGCACCGCTGGCGGCTACCGCCACCCGTAACCTGCCGTGGCAGCAGGCGGGTGCCGGTGCCGGCGTCTACAACACCACCCGAATGATTGGCTCGGTTATCGGCGCGGCTGCCGTTGGCGTGCTGATGCAGGCCCTGCTGACGTCGAAATTCGGTGCGGGAGCCGGTGATTCGACTGGGTCGGTCGACGGCGCGTTGCCGGAGCCAGTGAAGCCAGGCTTCGCCGAAGCGATGGGACATTCGCTCTACCTGCCGGCTGTGGTCCTGTTGATCGGCGGTGCCGCGGCATTGTTCTTCGAACGCCCGCGCACCCACGCGTCGGCGTCGGGACCGCAGGCACCAGCTGCCTCGTTGGCCAACGCAGTCGACTAGGAATCTCGTCCCGCGTGGGCGTGGCCGATCGCAAACCCGACTCGCCCGGACGTTCCCGACCCGAAAAGTGGGTCGGGAACGTCCGCGCATGTGGGGTTTGCCGACCAGGTCGGGTTTGCAGACCAGCTCGGCCCGCGAGTGACGTCCCGCATCTTGTCAGTGATGGCTCGTAAGATGCGGGACGTAGTTCGTAGTGAGCGAGTCGATGCGCAGGAGGTGAGTGATGGCGGAACCGGCGTTGCAGTGGTCGCTGTTCGACGATGTCGATCCGGCCAGCGCCCCGGCGGGTGCACTCGCCCCTAATGCCGTCGTCGATGTCGGTCGGCCTGATTCGGCTGCGCAGCCCGAACGTCGGGTCACGTTCTTGCACACCGCCGACTGGCAGTTGGGTATGACTCGCAAGTACTTGTCGGCCGACGCCCAGCACGCATATTCCGCGGCACGGCTGGACGCCGTTGAACGTATCGGTGTTCAAGCCGCGTCGTCGGGGGCACAGTTCGTCGTGGTGTGCGGAGATGTCTTCGAGGATCACCGGGTATCGGCACGGCTGATCACCCAGACACTCGACCGCCTCGGTGAATTCACGGTTCCGGTGTACCTGCTGCCCGGCAACCACGACCCGTTCGACGCCGCCGGGGTGTATCGCTCGCAGACGTTCCGAACGCGTTGCCCGAGCAACGTGACGGTCCTCGCCAAACCTGGAATCGTGAAAGTCTCCGACGATGCGGAGTTGGTCGTCGCGCCGTGGTCGCATAAGGCACCGTTGACCGACCTGGTCGGCACTCAAGTGGATCAGCTTGATCCGTCAGACCGGATCCGGATTGTTGTTGGGCATGGTGCGACTGACGCGCTGAGTCCCGGATCCGATCCGTCACTGGTCGAGATCGGGCCGCTGGAACAGGCATTCGCCAATCAAATCATCGACTACGTCGCACTCGGCGATCGGCATTCGGTCACTCAGGTCGGCAATTCCGGACGAATCTGGTACTCCGGGGCGCAGGAGGTCACCAACTTCGACAACGTCGAAGCCGAGCCTGGTTCGATTCTGGAAGTGACACTGACGCGCGGGGCGAGCGGGTCCACGGTTGACGTCACGCCGCGTCGGGTGGGGCAGTGGACATTCGCGGCGATTCGGCACGACATCACCTCTGCCGCCGACGTCGCGGATCTCGAAAGGCGACTTGACGAGATTCCGGACAAGTCGCGTGTCGTACTGCAGGTGGCGCTCGTTGGAACTATCTCCGTCGTGGAAGATGTTGAGCTGCAACGAATTCTGGATACTGCGGTCGACCGATTCGCCGCGGTGCGCCGCTGGCAGGCGCACGATGACTTGGTCGTCGTCGCTGACGCCGACGACATCACCGGGTTCGGTCTGCGCGGGTATGCGGCGCAAGCGGCCGAGGAGTTGGTCGAGCAAGCGGGCGGGGTTGATGATGCGGCTCAGACGGCCCGCGGGGCACTCGCACTGCTCGCCCGACTGTCCGCGCGTGGCGGGGGAGCAGTCAGTTGAAGCTACATCGACTGCGGGTGAAGAACTTTCGCGGCATCGATGACCGCGAGATCCACTTCGCCGATGCCGGGGTGACCGTCGTCGCCGGACGCAACGAGGCCGGAAAGTCCTCGATGGTGGAAGCGCTTGACGTGTTGCTGGAATTGCGGGCGTCGTCGAAATCGCGTGATGTGAAAGCGTTGGCGCCCTCGGGTCGCGACGTGGGAACCGAAGTTGAGGCCGAGATCAGTTCCGGCGGATGGCATTTCACCTATTTCAAGCGATTTAACCGTTCCTCAGGCACCGAATTGACGGTGCACGCGCCAGTGCATGAGCAGCTCAGTGGCCGGGATGCGGAAGCTCGCGCTAAGGAAATACTTTCGGGCGCAATGGATTTGTCGTTATTCCGAGCAGTGCGGCTGATGCAGTCCGACGACCCGAAGCTCGAAGAAGCGACCGGCAGCGCGGCATTGACCAAGGCGCTCGACCGTGCCGTCGGCTCGGCGGAGGTAGCCGACGGCGGCACCGAAGAGTTGTTGGCAGCGGTGACCGCCGAGTATTGCCGGTACTACACCGAAAAGGCCGGGCGTGCGACGGGCGAGTTGGCCCAGGCGCAGCATCGGGCGGGTGCCGCACGGACGGCGTACGCTGCGCGCGCCCGCGGCATCGAAGCGGTGGCTCAGGATGCGGCCGCGCTGGAGACCGCCCTGGCCCGCAGGAAAGAGTTGGCCCATAGCGCTGAGTTACGTCGCGCCGAAGGTGCCGAAGTGGATGAACAGCTCGCTGCGGCAGCGTCCGTCCGCGAAACATACGCGAACGCCCAGAAGTCATTACAGCTCGCGGAGGCAACCGTAGCCTTCGCGCAGCGCGACGTGACAGAGCGGAATGGCCGGCGGACAAGGCTAGCGGCGTTGCATGAGCGTGAGTCGGACGCCGAGCGACGCCGAGATGCCGTGATGACGCAGGCAGACGTCGCTGCTGCGAAAGCGCTCGCCACTGAGGGCGAGCTCGCGAGCGCGCGCTCCGCGCTCGAAGAGCAGCTCGCGTCCAACGCGGCGGCCGCGGAAGCGCGGCTCGCCGCAGTTCGGAAAGCGTTGGTCGGCAACAATGTTGACGCCGAGGTGTTGACACGGTCGCGTCGGCTGGCTCGTGACCTGGAGACAACTACCGCTCGCTGGGAGTCGGCGGCGGCGTCGTTCACGGTGGAGGCATTGGGCGATCTGCCGGTCGTGGTCGACGACAAGGCGGTGACCGATGCGCAGTTCCGTACCGGGGCAGGTGAGTCCGTCGTCGAGGTCAATGGCGTCGTTCGCGTGACGATCAAGGCTGCCGCCGACACCGAAGAGTTGGCCCGGCGAAAAGAGTCGCTATCTGAAGAGGCGCAAAGGCTTTGCGCTGAACACGATGTGGCGTCACTAGAGGATATGCAGGAGCGTGCCGACGAACGCGCTGACCTGACTCGTCGGGTCGCCGCGTTGACCGCCGGGCTGGCGGCGCCGGGGCAGGCAGAGGGGACAGCGGCCGTGGCCGAGACCGAACGCCGATTGGCCGCCCAGCGCTCGGCGGAGCGGGAACATCGCGCGGCAGCACGCTCAGCGACTGCCGAACTGGAGCGTATCCGTGCCGACCTCGCCGAGTTGAGCGGTCAGATCGCTTCTGCGGAAGCAGAATTGACCGATGCGCAAGCCGAGCAGGTGGCCGCCGACGCGCTGACTGCGAAGGTGGCGGCGGAGCGAGTCGTCGCGACAACGAGTGCGGAGCTGGAAGTGCTGGCTGTCGCGGATCTGGATCGTCGGCGACACGTTCTCGACGGGCAATTGGCCGCGCTGGATCGGGAGATAGGCGCGTTGGAGCGCGAGGTGCTCACCACCTCGACGCGAATCGAGGTGTGCCGCACCGACAATCGGCTCGACGAACTCAATGATGCCGCAGCTGAACTGGCTGACGCCGACCATTCGCTGGCTCGGGTAACTGAACGTGCCGAAGCGGCGCGGCTGTTGTTTACAACCCTGCACGCCAAACGTCAGGAATCGCATGCGCGGTATGCCGATCCGTTCCGCAAACGCCTCGAAGAACTGAGCGCTCCGCTGTTCGGCGCGGGCGTGCGATTCGCCGTCGATGATGACCTGACGATTACCTCACGCACCGTCGGCGGTGTGACCGTTCCGTACGAGTCACTGTCGGGCGGAGCGCGAGAACAACTCGGTCTGGTGGCGCGGCTGGCCTGCGCGATGCTCGTCGACGAGGCCGACGGTGTGCCGGTCATCATCGACGATGCGTTGGGCAGCAGTGACACCGGGCGGACCGAGACGATGGCAGATGTGCTGACCGAGGCCGGCAAACACTCGCAAGTCATCGTGCTGACCTGCGTTCCGGAGCGCTACGCGCATGTCGACGCAGCATCGACGGTCCTGGTCTGACGGCGTTGTAGCGAAATGCCGACCCCGCGTTTTGGGTAGCGGGGCAGCGGTGCGCTAGGCTTTGATTCGCCCAAGAGCCCCCGTAGCTCAGGGGATAGAGCGTCCGCCTCCGGAGCGGAAGGCCGTAGGTTCGAATCCTACCGGGGGCACAGTGACATTCTTGCCAGCCTCCGGCTGGTGTGCGGACATTCTTGCCAGCCTCCGGCTGGTGTGCGCCTACTGTGTTTGAAAGAGTTCACACCCGACTACACTTCATCCGTG
Organism: Gordonia sp. CPCC 205333; assembly: GCF_048537885.1. Lineage (NCBI taxonomy): Bacteria > Bacillati > Actinomycetota > Actinomycetes > Mycobacteriales > Gordoniaceae > Gordonia > Gordonia sp. CPCC 205333. Next base: position 47,771 of record NZ_JBCLVI010000004.1, on the reverse strand, counting down.
CTTATCGCTGGACTAATCTTCGCAGGCCTCGCGGCCCTCATCCACGTCTACATCTTCTATATGGAGTCGATCGCTTGGACGTCGAAGTCGGTTCGCGCCGTCTTCGGAACCACTGAGGAAGAAGCGCAGGCGACCAAGCCGTTGGCGTACAACCAAGGGTTCTACAACCTCTTCCTGGCTATCCTCATCGCGGTGGGCATCGTCATAATTGCCTGCGGTACAAAAGATGTCGGCTCCGCCCTGGTGTTTGCAGGTGCTGGCAGCATGGTTGCCGCCGGGCTGGTGCTGCTGCTCTCAGACCCGACGAAGGCATCGGCCGCGCTGAAGCAGTTGATACCGCCGGCGATCGGCTGCGTCCTGCTGGCCATCGCGCTGCTGTAGCCACCCCCACCCCTCTTGCAAACCCGACTCGGGCGGACATTTCTGACCCTAAAATGGGGTCGGGAATGTCCGCCCGAGTCGGGTTTGCGGGCGGGCGGGTCAGTTCATCGGCAGCGTCGGTGCGCCGTATTCCGCCAGAATCGCCTTGAGTGTGGTGATCTCCTTGGCCTGGGTGCGAGCCATCGCCGACGCCAGCTCCCGCACGTAGTCCTGTGAGACGTTGTCGGGGTTGGCCGCGTAGGCCATCATGTGTTCGCCGCCCTCGTGGTGGCGCAGCATCAATTGCATGAAGTAGGTGTCGCTCTCGCGGCCCTTGAGCGTACGCAACTTCGACATCTCGGCGTCAGTCGCCATCCCGGGCATCGGCGGCTCGTCCGATGAACCCGTGTTCGGCACCGACGTCGTCGAATCATGTTCGTGCCCATCATGATTCCCGCCAGTTGCGGTCGGACTCATCCCCGGCATCGCTGACATATCGCCGTGATCGTGGTCGTCGTCGCTATGGCCCATCCATGCCATCGCCTCGCCCGGGTTGATGATCGGATAACCCCAACGCGTCAGCCACGACTGCATCTGACCGATTTCGTTGGTCTGGGTGGTAAGGATGTCGTAGGCGATGCTCTTGACCTGGGAGTCGGTGCCGTTGTTGATCGCGAGGGTCGCCATCTCGACGCCCTGCTCGTGGTGACGAATCATGTCCTGCGCGAATCCGACCGCGGCGGAATCGGTGGCGGGGACGTCGTCGTGATTATCCGAGCCGAGCCAGGTCCCAAGGCCGACGCCCAGTCCCAATCCGACGAGCAACAGTGCGACGCCGCCGAGGATCAGCGCGGCAAGGCCGCGTCGTGGAGTCGAATCGGTTGCGGCCGAGTCCTTGTCAGTAGCGGTGTCCTGTGCCGACTGGGTGGATTCGTCCGGGGTGTCAGTCATGTCAGTCCTTAGGAGCCGGGTTGAACAGTTGCGCCGGTGCCGTCCATCTTCACCGCGTCGGGGCCGGGTTTACCCTGATCGGCCGGCGGCGGGTTCGACGGGTCGAACGCACCCGGAATCGCCGCGCACGCAGCCTGCGTCTCCGGGAAAGCGGCCTCTGCCCGATTCTCCTTGTACACACCCGTCGTCGTGTTACGACGCAACGCGGTGATGAATTGGTTGATACGCTCGTCGGTCGGCGAGTCGACCTTGAGCTGATGACCCCAGCTCTGTAGTGAGATCGGTGAGCTCTGACCCGGATAAGGCGACATGAACAGGAACTGCTCGCCGGTTACCTTCCCCTTGAGCTTGTTGAGGTCGTCGGACGACAGTGTCTGCGGGTTGTAGGTGATCCACACCGCGCCGTGTTCCAGTGCATGAACCGCGTTCTCGCTGCGCAGCGGCTCCGGGTACACGATGCCGGTGCAGGTTGCCCATACCTCGTCATGTGGGCCGCCGAACGGGGGCGTCTGATCGTAGGCGACCCGCTGAGTCGCCTTTACGTGGATCGACGCCTTGTAATAGTTCTTCGTGACGCCGGGGATATTCACCGACGGGTCCGGATTCTGCGGTGAGGGGACAAAATCCTCGGCAGTCTGCAGCGAGTTTGCCGCTGCCTCGCGCTTGTCCATGATCTTCGGGCCGATCCACAAGCCGAGTCCGACCAGCAGCGCGATCACCGCAACGATCGCACCGATAATGGTCCAGTCGATGTTGCGAACGCCGGATGCGGGGACTCCGCCTGATTTGCGGGAGGCTTTGGGCACACTGGGGCCAGGTTTACGCGCCATGAGTCGACAGCTTACCGGCGTGTGCTTAGCGAGCCGTAAGCCGAGGCGATTGTCGCTATCGGCAAGTCGGCCAATAGTATGGTGACCTGTGACTCCCGCCGACCTCGCCGCCCTTCTGCGCGGCGTGACCCAGACTGTCCTGACTGAGCATGGACTTGACGTGTCCGCGTTACCCGATGTCGTCACGGTTGAGCGTCCGCGAAATCTCGACCACGGCGACTACGCGACAAATATCGCGCTGCAACTGGGCAAGAAGGTTGGTGTCAACCCGCGCGAATTGGCCGGTTGGCTCGCCACCGCATTCGGTAACGCGGACGGTATTGAGTCCGCGGAAGTCGCGGGGCCGGGTTTCGTGAACCTGCGGTTGGCCGCCGCCACTCAGAACGCCGTAGTGGCTACCGTGCTGTCCGCCGGTGCCGAGTACGGCCGAGGCGATGATCTCGACGGCCGGAAGATCAACCTGGAATTCGTCTCGGCGAACCCCACCGGACCAATCCACTTGGGTGGGACTCGTTGGGCCGCGGTCGGCGATGCGCTCGGCCGGGTTCTCGCGGCCCGTGGCGCCTCGGTGACCCGCGAGTACTACTTCAACGACCACGGTGCCCAGATCGACCGGTTCGCGCGGTCGCTCGACGCCGCCGCACGCAATCAACCGACCCCCGAGGACGGCTATGCGGGCGAATACATCAACGATATCGCCGCATCGGTAATCGCCAAGGTGCCCGGCATTATCGATCAGCCCGACGCTGAGCGATTGGAGGCGTTCCGCTCCAACGGCGTCGAGTTGATGTTCAGTCATATCAAGGAAAGCCTGCACGAGTTCGGTACAGACTTCGACGTTTTCACCCACGAGAACAAGATGTTCGAATCGGGTCTGGTCGAGGAGTGCATCGCCGAGCTCAAAGCCAACGGCAACTTGTACGAGGCCGACGGCGCGTGGTGGTTGCGGTCAACGGACTACGGGGATGACAAGGATCGCGTCGTCATCAAGTCTGACGGTGAGGCCGCGTATATCGCCGGTGATATCGCGTACTACAAGGACAAGCGCAATCGCGGCTTCGACCTGTGCATCTACATGCTCGGTGCCGATCACCACGGTTATGTGGTGCGGCTCAAGGCAGCCGCGCAGGCGCTGGGCGACGACGCGTCGACCGTCGAGGTGCTCATCGGCCAGATGGTCAATTTGGTTCGCGACGGCAAGCCGGTACGAATGAGTAAGCGTGCCGGTACCGTCATCACCCTCGACGACCTCGTCGATGCGGTCGGTGTCGACGGTGCCCGCTATTCATTGATCCGGTCGTCGGTTGACGTCAACATCGACGTCGACTTGGATCTGCTCGCCAAGCAGTCGAACGAAAACCCGGTCTACTACGTGCAATACGCGCACGCGCGGCTGTCGGCGCTCTCGCGCAGCGCGGCCGAATTGGGGCTGGTACCTGATATCGAGCAGGTCGCATTGCTGACCGAGCCAGCCGAAGGCGAACTGATCCGGACCCTCGGCGATTTCGACGAGGTGGTCGCAACCGCGGCGCAATTGCGTGAGCCGCACCGGATTTGCCGCTACCTGGAATCCCTGGCCGGGTCGTATCACCGCTTCTACACGCAGTGCCGGGTGTTGCCGCAGGGCGACGAACCCGCTGGAGATCTTCATCGCGCGCGGCTGGCGCTGTGCGCGGCTACCCGAGTAGTCCTGGCCAACGGTTTGGCGTTGGTAGGCGTGAGCGCACCGGAGCGAATGTGAGCGAGAACCTCGAACAAAGCCGGGCCGCAACCGATGTGGCGCGTATCCCGGAGAATGTGTACCCGCGCAATTCTGGTCGCGACGCCGACGGCATGCTTGCGATCGCCGGCGTCAGCGTGGCGGATCTCGCGGCCCAATACGGCACACCGCTGTTCGTGATCGACGAGGCGGACTTCCGATCCCGTTGTGCGGACATGCAATCCGCGTTCGGACCATACGGACGGGTGCACTATGCGTCGAAGGCATTCTTGTCGACCGAGATCGCCCGATGGGTCAACGACGAGGGGCTATCGCTCGATGTCTGCTCGGCGGGTGAACTTGCGGTAGCACTCGCGGCGAACTTCCCGCCGGAGCGAATCGCATTGCACGGCAACAACAAATCGGTCGCCGAGCTCGCCGCTGCACTCGACGCCGGTATCGGTCATATTGTCGTCGACTCGACCTACGAGATCGACCGGCTCGACATCCTCGCCGGTGAGCGTGGAGTGGTCGTCGATGTCCTGGTCCGGGTGACGGTCGGCGTTGAGGCGCATACCCACGAGTTCATCTCGACCGCGCATGACGACCAGAAATTCGGCTTCGCCATTGCGGGCGGGATAGCGATGGACGCGGTTCGCCGCGTCTTCGCCTCGGACAACTTGCGTCTGGTCGGCCTGCACAGCCACATCGGTTCGCAAATTTTCGAATTGGACGGTTTCGAAGTTGCCGCGCACCGCGTCATCGGACTGCTTGGCGATATCGTCGCGGAGTTCGGCGTGGAGAAGACCAAACAGCTCGAAGTGGTGGATCTCGGTGGGGGACTGGGTATCTCGTACCTCCCATCGGACGATCCGCTGCCGATCGACAAGGTTGCCGCTCGAATGGCCGAGATTGTGCAGAAAGAATCCGAAGCGCTCGGTTTACCAACGCCGCTGATCGCCGTTGAGCCGGGGCGGGCCATCGCCGGGCCAGGAGGTGTCACGCTCTATGAGGTCGGGACACTCAAGGACGTTGCGCTAGACGGTGGTTCCACTCGACGTTACGTTTCCGTCGACGGCGGAATGAGCGACAATATCCGCGCGGTCCTGTACGACGCCGAATACGACGTTCGGCTCGCGTCGCGGGTCTCGCAGGCCGATGGTGTTGTGAGTCGTGTCGTCGGAAAGCATTGCGAGAGCGGCGATATCGTTATCCGCGACTGCTGGACGCACGAGGACCTGACGTCGGGCGACCTACTGGTGGTCGGCGCTACTGGCGCGTATTGCTATTCGATGTCTTCGCGTTACAACCTGGCCCAACGGCCCGCGGTTGTCGCAGTACGCGATGGCAAGTCCCGGCTGTTGCTGCGTCGGGAACGGGTTGAGGACTATTTGAGTTTGGAAGCGGACGCGGAGGCTGTCAGTGAGTAGTGCAAACAAAGCTATCGGCGTCGCGGTGCTCGGCATGGGCAATGTCGGCACCGAAGTCGTCCGGATACTGACCGACAATGCTGATGACCTCCGGTCCCGCGTCGGTGCGCCGTTGGAGCTACGCGGTGTGGCCGTTCGCGACCTCGATAAGCCGCGGCCGGGTGTGCGCGCTGAGTTGTTGACCGACGATGCGGCGGCGCTGGTCGCTCGCGACGACGTCGATATTGTCATCGAGTTGATCGGCGGTATCGAGCCGCCTCGGGGCCAGATTCGTACCGCGCTGCAAAGTGGTAAGTCGGTGGTGACGGCCAATAAGGCGTTGTTGGCTGACTACACCGGAGAATTGGCGACTGCGGCGGCTGATAGCCGTGCCGACTTATATTTTGAAGCCGCGGTCGCCGGCGCGATCCCGGTGATTCGTCCACTGATGCAATCGCTGGCCGGCGATACGGTTCAGCGCGTCGCCGGGATCGTCAACGGCACAACGAATTTCATTCTCTCCGCGATGGCGGAGACCGGAGCTGACTACGCCGACACACTGGCTGAGGCCAGCCGGCTCGGCTACGCGGAGGCAGATCCGACGGCCGACGTCGAGGGCTATGACGCCGCGGCCAAGGCTGCGATCCTGGCGTCGATCGCTTTCCACAGTCGAGTCACCGCCGCTGATGTCTATCGCGAGGGTATTTCGTCGATCACTGCGGCAGATCTGGCGAGCGCGGCGAAACTCGACTGCACCATCAAGCTGCTGTCGATATGCGAAAGAATCGTCAAATCGGATGGGACGGAACAGATTTCGGCGCGAGTATATCCGGCTCTGATCCCGCTGACCCATCCGTTGGCGGCCGTGAACGGCGCTTTCAACGCGGTAGTCGTCGAAGCGGAGAACGCGGGGCGGCTGATGTTCTACGGCCAAGGCGCCGGCGGCGCACCGACGGCGTCGGCGGTGATGGGCGATGTGGTGATGGCCGCACGCAACCGGGTTTACTCCGGGCGTGGACCGCTGGAATCAACCTACGCATCGCTGCCGGTGGCATCGATAGCCAGCGTCGGCACTCGGTACTACGTGTCGATGAAGGTTGAGGACCGTCCTGGCGTGCTCGCGCAGGTGGCGGGCGAGTTCGCCAAACGCGACATCGGAATCGCCGTCGTCCGTCAGGAAGGCGCTGGCGATCAAGCGCAACTGATTGTCGTCACGCACCTCGCGCCCGACGGGTCGCTGTCGGAAACCGTTGCCGCACTTGAAGATATGGATGCAGTCACTAAGATTTCGAGTGTGCTGCGACTGGAGGGAACCGATGAGTAACTACACCCCCGTACATACCGCGTGGCCCGGTCTGATCGAGGCATACCGTGATCGTCTGCCGGTCGGCGACGACTGGCAGGTCGTCACTTTGCTGGAAGGCGGCACGCCGCTCATCTCGGCACGACACCTGTCGTCGATCACCGACTGCGATGTCTACCTCAAGGTCGAGGGATTGAATCCGACTGGTTCGTTCAAGGATCGCGGTATGACAATGGCGGTCAGCAACGCGGTTAACAACGGCAAGAAGGCTGTGCTGTGCGCGTCGACCGGCAACACGTCCGCATCGGCCGCGGCATACGCGACGCGCGCCGGCATCACCTGCGCAGTACTCATTCCCGAAGGCAAGATCGCGATGGGAAAGCTGGCTCAAGCGGTGATGCATGGAGCGAAAATCATCCAGGTCCGTGGAAATTTCGACGACTGTCTGGAACTCGCTCGCAAAGTGACCTCCGAATACCCCGAGATCGAATTGGTGAATTCGGTCAACCCGGCTCGAATCGAGGGGCAGAAGACTGCGGCATTCGAGATTGTCGACGTGCTGGGTAAGGCTCCCGATGTCCACGCGCTGCCGGTAGGCAATGCGGGAAATATCACCGCGTACTGGAAGGGCTACTGCGAGTACTTCGCCGATGGCATCACCACCAGGCGCCCGCGGATGCTCGGTGTCCAGGCTGCGGGAGCGGCGCCGCTGGTCAACGGAGCTCCGGTGCCAAATCCGGAAACTATCGCCACCGCGATCCGCATCGGTTCGCCAGCGAGCTGGAACCAGGCCGTCGCAGCGAAGGATGAGTCGGGCGGCCAATTCCGGGCGGCGACCGACGAGGAGCTTCTGGAGGCGTACCGACTGGTCGCGGGTAAGGATGGCGTCTTTGTCGAGCCTGCATCGGCGGCGAGCGTCGCAGGTTTGCTCGCGGCCCGCGCCGACGGCTGGATCGAGGCCGGTTCCACGGTGGTCTGCACGGTTACCGGTAATGGCCTGAAGGACCCGGATACCGCGTTGGCGGATATGCCACAGGTTGAGGCAATCGACGTAGATCCGGTCGCGGTGGCGGGCGCCCTCGGCGTCGCACAGTGATACGGGCGTGACGACGTGCCATTGAGAACCGCTGTTCCCGTACTGCCCGACGGCGTATCGGTGACAATCCGGGTGCCGGCGTCGAGTGCGAACCTCGGGCCGGGTTTCGACTGCCTGGGGCTCGCCCTGGGGATATACGACGAGGTCACTGTGACCACGGGTGGCGACGGGGTGCAGGTTACCGCGACCGGTGAGAGCAGCGCGGGAGTGCCACGTGACGAAACTCACTTGGTGGCTCGTGCGATCCTGCGGGGGCTGACGGTCGCTGGGGTCAAGGTCAACGGCCTCTGGGTTCGATGTACCAATGCCATTCCGCATTCGCGGGGGTTGGGCTCGTCTGCCGCAGCGGTAGTGTCCGGCCTTGCGGCCGCATCCGAGTTGATCGCCGAATCTGGTGTGGGACAGTCATTTTCGAACGAAGTCCTGGTTGAGCAGGCCAGCGAATTCGAAGGGCACCCGGATAACGCGGCGGCGAGTGTGCTTGGGGGAGCTGTGGTTACCTGGACGACACCGGGCGGAACACCGGCTTACCGGGCCAGCAAGATCGACGTGCATCCGGACATCGTGGCAACTGTATTCGTGCCGTCGGTCGAATCATCGACATCAGAGACGCGCGGACTGTTGCCGGAGATGGTGCCGCGCAGTGACGCGATCTTCAACCTGAGTCGATCGGCGCTGAATGTTGTTGCGCTGACGTCGGATCCGCGATTGCTCCTAGAAGCGACCGATGATCGGCTGCACCAGGGATATCGAAGTGCGGCCATGCCGCCGTCGGCTGACTTGGTGGCGAAGCTGCGTGGGGCGGGACAGGCGGCGACAATCTCCGGCGCAGGCCCGACGGTATTGGTACTCGGTACCGGTGAAGTCCCCGCCGAGTTACGCGCACATGCGGACAAACAAGGTTTCGCGGTGCGCAGCGCCGCCATCGCGGGCGGCGTCACCCGGTCGGCATGACACGCCGATAAGGGAATTTTGTTGCCCTTATTGCCGAGATAACAGAAGCGGCGTTATGATGAGCAATGTCTAGCCATGCAGACCACGTTCTGCCGTGCTTGTCACCAGCCCGTCCCACCTCGTAGTTCTGCGTGGTCAGGACCTGTGTTCTAACAAGCATTTCGTGCCGGACCCGAAAGTCTCTTACACCATCCGTTCGTCGGGTGGAAGCTTCCGCTGATCTCAGTGGAAGCGCCAAGCCCCGTGGTTTATCGACCTGACGGGGAACGAAAGGAAATCCGTGACCGATACGGACCTGATCACACCGGCTGCCCCGGAAGCGGACGCGGCCTCACCTGCTGAGCCCCGCCGCGCATCGGTGCGCATCGGACTCTCCGGCATGGTTCTCTCCGAACTGCGCGTCTTGGCCGGCGAACTGGGCATTTCCGGAACCTCGGGGATGCGCAAGGGCGATTTGATCGCCGCGATTCGCGATCGCCAGGCAGACGGCGCCGGAGCGCCGCCGCCGTCGAAGTCGGCGGCTAAAGCCGCACCCAAGACGTCTCGTGCGAAGAAGGCAGACGCGAAGTCCAGCGATGACGCACCGGCCGAAAATGCCACGACACCCGTCGCTGCCGCCGAGAAAGCCCCCGAAGGAACTGCTACCGCAGGCGAAAAGCCAGCACCGGACAGTGGGGCTGGCGATAAGCCCGCTGGCGACACAGCCGGAGATAGGCCCGCTGGCGACAAGGCCGCGGGCGACAACGGCGCCAGCGAGAAGGCTGACGGCGAGAAGGCTGCGGGCGACAAGGCTGCGGGCGACAAGGCTGACGGCGACGCGACCGGCGGCGACCGTAATCGCAACCGTAATCGCAATCGCGAGAACAACCGCGAGGGTAACGGCAACCGCGAGAACAACGCCAACCGCGAGAACAACGCCAACCGCGAGAACAACCGTGGTGGCGGACAGAACCAGAACTCCGGCCAGGGCAACAACCAGAACAACCGCGACGACAACCGCGATGAGGACGGCGAAGGCGGACGTAACCGTCGGGGTCGTCGATTCCGCGAGCGTCGCCGTGGACGTGATCGCGACGGTGCCCCCGGTGGCGGCGAGCCGCAGCTGAATGACGACGACGTTGTCGCACCCGTCGCGGGCATCCTCGACGTTCTCGACAACTACGCGTTCGTCCGGACCTCGGGTTACCTGTCCGGGCCGAATGACGTGTACGTGTCGATGAATATGGTTCGCAAGAATGGCTTGCGGCGCGGCGACGCGATCACTGGCGCCGTGAAGGTGCCCCGTGAGGGTGAGCAGAACAATCAGCGGCAGAAGTTCAATCCGCTGGTGCGACTGGACACAGTCAATGGCGGCGAAGTCGAAGCCGCGCGTAAGCGTCCCGAGTTCAATAAACTCACCCCGCTTTACCCGAATGAGCGACTGCGGCTGGAAACCACCCCCGATCGGCTGACTACTCGCGTAATCGACCTCATCATGCCGATCGGCAAGGGACAACGTGCCCTCATCGTGTCGCCGCCGAAAGCCGGTAAGACCACGATCATGCAGGACATCGCGAACGCGATCACCACGAACAATCCCGAGTGTCACCTGATGGTCGTGCTGGTTGACGAGCGTCCCGAGGAAGTCACCGACATGACGCGGTCGGTCCGCGGCGAGGTCATCGCCTCGACCTTCGACCGTCCGCCGTCAGATCACACCGCGGTCGCCGAGCTGGCCATCGAGCGTGCGAAACGTCTCGTCGAGACCGGCAAGGACGTCGTCGTGCTACTCGACTCGATCACCCGCCTCGGTCGCGCATACAACAACTCGTCGCCCGCATCGGGACGTATCTTGTCCGGTGGTGTCGATTCGACGGCGCTCTACCCACCGAAGCGTTTCCTCGGTGCCGCCCGCAACATCGAAAACGGTGGCTCGTTGACCATCATCGCCACCGCGATGGTCGAGACCGGCTCGACCGGTGACACGGTGATCTTCGAGGAATTCAAGGGAACCGGTAACGCCGAGCTCAAACTTGATCGCAAGATCGCCGAGCGACGAGTCTTCCCGGCCGTCGACGTCAACCCGTCGAGTACCCGTAAGGACGAATTGCTCCTCGCCCCAGAGGAATTCCAGATCGTCCACAAGTTGCGTCGCATCTTGTCCGGTCTCGATAGCCACCAGGCGATCGACCTGCTGATGAGCCAGCTGAGGAAGACCAAGAGCAACGTCGAATTCCTGATGCAGGTGCAAAAGAATGCGCCCGGAGTCGTAAATAACGACTAGGTCGTCATTCTTGCGTGGTCTCGATACGCCGGCGTGCTCGCAAGCTCGCGCGTCGGCACTCGACCGGCCAAAGGGGCTTGTGTTGGTCGACTGGCTTCCCGTTGGTCGAGTGCGGGTGTATCGAGATCCGGTGAGTTGTTGTTGTGCCGGTGTGGTTTTCGAGTTTGTGTTGCGTGGTCTCGATACGCCGGCGTGCTCGCAAGCTCGCGCGTCGGCACTCGACCGGCCAACGGGGCTTGTGCGTAGGCTGTATCGAGACCCCGCAATACCTAGGCGGCTTCGTCTGCGACGTCCTCTAACAGCTGCGTCCAACCTGCCGCGCCTGCTTGAGTCTGCGGTCCGGTCTGCGTCGCGATGAAACGGCACTTCCCCGCCGCGTCATAGAGTTCGATCGACCCCGTCCGGCCACAAGCTCCGTTGGCCCAGGTAACCCAGCATTCGCTGATGTGGTTGAAATCGATCATTGTTCGGGCCGACCCCGACGCCAGCACCATCGAGCCCTCATGTTCGCGGGACCCGGTCAGCACGCCGTCACGCATATGCAAACAACCTGCGGCACCGGCGATTAGCGTCGTCGGCATGGTCAGTAGAGCGGCATGGCTCAGCGCCGCGATCGCGCGACGCTCACATACGCGAGTCGCATCGGAATGAGGTTGCGGCAGTGAACGCATGCGCGTCACTCCGCCGTCGAAGAGAACCGAATCGAGTTGGTCGAGTTGGTCGCACGGTCCGAATCGCAGCGCGATCGGGTGCGCGTCGACATCGCCGGTCGCCGGCGTTAGATATCCGGCGAGAGTGAGGGACTCGAAGGCCAGCCGGTCGGACTGATCGGTCAGGTAGGTGACGTGTGCGCAGGCTCCATCGGTGTCGAACAGTCGCAGTGTCGGCGGCAGGCGATGCGCGGCAGGCTCAGTGATCAACGCAGTGCGTAGGTGAGATGCGTTGAGTCGCAGTGTGATCTGCGAATCACGGCATCTGATCGGTCCGCCCATCCCGGTCGGATCGGCGTAGGTGCCGACATCGTTCATGATGACCGGACCAGCAACAGTCACACCAACGACCTGGTCGAGTAGGGGCAGATGCCCGGCGACCCGGCCAGGGCACCCCCGCAGAATCTGACCGGCGAAGCCAGGTGCGTCGAGCAGATCCTCGAGGTCATTACGCGCGGCCGAACCTCTCGCGGCGGAGTCGTATGGTGCAGACATCGTTGTCCTATCCCATCGGTATCAGTAGACGTCGCGCACGTAGCGCTTGTTCTTCTTCAGTTGGTTGATGAAGTCCTGCGCGGCGGCAGGGTCGAAACCGCCATGTTTGGCGACGATTTCGTGGAGTGCGGCATCGACATCCCTTGCCATCCGGGTCGCATCGCCGCAGACGTACAGGTGTGCACCTCCGTTGAGCCAGGAGAACAACTCGGCACCCGCCTCGGTCATCCGGTCTTGCACGTAGATCTTGTGTTCCTGGTCGCGCGAGAACGCGAGATCCAGGCGAGTCAGCACGCCATCGGCGCTGAACTGGTCGAGTTCGTCGGCGTAGCTGAAGTCGCTGGCCTGATGTTGATCGCCGAAGAACAGCCAATTGCGCCCGGTCGCTCCGCGGGCCGCGCGCTCATGCAGGAACGAACGAAATGGTGCGATCCCAGTGCCCGGTCCGATCATGACGACGTCGGTGTCATCGTCCGGCAGTCGGAACGAGTTGTTCGTCGAAATGAACACGCCAACTTCGCTTTCCAAGTCGCAACGGTCGGCCAGGAATGTCGAGCAGACGCCGCCGCGCTGTCGATCTCCCGAGCGGTAACGCACCGTTGCCATCGTGACATGCACCGTGTCAGCGTGCGCCAGCGGACTCGACGAAATCGAATAAACCCGAGGTTGAAGGGGCCGCAACTCGGCCAAAAGCTCATCGGGGGTGATCGGTAGTGCCGCATCGATATTCAGCAGATCGAGTACGTCTTTGCCCCAGAGCCACGCGTCGAGGGCCTCTCGATCGCCGGTCGAGGCCAGATGGGTGAGCTCGGGGTCCTGGCTGCGTTGCGCGATGTAATCAACGAGATACTTCGACGGCGTCGAGATCTCGAACCGGTGGGTGAGCGCGTCGGTCAAGGTGAACTCGCCCTTTCGATCGGAGATCACCGTGTCGCCGGATACTCCCAGGCGGTCGATGACCGCCGACACCAGCGCCGGATCGTTGATCGGCGCGATACTAATGCCATCGCCGGGGCGGTAGGTGATACCGCTGTCGCCCAACGAGAGCACGACGTGGCGGACCTCTTTGTCCGAGCCGGGCCCCGACAACACCGAATTCGCCAAAATCTTTGCCCGGTAAGGATTCTTGCGACCCCAGGCAGATTTGCGCGCGGCAGCGCTCGGAGCAGCATCGACGGCGGCAACGCTGGTCGGCGCCTCCGTCGGTGCGGAGTCGGCATCGACGCCTGCGAGGGCGTCAATCGACGCCGCGGTCCATGCCGCCGCCGGATCTTCGAAATCAAGATCACAGTCGGTGCGGTCGACGACGCGGGTCGCGCCGAGCTCGGCAAGGCGGGCGTCGATATTCTTGCCGGCTTGGCAGAATCCGTCGTAGCTTGAATCACCAAGGGCTAGAACGCTGTAGAACAGCCCCGGCAACGGCGGAGCTGTGGGGGCGGCCAATCCCTGCCAGAAGAATTCGGCATTGTCGGGCATATCTCCCTCGCCATAGGTCGAGGTGATGACCAGTAGCCGACGTACGGCGGCCAAGGTCGAGATTTCCAACTCGTCGAGCCCGCAGACCAACGGCAGGAAGCCCTTGGCGCGCGCAGCATTCGCGGCCTCCTCGGCAAGGTATTCGGCAGTGCCGGTCTGACTGCCGTAGACGATTTGGACCGCGACGGGTCCGGCGTCCGCCGCGGAGGTAGCACCGGCGATGGCGGGGTTGCCCGGTACCGCCGGAGCAATATTGATTCGCGTGTTGAGACCGGCCAGAAATCCTGCGAGCCAGGCCTTTTGGTCTCCGGTGAAAGGAACGTCAGCGGGAATGTAGGGAAGTTGCATCGGACTATCCGACCCTTTCGGAGTTGGGCAGCGCGGCTGCGACGTCGGGCACCGCGGCGGCGGCGAAGAGTTCGTCGAAGTCTGGCAGGGTGCCTAGCTTCTCGGTGTTCTTGCGGTCCTGCACCAGGATCCAGCCGTAGGTCGCGGGCGCGTCCATCGAGCGGACATTGCGCAGAGCGAGTGCGCGCTTGTAGTCGTTGACGCGCTTGGCGGAGATCAGCGCGGCGAGTTGTTGGTGGGTGTATCCGTCGAGAATGTCCCGGGCGTAGCGGCCGATCTTCATCAACAGTTCGTGATCCTCGGTAAGCACGAGATTGGCTGCTGCCGTACCGATTTGACTCTCATTCCACCGCACCGCGTCGCCCGCTCGCTTGCCGCGCGACAAACGCTTGGTCGCGACGTCACGTGCGAAGGCGAATACGGTGAACGCGTTGAGTAGCCGGTACATGTCGGAATCGTCGGTATGCCCGTATTCCGGTACAACGCCATCGGCGACCGGATTCCCTTGCCGCAGGCTGATCTTCAGCTGACGCACCTGATCGGTCGCGAGTGAGTTCGCCAGTTCGTCGAGGAGTGCCCGGCGGCCGATGGATGCGGCGAGGGCGTCGCTGTCCTGGTAGGCGGCGAGCGCCCTTGGCATCGCGTAGCTGATGTAGTGCCGCTCGGTCTCCCAGTTCTGCAGCAGGCGCATCGCGAGCGGTGATTGTGTTGCCTGCGCGTGCATTTCGAGCAGATGATGTACTGCGGCGTGGTGAACAGGTGCCAGTGGATCGTCGACGCCGGTAATAGCACCGACGACGACCGATGCCGAGCTGATCGCTTGCTCGAGTCGACATGCGGGGTCGTACTGATAGAGGAATCCACCGCTCATCCCGTTGCCCAGGCCGTTTCCGTAGTCGCCGAGGTTAAGGACCGCGCCATTGGTCATATATTCGCAGCCATACTCGCCGATACCCTCCACCACGGCGGTCGCGCCGGAGTTGCGCACGGCAAATCGGTCACCTGCTTCACCGGCGACAAAGAGGCGTCCACCGGTAGCTCCGAATAGCGCGAAGTTGCCGATCAGCACATTGCCGCCGGTGATCGCCGAACCGCCGCCGGGCGAGAGCACCGTTACCGTGCCGCCGGACATCGACTTCCCGACGCCGTCGTTACAAGTCCCGTTGTGGGTCAAGGACATTCCGTCGTTGCAGAATGCGGCGTAGGAAAGGCCCGCTGACCCGCTGGTGGACATCTGGACGGTGTCGCTACGCAGGTAGCGGCGACCCCGGTCGTCGACATCGACGCAGCGGAGTTGGTCGGCGATCTCGGGATCGAGTTCGTGATTGAGCATGCGTTCGATATCGACGGCGAGTTGCGCACCGACACTCTTGTTGCGATTGCCGAGGAATACCGGTGTGGTAGCGACGAATTCGGCACCGTCGTCGAGTAGACCGGTACGCACTTGTTCGCCGGCCGCATCGTCGATCGCATAGTCACGTTCGAGATAGACCGGGTCGACGATGGTTGGCGCATCGACCGAGCCCAACAGCGCGTCGACCCGTAGGTTGCCGACGATCGCCGGGTGGTCGATCAGGTGCAGCAAGTCGGTGCGCCCACGCGCGGCGCGAAGGCTGGGCAGCCCCAGTGCGGCAAGGGTTTCACGCACATCGTGGGCGAGATTCAGAAGATACTGGGCCATCGCGCGCGGATCACCCTCGAACACTTCGGGATTCGTAGTGAGGCCGGCCGGACACTTGACATTGCAGTTCTTCGCCATCACGCAGCCGACCATCATCAGTGCTGCGGTGCCGAATTCGAAGCTGTCAGCACCGAGCAGGGCCGAGACGACCACGTCGCGCCCGATCTGGTGAGCGCCGGACGCCCGAAGAATTACCTTCTGCCGTAAACCGTTGGCTGACAGCGCCTGGTGGACCTCGGACAACCCGATTTCGGCCGCACGTCCGGCATAACGCAGACTACTCACCGACGCTGCTCCGGTGCCGCCGGTGTTACCCGCAATATTGATGACGTCGGCGCCGGCCTTTGCGACGCCGACGGCGATGGTGCCGATTCCTTCGGAGGACACGAGTTTCACGATGACCCGCACCCGCGCGGCCTTACAGTCGTGGATGAGCTGCGCGAGGTCCTCGATCGAATAGGTGTCGTGATGCGGTGGGGGAGAGACCAATTCGACGCCCGGTGTGCCGCCTCGGGCGGCGGCGATCTCCACCGTCACCTTAGGAGCCGGAAGCTGGCCGCCCTCACCGGGTTTGGCGCCCTGGCCGATCTTGATCTCCAGCTCTTCGAGCATCGGATCTGCGAGATAGCCGGCCCAGATGCCGAACCGCCCGGATGCGAACTGCTTGATCCGTGAGGCGCGCAGGGTGCCGTAGCGGGAAATATGTTCGCCACCTTCACCGCTGTTCGACATTCCGCCGACCATGTTGGTGCCGTGAGCGACGGCTTCATGTGCCGGAGCGACCAGGGCGCCGTGGCTCATTGCGCCCGACGCGAAGGTAGTGGTTATCTCATGCGCGGGAACGACATCGGTGAGATCGATGCGCTCGGCCCGGCGTGCCTCGGAGAAGCCGAGCACGTCGCGTAGCGCGCTGGGGCGCAATGCACGCGCTTGCGTCATTTCACTGGCGAAAGTGCGATATGCCGGCGTGATCTCGAAAGCGTCGATCTGCTCGGGACGCAGACGGTCGAAGCTGGTGTCGGCATATGCGTTGGCGCCGAGGCCGAAGGCTCCGTCGAGATCGGCGAGGGTCAGTCGTCGCAACGCATTTCGGTCGTCCCGTGGCGCCGCGTCGGCGCTCGGATCGACAGTGGGGAAGGAGATGGTCTCGGCGGCCAGCTCACCGTAGGTGCGAATTGCTGTCGCGCCGAAGGAGTGACCGGCGCCGTCGGCACGTTCCTTGAAGAGGCCCAACAGCGGCAGATCGGTTGCCGTCCGGGGAGTTTCGGCCGCGAACGCGGCGCGATGCGCTGTCACCAGGGACCCGACTATTGACGCGAGGCCAACACCACCTACGGGTGAGCGCAGGTCGGGAAACCAGCGATGCAAGTGCTCGTCGGCGGTGTCGAGGAAATTCGGCTCGAAGAATTCACCGCCGATATAGCTTTCAACGGTGCAAAGTCCGACGCGCCCCATCGTCTTCATCAGCGACTTCTCCGCGGCGCGCGCCCATCGGTCGAAACCGCCCTGTGCTTGATCGGTGTCTTGTCCGGCGGGGACGAGTTCGCTCGCCCGACGGGCGACCGAATGCGGATGCACGGCTGCGGCGCCGAAGCCGAGGGTGGCGGCGAGGTGGTGGGATGACTCCACCTGTCCGGTGTCGGCGATCAACGAAACTTTAAGACGCAGACCGGCGTTGACGAGGCGCTGATTGAGGGCCGAGATGGCGAACACGATCGGCAGGGCAGCAGTCGTCGGCGATACGGCGCGATCACTGATGACAGCGATGCCGCCGCCCCGCGCGAACTCGACTACTTGATCGCCGAGGCGTTCGACCGCATCGACGAATGACGTGGCCACGGTGTCGAGATCATCGTCGTCGGAAGTTGCGAAAACGGCATCGAAAGTAGCTACCGGTACTTGCGATTGTGTGTTCAGGAGGTGGAGATCCGCAGCGGTCAGAATTGGCGTGCGCAGCACTATCTTTCGGACCGGTGCGCGGTCCTCGCGAGCGGCGCGGGGACCGAGCGAGACTCGCAGGGTCATGCCGTCGGCTTCCCGGATGCTGTCCAACGGTGGATTTGTAACCTGGGCGAATCGCTGGGAGAAGAAGCGCGCGACGTTGGCTTCGACGTCAGTGAACGCGTTGATCGCGTTGCCGAAACCCATTGCCGATACACGCTCGACGCCGTCGGCGATCATCGGATCCATAAAGAAGCGGAAGCTCTCCTGGTCCAGGTAGTAGGCGCGATAGAAGGTCGCTGCCGGGTGCGTGTCCGCGACGTCGTCGGGATCGGCTGTCGGAGGTGCTAATTCGGCGAGGTCAACCTTCGCGGCTGCAAGTAGTGCCGGGTAATCCCTTGCGGCGGCGAGAGACTCGTACGCTTCCTCGGTGGTGTAGGTGCGATGCTCGCGGTGATCGTAATAGATCATGCCACCAGCGCGAACTCGACCTCGTGAGAGCACGGTCTCGGGTGGGACGGAGATCTGCCCGGCTTCGGAGAACGCACAGAGATACTGCGAGGTCTCCAGGGTGCGCAGGGGGCGAAGGCCGAGGCGGTCCAGACGAGCGCCGATCACGGTGCCATCGCCGAAAACGACTGCGGCCGGGCCGTCATTCTTCTCCTCGAACAGTGAGAAGTACTCGAACATCGCTCGCACTCGGGGAGAGAGGGTCGGGTCGTTCTCCCATGCGGGCGGCATCATCGAGACGATCGCGGTAACCAGGTCGACGTCGTCGGCGAGATTTCCCGTCGCCGCGCTCGCCCCGTTGGTGACTCGGGCGGCGACGGTTTGGTCGAGCCGGCAACTGTCGGACTGGCCCGGCGGCCGGACGATCTTCTTGCGCTGGGCGGCCGCGTCGGTCACCTGCGCGATCCGGTTCTTCTTGTCGGTATTCAGCTCGCCGTTATGTGCCAGGTACCGGAACGGCTGCGCCATCGTCGGGTGCGGATCGGTGTTGGTAGAGAAGCGGGTATGGAAATACAGGGTGTGGATCTTGTGATCCTCGTCGGCGAGGTCGGTGAAATAGTCCACGACCTCGGGGGACGATAGGCGGCCCTTGAGCACCTGGGTGCGCGCCGACAGTGACAGTGGGTACAGACCGGCGAGTTCTGGCCTGGTGAATCCAATCGACTCGATCTGCAGCAGTGCCTGCTGAATCAACCGATCGAGTTCGGCTGGATCGGGACATCGCGACGGTGCGGCGAATATCCACTGGGTAATCGGCAATTGCAATGGGACCGCAGCAGGCCGAAGGACCGAGTTGTCGACTGGGACTGGCCGAACGGTCAGCGTTGTAAAGCCACGGTCGGTCATGACACGTTCGATGAGTTCGGTGGCACGCGACGCCCCCGCGCCCGTCGGGAGGAAGAAGTTGCCGACGCAGAACTGACCCAGATTCAGCGTCGAGCGGCCGGTGACCTTACGAAAGAAGCTCTGCGACAAGTCCATTGACACTCCGCCGCCGTCGCCGACGCCGAGCGAGGACATACCCCCGCGGTGCGGTACCGAGCAAAGTGCTTCGCGCGCTCTGTCGATGACGTCGTGGCCCTGGACGCCATCTTTTCGGGTGATGAACCCGACCCCACAACTGCTCTTCTCATCACTTGGATCCCACAGCAACGGCTGTGGTGCTTGCACCACCATGTACGTACCACACTCTCGACACAACGGACTACTTCGCAGACACCCAGCGGGCCCGGGAAGCCCGGGTTACCGATGGGTGGCGCCGCTGCGCCGTTGAAGCGACAGGTAAGAGTCTAGCCGGTGATTTAGCTAAGCCTAACCTTCGCGGAATGTGGTTCGTGTCACTGTGTGCATTGCCGCCGGACCAAAGTTGAGCTGGAATCTGCGCCTACGGGCACTGCGAGGAAGATAAGCCCTGGCCGGGGGTTAGGTCGCAGCCCCGAGCCGTGGTGGTCTCAGTAGACGTCACGCAAGTAGCGTTTCGACTTCTTAAGCTCCGCGACGAATTCCGCAGCGCGCTCCGCCGACATGCCGCCATGCTCGGCGACGATGTCCAATAGCGCCGCGTCGACGTCGACCGCCATCCGATCGGCATCGCCGCACACGTAAAAGTGGGCACCTTGCGCCAGCCACGAAAACAGTTCGGCACCGCGCTCGCGCATCCGGTCCTGCACATAGACCTTATGTTCTTGATCGCGGGAAAACGCCAGGTCGAGGTGGGAGAGCACGCCGTCGTCGACGAACCGCGACAATTCGTCCGCGTAGAGGAAGTCGTGATCGCGGCGCTGATCGCCGTAGAACAACCAGTTCTCGCCGGTGGCGCCGGTCGCTTTGCGCTCGTAAAGGAAGGCTCGGAACGGCGCGATGCCGGTGCCCGGCCCGACCATGATCACCTTGGTATCAGCGTCGGGAAGTCGGAAACTGCGGTTGGCGGTAACGAAGACGCCGATGTGCGCGTCCTCCGGATGACCGACGATTCGGCGGTCGGCGAGATAGGTCGAGCACACGCCGCCGCGCAGCCGGTCACCCGCGTGATAGCGGACCGTTGACATGGTGATGTGCACGGTGCCGGCATGCTCGGTTGGGCTCGATGCAATTGAGTAGGTCCGGTGGGCGAGCGGCGCCAGCTCCGCGATCAGCTCTGCCGGGGAAATCCGCAGTTCACTGTCGATGTCGAGCAGGTCGAGGACGTCCTTGCCCCGCAGCCACGAGCTAAGTGCAACTGAATCATCGGCGGCGACGACCGCTGCTAACTCGGAGCCGGGCAGACGCTGGGCCAGGAAGTCGGCGAAATATGTTGACGGAGTGGCGATTTCAACGCGGTGGCTCAGTGCCTCAAGGAGCGTCACCTCATCGCGCCCGACGGTGACCGGTGTCGCCGCGTCGGCATTGAGGCGGGTGATCAACGCCGCGACCAGCGTTGGGTCGTTGACCGGCGTCACCGCGATGCCATCGCCGGGCAGATACTCAATGCCACTGTCGCCCAGGTCGAGGACTAGGTGGTGTACCTCTTTCTCCGAGCCCGGTCCGGATAGTTGAACACGTTCGACGATCGCGGCCCGGTACGGATTCTTACGGCCCCATGCGGACCGCTTGCGGCGCTCGGGGCGGCTCGGGGTCGTCGGGGATGCGGGTCCACTCTCCGGTCTGGCGGAGTGTGCCGCGGCGTTCTGCGAATGCGTTGAAGTCATATGTCACTCGGGGAGGAGGTTGGGAATGCGCTCCCGCGCGGGGTCAACCTCGTATTTTAGTGGAGGGTTCGCGGTGTCTGACCAGAGATGAAAGTCGGTTTGGTCACAGTCAGTCGAGCAAACCGGTCCCGCTGATGGCTTGCGGATACTCGTGGGGTGTTACGCGGATTCCGGTTGCTCGCTTGACTGTTCTCCGGCCTCAGAGCGCTGCACGGTTCGCGGGAATTTTCGCCTGACGCGGGTAGTTGAGCCACCTGAGATCGCCCAGTACATCGATCGGCGGATTTGGTTGGAAAGCCACCTGTCGTGGCATACTGGTCGGTCGAGTCCGGTTCCGGTTCACACCATCGATCCCCGACGGTGACCCGGCGACCACTAGAAAGGGACATCCATCATGAAGCAGGGTATTCACCCCGATTACGTGGCGACCACCGTCGTCTGCGGCTGTGGCAACACTTTCGAGACCCACAGCACCAAGGCCGATGGCCGCATCAATGTCGAAGTCTGCTCCCAGTGCCACCCGTTCTACACGGGTAAGCAGAAGATCCTCGATACCGGCGGACGCGTCGCCCGTTTCGAGGCTCGCTACGGCAAGCGCGCCAAGTCTGCCAAGGCTGACGCTTAGCTTTTCCATTCGACACCCGAACTTGTGCATCGGCACAGGTCGGGTGTCGTTTGTATTTGCCAGACCATTCACGAAGGGACGACGGTGAGCACCCACGACGCGCCATCGGCGATCGACGACATCCTTGCCGAACACGCGGGCCTTGAGCAGCAATTGTCGGACCCGTCGTTGCATGATGACCCCACTGCCGCACGTCGGGTCGGCAAGCGGTTCGCCGAATTGGCGCCGGTAATGGCGACTTATCAGAAGCTCTGTTCGGCGCGGGACGATCTGGCGGCGGCGCAGGAACTCGCGGCCGACGATCCTGCGTTCGCCGAGGAGATCCCGGCGCTGACAGACTCGGTCAACGAACTCGACGCCACGCTCACCGACTTGCTCGCGCCGCGCGACCCCCACGACGGCGACGACGTCCTATTAGAAGTGAAATCGGGTGCGGGAGGCGAGGAGTCGGCGCTGTTCGCCGCCGACCTGGCCCGGATGTATCTCAAATACTGTGAGCGTCGGGGATTTAAGGCGCAGTTGCTCGGCGTAACCGAATCCGACCTCGGCGGCTACAAAGAGGCGACCATCGCCATCAAATCCAAAGAGGCCACCCGCGACGGCGTGTGGTCGCGGCTCAAGTTCGAGGGCGGCGTACATCGCGTGCAGCGAGTGCCCGTCACCGAATCGCAAGGGCGTATCCACACTTCAGCCGCGGGCGTTCTCATCTATCCCGAACCCGAAGAGGTCGCCGAGGTTGTCATCGACGAGAGCGACCTGCGCGTCGACGTTTACCGCAGTTCGGGTAAAGGTGGACAGGGCGTCAATACGACCGACTCCGCTGTTCGGCTGACTCACCTGCCTACCGGGATCGTGGTGACTTGCCAGAACGAACGATCGCAGTTGCAGAACAAGGCACGTGCGATGCAGGTGCTTGCCGCGCGGCTGCAAGCCGCCGCCGAGGAAGAGGCCGATGCGGTTGCCGCTGAGGGCCGTGCCGCGCAGATTCGCACCGTCGACCGCTCCGAGCGGATCCGCACATACAACTTCCCGGAGAACCGGATCACCGATCACCGGATCGGCTACAAGGCCAACAATCTCGACGCCGTGCTGAACGGAGAGATGGACGCCTTGCTCGACGCATTAGTCGACGCCGATAAACAAGCGCGGTTGCAAGCGCAGTGACCGGCGTGACCGGGGCGACGGGGAAAATAGCCGGGGCGAGCGACAGAGTCGTCGGTCAGCCAGCGTCGCTACGGGTCAACGATCAATTGGCTTGGGCCGCTGGACTTCTGCGCGAAGCCGGAGTGTCGTCTCCGCTCGTCGACGCGCAGTGGTTGCTGGCGCACGTGGCCGACATCGACCGCGGGCGGTTGGTGATCCTCGACAGTGTCGATACCGAGGCGGTCACCGAGTTCGGTCGCCTTGTGCGAGTGCGCGCCGCCCGCTATCCACTACAACACTTGGTCGGATCGGCAGCGTTCCGCACGGTGGAATTGCAGGTCGGAAATGGCGTCTTCATTCCGCGCCCGGAGACTGAACTGCTGGCTGAATGGGCGATTTCGGTTGCGCCTCAAGGGGATTGCCTCATCGCTGATTTTTGTAGCGGCAGTGGTGCATTGGCGATCTCACTGGCAACCGAGTTGCCGCGGGCACGACTGGTTGCGGTGGAGGAATCTTTGCCGGCGTTGATGTGGCTCAAACGCAACGTCGCCGCTCAGCCGGACAGTGTCGCGGACCGGATCACCGTTGTCCATGCCGATGTGACTCGGGGATCCGATGTCGCCAAGTGGTTGGGCGCGTCGTCATGCGATCTGATCGTGGCGAATCCACCGTATGTTCCCGAGGACACCGAAGTGGAACCGGAGGTCGACATCGACCCCGCCGAGGCCGTGTTCGCGGGGGTCGACGGGATGAGCGTGATCGATCCGATGGTGTCGGTGCTGGCGACGGTATGTAAAGCCGGCGGGCAGGTTGGTATCGAGCATGACGACACCACTGCTGATGCGGTCGCGGCACGCCTGGGCGATGGTGGTTTGTTCACCGGGATTGCTGGGCATCGCGACTTGGCCGGGCGGCCTCGGTTCGCGACGGCGACCCGCGTGGAAGGATGACAGGGGCGAGCCCCGCGACGGGAGTTGTAACAGGCGAGCCCCGCGACGGGAGTTGTAACAGGCGAGCCCCGCGACAGGAGATTAGATGAGTACCGTTTTCGACTGCAACGATCCGCAGACGCGCCCAGCGGGCATCGATGCGGCGGTGCGCGCGGCGAAGGGCGGCCGGCTGGTGGTGTTGCCGACCGATACCGTCTATGGAATCGGCTGCGACGCTTTCGATTCCGACGCGGTCGCCGATCTCCTCGGGGCTAAGAACCGTGGTCGTGACATGCCGGTGCCGGTGGTTGTCGGGTCATGGCACACCATCGAAGGGCTGGTGCTCTCGGTATCGCAGCAGGCGCGCGACCTCGTGCAGGCGTTCTGGCCCGGCGGACTGAGTTTGGTTGTCCAGCAGGCACCTTCGCTCGCGTGGGATCTCGGAGACACCGACGGTACGGTCATGTTGCGGATGCCGCTCCACCCGGTTGCCATCGAAGTGCTCCGAGAGGTGGGGCCGATGGCGTTGTCGAGTGCGAATGTCTCCGGGCTTCCGCCTGCGACGACGGTCGGTGACGCACGAGACCAATTGGGCGACAATGTATCGGTCTACCTCGATGGCGGGCCGGCGACGTCGGCGGTCGCATCGACCATCGTCGATGTATCTACCGCTACTCCACGCATCCTGCGGGAGGGGGCGGTTTCCGCGACGGCCGTCGCCGAGGTCCTCGACCTAGCTGTCGGAGACCTCCTGGGGCCGCGTTCATGATCCACTCCGACGTCAACGCCGTGAGCGACGCCGATCCCGAGGTCGCCGCGCTCATCGAGTCCGAATCGGTCCGGCGGCGCAGCACGCTGCAATTGGTGGCGAGTGAGTCGGTCGCGTCGACTGCGGTGCGCGCTGCGCTCAGCAGCGATCTGGGGGACAAATACGCCGAGGGATATCCGGGCGCCCGCTACCACGGTGGATGCGAAGTGGTAGACGAGGTCGAGCGACTCGCCATCGCGCGGGCGCGGAAGCTGTTCGAGGCGGATTATGCGAATGTGCAGGCGATTTCGGGATCGGCGGCTGGCCAGGCGGTCTACGCCGCGTTTGCCCAGCCGGGGGATCCCGTGCTGGCCCTGCGGTTGATGCACGGCGGTCATCAGACGCACGGGTCTCGAGCGAATTTCTCCGGTCGCTGGTTCGCGCCGATCACCTACGGCGTGCGGCGCGACGACGAGCTCATCGACTACGACCATCTGCGCGATACCGCTCTCGTGCATCGGCCGGGGATCATCGTCGCCGGATCGTCGAGTTATTCACGGCATATCGACTGGGCGGCGCTCCGGTCCATCGCCGACGAAGCCGACGCCATCCTTTGGTGCGATGGGGCGCATCTGGCCGGGCTCGTGGCAGGCGGCGCCGCGCCGTCGCCGGTGCCGTTCGCCGATGTCGTGACGTTGTCGACGCAAAAAGTCTTCTGGGGTCCGCGCGGCGGTGCCATCTTGGCTCGCGAGGAGCACGAACTTGCGCTGCAGAAGGCGATCTATCCGTTCCTCCAAGGCGGGCCGTCGATGAATTCGGTTGCGGCCAAAGCGATTACCTTCGCCGAAGCGGCTACGCCGGCTTTCGCCGAGTACACGCACGCAGCGGTACTCAACGCGCAGTCGCTGAGTATCGCGCTGGCCGGGCACGGTATGCGGACGGTGTCCGCGGGAACCGACACACACCTTGCGGTTATTGACGTGACGTCGTCGGGGCTGACCGGCCGCGCGGCCGCGGCGGCATTATCCGAGGCCGGCATCGTCGTCGACAAGGCGGTTCTGCCGTTCGATGACGCACCGGTCGCCGACGGCTCGGCGATCCGAGTCGGTACAGCCGTGCTGACCGCGCAGGGTTTTGCCGACGGTGAGATGTCTCAGGTCGCGGAGTGGATCGTCGGCGCGTTGACCGACGAGGGGGCGCGGGCTGAGATCAAGGCGCAGATCGGGCAGCGATGTGGGAGTTAGCCGCGCCGGGTAGCGGTGGCGGAATCGGTGTGCCGCTGCGTGAGCTGATGCTGGTCGGGTTGTCCGCAGCCGCGATCACCTACTTTCTCACCTCGCTGGTCCGGGTGTTTGCCATCCGCGTCGGCGCGGTCGCGATTCCGCGGGTGCGCGACGTCCACGTGATTCCGACGCCGCGGCTTGGTGGTGTCGGGATGTTCGTGGGTGCGGTATCAGCTATCGCCCTCGCGGCGCAGTTGCCCGCGCTGAACCGCGGCTTCGCCTATACGCCGGACACTATGGCGGTCATCGTGTCCGGTCTGGTCATCGTGTTGGTCGGCGTCATCGATGATCGGTGGGGCCTCGACGCGCTCACGAAATTCGCCGGGCAGCTCACGGCGGCGGGCGTCATGGTGCTGATGGGGGTGAGCTGGAATGTCATCTATGTGCCGTTCGGCAATATTGGCACGCTCGTCCTGGACCCGTTGCAATCCGGTTTGCTGACTGTCGCGATCACCGTGGCGACCATCAATGCAGTGAATTTCGTCGATGGGCTCGATGGTCTGGCTGCCGGTTTGGGGCTGATTGCGGCCCTGGCCATCTCTATGTTCTCCGTTGGCCTGTTGCATGATCAGGGCGGCAATGTCAGTTATTACCCGCCCGCACTGATCTCGGTCGCACTCGCCGGCGCGTGCCTTGGTTTCCTCCCGCATAACTTCTCGCCAGCCCGTATCTTCATGGGCGATTCCGGCGCGATGCTGATCGGGCTGATGTTAGCGGCGGCGTCGACCAGCGCGTCGGGCCGTATCGCGGTGAACGCTTATGGCCCGGCCGACGTATTCACCCTGCTTTCGCCACTGATCCTGGTCGCGGCGGTGACATTC
The DNA here is from genome assembly GCF_048537885.1 of Gordonia sp. CPCC 205333. Lineage (NCBI taxonomy): Bacteria > Bacillati > Actinomycetota > Actinomycetes > Mycobacteriales > Gordoniaceae > Gordonia > Gordonia sp. CPCC 205333. The sequence goes on along the minus strand of NZ_JBCLVI010000004.1, from coordinate 21,509 downwards.
ATTCCGATGCTGGACATGTTGTTGGCTGTCATCCGGCGGACCAGGGCGGGCGTCGGGTTCTACACGCCGGACAAGATGCATCTGCATCACCGGCTGCTGGAGTTGGGCCATTCGCAGAGCCGCGTGGCGCTGGTGATCTACCTCTGGGTCGCGGTGCTGGCATTCTCGGTGGCCGCCAGTACACTTTTCCCGCTGTCGGTGGTTATCCCGGCGTTCGCCTGCGGTGTCGTATTGGCATTACTCGCGACGTTCGCACCGCGGATCCGGCGAAATGTCGCTGGCTGGCGAACCTCGCATACGCGAGTGAACTGACCCCCACCCTCTTCACGGCTGATAGCCGGGCGACCTTGGAATGAAAGGCGGCTTGTGGCCGACACGCAGCGCATCGACGAACGGACGCAGTCTCTCTCGACTGGTTTGAAGACTCGCCACCTCACCATGATGGGACTCGGATCGGCGATCGGCGCGGGGTTATTCCTCGGCACCGGCGCGGCCATCAACGTCGCAGGCCCGGCGGTCCTGCTGTCCTACGCGGCCGCGGGTCTGCTGGTCGTTCTGGTCATGTGGGGACTCGGCGAGATGTCGGCGGCACGGCCCGAGTCAGGGTCGTTCTCCACCTACGCCGAGCTGGCTTTCGGCAGACTGCCCGGCTTCGTCACCGGCTGGTTGTACTGGTACATGCTGGTGATGGTGATGGGCGCCGAGTTGACCGGCGCGGCGCAGATAGTCGGCGGTTGGTTCGGTGTTGATCCGTGGATACCGGCGATGATCGCAATGGTCGGTTTCACCTTCATCAACCTGACGCGGGTCGCGAACTTCGGCGAATTCGAGTTCTGGTTCGCGTTCATCAAAGTCGCGGTGATCATCGCGTTTCTAGTGATCGGCGCGTTGCTGGTCTTCGGCTGGCTGCCCAACACCGACGCGCCGGGGCTATCGAACCTGCTCCATCACGGCGGCTTCATGCCAAACGGCTGGAGTGGTGTCGCCGCAGGACTGCTCGCGGTTGCCTTCGCATTTGGTGGCATCGAATTGGTGACCATCGCCGCCGCGGAATCGGGCGACCCCGCCACGGCGGTGCGTCGAGCGGTGCGCAGCGTCGTCGGGAGGATTGTCGTGTTCTACCTGGGGTCGGTGCTGATTATCGCGCTGCTGCTGCCGTGGGACACCCTCGCCCAGGCAGACGAGGCCGCTCAGAGTCCGTTCACCGCGGTGCTGTCGATGGCGAAGATCGACGGCATCGTCGGAGTGATGGAAGTCGTGATCGTGATCGCGTTGCTCTCGGCGTTCAACGCCCAGATGTACGGGACGTCGAGGATGATGTACGCGCTGTGCCGCCGGGGTGCCGGTCCACGCGCTCTCGCCCGAGTCAATGGATCCGGCGTTCCCACCGTCGCGCTGCTGGTCTCGGTGACGGCTGGCTTCCTGGTGGTGCTGCTGAACTTCCTGGAGATCAAGGGACTACTGACCTTCCTGCTCAACGCCGTCGGGGCGACCCTGCTGTTTATCTGGGGGATGTCGGCGGCCGCCCAACTGAAGCTGCGTCGAGAATTCGAGGCGGCAGGGGAGTTGCCGGTACGTATGTGGGCTTATCCGTACTCGGGTTTTCTGGCCCTTGCGTTGCTGGCTGCCCTGACAGTGTTGATGCTGACCGACGGTGATGCTCGGACACAGTTGGTGGCAATGGTTGTCGTGGTACTGGTATTGTCCGCGCTCGGAGTAGTCAATCAGGCCGTCGACCGCCGACGAGTGAGCGTCGGACGTCGCGATTAATGTCCTGGTAAAGAACTGTGTACTATGGGCTGTAGTAGTAGCCAGGTAGTTTCGAATACCCCCCGGTGAGGGAGGTGCGAGCCACTTGGTACAGTCTGAGAAAATCGTGAGCTTACGCCGCGACCGCATAGTCGGCGACGCACGCACGATGATTGGTGCCCAATGACGGGTACCCGCGACGAGTTGAGGAGAGGCTCATGAGCGCCAGCACGGCAGCCGACTCCATGCCATACGTTTTTCCGACCGCTCCGACGAGTATGCGTCGCCCCGCGATTATCGCGGGAGTCGTCGTACTCGCCGTTGCTGCCGTCGCCATTGCGCTGAACCATTCTTGGTTCGGCGCTTTCTTTTTGTTAGGTACCGCCGCTGTCTTCGGTAACGCGCAGATGGTGATCAATTCGGTCAAGGCGGTCACCGCAGAAGAGCACCCCCGCAAGAAGATTCTTGCGGTCAATTCCGCGGTTCGGCTGGGGACCATCACGGTTCTCGCTCTGATCGCAGCGTTTCTGGTTCGGCCCGATGGGCTGGGCGTGATGTTTGGACTCGCCATCGGTCAGGTCATCTTGGTTCTGAATACGGTGATTCCGGTGATGAAAGGACTTCGCAAGCAACCATGACAATCCTGTCATCCACGCCGACTGCGGCTCTGACGACTTTCCTCGCTGAAGGCGGCGAAGAAGGAAAGTTCGAGCTCGAGGTCGGCCACCATACCCACGCCGAGTGGTTCGGCATGACGGTGAATACCGACACCGTTCTCGGTAGCTCGGTCGCCGCGATCATCGTCATCGCGCTGGCCTTCATCGTCCGCTGGAAGGTCACCTCGGGTAAGCCGGGCTGGGTCCAGTCCTTCTTCGAACTCATCTTCGTGCAGATGCGCAGTCAGATCGAGGGATCGATCGGACACCGCATCAGTGCATTCGTGCTGCCGCTGTCGGTCACTCTGTTCGTCTACATCTTGGTCGCCAACTGGCTGTCGGTTCTCCCGGTCCAGTACGGCACCACGAATGAACACGGCAACCCGACCGCGGGTGAATGGCTGAAGCCACCAGCGTCGGATGCCAACTTCGTCTACGCGATGGCATTGTTCGTCTTCCTCGCCTACCACATCGCCGGTTTCATGGAGCGTGGCCTGATCGGTCATCCCAAGTTGCTGGTGAAGGGCCATGGCTGGGGACTCGCGCCGATCAATATCATCGAGGAGATCGCCAAGCCGATCTCGCTGTCCCTCCGTCTTTTCGGCAACCTGTTCGCCGGTGGAATCATGGTCGGTCTGATTGCCATGTTCCCCGCGTATATCCTCTGGGCGCCCAACGCACTCTGGAAATCCTTCGACTTGTTCGTCGGTCTGATCCAGGCATTCATCTTCTCTTTGCTGACCATCCTCTACTTCAGCCAGTCCACGGCTAAGGAAGACGCTCACTGAGCGTCGGCCACGTAGTCCCGGCAACGCGAAGAACCTCTAGACCCAACTGAATGACCTCCTGGCCGACACGGTGTCGGCTCGGACCCTAGACCTGACAAGTCACTTGTCAGCAACCCGAAAGGAAAGTTCTCAATGGATCCCAATCTGATTGGCCTGGGTGCACTCATCGGCGGCGGCCTGATCATGGCCGGCGGTGCTATCGGTGCCGGTATCGGTGACGGCCTGGCCGGTGCGCAGCTGATCGCTGGCATCGCCCGTCAGCCTGAGGCTCAGGGACGCCTGTTCACCCCGTTCTTCATCACCGTCGGTCTGGTCGAAGCCGCGTACTTCATCAACCTGGCCTTCATGGCTCTATTCGTCTTCGCTACCCCCATCAGCGGCCAGACTTCCTAAGTCTGCGCGAGACGGAGCACAACTAGTAACGGAGCGACATGACGACGAATCTCGCCGCAGAAAACTTCCTCATCCCCAATGGCACATTTTTCGTGTGCCTGGTGATCTTCTTTTTGGTCTTCGCTGTGATCGGCATCTTCGTGGTGCCACCGATCAAGAAGGCAATGGAAGAACGCGAGGCGATGGTGGCTAAGACGGCCGAGGACAACAAGGCCGCCGCGGCGAGCTTCGAGAGTGCCGATTCGGAATACCGGGCCGCACTGAAGGATGCGCGTGCGGAGGCCACCGGCCTTCGAGACGCGGCCCGTGCACAGGGCAACGAAGAGTTGGTGGCCGCGCGCCATCAGGCCACGGCCGAGGCAGACGCGGCACGCGCCGCCTCTGCCGAGGCATTGGCGGCCCAGGGCGCCGACGCGGCATCGACCGCGCGTGGTGACCTGGACAATCTCGCGAACACCCTGGCTGGACGAGTTCTCGGCAGTGACCTCAAGGGGCAGTCGGCCGGCTCGCGCCCGGATGCGAAGGTGAATAACTAGTGAGCGTTTTCATTGGACAGCTGATCGGCTTCGCCGTCATCGTGTTCTTGCTGTGGAAGTACGTGTGGCCACCGCTGAACAAGGCGGTCAAGTCGTCGCAGCAGAAAATCGAAGATCAAGTTGCCGAGAGCGAGGCCGCCAAGGCCAATCTGCTCAAAGCTCAGGCCGCACATGATCAGGCAGTCGTAGACGCCAAGGCCGAAGCTGAGCAGCTGAAAATCGACGGTGCCAAGGATGCAGAGGCCATCGCCGAAGATCTGCACGCGGCGTCTGCCGCCGAGGTCAAGCGGATCTCCAGTCACGGAGCGTCGCAAGCTGAACTGCAACGCGCCAACCTGCTGCGCGACCTGCGCGGTGACTTGGGACAGGCCGCCGTCGTGCGTGCTGACGAGTTGGTGCGGGCCAAGTTGGCCGACCCGGCAGAGCAATCGGCCTCGGTTGACCGTCTGATCGACGAACTGTCGGCGATGTCCGGCAGTGGACGCCCCGACACCGCGGTGCCCACCAGTGCCGACCTTGTTGGCCTACACGGCATGCGTGCGTCGAGTCGCGATGCGGCGCAGGCGGTTTCACGCGAATTCGGCTCGGTCACCGCTGGGCTCGATTCAGCGGCGCTGACTTCACTCGGCGGTGAACTGGCGCAGGTTGTCGCGCTCCTCAACAGCGAGCCGGTGCTGCGCAAGAAACTTGCCGAGCCATCGGATGCCGCTGAGGCCAAGAAGGCGTTTGCCACTTCGCTCTTTAGCGGCAAACTGTCGGAGCCCGCGGTTTCGATCGTCACGGTCGCCAGCGCGGAGAAGTGGTCGTCGGGTACTGACTTCAGTGCGGCGCTGCAACGGCAGAGTGACCTCGCGGTCCTCGCAGCCGCCGAGAACGACGGCGTCATCGACCGAGTCGAAGATGAGCTGTTCCGTGTCGGACGTCTCCTCGACGCCAACCCCGAACTGACTCGGCATCTGTCAGATACCTCGACGCCGGCCTCCGGTCGGGTCAGCCTGCTGACGTCGGTGCTGGGTAGTCAGATCGGTTCGCACACCGCCGCATTGCTGACGCAGACCGTCACCGGCCTTAACGGACAGCATGCCGACGTCGCAGTTGCCCATCTGGCTGAACTGGCTGCGGCCCGCCGAAGCGAGACCGTCGCACACGTCGTGTCGGCGGTAGCGCTGACCGATGCGCAGACGACTCGCCTGACGTCGGTCCTCGGCGAGATTTATGGTCGAGCGATGTCCGTGCAGATCGAGATCGATCCAGCTCTGCTGGGCGGGCTGCGGATCAGTGTCGGCGATGACGTCATCGAAGGCGACGTCGCGACACGACTGCAGAAGGCCGCCGAGAACCTACCGAGTTAGCACGCAGCTAACCACCGAATCCCACCAAGCCACGCTAAAAGAAGGACGAGAACCCCATGGCTGAGTTGACGATCTCACCAGACGAAATCAAGGGAGCGATCGAGAGCTATGTCTCGTCGTTCGACGCCGACGCCTCCCGCGAAGAGGTCGGCACCGTAACCGACACCTCCGACGGCATCGCCCATGTGAGTGGCCTGCCCGGCGCGATGGCCAATGAGCTGCTGGAATTCCCCGGCGGTGTGCTCGGCGTTGCCCTCAACCTGGACGAGGACGCGATCGGTGCGGTCATCCTGGGTGACTACGACAAGATCGAAGAAGGCCAGCAGGTCAGCCGTACCGGCGACGTGCTCTCGGTGCCAGTCGGCGACAAGTTCCTCGGACGCGTCGTCAACCCGCTCGGCCAGCCGATCGACGGCCAGGGCGACATCGAAGCAGAGACGCAGCGCGTGCTCGAACTGCAGGCAGCCAGTGTTCTCGAGCGCCAGCCGGTCGAGGAATCCCTCGCCACCGGTATCAAGGCCATCGACGCCATGACCGCCATCGGCCGCGGCCAGCGTCAGCTCGTCATCGGTGACCGCAAGACCGGCAAGACCGCGGTCTGCATCGACGCGATCCTGAACCAGAAGGCGAACTGGGAAACCGGCGACCCGACTAAGCAGGTCCGCTGCATCTACGTCGCGATTGGTCAGAAGGGTTCGACCATCGCCGGCGTCAAGACCGCTCTCGAAGAGGCCGGCGCGATGGAGTACACCACCATCGTCGCAGCCCCGGCATCGGATTCGGCCGGCTTCAAGTGGCTCGCTCCCTACACCGGTTCGGCCATCGGCCAGCACTGGATGTACGACGGCAAGCACGTCCTCATCGTGTTCGACGACCTGACCAAGCAGGCCGAGGCCTACCGCGCGATCTCGTTGCTGCTGCGTCGCCCGCCGGGCCGCGAGGCATACCCCGGTGACGTCTTCTACTTGCACTCGCGTCTGCTGGAGCGTTGTGCGAAGCTCTCCGACGAGCTGGGTGCGGGTTCGATGACCGGCCTGCCGATCATCGAGACCAAGGCCAACGACGTCTCGGCGTTCATCCCGACCAACGTCATCTCGATCACCGACGGACAGGTGTTCCTGGAGTCGGATCTGTTCAACAAGGGCGTTCGTCCCGCGATCAACGTCGGTACCTCGGTGTCCCGCGTTGGTGGTGCCGCACAGACCAAGGGCCTCAAAGCCGTCTCCGGTTCGCTGCGGTTGGAGCTCGCACAGTTCCGCGAGCTGGAAGCGTTCTCGGCCTTCGCCTCCGACCTCGACGACGCCTCCAAGGCCCGCCTCGAGCGCGGCGCCCGCTGGGTCGAAATGCTCAAGCAGGATCAGTACAGCCCGTATTCAGTCGAGGACCAGATCGTTTCGATCTACCTCTGCGGTGAGGGTCACTACGATTCGGTGCCGATCGACGACGTTCGCAACTTCGAAGAGCAGCTGCTCAGCCACCTGCACCACAATGCGCAGGGTGTCTACGACTCGATCGCGGGCGGCGCAAAGCTGTCTTCCGATCAGGCTGAGTCGCTGGTCGCCGAGACCAACAAGTTCAAGAACGGCTACCTGACTCATGACGGCAAGCGCGTCGTCAACGAGGCAGCCGCCACGTCGATGGATGCCGAAGACGTCGAGAACGAAGAGATCAAGGTCCGGAAGTCCTGACCATGATCGAATCCGTATCGAGTTCGACACGATCTGAGAAGAGGGAGCGCTGATGGCTAGCATTCGCGAGTTGCGCTCGCGTATCCGGTCGGTTCAGTCGACCAAGAAGATCACCAAAGCGCAGGAACTGATCGCGACGTCGCGGATCACGAAGGCGCAGGCGCGTGTTAAGGCTGCCAAGCCGTACTCGCAGGAGATGACGACGGTGCTATCCGAACTGGCCTCCTCGGCCGGTTCGCTCGATCATCCGTTGCTCGTCGAGCGGGAGAACCCCAAGCGTGCCGCGGTGCTGGTCGTAACCAGCGACCGCGGTATGTGCGGCGGTTACAACTCGAATGTCCTCAAGGCCACCCGTGAATTGCTCTCGCTACTCAGCGATGAGGGCAAAGAGCCGGTTTTGTTCGTGACGGGCCAGAAGGGGCTGGGGTATTTCAGTTTCCGCGGCACCGACGTCGCGGATTCGTGGACTGGCTTCTCACAGGCACCGGATTATTCCGACGCGGCCACCGCGTCGAATTTCCTCGTCGACCTGTTCGTTGCGGGGTCGGGTACCGACGTCGAGCGGCCGGACGGCGAAGGTTCGCTTGAGGGCGTCGACGAACTGCATATCGTCTACACGAAGTTCGTGTCGATGCTTACGCAGAATCCCGAGGTTCGTCGGGTGGCACCGCTGGTGGTCACCGAAGACGATTCTGACGACACCGATGCCAAGCCGTCGCGAAACTACGACTTCGAACCCAGCGCGGAGAATTTGCTGTCTTCGCTGCTGCCGAAGTACGTCGCGACGCGTGTCTACGCGGCATTGCTCGACAGTTCGGCATCGGAGTCGGCTGCTCGCCGTACCGCGATGAAGGCTGCGACCGACAACGCCGAAGATTTGTCGAAGTCGTTGTCGCGTGAGGCCAACCAGTTGCGCCAGGCTCAGATCACCCAGGAAATCAGCGAGATCGTCGGCGGTGCGAGCGCGCTCGGTTAGTTCCGAGTCCCACGCCAGATCGCTGCCACCCAAGACCCCGAAGAGGAAAGTGACCCAACCACAATGACCGCTGCAGTAACAAATCCCGCATCCTCGGATGCGAGCGACTCCGCGGCAGGGCGCGTCGTTCGTATCATCGGCCCCGTGGTCGACATCGAGTTCCCCAGGGGCTCGGTGCCTGACCTGTTCAACGCCTTGCATTCGCAGGTGGAACTCCCTTCGGTTGCCAAGACCCTGACGCTCGAGGTTGCCCAGCACCTCGGCGACAACCTGGTCCGCGCAATCTCGATGCAGCCCACCGACGGCCTGGTTCGCGGCGCTTCCGTCAGCGATACCGGCAAGCCGATCTCGGTTCCCGTCGGCGACGTCGTCAAGGGTCACGTCTTCAACGCACTGGGTGACTGCCTGGACACTCCCGGACTCGGCCGTGACGGCGAGCAGTGGGGCATCCACCGCAAGCCCCCATCATTCGATGAGCTCGAAGGTAAGACCGAGATCCTCGAAACCGGTATCAAGGTCATCGACCTGCTGACCCCGTATGTCAAGGGCGGCAAGATCGGTCTGTTCGGTGGTGCCGGTGTCGGCAAGACCGTTCTGATCCAGGAGATGATCACCCGTATCGCGCGTGAGTTCTCCGGTACGTCGGTATTCGCCGGCGTCGGTGAGCGCACCCGTGAGGGCACCGACCTTCACCTCGAAATGGAGGAGATGGGCGTTCTGCAGGACACCGCGCTGGTGTTCGGCCAGATGGATGAGCCCCCAGGCACGCGTATGCGCGTGGCACTGTCGGCCCTGACCATGGCGGAGTACTTCCGCGATGTGAAGGAGCAGGACGTGCTGCTGTTCATCGACAACATCTTCCGTTTCACGCAGGCGGGTTCCGAGGTCTCCACGCTGCTCGGCCGGATGCCGTCCGCCGTGGGTTACCAGCCGACGCTGGCCGACGAGATGGGCGAGCTTCAGGAGCGCATCACCTCGACCAAGGGCCGTTCGATCACCTCGCTGCAGGCGATCTACGTCCCCGCCGACGACTACACCGACCCGGCACCTGCGACGACCTTCGCCCACCTCGACGCTACGACCGAGCTTTCGCGCCCGATCTCACAGCTGGGTATCTACCCGGCCGTGGATCCGCTGACCTCGACCTCGCGCATCCTGGAGGCTTCGATCGTCGGTGACGAGCATTTCCGCGTTGCCAACGAGGTCAAGCGCATCCTGCAGAAGTACAAGGAACTGCAGGACATCATCGCGATCCTCGGTATGGATGAGCTCTCCGAAGAGGACAAGGTCACCGTTCAGCGTGCCCGCCGCATCCAGAAGTTCCTGGGGCAGAACTTCCTCGTCGCCGAGAAGTTCACCGGCCAGACCGGTTCGGTTGTTCCGCTCGCCGACACGATCGAGGCATTCGATCGCGTCTCTAAGGGCGAGTTCGATCACCTGCCCGAGCAGGCATTCGACAGCTGCGGTGGTCTGGACGACGTGGAGGCTGCCGCCGCGAAGATCGCCGGAAAGTAGCGGTCCGCGATGGCAGACAAGAGCTTTCAGGTCGAGATCGTCTCGGCGGATGATCGGTTGTACTCGGGTAGTGCGACTTTCGTCATCGCGCACACCACCAGTGGTGAGCTCGGCATCCTCGCGAATCATGAGCCACTGCTCGGAGAGTTGATCTCCGGTGGGTTCGTCGTGATCGTCGAGGAAGGCGGAAGCCGTCGGGCCGCTGCGGTTACCGGTGGATTCCTCTCGGTGACCGGCGAGGTTGTCACTATCCTCGCGGAGTTCGCCGAGTGGGCCGACGATGTTGACGTCGCTGCCGAGCGCGAGGCCGTCGAAGCGGCCGAGCCAGGTTCGGAAGATTACGCGCGGGCCCGTTCGCGGCTGGTAGCCGCCGAACAGCTCGCGAAGTAGCAGTACGCTAAACACATATGCTGATCGCCCGGAAGGTTTGTTTCGAACCTTCCGGGCGACTGGCATTCTGGAGGGGGACGAGAACGAGTGCAGGAGGTGTGACGCAGTGGGTGGTGTTTTGATCGCGCTTGGCGTCGCAGTGATTGTCGGCGTCTTGTTCTTCGCTCTGATTGCGTATCGGTTGACTGAGCTGCGCCGGGAGGGCACTTCGGTGCTGCTGCGTCTGGTGCCGGCCGCCGCAGACGAAGGCTGGCGGCACGGGACCATTGCTTACGGTGACAACGACCTGCGTTTCTATCGCCTGTCGTCGCTGCGGCCGGGGCCGACGGTGACGCTCATCCGCAGTGCGATCGAGATACAGCGTCGTCGGGGCCCAGAGGGGACCGAAGATGAGATCCTTGCCGGGATGCGGATCGTCGAATTGGAGCCTGGCGCCGACGGTATCGGGGGAGCGTTCGAATTGGCGATGAGCGCTGAGGCGATGACCGCGTTCACCTCGTGGCTCGAATCGCGTCAGTCCGCGCGGTCGCAGCGTCGGCGCTAACGAGCGCGCCTTATCCTGCTTCCCTTGGCTGGCCGATTAGGGCAGCGGGAACGTCTCCGGCTAGTGCTTTTCCCGTGGCTAGTGCTTCCCTTGGCTGGTCGAGTGCCCGGCGAGGCGCCAGCCGAGCCGGGTGTATCGAGACCCCGAGCGCCAACAGTCCACCCGCACAACCCCGTTCGTGGACGACTCACCAACTCGGTGGACTCAGCGTCATCGCGCTCGCTCACCGCCGGGCACCCATTTCACATCGTCGCCACCATCGCGACGCGCGACGACGCGCGCCAGGATGAATAGTAGGTCGGAGAGTCGGTTGAGGTATTTCGCCGGCAGCGCCGAGGTGTTGTCGGGGTTATCGTCGATGGCCGCCCATGCGGATCGCTCGGCCCGCCGTACGACGGTCCGCGCGTGATGCAATAAGGCGGCACCCGGGGTCCCGCCGGGCAGGATGAACGAATCAAGCGCGGGAAGATCGGCCCCAAAGGAATCGCACCACGATTCCAGCGCGTCGACGTAGGTTTGCTCGATGCGCAGCGGTGGATACTTCGGATCTTCGACGACCGGAGTCGACAAGTCCGCACCGGCGTCGAAAAGGTCGTTCTGGACGGTCTGCAGTACGGCGGCGACGTCGTCGGGGAGCGCTCCCAGCGTGAGTGCCGTGCCGAGGACGGCATTCGCCTCGTCGCAGTCCGCGTACGCGACTACCCGCGCGTCGGTTTTCGCGACTCGCGAGAAGTCGGACAGTCCCGTACTGCCGTCGTCACCGGTACGGGTATAGATGCGAGTCAGGTGCACGGCCATGCTGGCAATCTACCCGCGCGCTCGGACAGATAAACTGTCTGGGTGAATGATCGCTTTCTGGTGACCGGTGGTGCCCGCTTGTCCGGTGAGGTGTCCGTCGGTGGGGCCAAGAACAGCGTGTTGAAGCTGATGGCGGCCGCGTTGCTGGCCGAGGGTACGACGGTACTCACCAACTCGCCCGACATCGCCGATGTCCCGTTGATGGCCGATGTTCTTCGCGGGCTGGGGGCCACCGTCGAGGTCGACCACGACACGGTCACCATCGATGTCCCGGCCGAACCGAAGTATCACGCCGATTTCGACGCGGTGAAACAGTTCCGCGCTTCGGTGTGTGTGCTCGGGCCGTTGATGGCGCGTTGTCACCGTGCTGTCGTCGCATTGCCCGGCGGCGACGCTATCGGTTCTCGTCCACTCGATATGCATCAAGCTGGGTTGCGGGCGCTGGGCGCGCAAAGTTCTATCGAGCATGGATGTGTTGTGGCACAGGCTGATTCGCTCGTCGGCGCGCCGGTCGCGCTGGAGTTCCCATCGGTCGGCGCCACCGAGAACATCTTGATGGCGGCAGTGCTCGCCGAGGGCGTCACCACCATCGACAACGCGGCTCGTGAACCGGAGATCGTCGATCTCTGCGAGATGTTGCAACAGATGGGCGCGATCATCGACGGCGGCGGCACTTCGACGTTGACCATTACCGGCGTACGGCAACTGTCGCCGACCACCCACCGCGTCGTGGGCGATCGTATCGTCGGCGCGACGTGGGGGATCGCAGCCGCGATGACGTGCGGCGACGTCACAGTGCGCGGGGTCAACCCCAAACACCTCTCCCTCGTACTGAACAAACTGGTCGACGCAGGTGCCCAAGTTGACCGCTTCGACGACGGTTTCCGGGTACGCCAGGCGCAACGACCGGTGGCGGTTAATGTCTCGACGCTGCCCTTCCCCGGTTTCCCGACGGACTTGCAGCCGATGGCGATTGGTTTGGCCGCCATTTCCGAAGGAATGTCGGTGGTCACCGAGAATGTCTTCGAGGCTCGTTTCCGGTTTGTCGAGGAGATGGTCCGACTCGGTGCGGATGCTCGTACCGATGGGCATCATGCGGTGATTCGCGGTATCGAGCAACTATCGAGCGCGCCGGTCTGGTCATCCGACATCCGGGCCGGCGCGGGGCTGGTGCTGGCCGGCCTGGTCGCCGACGGTGTCACCGAGGTGCGCGACGTCGAGCATATCGACCGTGGATACCCGAACTTCGTGGAAAATCTGCGGTCTCTCGGCGGAACCATCGAGCGGGTCGTCGACTAACTCTCCCCGACTGACCACCTGACGTCGGGGACACCGACGCCGCACGGCCGGGATGCCGTCACTGACCGAACGGATAGGTACCCGGCTAACCCGCCGGGTGTATCTGCGCGACGCCGGGATGGGGACTCTTGTACCGGCGTGACCTCAGCAAACACTCTGGAATGTGACCGAAACAACACGGCACGAGGAGTGACCCCCAATGGCAATTGAGCTGAATCAGATCTGGGATTTCCCGATCAAAGAATTCCACCCCTTCCCGAAGGCGAAGCTGGGTGTCGGCGCCCACGACATGCTCGGCGTTGAAGCCAAGGACCTCGGTATGACCCGTGCCCTGCTGATGACGACCGGCCTCCGCGGCTCGGGAATCATCGAAGAACTTATCGGCAAGATCGAATACCAGGGTGTCGATGTGGTGCTCTTCGATCAAGTGGAGTCCAACCCCAAGGACTACAACTGCATGGACGCTGCAGCGCTCTATCAGTCGGAGAAATGCGATGGCATCATCTCGGTCGGCGGCGGATCGAGCCATGACGCGGCCAAAGGCGCGCGGATGGTCATCGCCCACGACGGTCGCAATATCAATGAGTTCGAAGGTTTCTCCAAGGCAACCAACAAGGAGAACCCCAAGCACATCGCGGTGTCGACAACGGCTGGCACGGGTTCGGAAACATCGTGGGCCTACGTCATCACCGACACTTCCGACATGAACAACCCGCATAAGTGGGTGGCCTTCGACGACACCTGCCTGGTCGATCTGGCGATGGACGACCCGCTGTTGTATTACACCTGCCCTGAGCACTTCACTGCATTCTGTGGGTTCGATGTCCTCGCCCATGCGAGTGAGCCGTATGTCTCGCGATTGGATTTCGCGCCCTCACTGGGCAATGCCAAGTACTCGATCGAATTGATCCGCGATCACCTGCGAACTGCCGTATACGACCCGAAGAATCTCGAAGCTCGTTCGGGCATGATGCACGCGCAATATATTGCGGCACAAGCGTTTAACTCGGGTGGCCTTGGCCTGGTGCACTCGCTGTCGCATGCGGTTAGCGCGTTCTACGACAGCCACCATGGCCTGAATAACGCGATCGCGTTGCCTCGTGTGTGGGAGTACAACCTGCCGTCGCGATTCGAGCGGTACGCCGACATCGCAGCTCTACTCGGAGTCGACACCTCGAAGATGACGAAGGTGCAAGCCGCCGACGCCGCTGTTGAAGAAGCCATCCGATTGTCGAAGGATCTGGGAATACCCGATAACTTCGGACAGCTGAGCGTGAACAGCTACGAGAAGAATCGGATGAACACCGGCAAGTACGAGGGTCGCGGCGACAAGATGGATACCTCGGACAAGCAGATTCAGGCGATCTCGGAGCACATGATGGGTGATTGGTGCACGCCGGGCAACCCACGCGAGTCGACGGTCGAATCGTTGATTCCGATGGTGACCCACGCGTTCACCGGGAGCTATTAGGCCGGTCGTTCCGCAGGTGGGGGCCTCACCGCTGGTCGAGTGCCCGGCCACGTGATGGCCGGGCCTTGCCGCTGGTCGAGTGCCCGGCGAGGCGCTGGCCGGGCCTTGCCGCTGGTCGAGTGCCCGGCGAGGCGCTAGCCGAGTCGGGTGTATCGAGACCTCGCAACCCAACTTCGTTGTCTACCAACTGTTCTCGTCTGGAGTTGACCCGATGACCTGTACGACCTTCGACGCCGTCGACGATCTGTCCAAAGCCCTGTCGGCGCAGGGGTATTTGATCGACGACGACCTCGCCGTCGTGGTTCATCTCGCGACCCTCCTGGACCGGCCACTGCTCCTCGAGGGGCCGGCGGGCGTCGGGAAGACCGAGTTGGCCAAAGCCCTTGCCGCCGCGTCGGGCCGCGACCTCATTCGCCTGCAATGTTACGAGGGACTGGACGAATCGCGTGCGCTCTACGAGTGGGACTATGCGCGTCAGCTCCTACACGTGCAAATGCTGCGCGACCGTATCAGCGGCGAATTAGCAACGCATGCAACGCTTTCCGAAGCATCTGCTGCGCTCGCTCGTGCCGAGGTAGGCGTGTATTCGGAGGACTTCCTGGTTCCGCGTCCGCTCCTGTCGGCAATCATGTCCCCGACGCCGACGTTGCTTCTTGTCGACGAAATCGACCGAACCGACGAAGCGATGGAAGCGGTGATGCTGGAAGTTCTGGCCGAGCGGCAGGTGACGATTCCCGAACTGGGTACGTTCACCGCCCGATCTTCCCCGTGGGTTATCTTGACCTCCAACGACACTCGTGAATTGTCGCCCGCGCTGAAGCGTCGTTGCCTGCATTTCCAGGTTGCGTATCCGTCGCCGGAACGTGAACGCAAGATCGTCGCGGTGCGTGCTCCCGATGTCGAGGAGTCCGTAATCGCCGACGTTGTCGCGCTGGCCAGCCGCTTGCGCGACCTCCCGTTGCGTAAGTCGCCGTCGATAGCCGAGGTGATCGATGCCGCTCGGGCTGCGTCACATCTGCGGGCCGCTGGGGCGACCGACGGACTCGACGGTGCGTTGTTGAGTCTCATGATCAAATTCGGCTCCGACCACGACATCGCGGGACGAGCCTTGGCCGCCCCAGACAATCTCGCCGACGGCGAGTCGATAGGCGTCGACGGCAGCACCCCCGCTGGATCGGTGACAGCCCGCGCCTTCGGAGCCGGACGCGCCCGCAGCGCTCGCGCCGTGAAATGAGTGTGTCGCCGGAAGCCGCGCGAGTGGGCACTGTGTTGACTCAGGACCGACCGGGCATGATCGACCTCATCGCAGTGCATTTCGGTGAAGTCCTGCGGACGTTCGGAGTTCGAGTCTCGCCGGCGGAAGTTATTGAGATCCGTCGGGTGATGGCGATTATCGGAGGTCGTCACATCGAATTGCTACGGTCCGGGTTGCGAGCGGTCTCAGTGAAGTACGCACACGAATCCGACGGCTTCGACCAGGCCTTCGACATCTATTTTCTGCATGCCTACTCACCTGACGAGGAGGACACACCACGCCCGCGAGGCGCAGCAGTCGCGCTGCCCGAGGACCTCGAGTGGAATGACGACTTCGAGGGTGCCGCGCGCATGATCGGTGCCGACGAACATACCGACGAGATCGGTGACCTAATGGCCGACGATCCGGATGCGCGCGAGCGGCACGGCGAAAGCGCGCATCGGGAGGAGAACGACTTCAGTGTCTCGGCCGGGGCCGAGAAACTCGAGGTTGACCCGGATTCCGAAGCCGTCTCCGGCGGTGTCACCTACACGGTTGACATCGACGAAGCAGACTCGGCGAATGTGGGTGAGATGGTCGGCGCGGCGACTCGCGTCCATGGTGCGAAGCTCGGATTATCCGATGCCGCAACGATTCTGGCCGCGCTTAGTCGCTACGACGCGCGGAACGCATACGGGACCGAAGATGCCGACGATCTCGACGACGTGCGGCGCGCCGACCTTGAACGTGCACTTGCCGCTTTCGTCGATGCCCTGGCCGCGCGACTGGACGCCGCGGGTGTCACGGCTACCTCTGATGATGCCGCGTCCGGTGTCAGTACCGATCAGGCGGATATCGACCTAGCCTGTCATCGGTTGGTGCAGCGTATGCGCGGTGCCTCGCGACGGGTGGTGCGCAGAACCGATCGCGGGCTGCTCGATATCCGGGCTACGATGCGGTCTTCGGTGTCGACCGATGGTGTGCCAGTTCGGTTGTGGCGCAGACGAGAATGTCCGGGGCCGGTACGGCTGCTGGTGGTGGTCGACGTCTCGCTGTCGGTGCGTCCGGTGACTGGATTCATCCTGCGACTCGCACAGACTCTGCACCGTTTCGGCAGTCGGTGTGAGGTCGTCGCGTTTGTAGATCGCCCGGTGCGGGTGACCGCTGCGCTCCGGTCCGCGACTGCGGACACCGCGTTGGCCGCGGTTCTCTCGGCCGATGGTCTCGACCTTGCCGCGACCAGTGATTACGGTCAGACGTGGGCTGGTTTGCTCGGTGACTTCGGCGATCTGATCACCCGTCGGACGTCGATCCTGGTGGTGGGTGACGCGCGCAGCAATGCCTTCGACCCGCGTATCGACCTGTTTTCGCAAGTGTGCCGACGAGCCCATCGTGTGGCCTGGGTGACGCCGGAACCGTCGCGCTATTGGACTCAGCGAGGGTGTGCGCTCGGCGCGTATGCGCAGACGTGCGCGGGAGTGATCAGCGCGCGTGATGGCGCGGAGTTGGCAGTCCGCGCCGATGAGTTGGGTAACGCGTTACGGTGAGGATGTGACGAGTTCCATCGCCAAGTTTCACACCCCCGAGATCATCGTGGGTCGTGGGGCGCTGGGCGAGGTTCCGCGTACTGCGGCTGCATTGGGGATGCGACGGTTAATGATCGTGTCCGACCGGACGATCGAGCAAACGCCGTGGTACGACGAACTGGTCGATCAACTCACTCGGGCTGGGCTGCAAGCTGTTTCCTATCTTGATGTGTCGCCCAACCCTCGCGCGCAGGAGATTTCGGCCGCTCACGAGCGTTATCACGATGGCGGCTGCGACGGGATCGCGGCGCTTGGCGGCGGATCGGTGATCGACGCAGCTAAAGGCGTAGCCATCGTCGCGGCGAACGGTGGACATATTCTGCAGTACGAGGGTATCGATCGTGCGGTGAGCCCACTGCCACCACTGGTCGCGGCGCCGACGACGGCGGGCAGCGGCGCAGATGTCTCACAGTTCTGCATCGTGTCCGACGTGAAGCGGCGCACCAAAGTCACGATTATCGGGCGCAGCCTCGTGCCTGACGTGTCAGTGATCGATCCGCGAGTGCTTGCGACGGTAACGCCGCAGGTGACGGCGCAGTGTGGAATGGACGTGATCACTCATTGCATCGAGGCATACACCTCGGTCGCACACAACAGGCTGACCGATAGTCATGCACTGCAATCGATTTCAACGGTGTGGTCCGCGTTAGAGCGTCTCGTGGACGATCCGGCGAATGTCACGGCCGGCGATGACATGGCCTTCGCCTCGATGGAGGCCGGCATGGCGTTCACCAACGCGATTCTGGGAGCGGCACATGCGATGAGCCACCCCGTCGGGGGACTGTGCGACGCCCCGCACGGCGCGATCAACGCCGTCGTGCTGCCACACATTATCCGGTTCAACGCCGAGACCGACGCCGAGCCGTATCTGGATCTTGCTGCGGCGATTGGGATTTCGCCCGCGGCGACCGCACGGGGCACAGCTGACCTGCTCGCCGCGGAGGTGGCGGCGATGGCTAGGCGGGTAGAGTTGCCGGACTCGTTGGTCTCGCTGGGAGTGCGGCCCGACGATGTCGAACTGTTGGCCAGGCATGCGCTCGCGGACGCGTGCATGACCACAAATCCACGTCAACCGACCCTGGTACAGGTGGAGAATCTGTACCGCGCCGCGCTATGACTCGGCGCGCCCGTACTGGCCGGATCGAAGGGGACCAGCGCAGCGAAACCGGTCCGGGCCCGGTTGCCGATCGGGCGGGCGACGCCGTGCTGGATTCGTTGGTCGGTCTGCATTCGGTGAAGGGATCGCACTACGCGCAGTACCGTGGCGTTGAGCGGCGGCTTGGCCGCGTGATCGGTGCGATGGACCGGATCTCGCGGGCGTTGGTACAGACGGCGGAGGGGCCGGAAACCCTTGTCGTTTCAGTGGTTCGGGCAGTGCAGGAGCATCTCGACGCTGAATGGGTGGTCTTCGCGCTTGGTGATGGCGAACTTGGCCGCACCGGACCGCGTCACCTGATGCTGACCGGCGACGGCACCGTCCACGCGTTCGAGGGCGTCGAGATCGCAAGCCCACCGCGAGATGTGCCCGATGAGGTGCTCAACCGACTCAACGACATCTTGCGCAATCAGATGCACGAGCCGGGGAAGCCGCTGGTATCCGAACACCATCTACACGTTCCGGTCCAACTGGATGAACGGGTGGTGGGCGGCCTGGCCGCCTGGACCCCGGCAGACAAGATCGTTGACTCGGCCGATCTGGTGGTGTTGCGGATCCTGGCGCGGCAGGCCGCTGTAGCGCTCCTCAACGCCGCGTTGCTCGAGGAGAGTCGACATCAGGTGGCGCGCGCGGAAGCCGCATACGAGCAGGTGACGGAACAGGCGGCCGATCTCGTTGCGCGCAATCGCGAACTGGAGTTGACCCAGCGGCAATTGTCCGCTGCCATGCGCCAGCGCGTCGTCTCCGAGGAACGTGAACGGATCGCTCGCGAACTACACGATTCGGTTACCCAATCGGTCTTGTCGGCAGGCATGCAGATCGAGGTGGTGCGCGGTGACTATCCTGATGCGGATTCGCAAGCCGCACAACGACTTCAGTTGGCTGGCGCACTGACCAGGGACGCCGTCGAACAGTTGCGGTCGGTGATCTACGCGCTCAATCAGGCGCCCGCGGCCAGTGGTACCGGGCTGGGTGAGGTGCTTGAAGGGCTTTGTTCGATGCATATGCCCGCCGATCTGCGAACCGAAGTGCGGGTCGTCGGTCGCGTACGGGATGTTCCCGATGCGGTACAGCACTCGATCCTGCGGATCGCCGGTGAGGCGTTGTTCAATACGGCGGTACACGCGCGGGCCGGAACCGCGCGCATCGTGCTGACCTACGGCGAAAACGACATCGCGCTCACCGTCGACGATGATGGTGGCGGCGATCCGGCACATTTGCGTCGGGTGATGCGAGCGGCATCGTGTGGTGATCTCGCGGGCCGACATCGCGGCCTGGCCAATATCGAATCCCGCGTCAACGAGCACGCCGGCGTCTTCCGCATCCGTCGCTCCCGACTGGGCGGCATCCGGATTTCCGTCGACATTCCGACATCGCAAATCCGAAGGGCGCCATGACGATACAACCGCCGGTCCGCACCATGCTCGTCGATGATCATGCAATCTTGCGACAGGGCTTGCGTTCGCTGCTGGAGCGAAACGGTTCGATCGAAGTGGTTGGTGAGGCTGACTCGCTCGCCACCGCGTACCGAGAGGTTCAACGGACCGCGCCGGACGTCGTGTTGGTGGATCTGAAGCTTGCGGTTGGCACCGAATACGAGGGTTTAACGCTGATATCGGAGCTAACGCGTCGATGGCCGTCGGTCGCCTCGCTGGTATTGACCACTTTTCTCGACGACGACTTGGTGGTTCGCGCGGTCAAGGCGGGGGCCCGCGGCTATGTCGTGAAAGATGTCGACACCACCGAACTGGTCCGTGCCATCGAGACCGTGTCAAGGGGTGGCAGTGCCTTCGATCCGCGCAGCACGTCGGTGGTCCTACGCGCGGTATCGGGGGAAGCGCCGACACCGCAGAGTCTCACCGACCGCGAGCGAGAAGTGATTCGGCTCCTTGCAGAGGGTTACTCCAACAAAAGGATTGGGCAGACCCTATTCATCTCGGAGTCGACCGTGAAGTTCCACATTCGCAACATCATTCGCAAACTCGGAGTCTCCAAGCGGACTGACGCCGTCTACACGGCGAGCAAGCGCGGACTGATCTGATTGATGGTCGCGCGGGAGGGCAGCGGAGTGAGAATCAGCCAGCCGCCGTGGTCGACATCGATGCGTGCACCAGCATGAGTGACCGATGTGACCCAGTTCAGAAGGTCCGCTTCGCCAAGCGAATGCAGGTGTCCGAAATGGGGACTCGGTTCGGCTTCGAAGGGGACCGCCACCACAACCCGACGTCGGGCGACGCGTAACGCCTCGGTGAGGGCACTGATAATGCCGGTCTCGTCGAGGTGTTCGAGCAGATGAATGAGGGTGACGGTGTCGACAGCGTTGTCGTCGAAGGGGAGGGCGCGCGCGTCGCCGATACCGGCGCGCACTGAAATGTCGAGCGCACGTGAAGCCGCTGACAGCATCGACACCGCGCCCTGTGAAAGGTCGCACGCAGTCACATCGAGTCCATCGCGTGCACACCCCAATGCGAAAAAGCCGAAGCAGGAGCCGACCTCCAGAACGCTGGTCCCGACGATCTCGGCCCGGGCCCGTCGGTGGACGGGAGCGAACGGCGAGGTCTGATCCGCCAGTTCGTCCAGGGTGTTGCGGTAGAAGCAGGCCCACGGGTCGGCATGCGGAACCGATTCCACGATCGCAACCGCCGCTGCTTCGAATTCATGCTGACCGGCGAGCACGCCGTCGTCGATGAGAGTGAGGAGACCCGCGATCATGGACGCATCACTGATTGTCGTGACATCAAGGTCGTGCGTGATCACCAAATCGTCGCCGGCTCGACGCCATTGAAATGCCCCACGCGACGGGACGGAAGACGCCCGATACTGGGCGCTGATCTGCGGGTATCCGGTCATAGATTGACGCTATGAGCCGACCACCGGTGAACGTAACTGTCCAACCGGCCCCACCTACTGTCCGAAAGGATGGGGTCGGCCGGCCGGCTGGAATCGCGACCATTGGTTGACCAGCAGAAACGGTACGAACGTGCCGAAGTGTGATGCACGTCATGAATGCCATCAATGTCATTTGAACGGTTCCGCAGTGGCGAATGCACCAACGAGTAAGGCGCTGACCTGGTGAATCCTCGCGGACTCCGGGCGGCTCCACCGGATTTGACCTTGGCGCAATCGTTGCGTAACTTATTCGAAGTCAGCGCGCCAATGCGCCGGCCAGAGGGGCCCTGGAGGTTCTGAATGGCTAGGAAACGAAGTTCGCGCTGACCACCTCTACCAACGAAGCAGGTTCTCCCAACTTGCGGTAGATAATGGTGGGCCTGTTAAGCCGAAATCTGAATGTAAACGCAAGTTTGCACGACAAAGACGGTTCTGTTAGGCTGGGAGAGTTGCTCCGGAGACGGGGTGGCTGGTTTGTTTTTGAGCATT